>CAWIOM010000009.1:0-142934 GCA_963837735.1 uncultured Solirubrobacterales bacterium | reverse complement strand
CACGGAGAGTTTGATCCTGGCTCAGGACGAACGCTGGCGGCGTGCTTAACACATGCAAGTGGTGCGACGAACCAGGGCTTGCCCTGGGGCCAAGCCGCGAACGGGTGAGTAACA
The DNA here is from genome assembly GCA_963837735.1 of uncultured Solirubrobacterales bacterium. Lineage (GTDB taxonomy): Bacteria > Actinomycetota > Thermoleophilia > Solirubrobacterales > 70-9 > VRUE01. The sequence goes on along the minus strand of CAWIOM010000009.1, from coordinate 142,820 downwards.
CGTGAGTAACCTGCCCCGATGACCGGGACAACCCGAGGAAACTCGGGCTAATACCGGATGTGGCGCACAGGTCTAAGCCTGTCGCTAAAGGAAGCTTCGGCCTCCGCATTGGGAGGGGCTCGCGGCCCATTAGCTTGTTGGTGGGGTAACGGCCCACCAAGGCAACGATGGGTAGCTGGTCTGAGAGGACGATCAGCCACACTGGGACTGAGACACGGCCCAGACTCCTACGGGAGGCAGCAGTGGGGAATCTTGCGCAATGCGCGAAAGCGTGACGCAGCAACGCCGCGTGGGGGAAGACGGCCTTCGGGTTGTAAACCCCTTTCAGGAGGGACGAAGGTTCACCGGTGAATAGCCGTGTGGATTGACGGTACCTCCAGAAGAAGCTCCGGCTAACTACGTGCCAGCAGCCGCGGTAATACGTAGGGAGCAAGCGTTGTCCGGAATCATTGGGCGTAAAGCGCGCGTAGGCGGCCTCATAAGTCCGTTGTGAAAGTCAAAGGCTCAACCTTTGAAAGCCGATGGATACTGTGAGGCTAGAGTCCGGAAGAGGCGAGTGGAATTCCTGGTGTAGCGGTGGAATGCGCAGATATCAGGAGGAACACCAATAGCGAAGGCAGCTCGCTGGGACGGTACTGACGCTAAGGCGCGAAAGCGTGGGGAGCGAACAGGATTAGATACCCTGGTAGTCCACGCCGTAAACGATGGGCACTAGGTGTGGGAGGTGTCGACTCCTCCCGTGCCGTCGCTAACGCACTAAGTGCCCCGCCTGGGGAGTACGGCCGCAAGGCTAAAACTCAAAGGAATTGACGGGGGCCCGCACAAGCAGCGGAGCATGTGGTTTAATTCGACGCAACGCGAAGAACCTTACCTGGGCTTGACATGTATGTGACCGCCATAGAAATATGGCTTTCCTTCGGGACACATTCACAGGTGGTGCATGGCTGTCGTCAGCTCGTGTCGTGAGATGTTGGGTTAAGTCCCGCAACGAGCGCAACCCCCGTTCCATGTTGCCAGCATTAGGTTGGGGACTCATGGGAGACTGCCGGTGACAAACCGGAGGAAGGTGGGGACGACGTCAAGTCATCATGCCCCTTATGTCCAGGGCTACACACGTGCTACATTGGCGCATACAAAGGGCAGCAATACCGTGAGGTGGAGCGAATCCCAGAAAGTGCGCCTCGGTTCGGATTGGAGGCTGAAACTCGCCTCCATGAAGGTGGAGTTGCTAGTAATCGCGGATCAGCAATGCCGCGGTGAATACGTTCCCGGGCCTTGTACACACCGCCCGTCACACCACGAAAGCAGGTAACACCCGAAGCCGGTGGCCTAACCTTTTGGAGGGAGCCGTCGAAGGTGGGACTTGTGATTGGGGTGAAGTCGTAACAAGGTAGCCGTAGCGGAAGCTGCGGCTGGATCACCTCCTTTCTAGGGAGATTTCTCTAGAACGTCGACCGGGCTCCTCGGCAACATCTAGTTGCCGAGTACGCTGCTCAGTTTTGAGAGACCGCCGGCAGAGACCCTGCCGCGTGTGCCTCGGTGGACCTTGAAAACTGCACAAGTGCCAATGTATATGGGTAATTTAATTTACGAACTGTACGTTTCTACGTAGAGTTCGTTCACCGTCAAGATGTTAAGGGCTTACGGTGGATGCCTTGGCACCAGGAGTCGAAGAAGGACGTGGACGGCTGCGATAAGCCGCGGTGAGGCGCTGAACAGCCTTTGACCCGCGGATCTCCGAATGGGAAAACCCGGCGCCGGTAATGCGGCGTCATCCGGTGGTGAATTCATAGCCATCGGAAGGAAACCGGGGGAACTGAAACATCTAAGTACCCCGAGGAAAAGAAATCAACCGAGACTCCCTTAGTAGTGGCGAGCGAAAAGGGATCAGCCCAAACCTGATGAGTGTAAGTGGGCACACGTTGCTGATCAGGGGTTGTAGGGCACCATGTCCGAGCTGTGCCTGGCTCGGCGGCAGTTACAAAATCGGGTGTTAACCGAAGCGAGTGGAACCTCGCACCACAGAGGGCAATCGTCCCGTAGGTGAAAACACACCGATCTGCCGATTGATGTTCCTGAGTAAGACCGCTCCCGTGAAACGCGGTCTGAACCCGGGGGGACCACCCTCCAAGGCTAAGTACTACCTGGTGACCGATAGTGAACTAGTACCGTGAGGGAAAGGTGAAAAGCACCCCTGAAGGGGAGTGAAATAGTACCTGAAACCGTAAGCTTACAAGTGGTCGGAGCACCTTCGGGTGTGACGGCGTGCTTTTTGCATCACGAGCCGGCGAGTTACTCGTCAGTGGCAAGGTTAAGCGATGAGCGGAGCCGTAGCGAAAGCGAGTCTGAATAGGGCGACACAGTCATTGGCGGTAGACCCGAAACTGGGCGAGCTATCCATGGGCAGGCTGAAGCGGGGGTAAGACCTCGTGGAGGGCCGAACCGACCTAGGTTGAAAACTGGGCGGATGACCTGTGGATCGGAGTGAAAGGCTAATCAAGCCCAGAGATATCTGGTTCTCTCCGAAATATATTTAGGTATAGCGTCGAACGTTATTTTCGTAACGGCTGTAGAGCACTGTTTGGACTAGGGGCCCTACCAGGTTACCGACTTCAGGCAAACTCCGAAGGCCGTTACGGTGAGTTCGGCAGTCAGTGTGCGGGGGATAAACTTCGTACGCAAAAGGGGAACAACCCAGACCATCAGCTAAGGACCCTAAGTACTAGCTAAGTGGCAAACGATGTCCGAGTGCACAGACAACCAAGAGGTTGGCTTAGAAGCAGCCATTCCTTGAAAGAGTGCGTAACAGCTCACTGGTCAAGTGTTCGGGCGCGGATAATTCAACGGGGCTAAAGCTAGTCTCCGAAGCTATGGGTGTGCAGGCCTGCGGGCTCTGCACGCGGTAGGAGAGCGTTCCAGCTGCGTGAAGCGGATGCGTAAGCCTCCGTGGAGCGGCTGGAAGTGAGAATGCCGGCATGAGTAACGATAGTGGGGTGAGACTCCCCACCACCGATTGTCCAAGGTTTCCTGAGTAAAGTTCGTCTGCTCAGGGTTAGTCGGGACCTAAGGCGAGGCCGAAAGGCGTAGCCGATGGCCAACAGGTTGATATTCCTGTACCACGTCGTTTCCGTTATGACCGATGGGGGGACGGGGAAGGGTAAGGGAACCCAGGCGATGGTTGTCCTGGGGCAAGCACGTAGCCAGTCGCTGTAGGGAAATCCGCAGCGGCGTTTTGACGCGAGGTGCGATGCCAGCTGGCTTGACCGCCGGCCAGTCCCCGATCCCATGCCTCCGAGAAAATCCTCTAGGCAGGATTCGCGTGCCCGTACCGATAACCGACACAGGTGGACAAGTAGAACATACTGAGGTGAGCGAGCTAACTCTCGTTAAGGAACTCGGCAAAATCGTCCCGTAAGTTCGCGAGAAGGGACGCCCCAGTAGGGTGAACTCCATACGGAGGAAGCCCGAGGGGGCCGCAGTGAATTGGTCCAACCGACTGTTTACCAAAAACACAGGCCTCTGCTAAGTCGCAAGACGACGTATAGGGGCTGACGCCTGCCCGGTGCCGGAAGGTTACGCGGACTTGTTAGCGCTTCGGCGCGAAGCAGCGAAGCTAAGCCCCGGTAAACGGCGGCCGTAACTATAACGGTCCTAAGGTAGCGAAATTCCTTGTCGGGTAAGTTCCGACCTGCACGAATGGCGTAACGAGTTGGACGCTGTCTCAACGAGAGGCTCGGTGAAATTAAAGTCTCGGTGAAGATGCCGAGTACCCGCAGCTAGACGGAAAGACCCCGTGAACCTTTACTGCAACTTGATATTGGAGTCTGGGGTATCTCGCTCAGGATAGGTGGGAGACAGTGAACCGGCCGCTTTGGTGGTCGGGGAGTCACCCTTGAGATACCACCCTTGGTAGTCCGGGCTTCTAACACCATGCCGTAATCCGGGTGGTGAACAGTGTCAGGTGGGCAGTTTGACTGGGGCGGTCGCCTCCTAAATTGTAACGGAGGCGCCCAAAGGTTCCCTCAGCACGGTTGGAAATCGTGCGTAGAGTGTAAAGGCAACAAGGGAGCTTGACTGCGAGACCGACGGGTCGAGCAGGAACGAAAGTTGGGCTTAGTGATCCGGCGGTAGCAAGTGGAAGCGCCGTCGCTCAACGGATAAAAGGTACTCCGGGGATAACAGGCTTATCGGTTCCAAGAGTCCACATCGACGAACCGGTTTGGCACCTCGATGTCGGCTCGTCGCATCCTGGGGCTGGAGTAGGTCCCAAGGGTTGGGCTGTTCGCCCATTAAAGCGGTACGCGAGCTGGGTTCAGAACGTCGTGAGACAGTTCGGTCCCTATCTGCTGTGGGCGTTGGAGAGTTGAGGGGAGTCATCCCTAGTACGAGAGGACCGGGATGAACGTGCCGCTGGTGTATCTGTTGTCCTGCCAAGGGCATCGCAGGTTAGCTACGCACGGAACGGATAACCGCTGAAAGCATCTAAGCGGGAAGCCGTCCTCGAGATGAGCTCTCCCATCCCCTTGAGGGAGTAAGACCCCTGGTAGACCACCAGGTTGATAGGCCGGCGGTGGAAGTGCAGCAATGCACGTAGCCGACCGGTACTAATGGGTCGAGGGCTTGACGGATATTTATTTCTTTACCTTCATTGGCCTTGTGCGGTTTTCAAAGTCCACCGGGGACGTCTCGCAACAATTCCGGTGGCGCACAGCGAGTGGGAAACACCTCTTCCCATTCCGAACAGAGCAGTTAAGCCACTCTGCGCCGATGGTACTTGGGGGGCAACCCCCTGGGAGAGTAGGTCGCCGCCGGTTCTTATTCAGCAACTCGAGCCCGACTTCTGTCGGGCTCGTTGCGTTTCAGGGACCTTTCGAGGAATCTGCTCACGCGTCTTTCGTAGAGCTGTGGGTCGACATTCCAGGATTGGGTGTGTTCGGCTTCGGGAACCCGGAAATAGGTGACCCAGTGCGGGAGCTCGGCGGCAAAGTCGTCGCTGGTCGCGATCGGGATCAGGTCGTCGGCGAGGCCGTGGAAGAGCAGGATCGGGAGGTGGAAGTCCTCGCTGTGGCTGAGCGCGTCGACCCCGTTCCAGTCGGCGTCTATCCGCGCCCCGACCGCCCACTCGACCGGCCGGGCCGCGAAGCCGGGGAGTCCCATCTCCGTGGCGTTGAATTCGAGGATCCGCTTCCAGTTGAGCGCGGGGGCGTCGAGGATCAGAGCGGCGACGCGGCGGGAGAGCGGCGAGAGCTCCATGAACCTGGCGACCACGAGCCGCCCATCGAGTGTCCGATCAGGATCAGGCGCCGTGCGCCGTGGGCGACGCCATAGCGGGCGGCAGCCTCGAGGTCCCGCCACTCGGTCAGGCCCATGTGGTGGTGGCCGTCGGGGCTCTGCGGGGCACCGAGATCGTCGCGGTAGGTGATGTAGAGCGCGGGAAGGCCGAGTTTGCGCAACAGGCGGGCCGTGGGCAAGCCCGTTTTGGGGGCTGCCGTTGATTCCGTGGACGAAGATCGCCCAGGTGCCCGGCCGGCGCGACGGCGGCCACCCGTTCCCCCTGGGCCGGAACGAGCCAGGCCGGCATCGGGCCGAGTTCCCCGTCGATCGCCAGGTCGGCGAAGGGAAGGCCCAGCGCCTGGCGGGGGTTTCCTACGAAGACGTCGTCGAGGGCGACCTTGCGTCCCGCGACCAGGTAGCCGTGGTGGTCGACCAGCCGCCTGGTGACGGAGTCCTCGTTCTGGTCAATCACTCGGCCCGACGGTGGCGTGGCCGCCCTGCCAGCTGATCCCGTAGAAGCCCGGGCGGGCCGTCTGGTCGGTCCGCTCGAGCACGATCCGCCCGGGCCCGACCGCCTCGACGGTTACGTCTTCGGGCCATGGCGAGTGATCGGGGACGACGACCGCATCCGAGAAGTGCCAGCTGACCAGGGCGCCCAGCGCGACGGCCACGAGGGCGGCTGCGCAGACGCCGATCGCGACCCAAAGCCGGCCGCGGCCACCGCGCGCCGGAGGCTCCGCTTGCCTCCGGCTCAGCGGGCGCCGGCGGCAACGTCCCGGCCGCGGCGAGCACCGCGATGTCGGGTCCCTTGCCGCGCCCGGTTGGCGCGGTGGCGCGACTCGCAGGCCGCACCCTGTCGCTCGACCGGCTCCATGCCGTACTCGCCGAGCGTGGCGAAGTCGATCAACAGGTCGACGGCGTCGGTCAGACGCCCGGTCAGTGATGTCTTTGAATCGAACATGGGTTCGCCAATTTAGGGACGTGGTCGGACGGGCTTCTCATTCTGCAGGGCTTCTTGCAAACGCGCGCACCAGGGCCGCGGTCCGGCCCGGCTTCTCCACGTTCGGGGAGTGGCCCGCGCCGCCGATCAGCGCGGTCCTGGCGCCGGGCAGGCGGGCATAGGCGGCGAGCGCCTTTTGGGGATCGAAGATCTGCTCTTCGGCGCCGAAGATCGCCAACAGGGGCACGCCCGTCGCCCTGATGCGCCGGTCGAGCGGCTCCGCTTCGAGGAAGTCGTCCTCGGCTTCGCCCCCGTGATCGTAGGAGGTGTAGGTCTCGCGACGGAAGTCGTCGACATACGCGTCGGGCACGTCATATCCCGGGCGCAAAGGCCTCGCTGAGCCCATCCTTGATCAGGGCGTCGGGGGCCAGGCGCCAGATGGCGGGGCCGATCAACGGATAGAAGGTGACCTGGGCGCTGAATGGGAGCCCTTCGCCGTAGTCCTGGTTGTTGGGGGCCTGGTCGATGATCACCAGACGCCTGACGAGCTCGGGCGAGCGCTCCGCGAGCGCCCCGGCGACGGTCCCGCCCAGGGAGTGGCCGACGACCGTCGCGTTGCGCACCCCGAGCCGTGAGAGGGCCTGGGCGACGAGCTCGGCCTGGTTCTCGATCGAGTATCCGGAGCCCGGTTTTTCGGAGCCTCCGAAGCCGAGCAGGTCGACCGCGACGACCCGGTGGTCGCGTTCGAGGGCCGGCCGCATCCCGTCCCACCAGTCGATGGCGCAGGTGAAGCAGTGGATGAGGACGATCGGGCTGCCGTCGCGCGGGCCGCCCTCGACCACCTGCAGGTCTGCGCCCCGGAGCTCGAGCAGGCGGCCTCCCGGAACCGTCACCTCGGCCGCCTTCGTTTCCCGGCCGGTGAGGTACGCGTTGACGAGCACCAGCACGACGAGCAGCCCGATCAGCGCCGCGACGGCGCCGATCACGATCTTCCAGCCTCTCCCCATGCAGGCCGTTACCCTAGCCCAGTCCCAATGGAGAAATTCGTCATCCAAGGAGGCGAGCCGCTTTCCGGCGAGCTCACCGTCGCAGGCAACAAGAACGCGGCCCTGCCGATCCTCGCCGCCTGCCTGCTGACCGAGGAGGAGCTGCTCCTTCACCGGGTGCCGCGGATCCGCGACACCGAGGCCCAGATCGCGCTGCTCGAGCGGCTCGGCGTCGAGGCGGAGTGGGTCGCCGACAACAGCCTGCGTCTCTGCGCCGCCGCCGTCGACGATGTCGCGGTCGACGAGGAGCTCTCGGCGAAGATCCGTGCCTCGTTCCTGCTCGCCGGCCCCCTGCTGGCCCGCTTCGGCGAGGCCCGGATGCCGCCGCCGGGGGGCGACTTCATCGGCCGCCGCCGCCTCGACGCCCACCTCGATGCGTTCGCCGACCTGGGGGCGCGGATAGAGGGTGACCGCTGGATCGAGCTGTCCGCCGCCGCCGGCGGCCTCAAGGCCTGCGCGATCTTCATGGACGAGCCCTCGGTGATGGGCACGGAGAACGCGCTGATGGCGGCGGCGCTGACGCCCGGCCCGACGACGATCGCCAACGCCGCCTGCGAGCCGCACGTCCAGGACCTGGCGCGGCTGCTCGCCGAGATGGGGGCGCACGTCGACGGGATCGGCTCGAATGTGATGACCGTCAACGGGCGCGACCGGCTGGGCGGCGCCGAGCACACGATCTCCGCCGACCACATCGAGGTCGGCAGCTTCATGGCGCTGGCCGCGGTGACGGAGGGCGAGGTGCGGATCCGCGACGTCGACCCCGGCGACCTCGTCAACGTACGTCGCCAGTTCGGCCGCCTCGGGCTCACCTCGGAGATCGAGGGCAGCGACATGATCGTGCCCGCGAAGCAGAATCTGCGGGTCAGGGCCGACGTCGGCGACGCGATCCCGAAGATCGAGGACGGCCCCTGGCCGGCGTTCCCCGCCGACCTGACGTCGATCGCCCTCGCCCTGGCCACCCAGGCCGACGGCGAGATCCTGATCTTCGAGAAGATGTTCGAGAACCGCCTCTTCTTCGTCGACAAGCTGGTTGCGATGGGCGCTCGGATCACGCTGTGCGATCCCCACAGGGCGATCGTCAGCGGTCCGAGCCGGCTTCACGGCGAACGCCTGGAGAGCCCCGACATCCGCGCCGGCATGGCGATGCTCATTGCGGCCCTGGCGGCCGACGGCGTCTCGGAGATCGGCAACATCCGCCAGATCGACCGCGGCTATGAGCAGATCGACGAGCGCCTGCGGGCGCTCGGCGCGAACATCGAGCGAGTCTCCTCGGAGGTCCCTGCATAGGGCATCCCAGGGTGAGCGCGCCGCCCCCGGACGCGGGAGCGAGCAAGCAAGATCTCCGGTCATCATGAGTGCGAGCGAGCGGAAGCAGAGGAGGCGGCGCTTGTGATTCACCCGATCCCCCCGGGGACCAGAGATGTCCTGCCCGATGAGATGCGCGAGCTGCGCAAGCTTCAACGTGGGCTGATCGACGTCTTCGAAGAGCGCGGCTACGGCGAGGTCGCGACGCCGGCGATCGAGTACGACGAGGTCCTCGCCCGCGGCGACGGCCGCTCGGCGGGCAGCGGCTATCGCTTCTTCGACGAGAGCGGCGAGCTGCTGGCGCTGCGCGCCGAAATGACGGTGCCGATCGCGCGGCTGTCGCCAGTCGCTACGCCGACGCCGAGGGCCCCATCCGCCTCTGCTACCTCGCCAACGCCTACCGGGCGGTGCGGCCCCAGCGTGGCCAGATGCGCGAGTTCGTCCAGGCCGGAGTCGAGCTGATCGGCGCGCCGGCGCCGCAGGGCACCGCCGAGGTGGTCGAGGTGCTGGAGGCGGCGCTCGCCGCCGCCGGCCTCGACCGCGCCGTGATCGGGCTCGGCGACTCCGATCTCTATCGCCAGCTGCTCACCGAGTACGGCATCGAAGGCGAGGCGCGCGACTCGATCATCGAGCGCCTCGCGACGCACGATCTCGTCGGCCTCGAGGCGGAGCTCTCCGCGGTCGAGGGGATCGGCGACGAGCAGTGCGAAACCTGCGTCGCGCTCTCCCAGCTGCGCGGCGGCCGCGAGGTGCTCGAGCAGGCTCGCGCCCTGGGCGGCGCCGCGGTCGAGCGGGCGACGGCGCGGATCGGCGAGACCTTCGAGGAGCTCGAGCGGCGCGGAGCGGCGGACCGGGTCCGCATCGATCTCGGCCTGCTCCGCGACCTCGGCTACTACAGCGGCGCGATCCTCGAGGTCTACGACCCCGCCCTCGGCCACGTGCTCGGCGGCGGCGGCCGCTACGACGGCCTGCTCAAGCGCTTCGGCCTCGACCGCCCGGCGGCCGGCTTTGCCCTCTACATGGAGCGTGTGCACCTGGCCCAGATCGAAGAGGAGCCGCGCGCGGAGGGGGAGCGGCGATGACGGGCGGTCTGGCCGGCGCCGCCCGCACCCCCACCGACGGGCCGCTGAAGCTCGCGGTCCCCCGCGGCGCGCTGCTCACCGAAACCCTCGACCTGCTCGACCGCGCCGGCATCGACACCGTTGAGGTGCGCGGCGAGTCGCGGGCGCTGATCTTCCCCGGCGAGGACGTCACCCTGGTGACGATGCGCCCCTCCGACGTGCCGACCTACGTCGAGGCGGGCGCCGCCGACGTCGGCATCACCGGCAAGGACGTCCTGCTCGAGCAGTCCGACCGCGGCGTCTATGAGCTCCTCGACCTCGGCTTCGGCCGCTGCCGGATGGTGCTCGCCGGCCGCAGGGGCGATACCCGCCTGGGGGAATCCGCGCGGCGCCTGGGGATGATGAGGATCGCGACCAAGTACCCGCGGATCGCCGAGCGCTACTTCGAGGGGACGGGCCGCCAGATCGAGGTGATCGAGGTCAAGGGATCGGTCGAGTTGGCGCCGCTGATCGGCCTCGGCGACGGGATCGTCGACCTCGTCGCGACCGGCCGCACCCTGGAAGAGAACGACCTCGAGGTGCGCGAGGAGATCGTCGAGTGCACGGCCCGCTTCGTCGCCAACCGCGTCTCCCACAAGCTCCGCTCCGCAGAGGTGGACGAGCTGACCGCGAAGCTGCGGGAGGCGGCGCCGGCGATGAGGGTCAGGAGGTTCGAGTGGACCGCACCTGGGTTGGCGGCCGGCGAGATCCGGCTTTGGACCCTCGAGGCGGGGGAGTCCGCGGGGGCTCTGGATGTCGACGCGATCCGGGCCGAGGTCAGGGAGGGCGGCGACGACGCCGTGCAGCGCCTGACCGCCGATTTGGCCCTCCGGACGCCCGGTCTGCCTCGCTGGTCGTCGACGCAGGGCCGCGACCGAGGCGGCGCTGGCCGGACTCGAGCCGACACTCCGGGCTTCGCTGGAGCTTGCGGCCGCCAACATCCGAACTGTCGCCGAGGCGCAGCTCGACGCCGACTCGCTGGAGATCAACCTGCCCCAGGGGCAGACCGTCACGGTGAGGAGCGTCCCCGTCGCCTCCGCCGGCATCTACGCACCGGGGGGCAGGGCCTTCTATCCCTCGAGCGTCCTCATGTGCGCGATCCCCGCTCAGGTCGCGGGCGTCGAGCGCATCGCCCTGGCCTCGCCGCCGGGAGCAAGCGGTGAGCTCTCACCCGCTCGTCCTCGCCGCCGCGGCGATCAGCGGGGTCGAGGAGATCTACGCGATGGGCGGCGCCCAGGCGATTTTCGCGCTGGCCTACGGAACCGACACGATCGCCCAGTCGATGTCATCGCCGGCCCGGGCAACGCCTGGGTACAGGAAGCGAAGCGCGAGGTTTCGGGGCCTGGTCGGGATCGACTCCTACGCCGGACCGTCGGAGCTGATGGTGGTTGCCGGTCGACGACGCCGATCCGGATTGGGTCGCGCTCGATCTCTGCGCGCAGGCGGAGCACGGGGCCGAGAGCCCGCTGCTCGTCGCCGCCGTCGGAGGGGCACGTGCTCGACGCAATCGGGTAGCGCGGCGTCGCGAAGGCGGCTCGCTCGGACCGCCCGAGCGTCAAGGACGCCCCGCTTGCGCTCGTCCAGATCCCCGACGCCGAGCCGGCGCATCGACCTCGCCAACGCTTTCGCCCCCGAGCACCTGGAGCTGATCGAGGAGGACGCGGAGCGTGCTCGCCGACCGGGTCACAACGGCGGGCTGCGTCTTCGTCGGCCGCAACGGCGCCACCGCGTTCGGCGACTACGCCGCCGGCTCCAACCACGTGCCTGCCGACGGCCAGCGCGGGCGCTTCGCAGGGGCCCCTCGGGCCCCCATCGTTCCGCCGCAAGATCTCAACCGTCGAGATCCCCGCCGAGGCGGCGGCGAAGCTTGCCCCGCACGTCGACACGATCGCCCGCGCCGAGGGCTTCCCCGTCCACGCCGAGTCGGCGATGATTAGGCAGTGAAAGCCGATGAGCCGCACAGCCGCAAAGGAGCGCAGCACCGCCGAGACGCAGATCAAGCTCTCGCTCGACCTCGACGGGGGAGAGGCGAGTGCGGAGACCGGCGTCGGCTTCCTCGACCACATGCTCGACCTGCTCGCCCGCCACGGGCGGCTGGGGTTGAGGGTCGAGGCGAGCGGCGACCTCGAGACCGGCGCCCACCACACGGTCGAGGACGTCGGCATCGTCCTCGGCCAGGCGCTCGACGAGGCGCTCGACGACCGGGCCGGGATCCGCCGCTACGGGTCCGCGCTGGTGCCGATGGACGAGTCGTTGGCCGAGTGCGCGATAGACATCTCCGGGCGACCGTTCTGCGCCTTCGACGCCGATCTGCCGGCCACCTCGATCGCCGGCTTCGACACCGAGCTCGCCGAGGAGTTCTTCCGAGCTGTCGCCAACAGCGCCAAGCTCACCCTGCACGTCAGCGTCCGCGAGGGCACCAACGCCCACCACATGATCGAGGCCGCCTTCAAGGCGTTTGCCCGCGCGCTCCGCGTCGCCGTCTCCGTCGACCCGCGAGGAGAGCGGCGTGCCCTCGACCAAGGGCACGCTGAATGAGTAAGGCGCCGCCTCGGATTGCGATTCTGGATTACGGGATGGGCAACCTGCGCTCGGTCGAGAAGGCGCTCGAGCACGTCGGCGCGGCGCCGACGATCACCTGCGACGCGGCCGAGGTGCGCGGCGCGGACGGCGTCATCCTGCCGGGAGTCGGCGCCTTCCCACGGGCGATGGAGCGGGTCCGCGAGCGCGGGCTCGACGAGCTGGTCGAGGAGCGCCGCGCGGCCGGAGTGCCGATCCTCGGCATCTGCCTCGGCCTGCAGCTCCTCTTCGACTCGACGACCGAGCTGGGCGGCGCCGAGGGCCTGGGTCTGATCTCCGGGCCGGTGGCCGGCCTCGACGCCGAGGGGCACAAGGTGCCGCACATCGGCTGGTCGCCGGTTCGCTGGGAGCGAGATTCGCGACTGGTCGAGGGGATCGAGTCGGAGACCCCGTTCTACTTCGTCCACTCCTTCGTGCCCGCGCCGGCGGGTCGAGGACCTGCTCGGGACCGCCGCCTACGGAGCCCGCTTCGCCTGCGCCGCGCAGCGCGACAACGTCTACGGGGTCCAGTTCCACCCCGAGAAGTCGAGCACGGCCGGGCTGCGCCTGCTCTCCAACTTCGCCGGGATCTGCGCGGCCGTCCCTGCGTGATCCTCTACCCGGCGATAGACATCCGCGGCGGCCAGGCGGTGCGCCTGCTGCGGGGCGACTACGAGCGCGAGACCGCCTATGACGCCGACCCCGTCGAAGCCGCGCGGCGCTGGGCCGAGGACGGCGCGGCCTTCCTGCACGTCGTCGACCTCGACGGGGCGAAGGCGGGCCGGCCGCAGAACCTCGAGTCGGTACGGCGGATCGCCGCCGCAGTCGAGTGCCCGATCCAGGTCGGTGGCGGGCTGCGCGACTCCGACTCGCTCGTCGCGGTGCTCGAGGCCGGCGCCACCCGGGTCGTGATCGGCACCGCCGCGCTCCGCGACCCGGAGTTCCTCGACCGCGCGCTGGCGGCCCACGGCCCCGGCATCGTCGTCTCGCTCGACGCCCGCGCCGGGGAGGTCTCGCTCGAGGGCTGGACCGAGGCGGGCGGTCGTCAGGCGGCTGAGGTCGCCGCCGAGCTCGGCGAGCGCGGCGCCCGACGCTTCCTCTTCACCTCGATTGACGTCGACGGCACGATGGAAGGGCCGGCGATCGACGAGCTCAACGAGGTCGCGGCGGCAACCGGGGCCCCGGTCATCGCCTCGGGCGGCGTCGGCCACCTCTCCGATCTCGAGCTGCTGGCCCGCGTCGCCGCCCCCAACGTCGAGGGGGCGATAGTCGGCCGGGCGCTCTACGAGCGCCGCTTCACGGTCGCCGAAGGCAACGCTGCCCTAGCCTGAGCCGATGGTCCTCAAGCGAGTGATCCCCTGCCTCGACGTCGACGCCGGTCGCGTCGTCAAGGGCACCAACTTCGTCGGCCTGCGCGACGCGGGCGACCCGGTCGAGCTGGCGGAGCGCTATGACGCCGAGGGCGCCGACGAGCTCGTCTTCCTCGACATCACCGCCTCGCACGAGAAGCGGGAGACGATCGTCGAGCTCGCCCGCAGGACGGCGGACAACGTCTTCATCCCGTTCACGATCGGCGGCGGCATCCGCTCGGTCGAGGACGCGCAGGCGGTGCTCGACGCCGGCGCCGACAAGGTCTCGGTCAACTCCTCGGCCCTGGGCCGCCCGCAGCTGCTGACCGAGCTCGCCGACCACTTCGGCGCCCAGTGCGTGGTGATAGCCATCGATGCCAAGCGCGAGGAGAGCGGGTGGGGCGTCTACGTGAACGGCGGCCGCAGGCGGGTCGACGGACGTGACGCGGTCTCCTGGGCGGTGGAGGCCGTCGAGCGCGGCGCCGGCGAGGTCCTGCTGACCAGCATGGACCGCGACGGCACCAACGACGGCTATGACATCGAGCTGACCCGGGCCGTCGCCGACGCGGTGCCGGTGCCGGTGATCGCCTCGGGCGGCGCCGGCACTCTCGACCATCTCAGCGAGGCGATCTCCGAGGGCGGCGCCGACGCGGTCCTCTGCGCCTCGATCTTCCACTACGGCGCCCACCGCGTTCGCGACGCCAAGGCCCACCTGGCCGCCGCCGGGAATCCCCGTCCGGGCCTAGTGCGCTGAGGCGAGCAGCGCGGCCATCCCGGCGACGCCGGCAGAACCGAGGACCTCGAAGCGGGCGAGCTCGTAGGGCCTGTCGCGGTTCGCGTAACCGGGGATCTCGGTGGTCGCACCGCTGTAGCCGGCGGCTTCGACCGCGGCAATCGTCGCCCGCGTCGTAGCGGCCGGCCGGGTAGCAGAAGTCCCTCACCGGGACCCCGTACTCGCGCCGCAGGATCCGTCGCGCCCCCGCCACTTCCCGTTCGAGGGCCGCGCCGCTGAGCGTGGTCAGGTCCGAGTGGTCGATCGTGTGCGAGGCGAGCTCCCAGCCGGCACCGATCATCGCTTCGACGTTGCTCGTGTAGAGGTCCGAGCCTTCCGCCTTCAGGTTGAGCACCCCGGCCCAGCCGTGCTTGCGCAGCTCCGGCAGGGCGAAGGTGAACTGCGGCCGGTAGCCGTCGTCAAAGCTCAAGACGACCGGCTTCGGCGGCAGCGTTCCACGGTGCCACCAGGCGTCCTCGACCTGTTCCAGGGTGACCGCCTGGAAGCCCTCCTGCTCGAGCCAGTCCATCTGCCGGCGGAAGTCGGCGCGGGTGACGTAGAGCTCGGGGTAGGGGGCGTCGGCCGGAGCGGCGCCGAGGACGTGGAACTCGAGAATCGGCACCGGCCCGGTGTGCGGCTCCCAGTCCGGCTGCGGCGTCGCGTTGCGGACCTGCCCCCCCGAAGCATCCCGCGAAAGCGCAGTTTTGCCCGCTATGCGGGCAGAACTGCGCTCTCGCGACGTCGGTTGGCCGGATTCGCCGCTTCCGCCGAGCAGGACCGCGACGATCGCCACGACGGCGGGAGGCCAAGCGCCAGTCCTCCGGCGCCGAGCAGGCGGCGACGGCGGAGCCGACGGCGGCGCTGCTCGCGGCGGGCGAGGAGCTCGGTGCGGCGATCGACGGGCCCGGCCTCCGGCCGCGGTCCGTCGTCACCTGCTTTGGGCTTGTCGACCATCCGGAGAGGGGATCATGGTACGACCGACTGCACAGATGAGCCAGATCTCGGACGACAACCTCGGCGAAGCGCTGCGCGATGCCTACCCGGAGCTCGACGCGGTCCGCGAGGCGGCCGGCGACCCCGTCTACCTGGTCGGCGGCGCCGTCCGCGACCTACTGCTCGACCGCGGTCGCTCGGCCAACCTCGACCTCGTCGTCGAGGGGGACGCACCGGCCCTCGCCAGGCGCCTCGGCGCGGAAGTGCTCGAGCACGAGCGATTCGGCACGGCGACCGTCCGGCTGGACGGCCTCGAAGCCGATGTCGCCGCGACCCGCACCGAGAGCTACCCGCGCCCCGGCGCGCTGCCCGAGGTATCGCTGGGCGCCGACATCGAGGCCGACCTCGGCCGCCGGGACTTCACGATCAACGCAATCGCGGTGCCGATTGCCGAGCCCTCCTTGATCGACCCCTTCGGCGGCCGCGCGGACCTCGAGGCCGGGCTGCTGCGCGTCCTCCACGCCGGCTCCTTCCTCGACGACCCGACGAGGGCAATCCGCGCGGCCCGCTACGCGTCTCGGCTCGGGCTCGCGCTCGAGCCGCAGACGGAGGCCCTGCTGCGGGCGACCGACCTCGAGGCGATCTCGGCCGACCGCCGCGACGCCGAGCTGCTGCGGCTCGCCGCCGAAGAGCAGGCACCCCGCGGCTTCGAGCTGCTCGCCGAGTGGGGGCTTCTCGAGCTGCGGCCCGGAGGCGTCGAGCTCGCGCGGCAGGTCGCGGCGCTGGTCGGAGAATCGCCGTGGGACGGGTTCGCCGGCCGCGCCCCGACCGTGCGCGCCGCGGCGCTGGGGCCGGCCGGCCACGAGCAGGCGCTCTCGGCAGCCGCGCCGGCGCGCCCCTCGGAGGCCGTGGCGCTGGCCGCCCGTCACGAGCCGGAGGAGCTCGTCTTGGCCCGGGCGCTGGGCGCCGATTGGCTCGACGCCTACATGCGCGAGTGGCGCCAGCTGTCGCTCGAGATCGACGGCGCGGACCTGATCGCGGCCGGCGTTCCGGAGGGCCCCGCCGTGGGCCGCGGCCTGGCGGAGGCGCTGCGGATGAAGCTCGACGGAGAGATCGCGACCGGGCGCGAGGAGGAGCTGCGGGTTGCATTGGCCGCGGCCGGGGGCGCCGATGGAGTGGCGTGAGGCGGCCGGCGCTCGCTGGCTGGAGGCCCGCCTGCCGGACGCGCGGGTCGCCTTCTCGACCCGCCTCGGCGGCGTCAGCGACGGCCCCTTCACGAGCCTCAACCTGGGCATCCTCACCGATGACGAGCGCGACGCGGTGATCGAGAATCGCAACCGCCTCGCCAGGGCGCTGGACCTCGGCCCCGAGCGGGTCGCGATCGGCCGCCAGGTTCACGGTGCCGAGCTCGCCGTCCACACGGCGCCGCAGACCCCCAGCCCGTACGCCGAGCCCGGCGCGGCGATCCCCGAGGTGGACGGCCACGCGATTCCGCGGGCCGCCGGCAACGAGCGGCTCGCGGCGCTCGTCTTCGTCGCCGACTGCTTGCCGGTCGCCCTCTCCGGCCCCGGCGGCGTGGCGATGCTGCACTGCGGCTGGCGCGGGCTCGCGGCCGGGATCGTCGCCCGCGGCGCCGCAGCGGTCGGCGCCACCGACGCCGCGATCGGCCCCGGGATCGGGGCCTGCTGCTACGAGGTCGGGGACGAGGTCCTGGCGGCGTTCGCCGACCTCGGGCCCGGGATCTCCTCCGGCCGGCTGCTCGACCTCGCCGAGGTCGCTCGCCGGCTGCTCGCCGGGGCCGGCGTCGAGCGGGTCGCGACAGCGGGCCTCTGCACGAGCTGCGAGGAGGGCCTCTTCTTCTCGCACCGCCGCGACGCCGGCAGGACCGGCCGCCAGTGCGGCATTGCCTGGCCGGCAGAGGCGAGCGCCTGAGCGATGGTCGAGCCGATCCGGGATCTCGACCCGGCAAGGATCGCCGCCAACCTGGATCGGGCCCGGGCCGAGGCGGGGGAGGGGGTCGAGATCCTCGCCGCGACCAAGTACGTGCCGATCGAGGAGATGGGGGCGCTCGCCGAGGCTGGAGTGAAACTGGTCGGCGAGAACCGCCAACAGGAGCTGGCCGCCAAGCGCGAGCGCTGGGGCGACGCCTTCGAGTGGGACTTCATCGGCAACCTGCAGAGCCGCAAGGTCAAGCAACTGCTGCCGATCTGCCGCCTGATCCACTCGGTCGGCACCGACTCCGCCGCCGCCGAGCTCGCCAAGCGCGGCGACGCCGGCACCGAGGTCCTGGTCGAGGTCAACGTGGCCGGGGAGGAGGGCAAGGGTGGGATCGAGCCGGGGCGGCTCGCCGGTTTCATCGCCGGGCTCGCGCCGGTCCGCGTCACCGGGTTGATGACGATGCCGCCGTTCAGCGAGAGCCCCGAGGACTCCAGGCCCCATTTCGCACGGCTCGCGGAGCTCGCCGCCGCGCACGGGCTGCCGCGACTCTCTATGGGCACGTCGCAGGATTGGGAGGTCGCGGTCGAGGAGGGCGCGACGATCATCCGCCTGGGCACGGGCCTTTTCCTGTGAAAGCGCGTCAAACCGGGCATAATCGGTAAAGGAATCGGCCCCAGCGGGCCGAAACATCCGGTCATGGCCCTACGCGACACCTGGCATAGAGCGCTGGTCTACTTCGGGCTCGCCGAGGATCACGACTACGGCCCCGAGTACGACGAACTCGACGAGCCCGACACGGGCTCTGAGGACCTCTTCGAGGGCGGGCGCGAACGCGAGCCCTCCCGCGTCAGCCGCCTGCCGACGTCGCGGCGCTCGCGCCGCGACGAGATCGACGACATCTTCTCCGACGACGAGCCGATCTCAGCCTCCCGGACCCGCACCCTGCGGCCGGTCGGCAACGGCGACTCCGACGTCCAGGTCCACCTCGTCATTCCCCGCAACTTCAACGACGCCCAGCAGGTCGCCGACCAGTACAAGCGCTCGGTGCCGGTCATCCTCAACCTGCAGACGACCGATCACGAGCTCTCCAAGCGGATGATCGACTTCTGCTCCGGGCTGACCTACTCGCTCGACGGCGGCATGCAGCGCATCGCCGAGAAGGTCTTCCTGCTGACGCCGCGCAACGTCGAGGTCTCCGCCGAGGAGAAGGCGCGGCTGATCGACAAGGGCTTCTTCAACCAGTCGTAGCCCGGTCGCGCTGCCTCTTTATCTAGGCTGCGCTTGATGGTTATCGGCTTCTGTGGATCGGGCAGCATGGCTGCCGCAATGGCCCGGGGCTGGGCCGACGAGATCGACGGGATGCTCTACACCGACTCCGGCTCGGGCCGGGCCGGCGACCTGGCGGCCGATCTGGGCGGCGAAGCGCTCGACTCGAACGCGGAGCTCGCCGCCCGGGCCGACGTCGTCGTGCTCGCCGTGAAGCCGGCGCGGCTCGAGGAAGTTGCCGCTGAGCTGGAGGGCGCCAAGACGGTCGTCTCGCTGCTCGGAGCGACCCCGCTGGCGCGGGTCGAAGCGGCCTTTCCAAGCACCGACGTGGTCAGGGTGATGCCCAACGTCGCCGTCGAGGTCAAGCGCGGCGTGCTCTGCGTGGCCGGCGCCGAGGCCCCCGAGGTGCGGGAGATGCTCGGGCTCCTCGGCCACCTGGTCGAGCTCCCCGACGACGCCTTCGACGCCGCCACCGCGATCATGGGCTGCGCGCCCGCCTACCTGGCGCTGGCGGTCGAAGCGCTCGCCGACGCCGGCGCCGACGCCGGCCTCGACGAGGAGCTGGCGCGGGAGTTGGTGGTCGAGGCCACCGCGGGGACGGCGGAGCTGCTGCGAGTTCGCCACCCGGCGGACGTTCGCACGGCGGTCGCCTCGCCCGGAGGCAGCACGGAGGCAGGCCTCGAGGTGCTCGACGAGGAGGGCGCGCGCGAGGCCTTCGAGGCGGCGGTCCGCGCCTCCCTGGAGAGGATGAGCGGCTCCTGATGCTCCCGATCGCGCTCGCCCGGGCCGACGTCGCCGACTACGTCGAAGCTCTCTTCCTCGTCTACTCGATCCTGATCCTGCTCAACATCCTGATCGGCTGGATGCCGAGGATCCCGTTCTACAACCGCTGGTTCCGGGCGCTGCTCGACTTCATCACCGATACCACCGACCCCTACCTGAACGTCTTCCGCAGAGTCGTGCCCTCGGTCGGCGGCGGCGGCGGCTTGGCGCTCAACTTCGCCCCGGTGATCGCGCTGGTCGTCCTCT
The DNA here is from genome assembly GCA_963837735.1 of uncultured Solirubrobacterales bacterium. GTDB lineage: Bacteria > Actinomycetota > Thermoleophilia > Solirubrobacterales > 70-9 > VRUE01. Next base: position 123,309 of record CAWIOM010000009.1, on the reverse strand, counting down.
TTGTGGTCCAGGCCGTCGTCGTCGGCCTGATTCGAGGGTGAGCGCCCCGGCGGAGGCGCCGCCCGCCGGCGGACGCTACGCGGCCCGGCCCTGGCTCATGGCGGGCGGCCTCTGCGCCCTCGTCGTCGTTCTCGACCAGGTCGCCAAGGCGATCGTCGAGAACCGGCTCGTCCCCGGTGAGCAGGTCGACGTGCTCGGCCCGTTCGGCCTCACCCTCGCCCACAACCAGGGCGTCGCCTTCGGCCTGGCCAGCGGCAGCGACACGCCGCTGATCGCCTTCTCCATCCTCGCGCTCGGCTTCGTCGGCTATCTCCTCGCCCGCAATCCGACGACCCCGGGGATGTGGATCGCGGCGGGGCTCGTCGCCGGCGGGGCGCTCGGCAACCTCGCCGACCGGCTGCGGGCGGGCGCGGTCACCGACTACATCGAAATCGGCTCCTGGCCGCCCTTCAACGTTGCCGACGTCGCGATCACGGCGGGCGTCCTCGTCTTCGCCCTGATCTTCCTGCGGGAGGAGGCGTGAGCGCCGAGCCGCGCATCGTCCATCTCGACGAGGCCCTGGCGGTGATCGACAAGCCCGCGGGGCTCGTCGTCCACCCGGCGCCCTCCCACCGTGGGCCGACCCTCGTCTCCGAGCTCCAGGACCTGCTCGGCGGCGGCGCCGACCCCGAGCGCCCGGGAATAGTCCACCGTCTCGACAAGGGCACCAGCGGCCTGCTCGTCGTCGCCCGCACCGACGAGGCCCATGCCGCGCTCCAGGCGCAGGTAAAGCGGCGCGAGGTCGAACGCGCGTACCTGGCTCTTGCCGGGGGGCGGCTGGCCTCGCGCACGGGGACGATCGACGCGCCGATCGGGCGCGCCTCGCGACAGCGCCATCGGATGGCGGTCGCCGGGGCGGCATCGCGCGAGGCGCGCACCCACTTCGCCGTGCTCGAGCTGCTCGGCGCCGAGTCCTACGTCGAGGCGAAGCTCGAGACGGGCCGCACCCACCAGATCCGCGCCCACTTCGCCGCGATCGGCCATCCCCTGACCGGCGACGAGACCTACGGCGGCGCCGTCCGCTACGGGCTCGAGCGCCAGTTCCTGCACGCTCACCGGCTTGCCTTCGACCACCCGCTGAGCGGCGAGCGCCTGGAGCTCACCGCGCAGCTGCCGGCGGACCTCGCGTCGGCGCTGGAGGCCGCCCGCGCCGCCTGAGCGGGCGCCCTCTACAATCCACCGACTCGGAAACTCAACCCCCGCCGCAGCCGAACCGGATCCTGACCGGCCTCGAGAAGGCCGGATCCCGGCAAGGGCAGCGGGTGATTCGCCCCAAAACCAAGGAGACTCACCACATGCCAGCCAGCACGGGCCTCAAGGAGCTGCTCGAGGCCGGAGTTCACTTCGGCCATCAGACGCGCCGCTGGAACCCGAACATGCGCCGTTACATCTTCGGCGAGCTCGACGGGATCCACATCATCGACCTGATCCAGACCGAGGCGCTCCTCGAGCGGGCGAGGGTATTCGCCGGCGAGCTCTCGAGCGGTGGCGGCACGGTCCTCTTCGTAGGCACCAAGAAGCAGGCGCGGGGACCGGTCCAGGAGTGGGCCGACCGCTGCAAGATGCCCTACGTCAACCAGCGTTGGCTGGGCGGGCTGCTGACCAACTTCAACACGATCTCACAGCGGATCAAACGCCTCCACGAGCTGACCGAGTGGCAGGAGGAGGGCAAGCTCGAGCTGCTGCCCACCAAGGAGCGGATGGGGATGCAGGCCGAGCTCGCCAAGCTCGAGTACAACCTCGGCGGGGTCCGCGACATGGACCGCCTGCCCGACGCGGTCTTCGTCACCGACCTGAAAACAGAGGAGATCGCCGTCCGCGAGGCCGCCCGCCTGCGGATTCCGATCATCGGCCTCGTCGACACCAATTGCGACCCGGGGCCGGTCGACTACGTGATCCCGGGCAACGACGACGCGATTCGCTCCTGTCAGCTCGTGATCGGCACGATCGGCGGCGCGATCGAGGCGGGCGCCGGCGCCTGGCGCGTCCAGGAGGAGAAGCGGATCGCCGAGGAAATGGCGCGCCGCAAAAAGGACGACGAAGAGCGCAAGAAACGGGAGGAAGAAGAGAAGGCTCGCCTGGAGGCCGAGGAGGCGGCGAAGAAAGCAGCAGAAGCCGCGGCGGCCGCCGCCGCGGCGGCGGCACCGCCCGCTGCGCCCGCCGGCAGCCCGGCAACGCCGGCCGTCAAAGAGAAAGGCGAGTCATGAGCATCACCGCTGCCGACGTGAAGGCGCTGCGAGATCGGACGGGCGCCGCGATGATGGACTGCAAATCGGCCCTCGCCGAGTCCGACGGCGACGTCGACCGGGCGATCGAGATCCTCCGCGTCAAGGGCCAGGCCTCGGCCGCCAAGCGCGAGGGACGGGGCACCGAGGAGGGCGTCGTCGCCTCCTATATCCACGCCAACGACAAGGTCGGCGCGATGGTCGAAGTCCAGTGCGAGACCGATTTCGTCGCCCGCAACGAGGACTTCAAGGTTTTCGCCTATGAGGTCGCCCTGCACGTCGCCGCAACCGCGCCGAGCTACGTCTCCTCCGAGGAGATCCCCGAGCAGGCGCGCGACGCCGAACGGAAGGTTTTCGAGGAGAAGGCGAAGGAAGAAGGCAAGCCCGACAACGTCGTCGAGAAGATCGTCGAGGGCCAGCTGAGCAAGTGGGCGAGCGAGGTCGCGCTGCTCGACCAGGCCCACGTCAACGCCGAGAAGCACGACTCGAAGTCGATCGAGGAGCTGCGCCAGGAGCTGGCCGCGAAGACCGGCGAGAACATCCGGGTCGCGCGCTTCGCCTACTTCCGCGTGGGTGACTGAGGCGTCGTGGCCGGGGAGTCCGCCGCCAAGTTCAGCCGCATCCTCCTCAAGCTCTCGGGCGAGGCGCTGATGGGGGACCTGGACTACGGCACCGACGCGGCCGAGGTTCGGCGGCTCGCCAAGCAGGTGGCCGCGACCCGCGATCGCGGGGTCGAGGTGGCGATCGTCGTCGGCGCGGGCAACATCTACCGTGGCATCGACGGCGCGGCGAAGGGGATGGACCGGGCGACCGGCGACTACATGGGGATGCTGGCGACGGTGCTCAACGCGCTCACCCTGCAGGACGCGCTCGAGGACCTCGGCCAGCACACGAGGGTGCTCTCGGCGATCGACGTCAAGGAGGTCGCCGAGCCCTACATCCGTCGCCGCGCCATGCGCCATCTCGAGAAGGGCCGGGTCGTGATCTTCGCCGCCGGCACCGGCAACCCGTTCTTCACCACCGACACGGCGGCGGCCCTGCGCGCCCTGGAGATCAGGGCGCAGGCGATCCTGATGGCCAAGAACGGGGTGGAGGGCGTCTACGACTCCGATCCCGCCACCAATCCCGACGCCGAGTTCATTCCCGAGATCGGTCACCGAGAGGCGATCGAGCGCGACCTGCGGGTGATGGACTCGACGGCGCTCTCTCTCTGCATGGACAACGACCTGCCGATCTACGTCTTCAACATTGGAGACGAGCTCAACATAGATAGGATCGTCAGCGGCGAGAAGGTGGGCACGCTGGTCGCCAGCACGCCCGCGGAATAGTTCGAAGGGGCGGATGACGGTGGAGCTGATCGACGAGTTGCTCGAGGACGCCAAGGGGCGGATGGAGAAGTCGGTCGACACGAGCCGCGGCGAGCTCGCGACCGTGCGCACCGGGCGCGCCTCGCCCCATCTGCTCGACCGGCTCGTGGTCGACTACTACGGCGCCGCTACGCCGCTGAAACAGCTCGCCAACGTCTCCGCCTCGGACGCCCGCCTGCTCACGGTGACCCCCTTCGACGCCTCCTCGATCGGCGCGATCGAGAAAGCGATAAACGAGTCCGACGTCGGCCTGACCCCGAACAACGACGGCGCCGTGATCCGCCTGCAGATCCCGGAGATGACCGAGGACCGGCGCCGCGACATGGTCAAGGTCGTGAACGGCGTCGCCGAGGAGGGCCGGGTCGCGGTCCGCAACGTCCGCCGCGACGTCATGCACGACCTGCGCGAGCTGAAGAAGGAGGGCGAAGCCGGCGAGGACGACGAGCGCCGCGCCGAGAGCGCGCTGCAGAAGCAGACCGACGAGGCGATCGCCGAAATCGACGCTCTCCTGAAGGGAAAGGAAGAGGAGATCCTGGAGGTGTGAGTGCCTCCGCGCGGCACGTGGCGATCATCACCGACGGCAATGGGCGCTGGGCGGAGCAGCGCGGGCTGCCGGTCATCGAGGGCCACCGGGCCGGCGCCGACGTCGTCAAGGAACGGCTCCGCGACGCGGTCGACCTCGGGATCGAGGAGCTCACCGTCTTCTCCTTCTCGACCGAGAACTGGTCGCGACCGCGAGACGAGGTCGAGGGCCTGATGGCGATGTTCGGAGAACGGATCGAGGCCGAGACGCCGGAGCTCGACTCCGAGGGCGTGCGGATGCGCTTCATCGGCCGCCGCCGGGGAGTCACGGCGGAGCTCGCCGAGCGCATGGACTGGGCCGAGGAGAAGACCGCCTCCAACGACCGCATCGTCTTCTACGTCGCCTTCAACTACGGCGGCAGGGCGGAGATCGTCGACGCCGCGCGAACTTTCGAAGGCGACTCCGAGGACGAGTTCCGCCGCCACCTCTATGCCCCCGACATGCACGACCCCGACCTGCTGATACGGACCAGCGGCGAGGTCCGCATCTCCAACTACCTGCTCTGGCAGTGCGCCTACTCGGAGCTCGTCTTCCGCGACGAGCTCTGGCCGGACTTCTCCCGCGCCTCGCTGGAGGAGTCGCTGGCCGAGTTCGAAGCACGCCGGAGGAGATTCGGGGCGAGAGCGTGATCGACCTCTTCGACGACGAGATGTTCGAGGTCGAGGAGGAGAAGCCGCGGCCGCGGCCGCCGCGCAAGCCTCCCCGGCGCGGCGGGCCGAGCGGCGAGACGGCGAAACGCATCCTCGTCGCGATTCCCTGGATCGCCTTCGCGATCGCGATCATCGTCGCCGGCGGGCCCTACTTCGCGGTGGCGATGATCGGCATCTCGATCCTCTGCCTGCGCGAGTACCACGCGATGACCGAGGAGCTGCGGCCGATCCAACGCGCCTCCTTCCTCGCCGTGCCGGCTCTCGTCCTCGCCGCCTATTTCGGCACCGCCTTCAACGTCCTGCTGATCCTCGCCGCAGCCTTCCCGGTGATCTTCGCCTTCGGCATCGACCGCCGCCACCGCGACGGGATCGTCGTCTCGATGGGCGTGACGTTGCTCGGCATCGTCTGGATCGGCATCCCCCTGGTCCACGCGGTCCTGCTCCGCGAACTGCCCGACCACGGCGCCGCGCTGGTCGTCGACGTGCTGGTCGGCACCTTTGCCGCCGACACCGGCGCCTACGCGGTCGGGCGCATGTTCGGCTCGCACCGGATCGCCCCCAACCTCTCGCCGAACAAGACGCTCGAGGGGCTGATCGGAGGCTTCCTGATCGGCACGATGGCGTTCTGGTTCGCGGGCCTCTACCAGGACTGGCTCTCGGGTGCGGACGCGCTGATCATCGGCGCCGCCGTCGCCGCCTTCGCCCCGCTCGGCGACCTCTTCGAGTCGACGCTGAAGCGAGACCTGGGCAGGAAGGACACGGGTACGATCTTCGGCCCCCACGGAGGCATCCTCGACCGCCTCGACGCCGTCTTCTTCACGATCGTCGTCGGCTATTACCTCGCCGTCCAGCTCGTCTACTGAGGGCCGCAGCGCCGACGGCTTCCGGGGCCGATCGGGCGGCGCGCCGAGCCCGCTACCTAAACTCCGGAGGATGAAGAAGCTGCTCATCCTCGGCTCCAGCGGCTCGATCGGAACGCAGGCGCTGGAGATCGTCGCCGCCTCCGAGGAGCTGCGGGTGGTCGGCCTCGCGGCGGGCTCGAGCTGGGAGACGGCGGTCGAGCAGGCGGGCCGTCACGGCGTGCCGGCGATCGCCCTCGCAGATCCCGAGGCCGCCGAGCGCGCCCGGGGCGCCTGGGACGGACGCGTGCTCGAGGGCGAGGAGGGGATCCGCGAGCTGATCGCCGCCTCGGGTGCCGACCTCGTCCTCAACGGTGTGGTCGGCGCCGCCGGCCTTGGGCCGACGATCGTCGCCCTCAGCGAGGGAATCGACGTGGCGCTCGCCAACAAGGAGAGCCTCGTGATCGGCGGCGAGCTGACGATCGCCCTCGCCGAGGCGACCGGGGCGAAGCTGCTGCCGGTCGACTCCGAGCACTCGGCGCTCTTCCAGTTGATCGGCGCCGAGCCGCCCGGAACGGTCGAGCGCCTCGTCCTGACCGCATCGGGCGGGCCCTTCCGCGGCCGCACCGATCTCGCCGGGGTGACGATCGCCGACGCCCTCGCCCACCCGACCTGGCGGATGGGCGGCCGGATCACGATCGACTCGGCGACGCTGATGAACAAGGGCTTCGAGGCGATCGAGGCCCACCACCTCTTCGGCGTGCCCTATGAGCGGATCGCCGTCGTCGTCCACCCGCAGTCGATCGTCCACTCGCTGATCGACCTCAACGACGGTGCCACCCTCGCCCACCTCGGCCTGCCCGACATGCGGGTGCCGATCTCCTACGCCCTCCACCATCCGGAGCGTGCCGACGTCGATGTTCCGCGGCTCGACCTCGCCGCGGCCGGCGAGCTGACCTTCGAGGAGCCCGACCTCGGGACCTTCGCCTGCCTGCGCCTCGCGCTCGAAGCTGGGGCGGCGGGGGGGACGGCGCCCTGCGTCCTCAACGCCGCCGACGAGGTCGCCGTCGCCGCCTTCCTCGAGGGCCGGATCGGCTTCGCAGCGATCCCCGAGGCGATCGAGCGTGTTCTGGGGGAGATGCCCGCCCGCGCCGTGACCCATTTCGAGGACCTCTTCGAGGTCGACGCCGAGGCAAGGCGCCGCACCGAGAAGCTGGTCGAGGGGCTGACGCACGCATGAACTGGCTCTACATCTTCCTCGGCTTCTGCCTGCTGATCATGCTCCACGAGGCGGGGCACTACGTCGCCGCCAAGGCGACCGGCATGCGGGTCGAGCGCTTCTTCCTCTTCTTCGGGCCGACGATCTGGTCGTTCAAGCGCGGCGAGACCGAGTACGGAGTCAAATCGATCCCGATCGGCGGCTACGTGAAGATCACCGGGATGAATCCGGAGGAGGAGATTCCTCCGGAGCACGAGCACCGCGCCTACCACCGCCAGGCGGTCTGGAAGCGGATCGTGGTGGTCGCGGCCGGTCCGGCGGTCAACATCGCCCTCGCGTTCGGAATCCTCTTCTTCGTCTACCTCACCGCGGGCCTGGAAGAGCCGACCCAAACCGTCGGCGAGCTCAGGTCCGGAATGCCGGCGGAGCAGGTGCTGAAGCCGGGCGATCGGATCCTCGCCGTCGACGGCCACGCCTACAAGCGCCTCGATCGCACCGAGCGCCTCGAACGGTTCGGCAAGCAGGTCGCCTCCCACGAATGCGCCGGCAAGCAGGTCGACGGCTGCCGGGCGGCGACGCCCGTGACGCTGCTGATCGCCCGCGACGGCGAGTCGCGCCAGATCTCGGTGCGCCCGGAATACGACAGGGCGAACAAACGCACCTTGATCGGCTTCAACTACGGAGTCGACGTGCGCGACCTCGGCGCCGCCGCCGCCGCCTCGGAAGCCCTCGCCAAGATCTGGCTGGTCACGGAAAAGACCGGCTCGCTTTTCGCCCACATCTTCGAATCCCAGCAACGCAAGGAAATCTCCGGCGTCGTCGGCGTCAGCGATGTCGCCAACCAGACGATCGACATCGGCATCTACCCATCGTTGCTGCTGCTCGCCTTCGTCAGCCTTTCGCTGGGCTTGATCAACCTGCTGCCGATCCTGCCGCTCGACGGCGGCCACATCTTCTGGAGCCTGGTCGAGGCGCTGCGAGGCAGGCCCGCCTCGTTGCGAGCGATAGAGCGGGCGACCGCGGTCGGCTTCGCGATAGTGATCATGCTGATGTTCCTCGGCCTCTCGAACGACATCGGACGCCTGACGGGCGAAGGCTTCAACGTCCGCTAGCCCCGTCGCGCGCGGGGCCGAAGGCCCTAGCGCGGCCTCAGAACGGTGAAGGCGTAGCGCGCGGGGGAGGGGTCAGGGGTGCCCGAGCGGCTTCTCGCCCTGACCCGAAAGGTGTGCTTGCCGAAGGCCAGCTTCTTCGTCGTCAAGGGCGACCGGCAGGGCCTGAACGGCCTGCGGTCGAGCTTGCACTGGAAGTCGGCCCCGTCACTGAGGCGGTGAAGCGGAAGGTCGGAGTGCGGTCGTGCGTCCTCTTCGCCGGCCTGCCGTCGCAGCCTCGTCTGCGGGGCGCTGCCATCGTCGCCCCTGCCGCCGCCGGCCGGGCCGCCGCCGCCGGCCGAGCAGGCCCTCTCCGTCGGCGTCACCGAGTTGGGACGCGGCGCGGGGAACACGGCTTCGAAGTCGGCGCCGCTGTTGTTTCTGTCGTCGGACTCCTCCAGCAGCGAGGCGCAGCCGGGCGCGATCGTCCGCCGCAGCGCCTGGCCGTCGGGGATGCCGCCCGGCGCGGCTGGCGATCCCGCCGAGAGTTTCGCCGAGGAGCGGGAAGGTCCCCCAGGTCACGCAGTCGAGGGATTCCCAGCAAACCGCCCCGCCGTCCGGAGTCAGCGTGTTCGCCGGGGCAAGGGCGAGGTCGGCGACGATCCCGAACTCGGCCTCCGCCGCGGGGGTCGCGGCGAGGATCGTGGCCTGGTTGGCGCCATTTTTGACGTCGGCGGTGAATTTGGCGCTGCCCGCTTCGCCGCCGGCGGCGTCGTAGAGGGTGATCCTGTGCCCGGAGACGAGGTTCTGGCCGGCCGCGTACATCTGCAGCTCGACGTACTCGGATTCCGGAGCGAGGACGCTACCCGGATAGACCTCGCGGACGACCATCTCATGGTAGGTCGCCGAGGCTGCCTGGGCGCCGAGCGCCGAGACCGCCAGGGCCAGTGCGGCGACCGACCCGACCCGCCGCGCCAAGGCTCATTTCCGCTTCACCACCTTGAACGAGAACGAGGCGGGAGTGGGGTCCCTGCCCCCGGCACTCACGGCCCGGACCTTGAAGTTGTGCTTGCCAGGCTTCAGCGAGCTTGTCGTCAGGGGCGAGCGGCAGGCCTTGAACGGCCCGCCGATCGAGCCGGCACTCGAACTGTCGCACCGGCGGCCGTCGCCCTGAACTTGAACGTCGGCGTCCTGTCCCTGCCCTTTGCCTTCGGCTTTGCCGTCAGCCTGGTGTTCGGCGCCACCGGCTGCGGCGGTGCCGGTCCTGCCCCTTCTTCGGGCGGCTTGATTTCGGTCGGCGCTTCGATCACCGGCAGGACGATGTCGAAGCTGAAACCGGCGGGGGAGAGATCGACGTTGGCGTGGACGTCGGTGGCGCGGACCTGGAAGGTGTGCCGGCCCTCGCCGAGGCCGTTGTAGGTGATCCCGGTCGCCTCGCAGGCGGCGAACGCCGCGGCGTCGATCTTGCACTCGAAGGTCGACCCGGCCTCGTTGGAGGCGTAGGTGAATGTGGCCGAGCTGCTCGGCTCGGATCGGGCGGTTTGCCGGTGATCGTCGTCTCCGGCGGCGTTTTGTCCTGGAGTGAGGTGTCGACGTTGAAGGGGTAGGACGCGTCGCCCCCGACATTGCCGAGGCTGTCGGTCGCGTGGACCTTGAACGTATAGCCGCCGTCGGTGAGCGACGTGTAGGTCTTGCCCGAGCCCACGCAGCTCGAGAAGCTGTCCGGCTTCGGCACCTTTTGCGAGGCTGCAGACGAAGGTCGAACCGGACTCGCTGGCGCTGAATTTGAAGGTCAGGCTTGCCCCGGAGTTGGGAGTCGGCGGTTTGGGGTTGCCGATCGTCGTCGTCGGCGGCGTGTTGTCAACTTCCCAGTTGTGGGTGGCGGCCGCGCCCGTCCCATCCGGGTTCTTGGCGCGCACCTGGAAGCTGTGGGCTCCCTCGGCCAGCGGCCCCGAATATTCGATCCCCGACGCGCAGGTTTCGAAGACGCCGGCATCGAGCCTGCATTCGAAGGTCGCGCCCGACGGGGTCGAGTGGAAGGTGAATGTGGCGCTCGTCGCTTTCGTCTTCGGCTGCGCCGGCCCGGAATCGATCGCCGCCGACGGCGGATTGCACGGCGTCTCGACAATCGTGCTCGCGTTGTTTCGCGGGTTGGGCGTCTGCAGCGAAAAGTCGACGGAGCTCTGGTTTGTGTCGTCGCTGACCTCGAGGAAGGTCGGGCAGCCGGCGGCGATGCTGCGGCGCAGGGCCTGGCCGCCGCTGATCGCGACCGCCGGGGTCCCGGCCGAGGGGGTTGTCACCCCGCTGAACGTCCCCCAGGAGGCGCAGTCGACACCCGCCCAGCAGACCGCGCCCCCGGCGGCGCTGAGGTCGAGGCTCGACATCGTCCCGTTGGGCGCCGGGCCGCCGGGGAAGGTGGCCGCGTAGTTGCTGTCGGCGATCAGGATCGTCATGTTGTTGGCGCCGTTGGCGACACCGCTGGAGAAGGTGAATTCGCCGATCTGACCGCCGGCTGCGTCGTACGCCGTGAGCGAATGGGTGGCGACCGAGCTCTGGCCGGCTTCGTAGGCCTGGAGGACGACGTAGCTGTCGTTTGACGCGCCCGCGTACACCTCGCGGACCAGAATCAGGTGGAAGGTCGCAGAGGCGGTCTGGGCGGCGATCAGGGCGACGACGACAGCAAGGGAGAGCGCCAGGGCGAATTTTCCTCGCCGCGCCGGACCTGCATCTCTCCCCGTCCCGTGGGTATATGAACCCATCTGTATCCGGGTACGGCTCAACCGGTGGAGAGGTTCAAATCGGCCTGAGGACCCTCCCCGGTACCCTTGGCCCGTGGCTTCCAAGCGCCAGATCTTCGTCGGCGGGGTGCCGATCGGCGGCGGCGCCCCGGTCGCGGTGCAGACGATGACCAAGACCGAGACCGCGAACCTGGCGGCGACGATGGAGCAGATCCGCACCGTCGCCGACGCGGGAGCGGACATCGTCCGGGTCGCCGTGCCGCGAGACGACGACGTCGAGGCGCTGAAGACGATCGTCAAGGAGTCGCCGATCCCGGTGATCGCCGACATCCATTTCAACCACACGCTGGCGCTGAAGGCAATCGACGCCGGAGCCCACTGCATCCGCCTCAACCCCGGCAACATCGGCGGCCGCGAGAAGGTCGCCGAGGTCGCCGTCCGCGCGACCGAGGCGGGCGTGCCGATGCGGATCGGGGTCAACTCGGGGTCGCTGCCCAAGCACCTGCACGAGCTCGAGCGCGAGGCCCCCGTGGAGGCGCTGGTCGCCGCCGCCGTCGAGTTCACGGAACTGATGGAGGGCCTCGACTTCGAGGATTTCAAGGTCTCGATCAAGTCGACCAACGTGCCCAACACGATCGCCGCCAACCGCCTGCTCTCGGAGAAGGTCCCCTACCCGCTGCACCTGGGGATCACCGAGGCGGGGACCAAATGGTCGGGCTCGCTCAAATCCTCGGTCGGGCTCGGGACGCTGCTCGCCGACGGGATCGGCGACACGATCCGGATCTCGCTCTCGACCTTCCACGCCGAGGAGGAGGTCAAGGTTGCCTGGGAGATCCTCAAGGCGCTGCAGCTGCGCGAGCGCGGCCCCGTGCTGATCGCCTGCCCGACCTGCGGGCGGCTCCAGTTCGACATGGACTCGGTCGTCGCCGAAATCGAGCAGCGGCTCGAGAGCTATGCCGAGCCGATCGAGGTCGCCGTCCTCGGCTGCGCCGTGAACGGCATCGGCGAGGCCAGCCACGCCGACTTCGGGATCGCGGGCGCCAAGAACGAGGGCCTGATCTACGCGCACGGCAAACCGCTGCGAAAGGTCCCCCAGGAGACCCTCGTCGACACCCTCTTCGAGGAGATCGACAAGTCGCTCGACCGCGGCGGGAAGGTCGAGTTCGACGAGGCCGAGTCGCGTGAGGGCGCTGCATGGCTGGCGAAGATCGAGGAGGAGAACGCCGACGAACTGACCCCAGAGAAGATCGCCAGGATGGAGCACGAAGCGGCCGAAAAGGGGGAGTCCGACAAGGTCCTGCTCGACGAGGAGGCCTCGCCGACCGCGGGCCGCCGATTCACCCGGGCCTAGCCGTCCCGGCGAGCGGGTCCTGTCACAGGGAGATGGGCCTGCGGGCGAGGTTTTCGTTCTCGGCCCGTCTCCCTGTGCCACCCGCTCGAGGAACGGATAGGTTTCACGCATGACCCGCCTCAGCCAACGTTCCTGCCGACGCTGAAGGATGCCTCCGGCCGACGCCGAGGCTCTGTCGCACAAGCTGATGGTGCGGGCGGGGCTGATCCGGCAGCTCGGCGCCGGCCTCTGGAGCTACCTGCCGGCCGGCTGGCGCTCGATTCGCAAGATCGAAGCGGTCCTTCGCGAGGAGATGGAGGGGATCGGCTGCCAGGAGATGCTGATGCCGATCATGCAGCCGGCCGAGAACTGGAAGAAGACCGGGCGCTACTCGATCGATGAGCTGTTCAAGCTCGAGGATCGCAAGGGCTCGCCCTTGGTCCTGGCGATGACCCACGAGGAGGCGATCACGGACCACATCGCCCACGACGTCCGCTCCTACCGCGACCTGCCGCTGATGCTCTTCCACCTGCAGACCAAGGAGCGCGACGAGCCGCGCCCGCGGGCCGGCGTCCTGCGGACGCGCGAGTTCACGATGAAGGACGCCTACTCCTTCGACCGCGACGAGGAGGGCCTGGCGCGCTCCTACGAGTTGCAGGCGGGTGCCTATGACCGGATCTTCGACCGCTGTGGGCTGCGCTGGCACCGGGTCGAGTCCGACGTCGGGATGATGGGGGGGATCGGCGCCCACGAGTACATGGCGCCCTGCCCGGCGGGCGAGAACGAGGTTGCCCTCGCACCCGGCTACGCGGCAAACGTCGAGGTGGCCTGTGCCGAGCCGCAGCCGGTCGAGCTGCCGGCTCCGCTGGACTCACCGGAGGAGGTGGACACGCCAGGGCTGACCAAGGTCGAGGAGGTGGCGGAGCACCTCGGTTTGCGGCACGGCGCCTTCATCAAGACTCTGCCGATCATCGTCGAGGGGCGGGGGATGGTTCTCGTTCTGCTGCGCGGCGACCACCGGCTGAACGAGATCAAGCTGCGCAACGGGATGAAGACCGACTTCCGCCAGGCGAGCGCCGAGGAGATCGAGTCCCAGCTCGGCCCCGTCGGCTACCTCGGCCCTGTCGGCAGCGGCCTGCCGATCATCAGGGACTCGGCGCTGAACGGAGACTCCTACATCTCCGGCGCCAATCGGCCCAACGCTCACCTGCGCGGCATCGACCCCTCGCGCGACTTCGAGTCCTATGAGATGGACGTGCGCACGGTCGAGGCCGGCGACACCGTCCCAGGCGGCACGATCGAGATCGAGCCGGCGATCGAGGTCGGCAACATCTTCAAGCTCGGCAGCCGCTACTCGGAGCCGCTGGGGGCCACCTACCTCGACGAGGAGGGTCGCGAGCAACCGATCGTGATGGGGAGCTACGGGATCGGCCCGGCGCGAATCGCGGCGGCGGCGATCGAGCAGGGTGCCGACGAGAAGGGCATCGTCTGGCCGCGGGCGCTCGCTCCCTGGAGCGCCCATGTCGTCTCCCTGGCCAAAGCCGGCGAGGAGGAGAGAGCCACCGCCGACCGCATCTACGACGAGCTCCGCGAGGCCCTGCCCGGCGAGGTCCTCTACGACGACCGCGACGCCGGCCCGGGCGAGAAGCTCACCGACGCCGAGCTGCTCGGCTGCCCACTGCGACTCGTGATCGGCCGCCGCGGGCTGGCCGACGGCGTGATCGAGGCGACCGAGCGCGCGACCGGAACCGAGCACAAACTGCCACTCGAGGAAGCGGCGAAACTTGCGATCGACCTGCTCCAAGGCCCCTGACTCCAGCGCCCGGGCGATATTCGGGCGCGGGCGCGTGCGGCGCCTCTTCGGCCTCGACCGCAGCGGGCCACCGCCCGCGCAGACCCAGCGCGGGCAGCCGCTGAACCCATGGACGATCCCCAACCTGGTCGGCTATGCGCGGATCGCCGCGATCCCGGTGTTCCTATGGCTCGCCTTCGAAACCGAAGACGGCCGCTCGACCGGGGCGGCGATCGTCTTCTGGTTGATCGCGGCAGGCGACTACGTGGACGGCTTCCTCGCCCGGGTCACCGGCCAATACAGCCGCCTCGGGGCGATGCTCGACCCGTTGATCGACCGGCTGACGATCCTCGCAGGCGCCGCCGTCTGCTGGCACTACGAGCTGCTTCCGCGCTGGGCGCTGGCGATCCTCGTCGCGCGTGAGGTGGCGATGCTGGCGCTCGCCCAGTACGCCGTCCGGCACGGGGTCGAGGTCAAGGTCAACTGGCCCGGGCGGATCTCGGTCTTCCCGATCATGGGCGGGATCTTCTTCGCCCTCGTCGTCGATGGCTGGGTTCCGGAAGCGCTGCTGATCGTCGGTGTCGCCCTTGCGATCGTCGCCACGGCCCTCTACGCGCGCGCCGGAATCGCCGAAGCGCGGGCCGCCGCAGGCGTGCAAGGCGAGCCTCAGTCTCCATAACCTTCAACCTACGGTTGAACCTTCGGCGCCGACCCACCTATAATCGACCTGGCTCGGCCAATGGAGGCGCTGCCTCATTCACTAAGGAGCACGATGGAGGACACCTTTCCCGATCTCGGCGCCCTCAGCGACAAAGAGCTGAAGGACCTGATCGACAACCTGACCACCGAGGAGAACGAGATCTCCTACAAGCGGCGCGTCCTGCACGGGAAGATCGACATCCTCCGTGCCGAGCTCGTCAATCGGCTGCGCCAGAAGCGGGAGCAGGGCGGCTCGTTGATCTCCGGCGACGACGTCAGCAAGCTCACCGAAATCCTCGCCGGCCGCGGCGAGTCGCCGCCCGACGACGAGCCGGCAGCCTAGGGAGGGACCTGCGCGTGGCCACTCACTGTCCCGAGTGCGGGTTCGTCAACCCCGAGGGCGCCAACTACTGCCAGAAGTGCGGGGCATACCTCGGCACCCCGGCGGAGGGTGGTGAGGACCCGACGACGATGACCTACACCGTCGACGACACCGGCGACATGCAGCCGGTCGACATCGACGAGGAGGTCGAGCGCACCGGAGCGGCGCTGGTGATCCGCTCCGGCGGCGGCCGCGCGGGGGAGAGCTTCACCGTCACCGAGGACCGGATCAGCATCGGGCGCAGCCCCGACGCCGGCGTCTTCCTCGACGACGTCACCGTCTCCCGCAACCACGCGCTGCTGGTGCGCCGCCGCGACGGCCTCTACATCGACGACCTCGGCTCGCTCAACGGCACCTACGTCAACCGGCGCCGGATCGAGTCCCACCGCCTCGCCGACGGCGACGAGATCCAGATCGGCAAGTACAAGCTCAGCTACCTGGAGAAGTGACGATGGCGCTCTCGGAAACCCGACCCCCCGATTCGGCGAGCCGGCCGCGCAAGGCGCTGACGATCGGCGCCGTCTGCAAGATCCTGCAGTCCGAGTTCGACGACATCTCGATCTCCAAGATCCGCTACCTCGAGGACCAGAAGCTGCTCACCCCGCGCCGCACGCCCGGCGGCTACCGCCTCTACAGCCAGGCCGACGTCGAAAGGCTGCGGACGATCCTGCGCCTGCAGCGCGACGAGTTCCTGCCCCTGCGGGTGATTCGCCAGGAGCTTGCCGCCGGCGGCGAGATCGACCTCGGCGGGGGCGGCGACGGCGAGCGGCGCCAATCGGGCGGCTCGGTGCGTCGCGCGATCCTCGTCAACACCTCCAGCGCGTACCTGACCCTGGATCAGGTGATCGAGGAGACCGGCGCCCGTGCGGAGCTGGTCGCGGAGCTCGAGAACTACGGGATCGTCCAGGCCGAAAAGCGCGATGGCAAGGTCGTCTACGACGAGACCGACCGCGAGGTGATCAAGGCGGCAAACGAACTCTCGCGCTTCGGCGTCGGGGCGCGAAATATGCGCGTCTTCCGGACCTCCGCCGACCGCGAGTCCAACCTGCTCGAAGCCGTGCTCGGCTCCTCGCTTCGCTCCCGCAACCCCGACCGCCGCAAGGAAGCCCTCGAGAGCCTCGAGAGCCTGGCGGCCACGGTCAGCCACCTCAAGCACCTGCTGCTGGTCCGGGACCTGCGCCGGCTGGCGGGCAACTAGCCGGCCCGGCTGCGATGCCGAGAGTCACCCGCCGACGGACAATCGCGGCCCCGATCGGCGAGGTCTGGGATCTCGTCTCCGACCCCTACAACCTGCCGCGCTGGTGGCCTCGGGCGACCCGGGTCGAGAACGTCGACGCAAAGGGGGGCGGGCGGCGCGCCGAGTGGACCAAGGTCCTGGAGACGACCGAGGGGCGCGGCGTGCGCGCCGACTTCCGCTGCCTGAGCTCGGCCGAGCGCGACCGCTACGTCTGGGAGCAGCAGATCTCCGGAACCCCGTTCGAGCGCCACCTGCGCAGCTCCAGGGTCGAGATCGGGCTGACCGAGGAGGGGGAGAGGACCGCGGTCTCGATCTGCTCCGAGCAGACTCTGAAAGGGATGTCTCGTCTCGGCTCGCCGATGATGAGGCACGGCCAGGGGGAGATCCTCAACGAAGCTCTGGCCGGGATCGCCCGGGCGCTGACGGGTGCCGGCGGTGAATGAGCCTCGGCGCGACTCGAAGTGGTGGGGCTGGGGAGACCCCGGGACCCTGCCCGAGCTCGACGGCGCCGCCCTCGACGCCCTGCGCGAGCGCGTCGGGGAGCTGACGCCGACGCCGAAGGCCGCCTCGCTCGAGGGCTTCTCGCTGCCCCCCGCCGAGCCGCTTCCCCAGGCCCTGCTCGACACGGTGGGGCCTGAGGCGGTCTTCACCTCACTCGAGGACCGGGTGCGGCACGCCCACGGCTGCGGCTACGCCGACCTCGCCCGACTCCGGCTCGGCTCCCTCGAGGCCGCCCCCGACGCGATCCTGCTGCCCGACTCGGCCGAGCAGCTGCGCCGCGTGCTCGACGCCTGCGCGGCCGAGGGCGTCGCGGTCGTCCCCTTCGGCGGCGGCACCAGCGTCGTCGGCGGGGTGGCAGCGGTGCGGGGGTCGCACGGCCGCCTCGTCAGCCTCGACCTGACCCGTCTGCGCGGCGTCGAGGTCGACCGGCGATCGCTGACCGCGACGCTGGGCGCCGGCCTCCGCGGCCCCGAGGCGGAAGCCGCCCTCAACCGCGAGGGCCTCGTCCTCGGCCACTTCCCGCAGTCCTTCGAGTACGCCACGGTCGGCGGCTTCGCCGCGACCCGCTCCGCCGGACAGGCCTCGAGCGGCTACGGGCGCTTCGATGCCCTGGTCAGCTCGGTGCGGCTGATCGCCCCGGCCGGGCAGATGCGCACCCTGGAGACCCCCCACACCGCCGCCGGGCCGGCGCTGCGCGAGCTGATAGTCGGCTCGGAAGGGACGCTCGGCGTGATCCCCGACGTCACCGTCCGGGTCCGCCCGGCCCCGGCGGTGCGCCGTTACGAGGCCTGGATCGCCGAGGACTTCGACGCCGGGACGGAGATCGTCCGCTCGCTCGCCCAGGGCCCGGGCCTTCCCGACGTGATCCGCGTCTCAGACCAGGAGGAGACCTCCGTCTCGCTGGCGCTATCGGGCCCGCGCGGCCTGGCGGGCGCCCTCTTCGGGCGCTACCTCGACCTCCGCCGCCGCGCCGGCGGCTGCCTGATCGTCGTCGGACACGAGGGGGGCCGGGAGTCGGTCGCCCGCCGCCGCGCCCTCACCGTGCGGGCGCTGCGCTCCGGCGGTGCCGCCTACCTCGGCCAGGGCGCCGGGCGGTCCTGGGAGCAGGGCCGCTTCCAGGGCCCCTACCTACGGGACTCGCTGATGGAGATGGGGGCGATGGTCGAGACCCTGGAGACCTCGCACACCTGGTCCCGGCTGGCCGAGCTGCACCGGGCCGTGGGCGACGCGATTCGCGACTCGCTCGCCGGCCAGGGAACCCCCGGGTTCGTCTTCTGCCATCTCTCCCATGCCTACGCCGACGGCGCCTCCCTGTACTTCACGTTCATCGCCCGCGCCCGCAGCGGCGCCGAGATCGAGCAGTGGGCGGCGGTCAAGCGTGCCGCCTCGGAGGCGATCGTCGCAACCGGCGGCACGATCACCCACCACCACGCCGTCGGCGTCGACCACGTCCCCTACATGGAGGCCGAGGTGGGGGAGACCGGTATCGAGGCGCTGCGGGCGGTGAAGGCGGAGCTCGACCCGGCCGGGATCATGAACCCCGGCAAGCTCCTCCCGCCGGGCTAACCGGCTTCGCCGGCTTCGACGATCGGGCCGGTGACCGGGCCTTCGAGAATCGCCGTGCCGCCGTATTGCGGCGCCTTCTTCGCCGTCCGCGCCTGCTTCAGGGCGGAGCGCAGTTCCGCGTCGGGCACCAGCGACAGTTCCATCTTGTCGAACCCCCCGGCCAGCAGGCCGAGCACCTGGGCCGCGATCTGGAAACGGCCGGAGACAACCCCGTCCTTGTTCGCCTTTGTCGCAACGAGCGGCAGGCGCTCGTCGGGGAGCGGACCAGGGAGACGGTGTAGGACTGCGCCCTGCGGGGCCGGCGAGAGGCCCGTGGCGCCGAGCAGCAGGACGACGTTCTTGCCATCGCGCCCGAACAGCGCCTGGCCCTTGGCGTCGCTGCCGTCGACGGCCTTGAGCAGCGCCTGGGTGGGCTTTTTGCCGTTCGCGGTCGGGGTGCCGCCGCCTTCGCCGGCAGCCGCCGCCGTTGTCGTCGTCGAGTCGGAGGAGCCGCCGCCGCCGAGCGCCCCGGTGACCAGCAGCGCGACGATGACAACGACCACGGCAGCGCCGGAGATCAGCGCCCAGCGCGCGCCTCTGTCCTCGGGCAGCTTCAGCCGTGGCGCAGAGCCGGGCCCCGTCTTCGCCGCGGGCTTCGGCTTCGGCCGCCGGAGCGGCGCTTCGGCGCCGGATCCGATTTGGGCTCGGGCTTCGGAGGCGCCGGTTCCACCTCCGGCGGCTTCTCCGCCGCGGGCGGCCCGCCGCCGAGATCGGCGAGCGCGTCCCTGACCCTGATCCGCACGCCGGCGACGTCGCCTCCGGTCAGGGCGGCGATGTCGTCATAGCCCTCTTCGCGCTGGGCGAGCAGCCGCAGCATCGCCTTCTGGTCCTCGCTGAGCTCGCCGTCGAGCGCCGCGAGCGAGGCCCCGACACGGGCCCGCACCTCCTCGACATCGACCCCCATCAGGGCGGCGATGTCGTCGTAGCCCTGCTCGCGCTGGGCGAGCAGGCGCAGCATCGCTTTCTGGTCCTCGCTGAGCGCCACGGATCGGGAAGCCTACGCGACCCGACGGCCCTGTGGGTAGGGTCCAGGTTATGGTCGATGAGATCTCCGAGAGGGAAGCGAGGCCCCACTTCGCCGGCCTGGTGGGGATCGAGTGGATCGACGACGACCCCGAGCGGGCCCGGGCGCGGGTCGAGGTCCGCGACGACCTCCTGCAGCCGTTCGGGCTCGTCCACGGCGGCGTCCTCTCGACCCTTGTCGAGAGCGTCTGCTCTCGCGCAACCGCCCTCGTCGTCGTCCCGCAGGGGATGGCGGCGATGGGGCAGTCGATCACGGTCAACTTCATGCGGCCCATCTCCGCCGGCCACGTCGAGGTCACCGCCCGCGCCCGCCACCGCGGTCGCACGACCTGGGTCTGGGAGGCCGAGGTCCGCGACGCCGAGGACCGCCTCTGCGCCCTCGCCCAGATGACCATCGCCGTAAGGCCGTTGCCGAAGAGCTAGCCGCCGAAGCGGTTGGTGATCGGGAGCCTGCGGTCGCGCCCGAAGGCGCGGGGGGTGATGCGGATCCCGGGCGCCGCCTGGCGGCGCTTGTACTCGGAGCGCTCGACCATCCTCACGACCTCGTCGACGACCGCTGCCGGCATCCCCGCGGCGATCATCTCCTCGCGGCCCTGGTCGCGCTCGACGTAGGCCTCGAGCACGCGGTCGAGGAGGTCATAGGGCGGCAGGGAGTCGCTGTCGAGCTGGTCGGGGCGGAGCTCGGCGGAGGGCGGGCGGTCGATCACCGAGGCCGGGACCAGGTCGCGCCCGGCGACCCGGTTGCGGTGCGCCACGAGCTCGTAGACGAGGGTCTTGGGGACGTCCTTGATCGCGGCGAAGCCGCCCGCCATGTCGCCGTAGAGGGTCGCGTAGCCGACCGACATCTCGCTCTTGTTGCCAGTCGTCAGCACGAGCCAGCCGCGCTCGTTGGAGAGCGCCATCATCAGGTTGCCGCGAATCCTCGCCTGGATGTTCTCCGCCGCCAGGTCGGGCTCGGAGGGCCGGGCCGGGTCCCGCGGTAGGGGCTCTGACTCCGCGGTAGCGTCGCCGTCGAGGGCCGAGAGGGCCCGCGCGTACTCGTCCATCGCCCCCTCGATCGGGATCTCGAGCGCCGCGGCCCCGAGGTTTGCGGCGATAGTCCGGGCGTCGCCCTGTGTTTGAGAGCTGGAATGAGGCGACGGCATGACCACGCAGGTGACGCGCTCGGCGCCGAGGGCGTCGACGGCAAGGAGCGCGACGAGCGCCGAGTCGATGCCGCCCGAGAGGGCCAGCCCGACGTGGCGGAAGCCGTTCTTCTCGACGTAGTCGCGGAGGCCGAGAACGAGGGCGGCGTAGACCTCGGCGAGGTCCGCGAGCGGCTCGGCGACGCTACCGGGAGCGTCGAGGTCGCAGACCAGCAGGTCCTCCTCGAACTGGGCGGCCCTCGCCAGCAGCTCTCCGCGTGCGTCGAGCAGAAAGCTCTGACCGTCGAAGACCAGCTCGTCCTGGCCGCCGACCAGGTTGCAGAAGGCGAAGTGGGCGCCGTAGGCCCGCGCCATGGCGCCGAAGAGCTCCTCGCGCTCGCGGCCCTTGCCGCGGTGGTAGGGGGAGCCCGAGGGGTTGGCGATCAGCGTCGCGCCGGCGGCCGCCTCTTCGGAGGCGGGGGGCCCCTCGACCCAGCAGTCCTCGCAGACGGTGAGCCCGACCCGGGTGCCGGCGACGTCGACGGTCCCCGGCTCCGCGCCGGGGATGAAGTAGCGCTGCTCGTCGAAGACGGCGTAGTTGGGCAGCCTGATCTTGCGGTAGACGGCGCCGACGGCGCCGTCGGAGAGGACGGCGAGCGAGTTGTGCGCGTGGCGGAAGTCGCCGCCGCCGGCGGCCGGCTCGGCGAACCCGACGAGCGCGACGATCCCCTCTACCCCGGCGGCGATCGCCTCCACCGCCGCTCGGTTCGCCTCGATGAAGTGGCGCTTCAGGTAGAGGTCCTCGGCCGGGTATCCGGGCACGCAGAGCTCGGGGAAGACGACCAGCTCGGCGCCCCGCTCGCGGGCGTCGGAGATCCACTCGGAGACCTTCGCGGAGTTCGCGTCGATGTCGCCTACCGTCGGGTTGATCTGTGCCAGGGCTACGCGCACGGGGCCTGTAGATTGGCATGGAAATGAGCAGGGCCTGGAAACCGATCGGGGTGACGATCGCCTCGATCGTCCTCTTCGTGCTGCTGCCCTCGGTCGCCGCCGCCGACCAGTGGGTCTTCCGGCACCCGGCCGCCCGGCCGACGGATCACCCCGACCCCAACCGCCATTCCTACGGGGTCCCGCAGGCGCCCGAGTCCCCCGACTGCACCCCTCACTTCTGCGTCCACTGGGTCGCCGAGGGCCGCGACGCGCCCAGCCTCGACGATCTCAACGGCATCGAGGACGGCGACGGCGTACCCGACTACGTCGAGCAGGTCGAGCAGGTGGCCGAACACGTCTACGAAGTCGAGAACGGCAAGCTCGGCTGGCGGGACCCGCGCTCGGACGGAAGGGAGGGGGGCGCCAACGGGAAGACCGACGTCTACCTGGCGGAGGTCGGCGGCAGCCTCTTCGGCTACGCGGCCCCCGACCGGGGCCAGGCTGACGCCAAGCACCGACTGCCCCGCCACCTGCACGGCTACCTCGTCCTCGACAACGACTACGACCCCTTCGAGTTCCCGGGCACGAAGCCGCTCGAGGACCTCGAGGTCACCTTCGCCCACGAGTACAACCACATCCTCCAGTTCGGCTACGACGCCTACCAGGACGCCTGGTTCGCGGAGTCGACGGCGGTCTGGATGGAGGACCAGGTCTACAACGGGATCGACGACTACCTGCGCTACGTGCGCCGCTGGACGCGCCTCTACGACACGCCGGTGACGTCGTCCTCGATCCGCGAGTACGGCTCGGCTGTCTGGAACCACTGGCTGGCCCACCGCTACGGGCGCTCGATCATCCGCAAGGCATGGGCCGGCGCCGTCCACGTCCGGCCGGGCGGCTTCTCGGTGGCCGCCTACGACCGCGCGATCCGCGCCGCCGGCGACTCGGACTTCGACCACGACTTCGCGCTCTTCTGCCGCGACGTCGCCGAGTGGCGCACCGCGTCCGTCTTCCGCGAGGGCGACCTCTACCCCGACTTTCCCCGTCAGGGCGGGCTGCCGACCCACGGGGCGCGGAGGTTGCGGGACCTCAACCACACGACCTTCCAGATGCTGCGCGTCGACGCCCACGCCGGCAGGGCGGTCGTCGTCGACGTGGCCGCCCCCGACGGGGCGGCGGCGGGCGTCGCCCTGGTCGGCAGGATCGGCAGCGAGCGGCACGGCCGCGTGCTCTCGCACCTCACCTACAAGCCGGGAGGCGGCCCGATGTCGGTGCGGCTGCCGCGACCGGGCCGCTTCGAGCGGATCACGGCGGTCCTGATCAACGCCGACACCTCTGCGGTCGGCTTCAGCGCCCGTAGCTTCGACTGGAACTACTTGACCGACACGGCGCCGTTCCGGGCCCGCGCCCGAATCGTCCCCTGATCCGTCTTCGGCCGCTCCGGCAGGGTGGCGAGGATTTCCTCGATCGCGCCTTCGAGATCGAGCGCGAAGCTGTCGAGGTCGTCCATCGCGTCGTAGTCGCCGATCAGGCCGAAGTTGATCGTGCCGTTGTAGGACATGATCCCCACGCAGAGCGCCTGCCGGCGTGCCAGCGGCACCATCGGGAAGATCGACTCCATCTTGCGCCCCAGCACGTAGAGCGGGAACTGCGGCCCGGGGACGTTGGTGACGACGAGGTTGAAGAAGCGCTGGGCCGGCTGTAGGCGCGCTGCCTGCGAAGCGATCGTCGGCGGCGCGAAGTCGGTGATCTTCGTCAGGATCTCGGCGCCGACCGCCTGGCCGGAGCCCTTCAGGTCGCCCATCGTCTCGGAGACCACGCGCAGGCGCTCGACCGGGTCCTCGCTCCAGACGGGCAGCGGCGCCATCATCGCCGAGATCCGGTTGCCGAGCGCCCCGTGCTCTTCCTGGGCGCGGACGCTGACCGGGACCATCGCCCGCAGCTCGAGCTCGTCGGTCTCGTGGCCGCGGGCGCGCAGGTAGTTGCCGAGCGCCCCGGCGACGACGGAGAGGACGACGTCGTTGACGGTGCCACCGTGCTCGTCCTTGACCTGCTTGAGAAGGGCGAGGTCGCTGCGCACGAAGGCGACGCGGCGGTGGGGGCCGATCTCGACGTTGAAGGGTGTCGCCGGCGCCGCGGTCGCGGCGCCGATCATCTTGCTCGTGTCGCGGAACCCGCGCAGGACCTGGCGCGGGCCGCGCAGCGCCGCCCGGAAGCCGCGGACGATCTCCCTGGGGCTCGTGGCGCGCTCGCGCCAGGCCTCGCCGAGCAGCTGCAGGTCGGTCGGCTCGGGCCGCGGGGCCCACGTCGGCGGCCGCAGGGTGGGCTCGGCCGGCTCCCGCTCGGTGTCGAAGAGCACCGTCGTTATGTCGACTCCGGAGACGCCGTCGACGAGGGCGTGATGGCTCTTGCCGACGATCGCGAAGCGGTCGCCCTCGAGGCCCTCGACGAGCCACAGCTCCCAGAGCGGCTTGGTCCGGTCGAGCTGCTGGGAGAAGACCCGCGCGCCGAGGTTGCGCAGCTGCTCCTCCGAACCGGGAGCCGGCAGCGCGGTCTGGCGCACGTGGTAGTCGAGGTTGAGGTGGGGATCGTCGACCCAGACCGGGCGGCCCTGGTCGAAGGGCACCTGGCGCAGCTTCTGGCGGAAGCGAGGGACGAGGTGCAGCCGCGACTCGATGTGGTCCCGGAAGTCGCGATGACTGGGGGCGGAGCCCTCGAAGACGATCGTCGAGGCGACGTGCATGTGGGCTCCCGCCCGCTCCATGTGGAGAAACGAGGCATCGAGTCCGGTCAGTCGATCTCCACTCACACTGTAGATATTCGCACACGGGCGCAGAGGCGCCGACTTTGCGGTCAAACGGCTTTCCAGAGCGGTTTGCATTATCGCTGGCAGGATCGGCCAGTGTGACGCCCCTCACCGAGTGGGCGGATTCGAGCCCCTACGGTGCCGCGTTCAGATCGAACGAGCCCACCTGCCGAGTCCCCCCGCGAGCGCGGGGGGAACGGGGGACCCACCGGTCGCGACGCAAGAGCGCGACAGGGGCGAATCGGACGGTGATCCGTCCGTAGCGCCGCCAGGCACCGAGCCGGCGACCGCGAGCCCGTCAGCTAACCCCGTAGGCGGAACGAGAAAGCGAGTTGAACAACGATGCGTCGTCTACTCCTGCCCGCGGTGCTGTCCGCCGCCGCCCTGCTGCCGATCGCCGCGCCCGCCGCCGCGAGGCCCGTGCACGCCGACCTCAGCCTTCACGTCTCCAAGCACAACGTCCTCGCCGGCAGCGACCTGCTGGTCAGCGGCCGGGTCAGCCCGAGCCCGGGCGGCGCCCACCGCGTCCGCGTCGTCGTCGACGGCCCATCCGGCGGCCGGCTGAGCAGGACGACCACCCGCACCGGCGCCTTCAGAGCGCACTGGGGCCTGCACAGCACGGGGATCTACGAGGTCCATGCCTACGGCGTCCACGACCGCAGGGTGAGGGGCTCGCGCAGCGTCGTCCGGCGCGTGACCGTCTACCGGCCGGCGGCCGCCTCCTACTACGGGCCCGGCCTCTACGGCGGGGCGCTGGCCTGCGGGGGGACGCTGCAGCCCGGCACCCTCGGGGTCGCCCACAAGACGCTGCCCTGCGGGACCAGGGTGCGGCTGCGCTACCGGGGCCGCTCGGTCACCGTGCCGGTCGTCGACCGCGGGCCCTACGTCGGCGGCCGCGACTTCGACCTCACCGAGGCGACCAGGGCGCGGCTGCACTTCCCCGACCTCGGCGTGGTCCTCTCCAGCCGCTGAAGCCGCGCCCGCCTACCCCGGCATGGTGAGCTGCAGCTGGGGCTCGGCGCCGCTCCCGTCCGCCTCGGCGTCCGCGTCTCCGAACTGGGCGATGCGGACGCCGAGCAGCCGCACGGGGCGGGGCGGGGAGTAGGCGCGCAGCAGGTCGAGGGCGATCGCCGTCACCTCGGCGGCGTCGTTTGTCGGCCGGCCGACGGTTTGGGAGCGGCTGACGTTGGTCCAGTCGTCGAGCCGGACCTTGATCCCGATCGTCCGCCCGCGCAGGTCGCGCGAGCGCAGCCTGCGGCAGAGCTCCTCCGCCAGCGAGACGATCGAGGCCGCCATCTCCTCGTGGTCGGCGACGTCGGCGTCGAAGGTGATCTCGGTGGACTGCGACTTGGTCTCGTGCTCGGTGAGGACCGGCGTCTCGTCCTCGAAGCGGGCCCGGCGGCGCAGCCAGGCTCCCGAGCGCGGCCCGAAGGCGCGCTCCAGCTCGTCCTCGTCGCGATCGGCGAGCTCGGCCAGCGTGCGGACCCCCATCCGCTCGAGCCTGGCGACCGTCTTCGGCCCGATCCCCGGGACCAGGCCCGGCGACTCGGCGGCGAATCTCGCCAGCGCCTCGGCGCGCGAGAGCACGACGAGCCCGCCCGGCTTGCCGAGCTCGCTGACGATCTTCGCCAGCATCCGGTTCTCGGAGATCCCGATCGAGCAGCCGAGGCGCGCCTGCTCGCGGATCTCGGTGCCGATCCGACGCATCGTCGCCTTCGGCGAGAAGATCCCGGTCAGGTCGACGTAGGCCTCGTCGAGGCCGACGACCTCGACCGTCTCGGCGTTGCGGCGCAGGATCGCCATCACCTCGCCGGAGGCCTCGCGGTAGGCGGCGAAGTCGGGTTGCAGGTAGACGGCGTCGGGCAGCCGCCGCCGCGCCACGGCGGCGGGCATCGCCGAGTGGATCCCGGCCAGCTTCCGCGCCTCGTAGCTGGCCGTCGTCACCACCGCCCGCGGCCCCGAGCCGCAGACGATCACCGGCTTGCCCCGCAGCTCCGGCCGCCGGCGCAGCTCGACCGACGCGTAGAAGGCGTCCATGTCCAGGTGGGCGACGCAGCGGGGCGACTCGGGCATGGGTCCAGGGTAGGAGCCGGCCCAGCGGAAACTAGATCTTCGAGATCGCCTCCTGGGCGGCCTCCATGCCGGCGCCGGTCAGCTCGCGGTACTTGCGGATCGCGCCGATGCGGTCGCCGGCCTGGATCAGGTCGACGACCTCCTGCGGGGTCTCCTTGGATGCTGACCTCGTAGGGGACGCCGGCCTTCTCGGAGAGGATCGCGAGTTGCTTCTCGATCGCCCGCAGGCGTTCGAAGATCTGATCCACGAATGAGCTGAGCTGGAGGTCGTTGTAGGCGGGCATCGGTCCTCTCCTGGGTGTAGGGGGGGCCGATCCTAGCCTTCGGCCTAGACTTCCGACATGGCTTCCCCAGAGGCGAAGAACCTGGAGGCGATCTCGAAGGCGATCGACCAGCACAACTCCAACTGCCCCTTCCCGGCGGCGGAGGTGCGGATGAACCCGTTCGAGATCGAGCGGTTGGGCTGGGACAACATCCGCGGCCTGCCGCTCGTGCCCGACGCCGAGCTCGGCACCGGGCGCTTCCGGATCGTCTGCTCGCGCGACCTCGAAGGCGAGGGGCTCGAGGAGACCGAGGCGATCGGCCAGGAGGTCGAGACGGGTCTACCGGCGACGAGTCGTCAATTGAGTCCTCTCCAGCGACTCAATTGACGTCTCAGAAGTTCCAGAAGTCGAGGCCCTGCCCGGTCAGCCAGCTCGTGACTTCGGCATTGATGCGGGTCAGTTCTTCGGTCCAGATCAGGACGCCCATCACGATCAGGATGACGCCGCCGACGGCGACGATCGCCTGGTAGTGGCGCTTGACGACGGCGAAGGCCGTCGTCATCCGCGAGAAGGCGACCGCGGTCAGCAGGAAGGGAATCGCGAGCCCGGCCGAGTAGACGGCGAGCAGCAGGGCGCCGCGGGCGGCCGAGTCGGCCTGGGCGGCGACGGCGAGGATCGCGCTCAGCGTCGGGCCGATGCACGGCGTCCAGGCGATCGCGAAGGCGGCGCCGGCGACGATCGGGCCGCCGCGGCCGGCCCGCGCCAGCAGGGCGTCGACGTGCCACTCGCGGTTGAGGCGGACTACGAACAGCGAGGCGATGAAGAGAACGCCCATGGCGACGATCAGCGCCGCCGAGATCTTGGTCAGCAGCCTTTCGTTCTCATGGAGGAAGGAGCCGAGGCCGGTGGCGGTGAGGCCGAGGAAGACGAAGATCGCCGAGAAGCTGGCGACGAAGAGGAGGCTCGGCGCCAGGACCCGGCGCCAGTCGGCGTCCTCGAGCTCGGCCGCCGAGACGCCGCTGACAGCCGAGAGATAGCCGGGCACCAGAGGCAGCACGCAGGGCGACAGGAAGGAGACGATGCCGGCCCCGAAGGCGGCAAGGACGGTCACCCCGCCGGCGCTGACGTCAGCGATTAACACGACTCGCCAGGCTACCTGCGGGTTGTCACGTCCGGCGCCCCGGGGGAGGATGCCGTCATGAAACTCAACGCGCTGGTCCTCAACTGCACCCTGAAGAAGTCCCCGGAGCCCTCGAACACGCAGGGCCTGATCGACATGGTCACAGCCCACTTCGACGACCTCGGCGTCAGTCACGAGACGATCCGGCCGGTCGACTACGAGATCCCCTTCGGAGTCGTCTCCGACATGGGCGACGGCGACGAGTGGCCCCAGATCCTCGAGAAGGTCCTCGCCGCCGACATCCTGATCATGGGCATGTCGATCTGGTTCGGCGTCCGCAACAGCGTCATCCAGATGGTGATCGAGCGCCTCGACGGCACCTACGACTCGACCAACGACGTCGGCCAGTACCCCCTCTACAACAAGGTCGCCGGGGTCGTCGTCACCGGCAACGAGGACGGCGCCCACGCCTGCGCCGACACGACCCTGTTCAACATGACCCACCTCGGCTGCGCGATCCCGCCCAACGCCGACACCTACTGGGTGGGGGACGCCGGGCCCGGCCCCTCGTTCCTCGAGGCCGGCGGCAAGGACCACGCCTACACCCAGAAGACCGCCGGCTGGATGGCCCACAACGTCACCCACCTGGCGCGGATCCTCAAGCAGCACCCGATCCCCCCGGAGGGCAACACCGTCCCCGGCTGGCAACCGAAGCGGGCGGACCTCAACCTGTGAGGCTGCCGCCGCTGCCCGCCGGGTTCGCCCGGACCCGCGAATCGCTGCACGTCCTCGCCGAGGACGTGATCAAGCCCGCGCGCGAGCAGACCAGCGGCGAGTGGACCCTGACGCCGACCCCCGGGGGCTTCGGCACGCCGCCGTTCGGCGAGGACAGCCAGGTCCGGGTCGAGGGCACCGACCTCGTCGTGCGCGAGGGCGGCATCGAGCGCCGGGCGCCGATCGAGTCGCCGGCGGCGGCGGCCGAGCTGGTCGGGCCGGGCCTCCTGCCCGACGGCCTCGAGGGCCTCTCGGCGGACCCGCTGGAGATCGACCCGGCGGCGTGCGAGGCGCTGGCGGCCGCCTACTCGCTCGCCGCCGAGGCCCTCGATCGCATTCGCGGCGCGGCCGGCGCCGGCGATTCCCCGACCGAGCCGACCCTCTGGCCCGAGCATTTCGACCTCGCGATCGAGATCGGGGAGGAGGCCGCCGGGCGGCGGGCGAACTACGGCCTCTCGCCGGGCGACGAGAACCACGCCGAGCCGTACTTCTACGTCGGCCCCTGGTCGGCCCCGCCCGAGGGCGAGCTCTGGAACGCCAGCGGCTTCAGCGGTGCCGAGCTCGGCTACCGGGAGATGGCGGCGAGCGAAGCCCCCGTCGAGCTCGCCGTGGAGTTCTGCCTGACCCGAAGACGAGCCCTCGAGGAGGACGGCTGAGCGCCGACGGACAGCTGTTCGACGCGTCGGGAGTGGTGATGAGGCTGCGCGCCTCGCCGCTCTTGGCGATCGGCCCGAGCGAGCCGGGGCCGGCGCTGCGCCGCGGCCTCCTGCTCTCGGTCCCGATCGGCGTCGCGCTCCTCCTCGAGCTCGGGCTCGACTCGCCGACCAAGGGCGCGATCGGGACCGGCGCCCTGCTCGCCGGCTTCCCGGGCATGGACGCGCCGGCGAAGGTGCGCGCCGGCTGGCAGGGCGCGGCCGCGCCGCTGATCGGACTGGCGGCCGCCCTCGGCGCCCTCACGGGATGGTCGCCGGCGCTCGCTGTGCCGGCGATGGCGGCGCTCGGCGCCGCCGCCGGCTACTGCTTTGCGGTCTCGCTTCGGCTCTCGATCCTCGGCCTCTCGGTCGCCCTCTCCCTGCTGATCGCCCAGGGCCTGCCGCTCGACCCCGGCGACGCGCCGGCGGCCCTGCTGCTCGCGACCGCGGGCGGTCTGCTCCAAGCCGGCTTCTCGATCCTCGTCTACGCCGCCGGGGATCGCGCCGAGGAGGGAGGCGAGCAGGGCTGGAGCACGCCCGCGGCGCTCGCCGCCCTGCGCCGCAACCTGGCCCTGAGCTCGCCCGTCGCCCGTCATGCCCTGCGCTTCGGCGCCGCCCTCGCGGCGGCGGTGGCCGCCTACTGGGCGCTCGGCTTCAGCGAACACGGATTCTGGATCCCGCTCACCGTCCTCTTCGTGCTGCGGCCCGAGGAGGATGAGACCTTCCACCGCCTGATCCTGCGGGCCGCCGGCACCGCGGTCGGCCTGATCGCGGCTTCGCTTCTCTCCGAGTGGCTGGCCGGCGACGGCGTCGCGCTGGCGGTGGTGCTGACCCTCGCGGCCGGGCTCGCCTACGGCCTGCTCACCGTCCAGTACGCGCTCTTCACGGCCTCGATCACCGTCTACGCCGTGGTTCTCGCCGACACCCTGGGCGAGCCCGCCCTGCGAGCCGCCGGCCAGCGGGCGATTGCAACCGCGATCGGGATCGGGATCGCCGGCGCCGCATTCCTGATCTGGTCGAATCCCGACGAACGGACGAGCGGCCGGAAGTCCTAGCCGGGTGGCAAATCGGGTTACGAAGTGGCAAGCTCCGACGCGTGTCCTCCTCCCGGAAGATCATCCCGGGCCTTGCCGTGGCGGTTGTGCTGCTCGCGGCGGCCCCCGCCAACGCCGCGCTGACCGTCGCCAACACCAACGACAGCGGGGCCGGCTCGCTGCGCCAGGCGATCGCCGAAGCGGGGCCGGGGGAGACGATCAACGTGCCGGCGGGCGACTACCAGCTCACCAGCGCGGAACTTGAAATCCACAGGAGCGTGACGATCGCGGGCGCCGGCAGCGCGACCACCACGATCCGCTCGATCGGCCCGTACAGGGATTTCATCATCGGGCCGACCGGGATGGAAATCCTCAACGTCACCATCTCCGGCGTGACGATCCGGGACGGCCGTGCGTTCGAAGCCTCAGCGGCCGGCGCCGGCGTTCTCGCGATCAACACGAACCTGACGCTGCGCGACGCCAGGCTGACGGGCAACATCGCCGACGCAAACGGGGAAGCCCCCGGAGTCGAAGGGGAAACCGCGATCGGGGCCGGCGCCCTGGTGGTCGCGGGCTCGCTCGCGGTTTCCGAAAGCGAGGTCTCCGGCAATATCGCCGAAGCCGTCGGCGGCCCGGCCGCAGCGGGCGGCACCGCTCAGGGGGGCGCAATGGCGGTGGTCGGAGGCGCGGTCAGCATCGAGCGCTCGACGATCTCCGGCAACGTCGCCAACGCCGGCGGCGGACACGGGCCCAGCAACGCCGAACAGGACGGCGGGGTCGCGGGGGGCGCCGGCCTCTTCTTCGTTCTCGGAGGAAGCCAGTCCAGCATCGTCGCCAGCACGATCAGCGGCAACGTCGCCGAAGCGACGCCGGGCGCGGGCGGCGAAGCCGGGGAAGTCGTCGGCGGAGGGATCTTCGGAATCGCGGCCGAACAGGGGATCGCTCTCACCAACTCGACGATTGTCGAAAACGTCGCCCGCAACGGCGGCGGAGCTGGATCCGGCGGGTTCGGCGGCGGCGCCTTTCTGATCTCCGGGGAAGCAGCCCCCCTCACCGTCACCGACTCGACGATCGCCGCCAACAGGCTCGAAACCGGAAATCCGGAAAGCGTCGCGGGCAACCTGTTCGCCGCTGGGCCCCCGGGCACGCTGAAGCTGAGCAACTCGATCGTCGCCAACGGGGTCGGCCCGGCGGGAAGCGAGAACTGCTTCATCCCAACCGAATCCATTCCCACGATCTCTTCCGGCTTCAACCTCGACAGCCGCGACCAGTGCGGCTTTCACGCCGCCGGCGACCAGGTCAACAAGGACCCGCTGCTCGGCCCGCTCGCCTCCAACGGCGGCCCGACCCAGACGATGGCTCCGGCGCTCGGCAGCCCGGCGATCGACCAGGGGGCGGCGTTCGGCCAGACCGCCGACCAGCGCGCCGTCCTGCGCCCGATCGACCTGCCCTCGATCCCCAACGCGGCGGTGACCGGCGCCGACGGCTCCGACATCGGGGCGGTGGAGGTGCAGCCCTCGAACGCCTTCAAGCTGGGCAAGCTGAAGAAGAACAAGAAGAAGGGGACGGCGACCCTCTCGGTCTCGCTGGCCGCGCCGTCGGCCGGGACGATGACGCTCTCCGGCAAGGGCCTGAAGACCCAGAAGGCGATCGTCGCGGGCCAGGCCTCGATCAAGCTCAAGGTCGTGGCCAGGTCGAAGCGGATCCGCAAGGCGCTGCGCAAGAAGGGCAGGCGAAAGGTCCAGTTCACCGTCAGCTACACGCCGACGGGGAACGTCGCCGCCAGCCTGAAGCGCAAGGCGAAGCTGGTCAAGAAGCTCAAGAAGAAGCACCGCAAGCGCTCCACGCGCTAGATTTCCTGGCCAGCCAGCCAAAGCCGCCGGGGGCGGCGACGACCACAGGAGCAGACTTTGAGCAACCGCACGTTCGTGATCGGGGTCGGGATGACCAAGTTCGAGAAGCCCGGCACGAAGGAGGGCGATTACCCGGACTGGGCCAAGGAGGCCGGGGAGAAGGCGCTTGCCGATGCCGGCATCCCGTATGAGGACGTCGAGCAGGCCTACGCGGGCTACTGCTACGGCGACTCGACCTACGGCCAGCGGGCGCTCTACCAGCTGGGGCTGACCGGGATCCCGGTCGTCAACGTCAACAACAACTGCTCGACCGGCTCCTCGGCGCTGTTCCTCGCCCGCCAGGCGGTCAAGGGCGGCCTCGCCGACTGCGCGCTGGCGCTCGGCTTCGAGAAGATGGAGCCGGGCAGCCTCGGGGTCAAGTACACGGACCGCACCAACGCGCTCGACAAGCACGCGACGCGGATGTTCGAGATCCGCGACCCGGAGGCCTCGCCGCCGGCCCCGCAGATGTTCGGCAACGCCGGCCGCGACCACATGGAGAAGTACGGCTCCAACCCCGATCACTACGCCTGGATCGGGTGGAAGAACCACAAGCACTCGGTCAACAACCCCTACGCCCAGTTCCAGGACGAGTACTCGCTCGAGGACATCAAGAACGCGAAGATGATCCACGACCCGCTGACCAAGCTGCAGTGCTCGCCGACCTCCGACGGCTCGGCCTGCGCGATCGTCGCCTCGGAGAGCTACGTCGACGAGCACGGGCTCTGGGATCAGGCGATCGAGATCGCCGGGCAGTCGATGGTCACCGACCTCTCCTCGACCTTCGCCGAGGACGCCGACTGCATGACGATCGTCGGCTCCGACATGTCGAAGACCGCCGCCGAGCAGGCCTACGCCGAGGCAGGAATCGCCGCCGAGGAGATCGACGTCTGCGAGCTGCACGACTGCTTCAGCGCCAACGAGCTGATCACCTACGAAGCGCTCGGCTTCGCCGCCGAGGGCGAGGGCCACAAGCTGGTCGAGGAAGAGGCGACGACGTATGGCGGCAAGGTCGTCGTCAACCCGTCCGGCGGCCTGATCTCGAAGGGCCACCCGCTCGGAGCCACCGGCCTCGCGCAGTGCTCCGAGCTGACCTGGCAGCTCCGCGGCGAAGCGGACAAGCGCCAGGTCGACGGCGCCAAGGTGGCGCTCCAGCACAACATCGGCCTCGGCGGCGCCGCCGTGGTCACCGTCTACAAACCGGCCGCCTAGGCAAAGGCCGAGAGGAGAGCGCGATGGCGAAGGAGCGACAGGCACTGGGCGGCAAGGTGGTCGCGATCACCGGCGGCGCCCGGGGCATCGGCAGGGCGACGGCGACGGCACTGGTCCGCAAGGGCTGCCGGGTGGCGATCGGCGACATCGACGTGCCGCTCGCCGAGCGGACCGCGGCGGAGCTCGGAGGGGGGACGCTGGCGCTGCCGGTCGACGTCACCGACCGGGCCTCCTTCGCGGCCTTCCTCGACGAGGCCGAGCGCCAGCTCGGCCCGCTCGACGTCGTCGTCAACAACGCCGGGATCATGCCTGTGACGACCCTCGTCGAGGAGAGCGAGGAGTCCGTCCACCGCCAGGTCGACATCAATCTGCACGGAGTGATCACCGGCACCCAGCTGGCGATCGAGAGGATGGCACCGCGCCGCAGCGGCCACATCGTCAACATCGCCTCGCAGGCGGGCAAGGGCGCCCTGCCCGGGATCGCGACCTACTCGGCGACCAAGCACGCCGTCGTCGGGCTGACCGAGGGCGTGCGCTGGGAGCTGCGCGGCAGCGGCATCGAGACGCACTGCGTGATGCCGACCGTCGTCAACACCGAGCTGACCAGCGGCGTCGGCCAGCGCTGGGTGAAACCGGTCGAGGCCGAGGACGTCGCCAACGAGATCGTCGACGCGCTCGAAGTGGGGCGCTACGACGTCTGGGTGCCGAAGGCCAACGGCGCGATCTACAAATTCATCGGGCTCCTGCCCCGCAACGTCCGCGAGGCCATCGGCCGGCTGATGAAGGTCGACAAGCTGATGACCGAAGTCGACCACGGCGCCCGCAGCGCCTACGAGGATCGGGTCGCCAGGGAAGAGGCTGCCGCCGAGGCCGAGGCCCAGCGCGAAGCGGCCTGATCGGCTTGAAGCGGGCAGCGATGCCCGCTAGCCTCGGATCGGTGAAGAGGGGGACTCTCGCCGCGCTACGAGCGCGGCCCTGACTGCTGGCCGGAGCCGGCCAGGCGCTCGCGGCGGCGCCCGCCAACGACGCCTTTTCCGCGCGCCCAGCCCCTCGGCCTCGGCGAGGAGCTCTCGGCGACGAACCTCGAGGCGACGGCGGAGACCGGCGAGCCCAACGCTGCGGGCGCGGCTGCCGCCAACTCCTGCCTGTCGATTCCTATCGACAGCCGGCCCGGTTGCGCCTCGTCGGTCTGGTACGTCTTCACGGCGCCGGAATCGACCACCTACACGATCGAGACCTGCGACCGGGGCTCCGACGTGGACACCGTGCTCGGGGTCTACACCGGCACGATCGGCACCCTGGTCAAAACCGACGACGACGACGACGCCACCGATTGCGCCGGCGGCTACGGGTCCAACGGCAGTCGGGTGACCTTCGCGGCCGTCGCCGGCACCGAATACAAGGTCGACGTCACCGGCTTCCGAGCCGATCGCGGCTCCTTCTACCTGCGGGCGTACGCCGGAGGGACACAGCCCCGGCCGACCCCCGACACCGG
The DNA here is from genome assembly GCA_963837735.1 of uncultured Solirubrobacterales bacterium. Classification (GTDB taxonomy): domain Bacteria; phylum Actinomycetota; class Thermoleophilia; order Solirubrobacterales; family 70-9; genus VRUE01. The sequence goes on along the minus strand of CAWIOM010000009.1, from coordinate 88,577 downwards.
GATCGACCGGGAAGACTCCTTCCAGGTCAATCGGCTGGTGAACATCGGCATCGAAGAGCCCGGCGTGCTCAGCGGCCCTCGTCACAGCGCCAGCTTCAAGCTGGTCTCGGATTCGGCGGGAGCGACCTTCGAGTGCGCCCTCGACGGCGCCGCCTTCTCGGCCTGCACCTCACCGGTCGCCTACGAGGGGCTCGCGCCGGGCAGCTCGCACACGTTCCGAGCCCGGGCAATCGCCGCGGGGTCCACCGACCCGACGCCGATCGTCGAGCGCTTCACGATCGACACCACGCCCCCTGAGACATTTTTCTCCAAAACCCTCGGCTGCCGAAATACCGGGCCCGAGCGCCGAATGGGCCTTCGACTCCCCCGAGGAACGAGCCGACCCGTCAATCTTTCCCTGCGGCGTCGACAGCCAGCCCTCGTTCGGCTGCGCGTCGCCGTTCGAAGTCTCGGATCTCTGCAAGGGAGCCCACTCCTTCCACGCCGCGGCCACAGACATCGCCGCCAACTTGGATCCGACCCCGGTGACCTCGCAGACGCTGGTTACGACCGGCTCCGACTGCACGGCGCCGACGATCGGAGTACCGGCGCTGCCGATACCGTCCGCGACCCGCAGCGACGAAATCGCGGTCCCTCTGGACAGCAAGGGGGCCGGAGGCACCCTCCACGTCGATTACGGCACGACCGACGCCTACGGCCTGGTCGACTCCGCCCGCGACCAGCCGGAGGGCCCCGACGGCGGGCCCACCGAAGACCAGGTCTATCTCGAATTTCTGCAGCCGAGCACCACCTACCACTACCGGATGACGCTGACCACGCCCTTCGGCTCCGCGTCGAGCGCCGACCAGACACTGACGACGCCACCGCTGGCAGGCGGCGAAACGCTGCCGGTGATCGCCAACGGGACGCCGCGGGTGGTCGCCTCCCACGCTGCCGAGATCCCCTTCACGATCGACCCCGCCGGAGTGGGAACCGCCTACCGGGTCTTCCTCGCCGCCGACCAGCCGGTCGAACGCCTGGGGCCGTCCTACGCAGAAGGGGATGACTCGGCGATTTCCGGCTCTGCAACCGGCCCGACGCCTGCATCCGTCCAGGTTGTCGACCTCGACCCCGGCGCATTTCTACCACTACCGGGTCGCCGCCTTTCACCAGAACCCGGGCGGAGCTGCCGTCCTCGGGCCGGAAGGCACTTTCTCGACCTCCAGCGACGCGGTCCCGATCTCGGGCAGGGCCCCGAACGTGCATCGCTTCAAGCTGCGCAAGCGCCTGGTCCGGATCGGCAAGCTCCGGCGCCGCTCCAGGAAGCTGATCATCAGGCTGCACGGGCTGCCGGCGAAGACGAGGGTGAAGCTGAAGCTGACCGCCGGCGGGGCGAAGCAGTCGGCGCGCAAGAAGGCAAATACGAGAGGGCGGCTGACCTTCAAGCTGGTGCTCTCGAAACGCGTCCGCAAGGCGATCCGCAGGAAGTCGCTGAAGAAGGTGAAGATCAAGCTCACCGCGACGCCCCCCGGCGGCGGCCGGAGCAGCGTCACGCTGAAGAAGAGGATCGGGCGCTGAGCGGGCCCGATGGGACGGCTCTACGACGCGACCTGGGGGAGGGCCTTCTCGGCCCTCTATGACCGCTCGCTGAAGGGCACCGAGGAGGCGGGCCTGCGGGAGATGCGGCGCCAGACGCTCGCCGCGGCGAGCGGGCGGACGATCGACCTCGGCGCCGGGACCGGCGCCAACCTCGGCCTCTACCCGGACGCGGTCACCGACCTGGTCCTCGCCGAGCCGGACCCTCACATGCTGCGCAGGCTTGAGGCGAAGGTCGTGGACGCCGGCTCGGAGGCGCAGGTCCTCGCCGCCTCCGCCCAGGACCTCCCGTTCGAGGACTCGAGCTTCGACACCGCCGTCTTCACCCTCGTCCTCTGCACGGTCCCCGATCCCGCCGCGGCGCTCGCCGAGACCGCCCGCGTCCTGCGCCCGGGCGGCAGGCTGCTGTTCGTCGAGCACGTGCGCGCCGAGGACGAGGGCCTGGCGCGCTGGCAGGACCGCCTGGAGACGCCCTGGCGGCTGTTCGGCGACGGCTGCCACTGCAACCGGGACACCGTCGCCTCGATCGAGGCCTCACCGCTGACCCTGGAGGGCGTCGAGCGAGGGCGCCTACCCAAGGCGCCGCCGATCGTCAGGCCCCTGGCCCGGGGCAGCGCCGTCCTCGCCTGAGTTTCAACGCTCGATAATGGTGGTTATGTGAACCTGAGTGGGTCAGCCGGCCGATTCGAGCGCTTCTTCGAGTTCGCCGGCCGTTCCCAGGGAGCCCAGCGATTCCAGTTCGCCGCCCCCCTTCTGCAGGGCGAATGACGGCGTGCCGGTGAAGCCGAGGCTTTCCGCTTCCTTGCTCGAGGCGGTGACCTCGCGGTTCAGTCGGGCGCTTTTGCGTTCGCGGTTCCAGCGGCCGATGTCGGCGACGCCCGCCGCCCTGGCGACCGCGGTGAGGAATTCGTCGTTGGCGTAGGGATCGGTCTCCAGGCCCTGGTTGCGGTAGAAGATCTCGAGGAAGTTCCAGCCGCGCCCCTGTTCGCCGGCCGCCAGAGCGGCGGCCCCGGCCGGCTTCGACTGCCCGTCGATGATCGTGAAGTTGCGGAATTCGATCGTCGCCGCGCCGGTCCGGACCTTGTTGTCGATCACCGTCGGAATCACTTCCTTGGAGAAGGCGGCGCAGATCGGGCACTTGAGGTCGCCGAACTCGACCAGCTTCGCCGACGCCTTCGGGTCGCCGAGCTCCATCCCTCGCTGGGGAATCCCGGCCAGGGAACGGTTGACCTCGCTGACCGATCCGAGGTTGCCCGCGTCGCCGCCGCTGTCCTTGCTCGCGTTGACGACGATCGCCACGACGACGCCGATCACGACCAGAAAGGCCACCGCGCTCGCCACCTGCAGAAGCCTCTTGCGACGCTCGCCTCCCTCGGCCTCGGCCTCGGCCGCCAGCCGTTCCTCCCGCCGCTGCTCGCGGTCCTTGCTGCCGCTCATGCCGGCTTCCCGACGAAGCGGACCATGCGGATCGCGTTCACGGTGAAGAGCACGGTCATCATTATTGCGCTGAAGACGCACCACTGGCAGATCGCGTCGATCACGAACAGCTCGAGGTAGGTGAGGAAGACGCTGTAGCCGAAGCCGCCGAGGGCGACGAGGAAGCCGCCCATACGGGCGACGTCGCCGCGCAGCAGGGCGGCGCCGAGCAGGAGCACGTAGCCGATCGCCCCGAAGACGGCGATGTTGACGCCGAGCAGGTGCGAGTAGGAGCTTTCGGCGACCGTCGCGCAGCCGTGGCTGCCGCCGACGCAGACCGGGCTGCCGCCGCCCGAGTCGGCGATCGCGATGTAGATCGCGACGGCGATCCCGACCGTGGCCACGAAGACGGCGATGCCGCGCAGGGTCCCCTCGGCGGGGGCCTTCAAGCCGTCCCGCCCATCTAGCGCTGCCCTCGCCCGAACAGCCTGCCGAGGATGCCGCCGCCCCCGGATCCGGGGGCGATCGTCATCCGGCCCTTCTCCGGGGGCCCGAGCTCGGCTGCCTCGGCGGCGCTCACGCCCAGCGTCACCCCGCGCTCGGCGGTGCGGGCGACCTCGGGGGCGTCGGCGAAGCGCAGCGTTCCGCCGGCGTCCCTGAAGACGACGCCGTCGAAGATGTGCTCGCGGTAGTTGTCGAGCATCTCCCTGACGGTGCCGACCTGGGCGCCGTCGGAGGAGTAGACCGGCGTCCCCGGCGCAACCGCCGAGTAGTGGACGGCGGCGCCGTCGTCGACCGGCGGACCTGCTTCCCCCTGCTCGCTCATGCCTGTCATTCTTGCGCCTTCTGCCACTCGGCGGCACAGAAGCGGGCGATCTCACGCGAGAGGCGGCCGCCCTGCCAGCTCAGCGGCGACTGTCCCTGCGCCTCGCTGACCAGCTCAGAGCGCGGCAGCCGGCGCGCGTACTCGGCCGCGGTCGCGTATGGGTGGCCCGGGTCGGCGGCGTCGCCGCTGGCGACGACGAGTGTCGGCACCTCGAGGTCCTCGAGGTCCTCGAGCGAGGCGAAGGGCCTCGATCGCGGCACCTGCCGCAGCGCCTCGACGACCGCCTCGGGGTGCCGGTGTCGCAGCATCCGCTCGCGGGTGAAGCGGAGCACCGAGTCGCGCCAGGCGGGGTCGATCCCCTGCACCCGGTCGATGTGGTGGACGAATCCCTCGACGCCGCCGTCCTCGAGCGCCGCGGCGAGGCCGTCCCAGTACGCGAGCGAATCGTCGGAGATCGTGCCGTCGTAGGCCGGGCCGATCGCGACCAGCGCGGCGACCCGCTCGGGATGCGCCAGCGCGTAGGCGACCGCCGTGTGGGCGCCCATCGAGTGGCCGGCGAGCGCGAGCCGGCCACCCCCCACCCGGGCGGCGATCACCGCCTCGAGGTCGGCGACGAGCTCCGGGTATACATAACCCCCACCCCCCGCAGGGGCGGGGTCGGACTCGCCGTGGCCGCGGGCGTCGTAGGAGATCACGGAGTGGCCGGCCCGCTCCAGCGCTCGGGAGCCGTGGATGACCGAGACGCGCGTCGCGGTGATGCCGTGGCAGAGGACGACCGGCCGCCCCTCCCCCGCCTGCTCGCCGCGGATCGCCGGCCCGCCGTCCGCCGCGACGGCGAAGGGCGAGGGTTCGCCCGGCATCAGCCGATTGCCGCTACAGCCCGCTCGAGGTCGTCGACCGACTGGTAGGTCGCCCCGGTCGTCGAGACGTGGCGGTAGCGCACGATGCCGTCGCCGTCGATCACGAAGGTCGCCCGCTTGACGTAGCGGCCGTCGACCGTATCGCCCTTCAATTCGGTCAGGTTCGCCAGCGGCCCGAGCCAGCCCGTCGCCCCGTAGGCGCGGCTGACGGCGATGTCCTCGTCGGCGAGCAGCGGCACGTTCAGTTCCTGCTCCCTGGCCCAGCGCTCGTGCGACTCGACCGACTGCGAGGAGATCCCCAGGACCTCTGCGTCGAGCTGGTCGATGCGATCGCCCTCGTCGCGGTAGGAGCAGAACTGCTTCGTGCAGGTCGCCGTCGCGTCGCCCGGGTAGAAGGCGAGAACGACGTTGCGCCCGCGGTAGTCGGAGAGGCGGTAGGCCTTGCCGTCGGTGCCCGGCAGCTCGAAATCGGGGGCGGCGTCGCCTACGTCGACCTTGGCCATCAGCCCAAGCCTAGCGACGCGCCCAGCACTAGGGCCGCTCGATCACCGAGTGTTCGATGATCACGGTCTGTTTCGGTTTTTCGCTGGGCGTGCCGAGCTTGCCGATCCGCTGGACGACGTCCATTCCCTCGCTGACCTTGCCGACCAGCGCGTATTCGGGCGGCAGGCCGGCATCGGCGCCGAGCACGACGTAGAACTGGCTTCCCGAGCGCCCCGGCGGCTCCGCCGAGCTCTTCGCCATCGCCACGACCCCCCTCGTGTAGGAGAGGTTCGACGGCGGCTTCTCGTCGACGCTGTAGCCGGGGCCTCCGGTGCCGTTGCCGAGCGGGTCGCCCCCCTGGATCACGAAGCCGGGGACGATCCGGTGGAACGGCAGCCCGTCGTAGAAGCCTTCTTCGGAGAGGAACACGAACGAGTTGACGGTCTTCGGCGCCCGCTCGGAGTCGAGCGCGATCGTGAAGTCGCCGCAGCTCGTCTCGATCCGCGCCGACACGTCTTCGCCCTTCTTCACCGTCTGTTTGGGCTTCTCGAAGCTGACGGTCTTCGGTTTCGGCTTGGGGACCTTCTCGCAGCCCTCGACGCCGGCCGAGCTCGAGCCCGAGTCGCCTCCTCCGCTGCGGCCGATCAGGATCGCCCCGACGACGATCGCGGCGACGGCCGCGAAGCCGGCGAGGATCATCCAGCGGCGGTCCGGGCTCCCCCCGGCGTTGCTTGCCTCCATCGCCGGCAGAGCCTAGAGGAACCAGTGCCCCTGCGATGATCGGGCCGTGAGCACGACCGATCCGATCGTCCCCCTGGCGGCGGCCGTCCTCCACCTCGGCGGCATCGACCCCGAGCGCGTGCTCGAGGTCGAGTGCGGCGAGGGCGACGGCGCCCTGTTCCTCGCCCGCGAGTTCCCGCGCGCGCGGGTGCGCGGCGTCGACGCCTCCGCCGAGCGCGTCGCGCGGGCGAGGGCCCGCGTCGGGCTCGACCCCGAGGGCCGGATCGCGTTCAAGGCCGGCGCGCCCCGCCGCCTCCCGTTTCCCGACGACCACTTCGACCTTCTCGCCCAGGGCGCCGGCCGCCTGGCGATCGCCGAGGCCGCTCGGGTGCTGCGCCCCGGCGGGCGCCTGGTCGCCTACGGCGGCCGCGGCCGCAACCCGCTCGGCGGCCGCGGGCGCTGGACGGCGCGGAGCGCTGCGGCGGGCGGGCTTCGAGCCGCTCGCGGAGGGCGGCGCCGGCGGCGGCAGCTTTTTCGTCATCGCCCTGCCCCATGGGGCCTCCGAACCCGCCTCAGACTAGGCTTTCCCGCCTATGGCGAACGGAGAGCGAGCGGGGCTCGATCCCGAGATGCCGCTGGCGCTTCTCGTCAACCCGGCCTCGGGCGGCGGCCGCGCGCTGAAGCTGCTGCCCAGGGTCGAGCAGGCGCTCGACCAGGCACGGGCCGTGTTCCGGGTCCAGCGCACCCGGGACCTCGAGCACGGAGTGAGCCAGGCGCTGGGCGCGATCGAGGCGGGCGAGCTGCCCGTGGTGATCAGCGGCGACGGCCTCCTCGGCGCGATCGGCGGCGCGATGGCCGGCTCCGAGACGCCGCTCGGAATCATCCCCGGCGGGCGCGGCAACGACCTCGCCCGGGTGCTGGGCATCCCCGAGGACCCGGAGGCGGCGGTCGAGGTGCTGCTCGGCGGCGAGACGCGCCAGATCGACGTCGGCGAGGTCAATGGCAAGCGATTTCTCGGCATCGTCAGCGCCGGCTTCGACTCGGAAGCCAACCGGGTGGCCAACGAGACCAACTTCCTGCGCGGGCACCTCGTCTACGCCTTCGCCGCGATCCGCACGCTGATCGGCTGGAAGCCGGGCCGCTTCACGGTCCGCGTCGACGACGAGCGCTACCGCTTCACCGGCTACTCGGTCTCCGTCGCCAACAACAGGGCCTTCGGCGGCGGCATGTTCATCGCCCCCGACGCCGAGCTCGACGACGGTGAGTTCGACATCGTCGCCGTCGGCGAGGTCGGCAAGCTCCGGGCTCTGCGAAGCATGCCGAGGGTGTTCAAGGGCACGCACGTCGAGGATGATTGGGTGCGCGTCTTCCGGGCCGGCCACCTCGAGCTGAGCGCCAGCCGCCCCTACCCCGTCTACGCCGACGGCGAGCACATCAGCGACCTTCCCGCCTCGCTGCGGGTCCTGCCGCGGGCGCTGAGCGTGATCGTGCCCCGGGCCGGAGCTTGAGCGCCCGCGACCGAAACGGGGCCCTGTTCGGGGCGAAGCGGGCCGCGGCGCGGTCGATCGGGGCCGCCAGCCGGCTCAGCGGCCGCGGCGGCGGGACGACGCTGCCCGGCCGCGTCCTCCTGCGGCTCGCGCCCGACGCCATCTCCCGGCTCGGCGCCCGGCTCGAGGACGCGACCGTCCTCAGCGCGACCAACGGGAAGACGACGACGGCGGGAATGATCGCCGCGATCCTCACCGCCGAGGGCCGCTCGCCGGTCCACAACCGGGCGGGCTCGAACATGACCTGGGGCGTCGCCACGGCGCTGCTCGAGCAGCGCGGGAGCGAGGGCCTCTTCGAGGTCGACGAGGCCTGGCTGCCGAAGGTCGCGGCGGAGCTCGACCCCTCGCTGATCGTCCTCGGCAACCTCTTCCGCGACCAGCTCGACCGCTATGGGGAGATCGAGACGCTCGCCGACGAGTGGTCGGCCCTGGTCGAGGAGCATGCCGGCCGGACTCGCTTCGTGCTCAATGCCGACGACCCGCTGATCGCCGACCTCGGGCGCGACGCCGACCAGAACCGCCGCGACGGCGTCATCTACTTCGGGATCGACGATCCCGCCCAGGCCCTGCCCGAGCTCCAGCACGCCTCCGACGCCAAGCACTGCCGCCGTTGCGGGCACCCCTACGCCTACGAGCGCGCCTTCGTCGGCCACCTCGGCCACTACTCCTGCCCCAACTGCGGCGCCGAGCGCCCGCGCCCCGACATCGCCGCGACGAAGGTCGAGCTGCATGGGATGGAGGGGTCGTCGGTGACCGTGAGGATGCCGCGCGAGGAGGTCCGGCTCGAGCTCCCGCTGCCCGGGCTCTACAACGTCTACAACGCCCTGGCGGCCCTGGCGGCGGCCTTCGAGCTCGGCGTCGAGCCGCAGCGGGCGGCGGCGGCGCTCGCCGGCGTGCGCGCCGCCTTCGGCCGGGTCGAGACGATCGCCGTCAGCGGCACCCCGTCTCGATCCTCCTGATCAAGAACCCGGCCGGCGCCAACGAGGTCCTGCGCACGCTGAGGCTCGAGTCGGCCGGCGAGGGCCTCGACCTCTGGATCGCCCTCAACGACGGGATCGCCGACGGCCGCGACGTCTCCTGGGTCTGGGACGCCGACTTCGAGATTCTCACCGGCTCGGTCCGCCGCGTCACCTGCGCCGGCACGCGGGCGCCGGAGATGGCGCTGCGGCTCAAATACGCCGGCTGGCCCGAGGACCGGATCGAGGTCGAGGAGGGGATCGCCGCATCGCTCGACCGCGCCGTCGCCGCCGCCCCGCAGCGCCTCTTCGCCCTCCCCACCTACACCGCCCTGCTGGAGCTCCGCAAGCTCCTCTCCTCCCGCGGCCTGGCGAAGGAGTTCTGGGAATGACACCAGAAGTGAGATCCGCCCAAGGAACACCGACTGTCGCGGACGCGGAAGCGAACTCGCGAGGCTTCCGGTCATCATGAGCGCGAGTTCGCGAGAGCAGAGCAGACAGTCGCGTATGTCCGTCATCTGGCACGACCTGGAGTGCGGCGCCTATGAGGGCGACCTCGACCTCTGGCGCCTGCTGGCGAGCGAGGCGGACGGGCCCGTCCTCGACCTCGGCTGCGGAACCGGCCGCGTCGCCCTCGACCTCGCCGGCCGCGGGCACGACGTCCGCGGCCTCGACCTCGCGCCGGAGCTCGTCGAGGCCTTCAACGCGCGGTCGGCGGCCGCCGGCCTCACAGCCTCGGCGACGGTCGGCGACGGCCGCGACTTCGACCTCGGCGAGCGCTTCGCGCTCGTCCTCGCGCCGATGCAGTTCGTCCAGGTCCTCGCCGGCGGCGGCGAGCGCCTCTCCTGCCTGCGCTGCGCCCTCCGGCACCTGCGCCCTGGCGGCCGCGTCGCGGTTGCGATCGTCGACGGGATGCCGCCGGAGCTGGTCGAGGAGGCCGCCCCTCCCCTACCCGACGCCCGCGAGCTCGACGGCTGGGTCTACTCGAGCCTGCCGCTCGACGCCGGCCTCGACGCCGGCACGATCGTCGTCCGCCGCCTGCGCCAGACGGTCTCCCCCGACGGCGAGCTCAGCGACGAGCTCGACGAGATCCCGCTCCGCCTGCTCGCCGCCGAGACCGTCGAGGCCGAGGCCCGGGAGGCGGGCCTGGAGCCGGTCGCCCGCCGCGAGATCCTGCCCACCGATTCCCACGTCGGCTCGGCGGTCGTCCTGATGGAGGCCGCCTGATGGAGCTGCGCGTCCTCGCCCTCTACCCCGAGCAGATGAACATCTACGCCGATCGCGGCAACATCGTCTTCCTGCAGCGACGATGCGAGTGGCGCGGGATCGGCTTCTCCTATGCCGGCGCCGGCCCCGGCGAGAGCGTCGACCCAGGCGCCCACGACCTCTTCTACATCGGCGGCGGCCAGGACCGAGACCAGCGCGCCGTCGCCGCCGACATGGTCGAGGGCAAGCGCGGGGCCCTCGCCGCCGCGGCCGACGACGGCGCCGTCGTGCTCGCCGTATGCGGCGGCTACCAGCTGCTCGGCCACAGCTACCAGATCGGCGAGGAGAAGCTGCCCGGCCTCGGCATCGCCGACCTCGAGACGGTCCGCGCAGCGGGCCCGCGGCTGATCGGCAACGTCGCGATCGAGGCCGAGCTCGGCGGCGCCCCGCGCACGATCGCCGGCTTCGAGAACCACGGCGGCCGCACCCACCTCGGCCCGGGCGCGAAGCCGTTCGGGAGGGTCCTCAGCGGCTTCGGCAACAACGGCGAGGACGGCCTCGAGGGCGTGCGCCGCGACAATCTGATCGGCACCTACCTGCACGGCCCGCTGCTGCCGAAGAACTCCTGGCTCGCCGACCACCTGATCGGCTTGGCGCTGGAGAGGCGCTACGGGGAGCGGCCCGAGCTCCAGCCGCTCGACGATCGACTGGAGCGAGCGGCCCACGAGTCCGCCCGTGGCGCCGTCTAGCGGCGCGGCCCCTGCCGCCCGACCCGCTTCCTTGGCCGGTTCGGGGTGTTGTCGGGCGGGAAGCCCGAATGACGGAACTGAGCAGAACATGGCCGGCGGCGATCGCGTCGCTACTCGCCCTGGCGACGGCGGCGGCATTCAGCTCCGCCGCGAGCGCCGCGCCCAGCTGCGCCGAAGGGCCCCAGATCGTCGGCGACACCTACATCGGCACCCCATGCGCCGACACGATCCGCGCCCCGCGCGGGGTCACCGTCGTCTTCGGAGAAGGCGGCGACGACACTCTCTACGGCCAGCGCGGCAACGACACGCTCTACGGTGGCGGCGGCAACGACCGCCTCTATGGGGGGATCGGCGACGACCGCCTGCGGGGCGGCAACGGGAACGACCTGCTCTCCGGCGGATTCGGCGCCGACAACCTCGACGGCGAGCAGGGAAGCGACATCGCACGCGGCGACGCGACGATCGACGCGATCGACGACACGGGCTCCGCCGGAACCGACACGCTGAGCTACGCGACGGGAGCGACACCCGGCTTCTTCAACAAAGAAGGGAATTACCCGGACTTCTCCGTCTACGACAAATTCCCGCCGACGGTCGAAGGCCGCGGCGCCTACATCAACCTGGAGACCGGCAAGGGCGACAACGGGCTGGCGCCGGCCGGCGGCGGCGTCGACGAAGAAGTCGGGGGCACGAGCTTCGAGGTCGTGATCGGCACCGCCTTCCCCGACTACATCGTCGGCACCGAAGGCAGCGAGACCTTTTACGGCGGCGGCGGCGCCGACGTGATCCTCGGCGGCGGCGGCGAAGACGAGGCCTTCGGCGGCGCCGAGGGAGACTATTGCGACGCCGCGACGACGGTTTCCTGCGAGTTCAGCGGCCCCGACACGGAGGTGGAACCGCGCGATCCGACGACGATCGACGCGGGCCTGATGACGACGGCGGGCGCCGCCCCGCCGGCGCTCTACCTCACGGGCAGCGACGGCGCCGACACGATCCAGGCAACGTACTCAGACCAGCCCCCGACGGTCTCCTTCACGGCGAACGGCGGACCGGCGGGAACCTTCGTGCTCAGCGAACAGCCCGACTCGGTCCTCCTCGCCGGGCTCGAGGGCGACGACACCCTCTCCGCGACCGGCTTCCCTGAAACGACGAGCGTGGTCCTGCTCGGCGGAGAGGGAAGCGACAGCCTGATCGGCGGCGAGACCGAAGACGCGCTCGTCGACGGCCCTGGAGACGACACCGTCAGCGCCGCCGGCGGCGACGACGCCGTTCCCAACAACGGCGGGACCGACGAGCTCCACGCCGGCTCCGGCGAGGACCTCTTCATCTCCGACGCGGTCTGCGAAGGCGACACGCTCGACGGCGGCCCCGATCGCGACAACGCCAACTGGGCGAACTTCGACGAAGCGATCTCGATCGACCTGGGCGCGGGGGCCGCGGGGCTGGTCGGCCCCGGCGGGGCCCCGGCGTGCGGCGGCGGCGTCCCGACCCACCTGCAGGCGGTCGAGGACGTCGAGGGCACCGGAGGCGACGACGTCCTCCTCGGCGACTCGGGCGACAACCAGCTTCTCGGCCGGCCCGGTGCCGACACCTTCCACGCCGCGGCCGGCAACGACTCGATCCTCGCCAACTCCGGCGACTCCGACCTCGCCATCGATTGCGGCTCCGGCTTCGACACCGCGCTGATCGACATCCCGACCGACACCTACAGGGACCCCGCGCCGGTCGAATGCGAGGACGTCGAAGAACGGGCCAAGAACAGCTTCCGGCCGCCGGGGACCCCTCCCGCCCCCGTGCCGGCCGCCGAGCCCGCCGCCCTGGCGAGGCCGGCCGGCGACCGCGTCAGGCCCCGGACCCGGATCCTGCACAGGCCCGGCCGCACCGTCTTCACCCGATCCCGGTGGCGCCGGGTCGTCTTCGTCTTCGGCTCGAACGAGGGCGGGGCGCGCTTCCGCTGCAAGCTCGACCGCGGCCACTTCAGGCGCTGCGGAAGGCGTCGCGCCTTCCGCGTCCGCGCCGGCCGCCACGTTCTTCTGGCCTACGCGATCGACCGGGCCGGCAACCGCGATCGCTCGCCGGTGCGGTTCAGATTCGTCGTCCGCCGCGCTAACGGCCGCTGGAGCCGAAGCCGCCCTCGCCGCGCTCAGAGTCGGCGAGGGAGTGGGCCTCGACCGGCTCGGCGAGGGCGATCGGCGCGATCACGAGCTGGGCGATCCGGTCGCCGGGCGCGACCCTGAACGTCTCCGCCGGGTCGGTGTTGATCAGCAGCACCGAGATCTCGCCGCGGTAGCCGGCGTCGATCAGCCCCGGGCTGTTGACGAGCGAGATGCCGTGCTCGCGGGCGAGCCCGGAGCGAGGCAGGACGAGGCCCGCGTGCCCGGCCGGGACCTCGACCGCGATCCCGGTGCCGACGCTCCAGCGCTCGCCGGGGCCGATGTGGGCGTCCTCGCAGGCGTAGAGATCCAGCCCCGCATCCCCCTCATGCGCTCGGCTCGGCAGCGTCGCCCCGTCGTTCAGCTTGGTAACCGGCAGATCCACGGGATCGCCGAGCCCTGACGGTGCCGGATTGAGCGAGCAAGCGAGCGGGTCCGACCGGGGCCTCAGCTGGCAACGAGATCCTCGAACCGGTGCATCTCCGCAACAGGCACCTTGGCCTGGACGAGGACGCCGTCCTCGCGATCGGTCCGCACGAGGTCGCCGGCGACCTCGTGGAGCTCGTGCAGGCGGGCGCCCTGCGGGTAGGGAACCAGCAGCTCGACCTCGGCAAGCGTCTCCTCGAAGGCCGCCTCGACCCGGGCCCGCAGCTCGTCGAGGCCCTCGCCGCGCGCGGCCGAGATCAGCACCGCCTCGGGATGGGCGAGCGAGGCCTCGTGACGCTCCTCCTCGTCGAGCAGGTCGGCCTTGTTGAGGACCAGCAGCCGCGGCTTACTCCCCGGCGCCGATCTCCTCCAGGACCTCGTCGACCGCGTGCATGTCGAGCAGGCGTCGCTCGCGCGGCTCGGAGGCGTCGACGACGTGCAGGATCAGCTCGGCGAGGACGGTCTCCTCGAGCGTCGCCTTGAAGGCCTCGACGAGCTGATGGGGCAGCTTCTCGATGAAGCCGACCGTGTCGGTGAGCAGGTAGTCGCGCCCGGAGAGCTCGAGGCTGCGGGTGGTCGGGTCGAGGGTCTGGAAGAGGCGGTCGCCGACCCCCGCCTCGGCCCCCGTCAGCGCGTTCAGCAGGGTCGACTTGCCGGCGTTCGTGTAGCCGGCCAGGGCGACCCGCGGCAGCGAGGAGCGGGAGCGCCGGGCCCGCATCACGCCACGGTTGCGCTCCAGCCGCCCGAGGCGGCGACGGAGGGCCGAGATCCGGTCGCGGGCGAGGCGGCGGTCGGTCTCGATCTGACTCTCGCCCGGGCCCCTGGTCCCGATGCCGCCGTCCATCCGGCCCGCGCCGAGGCGCTCGAGGTGCGTCCAGAGGCCCCGCATGCGGGCCATGTTGTATTCGAGCTGCGCCAGCTCGACCTGGAGCTTGCCCTCGGCGGAGTGGGCGTGGTCGGCGAAGATGTCCAGGATCACCGCCGTGCGGTCGATGACCGGCACGCCCAGCGCTGCCTCCAGGTTGCGCTCCTGGCGCGGCGCAAGCTCGTCGTCGCAGGCGACGAGGTTGGCGTCGCATGAGGCGATCTGCCCCTTCAGCTCCTCGAGGCGGCCGCGGCCGAAGTAGCGGTCGGGATCGGGCCGAGGGCGCTGTTGAGTCGCCTCGCCCGCCGTCGCCACCCCGGCCGTGCGCAGCAGCTCCTTGAGCTCGGCCAGCTCCTCGCCGTCGGGCTCGGAGCCGTCGACGATCCCGATCGCCAGCGCCCGCTGGCGCGCCCTCGGGTTCGAGACTCCGGCACCGTTGCCGGCGTAGCGGGTCTCGGCCGTCCGCCCGTTCCTCGATCGGTCCACCGGAAGCAGTGTAGGCGGCCCGCTGGCCGCCCCGCCGATCGCTATAGGGTTGTCCGATCGAGGTCTTCCTGACAGGAGCGACCGGCTTCATCGGCGGCACGGTGGCGCGCCAGCTGCGGGACCGCGGCGACGATGTCGTCTGCCTCGTCCGCAGCCCGGAGAAAGCGGCAGGGCTGAGCGAGATCGGCTGCCGGCTGATCAGCGGCGACCTCGGCGACAGAGACGCGATCCGCGAGGGCATGGAGGGACGGGACGGCGCCATCCACGCCGCCGCGATGTACGAGGTCGGCATCCCCGCCTCCCAGCGGCCGGCGATGTACGAGGCCAACGTCGTCGGCACCGAGAACGTCCTCGGCGCCGCCCGGGAGGCCGGAATTCCGAAGATCGTCTACGTCTCCACCTGCGGTGCCTTCGGCAACACCCACCACGAGATCGTCGACGAGTCCTACGAGCACCCGGGCGAGAACTTCACCTCCTACTACGAGCAGACCAAGGTCGAAGCCCACCGGACCGCCAAGCGGATGATCGCGGAGGGGCTGCCCTGCACGATCGTCCAGCCCGGCGGCGTCTACGGCCCCGGCGACACCTCCCAGCTCGGCGACCTGATCGAACAGTTCCTGGCGGGGAAAATGCCCCTGATCCCGTTTCCGGAGCTCGGCCTCTGCCTCGCCCACGTCGAGGACACCGCCGCCGGCATCGTCCTCGCCCTCGACAGGGGCGGACCGGGCGAAACCTACGTGCTCGCCGGCCCGCCGACGACGATGCGCGATGCGATCGGTGTTCTCGCCGCAATCAGCGGCAGGAAGGCGCCCAAGCACGCCGTCCCGACCGCGCTGATGAAGGCGATGACGCCGATCGGGCCGCTGGTCGGCAGGATGATGGGCCAGCCGCCGAACCTGCGCGAGCTGATCTCCTCGGCCGACAACGTCACCTTCTGGGCGACCAACGAGAAGGCGGTCGCCGATCTCGGCTTCGCCCCGCGAGAGATCGAGGAGGGCATCCGCCAGACCCTCGAGGAGGACGACCGCTTCCCCTCCCCCGCCGCCGCCTGACCGGAGCCGGCGCCGCCGATGAGGGTCATCGACGTCGAGCACCTGGGGCGCCCGCACGTGATCGGCTGCTGGGAGGTCGGCGGCGCCCTCCTCGATCCCGGCCCGGAGTCCTCGCTGTCGACCCTGCTCGCGGCGCTCGACGGCGAGCCGCCGCGGGCGATCGTCCTCACCCACATCCACCTCGACCATGCCGCCGCGACCGGGGCGATCGTCCGCCGCTGGCCCGACACCGAGGTCTACGTCCACGAGCGCGGCGCCCCCCACCTGGTCGACCCCTCGCGCCTGCTGGCGAGCGCCGAGCGGCTCTACGGCGAGGCCATGGAGCGGCTCTGGGGTGAGATCGTCCCCGTGCCCGAGGCCAACGTCCGGCCGCTGGCCGGGGGCGAGACCGTGCTCGGCATGCGGGTCGCCTACACGCCCGGGCACGCCTCCCACCACGTCTGTTACCTGCACGAGGAGAGCGGCACCGCCTTCGTCGGCGACGTCGCCGCCGTCCTCATCCCTGAGACCAACCTGGTCGTCCCGCCGACGCCGCCCCCCGACATCGACGTCGAGACATGGCTCGACTCGATTGCGACGGTCGAAGCCTGGGAGCCGAGCCGGCTCGCCGTCACCCACTTCGGCGCGATCGACTCCCCCGGGGAGCATCTGGCCGTCGTCCGCGAACGCCTCGCCGAGGAGGCGCGGTTGGCCCGCGAGCTCGGCGCGGAGGACTACGAGGCGCGTCACAGGGCGCTCGTCGCCGAACGCGCCTCGAGCGAGGAGGCTGCCGCCGAGCTGATCCAGTGCTGTGCCGCCGCAGTACCAGTGGCGAGGCCTCGACCGCTACTGGCGCAAGCGCGCAGAGCGCGAGGCGCTTTAGCGTTCCCGTTGAGGCGGGTAGGTGCCGCTGTCCCAGAGCTGGCGCTTGCCGAGCCGCCCGGGGAGCCTGAGGACCAGCGGCGGCTCCCTGATCGCCTGGCAGGTGTGGTTGCCGGGCGGCAGCGGCTCTACCCACACCGTCAGCAGCAGCCGCTTCCCCACCTGGCGGAACTGCGGTTCGGCGGACTCGTCGAGGCTGCGGCCCCCGTCGCAGCCGCTCCTCGCGTGCAGCCTGACCCTGATCCGGCGCGATTTCCTGCTCAGCGTCTGGTTCCCCGGCAGCCCCCAATCGATCGCGACGTTGCCGTCGCGGATCGTGCGCGGCCTGCATTCCTTGAGACCCCCGGCGGGGCGCCACTCCGCGCCGAGCAGTTCGAAGCTGAGCCAGAAGAGGCCCTGTTCGAGCCTGCCGCTGGCGAATGAGACCCGAGACGCCGTCGCGACGACCGTGCGCCAGTACCTGAGCGGGATCTGGGGGTAGACATCTTCCGCGAGGTAGTTCCTGAGCGCCGTTTCCGCTCCGCCGGGGCCGAGCTCGGCTTCGGTGGATCCTCCGAAGGCCGCCACGGGGTCGAAGGTCGCCCCCAGGCACCCCACCGGATACGGCCACGACGGCCAGCGGCCGACCGCGGGGTCGGGGCCGTTGGCCGACTTCAACGTCCACCCCTGCGCGGCGCTCGCGGTCAGCGCCAGCGCCAGCGCCGTGGCGGCGAGAGCCGCGAGGCGTATCCCGATCCTCATGCCCTCCATCCTACGAAGGAGCCCGGGCCCCGCCCGGGCGCGGCGGCCTCTCAGGACAGGTGCTCGCGCATCCGCTCGACGGCCTCTTCGATGCGATCGTCGGGCGTCGTCAGCGAGATGCGGAAGAAGCCCTCGCCGCTCGGGCCGTACATCGAGCCCGGCGAGACGATCACCGCGGCCTCCTCCAGCACCAGCTCGGAGAACGAGGTCGAGGTATGGCCTTCCGGGACCGGCGCCCAGACGTAGATGGTTCCTCGTGGGGCGGCGACGTCGACGCCGATCTCGCGCAGCGCTCTGACGACGAGGTCCCGACGCCGGGCGTAGGTCTCGTTCATCCGCTGCAGCGGCCCGCTCGGGCCCCGCAGGGCGGCAACGCCGGCCATCTGCACGGCCTCGAAGAGCCCCGAGTCGACGTTCGTCTTCAGGCGCCAGTAGGTCTCGATCGCTTCCGGGTTGCCGAGGATCGCTGCACAGCGCCAGCCGGTCATGTTGTAGCCCTTGGAGAGCGAGAAGACCTCGACCCCGACCTCCTTCGCGCCGGGGGTCGCCAGGAAGCTCGGCGCGACGTAGCCATCGTAGGTCGTCTCCGAGTAGGCGTTGTCGTGGACGACGAGGATTTCGTGCTCGCGGGCGAAGGAGACGGCCAACTCGAAGAAGCCCTCGGGCACCACCGCGCCGCTCGGGTTGTTCGGGTAGTTGAGGAACATCAGGCGCGCCCTGGCCGCGACCTCCGCGGGGACGGCGCTGAGGTCGGGGGCGAAGCCCAGCTCCGGCACCAGCGGCAGCAGCTCGGGCGTCGCTCCCGCCAGGATCGGCCCGCCCGTGTAGACCGGGTAGCCGGGGTCCGAGGCGAGCGCGATCCCGCCCGGGTCGAGGAAGGCGAAGCAGAGGTTGTAGATGCACTCCTTGGCGCCGATCGCCGGGATCACCTCGCTGTCGGGGTCGATCTCGACCGCGAAGCGCTCGTCGTAGAAAGCGGCGAAGGCCTCGCGGAACTCGGCGCGGCCGCGGTTGTTCGGGTAGCTCTGGTTGTCGGGGTCGGCGACCGCCTCCTGCATCGCCTTGACGATGTGCGGGTAGGTGGGCTCGTCGGGGTCGCCGATTCCGAGGCTGATCACGTCCACCCCGGCGGCCCGCTTGTCGGCGACGCGCCGCTCGAGTTCGGCGAACATGTAGGGAGGCATCGCCTCGAGGCGCTTCGATGGCTCGGCGATTCCCATGGGCGCGGAAATCTATTCGCCGAGCGCTGCGAGTGCGTCGAGGAGCTCGCTCGCGAGCTGCCCGGCGCAGATCGGCTCGGCCCAGCCGGTCAGCCGCACGTCGAGGTCCGCCGTGATCTCGACCGCCAGCTCGCCGCCGTCGAGCTCGACCGTGATCGGGCTCCCCGATCCCCGGAGGAAGGCCGTCACCGCGGCGCCGCTGGCCCCTGTCCCCGAGGAGAGCGTCTCCCCCACCCCGCGCTCGAAGATCCGTGCCCGGACCCGGCTGCCGTCGATCTGGAGGAAGGACACGTTGGTCCGGTTGGGAAACCGTTCGTCGCCTTCGATATCGGGGCCGACGGCGCCGAGGTCGAGCTCCTCGAGGCCCTCCTCGACGACGATCGCGCACTGGGGGTTGCCGATCGAGACATGTTGGAATTCCCAGGCGTGCCCGCCGGCGGCCAGCATCCCCCGGCCGTCGGGCGGCCCGGCCGGGAAGTCCTTGGACCGCGTCGAGGCCCTGCCCATCTCCACCGAGCAGGTGCGCTCAGAGGTGATCGTCGGCGTGATCGGGCCGGCGGCGGTGAGGATCGAGAAGGAGTCGTCCTCGGTCCAGCCATGGCGGCGCAGGTAGAGGATCGCCTGCCGCGCGCCGTTCCCCGACAGCTCGGCCTCGGAGCCGTCCGGGTTGAAGATCCTCAGCTCGGCGACGAAGCCGGGGTCCTCGCTGGGCGAGAGCAGCAGGACGCCGTCGGAGCCGATGCCGAAATGGGGGTCGCAGATCCGCCGTGCCCGCGCGGCGCTCAGCTCCCAGGGCAGCTGATCGCGCTCGAGGATCACGTAGTCGTTGCCGAGCGCCTGCCACTTCTCGAATCTCATCCGGCAGAGCCTAAGCGGCCGCGGCGGCGGCGGGGACGCGCTCGCGCAGACGGACCCGCAGTCCCTTCGGGCTCATCGTGAACCCGAACAGCTCGGTCACCGGCGGCGCCGCGGGGTCGAGCTCGATCTCGAAGTTGCGGGCGATCATCCCGAGTGCCGTCTTCGCCTCGAGGAAGGCGAGGTTGCGACCGGGGCAGAAGCGGGGCCCGGCGCCGAAGTTGAGGAACGTCTTCTGCGAGGGGACGGCGAGCTCGTCCTCCTCCTCGAGCCAGCGCTCGGGCCTGAACTCGGCCGGGCGCTCGACGTTGTCCAATCCAGCCTGGCGGTGCAACAGCAGCAGCCGTGTCCCGGCCGGGACCCTGACCCCCGCGACCTCGGTGTCGCCAAGCGGCTCGAGGCCGGAGATCGGCACCACCGGCTTGAGCCGCATCGTCTCGCGGACGACGCCCTCGCCGTATCGGAAGCCCTCGACGGTCTCGTGCTCGGTCGGGTAGGGGTGCGCGCCGAGGACGGCGCTCGCCTCCTCCGCCCACAGCGCCTGGACCTCGGGGCGAGTCGCCATCGACCAGATCGTCCACGCCATCGAGTGCGAGGTCGTGTCCTCGCCGGCGAGCAGCAGGGTGAAGACATTGGCGATGATCTCGTCGTCGCTGAAGGTTTCCTCGTTTTCCTGGGCGGCGATCATCCCCTCGAGGAAGTTCTCGGGCGACTCGCGCAGCTCGGGCCGGGCGGCGATCCGAGCCCGCGTCTCCTCCATGAAGCCCGTCACCGCGGCGTGGATCTCCTCCATCGATCGGTCCAGCGCCCGGTCGGCCGGCAGTTTCAGGTAGCGCCAGTACGGAATCGGCGCAAAGATGCGGCGATTCGTCATATGGAAGACGCGGTGGAGGTGTTCCTGCAGGCCCCCGTCTCCCCGCTCGAGCGTGTTGAGGTCGTGTCCGAAGGCAAGCGCCGAGGTGACGTCGACGGTGAACGAGGAGAGGTGCCTGCCGATCTCGACCCCGCCGCCCTCGCGCGCGGCCGCCTCGAGCCTGCGGTACAGACGGCCGGTGCAGGTGCTGACGATCTCGAAGTAGCGCTGCAGGTGGTTGCTGTTCAGCGCCGTCACGGCGAGCCGCCGGGCATCGGCGCCACTCATCGCCCTCGGCGGCGAAGACGCCGGCGGTGCCCAACAGCTCCTCGGTGATCGACTCGATCTCGCTCCAGCGCCGGAACCCGTCCGGGCGGTCGCGAAGGACCTCGTTGATTACGTCGACGTCGCCGATCACGACCACCCGCCGGGGCCCGATGTCGAAGCGGAAGAGCGGGCCGTATTCCTGCGACCAGCGCTCGGCGGTCAGGTGCAGGCTGTGCGACCGGATCTGGAGGGCGCTGCCGATCCCCGGCAGCCCCTTCGGCCCTGGTAGGTCCGAGATCGAGCGCGCCGCCGCCATCGGCCCCAGTCTCTCAGATGCCGGGGCCACATTGGCTGACGTGCGCCGCAACGCCGGCCGCCACCTCGGCGTCGGAGCGCCCGGTCCGGTCGACCCACTCCAGATTCGGGATCTTGCGCATCCAGGTCAGCTGGCGCCGGGCGTAGTTTCGCGAGCGCCTCTTCATCAGCTCGAGGTCGCCGCCGAGCAGCTCGTCGAAGCCGAGCGCCTTGCGGGCGGTGCGCGAGGGACCGGCCTCCTCAGCCCGCCGGACCTCGTCGAGCGCGCCGGAGGCCGCGATCGCCTCGGTCCGCTCGTCGATCCGCTCATACAGGTCCGCTCGATCCATGTCGAGCCCGAAGATCGTCGTCGGGTGCCGGGTCTCGGTCGACCAGAGCTCGGAGTCCTCCGAGTCGGGCGGCGCCTTGACCAGTGAGAGCCGGGCCACGGCGGCCCGCAGATAGAGGCCCGTGCCGCCGACGACGATCGGCCTCCTCCCCGCCTCCAGCGCTGCATCGACCTCGCGGTGCGCAAGCTCCATGTAGTCCCTGACCGAGAACGGCCGCGTGATCGGCACGAACCCGACCAACCGGTGCTCGAGCCGCTCCTGCTCCTCGGGCGTAGCGACCCCCGTCAGCCTCCCCAGCCCCTCGTACACCTGCAACGCATCGCACGAAATCGCCACCGGATCCTCACCCCGCTCCCGAAGCTGGTCGGCAAGAGCGATCGCCACCCCGGTCTTCCCCACCCCGGTCGGCCCGAATATGCCTACTACGCGCACGCGACGGGAGAGGGCTTGGTCATGGCCCCTCGCGGCTTGTACTTTTTCGTCGACCGGCGCAGGGACCGCCTATGGCACCTCACCGAAAAAGTTGAGCGAGGGGTCGTGACCATGCCCTCGGTCACCGTGTGAGTTGAGTGAGGGGTTTCGCCGCCACCCCGCTCAGCGTCTGCGAAGTAGCGGATTCTATCGCGACGTCGACGAGATCGACCGGGCTGTGCCGATCCCTCGAAGTTGACCGCCTTGTTGTGCCGCGTGCGGCCGCGGAGCCGACTCGGATCGGTTCTGCTCGTGCCTTCGACGAGAACCTCCATCTCGCGGCCGACGAAGCGCTGGGCGCGCTCGCTGGCGCGCCGCTGGACCAGCTCGATCAGGCGTTCCATGCGCTCGACCTTGACCGGGTGTGGAACCTGGTCGCCGAGCATCGCCGCCTCGGTTTCGCGGCGCGGCGAGAAAACGAAGGTGAAGGCCCCGTCGTAGCCGACCTCGTCGACGACCTCGAGGGTCTGCTCGAAATCGGCCTCCGTCTCCCCCGGAAAGCCGACGATGATGTCGGTGGTGATCGCGCAATCGGGGACGTGCTCGCGGATCAGCGCCACCCGGTCCATGTAGCGGCCGCGGTCGTATGTCCGGCGCATCCGCTTGAGGACCGGGCTGGAGCCGGATTGCAGGGGCAGGTGGATGTGCTCGCAGAGCGCCGGCAGCTCGGCGTGGGCGCGGATCACGTCCTCCTTCATGTCCTTGGGGTGCGGGCTGGTGTACCGGACCCGCTCGATTCCCTCGACCGCGTCCACCCTGGCGAGCAGCTCGGCGAAGGCGATCCGCGTCTCGGGCGGCAGGTCGCGGCCGTAGCTGTTGACGTTCTGCCCGAGCAGGGTGACCTCGCGGACGCCGTCGGCGGCGAGCTCCTCGGCCTCGCGCACCAGCTCGCCCGGATCGCGGCTCACCTCGCGCCCGCGCGTCGACGGAACGATGCAGTACGAGCAGCGGCAGTTGCAACCCTGGGAGATCTGCAACCAGCCCTGGAAGCGGCGCTCGCGGCGGGCCGGGAGGTGGCCGGAGAAGTCCTCGAACTCGAAATAGCCCTGGGCGCTCAACGAGTCGGAGTTGAGGAACTCGGCCAGCTTCTGGATCTGGCCCGGGCCGAAGGCGACGTCGACGAACGGGAAGCGCCGGAAGACCTCGTCCTTGACCGACTGTGCCCAACAGCCGCCGACCCCGACGACCCGTCCGGGGTCCTCGGACTTGAGCCGCTTCGCCTCACCCAGATGGGCGATGAAGCGGTTGTCGGCCGACTCGCGGATCGAGCAGGTGTTGAAGAGGATCACGTCGGCCTCCTCGCGGCTCGGCGCCTGCTCGTAGCCGATCGACTCGAGCATTCCCTGCATGCGCTCGGAGTCGTGCACGTTCATCTGACACCCGAACGTCGTTACATGAAACGTCTTCCCCATCGCACCCCAGGGTACTGACGGTGCGGAGACAAGCAGGTCGCGGGACGCAGGGAGCGAAGCGTGCTCCGCACGTGAGCGACCGAGGATCGCGAGATGCGCCGTCTACCGCACCGTCAGGGTGCCGGTCATGCCTGCTTCGGCATGCCCCGGGACCGTGCAGAGGAAGGTGTAGGTGCCGGGGGCGAGGTCGGCGCTGACCGAGGTCTTGCTTTCGGCGATCAGTTCCGAGGTGGCGATCTCCTTGCCGTCCTTCTCGATCGCGACATCGTGTTCGAGGGCGGATGGATTGGTGAAGTCGATCGTCACTTCGCCGGGCTTGCTGCTCAGTTCCTGCTTGTCGTAGGCGAGGTCGGTCGGCGACGCGGCCAGCTGAAGGGTGCCGCCGGGACCGGCGGCCGCCGCCTTTTCACTGCCGCCTCCGGCCGCCGCCGCGGTGCCGTCGTCGGTCGCCTTTTCTTCGCCGACCGGCTCTTCCTCGACCGCTTCGGCCTCTTCGCTCGCCTTGCCCAGCTCCTCGGCCCGCGCTTCCTGCTCCTGCTTGCCGTTGAGGACGGCGTAGGTCGTCGTCACCCCGATCAGGGCGACGAAGGCGAGGATCACGAAGGGCGCGGCCCGGCCCGGGAACTTCTCGGATTTCAAGCCGATGAAGCTCGTGACCACGGCCATCGCCGCCAGGGCCCCGCCGCAGATGTAGAAGATCGTGCTGTAAGCCATATCGCGCGCCGCATCCTATCCACTGGCGCCACCAGATTCTGCGCCCGCTCGATCTGGCGGCGCCTGCCCAGCTAGGCGGCTTTTATCTCGGCGACCTCGGGCTCGGGCTCGGGCGCTGCATCCGGCGCGGGCGCCGGGGCGGCATCGGCGCCGAGGCCCAGGGCCGCACGGACCTTGGCTTCGAGCTCGGCCGCGAGCTCGGGGTTGTCGGCGAGGAACTGCTTGGCGTTGTTGCGTCCCTGGCCGAGCCTCGTTTCGCCGTAGGAGAAGAACGAGCCCGATTTCTGGACCAGGTCGTGCTCCATGCCGAAGTCGAGCAGACCGCCCTCTCGCGAGATCCCGACGCCGTACTCGATGTCGAATTCCGCCTGGCGGAACGGGGCCGCCACTTTGTTCTTGACGACTTTGACCCGAACCCGGTTGCCGACCGCCTCGGTCCCTTCTTTGAGGGTTTCGATGCGGCGGATGTCGAGCCGCTGCGAAGCGGCGAACTTCAGCGCCCGGCCGCCCGGCTGGGTCTCGGGCGAGCCGAACTGGACGCCGACTTTTTCGCGGATCTGGTTGGTGAACACGCAGACCGTGTTGGTGCGGTTGAGGTTGCCCGCCAGTTTCCGCATCGCCTGCGACATCAGTCTCGCCTGGAGACCGACGGTCTGGTCTCCGATCTGTCCCTCGAGCTCCGCCTTCGGCGTCAGCGCCGCGACCGAGTCGATCGCGACGACGTCGACCGCGGTCGAGGCGATCAGCCGGTCGGCGATCTGCAGCGCCTGCTCGCCGTAGTCGGGCTGGGAGACCAGCAGCTCGTCGCAATCGACCCCGATCGCGTTCGCGTAGATCGGGTCCATCGCGTGCTCGGTGTCGATGAAGACGCAGACCCCGCCCCTCGCCTGAGCCTCGGCGATGACGTGGTAGACCAGCGTCGTCTTGCCCGAGGACTCGGGGCCGAAGATCTCGACGATCCGGCCGCGGGGCACGCCGCCTATTCCCAGCGCCAGGTCGAGCGCCAGGGACCCGGTCGGGATCGCCCCGATCTGCACCTTGCTGTCGGCACCGAGGCGCATCAGCAGGCCCTCGCCGAACTCCTTCCTGATGTGGGACACGGCGTTCTCGAGCGCCGCGTCTTTGGCCTTGGCCTCCTTGGCCTCCTTGGCCGAGGCGTCCTTCAAAGCTGCTTTCTTGTCTGCCATCTCCTCTTCCTTCACCTCAGCTCGACGTGCGCCAGCGGGGTGTACTTCGCACCCTGTGGCTTGAGTTCGGAACGGTAGAGCGCCACTCGGACGGCACGAACGCGCGTTCGCCCGACCGCCTCCGGCAGCGTCCCGGGGGGCTCGGCGACTCGCATCGGGCGCTTCGAGCCCCTGCCCTCGGGCCGCACGCGGGCGACCGTCAGGTGGGGCCAGTAGGGCCTCCCCTCCGGCTCGTGGAGCCGCCCGGCGACCAACCTCTCCACCAGCACCGCCTGCAGCGAGACGGCCCCGGGCGACTCGACCGGCAGCGCAAACAGTCGCGGCTTGCCGCGCTCGGGGCGCGGCACCGGGTCGCGCAGCCGGATCCGCGGCGCCGGGCCCTGCAGGCCCTCGACGACCTCGGCGATGCGACCGATCTCCTTCTCCGGCCTGAAGCCGAGGAAGGCGAGGGTGATGTGGAGCGACTCTGCCGGCAGTCGCCTCAGGGCCGGGTCGCCGAGAGCGCCCTTCCCCCAGGCTTCGATTGCCGCCCTCGCCGAATCGGGTAGGTCGAGGGCCACGAACAGTCGCGCCCGCGGGCTCTTCGGTCGCTCCTTCGCCATGCCCCCAAGCTACGGCCCGCAAACGCGCGGAACAACGCCGCAGTGCAAGAAGTTCGTGACCGGGCCCCTACAGAGGAGGCTCGACGCCGCCCAGCAGCATCCGCAGCAGGTGCAGGCCGACCAGCGCCGAGCGTTCGCGGATGTCGGCCCGCCCGCCCGGGATCACCGGCTCGCGGGCGATCGCGGTGCCGTCGGCGAGCCGGGCGTTGAAGCAGACGTAGCCGACCGGCTTCTCCTCGCTGCCGCCGTCGGGCCCTGCGATCCCGGTGACCGAGACCGCGACGTCGGCCTCGAAGCGCTCCAGCGCCCCCACCGCCATCGCCTCCGCGACCTCGGGCGAGACCGCGCCGTGGCGCTCGATCAGCCCCGCATCGACGCCGAGCAGCCCCTCCTTCGCCTCGTTCGAGTAGGCGACGACGCTGCCCGCCAGATACGCCGAGGCGCCGGGGACGTCGGTGATCCTCGCCGCCAGCAGCCCGCCGCTGCAGGACTCGGCGAGGCCGACACGGCGCCCGGCGAGCAGCTTCGCCACCTGTTCGTCGATCGTCGACCCGTCTTCGCTGAAGAGCTGCGCACTGTGGCGCTCGGCAAGCCCGGCGCGCACCGCCTCGGCGGTCGCCGCGGCCTCGTCGCGGTAACGGACGTCGATCTCGATCTCCCCCCGCCGCAGGCAGGTGGTTATCTCCACCTCGGCCAGAGCCACGCCCTCCTCCTCCAGCTCCCGCAGGCTCTTGGCGATCTCCGACTCGGGGATCCCGAACATCCGCAGCGTGTAGCCGTGCAGCGGCGTCGCCCGCCCCAGCAGCTCGCGCACGGGGCCCGTCTCCAGCGCCGCCGGCCACATCGGCTGCAGCTCGCGCGGCGGGCCCGGGAGGACGACGATCGCCCGCTCGCCGTCGGGGACGACGAGGCCCGGGGCGGTCCCGACCGGGTCGAGCGGCGTCGCGCCCTCGGGGACCATCGCCTGCTTGCGATTGGCGGCCATCACCGCCTCCTCGTCGAACTTGAAGCGCTTCGCGAAGCCGCGCAGGATCTCGGCGATCTTCGCCTCGACCTCCTCGTCGAGGGCAAGCTCGCGACCGGTGAAGGCGGCGACGACCTCGGCCGTCAGGTCGTCGGCCGTCGGCCCCAGCCCGCCGGAGGTGACGGTCATGTCCATGCCCTCCTCGGCGAGGAAGCGCAGCGCCGCCTCGAGGTCGCCGGGCCGGTCCGCGACGATCAGGATGTGGGCGACCTCGACGCCGAGCTCGGCCAGCCGTTCGGAGATCCAGGGCCCGTTCCTGTCGGCGATCCGGCCCGTGATCACCTCGGTGCCGGTGACGACGATTCCGGCCCGCACCGGCGGGGCGCTCATGTGCAGGTCGGCCGCTCGGATTCGCCCAGCTCCGCGAGCGCGCCGCCCCTCCCGATCTCGTAGCCGAGCGGGCTGGCGCTTTCCGGAATGTCCGCTTCCCTGCCGTCGATGCGCATCTCGACCTCGCCGTTGCCGAAGGAGACCGTGAAGCTACCGGAACGGAAGGGTCCCTCCTCCGATCCGGCCGGCAGGACGACGCCGTCGATAAGCGGCTTGCCGTGCTCGTCGAGCAGGCAGACCCACAGTTCCGCCCTCGTCCTCAGGCTGACCGCCGTCGCTCCGCCGCCGGCGGAGCGGCCCGGGTGGGCCTCGGGCACGGTCGTGGGCGGCCGCGGGCCGGCGGCCGCCTGGCGAGCCGGAGACGACGGCGCCGGCGACCCGTTGCCGCCCCCGCGCCAGGCGATCCCGAGCGCCGCGACCACGGCGAGGAGGACAAGGCAGAGAATCGCGGCCCGGGCCCGCGCCGAGGGACGCCGCCGCCCGGCGCCGGTCGCCATCGGCGGTGCGGGCTCGGCCGGGACCCGGGACGCCAGCCGCGCGCCGTCGAGCCCGAGGAAGGCCGCGTAGGTGCGGACGAAGCCCCGCGCGTAGGCCTCGCCCGGCAGCGCATCCCAGTCCTCCGCCTCGATCGCGCGCAGGAACCCGGCCCGGATCTTGGTCGCCGCCTCGACCTCGGAAAGCTCGATATTGCTGCGCTTTCTCGCCGCCTGGAGCGTCGATCCGATCCCGTTCTGCACGGGATCATTGTGCTACGGCTCAGGCCTCGGCGTCAGCGTCCACGGCGACCGGCTCGGCCTCGCCGCCGGAGAGGACCCGCGAGAGGTCGGCTGGGGTGATCAGCACCTGGCGCGGCTTGGAGCCCTCGTAGCCGGAGATCACGCCGCGACGCTCGAGCATGTCGATCAGGCGCCCGGCGCGCGTGTAGCCGACCCGCAGGCGGCGCTGGATCATCGAGACGGAGGCGGTTTCGGTCTCGACCACGATCCGGATCGCGTCGTCGAGCAGGTCGTCGCTGTCGGGGTCGAACTCGCCTCCCGCTTCGACGCCCTCCTCGACGACCTCGCGGGTCTCGAGCAGCTCCTCCTCGAACTCGGGCTCGCCCTGCTTGGCCCAGTGCTTGGTGATCCGGGCGATCTCCTCCTCGGTGATGAAGGCTCCCTGGATCCTCTGCAGCTTCGATGTGCCGGCGCCGCGGAAGAGCATGTCTCCCTGCCCCAGCAGGGCCTCCGCCCCGCCCTGGTCGAGGATCACCCGCGAGTCCGTCTGCGAGGAGACGGCGAAGGCGATCCGGGCCGGGATGTTGACCTTGATCGTGCCGGTGATGATGTCGGTCGAGGGGCGCTGGGTCGCCAGCACCAGGTGGATGCCCGTCGCCCGCGACTTCTGCGCCAGGCGGATGATCGAGTCCTCGACCTCGGCCGGGGCGACCATCATCAGGTCCGCGAGCTCGTCGATCACGCAGAGGATGTGCGGCAGCGGCGCTTCGCCCGCCTTCGCCCGCGTGCGGTTGAGCTCGTCGAGGTTGCGGCTGCGCGCCTTGCCCATGATCCCGTAGCGGCTCTCCATCTCGCCGATCAGGTTTGCCAGGACGTTGGCGGCGAGGCGCGGCGAGGTGACCACCGGAGTGAGCAGATGCGGGACGTTCTCGTAGTGGTTGAGCTCGACCTGCTTGGGGTCGACGAGGACGAGGCGCACCTCGTTGGGCGAGGCCTGCATCAGGATCGAGGAGAGGATCGCGTTGACGCAGCCGGACTTGCCGGAGCCGGTCGTGCCGGCGACCAGCACGTGGGGCATCTTCGAGATGTCGGTCCAGACGGCGTTGCCGTCGATCCCCTTGCCGAGCCAGGCGACGAGCGGCGAGGTCTTCTGCGGTCGGCCGGCGTAGATGTCGCCGAGGCGGACGATGCGGCGACGCGTGTTGGGGACCTCCACCCCGACCGCCTGTTTGCCGGGAATCGGGGCGAGGATGCGGATGTCGGTCGAGGCCAGCGCGTAGGCCAGGTCGTTGCCGAGCTCGGTCACTTTCTTGACCTTGGTGCCCGGCGCCAGGCGCAGCTCGTAGCGCGAGACGTGAGGGCCGCTGACGATGCCGACGATCTTCGCCTCGACGCCGAAGTGACCCAGCGTCTCGACCAGTTTTCGTCCGACGATCTCGTGATCGCGCGGATCCGGGCCCCTGTCGGCCCCCTTGCCCTTCTCGAGCGCCTTGGCGGGGGGCGGCCGGTAGGAGATCTGCTCCGATTCGGTCACGCCCCGCTTGTTGCCCTGCGGGGTGAGCGCGACCGCCTCTACGTCGGCCTCCGGCTCCTCTTGCGGCTCCGGTGCCTCGGCCTCCTCGAGCTCCTGGAACTCCTCCGTCTGGGGATCCTCGAGCTCCACCTCGGACTCCTCGGAGAGCGCGACCGTCGGCTCGAACTCCTCCTCATCGGGGTAGTCGCTCATCACGTCGGTGACGCCGGCGCGGGTCTCGAGGTCCGACTTCGTCTTGTCCTGGCGCCGTTCCTCGCGATTGAGGATCGCCGTCTCGGCCACCCCGCGGCCGCCGCGGAGGACGCGGCGCGCGCCGCCGCCGAGGCCCCGAAAGATCGAGGAAATCGAGGCGCCGGTGACGAGAACGCCGCCGGTGACGAGGATCAGGACGGTCGCGATCCGCGCTCCCACGGCGCCGACCAGGTACTCGAGCCCGGTTTCGATCCCGTAGCCGACCTTGCCGCCCTCCCAACCGAAGAAGAGCACGAAGACCAGGTACGCGCCCACGGCGATCAGCCCCAGCCCGATCAGGTCCAGGTGGCGCTGCTCCAGGCTCCGGGGCAGGTGCGGCCGCGCCGATTTGCGGCCTTTCGGCTTTTTGGCTCTGGGCCGCGCTTGGCCCCGCGCTTCTTACGCACGAACATTGGCGACCGCTTCGACGCCGGAGGCGCGACCCCTGCGCCCAACCGCGAGAGCGCAGTTGTGCCCGGTATGCGGGAACAACTGCGCTCTCGCGAGTCGGTCCGGGGGTAAATTCGCCCTAAAAGCAGGGCCTTCGGCAAATCGGCGCGGCTAACATCGCATTGGATGCAACATGTCGCCGACATCGACGCACCCGGAGGCAGGGTCCTCCTGGTCGAGGACGACGCCGAGATCGCCGACGTCCTGCGCCGCTCCCTGCGCAACGAGGGCTACGAAGTCCGCACCTCGGCCGACGGCATAGACGCGCTCGACGCCGCCGCCGGGTTCGTCCCCGACCTCGTCGTCCTCGACCTCGGCCTCCCACGCCTCGACGGGATCGAGGTCTGCCGCCGGCTGCGGGCCGACAGCGACGTGCCGATCCTGATGCTGACCGCGCGATCCGAAACCGAGGACCGGGTCGACGGCCTCGACAGCGGCGCCGACGATTACCTTGTCAAGCCCTTCGAGCGGCGCGAGCTGCTCGCCCGGATCCGCGCCCTGCTGCGCAGGCGCCCGCCGCGCGGCGCCGCGTCGCTGGAGGTCGGCGACCTCTCCCTCAACCCGGACACCCGCGAGGTGCACCGCGGCGAGCGCGAGATCGAGCTCACCAACCGCGAGTTCGAGCTGCTCGAGTTCCTGATGCGGAACGACCGCCTGGTGGTCTCGCGCGAGCGCCTGCTCGACGAGGTGTGGGGATACGACCCGACCGCAGCGACGAACACGATCGACGTCTTCGTATCCAACCTGCGCCGCAAGCTCGAGGCGGGCGGCGAGTCGCGGCTGCTGCACACCAAACGCGGCGCCGGCTACGTGATCCGGGACTGACGGCCGCGATGTGACGAGTTTCAGGCGCCGGCAGACAAGGACGCAGGGAGGCCGAATAGCAGCGCTATTCGGCCGACCGAGGACACCGTCTGGCGGTGATCTGAAGCCGCCACATCGCGGCAGGCGCCTGCGGCCGCGCAACTGGCCCGTCCGTTGGCGAATCGCCGCCGCCTCGGCGTCTCTGACGCTGATCATCCTGCTCGCCTTCGGCGCCGTGATCGGCAAAGTCGCAACCAACCGGATCCGCGCCGACTTCAACAGCGAGGTGCGGGGGGCGGCGCAGACGCTGGCCGCGGAAATCCGCATCGTCTACACCCCGATCGGCACCGTCGTCCAGAGCCCCAGCCTCGACGATTTCGTCCGCCCCGACCAGGCCACCACGCGGATCTACGACCTCAACGGCAACCTGATCAAGCACAGCTCCCGCAACGGCGACCTCGGCCCGGTCGTCCCCGGCCTCTCGACCTTCGAAAGCGACCGGGTGGCGACCGCCGAAGTCCGCAACGAAGGCGGTGCGGCGACCGGCTACGTCCAGTACGGCCGCAGCCTCGAGCACGTCGACTCGACCGTCAGCCGGCTCTGGCTGTTCATCGCCGCCGGGGTCTTCGGGGGCACGCTGCTGGCGAGCCTCGCCGGCCTGGCGATCGCCGGCCGGGCGATGCGGCCGGTGTCGTCGCTGACGGCCAGCGCCCGCAAGATCGCCGAGACCGGCGACCCCTCGCGCCACATGCCGGAGCCGAAGATCGACGACGAGGTCGGCGAGCTCGCCCGCACCCTCGAGCAGATGCTGCGCTCGCTCGACGCCGCTCGGGCCGAGCGCGAGGCGGCGATGAAGAAGCAGCGCGAGTTCGTCGCCGACGCCTCCCACGAGCTGCGCACCCCGCTGACCAGCATCCTTGCGAACCTCGAGCTCCTGCAGGCCTCACTGCGCGAGCCCGGTCGCGACGACGAGCAGGCGATGATCGACTCGGCGCTGCGCTCCTCCCAGCGGATGACCCGGCTCGTGGCCGACCTCCTCCTCCTGGCCCGCGCCGACGCCGGCAAGGTCGGCGCCCACCGGCGCTGCGACCTCGCCGAGGTCGCCGGCAACGCCGCGGTCGAGGCGGCGCCGCTGATGGGCGATCGCGAGCTGCTGGTCGAGAACGAGCGCGCACTCTGGCTGCAGGGCAACCCGGACGAGCTGCACCGGATGATTCTCAACCTGCTCGACAACGCCGCCCGCCACACCCCGCCGACGACAACCGTCGAGCTCCGCCTCCGCGCCGAGGACGGGCAGGCCGTGGTCGAGGTCGCCGACGACGGGCCGGGCGTCCCCGCTCCGCTCCGCGCCCAGATCTTCGACCGCTTCGTGCACGGGGAAGGTCCCGCCGACACCGCCACCGGGCCGGGCAGCGGCCTCGGCCTGGCGATCGTCTCGGCGGTCGCCTCCTCGCACGGCGGCGCCGCGGAGGCGGCGGAATCCAGTGCCGGCGGCGCCCTGTTCCGGGTCCGTCTGCCGCTGAGCCGGCAGGTCGGCGATGCGTCTGCCGTTTTAGATCGCCTTTAGCGACTCGCCATATCTTTGCCGCGGACGAGACACAAGGGTCCGCCGGGTTCTCCCCAACAGCCCCCGGCGGACCCTATTTTTTCGGCTCAGACCTCGACGACGACCGGGAGCACCATCGGCCGCCGGCGCAGCTTCTCGTAGACGAAGCGGGCGACCGCGTCGTGCATGTCTTCCTGGATCAGGTTGAGCTCGCGGGTCCCGGCCTTGGCCGAGTCCTCGAGCGAGTCCTCGACGACGTCCTGGATGTCTTCGACCAGCCCCCCGCTTCCTCGAGGAAGGCGACGCCGCGGAAGATCACCTCCGGGTCGGCGACGACGCTGCCGTCGTCGGTTGAGATCGTCGCCACGACGATGAAGATGCCGTCGGCGGAGATCGCCCGCCGGTCGCGCAGGGCGACGTCTTCGGGGTCGCCGATGTTGACGCCGTCGACGTACATCACCCCGGCGTCGATGTCCTCGCCGAATCGTGCCCCCTTCTCGTCGATCTCCAGCGCCAGGCCGTTGCGGCCCTGGAAGATGTTCTCCTTCTCGACGCCCAGCGATTCGGCCAGTTCCGCGTGCAGGCGGAGGCGCTTGAAGTCGCCGTGGACCGGGAACACGTACTTCGGCTTGGTCAGGTTGATCATCAACTTCAGCTCCTCCTGCCAGCCGTGCCCCGAAGCGTGGATCGGAGCGTCCTTCGCGGTCACGACGGAGGCGCCGATCTCATAGATGCGATCGATCGTTTCGTTCACAGCGCGCTCGTTGCCGGGCACCGGGGTCGCCGAGAAGACGACCGTGTCGCCGGAGTGGAGCTGGACGTCGCGGTGGTCGTTGTTCGCCATCCGCCGCAGCGCCGAGAGCGGCTCGCCCTGGCTTCCGGTCGAGATCACGACCACCTTCTCGTCGGGGAAGCTCTCGATCTCCTTCGGCTGGATCAGCAGGCCCTGGGGCGCGTTGGCGATCCCCAGGTTCGAGGCGATGTTGAAGTTCTTGCGCATCGAGCGGCCGACGAGCGCCACCCGCCGGTCGAGCTTGACGGCCGCGTCGATCACCTGCTGGACGCGGTGGATGTTGGAGGCGAAGGAGGTGACGATGATCCGCCCGCCGCAGTCGGAGAAGGTCTCGAGCAGCGCCGGGCCGACGCTCGACTCCGACGGCGCCGTGCCGGGGCGGTCGGCGTTGGTCGAGTCGCCGCAGAGCAGCATCAGGCCATCGCTGCCGAGCTCGGCCAGCCTCGACATGTCCGCCGGCCGGCCGTCGACCGGGGTCTGGTCGAACTTGTAGTCGCCGGTCATCAGCACCGAGCCGAGGTCGGTGCTGAGCAGCACGGCGCGCATGTCCGGGATCGAGTGCGAGAGGTGGATCAGCTCGAGGCCGAACGGGCCGGCTTTTACCTTCTCCCCGGCGGGCAGCTCCTGCAGCGGCGCGTCGGAGAGCTTGTGCTCGTCGAGCTTCGAGCGGACCATGCCGATCGTCAGCTGGCCGCCGTAGATCACCGGCGGGTTGCCGATCTCGCGCAGGACGTAGGGCAGGGCGCCGACATGGTCCTCGTGGCCGTGGGTGAGGACGATCGCCTCGATGTCGTCGGCCCTCTCCCGCAGGTAGGAGAAGTCCGGCAGGACGAGGTCGATGCCGAGCATCTCGGGGGTCGGGAACTTGAGCCCGGTGTCGACGACGACGATCCGGCCGCCGTATTCGACGACCGTCATGTTCTTGCCGATCTCCCCCAGCCCGCCGAGCGGGATGACGCGAAGCTTTTTCCCGGCCACTGTCCTAGCCCGCCGTTACCGCTACGCCGACGCTCTCCAGCGCCGTCCTGACGACATCCCGCTGGGCCTCGTCGATCTCGACCATCGGCAGCCGCAGGGCGCCGGACGGAATCACCCCGGTCATCGCCATCGCCGCCTTGATCGGCATCGGGTTGGTGGTGACGGACAGCGCCTCATACAGCGGTCGCAGGCCGGCGTCGATCTCGCGCGCCCGCTCGAGGTCGCCCGCCTCGACCGCGTCCCAGATCTCGCGCATCTGCGGGCCGACGACCTGCGATGCGACGGTGATGCCGCCGGCGAGGCCGAGCTCGAGAGTGCGGAAAAAGATGTCGTCGTTGCCGGAAAGCACCGCCATCCCCTCGATCGGGCCGAGCTCGTCGTTGTTGGCCTGCTTGACGCCGACCACGGTGTCGATCTTCGCCAGCTCGGCCAGTTCGGAGGGCGAGATGTTGACGATCACCCGCGAGGGGATGTTGTAGACGATCAACGGAAGGTCGGGAACCGCGGACGCAACCGCCTCGAAGTGGGCTCTGATGCCGGCCGGATTGGGCTTGTTGTAGTAGGGGGTGACGACGAGGGCGGCTTCCGCTCCCGCAGCCGCGGCCGCCTTCGTCAGCTCGATCGTGTGGCGGGTGTCGTTGGTGCCCGTCCCGCAGACGATCGGCCCCTCGCCGCCCACCTCGTCGACGACGGAGCGCAGGACGCCGATGTGCTCGGCGTCGTCGAGGGTCGTCGACTCGCCTGTCGTTGCGGCGACGACCAGCCCGTGCGAGCCGTTCTCGAGCAGGAACCGCGCCAGCTCCCGCGTGGCGGCCTCGTCGACGGCCCCTTCGGGCGTAAACGGAGTCGCCATCGCGGTCAATATGCCTCGTAGCTCGGTCATCGGCATCAGCGTACCCGGAGACGCATCTACAGCAGCTTCTCGAGGCCGACGGTGAAACGCTCCGGCAGCGTCCCGACCGCGCGGACCGCCAGCAGCACTCCGGGCATGAACGAGCGGCGGTCGATCGAGTCGTGGCGGACGCTGAGCGTCTGCCCCTCGCCGCCGAAGACGACCTCCTGGTGGGCGACCAGGCCCGGCAGGCGCAGGGAGTGGATCGGCTCGTGGACGTGGCCGCCCGCGGCATCGATCAGCTCGGCGGTGCGCTTCGCCGTCCCCGAGGGCGCATCGAGCTTCTTGTCGTGGTGGAGCTCGACGATCTCGCACTCGGGCATGTGCGGGGCGATCCGCTGGGCGACCTCCATCAGCAGCACGGCGCCGATCGCGAAGTTGGGGGCGACGAAGCAGTTGGCGCCGGCGCCCTCGGCCGCCTCTCGTGCCGCCTCGAGGTCGAAGCCCGTCGTGCCGACGACGGCGTGGACCCCGGCCGCGAGGCAGGCGCGGACGTTCTCCAGCGCCGTGTCCGGGACGGTGAAGTCGACGACCACGTCGGCGCCCTCGAGCACGTCGCCGAGCGCGACGCCGAGCGCCGGGTCGGCGCGGGCGGCGAGCTCCATGTCCTCGGCGCCCTCGACCGCCTCGCAGACGGCCTGCCCCATGCGCCCCGCAGCCCCGGATACGACAACATCCGATCATGCGGTCACCAACGACTCGCTCACCGGCGCCAGGGCATCGCGGAAGCAGGCCTCGCCGCGGCCGACACAGGCCGCTGAGAGCCGCTCCGCGCCGTAGAGCTCGGCGGCGAGCTCGGTCAGCTCGTCGACCTCGACCGCGTCGACCTTGGCGAGCATCTCGTCGAGGTCGTCGATCGGCAGGCCGAAGAGCGTCGCCCGCGAGATCCGCGTCATCCGCGCCGCGGTCGACTCCGAGGAGAGCACGAGCCGGCCCTTGACGCTCTCCTTGGCCCGCGCCAGCTCCTCGCCGGAGACGGGCTCGGTGCGCAGCCGCTGGAGCTCGGCGCCGATGATCGCGCAGGCCTCCTCGACGTTGTCCTCGCGGGTGCCGACGTAGGCGGCGACCAGGCCGGAGTCGGTGTACTGCTCGTTGTAGGAGCCGACCGAGTAGGCAAGGCCGCGCTTCTCGCGGACCTCGCGGAAGAGCCGTGAGGAAGTCGAGCCGCCGAAGATCGAGTCGAGCACGGCGAGCCCATAGCGACGCTCGTCCTCCCGCGTGATCCCCGGCGCGCCGAAGCAGATGTGGTACTGCTCGGTGTCCTTCTCGTAGAAGCGCAGGCGGGCCGTGTCCTCGGGGGCCGCCGCGTCGCCGCCGCCGTTGGCGCCCGCGGCGGGCGCGACCAGGCGCTCGGCGAGGGCGACGATGCGCTCGTGGTCGAGGTGCCCGGAGGCGCCGACGACGACGGTGGCATCCGTGTACCGCGCCCGATGGTAGTCCGCGATGTCGGGGATCGGGATCGAGGCGATCACCTCGGCCTCGCCGAGCACGCGCCGGCCCAGCGGGTGGTCGCCGAAGACGGCGTCGGCGAGGATGTCGTGGACGCGGTCCTGCGGCTCGTCCTCGTACATCGCGATCTCCTCGAGGACGACGTCGCGCTCGGAGTCGATGTCCGGATACGTCGGCGCGAGCAGCATTTCGGCGAGCAGCTCGAAGACGGCGTCGGTGTGCTCGTCGAGGAAGCGGGCGTGGAGGTGGGTCGTCTCCTTGCCGGTGGCCGCGTTGACCGAGGCGCCGAGCCCGTCGAAGAGCTCGGAGATCTCGATCGCCGAGTGGCGCGCTGTGCCCTTGAACAGCAGGTGCTCGAGGAAATGCGAGACCCCGGCCTGAGCCGGGGTCTCGTTCCGCGATCCCGTCCTGACCCAGAGCCCGAGCGCCACCGAGCGGACCGAGGGAACCTCCTCGGTCACCACCCGGACGCCCGAGCCTAGTTCTGTGAGCTTCGCGGCGCTCAACTTCGAGCTAGCGACGCTCGCGGTCGCCGCCCTCGCGACGACGACGCCCATCCCGGCCGCCGCGGCCGCCGCGGTCGCGGTCGCCGCCGTTGCGGGAGCCGCCGCCGGAGCCGATTGCCAGCAGCTCCTCCTGCGATTTGCCCTCGACCGAGGGGTCGTCGGAGAGGCGCAGGCCGATCCGGCCGCGCTCGCGGTCGACCTCGACCACGGTGACGTCGATCTCGTCGCCCGCCGAGAGCACGTCGTCGACCGAGTCGACCCTCTCCCCCGGCTTCACGTTCGAGATGTGGAGCAGGCCGTCGGTGCCCTTGACGAGCTCGACGAAGGCCCCGAAGGTCGTCGTCTTGACGACCTTGGCGCCGGTGTAGGTGTCGCCCACCTCGGCCTCCTTGGTCATCGACTCGATCTGCGCGACGCACGCTTCGACCAGATCGCCGGTCGGCGCGTAGATGCGGATCGTGCCGTCGTCCTCGACGTCGATGTCCGCTTCGAACTCCTCGCAGAGGGCGCGGATCGTTTCGCCGCCTTTGCCGATCACGGCGCCGATCTTCTCCTGGTCGATCTTGATCGACTCGATCCGCGGGGCGTGCTGGGAGAGCTGCTCGCGCGGCCCGTCGATCGCCTCGGCCATCTTGCCGAGGATGAACTGACGGCCCTTGTTCGCCTGCTCCAGCGCGTCGGTGAGGATCTCGAAGGTGACGCCGGTGATCTTGATGTCCATCTGCAGGGCGGTGATCCCGTCCGCGGTGCCGGCGACCTTGAAGTCCATGTCGCCGAGGTGGTCCTCGACGCCGGCGATGTCGGTGAGGACGATGTAGTCGTCGCCCTCCTTGATCAGCCCCATCGCGACCCCCGCGACCGGTGCAGAGACCGGCACGCCGGCCGCCTGCAGGGCCATCGAGGATGCGCAGACCGAGCCCATCGAGGAGGAGCCGTTCGACTCCAGCGTCTCCGAGACGACCCGGATCACGTAGGGGAAGTCCTCTTCGCTGGGGACCGTGGCGACCAGCGCCCGCTCGGCGAGCGCGCCGTGGCCGATGTCGCGGCGCTTCGGGCCGCGCATGAAGCCGGCCTCCCCGACCGAGAAGGGCGGGAAGTTGTAGTGGTGCCAGAATTTCTTCGAGGTCTCCAGGCCGAGCGTGTCGATGCGCATGTCCATGCGCGTCGTGCCAAGCGCGGCGTTGGAGAGGATCTGGGTCTCACCGCGGGTGAACAGCGCCGAGCCGTGCACGCGCGGGGAGACGTCGACCTCACACTCGATCGGTCGGATCTCGTCCTGGGCGCGGCCGTCGGGGCGCTTCTTGTCGACGGCGATCGCCTTGCGGATCGTGTCCTTCTCGATCGCGCCGAAGGCGGCCTTGACCTCGGACACGCGCTTCTCGTCGGCCTCACCGTCGGACTCGGGCGCGTACTTGGCGACCACCTCGTCCTTGACGTCGTCGATCGCCTCGTAGCGCTCGAGCTTGCCCTCGGTGGCGATCGCGTCGATCAGAGCCTGGCCGTGCGAGGAGCGGATCTCGTCGATCAGGGCCTCGTCGATCTTCGGGGCCTCGACCTCGGTCTTCTCCTTGCCGACCTTCTGCTGCAGCTCCTCCATCGCGGCGACGAGCTTCTTGATCTCCGAGTGCGCGATGTCGAGCGCGTCGAGGATCTCCTGCTCGGTGACGCCGTTGGCGCCGGCCTCGACCATCAGAATCGCCTCGTCGGTGCCGGCGACGATCAGGTCGAGATCGAGCTCGGAGAGGCTCTCCTCGCTGGGGTTGACGACGAAGTCACCGTCGAGTTTGCCGATCCTCACGGCGCCGACATGGGCGGCGACCGGGACCGGGGAGATCGCCAGCGCCGCGGAGGCGCCGTTCATCGCCAGGATGTCGTAGGGGTGGACCTGGTCCACCGACATCGGGATCGCGACGAGCTGGGTCTCGTAGTGCCAGCCCTTCGGGAAGAGCGGCCGGATCGGCCGGTCGATCATGCGAGCGGTCAGCGTCGCCTTCTCGCTCGATTTGCCCTCGCGCCGGAAGAACGAGCCGGGGATTTTGCCCGCGGCGTACATGCGCTCCTCGATGTCGACGGTGAGGGGGAGGAAGTCCACGTCGCGAAGGCTGCCGACGGTTGCCGTGCAGAGGACCATGGTGTCGCCGGCCTGGACAACGACCGCGCCACCCGCCTGCTTCGCGAGTTTTCCCGTCTCGAAGGAGATCTGGCTGTCGCCGATGTCCGCCGAGACGCGGGTTACGTCAAACATGCTCATTTAGTTTTTCCTACCTTCGGCCGCCCGGATGGCGGCCATCTGATTCAGAACTCTCGTTCTCTTTCGGGGAAGAGAGTACAGAGGCTTCAATTCCAGCACTTTCCGCCCTGCCGCGGAACGTTCGGTCATTTGACCGTGCCAGAGCACGGTCAACTCACCGAACGGGAAAGAGGGCCGGGGTTCCGGTGACCCCGGCGCGGATGCCCGACTCGAAGTCGCGCCGCACGCGGGCGGCGACGGCGGCGGAGCGCCGGTCCTCCTCGAAGCGCCCGAGGTCGAGGCCGAGGCGTTCCGCCCGCTCCCACAGGTGCGGGTCGTCGATCCGCCCCTGGTCGGCGTAGATCGCGTCGACCATCTCGAAGAAGCGCCCCTGCGATCCGGCGGCCTCGGCGGCGGCGTGCAGGGCGGGCGAGCGCGGCCGCTTGCCGGCCAGCGGGAAGTGCCGGAAGACGACCGTCGCCGGCCGCTTCCCGATCTCGGCCCATGCCGACGCGCAGTGCGGGCAGGCGAGGTCGGCGTAGACGATCAGCGCCTCCCCCTCCCCGCGCAGGTGGTCGTCCGCGCCCGCCGGGGGCACGGAGGCGCTGGTCAGGTCGGGCACTACTCCGCGAGCGCGTCGAAGATGACGTTTGCGCCGGGAGCCTCGCCGGGGCTCGGCGATTCGTAGCTCCACTCGACCCTGCCGTCGGCGCCGATCAGGACGAGGGTGCGGTTCGACATGCCGGCGGCCTCGAAGTAGGAGCCGTAGGCCTTCGAGACCTCGCCCTTGGGCTCGAAGTCGGAGAGCAGGGGAATGTCGATGCCGAGCTTCTCGCGAAAGGCCTTGTGCGCGTGGATGTGGTCGATGCTGACCCCGAAGAGCTCGACGCCCTTGGCCTCGATCTCGGCCTTGACCTCCTGGTAGACGGAGAGCTGGTCCGAGCAGACCGAGCTGAAGTCGAACGGGTAGAAGACGAGCAGCACCCGGCGGCCCCGCAGGTCGGAGAGCGCGACGTCGTCACCGTCCTGGTCGCGGAGCTTGAAGTCGGGGGCCTGCTCTCCGGCTGCGATGACGCTCATGGCCGGGGCCTAACGGCGCAGGCCGAGCTCGGCGACCAGGGCGCGGTAGCGCTCGAGGTCGCGCCGCTCGAGGTAGCGGAGCATGCGGCGGCGCTTGCCGACCAACATCAGCAGGCCGCGACGCGAGTGGTGGTCTTTGGCGTGCGTGCGCAGGTGCTCGGTGAGCTCGTTGATGCGCTCGGTCATCAGCGCCACCTGCACCTCGGCGGAGCCGGTGTCGCCGTCGGCGCGACCGTGCTTGCCGATCAGCTCGCTCTTTTTCTCTTTGGTCAGGCCCATGTCGTAAAAACGCCGTGCACCCGGGTGGGTCACGGCCGTTGGAAGCTAGCACAGACGCGCCTGGCGTCCTCGACGTCGATCCTCATCTGGGCGATCAGGTCCTCGGCCCCTGCGAAGCGCTTCTCGCCGCGCAGGCGATCGACGAATGCGACCCGCAGCTCGGTCCCGTAGAGGTCCTCCTCGTGGTCGATCAGATAGCTCTCGATGAGGACGCCGCGTCCGGTCTCGAAGGTCGGTCGCACGCCGACGTTGACGGCCGCCGGGACGCCGTTGGCGAAGGCGGCATAGACACCGTGGCCGGGGATCACCAGGGTGTCGTCGGGGACGATGTTGGCGGTCGGGAAGCCGAGCTCGCGGCCGCGCTGGTCGCCCTCGACGACCGTCCCCTCGACCATGAACGGCGCCCCGAGGCAGTGCCTCGCCCCTTCCATGTCCCCGGCCATCACCAGAGCCCGTATCCGGGTCGAGGAGACGGCCTCGCCGTCGACCTCGACCAGGGGCACGACCCGGGTCTCGAACTGCTCGCGCCCGGCGAGCATCTGCGGGTCGCCCTGGGCCTTGGCGCCGAAGCGGAAGTTCTCTCCCACCGAGACGTGCTCGGCGCCGAGCTTCTCGATCAGGACCTGGTCGATGAACCCCTCGGCGCTGACCTTGGCGAACTCCTCGTCGAAGGGGATGACGACGAGCTCGCGGACGCCGAGGCCCTCGATCACGTCGCGCTTCACCGCGAACGGCATGATCAGCTTCGGCGCCGCCGCCGGGTGCAGGACTTCGAGCGGATGCGGGTCGAAGGTGAGGACGGTGTCGGCGCCCTCGATCACCGCCTGGTGGCCCCGGTGGACGCCGTCGAAGGTGCCGATCGCGACCCTGCGCCTGCGCGGCTCGGCGTCGGGCAGGGATGTGACCTCGATGTTGGTCATCGGCAGCCGCCCACTATCGCAGCGCCTCCCCGGCGGCGGGGACGAGCTCGCCGACCCGCTCGAGGCCGATCTCCTCGCCCGCGTCCTCGACCCGGAACGGGCCGATCGCCGTGCGCCGCAGCTCGGCGCAGTAGGCGTCGCCGAGGGTCTCGAGCAGCGTGCGGATGTAGGTGCCGGCCGAGCATTCGACCTCATAGCGGGCGCTCTCGCCCTCGTGGGCGAGCAGCTCGGCTCGGTGGACCTCGACGTCGCGTTCGGGGGTATCGACGACCTCGCCGCGATGCGCCTTCTTGTAGAGGCGCTCGCCGCCGACGCGGACGGCCGAGGTCATCGGCAGCTTCTGGCGCACGGTGCCGGTCGGCAGCTCCAGCGACTCGGGCAGGCGCCCGGTCTCGGTGAGCTCGCCGTCGGGGTCGCCGGTGCTCGAGCGCCAGCCCAGCCGGGCCGTCGCCAGGTAGGTCTTCGGCAGGCCGGTGAGGAAGCGCTGCACCCGGGTCCCGCGCCCGAGCCCGACGAGCAGCAGGCCGGTTGCGAAGGGATCGAGGGTGCCGGCGTGGCCGGCCTTGCACCCGCGCTCGCGTCTGACCCGCGCAACCATGTCGTGCGAGGTTATCCCGGCGGGCTTGTCGCAGAGCAGCAGCGAGCCCTCTCCGGCCCGGGACATCAGCCGTCGAGCTGAGCGCCGACCTCGCCGCAGAGGAGCCGTGATCAGCTCCTCGAGCTCGACGTCGGTGGAGAAGCCGGCGGCGCGCTTGTGCCCGCCGCCGCCCTGGCTGCGGGCGATCGCGGAGACGTCGACGTCGCCCTCGCTGGAGCGCAGGCTGACCTTGCGGGCGGAGCGGCCCCGCGATCCCTGATCGCGGACGAGGGCCGCGACCTTGGCGCCCTCGACCGAGCGCAGGTGGTCGATGATCCCCTCCGTCATGTCCTCCCCGGCGCCGCTCGCCTCGTAATCGGCGGCGGTGACGTAGGCGAGGACGAGGCGGCCGTCGCAGAGCAGCTGGATCCCGTCGAGCGCCCGGGCGATCAGGCGCAGCTTCGCCAGCGGGACGTGCTCGTAGAGGCGCCGGTAGGTGTCGTCGACGTCGACCCCGGCTTCGATCAGGTCGGCGGCGATCCGGTGGGTGTCGGCGTTGACGTTCTCGTACATGAACTTGCCGGTGTCGGTGACGAGGCCGACGTAGAGCGCCGAGGCGATCTCGGGCGTCAGCCGGCCGCCGATCTCGCGACCGAGCCGGTAGACGATCTCGGCGGTGCTCGAGGCGCCCGTGTCGACGAGATTGACGTCGCCGAAGCGGGTGTTGTCGTGGTGGTGGTCGATGTTGATGATGAAGTTGCCGCCCTCGGTGAGGAAGTCGACCGGCATCCGGTCGATGTTGCCGCAGTCGAGGAAGATCACCGTCCGGTCCGCCATGTCGGCGGGCGGCTCGTGGAAGACCTCCTCGAGCGGCAGGAAGCGATACTCGATCGGCAGCGGGAACTCTTTCGCCGCCATGAACATCACCGAGTCCTTGCCGACCTGCGTGAGCAGGTCGTGCATCCCCAGCATCGAGCCGAGGGCGTCGCCGTCCGGGCCCTCGTGGGCGGTGAGGATGAAGCGGTCGCGGTCGCGCAGCTCGGCGACGACCCGGTCCAGCTCGGTCGCCGTCGCCCCGGCCATCTCGCTCACGCCTCCTCCCCCGCGGGATCCGGGCCCTCGTCCTCGAGCAACTGGGAGATCCGCATCCCGGTCTCGACCGTCGGGTCGTAGTGGAAGCTCAGCTGCGGGGTCCGCTTCATCCGCGTCTCGGCGGCGATCTTCGCCTGGATCGCGCCCTGCGAGGAGCGCAGCCCCTCGAGGGTCGCCTGGCGCTGCTGCTCGTCGCCGAGAACGCTGACGTGCACCTTGGCGGCGCGGATATCTGGGCTGGTCTCAACCGAAGTCACAGTTACGAAGCCGATGCGCGGGTCTCTCAACTCGGTGCTGATCGCCGCGCCGATCACCTCCCGGAGCACCTCGTTGATGCGTCGCATGCGAGGCGTGGTCATCCTAGTGGCTGTCCCTTAGTCCAGCGTCTGCTCGACCTGCTTGGTCCGGTAGAACTCGAGGACGTCCTCCTCCTTGACGTCCGCGTAGCCCTCGAGGACGATCCCGCACTCCTGGCCCTCCTCGACTTCCTGCACGTTGTCTTTGAACCTGCGCAGCGAGCCCAGTTTGCCGTCCCAGATCACCGTGCCCTCGCGGATCAGGCGGACGCTGGCGTCGCGCGCCACCTTGCCGTCGGTGACGACGCAGCCGGCGATGCGGCCGACCTTGGAGGCTTTGAAGGTCTGTTTGATTTCGGCCTCGCCGAGCGTCTCCTCGACCTCGACGGACTCGAGCATGCCCTCCATCGCGTTGCGCAGGTCTTCGGTGATTTTGTAGATGACCGAGTAGGTGCGGACGTCGACGCCCTCGCGCTCGGCGGCCTTGCGGGCGTCGGCCAGCGGCCGCACGTTGAAGCCGATGATGATCGCGTCGGAAGCCGAGGCGAGCATCACGTCGGACTCGTTGATGCCTCCCGTCTGGGAGTGGATGATGTTGATCCCGACCTGCTCCTGCGGGACCTTCGCGATCTCGT
Organism: uncultured Solirubrobacterales bacterium; assembly: GCA_963837735.1. Taxonomy (GTDB): domain Bacteria; phylum Actinomycetota; class Thermoleophilia; order Solirubrobacterales; family 70-9; genus VRUE01. The sequence goes on along the minus strand of CAWIOM010000009.1, from coordinate 45,068 downwards.
CCTGGAGCGCCTCCAGGGAGCCGGCGACGTCGGCCTTGAGGACGATGTTGAGCTCCTTGATCTCGCCCTCCTGGGCGCGCGAGAAGACCTCCTCGAGACTGACCTTGCGGGCGCCGCGGCGGGCCAGCGCCTCGGTCTTCAGGCGGTTGGCGCGTTCCTGGGCGAGCTGGCGGGCGCGGCGGTCGTTCTCGACCACCTGGACGAACTCGCCGGCGTCGGCGACGCCGTCGAAGCCGAGCACCTCGACCGGCATCCCCGGCCCGGCGCTCTCGACCCGGTCGCCCATGAAGTCGTGCATCGCCCGCACGCGGCCCCACTCCGGCCCGGCGACGAGCGCGTCGCCGACCTTGAGGGTTCCGCGCTGGATCAGGATGCTGACCACGGGGCCGCGCCCCGGGTCGAGCTGGGACTCGATCACGGTGCCCGAGGCCTCGGTGTCGGGATTGGCGCCGAGCTCCTCGAGCTCGGTCACCAGGAGGATCATGTCGAGCAGGTTCTCGAGGCCTTCGTGGGTCTTCGCCGAGACGTCGCAGTAGACGGTCTCCCCGCCCCAGTCCTCGGGCGTCAGCCCGTCGGCGGCGAGCTCGTTTCGGACCCTGTCCGGCTGCGCCCCCTCCTTGTCGATCTTGTTGACCGCGATCAGGATCGGGACGTCGGCGGCGCGGGCGTGGTCGATCGCCTCTTTGGTCTGCGGCATGACGCCGTCGTCGGCGGCGACGACGACGACCGCGATGTCGGTGACCTTGGCGCCGCGGGCGCGCATTGCCGTGAAGGCGGCGTGGCCCGGGGTGTCGAGGAAGGTGATCGTCTTGTCGTCGTGGTGGACCTGGTAGGCGCCGATGTGCTGGGTGATCCCGCCGGCCTCTCCGGCGGCGACCTCGGTCTCTCGGATCGCGTCCAGCAGCGAGGTCTTGCCGTGGTCGACGTGGCCCATGATCGTGACCACCGGCGGCCGGTCCTCGAGGCTGTCCTCGGCGTCGTCGTACTCGGGCGCCTCGGGCTCCTCGTCGGCGGCTGTGACGATTTCGATCTTGCGGTCGTACTCGTCGGCGATCGCCTTCACCGAGTCGTCGGTGAGGGTCTGGGTGAGGGTCGCCATCTCCCCCATCATCATCAGTTTCTTGATCACCTCGGCGCTGCCCAGGCCGAGCAGTTCCGCGACCTCGCGGACGGTGGCGCCCGACTGGACCTTGGTCGCCTCCGGCTCGAGCGGCTCCTCGGCTTTGGGGGGCGGCTCCTCGAGCAGCGGGCGGCGGCGGCGGCCCCCGCGACGGCGAGGCGGGCGCTGCGGCGGCGGGCCGCCCATCTGGTCGCGGCGCGCGGCCTGCGAGTCGATCACGACGCGGCGTTTTTTCGCCCCGCCTCCGCCACCGGCTGCCGGTTTGGCCGCTTTTTTGGCCGCTGGGGGTTTCGCCGGTTTCTTCTGCGGGCCGGCGTTCTTCAACGCGGCCTCGGCCTTCGTCGGTTTCTTCGCCGGCGCCTCGGCTTTCGGGGCGGCTTTCGTCGCCGCCTTGCCGCCGTTGCCCTTGGCGGCGGAGAGCGCCTTCAGGGCGTCGGCTTCCTCGACGCTGGAGGCCGCGGCTTTCGCCTCGACCCCGGCCGCCTTCAGCGCGGCCAGCAGCTCTTTGCTGCTCAGCCCCTGGGCTTTGGCGATCTCATGGACGCGCTTCTTGGCCACTACGCCTGCTCAGCCTCCTCGGCGACGGGCTCGTCGGCCGTCTCCTCGGCGACCTGCTCGTCGCGGCTCCTCACGCCTTCGTCGGACTCGGTCGCGGCATCCTCCGCCAGCGCCTCCTCAGCGAGCTCGTCCTCCTCAGACGCCTCGTCCTCAGCCTGCTCGTCGTCCTCGGACGCCTCGTCCGCGGGTGGCGTGGACTCGGAGGGGTCGAGAACGGCGGCGGAGCCGCCGCCCGCAGGCCCCTCCGAGGCCGCGTCAGGCCCCGCGGCAGTGGGGTCTGAGCCCTCGGCGTCCGGCGCCTCGGCGTCCGGCGCCTCGGCCTCGGGGTCGGTGCCGTCGACTTCCTCGACCGTCTCTTCCTCCGGCTCGTCGACCGGCTCCTCGAACTCGGCCTCGGCGCGGGCGACGATCTCGCCGACCTGGGCCTCGTCGGCGCTGGAATCGGCGAGGATCGCAACCTCGGCCTCGTTGACCGGCCCGAGGACGGCGATCTGGTTCGTCTCGAAGCGGCTCAGCGCCTGGTGGGTCGGCAGCCCGCAGTAGGTCGAGTCGGCGATCGCCGCGTTCGGGCAGCGGCGGCCGTTGGAGAGGACCGCGAGGCAGCGCCCGTCGGCCTGCTCCTCGCCCGCGTACTCGATCTCCTCGTCGTCGGCGGCGAACTCGGTCTCGGATTTGATGTCGACGCGCCAGCCGGTCAGGCGGGCGGCGAGGCGGGCGTTCTGGCCGTCGCGGCCGATCGCCAGCGAAAGCTGGTCGTCGGGCACGATCACCGTCGCCTGGCGCTCCTCGTCGTCGACGATGACCTCCCGCACACGGGCCGGCGAAAGCGCCTTGGCGACGAACCGGCCGGGCTCGTCGTTGTGGGGGATGATGTCGATCTTCTCGCCGCGCAGCTCGGAGACGACCATCCTCACCCGCGAGCCGCGCGGGCCGACGCAGGCGCCGACCGGATCGACGCCGTCGGCGTGTGAGATGACCGCGATCTTCGAGCGGTAGCCGGGCTCGCGGGCGACGCCGACGATCTCGACCAGCTTGTCGGCGATCTCCGGAACCTCCATTTCGAAGAGGCTCTTGATCAGCTCGGGGCTGCGGCGGGAGACGACGATCGCCGGCCCTTTGGTCGAGTCGGAGACGTCGGTGATCACCGCCTTGACCCGCATCCCGTGGTCGTAGCGCTCGTTGTAGACCTGCTCGGACTTGGGCAGCAGCGCCTCGACCCGCTCGCGCAGCTGGACCAGCGTGTAGCGCTTGTCGGACTGCTGGATGATCCCCGTGATCAGCTCGCCGACCCGGTCCTGGTACTCGTCGAACATCATCATCCGTTCCGCCTCGCGGATCCGCTGCAGGATCACCTGCTTGGCGGTCTGGGCGGCGATCCGGCCGAAGTCTTCGGGGGTGACGTCGCGGGTGCTGATCTGGTCCTCGTAAGGGGCGATCATCTCGGGGTCGAGCTCGGGGTCCTCGGGCTCGCGCAGCTCGCCCGTCTCCGGGTCGATTTCGCGCTCCTCCTCCTCCTGCGCCTCGGCGGCCTCGGCGAGCAGTTTCTCCTCCAGCTCGGGCGGCAGGATCAGTTCGAAGACGAGGAAGTCGCCGGTCTCGTGGTCGAGGTCGACGCGCGCGTATTTGGCGGCCCCGGGGGTCTTCTTGTAGGCGGAGAGGAGCGCGTCGGCGAGCGCGTCCATCAGCTTGTCCGAGGAGATTCCCTTCTCCTGCTCGAGCGCCTTGACTGCCTCGACGATCTCTTTGGTCACGGGGTCTCCTTGACTTCGGTGGATTGACTGCCGCGGCTGTACTTCGGTCCCGGCGAGGAGACCTCGAGCGAGTATTCGGCGAGCAGGTGGTTGAGGTGCTTGGTGACCCGTTCGCAGAGCGCGAGGTCGACGCCGCCCGGGTGGTCGATGAAGATCCGCAGCGCCTCGGAGCCGGGGCGCTCGACGGCCACGACATCGAGGTCCGAGTCGAGCTCGGACAGCTGCTGCTGGATGTCCTCTTGGAGGTCTCTCATATGGGTTCCGGGCGAAAAAAAAGTGGGCCAGGCCCACTTCTCGATACTGCTGGGTCGAAAAAGCTTGCGCTCAGTATAGCCCGCTCGTGCGTGCTCTCAGGGTGTCGACCCTGTCGAGGATCGCGTCGGCGATCGAGTCCTTTGACGCCTGTGGGACGACGGTCTCGTCTGCCGCGTCGATCAGGGTGACGGCGTTCTCCTCGCTCTCGAAGCCGATCGACGGGTCGGAGACGTCGTTGAGGACGATCAGGTCGGCGCCCTTGCGCTCGAGCTTGGCGCGGGCGCGCTCGACGCCGCCCTCGCCGTGCTCGGCGGCAAAGCCGACGATCGTCTGCTCGCCCGTCCGGGTCGCCGCGAGGCCGGCGAGGATGTCCTCGGTCGGCTCCAGCGCCAGCTCCAGCGAGTCGCGCCGGCTGAGCTTGCCCGGCGCCACCTCGGCGGCGCGGAAGTCGGCCGGGGCGGCGGCCATCGCCAGCACCTGGCTGGCGGGGAACTCGGCCGCGGCGGCGGCGGCGAGCTGGGCGGCGGTCTCGACGTCGATGCGGCGCACGCCGGCGGGCTCGGGAAGCGAGACGTTGGCGGCGATCAGCGTCACCTCGGCCCCGCGGCGGGCGGCGGCGGCGGCGAGCGCGAAGCCCATGCGGCCGCTCGAGCGGTTGCCGAGGAAGCGCACCGCGTCGACCGGCTCGCGGGTGCCGCCGGCCGTGACCAGCACGCGCAGCCCGTCCCAGGGGCGATCGCCGGCGGGCAGCACGGCCTCGAGCAGGGCGAGCAGCTCGGCGGGGTCGGGGAGCCGGCCGCGGCCGAACTCGCCCCGCGAGGCAAGCCTCCCCTCCTGCGGCTCGATCACGGTCACGCCGCGCCCGCGCAGGGTCTCGAGGTTCGCCTGCACGGCGGCGTCCGCGTACATGCGGTCGTTCATCGCCGGCGCGACCAGGCGCGGCGCCGCGCAGGCCAGGAAGGAGGTGGTGAGCATCGAGTCGGCGGCGCCGGCGGCGAGCTTCGACAGGGTGTTGGCCGAGGCCGGGGCGACGATCAGGGCGTCGCAGTTGGCGGCCAGCTCGAGGTGGCCGATCGGGTCATGCTCGGGCCGCGGGTCGCCGGGGAAGGAGCCGCGCAGCGGGTCGCGCTCGAACTCCGAGGTCAGGACGGGGGCGCCGACGATCCCCTCGAAGGACGCGGCGCCGACGAAGCGCGTCGCGCTCTCGGTCATCAGCACACGGACGCCGTGCCCGGCGACGGTGCCGAGGCGCGCCAGCTCGAGCGCCTTGTAGGCGGCGATCCCACCACTTACGCCGAGCAGGATTCTGGCCATCGGGTTCCTCCTGGGATTCAGGGCGCCCGTTCAGGCGCGGGCGCTCAGGCGCGGTACTCGTATTTGAGCTTGCCCTGGGCAAGCTCCTCGAGCGCGACCGACAGGTAGTTCCTGTCGTTGGCGATCTCGACCATCGGCGGCGGGTACTCGCCGAAGCTGCCCTCACCGAGGTTGTGGAAGTAGCTGTTTATCTGTCGTGCCCGCTTCGCGGCGACGACGACCGCGGCGTAGTGCGAGTCGGCGTGCACGAGGAGTTTGTCAACGCGTGGTTTGATCATTCGGCAGCGGAGTCTAGAGGTATGCCGGCCTCGGCGCGCACGATCCCCTCCAGCTCGGCCGCGGCGCGCCCGAGATCGTCGTTGACGACGCGGTGGTTGAAGTCGCCCTGGACGGCGAGCTCCTGTTCGGCCGTCTCGAGGCGGGTGTCGATCGCGTCGGCCGAGTCGGTGCCGCGCCCCTCGAGGCGGGTGCGCAGGTGAGTCGGGTCGGGCGGCGCGATGAAGATCTGGACCGACTCGGGCATCGCCGCCCGCACCTGCTGGGCGCCCTGGACCTCGATCTCGAGGACCACCGACCTGCCGCTGCCGAGACAGCGCTCGACCTCGGAGCGCAGCGTCCCGTAGCGGTTGCCGCTGTAGGTGGCGAACTCGAGGAAGTCGTCGGCGTCCATCCGCGCTTCGAACTCCTCGCTCGAGAGGAAGTGGTACTCGCGCCCGTCCTCCTCCCCCGCCCGCGGCTCCCGCGTCGTCGCCGAAATCGACAGTTCAAGGTTGGGAACGCGCCGCATCAGCTCGGAGATCAAAGTCCCCTTGCCGACACCGGACGGACCTGTGATTACGAATACCTTTGCCATTCCGACGGATACTGACCGGCGAGGCGGCGGCGCGCGGAGCTAGCGCCGGAGGAGACTGACGAGCTCTGTTCTTTGGCGCTCGGAGAGGCCGCCGATCGTCTTCGAGGGCGAGATCCGGCACTGGTTGAGGATCCTGTTCGCCTTCACCCGGCCGTACTTGGGGACGGCGAGGAGCATGTCGAAGACCTTGGCGGTCATCACGTACTCGGGCGGGTCGAGGAGCAGGGCGTGGATGCTCGCCTTGCCCGCTTTCAGGTCCTTCTTCAGCTTCGCCCGGGCGGTGCGGATGTCGTTCGCACGGCGGAGAGCGTCCATCCTCTGGTCCAGCGACCTCTCGGGGGCCGCTGCGGAGGTCTTCACTGGGGCGCTCATTGGGCGGCGAGTATAGCCGCGGCCCGAGCACGTGCAAGGGGATTTCTTCGATTTCCCGTCAAATTCACCTAGACCTCGACTCGAGGTCTAGTTACGGAAACAACTTGGACCCCGCCGGTAACAACTCCGCCAGCTCGGCGGCGACCCGGCGGCCGGCCAGCGGATCGCGGAAGCTCTCGGTCCCGACCGCGACGACCGTGGCGCCCGCGACGATCATTTCGAGCGCGTCCGCTCCGTCGCAGACCCCGCCCATGCCGACGACCGGGATCCCGACCGCCGCCGCGACGGCCCGCACCTGGGCGACCGCGACGGGCCGCACCGCCGGCCCCGAGAGGCCGCCGTGGCCGGCCGCGATCCCGGGCCGGCCGCTGGCCGGGTCGATCGCGCTCGCCTTCAGCGTGTTGATCAGCGAGACGGCGTCGGCTCCGCCCTCCTCGGCGGCGATCGCGACCGCCGCCGGGTCGGCGACGTTGGGAGTCAGCTTGACGATCAGCGGCCTCTCCGTCCGCGGGCGGAGCGCCTCGAGCAGGGCCAGCGTCTCGGTCGGCTGCTCGCCGACGATCAGGCCGGACTCGACGTTGGGGCAGGAGACGTTGAGCTCGATCGCGGCGACCTCATCGCGCTCGCCGAGCGCCTCGACGACCCTCGCGAACTCGGCCCGGCTGGTGGCCATCGCCGAGACGATCAGCGGCACCGGCAGCTCCGCCAGCCTCGGCAGGTCCTCGGCGAGGAAGCCCTCGAGGCCCCTGTTGGGAAGGCCGATCGAGTTGATCATCCCGGCCGGCGTCTCCCAGATCCGCTGCGGCTCGTTGCCGACCCTGGGCTGCGGGGTGATCGTCTTCGAGACGAAGGCGGCGAAGGGAAAGTCCTCGAGCAGGGCGTCGCCGTAGACGCCGCGGGCGGCGATCGCGTCGAAGGTGCCGGAGGCGTTGATCACCGGGTGCTCGAGCGGGATCCCGCAGAGCTCAGGCATGGGCGACCTCGGCGATCCGCGTCCCCTCGACGACCGGGCCCTCGACGCAGAGGCGCATGTAGCCGCCCGCGGCCAGCGGCACGGCGCAGCCGAAGCAGGCCCCGAAGCCGCAGGCCATCGGCGACTCCAGCGCCAGCTCGCAGGCGACGCCCCGCTCCCCGCACATCGCCCGCACCTCCTCCAGCATCGCCGGCGGGCCGCAGGAGTAGACGGCGGCGCTGCTCGCGTCGTCGCCCTCGAGCATCGCCGCCAGCAGGTCGGTGACGTAGCCGCGGTGGCCGCGGTGGCCGTCCTCGCTGGCGAGGCCGACCTCGCAGCAGCGGAAGAGGTCGTCGAGGCCGCCGGAGTGGGCCTCGTCGCGAAAGCCGAGCAGTACGCGGGCCGGCACACCCGCGGCCGAGAACCGGCGGCGCAGGAGGGCGAGCGGCGCGATCCCGATCCCGCCGCCGACGAGGATCGCCCCGGCGGCGCCCGGCGCCAGCTCCCGCGGCTCCGAGAAGGCGTTGCCGAGCGGGCCGTTGACCCAGACGCGCTCGCCCGGCCCCAGAGCGCAGAGCCGCTCGGTCCCCGGCCCGACCGCCTCGAGCAGGAAGTCGAGCCTGGCGCCGCCGGCGCTCGCCGGCTCGGCGTCGGCGACGGAGAGGGCGCGGGGCAGGAACGGGCGGCCGCCGCGCTGCTCCCAGTGGTGCTCGGCGGCGAGCATGTAGAACTGCCCCGCCTCCGGCAGCGGCCCCTGCTCGTCGCGCAGCGAGAAGACCCGGTATCCGCCCGAGGAACGGTTCTCCGTCACCTCGCACAGCCGGCGACCCAGCGGTGCGGTCATCGAGACTGGGCCGCTTTCGTCGACCCGTGGATCTCCTGCAGGCTCCTGACCTCGGCCTCGCCTCCGGCGCGGGCGGCGATCGCCCGGGCGGCGGCGCTCGCCCCGGTCATCGTCGTCACGCAGGCGACGTCGTGGCGGACGGCGGCGGTGCGGATCTCGTAGCCGTCGGAGCGGGCGCCGGAGCCGGTCGGGGTGTTGATCACGAGGTCGCAGCGGCGCTCCCGGATCAGGTCGACGACGTGCGGGGAGCCCTCCCCCAGTTTGTTGATCCGGGTCACGGGCACGCCCATCGCGGAGATCGCCTGGGCCGTGCCGCCGGTCGCGATCACCTCGAAGCCGAGGTCGTGGAAGCGGGCGGCGATCTGGGTCGCCGCCGGCTTGTCGGTGTCGGTGACGGTGATGAAGACCGCGCCCTCGGTCGGCAGCGCGACGCCGGCGGCGCTCTGCGCCTTGCCGAAGGCGGTCGGGAAGTCGGCGGCGATCCCCATCACCTCGCCGGTGCTCTTCATCTCCGGGCCGAGCACCGAGTCGGCGCCGGCGAAGCGCGAGAAGGGCAGCACCGCCTCCTTGACGCTGACGTGGGTCGGCAGCTCGGCCGGCAGCTCCTGGTCGCCGATCTTCTCGCCCAGCATCAGCCGGCAGGCGACCTTGGCGAGCGGCACCCCGATCGCCTTGGAGACGAAGGGCACCGTGCGCGAGGCGCGCGGGTTGGCCTCGATCACGTAGAGCTCGCCGCCGGCGACCCCGTACTGGATGTTGATCAGGCCGATGACGCCGAGCTCGAGCGCGATCCGCTCTGTCGTCGCCCGGATCTCGGCGAGCATCTCCTCGCCGAGGCTCATCGGCGGGATCACGCAGGCCGAGTCGCCGGAGTGGACGCCGGCCTCCTCGACGTGCTGCATGATCCCGGCGACGTGGACCGACTCGCCGTCGGCGAGCGCGTCGACGTCGACCTCGATCGCGTTCTCGAGGAAGCGGTCGAGCAGCAGCGGGTGCTCCTGGTCGGCCTTGACGTTGGCCTCCAGGTAGGCGTTCAGGTCCTCGGTCGAGTAGCAGATCTCCATCGCCCTGCCGCCGAGCACGTAGGAGGGCCGGACGAGCAGCGGGAAGCCGACCTCTTCGGCGATCACCGCCGCCTCCTCGGCCGAGAGCGCCGTGCCGTAGGGCGGGTGCTTGATCCCGAGCTTGCGCAGCAGGGCGCCGAAGCGGCCGCGGTCCTCGGCCAGGTCGATCGCGTCGACCGGCGTGCCGAGCAGCGGGATGCCGGCCTCCTCGATCTGGCGGGCGAGCTTCAGCGGCGTCTGGCCGCCGAACTGGACGATCACGCCCTCGGGGCGCTCCTGCTCGCAGACGGCGAGCACGTCCTCCGCGGTCAGCGGCTCGAAGTAGAGGCGGTCGGAGGTGTCGTAGTCGGTCGAGACCGTCTCCGGGTTGCAGTTGATCATCACCGCGTCGCGGCCCAGCTCGCGGCTGGTCATCGCCGCGTGCACGCAGCAGTAGTCGAACTCGATCCCCTGGCCGATCCGGTTCGGGCCGGCGCCGAGGATGACGATCGAGTCGCGGTCGCCGCGGCGGACCTCGGAGGCGACCGTGCCGTCGGGCCCCGGGCGCTCGTGGCCGGAGTAGTAGTAGGGGGTCGCCGCCTCGAACTCGGCGGCGCAGGTGTCGACCGACTTGTAGGCGCGGGCGAGGCCCTCGGTCCCGTCGCCCTCGACGGCGAGCGCCTCGAGCTCGCGCAGGAACCAGCGGTCGACGAGGCAGCGCTCGTGGACCGCCTCGACCCCGAGCCCGCGGCGGAAGGCCTCGAGCACCTGGTCGAAGCGCTCGGCGCAGGGCGTCTCCAGCAGCGCCAGCAGCTCCTCGTCGCCGGCGGGGAACTCGGCGGCGGAGTCGAGCTCACGCGAGCGCAGCGCCTTGGCGAAGGACTCGCGGAAGGTGCGCCCGATCGACATCACCTCGCCGACGCTCTGCATGTGGGTGGAGAGCTTGCCGGTCGCCCCCGGGAACTTCTCGAAGGCGAAGCGCGGGATCTTGGTGACGACGTAGTCGATCGTCGGCTCGAAGGAGGCCGGCGTAGCGCGCGTTATGTCATTTGGGATCTCCTCCAGCGCGTAGCCGACCGCCAGCTTCGCCGCCATCTTGGCGATCGGGAAGCCCGTCGCCTTGGAGGCGAGCGCCGAGGAGCGCGAGACCCGCGGGTTCATCTCGATGACGACGATCTCACCGTCTCGCGGGTCGACGCCGAACTGGACGTTGGAGCCGCCGGTCTCGACCCCGATCGCGCGGATCACCCTGATCGCCTGGTCGCGCAGCTCCTGGTAGAGGGCGTCGGTCAGGGTCTGGGCGGGGGCGACGGTGACCGAGTCGCCGGTGTGGACGCCCATCGGGTCGACGTTCTCGATCGAGCAGACGATGACGACGTTGTCGTTGCGGTCGCGCATCACCTCGAGCTCGAACTCGCCCCAGCCGAGCACCGACTCCTCGACCAGGACCTGGTTGATCGGGCTCGCCGCGAGGCCCTCGGAGACGACCTGGCGCAGCTCGGTCTCGGTCTCCCCCACGCCGCCCCCCTGGCCGCCCATCGTGAAGGCCGGCCGGACGATCGCCGGCAGGCGTGATCCTGCCCTCGGCGAGCGCCGCCTCGACCTCGCCGAGGCTCTCGACCGTCATCGACCACGGGATCCGCAGCCCGGCCTCGTTCATCGTCTCGCGGAACTCCTCGCGGTCCTCGGCGCGGCGGATCGCGTCCTGGTCGGCGCCGATCAGCTCGACCCCGAACTTCTCCAGCGTGCCGTCCTCGTGCAGCGCCATCGCCAGGTTGAGGGCGGTCTGGCCGCCGAGGGTCGGCAGCAGCGCGTCGGGGCGCTCCTTCTCGATGATCTTGGCGACCGGGCCCGGCAGCAGCGGCTCGACGTAGGTCGCCGTCGCGAACTCGGGGTCGGTCATGATCGTCGCCGGGTTGGAGTTGACGAGGACGACCTCGTAGCCCTCCTCGAGCAGCACCTTGCAGGCCTGGACGCCGGAGTAGTCGAACTCGGCCGCCTGGCCGATCACGATCGGGCCGGAGCCGATCAGGAGGATCTTCTCGATGTCGTCGCGCCTAGGCATGGGCGAGCTCCAGGAAGCTGTCGAAGAGGTGGCGGGCGTCGTGGGGGCCGGGCCCGGCCTCGGGGTGGTACTGGACGGTGGCGGCGTCGACGTCGGGAAGCGCGAGGCCCTCGACCGTGCGGTCGTAGAGGTTGAGGTGGGTGAGCTCGGCGGCGCCGAAGTCGGTCTCCCAGCGGACCGGCTCGTCGCCCTCGATGCGCGGCTCGCCGCCCGGCCCCTCGACCGCGAAGCCGTGGTTCTGGGAGGTGATGTCGATCGCCCCCGTCGCCAGGTCCTTGACCGGGTGGTTGGCGCCGCGGTGGCCGAAGGGCAGCTTGAAGGTCTGCAGGCCGACGGCCCGGCAGAGGAGCTGGTGGCCGAGGCAGATGCCGAACATCGGCCGCTTGCCGACCAGTTCGCGGACCGTGTCGACGACGTAGCCGAGCGCGGCGGGGTCGCCGGGGCCGTTGGCGAGGAAGATCAGGTCGGGGTCCTCCTCGAGGACCCGCTCGGCGGTGCTGTCGCAGGGCAGCAGCGTGATCCGGCAGCCGCGCTCGCGCAGCTGGCGGACGATGTTCATCTTGATCCCGGTGTCGATCCCGACCACGTGCGGCCCGTCGCCCTCGAAGCGGACCGGCTCGGGCGGGGTGACGGTGCGGGCGAGGTCGGCGCCGTCCATCGAGGGCTCGGCCTCGACCCGCTCGCGCGCCTCGGCCTCGGCCATCTCGCCCGGGAAGATGCCGCCGCGCATCGCGCCGCCGTCGCGGATGTGGCGGACCAGGGCCCGGGTGTCGACGCCGCCGATCCCCGCCACGCCGCAGTCGGCGAGCCAGTCGAGCCAGCCGCCCTCGGCGGTGGCGACGTCCTCGCGGTTCTTGGGGTCGCGCATGATCACGCCGCGGGCGTGGGCGCGGTCGGACTCCATCGCCGCCGCCGAGACGCCGTAGTTGCCGATCAGCGGGTAGGTGAAGACGATGATCTGGCCCGCGTAGGAGGGGTCGGTGACCGACTCCTGGTAGCCGGTCATCGCCGTGTTGAAGACGACCTCCCCGGTCACCGGCTCGCGGTGCCCGCAGAGCTCGCCGCCCTCGAAGCGGGTGCCGTCCTCGAGCAGGACGTAGGCGCCCGTCATTCCGCTGTTCCTTTTGGCCCTATAGCGGTCATAAGGAACAACGGAAGCGGGCTCATGACGCCACTCCCAGGGAGAAGGAGCGCAGGCGGAAGGCGACCTGGCCGGCCGCCAGGGTCATCACGACCCGGCCGGTGAGCCGGCGGCCGGCGCACCAGGAGTTGGATGAGCGGCTCTCGTAGCCGTCCTCGCCGACGGTCCACTCGGCGCCGAGGTCGCAGAGGGCGACGTTCGCCTCGCTGCCGACCGCCAGCGTCGGCCGCTCGAGCCCGAACGGCGTCGCGCCGCCGGCCAGCCGCTCGACCAGCAGCGCCGAGCTCGATGACGCCCGGCATCACCAGGTCGGTGTGGACCGCGGCGAAGGCCGTCTCGAGCCCGGTCACCCCCATCGCGGCGCCCTCGTAGGGGACCTCCTTTTCCTCGGCGGCGTGCGGCGCGTGGTCGGTGGCGATGCAGTCGATCGTGCCGTCGCGCGAGCCCCTCGATCAGCGCCTGGCGGTCGGCCTCGGCGCGCAGCGGCGGGTTCATCTTGAACCGCGTCGCGTCGAGGCTGCGCACCTCCTCGTCGGTGATGCAGAGGTGGTGCGGGGTCGCCTCGGCGCTGATCCTGACGCCGGCGGCGCGGGCGGCGCGGACGGCGTCCACCGACTCGACGGCGGAGAGGTGCTGGACGTGGATGCGGGCGTCCTCGTAGGCGGCGAGGGCGGCGTCGCGGGCGATCATCGTCGACTCCGAGACCGAGGGGACGCCGGCCAGGCCGAGCGCCGCGGAGACGGCGCCCTCGTGCATGACGCCGCTGCCGGAGAGCTCGGGGTCCTCCTCGTGGAGGGCGATCGTGCCGCCGCAGAGCCGTTGGTACTGCAGCGCCCGGCGCATCAGGCCGGCGCTGCGGATCGGCAGGCCGTCGTCGCTGAAGCCGAGCGCCCCGGCCTCGCGCAGCTCGGCCATCTCGGTCAGCTCCTCGCCCCGCATCCCCTTGCTGACCGTGGCCAGGAAGCCGGTCGCCACCGAGGCGCCCTCGCGGGCCGCCTCGCGCAGGGCCTCGACGTCGGCCGCGGTCGAGACCGGCGGCTCGGTGTTGGCCATCGCGATCACGCCGCAGAAGCCGCCGGCGGCCGCCGAGCGGGTCCCCGTTTCGACGTCCTCCTTGTGCTCGTGGCCGGGCGTGCGCAGGTGGACGTGGGGGTCGAAGAAGGCGGGGAAGGCGTGCAGGCCGGCCGCCTCGACCGCCTCGATGCCGTCCGCCTCGACCGAGCCCGGCGCCGCCAGCTCGGCGATCCTGCCGTCGCGGACGACGACGTCGTGGGCGCCCTCGATGCCGGCGACCGGGTCGAGCACCGTCGCCTCGCGCAGGACCACCTCGGCGCCCTCGCCGGCGCGCATGTCGAGCGCCTCGCCGAGGCTCACGCCGGCTGCCCCTGGCCGATCGGGGTGGGCCGCCCGGCGCCCGGCTCGGGGCTTCCCGCGGCCGGCTCGGTGCGATTGCCCCTCGTCGCCAGCAGCTCGTAGAGGATCGCCATCCGCACGACGAGGCCGGAGGCGACCTGCTCGGTCATCAGCGACTGCGGCGAGTCGATCACCTCGCCGGAGAGCTCGACCCCGCGGTTGACCGGCCCGGGGTGCATGAGCAGCTGGCGCGGCCCGAGCCGGCGCGAGTCGATCTGGAAGTGGGCCACGTACTCGCGGATCGAGGGGACGAAGCTCTCCTCCATGCGCTCGTTCTGCATCCGCAGGGCGTAGACGACGTCGGCCTCCTCGATCCCGTCCAGCGAGTGGGCGACCTCGCAGCCGAGCGCCTCGATCCCGCGCGGGATCAGGGTCGGCGGCCCGCAGAGGGTGACCTCGGCCCCCATCCTCTGGAAGGCGAGCAGGTTGGAGCGGGCGACGCGGCTGTGGAGGACGTCGCCGACGATCCAGATCCGCTTGCCCTCGAGGCTCTCGAGCCGGCGGCGCAGGGTGTAGACGTCGAGCAGCGCCTGGCTCGGGTGCTCGTGCTTGCCGTCGCCGGCGTTGACGACCGCGGCCTCCGACCAGCCGGCGACGAGCTGGGCGGCGCCGGCGTGCGGGTGGCGGATGACGATCGCCGCCGGGTCGTAGGCGGAGAGGGTGGCGACCGTGTCCTTCAGCGACTCGCCCTTGTCGACCGAGGAGCCGGCGGCCTTGACCGAGACGAGGTCGGCGGAGAGCCGCTTCGCGGCGAGCTCGAAGGAGGAGGAGGTCCGCGTGCTCGCCTCGTAGAAGAGGCTGACGATCGTGCGGCCGCGCAGGGTCGGCACTTTCTTGATGTCGCGGCGGCCGACCTCGGCGAAGCTCTCGGCGCGGTCGAGGATCGCCTCGATCTCCTCGCGGCTGAGGTCGTCGATCGCGAGCAGGTGCCTCATGCCGCCACCTCCGCCGGCTCGGAGATCGTCACCTCGTCGACCTCGTCGGCCTCCTCGAGCCGCACGTTGACCCGCTCCTCGCGGGCGGTCGGCAGGTTCTTGCCGACGTAGTCGGGCCGGAAGGGCAGCTCGCGGTGGCCGCGGTCGCAGAGGACGGCGAGCTGCACGCGGTCGGGGCGGCCGTAGTCGAAGATCGCCTCGATCGCGGCGCGCACGGTGCGGCCGGTGAAGAGGACGTCGTCGACGAGGACGACGGTGCGCCCGGTGAGGTCGAAGTCGATGTGGGAGGCGTGGACGACGGGCTGGGCGCCGGGCGCCTTGGCGCCGACGTCGTCGCGGTAGAAGGAGATGTCGACGTCGCCGATCGGCAGCTCGACCGCGGTCAGCTCGCCGAGGAGGGTGTGGAGGCGGCGGGCGAGGATCGCGCCGCGGGTGTGGATTCCGACGATCGCCAGGCCCTCGGGATCGGGGTTCTTCTCGGCGATCTCGTGGGCGATGCGCTGCAGGCTGCGTCGCAGGTCATCGCGCTCGAGCACGACCTTCTCACTCATTTTTCGCTTCCTTCCTGGCCTCTCGGGACCTGGTTAAAGGACGACGCCAGAGTAGCAGCGAGGGGTGACGCCACGTGAGATGCTTTCGCGCATCGAGCGGAGAGCGGCAGAGGCGGTGGCGGCGCACGAGGCGGCGGGTCGGCGATTCGAGGCGGCCGGCGTCGGCTCCTTCGTCATCGACGAGGGCGGCGGCGAGGCGGTCGTCCTCCTGCACGGCGTCCCGGTCAGCTCCTACCTCTACCGCAGGGTCGTGCCGGAGCTGGCCTCGCGGGGGCTGCGCGGCGTCGCCTTCGACTTCCCGGGGCTGGGCCTGGCGGCGCGGCCGCGGGGCTTCGACTACTCCTGGAGCGGGCTCGCCGCCTGGACGGGCGCCGCGATCGACGCGCTCGGGATCGAGCGCTGCCACCTCGTCGTCCACGACGTCGGCGGCCCGGTCGGCTTCGAGTGGGCGATCCGCAACCCGGGCCGGGTGCTGTCGCTGACCGCGCTCAACACCTTCGTCGCCGTCTCGACCTTCCACCGGCCCTGGCCGATGCACCCCTTCTCGATCCCGGTCGCCGGCGAGCTCTGGCTGCGCAGCATGGTCCGCCCGGCCTTCCGGCAGATCTACTACCTGGTCGGGATCGCCGATCGCGGCGCCGTGCCGGCCGCCGAGGTCGACGCCCACCACGCCCTGCTCAAGCGCGGCGACGGCGGTCGCGCCTTCCTCGAGATCATGCGCGGCTTCGAATTGAGCGAGGAGAAGGAGCGCTTCTTCTTCGATGGGCTGGCCGGGCATCCGTACCCCGCGCAGGTCGTCTGGGGGGAGAAGGACACGATGCTCGACGCCGGCAAGCGGGCCGACGTGCAGCGCGCCCTGGGCGTGGAGGAGCCGACCCTGCTGGCCGCCAAGCACTTCCTCCAGGAGGACCGGGCGGCCGAGGTCGCGGAGGCGATCTCGAGCTTCGCCTCGGCGGCGCTCAGGCGTCCGGCACCGGGGCCTGAGCGCGCTCGCGGGCGCCGTTGGGGACCAGCAGCGGCTCGCCGCGCTCGGCAAAGGGGATCTCGACGAGGTCGAAGTCACGCGGGGCGACGGTCGCCTCGAAGACCTCGCGAGCCTCCTCGAGCATCGCGCCGACGTGGTAGCGGGAGGAGATGTGGACGGCGGCGAGCATCTTCACCTCGGCGTCGCGGGCGACGGCGGCGGCCTGGCCGACGGTCGAGTGGCCGGTGTCGGCGGCGCGCTGCGCCTCCTCCTCGGAGAAGCTCGCGTCGTGGACGAGCAGCTCGGCGCCGCGGGCGGCCTCGACGGTCGCCTCGCAGGGCCCGGTGTCGCCGGTGATCGCGATCGTGCGGCCGGGCCGGGCCTCCCCCACCACCTGGCCGGCGTCGACCGGCCCCTCGGACCCGGTCACCGTCTCGCCGCGCTGCAGGGCGGCGAAGGCCGGGCCTTCGGGCACGCCGAGCCGCTTCGCCGCCTCGATGTCGAAGCGGCCGGGGCGCTCGTCCTCGACCAGCGCGTAGCCGCAGGCGCGCACGCTGTGGGCGACCTCGAAGGCGCGGATCTCGGCGCCCTCGAGCTCCATCACGTCGCCGGGCTCGAGCTCGACCAGGTCGAGGCGGAAGCCGATCCTGCCGATCAGCCTGCCGAGCGTCTTGAACAGGTCCTCGAGGCCGCGCGGCCCGTAGACGGTCAGCGGCGCCTCGCGGTCGGTGAGGTCATACGTTTTCAGCATCCCCGGCAGGCCGAGGAAGTGGTCGGCGTGGAAGTGGGTCAGGTAGATCTCGTCGACCTGGACCAGGCCCAGCGACTTCTGCAGCTGGCGCTGGGTTCCCTCGCCGCAGTCGAACATCAGCCGTTCGCCGCCGCGGGCGACGAGCAGGCTGGCGGTCGAGCGCCGCGCCGAGGGCACAGCGCCCCCCGTGCCGAGGAAGGCGACCGAGAGGTCCATCGGCCGAGCCTACGCGACCTGGGACCGCAGATCCGGGCGAGACTAGACTGGCCCTCTGCGCCCGTAGCTCAGCTGGATAGAGCGCTCGCCCTCCGGAGGAGAGAGGCCACAGGTTCGAATCCTGTCGGGCGCGTCGAGCGGCCGCTAGCGGGAGAGCCATTCGGCGGCGGCGGCTTCGGCGCTCTGGTGGCTGCGGCGGTGGCCGGTCACCGTTTCGAGGAAGTGCTCGCTGTCGAGGGCCAGGAGGCGGGTCTCGAGGGTCGTGCGGACGGTCGCGGTGCGGGGGATGTCGTGGAGCAGGGCGATCTCGCCGAAGCCCTCCCCCTCCCCCATGTTGCGCTTGAAGGCGCCGTCCTCGATCACCTCGACCTCGCCGGCGTCGATCAGGTAGAAGCGATCGCCGATCTCGCCCTGGGCGATCACCGTCTCGGCGGGCCCGACGTCGAGCTCGACCACCGCCCGGCAGAGCGACTCGACCCGGTCGACGGACAGCGGCGCGAAGATCGAGCTCTCGCGGAGGAGGTTGAAGACACGCTCCGAGACGGGGGCGCCGATCTCGAAGCTGCGCAGGGCGCCCCAGCGCAGCAGGGCGAGCAGCGGCAGCAGCGACCCGAGCGCCAGCAGCGCCCCGCGCACGCCGAGCAGCGCCACCAGCAGCGGCGCGGCGATCGAGCCGAGGGCGGTCGCCGTCAGCCGGCTGGTCTCGAGGAAGCCGATCACCCGGGCGAGCGTCTCGTCGGACCCCAGCCGCTGCAGCAGCGTCCGCGCGGCGACCTCGACGAAGGTGTAGCCGAAGCCGAAGAGGAAGTAGGAGACGAAGGCGGCGACGATCACCGGCCAGGCGCCGGGCAGGGCGAAGCCGGCGCCGACGATCACGCAGCCGACCGCGAGCCCGGCCGCCATGTGGCCGCGGTCGAGGAGCACGGCGAGCCCGACCCCCGCGAACAGGGCGCCGACCGCCCAGGTCGCGTTGATCCAGCCGACGTTGCCTTCGCCGATCCCGAGCAGGTCGAGGACGGTGATCACGCTCATCACGTCGGCGGCGCCCTCGATGAAGACGAGCAGGCTGAGGGTGATCGCCACCAGCCGCAGGCCGGGCTCGGCGAGCAGCGCCCTGAGCCCGGCGCCGGCCTCCTCGAGCACCCCGGTGGCGCCCGCGTCCTCGTACTGGGGGCGACTGTCGCGATCGAGGCCGGCGAGCAGCGCCGCGGTCAGCAGGGCCGCCGCGCCCGCGACCAGAAACGCCGCCTGCGGGGTGGCGAGCGCCAGCAGGGCCCCGGTCGCCAGCGAGGCGAGCAGGAAGCCGAGGTTGTCCATCTGGCTGCGGGCGACGTTCGCCGCCGAGAGCTCCTGCGGGGTGCGGGCGGCGAGCGGCAGCAGCGCCCCCTCGGCGGGCACGTAGGGGGTCGAGGCGATCGTGAACAGGCCGGCGAGGCCGTAGACCTGCCAGGTCGGGGCGCCGGCGACGACGGCGCCGGCGGCGAGGCAGATCGCGATCCCGCTCAGCGCCGAGCTCGAGACCAGCACCAGGCGCCGCGAGTGCCGGTCCCCGAGCAGGCCGCCGAAGGGAGAGGCGAGCGCGCCGGGCAGCAGGCGGACGAGCGCCGCGACGCCGACGGCGGTCGCGCCCCCGTGGGCGAAGGCGTAGACGCCGAGGGCGATCGCGAAGGTCCAGGTCGCCAGCATCGTCCCCATCCAGGCGAGGACGAGCCGGGCCAGGTCCGGGTTCCCGAACACGGCCGCCAGCGATCCGAGCGATGCCCGGAGCTGCCGCAGTCCGCTGCTCATCCCGATCCCGAATGCTATTCGCAACCAGCCTCCCCGCACGCGGGAGGCGGCCATCCCTTATCGATACTGTCCCCGCCGATGGCCGAGGGCAATGACAACCGCCCCCCGCGCGGGGCGCTGATCGTGATCGCCGTCGGCCTGGTCGCGACGCTCGCCGCGGCCGCCCTCGCCAACGAAAACCTCGCCGGCGAAGCCGCCAACCTCGAATGGGTGAAGACGCAGGGAGGTGCCCGACTCCGAGCCCGCCCAGGTCCCCGGGGGCGGCGGCGAGATGCAGATCACGGCGGCCGGGCTGCGCGCCACCGGCGTCAACGTCAGCGGCTACCTGCTCTTCCGCAGCGCCGCGACCCTGAGGATCGACGCCGGCTCCCCGGTCGGCGGCTCGCGGATCCTCTGCTCGATGCGCGCCCCCGGCGGCACCGAAGTCGCGCAGACGCCGGGCTCGCGCGCCTCCTATCCGCGCTCCAGCCCCGAGCTCACCGAACAGCCGGTGCCGGAGAGCATCGCCGCCGAGTTCAGCTCGCACGGGGCCGGCCTCGCCGACCTGGAAATGGAAGACCTGCCGGAAGTCTTCGCCACCGAGAAGGGGATCAAGGTCGAATGGCCGACCTACAGCGTCGGGATCGAGCGCTGGAAGTGGTACCTGCCCCCCGGGCCGCCGGTCAGCACTCTGGCCCTCCCCTTCGCCTCGATCTGGAAGGCGACGAAGATCCCCTCGATCGAGATCGAATGCGAAGTGAAGACGAGCGCCGGCACGGAAAGCGTGAAGACCTCGGGGGCGATGGCCCGCTTCCCGGAAACGATCGCCGAATAGGGCGCCGCCCTACGGGGCGACGAGCAGCTCCGGCCCCTCCTCCATCCCCTTGCCGACCTTGTTGACCCGCGGGTTGGCGGGAGCGCCCGACATCCGCCGCCGCCTCCAGCGGCCCGCACATCGCCACCGCGTCCTCGAGCTCGAGGTCGGGGCGCAGCCAGGCGGCCTCGGCCTCGGCGCCCGGCAGGATCACCGGCATCCGGTCGTGGACCTTGGAGACGACCTCGTTCGGGGTCGTCGTCACGATCGTGCAGCTGTAGAGCCAGCCGTCCTCGGCGCCGCGCTCCTCCCCGTCCTCCCACTCCTTGCGGGTGCAGAGCCCGGCGAAGGCGAACGGCTCGCCGCCGTCGACGGTGAAGCGCCAGGGCTGGCGCGGCTGCTTGGGGTCCTCGGCCACCATCCACTCATAGAAGCCGTCGGCGACGATCAGGCAGCGGTGGCGGAACTTGCCGACCAGCGGCGCGTAGGCGCGGCTCGAGGTCAGGTTCTCGGCTTTCGCGTTGATCATCCGGTAGCCGACCTTGAGGTCCTTGGCCCAGCGCGGGACCAGGCCCCAGCGCATCAGCCGCGCCTCGCGCTCGCCGGCGGCGGCCTCCTCGGGGTCGGGCGAGGACCTGACGGTGAGGATCTCCTGGGTCGGGGCGACGTTGAAGCGCCCCAGCCCGCCCTCGGCCTTCTTCGCCCGCTCCTTCGAGGGCGGCGGCGCCTCGCCCGCCGCGTTCCGCTCCAGCGCCTTCTCGAGCTCGACCTGGAAGCGGTCGGCGACCTTCTTCGTGTCCTTGGTGGTGACCGTGAAGCGCCCGCACATGCGGCCTGAAGACTAGGCGGTCGCGGCGCTCGGCTTTCCGCCCTGAAACTGACCCCGTCGAGGCCGATGATTGTGTTCGTCGGCGCGATGACCGCTCCGTTGTAGACGTCGGGGCTGCCCTCTTCGTGCGTGCCGGTGCCCATGATCGTCACGGTCGTCACGGGCACCGCGTCGCCGTTTGAGTCTTTGGCGCAGGCCCCGCCGTTGTCGAAACAGGCGGCGACGGCGAGGATGTATCCCCTCGCCGCGGGGCGGAAGCCGCTGGGCAGCGAGAAGACCACAGGGCCGCTGCCGGTTTTGACCGCCCCCTGGAGATGGACGATTCCGTCGTGGTCCCTGTAGAAGCCGGCGCGTTGAATCTCGATCGATTTCTGCGTGCCCAGGTTCGACGCCCCGTTCTCGAACTGGGGCTCCCCGATCTGTCCGATGTAGTGCGTCGCTTCCATCGGCGCGAGGCTGTTGGCGCTCTGTGCCGAAGGCACGGTCCCGAGCTTGCCCAGGTCGATGTCCTCTCCGGTCAGCGATCCGTTCCTTACCTTCGCGCCGGTGATCGCGTTCTTCTTGACCTTCGCCGTCGTCACCGAGTTCTTCCTCAGCTGCTTGGCGCCGACGCTGTTCTTGGGCAGCTTCAGCGCCGCATAGCCGGTGCCCGCCATCGCCACGAACAGCGCCAGCAGGGCGACGATCATTGCCGGCGAGGGACGGCGAAGGCGACCGCTCTTCATCTCTGACTCCTATCGGTGGACGGGACGGTGGTCGCAGTCAGCCTACCTCGCCTCCGGGTGCTCCCGGTACCACTCGATCGTGCGGGCGAGGCCGTCGCGCAGCTCGACGGCGGGCCGCCAGCCGGTCAGCTCGCGCAGCTTCGAGGAGTCGACGAACTGGCGGTCGATCTCGCCGTCGGGGTTGCCGGCGCCGCGGATGTCGGGCTCGATGCCGCCGCCGCCGAGCTCGGCGATCGCCTCGACCACCTCGCGGACCGAGTGGGGACGCTCGCCGCCGGCGTTGAAGGCCTCGCCCGCCGCGCCGCCCTCCTCGAGCGCCGCGGCGATCGCCAGGTAGGCGGCGACGGCGTCATCGACGTGGAGGAAGTCGCGCTCGGGGCTGCCGTCGGAGCGGATCACCGGCGCCCGGCCCTCGAGCACGGCGACCGTCGCCTCCGGGATCAGGCGCGAGAAGTTGAGGTCGCCGCCGCCGTAGACGTTGGCGAAGCGGGTGACCGCGATCGGCACCCCGTAGGCGTTGGCGTAGCTGCGGGCGATGATGTCGGCGGCCGCCTTGCTGGCGTCGTAGGGATAGGCGGCGCGCAGCGGGAAGTCCTCGCGGTAGGGCAGCTCCGGGCTCGCCCCGTAGGCCTTGTCGGAGGAGGCGAAGACGACCCGCCCGACGCCGTGTGCGCGGCAGGCTTCGAAGACGTTCCAGGCGCCGCCGACGTTGACCTCGAGCGTCTCCCGCGGCGCCGAGCGGGCGACGCCGACGATCGTCTGCGCGGCGAGGTGGAAGACCGCCTCGCAGCCGGCCACCGCCGCGTCCACCTGCCCGGCGTCGCGCAGGTCGGCCTCGGCCAGCTCGACGTCGGCGCGGATCCCGAGCAGGTCGAGCGCCGAGCGGCGCGGCCCGCCGACGTCGGCCTCGCGGGGGTCGGGGCGGTCGAGGACGCGGACCGCCTCGCCCTTCTCCAGCAGCGCCCTCGCCAGGTGCGAGCCGACGAAGCCGTGGGCGCCGGTGACCAGGACCGGCGTCAAGGCGCGACCCCGCCCCCGCCGGGCGCCCAGGCGGTCCACGGCGCCTCTCCCCCGGCCCAGAGGTCGTTGAGCTCGACGGCGTCCTTGTAGGTGTCCATGCAGTCCCAGAAGCCCTCGTGGCGGTGGGCGCGCAGCTCGCCGTCGGCCGCCAGCCGGCGCAGCGGCTCGCGCTCCAGCACGCTGTCCTCATCGAGGTAGTCGAGGGCGCCGGGCTCGAAGCAGAGGAAGCCGCCGTTGATCCAGTGCTCGCTGCGCGGCTTCTCGACGAAGCCGGCGACCCGGCCCTCCTCGTCGACGTCGGCGACCCCCCACTGCAGGCGCGGGCGGACGACGGTCATCGTCGCCAGCGCCCCCTCGCCGCGGTGGAAGGCGAGCAGCGCCTCGAGGTCGACGTCGGCGACGCCGTCGGCGTAGGTGACGCAGAAGCTGCCGCCGGCAAGGCGCTCGGAGAGCGCCGCGACCCGCCCGCCGGTCGGCGTCTCGGCGCCGGTCTCGACGCACTCGACCGCGAGCCCGCCCGGCCACCGCTCGCCGTCGACGAACTCGGCGACCATCTCGCCGAGGTACCCGGTGGCGAGCAGGAAGCGCTCGAAGCCCTGGGCCGCGTAGATGCCGATCACGTGCCAGAGGATCGGCCTGCCGCCGATCTCGACCAGCGCCTTCGGCACCGTCTCCGTCCGCTCCCGCAACCGAGTCCCCCGCCCCCCACAGAGAATCACCACCGGCGGCCTCTCCATCAGCTAAGCGATCCCGACGGGGCCAGACGAACCTCGACGGCGCAGGACGATCTCTGGCGGAGTGGCCAGAGGGGGCGACGGGCGGTCGCGGCGGGGGTGAAGCGTCTTGTACTTTTTCGCCGCAACCTCGACCGCGGCGCCAGCCCTAAGGCGATTCACGAAAAAGTTAAGCGGAACCCCCGCCGCGACCGCCCTCACCCACCCGCCACAGCCGGCAGGATCGTCACCTCGTCGCCCTCGTTGATCGCCGTCTCCAACCCCTGCTGGAAGCGGATGTCCTCGCCGCTGACGTAGACGTTGACGAAGCGGCGCAGGTCGCCGTCCTGGGTGATCCGCTCGCGCAGGTCGCCGTGGGCCTCGAAGACGGCGTCGAGGACCTCGCCGACGGTGGCGCCGGAGACCTCGACCTCGACCTCTCCCCCGGTCGCGGCGCGCAGCTGGGTTGGGATCTTCACGGTGACGCTCATCAGACGCTGACCTCCTGGCGGAACTCGGACTCGAAGCTCTCGAGATCGGGATCGATCTCACGCATCTGGAACCTATCGCGAGCGGCGTCGAGCGTCTTCAGGCCCTCGCCGGTCAGGTAGATGACGACCCGCTCCCCGGAGCCGATTTCACCGCGCTCGGCGAGCTTGCGCAGGACGCCGACCGTGACCCCGCCGGCGGTCTCGGTGAAGATCCCGGTGGTCTCGGCGAGCAGGCCGATGCTGTCGCGGATCTCGTCGTCGTCGACGGCGTCGATCCGCCCGCCCGTCCTGCGGGCGTGCTCGACGGCGTAGGGGCCGTCGGCCGGGTCGCCGATCGCCAGGCTCTTGGCGATCGTCTCCGGCTTCTGCGGCTTGCAGACGTCCCAGCCTTCGGCGAAGGCGGTGGCGACGGGGCTGCAGCCCTCGGGCTGGGCGCCGTTGAAGACCGGCTGGCGGCCCTCGACGAGGCCGAGGTCGAGCCACTCCTGGAAGCCGCGGCCGAGTTTCGTGAACAGCGAGCCGGAGGCGATCGGGCAGACGACGCGGTCGGGCAGCTCCCAGCCGAGCTGCTCGACGGTCTCGTAGGCGAGCGTCTTGGAGCCCTCCGCGTAGTAGGGGCGCAGGTTGACGTTGACGAAGGCCCAGGGGCGCGTCTCGGCGAGCTGGGTGCAGAGGCGGTTGACGTCGTCGTAGTTGCCGTGCACGCCGACCAGGTTGGTCCCGTAGACGGCGGTCGCGAGCAGCTTCTGTTCCTCGAGGTTGGCGGGGACGAAGACGTAGGAGTCGAGGCCGGCGGCGGCCGCGTGGGCGGCGACGGCGTTGGCGAGGTTGCCGGTCGAGGCGCAGGCGACGGTGTCGAAGCCGAGCTCCTGGGCCTTGGCGACGGCGACCGCGACGACCCGGTCCTTGAAGGAGTGGGTCGGGTTGGCGGCGTCGTTCTTGATCCAGAGCTCGGCGTCGAGCCCGAGCCGCTCGGCGAGCCGGTCGGCGCGCAGCAGCGGCGTCAGCCCCGGCTCCAGCGGGTCGCCGGGGCGGCCGGCGAAGGGCAGGAAGTCGGCGTAGCGCCAGATCCCCTGCGAGCCGGCCTGGATCGCCCGTTTCGCCTCCGCCGGGTCGAGCCCCGAGTGGTCGTAGGCGACCTCGAGCGGGCCGAAGCAGTTTTCGCAGAAATAGTGGGCGCCGAGCTCAAAGGCCGACCCGCACTCCTTGCATCTCAAGCTATCCAGTGACATCCGATCTTCCTTCTGTTGCCTTCAACAAAAAAACCTCCGCCTTTTGTGGGGCAGAGGTCCGATCGGACTTCTCCCCACATCTTCCAGGCCCGAATCGGCGACCTGCTGGAGTTGGCACCTGTTCCGAACCTCTCGATTCGGCGTGGTTGCCGGGGCTTCACTGGGCCAGTCCCTCCACCCCTCTAGATGTGGCGCTTATGTGGAAAGCAGACTACCAGGGGCGCTCGCAGGGAAGTTTCGTTCAGTGTGCCTGGGCGAAGGCGTCTAACCTAGGGCGGCCGATGCCCGTTGAGAGCGACACGAAATTGAGCCCGAGCGATGCCGAACCTTCCGAAACCGAGGCTGCGGCGGGCTACCCGGCGCGGCGAGCACCTCGTCGGCACCGACGGGCAGGCTGAGCCCCAGGCCCCCAACGTCGAGCAGATCGACTCCGCCGGCCTGCGCTGGGTCAACGTCGAGCACCCGGGCGCGATGGAGCGCACCTGGCTCGAGACGAACTTCGAGTTCCACGCCCTCGACCTCGAGGACGTCCTCTCCCGCAACCAGCGGCCGAAGATCGACGTCTACGACGATTACCTGTTCATCGTCCTCCACTTCCCGGTCTTCGACCGCCAGGCGGGGCGCCTCGGCACCGGCGAGCTCGACCTCTTCGTCGGCCCCGACTACGTCGTCACGATCCCCAACCAGCCCCTGCAGCCGGTCGAGTACCTGTTCGAGCGCTGCCGCTCCAAGGAGGAGCTGCGCGAGCAGCTCTTCGCCCGCGGCTCCGGCTACCTGCTCTACCGCCTCGTCGACGACAGCTTCGACTACTGCTTCCCGATGCTGCGCAAGATCGGCAACAAGCTCGACGCGCTCGAGGACGAAATCTTCGAGGGCCGCTCCGAGGAGGTCGTCCGCGACATCTCCAACGTCAAGCAGGAGATCATCAACTTCCGCAAAGTGATCCGGCCCCAGCGCCCGGTCCTCCGCGACCTCGAGAAAGTCAAGTCCCGCTACCTGGCGACGGACCTCGACCTGGAGATCTACTTCGACGACATCGTCGACGCCCACGAGCGGATCTGGGACATGCTCGAAAACTACAAGGAGGTCGTCGAGGCGCTGGCCGAGACCAACGAGTCGGTGATCTCCCACCGCGTCAACGACATCCTCCGCGTGCTCACCTCGATCAGCGTCATCGTCCTCCCCCTGACCCTGATCGCCAGCATCTGGGGCATGAACGTCGGCGTCCCCGGCCAGGGCAGCGACACCGACTTCTTCGTCATCGTCGGCGCGATGCTGGTCATGTTCGGCGGCATGGTCGCCTACTTCCACCGCCGCGGCTGGCTCTGAGCGTCGCGAGGGCTGAAAAAGGTGCTATTCGAGGCCCGACCTGGGTTTGATCGGGGTTCCCTGCCCTAAGCTCGACGAGATGCCCGGCCTCCTTCGCAAAGCGATCCTGCCCCTGATCTGCGTGCTCATCGTCGCGGGGGGCACAACGCTCGCACTCGCCGCCAAAGGGGGCAAAACCACCGGCAACGCCGCCGACGACTCAGTACTCGGGTGGCACCGGATGCTCGCACGGCTACTGGAAGAACCACGCCAGCTCCTGGGTTCCGACCGGCTACTCGCTCACCGACAACTTCGACACGGTCTTCGGGATCACGCACTACGGCTCGTTGACGCTCGACGAAGCCCTGAACCTCAATGGCGGTGGCTTCAATGCGCTTGCCCGCGAGGCGACGGCGGCGCTCCTCAATTCCAAAACCTCGACCATCAATTTCAAATACTCGACCGCCGATGTCATCAAACAGGTCCAGGAAGCGGTCGCGGCCAACAACCCGGAGCCCACCAAGGACGCCCTCGAGTCGGGGAACACCTCCGGCTGCCTTCTGTCCTAGGCCCCGCCGTCGCGCGGCTGCGAGCCGTCAGCCCGCAGCGGGCGCCCGTCGCCTAGCATCTCGCAGCGTGGCCAACCACCGCATCTGGGCGCCTGACCGCTTCAAGTACGTGAAGGACGCATCCAAGGACATCGAGGAGGAGTGCATCTTCTGCGCCAAGCAGGCGGAGGACGATGACGAGGCGAACCTGATCGTCCACCGCGGCGAGCACAGCTTCGTGATCCTCAACCTCTACCCGTACACGAACGGGCACCTGATGGTCACCCCCTTCGCCCACGTCGCCCGCTTCCAGGACCTGCCGACCGAGACGACCGCCGAGATGACGGCGCTGGCGCAGCGCTCGATGGCGCGGCTCGAGGACGTCTATGAGCCGCACGGCTTCAACGTCGGCCTCAACCAGGGCCGGGTCGCCGGCGCCGGGGTCGAGCACCACATCCACCTGCACGTCGTCCCGCGCTGGGGCGGCGACACCAACTTCATGCCGGTGATCGCCGACACCAAGGTGATGCCGCAGACCCTCGAGCAGAGCTACGAGGCGCTGAAGGGGGCGTTTTGAGCGAGCAGGCCACTCCCCTCTCCCCCGCCGGGATCTTCAAGGCCTATGACATCCGCGGCCTCTACGGCGAGCAGATGGACGAGACGACGGCGCTGGCGATCGGCCGCGCCTTCGCCCGCGTCCTCGGACGGCTGCGCGGCAAGGCGCCCGCCGAGCTGCGGGTCGGCCTCGGCCGCGACATGCGGCTGACGGCGCCGGCGATGGCGGCGGCGCTGCGCGAGGGCCTCCTCGCCGAGGGCGTCACCGTCCTCGACGCCGGCATGGTCGCCACCGAGATGCTCTACCACCTGGTCGGCTCGCGCGATCTCGACGGCGGCGCGATGGTCACCGCCTCCCACAACCCGAAGGCCTACACCGGAGTCAAGCTCGTCCGCGAGGGCGCCCTGCCGCTCTCGGGCGACGCCGGGATCGGCGACGTGCGCAGCGAGATCGAGGGCGGGCTCGGCCCCGCCCCCGGCGGCGGCTCCTGCGAGGAGGTCGACATCTGGGAGGAATTCCGCGAGCACGCCCTCTCCTTCATCGACCCGGCGAAGGTGAGGCCGATGAAGGTGGTCGTCGACGGCGGCAACGGGATGGGCGGCCCGATGGTCGGCCCGATCCTCGAGCGGCTGCCGCTCGAGCTCGAGGAGATGTACTTCGTCCCCGACGGCGAGTTCCCCGACCACGAGCCGAACCCGCTGCTCGAGGAGAACCGGCGGCTGATCATCGAGCGCGTGCGCTCCAGCGGCGCCGACCTCGGCATCGCCTGGGACGGCGACGCCGACCGCTGCTTCTTCATCGACGGCAACGGCGAGTTCTGCGACGGCGACTTCGTCTGCGCCCTGCTCGCCCGCGCGGCGCTGGCCAAGAACCCCGGCGCGATGGTCCTCTATGACCCGCGCTCGAGCCGCGCCGTCCCCGACCTGGTCGCCGCCGACGGCGGCCGCTCGGCGCTCTCCCGCGTCGGCCACGCCTTCTTCAAGGCGCGGATGCGCGAGGAGGGCGCGGTCTTCGGCGGCGAGGTCTCCGGCCACTACTACTTCCGCGACTTCTGGAACGCCGACTCGGGGACGATCCCGGCGCTGCTGATGCTGGAGCTGCTCTCGGTCGACGGCCGCAGCCTGGCCGAGCTGATCGCCGACTTCCGCTCCCGCTACTTCATCTCCGGCGAGATCAACTCCGAGGTCGCCGACGGCGAGGCGAAGATGGAGGAGCTGCTCGAGCGCTACGGCGAGGGGGCCGAGATAAGCCGCCTCGACGGGATCTCGATCGACTTCCCCGACTGGCACTTCAACGTCCGCCCCTCCAACACCGAGCCGCTGCTGCGCCTCAACCTCGAGTCGCTGGTCTCGCGCGAGGACATGGAGGCGAGGCGCGACGAGATCCTCGGGTTGATCCGCGCGTGAGTGCCGAGCTGACCCCGGAGGGAGCCCTCGAGCAGGCGGCCCTGGCCGGGATCCACCTGCTCGCGATCCCGACCCCGTTCGCCGTCGGCAGGGTCAACTGCTACCTGATCGAGGACGAGCCGCTGACCCTCGTCGACACCGGCCCCAACTCGGGCAAGGCGCTGGACGAGCTGCAGGGCAAGCTCGGCGAGCGCGGCCACACGATCGACGACCTCGAGCTCGTCATCGTCACCCACCAGCACATCGACCACCTCGGCCTGGTCGAGATCATCGTCGAGCACTCCGGCGCCGAGGTGGCGGCGATCGGCGTCGCCGCCAAGCGCCTCGCCAACTTCGACGCCGACGCCGAGGCCGACGACCGCTTCGCGGTCGAGCTGATGCTGCGCAGCGGCATCCCCGAGGAGGTGACCGCGGCGCTGCAGAGCGTCTCGCGCAGCTTCCGCAGCTGGGGGTCCCACGTCGGCGTCACGCGGCCGCTCTCCGACGGCGAGGAGATCGCCTTCGGAGACCGCACCCTCAAGGCCCTGCACCGCCCCGGCCACAGCCCCTCCGACACCCTCTTCTGGGACGAGGAGCGCAGGATCCTGATCGCCGCCGACCACCTGCTCGCCCACATCTCCTCCAACCCGCTGATCTCCCGCCCCCTCGACGGCTCCCCCGAGCGCACCCAGGCCCTCGTCACCTACATCGAGTCGATGAAGAAGACCCGCGAGATGCCCGCCGAGTTCGTCCTCGGCGGCCACGGCGAGCCGATCGTCGACCACGTCGCCCTGATCGACGAGCGCCTCGCCAAGCACGAGAAGCGCAAGGAGAAGATCTACAAGCTGATCGCCGAGCGCCCCCGCAGCGGCTACGAGATCGCCCAGGCGATCTGGGGCAACGTCGCCGTCACCCAGGCCTTCCTCACCCTCTCAGAGGTGATCGGCCACGCCGACCTGCTCGTCAACGAGGGACGGGTGCGGGAAGTCGTCGACGGCGACGTGCATCGCTACGAGACCGCCTGAGCCGGGGCGGCGCCGATACAAAGGGCAGATCGACGTCCTGCTCGACGGTCAGGAGCCGGCGATTGCCTGCCTGCGCTGGTGTATATCGTGCTTGATAATTCACGTTAAACGTGTATAACTCCCATTGAAAACCAATGACCCGTCTTTCGCTGAAACCGCTTGACGACCGCCTCGCCGTCGGCAAGACCACGCTGACGAGCCTGGAACTGCGTGAGGAACTCGGGATCTCTCCGAGTGCGACATCCAACCTGCTCGCGCGATGGCGCCATGCGGGGCTGGTCGACCGGGTGGCGCGTGGCCGCTACGCGATCCGCCAGATAGGCCTCCTGGGCACGCGAGCATCGTCGGAGGACGTAGCCCTCGCGGTTGCCGCGCTGGTCGGCGGGCGGACTCACCGAATCGCCTACCACTCCGCACTCGATTTCCACGGCCTCCTGACCCGCCCCGTGCGTACCGTCCAGATCGCCTCTCCGTATCGCTTTGCCAACGCCGTGATCAGCGGGCGGCCCCTGAGAACCGTCTTCGAGCGCGCCGGCACCGTCGGGCTCGGCATCGAGCCTGCCGCCCACGGCGCCGTCGTCTCGAACTTGGAGCGAGCGCTGCTGGACGCCGCGGCCCGCCCGGACCTCGTCGGCGGGTACTTCCCCCTCGCCGAGGCACTCGCCGGGTCCAGCCCAGATGCCGCTCGCCTGCTCGATCTGGCCAGGCAGCTTGAAGCCGGTCCGGCTCTTCGGCGAATCGGATCGCTTGCCGATCGCCTGGAGCTGGCGGGGCTGGCCGGGGAGCTCGAGCCTTTGGTGCCCCCTCGCTGGGACCTCGACCTGGATCCCGGCATTCGGGAGCGGGGTGGCGTCTTTCGCGACAGCAGGTGGCGAATCCGCTGGCCCGTAGACCCTCAGGCGGTGGCACGGGAGGTCGCGCAGTGATCCACCAAAACCTGATCAAGCGCAGGGCGGGTGTCGCTGTCGCGTCTATACCCTCGAGGAGACCGCGGCCGAGAAGTTGCGCTGCATCATGCAGCGCCTCCAGTGCCGTGATCTTTATGACCTGCACCAGC
This sequence comes from uncultured Solirubrobacterales bacterium, assembly GCA_963837735.1. Lineage (GTDB taxonomy): Bacteria > Actinomycetota > Thermoleophilia > Solirubrobacterales > 70-9 > VRUE01. The sequence goes on along the minus strand of CAWIOM010000009.1, from coordinate 14,500 downwards.
TATTGGTGACGCGTGCGGTCGATGCCGAGGCGATCTGGCCGCTATTCGAGCGCAAGGCGCGGCATCGCGAGCTTGATCCCGACCGCTTCGGCGATTACTTCAGAGATCGCGAGCCGCGGTGGAGGGAGCGCTGGGACAAGGAGCTCGCCGAGTACGTCATCTCGCCGCCTCACTTTGACGGCGTGCTGCGCGCCGTCCGCCGCGAGTTGCGCTTTGCCCTCGTCAGCTGAGCCTTGCCGCGAAACCGTGAACATCTTCAGGAGTGCTCTCGCATTCACGCGGAGGGCCGGCGATTGCCTGCATCGAGCCTGCCGCGCAAAATTCGTCGTCCGTCGCAATCGACGCTACAGTCGGCTCATGGCGCGCAACGTCTCAGTCCGCGAGCTACGTAACTCCACTGCCGCCGTCGTATCGGAGTTGGAAGCCGGTGAGCGTCTGACGCTCACCGTCAACCGCCGTCCCGTCGCCGACATCCTCCCCCACGTCGAGGGGCGCGACCCTTGGGTTCCCGCCACCGAGCTGCGCCGCATCGTGCGCGAGGCGCCGGCCGATCCCGGTCTGCTCGATGACCTCGCCGAGATCCGCAGCGGCGAGCTCGACGACATTTGAGCCGAGCGATCGCCATGCGTCACGGCGCGTCAGTGGTCACCCAAGATGCCGACTTCTCCTCCTTCGACGCCGTCGAAGTAATTCAAGTTTGAGCACCGGGCGGGGCGCCGGGCAAGCCCTGCCAAGGCCTTGAGGCCCTGAGGAAAGCCGTTGTTGCTACCGTTTCGCTACCATTATGGGATGAGCAAGCAGATCGCGGTCCGGCTTCCAGAGGAGCTTGTCGACTTCGTCGACGAGGTCGTCGGTTCCGGCGCCGAGCGCAGCCGGGCGGCTGTCGTGACTCGGGCGCTCGAGCGCGAGCGCCGGCGTAACCTCGCGGAACGCGATGCCCGGATCCTCGCCCGCACCGGTCCGGACCCGGAGCTGGCGGGGCTCGCCGAGTACGCCGCGGGCCTGCCGCGCGATCCGGCCTGATGCGGGCCATCCACGTCGCACAGCTCGACAAGGCGCGGCCTGTGTTGATCCTCACGCGTGAGCTTGTGCGGCCGCACCTCAGGACGGTGACCGTCGCGCCGATCACCACAACCATCCGCGGGCTCTCCAGCGAGGTGGGCGTCGATGCGGCGAACGGCCTCACGGAGCCCTCGGTCGTCAGCTGCGACAACATCACCACGATTCCCGCCGCTGCCGTGGGAGAGCAGATCGGCGTCCTGCTCGACGGTCAGGAGCCGGCTCTCAGCGCAGCGATCGTGGCCGCATTCGATCTCGACTGACCGCTCCCAGGGGCCCCACCGCACGGGGCCAGGGAGGCTAGCCGGTCGGAATCGCGATCAGGCTGCTGAAGTTGGCCGATCCGTTGGCCACCAGCACGCTGCATTCGACACTCAGCGTGGACGGCGATTCCACCGTGGCAACCGCCTGTAGCGATGCCGGAACGGCGGCAAGTGCGGGCAGAGTCTTCATCGAGACCTGGTCGATGGTGGCAGCGCCCGCCTTGAGGACGCATTCGACGGAATCGCCGGCACCCGTATGGGACAGCTGCGTCTTCGCCAAGACGACATAGTTGCCGGCAGGAACCGTCAGTTCGACCACCGTGGTCGGCGGGCTGGCGGTGGGAAGGGCGGTCATGCCTTTGGTGGCCGACAGCGGCGCGATCGTGCCATTGATTCCGTCGGTGCCGTTGGTGCCATTGGTCCCGTCGGTTCCGTCGACGCCGTTTGCGCCGTTGGGCCCATTGGCGCCATTGGCGCCGTTGGATCCGCTGGCGCCGTTTGTCCCTGCGGCGCCGTTTGCGCCGTTGGGCCCATTGGCGCCGTTTGCGCCGTTGGCGCCGGAGTTCCCGTTCAGGCCGGTTTCGCCCCTCGCACCCGTGACACCTCCGGCGCCGTATAGCAACGCGCGCGTCCTCGGGCTCAGGTCCCTCGGCACGACGGCGCCGTTCCGGATCGCCCTGCTGGTGACGGCGTTCGGGGCGATATTCCGGGCGTGGATCAGGCTGCTTGCGGCAATTGCCGATCCGCCGAGCGCGATGAACAGAGCGACTCCGGCGAGGACCATCGAGGGCAGCGGCAGATGTCGCCGCTCATGGGTCCGAGGGCTTCGGGATGCACGATATTGCAAGGGTTCTGCTCCTTAATGACCGCATGACCAGCGCGGTGCTTGGCAGCGCTGAGCGGATTGCTCGCGCTACCTGACCCATCGGCCAAGGAGCATCCGAGCATGAGGATTTGGCTTGAACAGGGCTGACCTGTTCGGTCGGGTGTCGCCACCGATAGCCGCTCAGTGGCATTTGAGCCGAGCGATCGCCGACACCCAGGAGTTCGTTCACGTCCGCTCCCGCCGCAGCGGCCGGAGGGCCTCGCGAAGTCATCGGTATTGCGGGTGAAGTAACTCCAACGAGCTACACTGGGCTTTGCGATGCCCTCAAAGCACCCGAGAATCGCCGTTACGAATGACCTCGAGCTGAGGGAGGCGCTGGCGCAGGTCCGCGCCGCCACCGGCACCCGCGAGGCGGACGCGACGCTGTTGCGCCGCCTCGCCGTCGAGGGGGCGGAGGCTGAGCTGGAGGCCGGTCGCAACCGGCGTGGCGCCGCCGAGGCCCTGTTCGAGGCGATGGATTCCGAGCAGTTCGATCTCGACCTCGCCGCGGTCGACCGCCTCAACGCGCCGCCCGCGGCCTGATGTCCGTACGGATCTGGGACGGCTCCGGCCCGGTGCTGGCAGATACCTCTGCCTGGATGCTGGCTCGCCGAGACAGCGGGGCTCGCGAGCTGCTGCTCGGCGCGATCGAGCGTGGCGACATCCGCTGGTGTTGGCCTGTGCGTTATGAGTTGATGGTCGACGCGAGGGGATCAGACGGGATCGCCGCGGTTGAGCGCACGCTGGAGGGCCTGCACGAGGTTCCGGTGGATCGCAGCGTGCAGCGCGCGGTCCTGGCCACGATGCGCGAGCTGGCAGCCGCCGGCTCCCACGGCGCCCATCGCTTCCCTCTCACCGACCTGGCAGTAGCCGCCGCCGCTCAGGGCGCAGGCATCGACATCGTGCACTTCGACCAGCACCTCGAGCGCCTGGGCGACCATCTTGGCGTCGGGTCGCACTGGATCGCCCTACCGTAATTTGTTTGGCCCCATTCCAGTCCGAGCAGAATCAAATGAGGCCCAGAGTCGACGAAACTGAATCCTTGTAGCCCACAGACCCTAGGCACGGTCACGTTCCATAGCCCTACCGATGCACTGGGCGGGACGCTAGCCAAGCTCTGCCGGCAGCGTTTGCAGACCTCGGTCCCGGGCTGCACGGTGAAGTCGCTCGTCCCAGGTGGCGACGGTCAAGTCCTCTGGCGGCAGCACGAGTGCCGACGCCAGATGGAGAGCGTCGAGGCTGCGCAACTCCGCCGAGAGCGCCAGCCGCGCGGCATGCTCGGCAAGCGCTGCGTCGACCTCGACCACATCGAAGGAGAGCCAGTCGGTGTCGATCCTCTTGACGGCCTCTTCCCCGCCCGCCAGAGCCACGGCACGTACGGCCTCCACGTAACCGATCCGGCAGATCGACCAGGCGGTCGCCTCATCCATCGCCCGCAGGACCGAATCGCTGCCCTCCTCCTCGACGTAGCGCTTGACGAGCGCGCTCGCGTCCAGGTAGAGCATCAGCGCTCTGCGTCGCGCTCAGCCAGGACGATCGCCGATGCGGAGCGCCCGGTGCCCAGCGGGCGCGGCGAGCGCTTGGGGCGAGGGCGGGCAGCCGGGCTGACCCTTCCCTCTGCCACCAGCTTCCGCAAAGCCTCGTCGCGACGAGGTGACCCGGCCGGCACGATGTCGGCGATCGCCTGCCCGCGCCTCGTCACCCGAATCTGCTCGCCCTTGTCGACCCGCCGCAGCACGCTGCTCAGGCCGGCCTTCAGCTCACGTACGCCGATTTCACGCATGTGGCCATCTTAACAGCGAAGTGACTACGTCCTCGGTTGGCCGGCCGCTCTCGGGACAGGGGCAAGATAGGTGCATGCTAATGTATGCACATGCCGCTCGAGCGCCGGCTCCAGATCCTCATCGACGACGACCGCCATCGCCGTCTCACCGCCGTCGCCCGCGAGCGCGGCGTCTCCGTCGCCACCGTCGTCCGCGAGGCGATCGACCGCGGCCTCTCAACCCCGGCGGCTCGGCGCCGGGGTGCCGCCCGGCGAGTGCTCGACGCGCCCGACATGGCGGTGCCCTCGCCCGGGCAGTTGCGTGAGGAGCTCGAGCAGCTGCGCTCCCGCCGCGCATGATCGTCCTCGATACGACGGTGCTCGTTTACGCAAAGGGTGCCGACCACCCGCTCCGCGACCCCTGCCGCGAGCTACTTGAGGCGCTTGCCGCCGGCGATATCGAGGCGACCACCACGGTCGAGGTCATCCAGGAGTTCGTTCACGTCCGCTCCCGCCGCCGCGGCCGGGAGGACGCGGCGGCGCTCGGCAACGACTTCGCCGAGCTGCTGTCTCCCCTGCTCCCCGTTGGCGCGCAGCACCTGCGCCAGGGCCTGCGCCTCTTCCAGACAACCGAGCAACTCGGTGCCTTCGACACCGTGCTCGCCGCCGCTGCCGCCGAGGCGGACGCCCTTGTCTCGGCCGATTCCGGCTTCGCCGGCCTCACCGGTCTGCGTCATATCGTCCCCGACGCAGCAGGCGTCGCCGGCCTGCTCACAGGTAGCCGGGGGAAGAGCTGAAGGCCGAGGCCTCGCGGAAAATCTGATTTATCTGATATTTTGGCTGCATGACTCGCCTGACCGCCACGGAGGTCGCCAGAAAGTTCTCGCAGGTCGTCAGCAGGGTGGGCGCCGGTGAGGAAGTGGAGGTAGTTCGCAACGGCGTCCCGATCGTGCAGATGCGCCCCGCCCAGGGTCGCCAGGTCGTCTCCGCGGCGCGCTGGCGCGAGTTGATCGACAGCGCGCCGCCGGTTGACGAGGACTTCGAGAGTGACGTCGAAGCGGGCCGTGAGGCCATCGGCCGCCGCCGAGCGCGGCTTGGCCGTCCTGATCGACACCTCTGTCTTGATCGACGCTGAGCGGCGCGGCCGCTCGCTCGAGCGCTCCCTCGGCGAGCGGGATCGTGCAATCAGCGTGATCACGGCCAGCGAGCTGCTGCATGGCGTTCACCGTGCCAGGGACGATCGCGTTCGCATTCGGCGAGGGGCCTTCGTCGAGTACCTGATCTCCTCGATCGAGCCGCTGCCGATCACGACCTCGGTGGCCAGAGCTCACGCCGAGATCTGGGCCAGGCTGGAGCGAGATGGTGAGGTGATCGGCGCACACGACATGTGGATCGCGGCGACCGCCGTAAGCAATGGCATGGAGGTCGCGACCGCCAACGCAACCGAGTTCGAACGGGTCCCGGGCCTCACCGTCGTGGCTCTATGACCAATTGACTGCCGGGTAGCCCCCGGGGAAGTCAGATTGCTGACGTCGGCACCGGCCAGAGCTGCCATCATCCTTGAGTCAGAGCAGGGGCTCTTGCAGATCGTCGCCGGGGCGCGCCAAAACAGGGAGGAATCGACCGTTGAGACACATCCGCACCCGACTCACCTTCGCCAACGTGATGTCGTCGATCGCCGTATTTCTGGTGCTCGCAGGCGGGGCCGCATTCGCCGCGGTCAACCTGCCCAGGAACAGCGTCGGCCGAGCGCAGCTGAAGCGAGGCGCCGTCAACAGCGCCAAGGTGCAGAACCACTCGCTTCGGGCGGCCGACTTCAAGTCCGGCCAGCTTCCGCGCGGCGCCAAGGGCGCGACGGGTAAGAAGGGCGCAAACGGCAAGAAGGGCGCGACCGGCAAGACGGGGCCGATCGGACCGAGCGACCTCTACACCAGCAAGCACGAGGCCGGCGTCCCGATCGGGGCTAGCTTCGCGACGCTGGTGTCGCTGAAGCTGTCCGCCGGCAGCTACCAGGTCCTCGGAAGAACCAGCGTCGAAAGCAGCGAAAAACAGGCCGTCCGCTGTAATTTCTCGCCGGCGGGGTTGGGCCTCGACTCGCTGGACACGGTCGACGCCGGAACGCCGGTCGAGATCAGCTCCTTCGACGCGATCACGCTCTCGAGCTCCGGTGACCGTCTCCTTCCAGTGCCTGACGCCCGGGTCGGCCAGCCCGCTTGCCTCGAACAGCGTGCTGACGGCGATCAAGGTCGGGGAAATCACAGCCAAATAGCGCCGCCCCCTGGGGTGGCCTGCTCGACATTCGCTTTAGGCTGCGTGCCCGTGACGCCGCCGCACATTCCCAGGAGAGGTGCCCGCTCCAAGAAGAAACGGATGCTGATCATCGTCAACCCCTACGCGACGACGGTCTCCGACCGGCTCAAGAACCTCGTCGTCTACGCGCTGCAGGGCCGCTTCGAGGTCGAGACCGTGGCCACCGAGGCCCAGAACCACGCGACCGAGATCGGCCGTGAGGTCCGCGATCACGGCTACGACGTCGTCGTCGCCTTCGGCGGCGACGGCACCCTCAACGAGGTCGCCAACGGGCTCGCCGGCACCGACGTCCCGGTCTCGGTCCTGCCCGGCGGCTCGACCAACGTCGTCTGCCGCACGCTCGGCATCCCCAACGACGTCGTCGACGCGACCGAGCACCTGCTGACGCTCGCCGACGAGTGGCAGCCGCGCAAGATCGACCTCGGCAAGGTCGACGAGCGCCACTTCGTCTTCTCCTGCGGGGTCGGCATCGACGCCACGGTCGTCAAACGCGTCGACGCCCACCCGCGCCTGAAGTCCAGGGCCGGCCCCTATTACTACTCCTGGGCCGCGGTCTCCAGCCTCTACCGGAACTTCCTCTTCAACCCGGTGAGGATGCGCGTCGAGAGCGACGCCGGCGACCCGGTCGAGGGCGTCACGGCGCTGGCCCAGAACTCCGACCCCTTCACCTACTTCGCCGACAATCCGATCCGCGTCTGCGAGGGCGTCTCGATCGACGACGGCACGCTCTCCCTCGGCGTCCTCAAGCGCGCCGCCCAGCGCGACATGCCGACCCTGATCCCGCGCCTCTTCAGCGACAGGCGGCCCGCCGCCCGCCACCGCCAGATCGTCCACTTCGAAGACGTCCACACGGCCTCGGTCGAGTCGATCTCGAAGACCGGCGACGGCGAGGTCCGCCCCCTGCAGGTCCAGGTAGACGGCGACTACATCGGCGAGCGAGAGAGGATCGAGCTGAGCGTGGCGCCCGGGGCGCTGACGGTGGTTGCCTAGGGCGGAGCCGCGCTAGGCGGCTGTCGTCGCCGGGGCGGCCAGCGAGGAGGACGAGCGGCAATCGTTGTTGTTGTTCCCGCTAGGAGCCGCCGCCGGTCGTGAAGAAGGCGCTCCGGTGGTTGGTGTCGTTGCAGTTGCCGCCGCAGTCGTCTGTTGCCGCCGTAGGAGCCGCCGCCGGTCGTGAAGAAGGCGCTCCGGTGGCTGGTGTCGTTGCAGTCGTCCCCGCAGTCGTCGTTGTGCCTGCTGCCGCCACCGCCGGAGTTGCCCGGTGAAGTAGGCGCTCTTGCAGTTGTCGCCGCAGTTGCCGTGGTCGCCGCTCGAGCCTCCGTTGTTCCCCGTGAGGTAGGCGCTGCGGCAGTCGTTCTCGCAGCCGTCATCCGAGCCCTGATTGCCGGTCAGGTCGAAGGCCGTCCACGTCCCGTCGTGGTGATCGCACTGGCCCGGAGGATGCGGGCAGTCGCCGCGGTTGTCGTCCTTGGGCGGCTGGCCGTCGTGCCTGCCGCTGTCGCCTGCCCAACCGTCGGTCTTGTCGGGCCCGCAGCCGGGCTTTTCCGTGTACTCGTGCCAACCCGAGTTGCCATGCGCCGACCCGCCGCTGCAGGCGACGGCAATTGCAGCGCCTCCGCCGAGTACGGCAATCACGATCACCATCATTAGCCCCTTCTGCGCACTGCTCAGCATGCGGAGTAGCTTAGACACCGCGGACCCGAATCGGAACCCGATCCGGGTCGATTAGCACCTATTTCCACTCAGCCAAATCTCGCACCGCTAGTGCTGCCGGGCCCTGGCCCACAGATGCCGGGCGATGCCCGCGGCGAGAAGAAGCAGGCCCAGGGCGAAGAGCCCGACCAGGTCAAGCCCCGTGAACGGCAAGCCGCCGAAGCCCGCAAGGCCGGGCGACCCCGAGCTACCGGACGAGCCTTGGCCGCTGTTGTCCCCACCGACACCCCCGCCACCACCGGGGTTGCCTCCGCCGGCGTTGTTCGGCCCGTGACCGCCTTCGCCGCTTTCGTGCTTGACTTCGTGAGACGGTGTATTGGTTTTTCCGCCGGGAGTACCAGGGTTGGATGGGGGGACGACGGGATTCACCGGCTCGTACTGAGTGAGCGCAGCATTGGTCCCGGGGGTCGAATTGCCTGAGTTGACGACTGCGAGGGCCACCCCCCCGGCCAGCAGGAATATTGCGACAGTCGCTGCTACGAGACGATTCATCATGGATCTCCTGGGTCCGGTGGCAAAAGCGGCGACCTTCGTCCCCTTCGACCCATTCGTCCCTGCGGCCGACCGCAAACCGATGCGGTGCTGAACTGGCGACCTCGGCGTTCGGGTTGAGCTTTGCTGCTTTCATTGCCGCGCCTCTCGGATCGTGTCCAGATGCGGCTTGTGCCACGGCAAGGTCATAATACAGTTCCCAATTGTGTGGATCGCGTTCGTGGGCCTTGCGCATCGCTTGGAGTCCCTGTTCGTAGCGGCCTTCGCGAATGTCGCAGAACCCGATCAGCTGGTAGGGAGCTGGACGCCGGCCTGACATGTCGAGCGCGCTGCGGGCGTCCGCCTTGGCGGTGCCGCACCTGTCGGCCTTGAATTCCTGCAACGCGTTGCCATACCTGGCGGCCGAGACCGAGACCCGTGCCGGGATGATCGCCAGCGCGAGGAAGGCGACGATGGCGGCCACCCGCCCCACCATCGCAAGTGCCGTGGCACCGGTGCCCCTCTTCAGCCCGCTGACGCGGCCGCCGTGCTAGGACGGCGCCCCCGAACGCGAACAGCCAGAGGGTCACTGCCGGCATCTCCCAGTCCCAGTCGACGCCGGCGGCGATCGCCCAGCCGATACCGGCAGCGAGCAGGGCGGCGAACATCGCCCGGTCCGGGCCCCGCGCCCGCCAGGCGAAGGCACCGACAATCAGCAGCAAGGTACTGACCAGCAAGATGAAGCCGACCAGCCCGAGCTCGCCAAGGGTCTCAATGAAGAGGGAATGGGCGTCCTCCACATGGACGGTTCCGGCCCTCGCCCGTGCCCATAGGAGCGAGTAGGTCCCGGCGCCATTGCCGTGAAGTTCGTTGCGATGGAATGCGGCCATCGCAACATCCCAGTGTTCCTTGCGCCCGTTCGTGCTCGCGCTTAACAGGCGGCCCCCACCGCCTCCCGCCGACGCGTCGCTCTTGTTAGTGAACTGGTCGTACTTCGACTTGGCGACCCCAGGCACATTGAGGGCCAGCGCTCCGGCGACGACGATCGCCACCGCAGTCGCAGTTGCTCCAGCCAACACCGGCCGCCGGGCCCTGCTCGGAAGCCGGATCCGATCAAGCTTTTGGTCCAACGGCAAGAGCAGTGCCCGCAGTAGCGCCGAGCCGGCCATGCATGCCGCGAGTGCGATTGCCACGTGCTTGCCGGCTGCCACTGCCGCCGGTTGAAAGGGATAGCCTTCCGCGAGGGTGTTCGGGGGATTTGCGACGAGGATGACGATCAGCGCACCCGGCACTGTCGCGATAGCTCCAGAAATCAGTGCTCTCGGCCTGCCGACGACGCAGTAGATGACAACTGCCACCACGGTCGCCCATGTCCCCCCCCGCGAGAGCGTGTAGAGCAGGGTCAGCGCGAGAAGCGGGATCGCCGCTGCGCCCAGGACCCGCACCGGCATCGGATCGCGGGTGCTGCACGTAAGGTGGCCGCAGAGCACGATCCCTACCCCTGCGAGGATGCCGAGGGCATTCCAGTAGGTGAGCGGGTAGCCGAGCCGTTCTTCTTCAATCAGGGCCGAATCAAAGATCACGTGAGGGAGGGTCCGAGCGATGATCGCCGTCACGCAGATCCCGACGATCGCGGCAGCGACGCAGTAGATCATCCAACGGACTCGCCGCGGATCGAACGGAAGCATCCCGAAGAAGAGGAGCGTCAGCGCGTAGAGCAACGCACGGCTGTACTCGGGAAGTGCCCGCGCCAGCGAGTCTGACCAGTTCGTCGAAAGCAGGATCCAACCGGCGAAGGCCCCAAGTGAGGCGACCGCGACGAGGTGCGGAATGCTGACGCCCTCAAACGGCCGCCTGGAGAGCGCGAGCCGAATCACGACCACGAGCGCCATCTCGGCTGCGGCAAGGCCTGTGGCGCCGGCGAAGTATCCGCCACTGCGATAGGCGAAGAAGATGGTCAGGGCGGCCGGAATCAGCGCCGGAAACAGCCAGCCGGCGAGCTCCCAGCTCTTCTCGAGCCGGCCGCGGGCCGATGAGTCGTCGCCCTGCGTCCGGCCGACCGTGGGCACCGAGTCCACAGTTGCTTCGATCGTCCCCGAGTCTGTTGCCATCGTCAATCAACGTCCGGAGGCGCCCATTTTGTGCGCCACTCGGCCGACTGAAGGCGGCGGAGATAGAAGTCCTCTCCCGCCCCGACCGTTGCCTCGATGAGTGGCCGGCACCGATCTCAAAGAGCATGCTGCGGGGGGGGTCTTCTGGACTACTTTGCAAACGTTTGGTTCCAGGACAATCTCGCTCGTTGTCTTCGTCGTCCTCGTACGGCTGCTCAAACCCGATGCGTTCGGCGTCGTCGCCCTAGCAACGGTCGCGATTACCTTCACAAATATCTTCGTCAACCAAGGATTTGGCCAAGCCTTGTTCCAGAGGCAGGGGCTCGAGCGGGCGCATGAAGACACCACTTTTTGGACAATTCTCGCCACCTGTGCCGTCATATGCACAGTCGTCGTCTCAGCGGCCGGGCCGATAGCGAACGCTCTCAACGAACCGAAATTCGAACCAATCCTTCGCCGTCTCGCGCTGATCCTGCCGATCACGGCGCTCAGTAGCGTCCCCCAAGCGTTGTTCTATCGGCAGCTTTCCGTTCGCTTCCTAGCCGAGCGCTCGATCATGGCGAACCTAATTGGAGGCGGAACTGGAGGAGATGCAGGTGCCTAACAGTTCGCAAAACGCCGAACGGGTGGTGGTCAGAAGTTCTCCCCCCGCCGCCAAGAACCCCTACCTCAGTCTCCTTGGTGACGCGCTGACTTCGCTCGGTGCTTCGGTGGTTCTCTCTCACCGCCCCCACCTACGCCAGACGCTGCGCGCAGATCCAACGACCGAGATGATCCACATACATTGGCCGGAGCTCATTGTGGGATCCACTCGCCCTGAGCCTTCCCTGTCGCCATACCTGCGGTCCGCCCACCTTCTGTTGACGCTCACCCTTGCGCGGAGCAGGGGAATGCGTGTCGTGTGGACAATTCACAACCTTGCCCCCCACGAGCCAAGAAGGCCAAGGCTAGACAAGTGGCTGGGGACCGCGATTGCAAGGCTTGCGTCGTCGTCCCTGGCCCACTCGGAACACGCCGCAAACTTGGCCAGCGAGGAGTTTCGCCATCACCGAATAGAAGTCGCCTATCACCCGAATTATATTGGGTACTACCCACCGGGCGAAGCGCGTAACGTGGTGCGCGATTCGCTTCGGATCCCGCAAGACGCGTATGTCTTTTTGGCATTTGGCCTAGTTCGCGCATATAAGCAGCTTCCCACGCTGATCGACGAATTTCGACGCCTCGACGACCAAAATGTTCGACTCATCGTTGCTGGAGAGCCACGTCACCCCGAAGACCGAACGCAGGTGATAGCTGCCGCCGGCGGCGATTCGCGAGTGGTCTTGTTATTGGAACGCATTCCCGATGAGGCAGTCGCCAGCCTCCATCAAGCAGCTGACGTTGGTGTTTTGGCATACCGTGACGTCTTTTCCAGTGGAGCGCTGATGCTTGCCCTGTCGTGTGGACTGCCGGTCATTTCGCCAGCAGGGTCAACCGCCACCGAGTTGGCTGACGCACCTGTGGTGCAGCCATTCCAACCGAGGGGCCTTAGGGAGGCCTTGCGGATGAGCGCGGATTTCAAGTCGGACACCCCCTCTCGGGCACTCGACACCGCGATGCGGTTTACATGGGCTGACATGGCCGGTAGCGTCCTTGGGGCACAGCTCAACGCCAAAGTCAGGCCAGCTGCTCCCAGTCTTCCTTAGACGCGCGTACGCTCGGTTCTCCGTTTCGAACCATGGACGGCTTCCACGAAGATCATGCGTTGTTTGCGATGCCATCGTGAAGTGGGCGACCCGCCACTGGTTCCGCATTGGGTTCGATCTGATCCGCTGGGAAAGCCGCGTTGCGACCGAGCGACACTCTTGGTCGGTGGTCCCGCGTCGCCCGAGAATGCATCCCGATAATGGAGGATGGCGACACCCGAAGCACCCGAATTCTGAGCCCAGGTATTGGGAACTTGGGTCTCAGGTTAACCCGCTGGCCGTCACGCCGCTGCGCGACCCGCGGCGGAACTCCCATGTGGGGTCGGATGGTCCATTGGCGAAACTGCGCAGCCTAAACAGGTGCCCACCGCAGCGGTGGGCAAGGGCCAGAGTCTCGGAGAAAGAAGCCGCTGGGACCGTTGTCTCTGAAATGAGCCGGCAGCGACCCTTCAAGAAGATCAGGCTGCTCCTGGGGTTGGCTGCCGAGTCGCCTGCTTGACCTCGCTCACGCCGCAGTCATGGGCACGGTCGTTCGAGCCGCGCCACTGCTCAGCAGGCCGGCCGAGGAGCGAAAGGGAGTCATCGTCCTCCCTCCGTCGGTGTCGGGGTCGCTTGGCGACCAGGCGATGGTAGAGGCGCTCGTTGAGGCGGTTCAGGATCGGGGAGACGAAGTCACCCTGCTCGCCTATGACCGAGGTCACGACACGATTGCCGCATCGCTGACGGATGTCGCCGTCATCGATATCTCGTCGATCGTCGGCAGACGTCAGTGGCCAGCTGACACAGTGCGCTTCGCCCGACGGATAGCGAGGTTCCGTTCCTTCCTCTTCATCGGCGCCGATGTCCTCGACGGCGCCTATACGCCTGTTCTAACGAAGCAGCGATTCGAGTTGGTCAATCTAGCCTCTCGATTGGGGGTGCGGGCTTCGATAGTTTCCTGCTCTGAACCGCGACCGCCCCGCCCCCTTTGCCCAAGAGTTGGCGCGCAATCTTGATGGCAAGGTGAGAATCGTGGCACGAGACCCCATTTCACGCGTCCGTGCGAGGGAGGCCTTGGGTCGACCAGTCGAGGCCGGGGCGGACCTCGCATTTCTGCTGAAGCGGGCTTCGATCGAGGAGGACGGACTACGGGCCGACATCGAGTGGATCGAAAAGGCCCGCGCGTCCGGACGTTCAGTTGTCGCATTCGCCCCCAACTTATCTCCTAGTCGATCTCTTGGGACCATCGACAGAGGTAGTCGAGACATATCGTCGCCTGCTGGACCGTCTCGTTGACGAGAAGGACCTCGCGTTCCTCTTGGTGCCGCACGATCGCCGGGGCAGTCCGAGTGACTTCGACTTAGTCTCAACCATGGCTGAGGGACAAACCAGATCGCATCAGGACCTTCATTCCGTCCGGTCCCCGAGCCGTCAAGTGTGTGCTGGGCGAGGCGAATCTGGTTGTTACCACGCGGATGCACGTCGGCATCGCGGCCTTGGGAAGCGAGACTCCATGTCGGATCATGGATTACCAGGGCAAGGTGCAGGGCTTGGGCGAGCACATCGGCAACGAGGGTCTTTGGCTTCCCCCGGCCTTGCTCAGCAACCCTGATGGCTTCGTGGATCTCGTACGTGAGTCGCTCGCCCAAGTGGCTTTCGAGCGCGAACAGCTGCGGCGACGACTGCCGGACATCCGCGCTCTCTCGCTGAAGAACGCATTGCCGTGAAGCTGCATACGCCTGCCCTTGACAGCAAGCCTTCTGCGCCGGAGCCAACGACCGGCCTTCGGCGGGTTGCGGCGACGAGTGCGCGCTGGGCATTCATCGGCTTCCTAGGAACGCAAGGCGTTCGGGTCGCATTTACGCTTGCACTCGCCAGGATTCTTGGCCCGCAGAACTACGGAATCGTCGCCCAAGCACTCCTATTTCTGACATTTCTTGCGCTCTTCCTAAATCAGGGTTTGGCCGCCACCCTGATCCAGCGCAAAGAGCTCTCGGATCGACTGGTCGGCACCGCGCTGTGGCTTTCAATCGTCATGTCGGTGGGACTCGCGGCCATGACCCTTTTCTCTGCCCCCCTATCGCCGACTACTTTCACACGCCTGCTGTTGCGGACGTGCTGCGCGTGTTATCAGTGGCCGTCCTACTCGAGGGGCTCGTAATCGTGCCGCAGGCCTTGCTAACGAGGTGGCTGCGCATGCGCGGCCTTGCCCTGCGAGAGATCGCCGCCGCCTTGGTGGGGTGCGCTCGGATTAACTGCGGCGCTGATGGGGGCGCCGGCTAAGA
>CAWIOM010000008.1:0-24422 GCA_963837735.1 uncultured Solirubrobacterales bacterium | reverse complement strand
GCCTGCCGCGAACTGGCGGGGGTCAGCCTCCACGACCTCGACGACGTCCAGCAGATCGCCAAGCACGGCAATGCCAGCGGCCGCGAGGCGGAGGCCAGGCGGGCGGAGCCGATCCTGGCGGCGGAGCTGGACCGCTTCGAGCGCTGGCACGCCTCGCTGGAGGTGGTGCCGACGATCGCCTCGCTGCGCGGGCGCGGCGATGAGATCGCGCGCCGGGTGCTCGCCGAGAACGAGGATCGTTGGGAGAGCCTCTCCGATGCCGACCGCGAACGGCTGGCGACGATGGCGAAGGCGATCGTCTCCCGCCTGCTGCACGAGCCGACCGTGAAAATGAAGCGCGCGGTCGGCGGCGATGAGGCCTACCTCTACGTCAGTGCCCTGCGCGAGCTTTTCGGGCTGGATGCGGAGAAAGTGCCGAGACGGAGAGCGATGAAACGGGCGGGGAGGCGTTGAGTTGCGGAGAGCCGATCCCGGCAGGGGTTCCGCTTAACGCGGGGCGGGACGATTCGGGCGGGGTTCCGCTTAACTTTTTCGAGTTGACGTCCACTGCTGCCGACGATCGTGGGCGGCGAAAAAGTACAAGCGCTCCACCCCCACCGAATCGTCCCCCGAAAGAGCTGCCAAGGATCTCCCAACGTGATTCCGAATTTGCCACAAGAGGGAGCGCACTGGCGCTGGCGCAGGCGAAGCAGGTGGCGGAGATGTTGGGCGGGGGGAACTGGTCGAGGTCTCCTCCGACGGGGAAACGGGCGACAAGGGGCGATTCGTGCGTGGGGTCGAGCGGGCGCTGCTCGACGGCGAGGCAGAGGTCGGGGTGCGCTCGGCCAAGGACCTGCCGGCGGAGGTCCCCGAGGGGCTGGCGATCGCCGCCGTGCCGCCGCGTGAGGACGCCGCCGACGTCTGGATCGGGGCTGCCGCCTCCCTTGACGACGTCGCCGAGGGGGCGCGGGTGGGGACAGCCAGCCTGCGCCGTCGCTCCCAGCTCCTGGCGGCGCGGCCGACCTGCGGGTGGGCGAGCTGCACGGCAATGTCGACACCCGGCTGCGGAAGCTGGCGGAGGGCGACCTCGACGCGATCGTGCTCGCGGCCGCCGGGCTGCGGCGCCTGGGGCGCGAGGGCGAGGCGGCCTTCGCGATCCCCGCCGAGACGATGATCCCATGCGCCGGCCAGGGGGCGCTGGTCCTGCAAACCCGGGCCGGCGACGAGGCGGCCGAAGGCGCCGTCGTCGTCGCCGGCGAGGAGACCGCGCTGCTCGAGCTGACCGCCGAGCGCGCCGTCGTCGCCGTGTTGGATGCGACCTGCGCCTCGCCGATCGGGTCCACGCCACCGTCGATGGAGAGCGGGTCGCGATCGAGGCCTACGTCGGCCTGCCCGACGGCAGCGAGTCGATCCGGGACCGGGTCGAGGGGATTCGGCCGAGCCCGCGCTCACCGGAGCGATGCTCGCCGAGCGCCTGCTCGGCGCCGGCGCCGGCGAGATCCTCGCCCGCTCCGAGGCCGAGGAGCGATCCCGGCTCCGTTCCGAACCGAACGCGGGGCGGCACCCGGCGGAGTCGTCTATCTGGTCGGCGCCGGGCCGGGGGACCCGGGGCTGATGACGGCCCGCTCGCTGGAGCTGATCGGCGCCGCCGACGCGATCTTCCACGACCGCCTGATCCCGCCCGGCGCCCTTGACGGCGCCCGCGAGGATGCCGAGCTGGTCTACGTCGGCAAGGCGCCGGGAAGGCCCTCAGTTCCCCAGGAGGAGATCGGCGAGCGGCTAATCGCGGCCGCCCGCGAGGGCAGCAGCGTCGTCCGGCTCAAGGGCGGCGACCCGTTCGTCTTCGGCCGCGGCGGCGAGGAGGGCGAGGCCCTGCGCGAGGCGGGGGTCGAGTTCGAGGTCGTCCCCGGGGTGACCGCGGGGGTTGTGGCCTCCGCCTACGCCGGGATCCCGGTCACCCACCGCGACGACGCCTCCGCGGTCGCCTTCGTCACCGGCCACGAGGACCCGGAGAAGCCCGAGACGGCCCTCGACTGGGAGGCGCTGGCGCGCTTTCCCGGCACCCTGGTCTTCTACATGGGCGTCAAGCGCCTGGCCGAGAACGCCGCGGCGCTGATCGCCGCCGGTCGCGACCCGCAGGAGGCGGCGGCAGCGGTCGAGCGCGGCACGATGGACGGCCAACGGACCGTCGTGGCCACGCTCGCGACCCTCTCCGAGGCGGTCGAGCGGGAGGGGGTAGGTGCCCCCGCCCTGATCGTCGTCGGGCCGGTCGTCGGGCGGCGCGAGGCGCTCGCCTGGCTCGAGCGGCGGCCACTGCACGGGCGCCGGGTCGTCGTCACCAGAGCCCGCGCCCAGGCGAGCGGCCTCGCCGCGACGCTGAGCGCGCTCGGCGCCGAGACGTCGAGCTGCCCGCGATCAGGGTCGAGTCCCTTACCGACGCGAGGAGGCACGCGCCGCGATCGCCGCGATCGGCGAGTACTCGCTGGTCTGTCTGACCAGCGCCAACGGGGTGCGCCTGCTGTTCGAGGCCCTGGCGGCCGCCGGCCTCGATGCCCGCGCCCTCGCCGGGGCGACGGTCGCGGCGATAGGCCCGGGCACCGTCGGGGAGCTCGCCGGCCACGGGATCGCCGCCGACCTGGTGCCGGAGCGCTTTGTCGCCGAGTCCCTGGTCGAGGCGCTGGTGCGATCGAGGTCGAGGCCGCCGCGCCCTTGTCGTCCGCCCCGCCGTCGCCCGCGATGTCCTCCCCGAGGCGCTCGCGAGCAGCGGTGCGGAGGTCGACGCCGTCGCCCTTTACGAGACGGTCCGCGAGCAGCCCGACGCGGCGGCGGTGGAGGCCGCGCAGAGCGCCGACTACGTCACCTTCACCTCGGCCTCGACCGTGCACAACCTGCTTGAGGCACTCGGCGGCGCGCTTCCCCCGAGCGCCCGGGTCGCCTCGATCGGCCCGGTCACCAGCGAGGCGGCCCGCGACGCCGGGCTCGAGGTCGCGGTCGAGGCGGAGCGCCACGACGTCGACGGCCTGATCGAGGCGCTGCTGAAGGACGCCCGTGACCGGATGACGAACTCGGCATTTGTGTTCCCGCAGGCACTCAATCGACGTCACCCCACGACGAGCTTCGGGGCGCCGCACCGGCACTTCGCGCGCACCGACTCGACCAACAGCCGTGCGCGGGAGCTCGCCGAAGCCGGCGCGCCGCACGGCACCGTCGTCACCGCGGGCGAGCAGAGCGAGGGGCGGGGACGCCAGGGACGTGTATGGACAGCGCCGGCGGGCAAGGGCCTGCTCTACTCGGCGATTCTCCGCCCGCTCGACGAGCGCCATCTGCTCCTGCCGCTGGCCGTCCCGCTCGCCGTCTGCGAGGCGGCCGAGAGCCTGCGCCCGGACGCGAGCTGCCGGATCAAGTGGCCCAACGACGTCTGGCTCGAGGAACGGAAGCTCGCGGGCATCCTGATCGAGGCCAGGCCGCAGGACGGCTGGGGGGTGATCGGCGTCGGCCTCAACCTCTCGGTCGCACCCGACGAGTTCCCTGCCGAGCTGCGCTGGCCGGCGGTTTCGCTCGATAGCTCGACACCCCTTGCGGCAGCCGAGGTTCTCAGCCGCCACCTCGACCGCTGGGTGGTCGAGGACGCCGGGACGATCCTCTCGGAGTGGCGGCGGCGCGACGCGCTGCGCGGCCGCGAGATCGCCTGGGACGCGGGTCCTGACGGGAGCGAGGAGCGCTCGGGGGTCGCCGACGGAGTCGACGAGCGCGGCAACCTACTGGTCGTCGTCGCCGGCGGCGATCGCGTCACCTTCGGCGCCGGCGAGGTCCACCTCAGACTCTGAGCTGCCATTGCGCTTGGGGCGCCGGCCGTTGGACCCGGACCGCCCTCCGCGTGCCTTTTTCGAAGGCTTGCGCCTGCCGTTGCCGGCCTCGGCGCTCTCCTTCTTCGCCTCGACCGCCCCCGGCTCGGGCCCGTTGCCGGAGTCCACCGACGCCTTCTCGGCGTCCTTGGCGCCCTTGCGCTTGCGGTTGTTGCGCTTGCGGCGCCGCTTGCCGCCTTTGGGGAAGTTGCGCAGCAGCTCGCGGGCGATCGCCGACGGTTTCCGCGCCATCCGCATTCGCGCGCCGCGCAGGACCTCTTCTCCCTCCGGCGTGTGGGAGACGGCGGCGGCGAGCAGTGAGACGGCGAGGCGCCGGTCCTGTTTGCGCGCCGCGTGGACGAGCCGGCGGGCGTTGCGCCCGTGCGCGCGGCCCGAGGAGTTGACCAGCAGGCCGAGCAGGCGCTTTGTCTCCGGCCAGCGCTGCACGGCGTACTCTTCGTGCAGATCGCGGGTGTAGGAGGCGAGCCGCCAGACCCACGCTTGCGCCTGGTCGCGGCGGCCGATCCGCTTGTCGACCAGCGCCTGCAGAAGCGTCTTCGTCCCCGCCCGCTTGTCGTCGCGGCTCCAGGTGCCGACGATGTCGATCGCGTCGTCGAACGCCTCGGCGTCTTTGAGGTCGGCTATCTCGGTCAGCGCTTTCAGCCGCAGCTGCGAGTTGCGGTTGCGCTGCACGCAGGTGAGCAGAAAGCGACGGCGCAGCTCTTTGGTGCGCTCGCCCTGCAGCATCGCCCGCGCCCGGCGCCAGCCCTGCGGGTTGACCCGGGCGCCGGCGAGCGCCGCCCAGGCGTGCTGCTCGGGGTAGTCGAGGTTCTCGACCGCGATCCGCCAGATCTCCCGTTCGAGACCCCCATGCGGGTCTCCTCGACATCGGAGACAGGGACGATCCGCCGCTCGACCCGCACCCGCCGCCCGCGTGAGCGGCGCACCGGGCCGACGACGATCGCGCCACCGCGGTAGACGTCGCGGTTGAGCAGGCTGTGCAGGGTGACGATCGTCTCGTCGTGGGTCGTCGCCGGGTGGACGAAGTCGATCACCAGGCCGGCCTCCTTGCCGGGGGCGCGGCGGGTGACGCGGCCGACCCGCTGCTGGTAGATCCGCCGCGAGGCGGTCGGCGCCAGTGCATGCAGATCGTCGCCCGCGGGCTGTTCCAGCCCTCGGCGAGCAGCATCGCGTTGCAGAGCACGTCGACCTCGCCGCGCTCGAAGGCGGCGAGGATCTCGGCCAGCTCGCGCTTCGGCGTCTCGCCGGAGACGGCGCGGGCGTTGATGCCGGCGTCCTGGAAGGCCTTGGCGACGTTCTTGGCGTGGTTGACCCCGGCCGTGTAGAGGACGCCCGGAACCTTTTCGAAGCGGGTCTTGTAGAGGTCGGCGATCGCGACGTTGAAGGGCGCCTGGTCGAGCAGCGCGGCGAGCTCCTCCTGGTCGAAGTCCTGGTCGACCTCGCCTTTGCGCAGCGGCACCTTGGCGATCGTCCGCACCCCGGGGCCGGGCGGGATCCGCATGCAGCGCAGCGGCGCGATCACGCCGCGCCGCGCCGCCTGGGCGAGGTCGAAGCGCGAGGTCTGGGTCGGGAAGAGGTCGGCGACGTGGCGGGCGATCAGCGCCCCCGTCGCGGTCATGCCGATGAAGACGGGGCCGGGCCAGGCGCGGATGCAGGCGCTGGTCTTCTCGCCGAGCGCCGTGTGGGCCTCGTCGCAGATCACGATCGAGTAGGCGTCGGAGACCTTCTTGTGGTTGCGGACGAACCACTGGTAGGTCTCGACCGTGACCGGGCCGTCGGGGTCGTCGCGGCCGTCCATCAGCGGCGGGCGCAGGCGCTCCTTGTAGCCGCGGTCGGAGATCTCGCCGATGAACTGGTCGACGAGGTTGCGACGGTGGGTGAGGATCAGGATGCCGCCGGTCCGCGAGGCCTCGATGAAGCCGACGGCGGCGACGGTCTTGCCGGCGCCGGTCGCGTGCTCGAACCAAAAGCGGCGCTCGGCGCCTGGATCGTCCGGGGCGACCTCGACGAGGTCCTCGGCGTCCTCCTCGGCGGCGGGCTC
The DNA here is from genome assembly GCA_963837735.1 of uncultured Solirubrobacterales bacterium. Lineage (GTDB taxonomy): Bacteria > Actinomycetota > Thermoleophilia > Solirubrobacterales > 70-9 > VRUE01. The sequence continues at coordinate 18,536 of CAWIOM010000008.1, read as the reverse complement.
CTCCCAGTCCTGCGGCTCCTCCTCGGGCGCCAGGTCCTCGGGCTCCTCCTCGTCCTCCTCCGCCTCCTCGCCTCGATCGCTCCTCGTCCTCTTCTCCTCTCCTCCGCCTCGTCGATCGGCTCCTCAACCTCGTCGGGATCGCCGGCCGATTCGTCTTCTTCCTCGGCGATCAGCAGCTCGGCGTCGTCCTCGGCCGCCGTCTGCTGCTCGGCCATCAGCTCGGTCAGGGTGCCCGAGAGCGCATCGACCTGGTGGGGGTTGAGCTCGGCGCCGTCGAGCAGCTTCGGCGGTTCGTCGGCGAGCAGGCGCTCGAGCCCGAGCAGCAGCGAGAAGTCGCGGCGCCACTGGATCGACGGGTACTCGGCGCCCGCCTCGATCTCGGCCAGGGCAGCGTCCAGGCCGCGCCGGCGGGCGGTGCCCTCGGCAAGCGCCTCGGGGCCCTCGCCGTCGAGCAGGAACGGCTCGCGGGCAAACGCCGCCGCACGCTCGATCTCGGCGCCGGTGGGAACGGCCGCTCGCGCGGCAACTTCGCTGGTATTGGCCATTGAGGCTTTGGGTTCCGTCCCGGTCGAATGCGCGGCGCGCACTCGGCGGAAACAAATTGGAAACGAGGCTGCCGGAACTGGACGTCTTCCCGGCTCTCTGCGGTCCGCACTCCCGGCGGACCGAACGTTCTACGTATTGTAATCATCGAATTGGCGGCGGTGGGACTTATTCCTCGAATCGTGCTCCTGGCGGCCCTCGCCGCGACGGCCCTCGCCGGTGCCGGCTGCGGCTCCGAGAACGGCGGCGACTACGGCGGCGCCCACCCCGACTACGCGCAGGCCCTGGCCGGCTCGCCGGCGCCGCTGGCGGCGCTGCACCGCCAGGGGAACGAGCTGCTCGGCGGCGGCCAGGACGCCTACGAGAGGCGAATTGCGGCGCTGCGCGGCTACCCCGTGGTCGTCAATGTCTGGGCGTCTTGGTGCGGGCCCTGCCGCTTCGAGTTCCCGACCCTGCAGAAGCTCTCCGCCCGCTACGGGAAGCGGGTCGCCTTCCTCGGGGTCGACAGCAATGACTCCGACGACGCGGCCAGGACCTTCCTCGCCGAGGCCCCCGTCCCCTACCCCAGCTACACCGACTCCGACGAAACGATCAAAGAGGGCCTCGGTGCCGGCTTCGGATTCCCCGACACCGCCTTCTACGACCGCGACGGCAAGCTCGTCTACCTCAAACAGGGCCCCTACTCAAAGCCGGAGGACCTGCGACAGGACATCGAGAGCTGTGCGCTCGCCGAAGACTGCGAAAGCGGATAATCACCGGCATGGACGCATTTGTCCTGATCGCAGCGATCGCCATCCTCCTGATGTTGGCCGAGTTGCTGCTGCCGACGGGCGGGACGCTGGCGGTGGTCGGGGCGATCGGGCTGATCGTCGCCGGAGTCGTCGCCCTCACCGCCGACGCCGACACCGAGGCGACCGAATACATCGGCCCGGCCCTGATCACGCTCGGCATCCTCTCCGGCGTCACCTTCTACTTCGTCACCCGTAAGGTGCTCGCCGCCCACCGCGAGCAGCGCGTCCGCACCGGCTCCGAGGAGCTGGTCGGCTCGGTCGCCGAGGTCCGCAACACGCTCGACCCCGAGGGCCAGGTCTGGACGGGCGGGGCGCTGTGGGCGGCGCGTCTGGCTGCCGGCACGAGCCCGGCGCGGCCAGGGGATAGAGTCGTGATCGAGGCGGTCGACGGCCTCACTCTGGTGGTGAGCCCGGAGCCGCCGGCCGCGCAAACAGCCGAGCAAGGAGCAAGCTGATGGCAGCCCTAGGCGGAATTCTGATCGTCCTCATCATCTTCGGGCTGATCGCGCTCGGCGCCTCGGTGCGGGTCCTGCGCGAGTACGAGCGCGGCGTCATCTTCCGGCTCGGGCGGCTGATCGCCCAGAAGGGCCCGGGGCTGATCCTGCTGATCCCGTTCATCGACCGGATGGTCAAGGTCGACCTGCGGACGGTGACGCTCAACATCCCGCCGCAGGAGGTGATCACCCGCGACAACGTCCCGGCCGGCGTCAACGCGGTCGCCTACTTCCGCGTCATCGACCCGACCAAGGCGATAGTCGAGGTCGAAAACTTCCTCCTCGCGACCTCGCAGATCTCCCAGACCTCGCTGCGCTCGGTGCTCGGCAAGGCCGACTTCGACCAGCTGCTCTCCGAGCGCGAGCGGCTCAACGAAGAGCTGCAGAAGATCATCGACGAGTCGACCGAGCCCTGGGGCGTGAAGGTGACCGCGGTCGAGATCAAGGACGTCGAAATCCCCGAACAGATGCAGCGGGCGATCGCCCGCCAGGCCGAGGCCGAGCGCGAGCGGCGGGCGAAGATCATCAACTCCGAGGGCGAGTACCAGGCGGCGCAGAAGCTCACCGACGCCGCCGACATCATCAGCACCAACCCGGCCTCGCTGCAGCTGCGCTACCTGCAGACGCTGCTCGAAATCGGCAGCAACCAGAACACGACGGTCGTCTTCCCGCTGCCGATGGACGTGCTCGAGCCCTTCATCGGCAGGGCCGACCACAAGACCGGCGGCAGCAAGGCCAAGCCGCCGGCGCCCAGGCCGCCGGCCCCGCCCGCGGCCGAGCCGCCCCCGAACACCGACGTGCCGCCCCCCGGCGACCTCCCCCCCTCAAGGTCCTGAGCGCTCCCGAGATCCGCATCGACCAGCTCACGGGGCTGCGAACGATCCTCGCCCCGGGGCGCAGCGAGCGCCCGGACCAGTTCGGCTCCTCGGGCACCGCGCGCGGCGAGGGAGCGGAAAGCTGTCCCTTCTGCGAGGGGCGCGAGGGCAGGACGCCGCCCGAGGTCTACGGAGTGCGGCCGGGAGGCGGGGCGGCGGACACGCCGGGCTGGACGACGCGGGTGGTGCCGAACCTGTACCCGGCGCTCGGCGGCGAGGCGGCCGAGGAGGGCGGGGCGGGGGCCGGCAGCGGCGGCGCCCAGGCCGAAGCCGGAGCCTTCGCCAGCGGCGGCGACCCGCTGCTGGCGTCGCGGCGCGCCGGGGAGCCGGACCTCTTCGCCTCGCGGCCGGCGGGCGGCGCCCACGAGGTGATCGTCAACGCGCCCCGGCACGCGACGGCGATGTCGGAGCTCTCCGACGAGCAGATCGCGGCGGCGGTCGGGACCTGGCGGGAGCGGATGCGCGCCCACTCCGACGCCGCCTACGTGCAGCTGATCGTCAACGAGGGCGGCGCCGCGGGGGCATCGCTGGAGCACACCCACGCGCAGCTCTACGCGCTGCCCTTCGTGCCGGCCTCGGTGGCGCGCGAGCGCGAGCGGGCCGGCGCCTACCGGGAACGCACCGCGGGCGGCGGCCTGCTCAGCGAGGTCGTGGTCGAGGAGGTGCGCCGGCGCGAGCGGCTGGTGGCGATCGACGAGGAGGCGGCGCTGATCTGCCCCTGGGCATCGCGCTCGCCCTTCGAGCTGCGGATCGTCCCCCGGGCCGAGTCGCCGAGCTTCGCCGAGGACACGGTCGGGGCGGCGATGCTGGCCCGGGCGCTGCGCCTGCTGGCCGGCCGCCTGGGCGGGTCCCCGGACCTCAACCTCTGGGTCCGCACGGCGCCCCGCGGCGCTCCCGAGGGCTTCCACTGGCATATCGACATCGCCCCCCGGCTCTCGGTCAAGGCCGGCTTCGAGCTCGGGACCGGGGTCGACATCAACATCTACCCGCCCGAGCGCGCCGCCGCCGACCTGCGCGAGACGCTCGCAGACTAGGCTGCCCCGGTGCCGCCCAACCCGCGACCGATTCCGCGCTTCATCGCCGACAGCACCCAGGAGGGGATTCCCCACGGGCGCTTCGCCGAGCGCCTGGCGACGCCGTTCCGCGCCGCCTGCGACGCCCTCGGCGACCTGCCCGACGGGGTCAGCGCCGACGGCGAGCTCGAATGGTTCCCCGAGCGCGCCTGGGGCGGGCGCGTCTGGGTGCCCTGCAGCACCAGGGCGGAGGGCGCCGAGGGCGAGGTCGAGCTCTTCGGCCACGTCTCCTACGTCCAGCCCGCGGAGGGCGACCCGGGCGACCTGCGGGCCAAGGCCGACTTCACCAACGTCCTCGCCGAGGACAACCCCGACTGGAAGATCGACCTCAACGACGACGTGATCGGCCGCTGGCGGGGCGAGAACGGCCGCGCCGGAGCCGTCACCCTTGTCTGGGGCCGCCCCCTCCAACAGGGAGCGGTCGCCGCCAGCGCCGAGCTCGACCACGAGACAGTCGACCAGGAAGCGATCTCCAACGGCCGCTTCACCCTGATCGCCCTCGACGCCCTCGAGGGCTACGGCGACGAGATCTTCATGCAGCTCAAGCTCTGGAGCAACCGGGCCAAAGAGCTCGCCTCCGAGAGCCTCTACGACTGACCGCCGCGGCCCGCGAACCGGCCCGAAGCCCGGATACCCTTGGCGAGGAGCCCCGATAGCTCAGCTGGATAGAGCGACTCCCTCCTAAGGAGTAGGTCGCAGGTTCGAATCCTGCTCGGGGCGTGGGCTTTGCCGAGTCCGTGCGGACGACACAGGGGACCGGAACCCGATCCGCAGTACCCGATCGCGCCGACCGCGTAGAGCCAGCGCAGTTTGTCACGGGGCTTCGGCGGGATATTCGGGTTCGTCGCCGAGTTCGTCTTCGACCCGTTCCATCGCCGATCGACCGTCGCTTTCGTGGCGCTGAATCAACTTCACGCTCCCGAAGACGAGGCCCGCGACAACGCACAGCAGGATCAGGGTCCGCACCGGCGGAAGGCCGGGGAAGAGCCCAGCGGCAGGAGGCAGGTGGGGAGGGTGAGCAGCTCGTTCTCAGCGGTCTCGGCGGGGTCGGTTCGCAGGCGACACGGGCCTTCGTCGGTGAGGACGACGTTGACGAAGGTGGAGCCGAGGCGGACGTAGTAGCGCCATCCCTCTTCGATCTGACCGATGACGGTCTCGAGGTCCTGTGTCCAGCCGGGGCCGCCGACACCCTCGATTCCCGCACCGGTGCCGTTCGAGCTCCAGACGAGGCAGGTGATCTCGGTCGACATATGCTCGGGCGATCGGGAAGACAGGACAGCCGGGCGCCGTGGGCCTGGGATGGGCCCCGGTAGGCGCCCGGCTGTTCCTCTACCGCAGTGGTGGCCTGGAGGGAGAGAATCCTTCAGGTGACAACCTGCCGCGGGTACTGCATTGGCGCCTCCCGGAAACGGGAAGAAACCGGGCGGCCCCCATGGCCGGCGCGCCCAGGGTGGAGCGCGTTCGGCCTGCCGCCACCGTCCAGGGAAAGAGAGTGGCGGACGCTTGCCCGGGCCGGCGGGCCCGGGGGAAATCTTCTTGCCGGCGAGGGCGGGGCACGCAGAGCCGCGCCGTCGCGCGCTTCAGCGTCGCCGCCTCGAACACCGAGTCGAACTTGCCGGCCATTCGGGCTCAGCCCTTCGGCGTGCAGGCGCGGGCGATCTTGCCGCCCAGCTTTTCGCCGTTGACGAAGAGCGCTTCGGCCTGGGCCACGAAGGAGCCGTCGTCGCACTTGGCGAGCAGGTAGCCGTGCTTCTTGCCCTTGTAGGCGAAGAGCTTCTTGGCGAAGGTGAGGTTGAAGGCGGTGACCGAGCCGGTGTAGTTGGCGATCTTGGGGACCGTCGCGACCGAGCGGGTCCCGTATGGGCCCTTGTGCTCCGTGGAGACCTTGACCGTGGTGACGATCGCCGCCGAGATCGGGCTGCTCAGGTAAGCGTGGATGAGAATCGTCGCCTTGCCCTTGCCGCCGCCGGGGCCGTTGAAGGCGCTCAGCTGCGAGTGGATCGGGATCGGCGATTGTTCGGGGAACTGAACCTCGACGTCGGTGGTGCCGGTGCCGACGATCGCCGCCTTGCAGGTCTTGCGGGCGGTGTCGGTGGTCGTTGCTTCGAGCTGGCCCTGTTTGCAGACCGGGACGCCGCGGGCGTCGATCGTGCCGGCCTTGTCGGTGTCGACGTTGACCTTGCTGAGGGCCGGCGGGTGGGTGCCGTCGGCGGTCGCGATCTTGCCCTGCACGTTGAGGGCGATCGGCGCCAACTCCTTCTTCGGCAGGGCCTTCGGCTTGACGCCGCCATTGATCGTCAGCACCAGGTTCCCGGCCTTGACCGTGGTCGGCTTCTCGGCGACGGCAACCGCTGCCAGCGCCGCAGCAAGCAGGGCCGTCAGCCCGATCGTCGCGATCATCCATCCTCGCCGCCGACTCGCGAAGGTGCCGGCAGGCCCGCCGTCTGTGTTGCTCACGAATTTCTCCATCCCGGCCGAGGCAAGGGCTGTTCCCCGCCGCCGCCGATTGAGTCGCATTTCCCCGTCACCCAAATGGGTGCCGGTCGCTAGAAAAGCAGATCTCACCCTGAAAGGCAAGGCGATTTTCTGAAGATAGGAGAAAGGTGGAGTACTGAGCTGAATCTCGCTTCCCTTCAGAAAGGCAGTTACTATCCACCGCGACGATTTGCAGGCACAGGGAATTTGCGCGGGGGCGAGCGACTCGCCGGCGGCGCGGGGGGTGGAAAGCGGTGAGTGAAGCGAGCAGGAAATCGCCGATCGCGGCGAGGCGGAGGTCCTACAATGAGCGCGGGCCGGCGGGGAAACCAGCCCGCAGCGGGAGGCGCTCGTGGGGAGAGAGGCGAGTTCCGTTTGAGCGAGCGTAGGAACGTGGGTGTGTCGCTCACCACCCCGTGGGGCGAGGCGTCCGAGCTCAGGGCTCGGCGGCTGTACCCGGGTGCGGGCACGCCGGCCTCCGAGGTCACGCGCAATCAGCGCGAGGCGCTGCTCAAGGTCGCAGATCGACTCTGCGCCGAGCTCGGCTACGCGGAGGGCGGCGGCGAGACCCGCGAAGCCCGCGCTCTGGCCGACGGCGAGAGCGCGGCGATGGCCGGGATGCTCGGCCGCGAGGACGAGATGCTGGTCAGGAGCGTCAGGTGGAGCCTGGCAAAACTGGCGGTGGCCGTCGCTGCGGCGAACGCCCCGGTTGGCGCCCCGAAGTCCGCGGTGCGCGTGGCGCTGGACGGGGCCGAGCTGGTGATGCGCGGTGAGCTGATCCGGGGCAATGGAACGCGGCTCGGGGCGCTGATGCCGAGCTTCGTCTTCCTGGTGACGCTGCCGATCGTCCACCAGGACGAGGCTCTCGACCTCTCGCGGCGCACGGCCGAGCTGATCGAGGGGGCGCTGGGCGCCTGAGGCGCTCAGACGTGGTCGCTGGGAAGGTGCCAGCGGCGGGGGGCGATCAGGGTGCCGGCCTCGGGTGGGCCCCAGGAGCCGGGGTCGTAGGGGATCGCGGCGGGGGGGTCGTGGAGGACCGGGTCGGAGATCTCCCAGAGGCGCTCGATCGCGGCGGAGCCGGTGAACAGGGTGCGATCGCCGAGCATGACGTCGTGGATGAGGCGCTCGTAGGCGTCGAGCGCCTGGTCGGTGCCGCCGAAGCTGTCGGCGTAGTCGAAGCGCATGTGGGCCTCGCCGAGCCGCATGGCGGGGCCGGGGACCTTGGCGAGGAAGGAGGCTGAGATCGAGGCGGGGTCGCCGAGGTCGAAGGTGAGGTGGTCGCGGCCGAAGGACTCCTCGATCTCGCCGCAGTCGAGGGGGAACATCCGGCGGGGGGGCTTGGCGAAGGCGATCGTCAGCGCGTGCCGGTCCTGCGCCAGGCGCTTGCCCGAGCGCAGATAGAAGGGCACGCCCTCCCAGCGCCAGTTGTCGACGAAGGCCCGGATCGCGACGAAGGTCTCGGTGTCGGAGGCGGGGTCGACGCCCTCCTCCCCGCGATAGCCCCGGTACTGGCCGCGGACGACGTCCTCGGGGCGCAGCGGGGGCATCGAGTCGAAGACCTTCTCGCGCTCGAGGCCGAGGGTCCGAGGCTCGAGCGAGGTCGGCGGCTCCATGGCGACGAAGCCGAGCACCTGGAAGAGGTGGGTGACGACCATGTCGCGCAGGGCGCCGGTTTCCTCATAGAAGCTCCCCCGCATCTCGATCGAGAGCGTCTCGGGGATGTCGATCTGGACGTGGTCGATGTGGTTGCGGTTCCAGATCGGCTCGAACATGCCGTTGGCGAAGCGGACGGCGAGCAGGTTCTGCACGGCCTCGCGCCCCAGGTAGTGGTCGATGCGGAAGATGCAGCGCTCCGCGAAGACGTCGCGCAGGGTCGCGTTGAGGGCGCGGGCCGACTCGAGGTCGGCGCCGAAGGGCTTCTCGGTGATCACCCGCGCGCCGCCGCCGAGGCCGGCGCCCCCGAGGCCGGCGACGGTCGCCTGCGCGGCGCGCGGCGGCAGCGACAGATAGAGGAGGACGTCGGCGTCCTCGCCGAGCTCGCCGCGGGCCTCGGCGACCGCCGCGGAGAGGTCCTCGTAGCCCTCGCCGACCGACGCGAAGCGCAGCGAGCCCTCGAACCGCTGCCAGGCCTCGGCGTCGACCGACCTGCGCCCCGAGGCCTCGACCGAGTCGCGGGCGAGGCGGCGGAACTGCTCGGCGTCGAGCCGGCTGCGGGCGGCGCCGATGACCCGGAAGCGCTTCGGCATCAGCCCGACCCGGGCGAGGTGGAAGATCCCCGGCAGCAGCTTGCGCCTCGCCAGGTCGCCGGTGGCGCCGAGGAGGACGATGATCTGGTCCGCGGGGACGCGGGTGTCGGACCGCTCGCTGCCGGGTCCGGCCGTGGCTACGCTCATCCGCGGAAGGCTGACAGATGGGAGTATGTGCCGGCATGGCGAATCCACTGGAGGGAACGGTCGTCCTGATCACCGGCGCGAGCAGCGGGATCGGCGAGGCGACCGCCGGCGAGCTCGCCGCCCTCGGCGCCAAGGTGGCGGTGGCCGCCCGCCGCCTCGAGCGGCTCGAGCGGCTGGCGGCGGAGATCGGCGGCGAAGGGCACACCGCGCTCGCGATCGAGGCCGACATCACCGACCCCGAGCAGGCGAGCGGCGCCGTCGATCGCACCGTCGCCGAGCTCGGCCGGCTCGACGTCCTCGTCAACAACGCCGGCGTGATGCTGCTCGGCCCGATCGAGAACGCGCCGACGGAGGAGTGGGACCGGATGATCGACCTGAACCTGAAGGGCCTGGTCAACACGACGCATGCCGCCCTCCCCCACCTGCTCGCCGCCGCCGAGGAGTCCGAGCGCGGCTGCGCCGACCTCGTCAACATCAGCTCCGTCGCCGGCCGGGTCGCCCGCGCCGGGTCCGGCGTCTACAACCTGACAAAGCACGGCGTCGGCGCCTTCAGCGAGTCCTTCCGCCAGGAGTTCGCCTCGCGCCGGGTGCGGACGACGATCGTCGAGCCCGGCGCCGTCGCCACCGAGCTCACCGACCACCTCCGCGACGAGGTCCGCGAGCGGGTCAGGGAGCGCTTCGCCGGCATCGAGACGCTGCAGTCCCGCGACATCGCCGAGGCGATCGCCTTCGCCGTCACCCGCCCCCGCCACGTCTCCGTCAACGAGATCCTGATCCGGCCGACCGAACAGGTCGGCTGAGCTCCTCCGTCGATGCGCGAGCGGACCCGCACATACGGCGTCGCCATGGCCGTCAACCGGCCGGTCGCCCGCTGGGGACGGCTTCAGGTCTCGGGGCTCGAGTCGCTGCCGGAGAGCGGGCCGTTGCTGGTGGTCGGCAACCACGACAGCCACTGGGACCCGGTGATGGTCGGCTTCGCGGCCCGCAGCCGGCGACAGATCCGGGCGCTGGCGAAATCGACGCTCTGGGACGTGCGCGGGCTGGGCCCGATCCTCGACGGGATGGGGCAGATTCCGATCAAGCGGGGGGAGGGCGACGCCGATGCCCTGGCGAAGGCGATCGAGACGCTGCGGGCGGGTGCCTGCATCGGCGTCTTCCCCGAAGGCACACGATCCCGGGGTGAGGTGCTGCGGGCCCGCAGCGGCGTCGGCCGGCTCGCCCTCGAGGTGCCCGAGGCGCACATCAGCCTGGTCGCGATCGAGGGAACATCGGACCTGACCGGCTTCCCGCGGCGGCCGCGGCTCCGGATCGGCTTCTTCGACCCCGCGGGCGGCCAGCCGCGGGCGGGCGAGGACCCGGGAGAGCTCTCGGCCCGGCTCCTGGCCGAGATCCGGGAGCTCGTCCCGCCCTCGATCTCCTACCGCAAGCGGGCGCCCGCCTGAGCGGCGGGCGCCCCCCTGTCGGGCGCTACTAGCCCTTCGGCCTGCAGGGCTTGCTGAAGGTGCCGTTCAACTTCGTGCCGTCGGCGAAGGCGAAGTCGCCGTGGACGAAGAGGCTGCCGGTCGGGCAGGCGACGTTGAGCAGGCTCGCCTTCTTGTGCTTGTAGGTCCACTTTTTGCCGATCTTGGCCTTGAAGCTCGTCACCGAGCCCGAGCCGCTGGTGATCGTCGGCACCTTGATGTAGGCGTTGGTGCCGTATTTACCGTGCTCCTTCTTGATCGCCACCGGGACGACGAAGGTCGTCGGGGCCGGGACTTTCGCGTAGACGTGGAGCAGCAGCGCCTGCTTGTTGCCCTGCGAGGCGTTGAAGATCAGCAGCGGGCCGCTGGCGCCGAACGGAGCCTGTTCGGGGAACTTGATGTCCGCCGTGACCCGGCCGCTGCCGACCAGCGCCTTGCCGCAGACGCTCTTCGCCTGCGAGGTGAGGGTGCTTTCCAGGGCGCCTTTCTTGCAGGTCGGCAGGCCCTTGGTGAAGAGTTCTCCGGCCTTGTCGAAATCGAGCGAGATCGTCTTCGCGGCGGCGATGTGTTCGCCGTCGGTGGTCTTCAGCTTGCCTTCCAGGGTCAGGGTCACCGGGGCCTTGGTCTTCTTCGGGAACGCCGTCGGGGCGATCTTCCCGTCGAAGGTCGCTTCGATGTTCCCGGCCTTGATCGTGATTCCCGACGCGCTCGCGACGACGGCGACCATCACCGCGACCGCCGCGGCCGCGATGGCCAGCGCCCTACCTCGATTGCTGCGAATTCGACTCACGTTCTCTCCTTGTCCCTTGATAGTCGTCAAAGCTCTTTCAGATCCGGGCGGCTAGCCCTTCTGGCTGGCCAGTTCACGCCGCAACTGGAGCGCCAGCTCATAGATGCACCCCCGGAAACCCGCATTCATCTGTTCTTCCGGCAGTGTCGCTTCATAGACGCCGGCCGCGAGCTGGCCGGCGGCGAAGTTGGGGCTGTGCGAGGCCTGTTCTTCGAACTTGCCGATTTCGCCGATCATCTCCTTCTGGCCTTCGCTGAAGCCGCCCGCGGCTTCGGCGTCGGCGAGGAACTCGTCGCGGACCTCGGTCGGCGTCTTGCCCCGGCAGGCCCTGCGCCCGGCCTCGATCGCCTTCGCCGTCCCCGGAGGGGAGCCGGCTTCGACCTTCGGCTTCGGGAAGACGATGGCGAGCTGCTTGGTGATCGGCTTCGCCTGGAAGGCGACCTTCCCGGGCTGGGCCGTCGAGGCGTCGGTTCCAGACTGTTCGGAACCCGAGCCGTCTCCACCGCATGCCGTCAGCTGGACCGTTGCCATAACGCTCAAAACCAGGACAACGCAGGCAGTCCTCATGGAAGCATCCAAGCCCGCGCCTAGCCTCTGGCCTTGCACTCCCTCTTGAGGACGCTCGACACCTTCGTCCCACCGTCGAACACGTAGGTGGACCGGGCGAACGAGAAGCTCGCGATGTTGACCCCCGAGGGCAGCGGGCAGGAGGCGGAGACGAAGCTGCGCTTCTCGCCCCTGAGTCGGTAGCGGCGTTTCAACGAGAGGTCGAAAGCCGAGATGTAACCGTTGCCGCTGGCGATCGCCGGCACCTTCGCGACCAGCGAGGTGCCGTAGGTCCCCTTGGTCTTCTTGACGGTGAAGATGATCACGTAGGTGATCGATAGCGTTCCCTTGGAGGTGACGTGGGCGAAGATCGCCGGCTTGCCCTTGTACTTGCCGTTGAAGGCGAGCAGCGGGCCGTTGGTGGCGAATTCGCCCTGTTCGCGGAGGCCGACCCTCGAGGTGACGTTGCCGTGGCCGACTTCCGCGTCGCCGCAGACCTGGCGGGCCCGGGCGGCGGAGGAGTTGTTGAGCTTGCCGAGCGGGCAGAGTGGCAGGCCCTTGGAGTCGATCAACCCGTGCGAGTTGATGTCGAGGATGATCTTCGCCAGGCGCGGCGGCACCGAGCCGTCGGTCGTCTTGATCTTGGCACCCATCTGCACGCCGACCGGGGCGAGTTCCTTGCGGGGCAGCTTCACCGGGGCGATGCTGCCGTGGAAGGAGATGCGGAGATTTCCCTGTTGGGCGACCTCACCGCTGGCGAGCGACGCGCCGAAGAGGCTGAGGACGGCCACGAACGCCAGCAGGCTGCTCTTTCGTGTAATTAGCTTGCTCATGCTCAGCTGTACTTCGACGGGTCGATCTTGCAGAAGTTGAATTCGTAGGAGAGCACCAGGTTGTTCGCCTTGGTGGCGTTCTTCTGGAGCTTCACGACAAGCGACGTCGCCTTCGATTTGCCCGCCTTGGTGTTCTTCTTGAAATTCGAGCTGATCGTCTTCATCAGATTGACCTCGGACTTGATTTCGGAAAGCCACTTGCTGAGCTTGGTCGCGTCGCTCGAGGGCTGCGAGACCGCGGCGAGCTTCTTACGCGTCTTTTCGAGTTCCTTCGCTGCCTTGCCGAAGGCGGTACCGGCCGGCTTCAGCTTGTCCTTCCTGACCAGGCCCTTGACCGGGCCCAGGAGGCGGTCGGCCGCCGCCTTGTTGCTCTTGCAGATCGGTTCGACCGCAGCCTTGTAGGTTTCCTGTTCCGCCGTCTGGGCGACGGCGAAGGAGGCGAAGACGAGGAGGGCGGTGACGCCGGCAAGCAGCGCCACGACCACCCTGTTTCTGGAGATCGGCCCCATCATCGAACCAGCTCGTAGGCGCAGATGTACTTCGTGCTCGCGTCGACCGTGAGCTCTTCGATCTTGCCCGAGCCGTCGACGACCATCGTCCGGTAGTTGGTGCCGAGCGTGTTGGCGTAGTAGTTGTCGGTGACCGCGTAGTCGGGCGCCACGCCGGTGCCGAGGTTGATCACGTTGCGGACCGAGTAGAGCTCCATCGTGCTCGGCAGAAACCCGCCCTTCGCCGCGCAGGCGTCGGCGGCGGCTTTGACGCCACCCACCGGCCCGTTCAGGGAGAGGTCGAAGCAGACGCCGCGGATCAGAGTCGAGCCGCCCGGGCACGCGGCCGCGTGGCCGCCGACCGTGCCGGCGTTCTGGGCGCTCTGCGCGTTGGTGGCGCTGGGGACCGTGCCGAGCTGGTTCAGATTGATGTCGGCGCCGGTCAGGGTGTTCGAGGCGACCTTGGCCCCGGTGACCGCGTTGTTGGCGATCTTGCCGGTGGTCACGGCCTTCGACTTCAGCTGCCGCGAGCCGACCGAGTTCTTGCCGAGAGCGGCCCAGGCGGTGCCCGTGAGCGCAGCGCAAAGGGCGATGATTGCTATTACCAGCGCCGGTGAGGGTCGCCACGTCCGTGCTTGCATCTCTCTGAGTCCTCCCGTTTGGTTCTGATCCCTACGAAAACCCTAACCACCTAACACACCGGCGGCCGCATGGCTGCGGTCAGCCAGTCTAGGCAAATCGCGGCGCTCTTGCGCCCCGATTCGAGCGGCGCACCAGCGCCGTCATCCCGTCTGCCCCAAAAACCAACGAAACTCTAACAACGGCGCGTTTCTCGCAGATGTGCGGTCTGTTAACGCGGTTCCGGGGTCAGCGACGGCGGTGCCGCGCCGACCGTTTGCTCTTCCTGTGCTTGCCGCACTTGGTCTTGACCCTGACGTTCTTGTGTTCCGCCTTGCCGTTCTGGCCGGCGAAGTCGACCTTGACGTTCAACCCGTGGGCGCAGAGGCTGCGGGTGTTGATCAGGTATCCCGACTTGCCGCCGAAGACGGTCATCTGGAAATGGCCGATCGGCGCGTCGGGGACGACGGGGACGGTCGTCTTCAGGCGACCCTTGACCGTCGTCGTGTCGGCTCGCGGCAGCAGGTTGACCTGGCCGTTGAGGATGAAGGCGAGGCGAGGCAGGCCGCCCGAGCCCGAGACCGCGTAGACCGGGCCCGAGAGGGGCTGGTCGAGCAGCGGCGTCGTCGTCGTCGCCTTGCCGATCGCGGTGCGGCCGGCGCACTGCTTTTCGACCAGCTCACGCTCCGAGCAGATGTTGCCGAGGTGGCGCTGGTCGATCTCCAAGGCGTTGGAGAGCGTGACCGCGAGCGACTTGATGTTGGCGTTGCCGTCCCGCGTCCAGAGGTCGAAGCGCAGCGCCGGGTTGGCCGAGCGCCTCGTCGCCTTGCGGCCCCCGACCTGCTTGATCGCCATCTTCGGCCTGAACGCCAACCGTGCGCAGTTGACGACCTGGAAGTAGCTCGAGAAGTCGGTCACCGTGCCCTGGTCCCCGATCCCCTGGCTGTCGACCGTGAAGGGCGAGCAGTTGGTCGGGTTGATCGTGAAGTCGGGCTTGTCGATGTTGACCTGGATCGAGCGCATCCGGATCGGGATGCCGCCGATGATCGAGGGAACGGTGTCGGAGGCCGCAGTGACCTGCGCGGTGAGCGGGTCGACGTGCAGGGCGACACGGACGACGACGACGCCGTAGTCGTAGGGCCCGGCAAGCGCCGGGGTGACCGCGACCACCGAGAGCGGGGCGCCCTTGAACGGGCCGGCCAAGTACATCTTGCCGACCGCGTGGAAGGGGTGTTCGCCCGGGCCGGCGGCGACGTTGCTCGTGCCGACCTCGCTCGATGCGGGGCAGCTGGGGGCGATCTGCTCGTTGCGGCCGAGGTTGTTGGCCGCGGCGATCACCTGCCCGTCGGGGCAGTAGCCGATCCCCCGCAGGTTGCCGGTGAAGCCCGGCGGCAACTTGAAGTTGAGGTCGCCGAGAAACTGGTCTCCGTCGTCGCGGTTGAGCTTCAGCGTGAAGGCGCTGAAGTCACCGGCCACGGCGCTGGATGTGCCCGCTACGAGGCGTGGGGTGAACGGCCGCACCTGGCCCGGGCAGGGCTTGCCGTTGGGGCCGGATGTGACGACGACCAGCGGTTCGGAGTTCTGCGCCGCCAGCACCGGGTTCCACGGCTGCAGGGCCGATTCCGCCCGGTAGAGCGTGCACCGGGTCGGCGTCGCCATCAGGCCGCGGTCGGAAGCGAACAGGTGCAGGTTGAACTGCTCGAACGGCACCTGGGGCAGATCGGTCAGGGAGACCTCGACCCGGCCGGTGACCGGGTCCGGGTGGACGTCGGCGGCGAGCTTGGCGTGGATGCCGAAGCCGTCGAACAGCATGAACAGCCTGTACTGGTTGCCCGGCAGCGGCTGGCCGATGTAGAGCGAGCCTTCCAGCGGAGCGTCCAGCGCCGGCGTGATCACGTCCACGGTGCCGATCTTCGAGTTGTCGGGGCAGTTGCCGGCGTTGTCGGAGCCGAACCCGGCCTGGGCGTCCGTGCAGGACGTCTGGCCGTCGGCGGCGTCCGGGTTGACCGAGAGGCCCTCGGGCAGGCGCAGGCTTGCCGAGCGCAGGGTCGACGGGGTCGGCGATTCGCCCTCCAGGAACTGGTCAGCGATGAGCTGGATGTCGAGCCCGGATGGGGCGTCGGCCTCGCCTGTCGTCAGGCCAGGTTGAAGACCGGGTCGAAGCGCTGTTCTTCGCAGCCTTCGGTCTCCGGGTACGTGGATTCGATTTCGGCCGGGTGGGCCGGATCCTGGTAGGTCGTCACCTTGGCGGTCACCGGCAGTTCGGCGCCGGTGCAGACGCTCGGGTTGTTGATGAACGGCCGTTTGAGAATCCCGGCCTTCGGATACGGGGCCGAGTTGCAGCTCGTGTCTTCGGAGCCCGGGCAGCCCGGGGGCGAGCCCGGTTCACCGGGGGAGAAGCGTTCCGTGTCGTGTTCGGGGTCGGCCGGGAAGCCCCAGACGGTGAACTCGGCGCCGCCGAGGGCGACCGTCTGCGAGATCGTCTGGACCCGCAGGTTCAGCGAGTAGTCGGAGCCGCTGTTGACCGCGATCGGGATCGAGACGGGGATGTTCACCGTCGGGACAGTGAAGGCCATCCGCGCCGTTTCCTCTTCGTCGATCGTGAACATGTTGTAGACGGGGACCGTGCCCAGCACCGTGCCCGGGTTGCCTTCGTAGTTGGCGTAGATGGTCACGAATCCGACCTGGGTGCCGGGCCCGCAGTGATTGAGGACGAAGTCCTGAAGAGGCATTTGAAGATCGCCCCCGGATTGCCGAAGATGCCCTCCGGGAGCTTGAAGTCAAGGTCCCTGACGATCTCCGGTTCGGCCGGTTTTTCGACCCGCAGCTTCATCGCGAGGTCGGGGTGACCCCCGGCGCGGCTGTCCGAGGTGCCGACGGTGAATTCACTGATCACCGGTTTCGCCGAAGCGGTGGCCGCGAGCGCGGCCGCGAGCAGCCCGGTGACGAGGACGGCGGCCGCGATCCGCAGGGCCCCGCGAACTGTCCTCGGGCCGGCGGTCGTCTGCGTGGTCATCGACTTTTTCTCCTTGCTCATCGTCTGCTCAGCCATTGGCCCGGTGCGAGGAGCGGGACTTCTTGCCCTTCCTCTTGTTTCTTCTTCTTTTCTCTGTCGGTGCTTCTGCTTGTGCTTGCGCTTCTTCACGCACTTGCCCTTGCGCTTGACCTTGCCCTTCGGGCATGACCTGTTCTGCGCTCTGGGCTTGACGACCGGGGCGGGCGCGAGGGAGTTGATGTCCGGCGGACCGGGGCAGCCGTGCCGGCGCCGTGGCACTCGTCGGAGGCGGCGCAGCGCTGCGGCGCCGGGTCGTACGGGTAGCCGCCGTTGACCCGCGCGTCGTAGACCTTCACGGCATTCCCGTTGTTGTCGTTGTGGACGAGCTTGTCGCGCGTGAAGAAGAACGCGTCGGTGCCGTCGTAGCTGACGCCGAGCAGGCCCGAATCCTCTGCGCCGAGCCCGCGTGAGATCAGCTGCACCGTGACCGTCGGCCCACTCGTAGGCGTCGGCCTTGCCGTTCGAGTCTCTGAGGACGAAGGATTCCCGCGTCGTGAAGAAGACGCGGCCGTCCTCGGTGAGACCGAGGCCCGCAGGCCGGTACGAAGGTCTCCGTCGTCGCCGCCCCGCTTTGGTCGGCGCGCAGGACGGGCAGTCGAGTGCTGCCGACCCGGCGTCTCATAGCGGTAGAGCTCGGAGTTGCCGAAGGTGAGATGCCCTGCAGCGGGATCCTCGAGTCGAAGATCGCGTAGTCGCCCGTTCTTCGATTACCTGGAAGTCCCCGTAGCTATGGACCTCGGACTGCTTGACCGCGTTGACGATTCCGTGATGGTCGATCGGCGTGTACGGGGTGGTTTCGTACCCGAACTCGGCCACCCGGTTGAAGTTGGGACGTCGCAAATACGTGGTGATTGGACGCCCGCACCGCGATCGCGGTGGAGTCGGAGATGTCGCCGCTGGCGAAGGTGGTCAGCGGGGTCGCTTCTTCATCGTCGTCGTAGATGTCGATTCTGTTGCCGAAGACGACGTAGGCCTCGCCCGTGACCGGGTCGGCCGCGACGCCGCGGGTGCCGCCCGAGGCGACGGTCTTGCTGGCGGCCGCGGGCGGCGCGCCGAGCACGAAGGCGCTCGCCTGGTAGCGGAGCACTTCGCCGCCTTCGAAGCTGCCGTGACACGGCCCTGAGAGGCAGCGACCCTGGCAGACGCCGAAGCCACCGGCGTTGATGCCGCCGGAGTAGTCGCCCTCGACGACCGTCGCCGCGGATGGCGAGTAGCGCCAGATGTTGCCGAAGTAGTCGCCCAGGTAAACGTTGCCGTTGGCCTGGTCGACGGCGACGCCGCAGGCGAAGCCGAAGCCGCCGCCGGCTGTGCCGCTGCCGTTGAGGGTCGTCAGCAGCGCTCCGTTCGCCGAGTAAGACGTCGAGAAAGCTTTCGAACGATTCGTTCTGGTGGACGACGTAGATCCGCCCGTTGGCGACGCCGCCGGAGCTGTCGACGGCGACCTGGGCGCCTCCGATTTCGGGCCATTCGAGGCCGGGCAGCGCGTTGGTCCCGGCACCGGGGCCTTCGGTGAAGTTCTTCGGCGCGCCGCTCGCGTCGAACCTTTCAACCTGTGCCGCGCCGACGTTGGGGATGTAGACGTCGCCGTTGGACTGGTCGATACCGATCCCCTGCGGAGAAGATGAAGCTGCCACCGAATTGGCTTTCGACACGGGATGACCGGGGGGCGCCGGGGGCGCCTTGCCGTCCGTGTTGTCGATCGTCGCGACGAACACCGGGGCGCTGCCCGGCTCGGCCAGGAAGAGGTTGGCCATGTCCGCTTCCCCGTTGCCGTCGAGTTTCTCGGGGCTGAGGAAGTAGATCGAGCCGTTGTCCTCGGCGAGGCCGGCACCGCCGGCGAAGGCGAGGATGCCGCACTTGCCGTCGCCCGAGGCCGAGTTCCACGTGTTCGGCGACCCGGGCGGCGTGCAGGCGTCGGTGTTGCCGGCGCCCCGAACCGGTCGAGACGCGGGACACCGAGGCGCTGCTCGCGCCGACGTCGGCCCGGTAGAGGTCCACGCTCGTGTCGGTGTCGCCCGGGAGGGCATCCGGCGTCGAGAAGAACACCCTGCCGCCGTCGTTCGTCATCCCGTCGAAGATGACGCCGCTTGGGCTGTCGATTA
>CAWIOM010000007.1:0-64557 GCA_963837735.1 uncultured Solirubrobacterales bacterium | reverse complement strand
AGGCCTACCTCTACGTCAGCGCCCTGCGCGAGCTCTTCGGGCTGGACCCGGAGACCGAGCCGGAGGGCGATGAATCGGGCAAAGTGACTGAGCTGCGGAGAGCCAAACCCGGCAGGGGTTCCGCTTAACTTTTTCGAGCCGCGCCTGTGGCTACCGACAATGGCAAGCCGCGAAAAAGTACAAGACGCTCCACCCCTACCGGGATCGGCTCTCAGGCCCATACGCTTCCCCGAATGATGCGAATCGCTACCCGTAGCAGCGCACTCGCGCTGGCACAGGCGAAGCAGGTGGCGGAGATGTTGGGTGGGGGCGAGCTGGTCGAGGTCTCCTCCGACGGTGAGTCGGGCGACAAGGCGCGCTTCGTGCGCGGGGTCGAGCGGGCGCTGCTCGACGGCGAGGCAGAAATCGGCGTGCACTCGGCCAAGGACCTGCCGGCGGAGGTCCCCCAGGGGCTGGCGATCGCCGCCGTGCCGCCGCGTGAGGACGCCGCCGACGTCTGGATCGGGGCCGCCGCCTCGCTCGATGACGTCGCCGAGGGGGCGCGGGTGGGGACCGCCAGCCTGCGCCGTCGCTCCCAGCTCCTGGCGGCGCGACCCGACCTGCAGGTGGGCGAGCTGCACGGCAATGTCGACACCCGACTGCGCAGGCTGGCGGAGGGCGACCTCGACGCGATCGTGCTCGCGGCCGCCGGGCTGCGGCGCCTGGGGCGCGAGGGCGAGGCGGCCTTCGCGATTCCCGCCGCGACGATGACCCCATGCGCCGGCCAGGGGGCGCTGGTCCTGCAGACCCGGGCCGGCGACGAGGCGGCCGAAGGCGCCGTCGCCGCCGCGGGCGAGGAGACCGCGCTGCTCGAGCTGACCGCCGAGCGCGCCGTCGTCGCCCTGTTGGGGGCGACCTGCGCCTCGCCGATCGGGGTCCACGCCAGCGTCGATGGAGAGCGGGTCGCGATCGAGGCCTACGTCGGCCTGCCCGACGGCAGCGAGTGGATCCGGGACCGGGTCGAGGGAGACTCGGCCGAGCCCGCGCTCACCGGAGCAATGCTCGCCGAGCGCCTGCTCGGCGCCGGCGCCCGCGAGATCCTCGACCGCGCCGAGGCGACGGCGTGACCGGGGCGGCGCGCGCCGGGGTCGTCTATCTGGTCGGCGCCGGGCCGGGGGACCTGGGCCTGATGACGGCCCGCTCGCTGGAGCTGATCGGCGCCGCCGACGCGATCTTCCACGACCGGCTGATCCCGCCTGGCGCCCTCGACGGCGCCCGCGAGGACGCCGAGCTGGTCTACGTCGGCAAGGCGCCGGGAAGGCCCTCGGTGCCCCAGGAGGAGATCGGCGAGCGGCTGATCGCGGCCGCGCGCGAGGGCAGCAGCGTCGTGCGGCTGAAGGGCGGCGACCCGTTCGTCTTCGGCCGCGGCGGCGAGGAGGGCGAGGCCCTGCGCGAGGCCGGGGTCGAGTTCGAGGTCGTCCCCGGGGTGACCGCGGGGGTCGCCGCCTCGGCCTACGCCGGGATCCCGGTCACCCACCGCGACGACGCCTCCGCCGTCGCCTTCGTCACCGGCCACGAGGACCCCGAGAAGCCCGAGACGGCCCTCG
Source organism: uncultured Solirubrobacterales bacterium (assembly GCA_963837735.1). Classification (GTDB taxonomy): domain Bacteria; phylum Actinomycetota; class Thermoleophilia; order Solirubrobacterales; family 70-9; genus VRUE01. Next base: position 62,971 of record CAWIOM010000007.1, on the reverse strand, counting down.
ACTGGGAGGCGCTGGCGCGCTTTCCCGGCACCCTGGTCTTCTACATGGGCGTCAGGCGCCTGGCCGCGAACGCCGCGGCGCTGATCGAGGCCGGGCGCGACCCGCAGGAGGCGGCGGCGGCGGTCGAGCGCGGCACGATGGACGGGCAGCGGACGGTCGTGGCCACGCTCGCGACCCTCTCCGAGGCGGTCGAGCGGGAGGGGGTCGGCGCCCCCGCCCTGATCGTCGTCGGGCCGGTCGTCGGGCGGCGCGAGGCGCTCGCCTGGCTGGAGCGACGCCCCCTGCACGGGCGCCGGGTCGTCGTCACCAGGGCCCGGGCCCAGGCGAGCGGCCTCGCCGCGACTCTGCGTGGGCTCGGCGCCGAGGTTGTCGAGCTGCCGGCGATCAGGGTCGAGCCGCGCCTCGACGCGGCCGAGGTGCGGGCCGCCGCGGCGCGGATCGACGAGTACGAGCTGATCTGCCTGACCAGCCCCAACGGCGTCCGCCTTCTGTTCGAGGCGCTGAGGACGGCGGGGCGCGACGCGCGAGCGCTGGCCGGGGCGACGGTCGCGGCGATCGGGCCCGGCACAGCCCGCGCCCTCGCCGCCAACGGCGTCGTCGCCGACGTGGTGCCCGAGCGCTTCGTCGCCGAGTCGCTGGTCGAGTCGCTGGCCGCGATCGAGGTGCGCGGTCGGCGGGCGCTCGTCGCCAGGGCCGCGGAGGCCCGCGACGTGATTCCCGACTGGCTCGTCGAGCAGGGGGCCGAGGTCGACGTGGTCGCCCTCTACGAGACGGTCTGCGAGCAGCCGCGGGAGGCCGCGATAGAGGCGGCTATTGCGGCCGACTACGTAACCTTCACCTCCTCCTCGACGGTTCGCAACCTGACCGAGGCGCTCGCCGAGCGCTTCCCCCGCGGGGCCCGGGTCGTCTCGATCGGCCCGGTGACCAGCGAGGCCGCCCGCGAGGCCGGCCTCGAGGTCGCCGTCGAAGCGGAGCGCCACGACACCGACGGCCTGATCGAGGCGTTGCTGACGGACGCTGCGGGATGACGAGCCGTCAATTGCGTTCCCCCAAGGCACTTAATTGACGCCTCGCCCCGAACGAGCGGGGTTTGGGGCGCCGCACCGGCACTTTGCGCGGACCGACTCGACCAACACCCGCGCCCGCGAGCTCGTCGAAGCCGGCGCGCCGCACGGAACCGTCGTCACCGCGGGCGAGCAGAGCGAGGGGCGGGGACGCCAGGGACGTGTGTGGACGGCCCCGGCGGGCAGGGGGCTGCTCTACTCGGCGATCCTCCGCCCGCTCGACGAGCGCCATCTGCTTCTGCCGCTGGCCGTCCCGCTCGCCGTCTGCGAGGCGGCCGAGAGCCTGCGCCCGGACGCGAGCTGCCGGATCAAGTGGCCCAACGACATCTGGCTCGAGGAACGGAAGCTCGCGGGCATCCTGATCGAGGCCAGGCCGCAGGACGGCTGGGCGGTGGTCGGCGTAGGCCTCAACCTCTCGGTCGCCCCCGACGAGTTCCCTGCCGAGCTGCGCTGGCCGGCGGTCTCGCTCGACCGCTCGACACCCCTTGCCGCGGCCGAAGCCCTCAGCCGCCACCTCGACCGCTGGGTGGTGGAGGACGCCGGGACGATCCTCTCGGAGTGGCGGCGGCGCGACGCGCTGCGGGGGCGCGAGATCGCCTGGGACGCGGGTCCCGACGGCAGCGGGGAACACTCGGGGGTCGCCGACGGAGTCGACGAGCGCGGCAACCTACTGGTCGTCGTCGCCGGCGGCGATCGCGTCACCCTCGGCGCCGGCGAGGTCCACCTCAGGCTCTGAGTTGCTGTTGCGCTTGGAGCGCCGGCCGTTCGACCCGGACCGCCCGCCGCTCGCTTTCCTCGACGGCTTGCGCCTGCCGTTGCCGGCCTCGGCGCTCTCCTTCTTCGCCTCGACCGCCTCCCGCCCGGACCCGTTGCCGGAGTCCACCGACGCCTTCTCGGCGTCCTTGGCGCCCTTGCGCTTGCGGTTGTTGCGCTTGCGGCGGCGCTTGCCGCCCTTGGGGAAGTTGCGCAGCAGCTCGCGGGCGATTGCCGACGGTTTGCGCGCCATCCGCATCCGCGCGCCGCGCAGGACCTCTTCCCCCTCGGGGGTGTGGGAGACGGAGGCGGCGAGCAGCGAGACGGCGAGGCGCCGGTCCTGTTTGCGCGCGGCGTGGACGAGCCGGCGGGCGTTGCGCCCGTGGGCGCGGCCCGAGGAGTTGACCAGCAGGCCGAGCAGGCGCTTGGTCTCCGGCCAGCGCTGCACGGCGTACTCTTCGTGCAGCTCGCGGGTGTAGGAGGCGAGCCGCCAGACCCAGGCCTGCGCCTGGTCGCGGCGGCCGATCCGCTTGTCGACCAGCGCCTGCAGGAGCATCTTCGTCCCGCCCCGCTTGTCGTCGCGGCTCCAGGTGCCGACGATGTCGATCGCGTCGTCGAAGGCCTCGGCGTCTTTGAGGTCGGCGATCTCGGTCAGCGCTTTCAGCCGCAGCTGCGAGTTGCGGTTGCGCTGCACGCAGGTGAGCAGGAAGCGGCGGCGCAGCTCCTTCGTGCGCTCGCCCTGCAGCATCGCCCGCGCCCGGCGCCAGCCCTGCGGGTTGACCCGGGCACCCGCGAGCGCCGCCCAGGCGTGCTGCTCGGGGTAGTCGAGGTTCTCGACCGCGATCCGCCAGATCTCCCGTTCGAGCACCCCCATGCGGTTCTCCTCGACGTCGGAGACGGGGACGATCCGCCGCTCGACCCGCACCCGCCGCCCACGTGAGCGGCGCACCGGGCCGACGACGATCGCGCCGCCGCGGTAGACGTCGCGGTTGAGCAGGCTGTGCAGGGTGACGATCGTCTCGTCGTGGGTCGTCGCCGGGTGGACGAAGTCGATCACCAGGCCGGCCTCCTTGCCGGGGGCGCGGCGGGTGACGCGGCCGACCCGCTGCTGGTAGATCCGCCGCGAGGCGGTCGGCGCCAGGTGCATGCAGATCGTCGCCCGCGGGCTGTTCCAGCCCTCGGCGAGCAGCATCGCGTTGCAGAGCACGTCGACCTCGCCGCGCTCGAAGGCGGCGAGGATCTCGGCCAGCTCGCGCTTCGGCGTCTCGCCGGAGACGGCGCGGGCGTTGATGCCGGCGTCCTGGAAGGCCTTGGCGACGTTCTTGGCGTGGTTGACCCCGGCCGTGTAGAGGACGCCCGGGACCTTTTCGAAACGGGTCTTGTAGAGGTCGGCGATGGCGACGTTGAAGGGCGCCTGGTCGAGCAGCGCGGCGAGCTCCTCCTGGTCGAAGTCCTGGTCGACCTCGCCTTTGCGCAGCGGCACCTTGGCGATCGTCCGCACCCCGGGGCCGGGCGGGATCCGCATGCAGCGCAGCGGCGCGATCACCCCGCGCCGCGCCGCCTGGGCGAGGTCGAAGCGCGAGGTCTGGGTCGGGAAGAGGTCGGCGACGTGGCGGGCGATCAGCGCGCCCGTCGCGGTCATGCCGATGAAGACGGGCCCGGGCCAGGCGCGGATGCAGGCGCTGGTTTTCTCGCCGAGCGCCGTGTGGGCCTCGTCGCAGATCACGATCGAGTAGGCGTCGGAGACCTTCTTGTGGTTGCGGACGAACCACTGGTAGGTCTCGACCGTTACCGGGCCGTCGGGGTCGTCGCGGCCGTCCATCAGCGGCGGGCGCAGGCGCTCCTTGTAGCCGCGGTCGGAGATCTCGCCGATGAACTGGTCGACGAGGTTGCGACGGTGGGTGAGGATCAGGATGCCGCCGGTCCGCGAGGCCTCGATAAAGCCGACGGCGGCGACGGTCTTGCCGGCGCCGGTCGCGTGCTCGAACCAGAAGCGGCGCTCGGCGCCGGGATCGTCCGGGGCGACCTCGACGAGGTCCTCGGCGTCCTCCTCGGCGGCGGGCTCCTCCCAGTCCTGCGGCTCCTCCTCGGGCGCCAGGTCCTCGGGCTCCTCCTCGGCCTCCTCCGCCTCGTCGAGCTCCTCGTCCTCGTCGGCCTCGGCCTCGGCCTCGTCGATCGGCTCCTCCGCCTCGTCGGGATCGCCGGCCGATTCGTCTTCGTCCTCGGCGATCAGCAGCTCGGCGTCGTCCTCGGCCGCCGTCTGCTGCTCGGCCATCAGCTCGGTCAGGGTGCCGGAGAGCGCATCGACCTGGTGGGGATTGAGCTCGGCGCCGTCGAGAAGCTTCGGCGGTTCGTCGGCAAGCAGGCGCTCGAGCCCGAGCAGCAGCGAGAAGTCGCGGCGCCACTGGATCGACGGGTACTCGGCGCCCGCCTCGATCTCGGCCAGGGCGGCGTCCAGGCCGCGCCGGCGGGCGGTGCCCTCGGCAAGCGCCTCGGGGCCCTCCCCGTCGAGCAGGAACGGCTCGCGGGCAAACGCCGCCGCACGCTCGATCTCGGCGCCGGTGGGAACGGCCGCTCGCGCGGCAACTTCGCTGGTATTGGCCATTGAGGCTTTGGGTTCCGTCCCGGTCGAGTACGCAACGCGCACTCGGCGGAAACAAATTGGAAACGAGGCTGCCGGGACTGGACGTCTTCCCCGGCTCTCTGCGGTCCGCACTCCCGGCGGACCAAACGTTCTACGTATTGTAATCATCGAATTGACGGCGGTGGGACTTATTCCTCGAATCGTGCTCCTGGCGGCCCTCTCAGCGACGGCCCTCGCCGGTTCCGGCTGCGGCTCCGGGGACGGCGGCGACTACGGCGGCGTCCACCCCGACTACGCGCAGGCCCTGGCCGGCTCGCCGGCGCCGCTGGCGGCGCTGCACCGCCAGGGGAACGAGCTGCTCGGCGGCGGCCAGGACGCCTACGCGAGGCGCATCGCGGCGCTGCGCGGCTATCCCGTGGTCGTCAACGTCTGGGCGTCTTGGTGCGGGCCCTGCCGCTTCGAGTTCCCGACCCTGCAGAAGCTCTCCGCCCGCTACGGGAAGCGGGTCGCCTTCCTCGGGGTCGACAGCAACGACTCCGACGACGCGGCCAGGACCTTCCTCGCCGAGGCCCCCGTCCCCTATCCCAGCTACACCGACCCCGACGAAACGATCAAAGAGGCCGTCGGCGCCGGCTTCGGCTTCCCCGACACCGCCTTCTACGACCGCAACGGCAAGCTCGTCTACCTCAAGCAGGGGCCCTACTCGAAGCCGGAGGACCTGCGGCAGGACATCGAGAGCTGTGCGCTCGCCGAAGACTGCGAAAGCGGATAATCACCGGCATGGACGCATTTGTCCTGATCGCAGCGATCGCCATCCTCCTGATGCTGGCCGAGTTGCTGCTGCCGACGGGCGGGACGCTGGCGGTGATCGGGGCGATCGGGTTGATCGTCGCCGGAGTCGTCGCGCTCACTGCCGACGCCGACACCGAGGCGACCGAATACATCGGCCCGGCCCTGATCACGCTCGGCATCCTCTCCGGCGTCACCTTCTACTTCGTCACCCGCAAGGTGCTCGCCGCCCACCGCGAGCAGCGCGTCCGCACCGGCTCCGAGGAGCTGGTCGGCTCGGTCGCCGAGGTCCGCAACACGCTCGACCCCGAGGGCCAGGTCTGGACGGGCGGGGCGCTTTGGGCGGCGCGTCTGGCTGCCGGCACGAGCCCGGCGCGGCCAGGGGATAGAGTCGTGATCGAGGCGGTCGACGGCCTCACTCTGGTGGTGAGCCCGGAGCCGCCGGCCGCGCAAACAGCCGAGCAAGGAGCAAGCTGATGGCAGCCCTAGGCGGAATTCTGATCGTCCTCATCATCTTCGGGCTGATCGCGCTCGGCGCCTCGGTGCGGGTCCTGCGCGAGTACGAGCGCGGCGTCATCTTCCGGCTCGGGCGGCTGATCGCCCAGAAGGGCCCGGGGCTGATCCTGCTGATCCCGTTCATCGACCGGATGGTCAAGGTCGACCTGCGGACGGTGACGCTCAACATCCCGCCGCAGGAGGTGATCACCCGCGACAACGTCCCGGCCGGCGTCAACGCGGTCGCCTACTTCCGCGTCATCGACCCGACCAAGGCGATCGTCGAGGTCGAAAACTTCCTCCTCGCGACCTCGCAGATCTCCCAGACCTCGCTGCGATCGGTGCTCGGCAAGGCCGACTTCGACCAGCTGCTCTCCGAGCGCGAGCGGCTCAACGAAGAGCTGCAGAAGATCATCGACGAGTCGACCGAGCCCTGGGGCGTGAAGGTGACCGCGGTCGAGATCAAGGACGTCGAAATCCCCGAACAGATGCAGCGGGCGATCGCCCGCCAGGCCGAGGCCGAGCGCGAGCGGCGGGCGAAGATCATCAACTCCGAGGGCGAGTACCAGGCGGCGCAGAAGCTCACCGACGCGGCCGACATCATCAGCACCAACCCGGCCTCGCTGCAGCTGCGCTACCTGCAGACGCTGCTCGAAATCGGCAGCAACCAGAACACGACGGTCGTCTTCCCGCTGCCGATGGACGTGCTCGAGCCCTTCATCGGCAGGGAGGACCACAAGACCGGCGGCAGCAAGGCCAAGCCGCCGGCGCCCAGACCGCCGGCCCCGCCCGCGGACGAGCCGCCCCCGAACACCGACGTGCCGCCCCCCGGCGACCTCCCCCCCTCAAGGTCCTGAGCGCTCCCGAGATCCGCATCGACCAGCTCACGGGGCTGCGAGCGATCCTCGCCCCGGGGCGCAGCGACCGCCCGGACCAGTTCGGCTCCTCGGGCGCCGCGCGCGGCGAGGGGGCGGACAGCTGTCCCTTCTGCGAGGGGCGCGAGGACAGGACGCCGCCCGAGGTCTACGGAGTGCGGCCGGGAGGCGGCGGCGGCGGACACGCCGGGCTGGACGACGCGGGTGGTGCCGAACCTCTACCCGGCGCTCGGCGGCGAGGCGGCCGAGGAGGGCGGGGCGGGGGCCGGCAGCGGCGGCGCCCAGGCCGGAGCCGGAGCCTTCGCCAGCGGCGGCGACCCGCTGCTGGCGTCGCGGCGGGCCGGGGAGCCGGACCTCTTCGCCTCGCGGCCGGCGGGCGGCGCCCACGAGGTGATCGTCAACGCGCCCCGGCACGCGACGGCGATGTCGGAGCTCTCCGACGAGCAGATCGCGGCGGCGGTCGGGACCTGGCGGGAGCGGATGCGCGCCCACTCCGACGCCGCCTACGTGCAGCTGATCGTCAACGAGGGCGGTGCCGCGGGGGCGTCGCTGGAGCACACCCACGCGCAGCTCTACGCGCTGCCCTTCGTGCCGGCCTCGGTGGCGCGCGAGCGCGAGCGGGCCGGCGCCTACCGGGAACGGACCGCGGGCGGCGGCCTGCTCAGCGAGGTCGTGGTCGAGGAGGTGCGCCGGCGCGAGCGGCTGGTGGCGATCGACGAGGAGGCGGCGCTGATCTGCCCCTGGGCCTCGCGCTCGCCGTTCGAGCTGCGGATCGTCCCCCGGGCCGAGTCGCCGAGCTTCGCCGAGGACACGGTCGGGGCGGCGATGCTGGCCCGAGCGCTGCGCCTGCTTGCCGGCCGCCTGGGCGGGTCCCCGGACCTCAACCTCTGGGTCCGCACGGCGCCCCGCGGCGCACCCGAGGGCTTCCACTGGCATATCGACATCGCCCCCCGGCTCTCGGTCAAGGCCGGCTTCGAGCTCGGGACCGGGGTCGACATCAACATCTACCCGCCCGAGCGCGCCGCCGCCGACCTGCGCGAGACGCTCGCCGACTAGGCTGCCCCGGTGCCACCCAACCCGCGACCGATCCCGCGCTTCATCGCCGACAGCACCCAGGAGGGGATTCCCCACGGGCGCTTCGCCGAGCGCCTGGCGACGCCGTTCCGCGCTGCCTGCGACGCCCTCGGCGACCTTCCCGACGGGGTCAGCGCCGACGGCGAGCTCGAATGGTTCCCCGAGCGCGCCTGGGGCGGGCGCGTCTGGGTGCCCTGCAGCACCAGGGCGGAGGGCGCCGAGGGCGAGGTCGAGCTCTTCGGCCACGTCTCCTACGTCCAGCCCGCGGAGGGCGACCCGGGCGACCTGCGGGCCAAGGCCGACTTCACCAACGTCCTCGCCGAGGACAACCCCGACTGGAAGATCGACCTCAACGACGACGTGATCGGCCGCTGGCGAGGCGAGAACGGCCGCGCCGGAGCCGTGACCCTCGTCTGGGGCCGCCCCCTCCAACAGGGAGCGGTCGCCGCCAGCGCCGAGCTCGACCACGACACCGTCGACCAGGAAGCGATCTCCAACGGCCGCTTCACCCTGATCGCCCTCGACGCCCTCGAGGGCTACGGCGACGAGATCTTCATGCAGCTCAAGCTCTGGAGCAACCGCGCCAAAGAGCTCGCTTCGGAGAGCCTCTACGACTGAGGGCCCTCGGCGGCCGGCGGGCGACGGCGGCTGCCGGCTATCGGCGTGGGGCGAATTCGCCCGGGCTGCCGGTGCAGGTGCCCGGACGATGGATGTGCCGGTCGCCGCAGAGCGGCGGGATCCTGATCACCTTGCGGGTGACGGGGCCCTTCAGCCCCGTCCGGCCGATCGCCCGGACCCGGAAGACGTGCCGGCCGGTGCGCCTCACCCGCAGGCGGATCGGCGAGTGGCAGCGCCTGAAGCGGTGCTTGTGGTGCTTGTCGAAGCTGCAGCGGAAGCCGTGGGCGCGGCCGACCGAGTGGAAGCGGATGAGCAGGCGGCCTTTGTGGTGGCGGAGCTGGTTGGCGAAGGGCAGCCGTACGGTGGCGATCTTCGTCCGCGGCCGCTTCGGCCCGCGCCGCCGGTGCTTCTTCTTGCCCTTGCCCGCCGCCGTCCCCGCGCCCGTCGAGGCCTGGGCGAACGGGTCGGAGCCGGCCACGATCTGCCCCTGGCTGCCGACGGCGACGCACAGCTGGGTCGTCGGACAGGAGGCCGCGAACAGCGCATTCCCCTCCAGGTAGCCGCCCGGCGGCGGCGGCGCGTAGGCGAGGACGTTTTCGTAGGACCAGGCGGAGCGGCCGCCCGTCGGGTCGGTCGAGGTGAGGACGCTGCCGTTGTCGTCGACGGCGAGGCAGCGCGAGGCCGACGGGCAGGAGACGCCGGTGATCTGCACCGAGCCGCCGCCCGGGAACGCCCTCCAGGCGCCGAGCGGGCCCGTCGGGTCGGCGGTGACGAGCAGGTTGCCGCCCTCGTTGCCGCTGGCGCAGAGCGCCGGCAGGCAGGAGATCGCCTGCACGGTGCCGGGGCCGCCGGGCGCGCCCACGATCCGCCAGGCCGAGGCCGGGCCCGTCGGTTCGGTGGAGACGACGATCCGCCCGTCGTTCCCCGTCGCCAAGCAGAGGGAGACCGTGGGGCAGGAGATCGAGCGAAATTCGAAGGCTTCGGGAAGTTCCACCTGCTGCCAGGCGATTGCCGGGCCTGTCGGGTCGGTCGAGCTGAGGATCTTCCCCCTGTCCCCGCGCCTGCCCGAGACTGCGACGCACAGCGAGTTGGTCGGGCAGGAGACGCCGTAGAGATGAGTGTTCCCGCCCTGCGAGTGGATCTCGACCGAGCCCCACTGGGACGAGTTGCCCGTGGGGTTCGAGCTGCTGTAGATGAAGCCCTTGCTGGTGACGGCGACGCAGAGCGAGGCGCTCGGACAGGAGACCGCCTGGATCTGCTTGCCGGCGATCCCTTCCGTGGGCCATTCGTTCGTTTTCGGCCAGGGCCCGTCGCCGACGTAGCGGTAGTCCCAGGCGCCGGCGCCGCCGGCCGGGTCGGTCGACGTCGCGATCAGGTTGTTGGTCCCCGAGGCGACGCACAGCGACCGCGAGGGACAGGAGACGCCGAGCAGGAAGACCTTGCCCGCCGCCCCCGGCAGCCTCGCCGTCGACCATTGCGCCGCCCCCGCCGCCGCCGGGGCCAGGAGGACGAGCGCTGCGGCGACCGAGGCGGCCGCCGCCCCCCGCTTCGCTCTCCTCCCTCCCCTCCCCCGAAGGTTGATGACCTCACCCGGGCCCATGCCTCCATTCAACACGCCCGGCCGGGCAAAGGTTTCGCGCGCCACCCCCGCCGGGCCCCGAGCCGCCGATACCCTTGACAGCCGTCACCCTGCCCCGATAGCTCAGCTGGATAGAGCGACTCCCTCCTAAGGAGTAGGTCGCAGGTTCGAATCCTGCTCGGGGCGTGGCTTCTTGCCGAGCCCGTGTGGACGACATAGGGGACCGGAACCTGAGCCGCAGTACCCGATCGCGCCGACGGCGTAGAGCCAGTGTCCTTCGTCGTGGGGCTTCGCCGGTACGCCCGCCGGGCATCGGTGCGCCTCGTCGATTTCAGACGTGGTCGCTGGGCAGGTGCCAGCGGCGGGGGTCGATCAGGGTGTCGGCCTCCGGTGGGCCCCAGGAGCCGGGGTCGTACGGGATCGCGGCCGGGGGGTCGCGGAGGACGGGGTCGGAGATCTCCCAGAGGCGCTCGATCGCGGCGGAGCCGGTGAAGAGGGTGCGGTCGCCGAGCATGACGTCGTGGATGAGGCGCTCGTAGGCGTCGAGCGCCTGGTCGGTGCCGCCGAAGCTGTCGGCGTAGTCGAAGCGCATGTGGGCCTCGCCGAGCCGCATCGCGGGGCCGGGGACCTTGGCGAGGAAGGAGGCCGAGATCGAGGCGGGGTCGCCGAGGTCGAAGGTGAGGTGGTCGCGGCCGAAGGACTCCTCGATCTCGCCGCAGTCGAGGGGGAACATCCGGCGGGGGGGCTCGGCGAAGGCGATCGTCAGCGCGTGCCGGTCCTGCGCCAGGCGCTTGCCCGAGCGCAGGTAGAAGGGCACGCCCTCCCAGCGCCAGTTGTCGACGAAGGCGCGGATCGCGACGAAGGTCTCGGTGTCGGAGGCGGGGTCGACCCCCTCCTCCTCGCGATAGCCCCGGTACTGGCCGCGGACGACGTCCTCGGGGCGCAGCGGCGGCATCGAGTCGAAGACCTTCTCGCGCTCGAGGCCGAGGGTCCGCGGCTCGAGCGAGGTCGGCGGCTCCATCGCGACGAAGCCGAGCACCTGGAAGAGGTGGGTGACGACCATGTCGCGCAGGGCGCCGGTTTCCTCGTAGAAGCTCCCCCGCATCTCGATCGAGAGCGTCTCGGGGATGTCGATCTGGACGTGGTCGATGTGGTTGCGGTTCCAGATCGGCTCGAACATGCCGTTGGCGAAGCGGACGGCGAGCAGGTTCTGCACGGCCTCGCGCCCCAGGTAGTGGTCGATGCGGAAGATGCAGCGCTCCGCGAAGACGCCGTGCAGGGTCGCGTTGAGGGCGCGGGCCGACTCGAGGTCGGTGCCGAAGGGCTTCTCGGTGATCACCCGCGCGCCGCCGCCGAGGCCGGCGCCGCCGAGGCCGGCGACCGTCGCCTGCGCCGCGCGCGGCGGCAGCGACAGATAGAGGAGGACGCCGGCGTCCTCGCCGAGCTCGCCGCGGGCCTCGGCGACCGCCGCGGAGAGCTCCTCGTAGCCCTCGCCGACCGACGCGAAGCGCAGCGAGCCCTCGAACCGCCGCCAGGCCTCGGCGTCGACCGACCTGCGCCCCGAGGCCTCGACCGAGTCGCGGACGAGGCGGCGGAACTGCTCGGCGTCGAGCGGGCTGCGGGCGGCGCCGATGACCCGGAAGCGCTTCGGCATCAGCCCGACCCGGGCGAGGTGGAAGATCCCCGGCAGCAGCTTGCGCCGCGCCAGGTCGCCGGTGGCGCCGAGGAGGACGATGATCTGGTCCGCGGGGACGCGGGTGTCGGACCGCTCGCTGCCGGGGCCGGCCGTGGCTACGCTCATCCGCCGAAGGCTGACAGATGGGAGTATGTGCCGGTATGGCGAATCCACTGGAGGGAACGGTCGCCCTGGTCACCGGCGCGAGCAGCGGGATCGGCGAGGCGACCGCCGGCGAGCTCGCCGCCCTCGGCGCCAAGGTCGCGGTGGCCGCCCGCCGCCTGGAGCGGCTCGAGCGACTCGCCGCCGAGATCGGCGGCGAAGGGCACACCGCGCTGGCGATCGAGGCCGACATCACCGACCCCGAGCAGGCGACCGGCGCCGTCGATCGCACCGTCGCCGAGCTCGGCCGGCTCGACGTCCTCGTCAACAACGCCGGCGTGATGCTGCTCGGCCCGATCGAGAACGCGCCGACGGAGGAGTGGGACCGGATGATCGACCTGAACCTGAAGGGCCTGGTCAACACGACGCATGCCGCCCTCCCCCACCTGCTCGCCGCCGCCGAGGAGTCCGAGCGCGGCTGCGCCGACCTCGTCAACATCAGCTCCGTCGCCGGCCGGGTCGCCCGCGCCGGGTCCGGCGTCTACAACCTGACCAAGCACGGCGTCGGCGCCTTTAGCGAGTCCTTCCGCCAGGAGTTCGCCTCGCGCCGAGTGCGGACGACGATCGTCGAGCCCGGCGCCGTCGCCACCGAGCTCACCGACCACCTCCGCGACGAGGTCCGCGAGCGGGTCAGGGAGCGCTTCGCCGGCATCGAGACGCTGCGCTCCCGCGACATCGCCGAGGCGATCGCCTTCGCGGTCACCCGCCCCCGCCACGTCTCCGTCAACGAGATCCTGATCCGGCCGACCGAACAGGTCGGCTGAGCGCCTCCGCCGATGCGCGAGCGGACCCGCACCTACGGCGTCGCCATGGCCGTCAACCGGCCGGTCGCCCGCTGGGGACGGCTTCAGGTCTCGGGGCTCGAGTCGCTGCCGGAAAGCGGGCCGCTGCTGGTGCTCGGCAACCACGACAGCCACTGGGACCCGGTGATGGTCGGGTTCGCGGCCCGTGGCCGGCGGCAGATCCGGGCGCTGGCGAAATCGACGCTCTGGGACGTACGCGGGCTGGCCCCGATCCTCGACGGGATGGGGCAGATTCCGATCAAGCGGGGGGCGGGCGACGCCGACGCCCTCGCGAAGGCGATCGAGACACTGCGGGCGGGCGCCTGCATCGGCGTCTTCCCCGAAGGCACACGATCCCGCGGTGAGGTGCTGCGGGCCCGCAGCGGCGTCGGCCGGCTCGCCCTCGAGGTGCCCGAGGCGCACATCAGCCTGGTCGCGATCGAGGGAACATCGGACCTGACCGGCTTCCCGCGGCGGCCGCGGCTCCGGGTCGGCTTCTTCGACCCCGCGGGCGGCCAGCCGCGGGCGGGCGAGGACCCGGGAGAGCTCTCGGCCCGGCTCCTGGCCGAGATCCGCGAGCTCGTCCCGCCCTCGATCTCCTACCGCAAGCGGGCGCCCGCCTGAGCGGCGGGCGCCCCCCTGTCGGGCGCTACTAGCCCTTCGGCCTGCAGGGCTTGCTGAAGGTGCCGTTCAACTTCGTGCCGTCGGCGAAGGCGAAGTCACCGTGGACGAAGAGGCTGCCGGTCGGGCAGGCGACGTTGAGCAGGCTCGCCTTCTTGTGCTTGTAGGTCCACTTTTTGCCGATCTTGGTTTTGAAGCTCGTCACCGAGCCCGAGCCGCTGGTGATCGTCGGCACCTTGATGTAGGCGTTGGTGCCGTACTTGCCGTGCTCCTTCTTGATCGCCACCGGGACGACGAAGGTCGTCGGGGCCGGGACTTTCGCGTAGACGTGGAGCAGCAGCGCCTGCTTGTTGCCATGCGAGGCGTTGAAGATCAGCAGCGGGCCGCTGGCGCCGAACGGAGGCTGTTCGGGGAACTTGATGTCCGCCGTGACCCGGCCGGTGCCGACCAGCGCCTTGCCGCAGACGCTCTTCGCCTGCGAGGTGAGGGTGCTTTCGAGGGCGCCTTTCTTGCAGGTCGGCAGGCCCTTGGTGAAGAGTTCGCCGGCCTTGTCGAAATCGAGCGAGATCGTCTTCGCAGCGGCGATGTGTTCGCCGTCGGTGGTCTTCAGCTTGCCTTCCAGGGTCAGGGTCACCGGGGCCTTGGTCTTCTTCGGGAATGCCGTCGGGGCGATCTTGCCGTCGAAGGTCGCTTCGATGTTCCCGGCCTTGATCGTGATCCCCGACGCGCTCGCGACGACGGCGGCCATAACCGCGACCGCCGCGGCCGCAATGGCCCCAGCCCTACCTCGATTGCTGCGAATTCGACTCACGTTCTCTCCTTGTCCCTTGATGTCGTCAAAGCTCTTTCAAAATCCGGGCGGCTAGCCCTTCTGCCTGGCCAGTTCGCGCCGCAACTGGAGCGCCAGCTCATAGACGCACCCCCGGTATCCCGCATTCATCTGTTCTTCCGGCAGTGTCGCTTCATAGACGCCGGCCGCGAGCTGGCCGGCGGCGAAGTTGGGGCTGTGCGAGGCCTGTTCTTCGAACTTGCCGATTTCGCCGATCATCTCCTTCTGGCCTTCGCTGAAGCCGCCCGCGGCTTCGGCGTCGGAGAGGAACTCGTCGCGCACCTCGGTCGGCGTCTTGCCCCGGCAGGCCCTGCGCCCGGCCTCGATCGCCTTCGCCGTCCCCGGAGGGGAGCCGGCTTCGGCCTTCGGCTTCGGGAAGACGACGGCGAGCTGCTTGTCGATCGGCGCCGTCGGCTTGAGGGCGGCCTTCCCGGACTGGGCCGTCGAGGCGTCGGTTCCGGGCTGCCCGGAACCCGATCCGTCTCCACCGCATGCCGTCAGCTGGACCGTCGCCATAACGCTCAAAACCAGGGCAACGCAGGCAGTCCTCATGGAAGCATCCAAGCCCGCGCCTAGCCTCTGGCCTTGCACTCCCTCTTGAGGATGCTCGACACCTTCGTCCCACCGTCGAACACATAGGTGGAGCGGGCGAACGAGAAGCTCGCGATGTTGACCCCGGGGGGCAGCGGACAGGAGGCGGAGACGAAGCTACGCTTTTCGCCCCTGAGGTGGTAGCGGCGTTTCAACGAGAGGTCGAAGGCCGAGATGTAGCCGTTGCCGCTGGCGATCGCCGGCACCTTCGCGACCAGCGAGGTCCCGTAGGTCCCCTTGGTCTTCCTGACGACGAAGATGATCACGTAGGTGATCGAGAGAGTTCCTTTGGAGGTGACGTGAGCGAAGATCGCCGGCTTGCCCTTGTACTTGCCGTTGAAGGCGAGCAGCGGGCCGTTGGTGGCGAATTCGCCCTGTTCGCGGAGTCCCACCCTCGAGGTGACGTTGCCGTGGCCGACTTCCGCGTCGCCGCAGACCTGGCGGGCCCGGGCGGCGGAGGAGTTGTTGAGCTTGCCGAGCGGGCAGAGCGGCAGGCCCTTGGAGTCGATCAACCCGTGCGAGTTGATGTCGAGGATGATCTTCGCCAGGCGCGGCGGAACCGAGCCGTCGGTCGTCTTGATCTTGGCGCCCATCTGCACGCCGACCGGGGCGAGGTCCTTGCGGGGCAGCTTCACCGGGGCGATGCTGCCGTGGAAGGAGATGCGGAGATTCCCCTGCTGGGCAACCTCACCGCTGGCGAGGGACGCGCCGAAAAGGCTGAGGGCGGCCACGAAGGCCACCAGGCCGCTCTTTCGTGTAATTAGCTTGCTCATGGCTCAGCTGTACTTCGACGGGTCGATCTTGCAGTAGTTGAATTCGTAGGAGAGCACCAGGTTATTCGCCTTGGTCGCGTTCTTCTGGAGCTTCACGACAAGCGACGTCGCCTTCGATTTGCCCGCCTTGGTGTTCTTCTTGAAATTCGAGCTGATCGTCTTCATCAGCTTGACCTCGGACTTGATTTCGGAAAGCCACTTGGAGAGCTTGGCCGCGTCGCTCGAGGGCTGCGAGACCGCGGCGAGCTTCTTGCGCGTCTTTTCGAGTTCCTTCGCGGCCTTGCCGAAGGCGGTGCCGGCCGGCTTCAGCTTGTCCTTCCTGACCAGCCCCTTGACCGGGCCCAGGAGGCGGTCGGCCGCCGCCTTGTTGCTCTTGCAGATCGGTTCGACCGCAGCCTTGTAGGTTTCCTGATCCGCCGTCAGGGCGACGGCGAAGGAGGCGAAGACCAGGAGGGCGGTGACGCCGGCAAGCAGCGCCACGACCACCCTGTTTCTAGAGATCGGTCCCATCATCGAACCAGCTCGTAAGCGCAGATGTACTTCGTGTTCGCGTCGACCGGCAGCTCTTCGATTTTGCCCGAGCCGTCGACGATCATCGTCCTGTAGTTGGTGCCGAGCGTGTTGGCGTAGTAGTTGTCGGTGACCGCGTAGTCGGGCGCCACGCCGGTGCCGAGGTTGATCACGTTGCGGACCGAGTAGAGCTCCATCGTGCCGGGCAGATACCCGCCCTTCGCCGCGCAGGCGTCGGCGGCGGCTTTGACGCCACCCACCGGCCCGTTCAGGGAGAGGTCGAAGCAGGTGCCGCGGATCAGAGTCGAGCCGCCCGGGCACGCGGCTGCGTGGCCGCCGACCGTGCCGGCGTCCCCCGCGCTCTGCGCGTTGACGGCGCTGGGGACCGTGCCCAGCTGGTTCAAGTTGATGTCGGCGCCGGTCAGAGTGTTCGAGGCGACCTTGGCCCCGGTGACCGCGTTGTTGGCGATCTTGCCGGTGGTCACGGCCTTCGACTTCAGCTGCCGCGAGCCGACGCTGTTCTTGCCGAGAGCGGCCCAGGCGGTGCCGGTGAGCGCAGCGCAAAGGGCGATGATTGCTATTACCAGCGCCGGTGAGGGCCGCCACGTCCGTGCTTGCATCTCTCTGAGTCCTCCCGTTTGGTTCGAATCCCTGACTAACCTAACACACCGGTCGCCGCATGGCTGCGGTGCCGGAGTGTAGGCAAACTGCCGCAAAACTGCGCCGCCAATCGCGGGCAGTAACCCACTGCCTGAACTGAACTTTAACAACGTGCCGAGCCGCCGTGGGTGTGCGGTCTGTTAACGGCGCTGGAACATTCTCACTCGCCGAGCGCCTCGCGAAGCGCAGCAACCTGCGCCCTGAGCTCGGCGAGCTCGGCCTCGAGGCGGTTGAGGCGGTCGCCCGGGGGAGGCAGCCGGGACTCCTCCTCAGCGGCTGCAGAGGGTGATTCGGGGGGTCGGCGCGGTCGGCTCGGCAGCAGCGGACGGCGCCGCCTCGGCGGAGGTGGTCGGGTCCGCCTCGCCGCCGAGCAGGTGCTGATAACGGTCCTCCTTCTGACCGGGACGTCGGGTGTGGCGGACGACCTGCTGGCGCTCGACCAGGCGGCCGAGGGCCTCCTGGACAGCGGCGAGGTCGGCAAAGGAATGGAGCCGCTCGCTGCGCTGCTTCAGCTCCCCGGGGTCTGCGGGCCGCGCAGCATGAGGACCGCGAGCAGCGAGATCTCCGCATCGTCGACGCCGAGGGCTTCGTCGAGCAGGTGGCGGTACTTGCGCGCCCGCCCGCCGGAGCTGGCCAGGCGGGTCCAGCCGCGCAGCGCCAGGCGGCGCAGCGCGTCGACCACGGTCGCCTCGTCGTAGTCGACGACCGGGTCGCGGTTCGTCGCCTGGTTGCAGGCGATCCGCAACGAGTTGAGCGAGAGCGGGTAGACGTCGGGCGTCGTCCGCTGCTTCTCCACCAGGCAGGCGACGACGCGGATCTCGACGGCCTCGGGAGCGTCAGCCACGGTCGGGCCGATCGGGGTAGATCTCGTCGATCGTGACCAGGGCGCGGTAGGGGGCCCGGGCGGCCGCTTCGATCCGCTCGCCGCCGCCCGCCAGGCGGTCGACGACGGCGAGCACTGCGGCGACCTCGAGGCCCTGCTCGCGGACCCGCTCGATCGCCGCCACGGTCGAGCCGCCGCTGGTCACCGTGTCCTCCACCACCAGGCAGCGGGCTCCGGCCTCGACCGGCCCCTCGACCCAGCGCTGGAGCCCGTGGTCCTTGCGCTCGCCGCGGACGAAGAACCCGACCAGCCCGGACCCGGCGGGGACCGCGAGCGCCGCGCAGGAGGGCGGGATGGCCGCCGTCGCCGGGCCGCCGACGGCGGTCGCGCCGGCCTCCAGCGCCGCGGCGGCGATCAGCTCCCCGGCGGCGAGAAAGGCAGGGGGTCGGAGCAGGGCGCGGCGGGCGTCGACGTAGTACTGGGCCTTCGCCCCGCTGGAGAGGGTGACCTCGCCGATCACCAGCGAGTGCTCGCGCAGCTCGGCGAGCAGGGTCTGCCTGGCTGCATCGAGATCGCTCACCGGCGGGATCCTAGGCGATGCGCCTCGGCGAACCCCTGGCGCCAGCTCGGGTAACGCGGCTGCCAGCCGATCGCGCGCCTTGAACTTGGCGTTCGAGGCGCCGCGCAGGGCGACCGCCTGATCGGCCACGGCGCGCCCCGCGACAAGCCTCGCCAGCCAGAGCGGCACGCTCCTCGGCGGCTTCGCGCCCAGAGCCTGCGCGTAGGCCGGGAGCCACTCGTGCAGCGGGGCCGGGTCGTCGTCGCAGACGTTGTAGACGCCGGGCCCGCCACGATCGAGGGCGGCGACGGTCGCCGAGGCGGCATCCTCGACGGCGAGGAAGGAGAAGGTCCCGGTGCCGGCGCCGACGATCGGGAAGCGCCGCCTCAGCGTTTCGCGGCCGAGATGGCCGTCCGGCGCGTAGTAGGTGCCGGGCCCGTAGAACTGCCCGTAGCGGAGCACCAGCGCCTCGATCCCGTCGGCCGCGAGGGCTTCCCGCTCGTGGCCCGTCATCGCCTCGACGGCGCCGCGAAAGTGGCCGGGGGCGTCGTCGAAGACGCGGGCGTCCTCGTCCTTGACCCAGTCCCCCTCCGGTGCGTAGAGGAAGCAGATGCTCTGCGTGACGAAGCGGCGGGCGCCGGCCTCGCGGGCGGCCGAGAGCAGGGTGCGCCCGCCGATCGCGCGGACCCGGTCGGTCTGCTCGTAGAAGGAGGCCTTTTTCGGGTTGTACTCCTGCGGCAGGCTGGTCAGCTGGTTGACGACGACCTCGGGCTCGGCTTCCCTGACGGCCGCCTCGAGCGCCGCGGCGTCGAGCGCGTCGCAGACCACCGCCGTGCCTCCCTCGGCACGGATCAGGCCGGCTTTCTCCTCGCGCCGGGTCGTCCCCGTCACCTCGTGACCCGCCTCGACCAGCTGCCGCACCAGCGGCCGCCCGATGACACCGCTCGCACCCGCTACGAACACCTTCATGCCCTACCTCCTCCTCCGACTCTCCGTGCCGCGCCTCGGCCATCAGTCGTTCCGAGACCCGCGCCAGCCAGGCCGAAGCGAGGGCCCCGAAGGCGATCGCAGCGTGTCCGACCAGCCGCGCGCCCCGCTCTTCGCTTCGCCGGTGTCGAAGGCGTGGTTGATCGCGTGGAACCCGTACCAGAGGGCCCCCAGCCAGAGCAGAGGAGCCCGCCAGGCGGGGCGCACGGCGGCGATCCCGATCGCGACGCCGAAGGCGAGCATGAAGGCGCCGACGTCGCCGACGTAATGGGAGTTCTCGAGGCCGTAGTGGCCGATCTGGTCGAAGAAGGTGTCGGGGGCGAGAAGGGCGAGGAGGCCGAGGGCGGCGTGGTAGACGGCGACGACGGCGAGAATTGCCCTCAACGCGCGCTCGCCGATCAAGTCGTCACAGCCCTCAGAAGACGAAGATGCTCTCGCCGAAGTTGATGCGCTTGTAGATCTCGGGCTGGTCGGCGATGAAGGTTCGGATGCAGCCGTGGCTCGCCGGGTAGTCGGGAACCGATTCGTAGCCGTGCACCGCGTAGCCCCCGTAGAAGTAGAACGAGTAGTACATGCCGTGCGAGTTGTAGCCCGGTTCCTGCCTGATGAAGCTGAAGTGCCCGGTCACGGTCGGCGTCGAGGACTTGCCCGAGGAGACCGGGTATACCGCGAACGGCTTGTCGCCCTTGGCGAAGACCAGGACCTGCTTGGAGAGCGGCGCCTCGAGGTGTTCGCCGGCGGCCGGATGGCGGACCTCGTATTCGCCCTTGCCGGCGAAAGCCCGCTTGACCAGGCCCCTGCCCGCCCGCGAGCTGCGGGCCATCCCGTTGACTTTCCGGTAGGCGAGCACGCCGCGGCCCGTCTTGCCGCCGAAGCAGCGGCCGCTGTTGGCGATGTAGCCCATCTGCCGCATCGCCTTCTTGAAGCCGATCACGACGTCCCCGCACTGACCCTGGTGGAGGGCGGGAAAGGCGACCCGCCAGCTCTTGCGCACGGTCTCGTCGCCGCGCAGGCCCTTGCTTGCCGGAAGCCGAGCGGCGGCGGCGTACTTGCCTGCCTCCTCGATCCGGATCCGGGCCCTGAAGTTGCCGCCATGGACCTTCACCCTCTGCGTCTCGATGCGACTGCCGTTGAGGTAGAAGGTGACCTCGACCCGCTGGCCCGGGACGAACGGCTTCACCGTCCCGGTGACAGGGACGGTGCTCATGATCTGGGCCTTGCCGCCGTGCAGATGGCCGACCCTGATCTTCACGGTCGTGTTTTCGGGGCCCTTCGGCTCGGGCGCTTTCTTCGCCGCCGCCGCGGCGGCGCTCGGGGCGAGCAGGGCCACGAAGAGCGCGAGGAACAGCGGTAGGCGACGAGTCACCGACGGAATCCTACTGGCCCAGCAGGGCGACCGAGTTGTTCAACATGTGCAGCAGGATGCCGGGGACGATCGACCCGGTGCGCTCGTAGAGCAGCGCCAGCAGGAAGCCGAAGACGATCAGCGGCGGCACCGCCGAGACTCCCGTCAGGGCGTGCAGGCCGCCGAAGATGAGGCCGCTGATCAGCGCCGCGGCGAGGCGCGGCAACCGCTCCCTCAGCCCCCCGAAGAGCATCCCCCGGAAGCAGAGCTCCTCGCTGATCGGGGCGGCGATCGCGATCAGCAGGATCTGGAAGGGCAGCGCCCCGAACCCTTCGGCGATGTCCTCCTGTTCGGGTTCCCCGGCGATCGCGACGTAGACGGCGACGAAGAGGAGATAGACGCCGATCGCGGCCGCCATCCAGCCCCAGGCCGAGCGGCTGAACCTGCGCACGCCGAGTTCGCCGAGCGCTCGCTTCATCGTGTTGCCGAGCCGGAAGGCGATCAGCAGCGGCGCCAGCAGGAAGCCGATCGCGGTGCCGAGCTGGATCGCGACGTTCGCCGCCGAGCTGAGGTCCTCTCCCGAGGCCGGGTGGTCGATGATCGCCACCGGGATCGCGAGCATCGCCTGGATCATGAATGCGGCAAGCAGGCCGAGCAGGGCCAGCCAGGGCCCCCAGTGGGAGAAGGGGAAGGAACTTTTCCCCGGAATCGCGTCGGCGGGCGCCGCGGTAGGTAGTTTTGCCTCCATGTCGCCGGCAGTTTCCCAGGTCTCGCGCTCGACCAAGACGAGGCTGCGCTTCCTCCGCAGGCTCGCGATCCTGATCGCGATGATCGTCCTCGCGGCGATCGCGATCGCCCAGTTCACGGAACTCCAGAAGCTCGCCGCCGGGATCCTCGCCTCGACCGCGGTGCTCGCCGCGATCATCGGCTTCGCCGCCCAGCACACGATCGCCAACATGGTCGCCGGCGTCCAGCTCGCCGTCGCTCAGCCGATCAAGATCGGCGACCGGATCGAGTTCGAGGAAGTCAGCGGCCGGGTCACCGACATCACGCTCTCCTACACGTACCTGAACCCCGGCGACGACAGCGCGGTCGTGATCCCGAACCAGCTCCTGGTCGAAGGGATCGTCCACAACCGCTCGACCGGGGACACGCAGGCCTGAGCGCCGGCGGGCGCTGAGTACCCTTTCCACCGATGAGCCAGCGGAGCCGACGCAACCGGCGCCGCGGCGGCGCACCGAGCAAGGTGCTGTTCGTCGGCGGGGCCGTCCTCGCCCTGATCGCGGCGCTCGCGATCGGGGTCACGTCCTGGGTGCTCGACGTCGCCGCCGACGCGCCCTCCCTCTCCTCCTGCAAACCGGTCGAGGAGGGCGGCAACTCGATCCTCTACGCGGGCGACGGCAGCAGGCTCGGCATCGTCGCCTCCGAAGAGGCACGCACCCCGGTCGCCCTGGGGCGGATGCCGAAGCAGCTGCGCCAGGCGACGATCGCGATCGAGGACGAGCGCTTCTACCAGCACGGCGGGGTCGACTCGGAAGCGATCCTGCGGGCGGCCGTCAAGGACCTCGAAGCCGGCGGAGCCGTCGAGGGCGGCTCGACGATCACCCAGCAGCTCGTCCGCAACCTCTGCATCCCCAACCCCAAGGACGACCTCGAACGCAAGATCATCGAGGCGCAGCTCGCGCTCGAGTACTCGAAGCGCCACTCGAAGGACGAAATCCTCGGCCAGTACCTGAACACGGCCAGCTACGGGACCGTCAACGGCAGCACCGCGGTCGGCGTCCAGGCCGCCTCGCGGATCTACTTCTCGAGGCCGGTCTGGAAGCTCGACCTGCGCCGGGCGGCGCTGCTGGCCGGGCTGCCGCAGGCGCCGACCGACTACAACCCGATCCTCAACCCGGCGGGCGCGCGCGAGCGCCGCAACGAGGTGCTGGCGAAGCTGGCGGACCTCGGCTACGTCTCGGCGAGCGAAGCCCGGGAGGCGGAGGACAGCGGCCTCGGGCTCAACGTCGCCGCGGGCTTCTTCGAGCACCGCCAGCCCTACTTCTTCGACTACGTCGAGGACAAGCTGATCGAGGCGTACGGGGTCAACACCGTTCGCCGGGGCGGCCTCGACGTCTACACGACGATCGACCCGAAGCTGCAGAAGGTCGGCGCCGAGGCGATCGAATCGATCCTCCCCTACGAAGAAGACCCCTCCGCGGCCTTCGTCTCGATCGACCCCCGCAACGGCTGGATCCGGGCGATGGTCTCCAGCTCGAGCTACGACAGCAGCCAGTTCAACCTCGCCGCCCAGGGCCACCGGCAGCCCGGCTCGACCTTCAAGACCTTCGTCCTGACCACGGCGCTGAAGCAGGGCATCGACCCGTACTCGACCTACTACGTCTCCAAACCGCTGAGCATCGACACCGGCCGCTGGGGGCACTGGGACGTGCACACCGCCGACGAGGGCTACCTCGGCGCGGTCAACCTGCAACAGGCGACGGTCGCCTCCGACAACACCGTCTTCGCCCAACTCGACCTCGACGTCGGGCCCGAGCAGGTCGCCGAAACCGCCCACTCGCTGGGAATCACCAGCCCCCTGGACGGGATCCCGGCCGAGGGGATCGGCGGGCTGCGGATCGGCGTCTCGCCACTGGAGATGTCGAATGCCTACGCGACCCTGGCGGCGGGCGGCATCCGCCGCGACCCGGTCGCGATCCGCCGGGTCGTCTTCCCCGGCGGGCGCGTCGAGGTGCCCGAGAAGCCCAACCCGCGCCGCGTCGTCTCCGAAGCGGTCGCCTACGAGGTGACGCGCCTGCTGCACGACAACATCACCGAAGGCACCGGCACGGCCGCCTACACCGGCTGCGACGGGCAGGCCGGGAAGACCGGCACCACGGACCGCCTCACCGACGCCTGGTTCGCCGGCTTCCAGCCGAATCTCTCGACCGTCGTCTGGGTCGGATACCCGCAGTCGAACGAGATCGAAATGACCAGCGTCCACGGGATCTCCGTCTTCGGCGGCACCTTCCCCGCCGAAATCTGGCACTCGGTCTACGCCGACGGCGAAGTCCCCTGCGAGACCTTCAGCGAACCGGACAAGCCGATCGTCTGGGCGCCCTTCTACGGCCGCTTCACACACGGCGGCCCGACCGGCAACTCGATTGCCGACGCCGCCAAGGGCGGGCGTGGCGAACTGCCGGGGCAGGACCTCGTCGGCGGCTACGACCCGAACGCGTACGCCCCCGGGGTCGGCCAGGATCCCTACGTCCCGCCGAAGCCGCCGCCATCGCCACCCCCGGCCCCGGCGCCGCAGGCCCCGGGGGAAGGGAGCGCCGGCGTCGGCGGCGGCGAGGAAAGCCCCGGCGGGGAAGCCGGCGGCGGCGAAGGGGGCTAGGCGCTGAGCCCGGGGGTCGCCTTCGGCCTGGTCTGGGCCGGCTTCCTCGGCTATCTGGTGGTGCTCTGGGCGGCGCCGCGGATCGGCGCCCGGCCGGTCTGGGCGGCGATCGCCGTGCTCGTCCTGATCTTCGCCCTGACCCCGCCTCTGCTCTCCCACGACGTCTACAGCTACGTCGACTACGCGCGGCTCAGCGTCCTCCACGGCCTCGACCCCTACGTGCACCCGCCGTCGGCGGCTCCGGCGGACCCGGCCTTCGTCGAGGTCGACTGGACCGGCTCGACGAGCGCCTACGGGCCGCTCTTCACACTCGCGAGCCTGCCGCTCGCCTGGCTCTCGGTCGCCGGCGCCGTTGCCGCTCTGAAGGCGCTGGCGGCGGCATCGGTGCTCGGCCTCGCGGCGCTGGTCGCGCGGATCGCCGAGACCCGCGGCGTCGACCCCGTCCGGGCCGCCGCCTTCGTCGCCCTCAACCCGCTGGTCCTCGTCCACATCGTCGGCGGCGGCCACAACGACGGCGCCGCGATGCTGGTCGCGACGCTCGGCACGGCCGCCGTGCTCGGCGCCCGCGACGCCGGCGGCGGGGCGGCGTTCGCCGCCGCCTTCGCGATCAAGGCCCCGGCGGCCTTCGCCGCCCCCTTCGCCCTGATCGCCTGCCACCAGCCGCCGGCGGGCCGAACACCCGCCCATGGGAGAGGAGGTCTTCCGATCGGCGGGGGTTGGCGCTTCGTGGCCGGGGGGGTCGCGGTGCTGGCGCTGGTCGGGATCGCCGCATGGCCCGCGTTTGGGGCGCACTGGCTGGACGCATTCGGCCTGGCCGGCAAGAGCCAGGGGCGGACGAGTCACATGAGCGTGCCGATCACGTTCGCCCGCCTCAGCGGCACCGACCCGCAGCTCGCTCGCATCGGGGCGCTCTCTATATATGGAGCGCTGATCGCCTACCTGCTGGCCTGGACCTGGCGGGGCGGCGACTGGGTCCGCGCCGCGGCCTGGGCGGGCGCCGGCCTGCTCCTCGCCACCGCCTGGCTGCTGCCCTGGTACCTGATCTGGGCCCTCCCCCTGGCGGCTCTGTCCCGCGACCGCCCCCTTCGGCTCCTGGTCCTGGCGATCACCGCCTTCCAACTCGGCGCCCGCATCCCCCTCTGAGCAGCGAGAGCGCACTTCTTCCCGCATACCGGGCACAACTGCGCTCTCGCGACGACTCGGGGCTACGCCAAGCTCTCACGTAGCTCGGCGATGTCGGCGAGCTGGTCGTCGACCCAGTCGCCCGGGTTACGGGAGAAGATGATCTCCTTCAGGTGCTGGGCGCGGACGCGGCGCTCCTCGGCGTCCATGGTCAGCGCCCTGTAGATCGCGTCGGCCTGCTCCTGGATGTCGAAGGGGTTGACCGAGATCGCGCACTCGCCGAGCTCTTCGTGGGAGCCGGTGTTCTCGGAGAGCATGAGGACGCCGTCGCGCGTGTTGACGGCCGGCGCCTCCTTGGCGACCAGGTTCATGCCGTCGAAGATCGAGTTCACCATCAGCAGGTCGAAGTGCTTGTAGCGGGCGACCGCCTCGGGGAAGTTCTCGTAGATCTTCAGGTCGATCGGCATCCAGTCGGTGGTCCCGTGGCGGTGGTTGACGACGGCGACCAGCGCCTCGATCCTCTCCAGGTACTCGGCGTACTCGGGGACGTCCTGGCGCGAGGGCTGGAGGTGGGCGATGAAGGTGACCTGCTCGCGAAACTCCGGGTGCTGGGTGAGGAAGGTGTCGAAGGCGGTGAAGCCGCGGAGGACGTTCTTGGAGAGGTCGGCGCGGTCGACGCGGATGATCAGGTGCTTGCGGCGGCGCTCGAGCACCTCGCGCTCGGCCTCGGCCACCTGCGGCGACTCGGCCGCCCGGCGCAGCCGCTCGGCGTCGATCCCCAGCGGGTAGGCGCGGCACAGGGTCTGGCCGCCCGGGTGGTGGACGGCGCAGCGGTCGTAGTCGACCTCGGCCTCGAGCAGTTCGTCGCAGCAGCGGATGAAGTTGATGCAGTAGGCGTGCGTGTGGAAGCCGATGATGTCGTTGGCGAGCATGCCGCGGAAGAGCGCCTCGCGGATCCGCCCGGGCAGGATCCGCCAGCTGTCGGGCTGGGACCAGGGGATGTGGACGAAGTGGTGGAGGAAGGCGTCCGGGCGCTCGGCGCGGATCATCCCGGGGGCCGTGTAGAGGTGGTAGTCGTGGAGCATGACCAGCGGCCGGTCGCGCTCGGCGATCTGGCCGAGCACGGCATCGGCGATGTCGCGGTTCACCTCCTGATAGCCCCGGTCCCAGGCGTCGAGCTCCTCCTGGCGGATGTCCGGCGCGTTGGAGAGGTCCCAGAGGTAGTGCTGGATGAACCAGAGGATCGGGTTGGCGATCACGTTGTAGAAGCGCTCGTAGGCCGCCGGGTCGCTGCCGACCATCAGCACCCGGTACTCGATCCCGTCGATCGAGATCTCGACCGGCCCGCCGCGTTCCTCGGAGACGGCGATGTCCTCCTCGGTCATCGCCGAGGCGATCCAGAGGGCGTCGCGGTGGGAGACGAGGCCCGAGAGCGCCGTGACGAGGCCGCCGCCGCCCCTGCGCACCGCGCGTCTCTTCGCATCGTCGAGTTCGAACTGCGCGGGGCCGCGATTGGAGACGATGATCAGCGGGTCGGATTCGGGCATCCGGTCCAGCCTACCCAGCGCGCCGCGGCGCTATGCGTCCAGCTCGCCGATCAGCTGGAGCCAGTCGCGCATCAGCCGCGGCGAGAGGAATCGCCGGCGCGCGTGTTCCTTGCCGGCGCGCCCGAGGCGCTTGCCCAGCTCCGGGTCGGCGAGGATCTCGAGCGAGCGCTGCGCGCACTGCGCCGGCGAGTCGACGAGGTAGCCGCCGACGCCGTCTTCGATCTGCAGCGGGATCCCGCCGACGTTGCCGGCGACGGTCGGGCGGCCCTTCCAGAGCGCCTCGGTGACGGTCAGGCCGAAGCCCTCGCGGATCGACTTCTGCAGGCAGACGTCGGACTGCGACTGGAATGCGTTGACCTCGATCGCGCCGACGTTGTTGAGGTTGTTGAGGATCTTGATGTCGGGGTCGCCGTCCGCGTATTCGAAGGTCTTCTGGAAGAACTCCCAGCCCTCCGGGTCGTCGGTCGCCATCGAGCCGACCAGGGCGAGCTGCGCGCTCGGCACCTCCTTGGTGACGTCCCGGTAGGCGTCGATCACCCCCATCGGGTCCTTCCAGGGGTCAAAGCGGGAGACCTGGGTGATCAGCGGCCGGTCGACGTCGATTCCGAACTGGTTGCAGACGAAGGCGGCGTCGTCGGGAGAGAAGGCCATGTTCTTCGGCGACAGCGGGTCGATCGCCGGCGGGATGATCTTGATCCCCTTGTGGTCCCTCATCCCCGCGGGCACGTAGGTGGGCAGGTGCCAGACCGTCGCGTCGTACTCCTCGATCATCGGCTGCAGGCGCGCGATCGGCGCCGGGTTGGGCTCCGACAGGTCGATGTGGCAGCGCCAGATCCAGTTGCGGCTCTTCGCGGTCGCGCCGCGACGCAACCCGATCGGCTGCGGGTCGTGGACGATGATCGTGTCCCACTCGCCCTGCAGGCCGTCGGCGTTGATCTCGTTGATCTCGTCGAAGACCTGCCACTGCTCGTCGCTGAGCGTCTCCTCGGCGCCCTGCAGCGAGTTGTGGAGGAGCTTGGTCGCGTTGAAGAACTCCTCCTTGCCGAAGATCACGTGCCAGTGGGCGTCGAGCCCGACGTCGCGCATCAGCGGCACGATCGTGTAGAGGATCTCCGAGACGCCGCCCCCGAAGGCCGTCGCGCTGACGTGGAGGACGCGCTGCCCCTTGAGCTGCTCGGCGAGCTCGCGGATCTGCGCCGTGAGCTCCTTGCCGACCACATGGGTGTAGTCGGAAAGGGACTTGTGGCCGACTGGGACTTCCTGAAGCATCGGGGAGTTCTACAGGTCGCGGCGGCTCGAGGTTGTGCCGCCCGGCGCGCTCAGCCCTGGGAGCCTCCGCCGGGGCGCTCGCCGAGGGTGACGCTGATCTCCTTGCGCTCGCCGTCGCGGAGGATCTCGAGCCTGACCTCGTCCCCGGGCTGGAAGGAGGCGATCGTGCGGGCGAGGTCTTCGGGCCGCAGCACCTTGTGGCCGTCGACGGAGAGGATCACGTCGCCGCCCGTGGTCACCGGAAAGCCCTGGAAGCGGGCCTTGCCGTCGCCGCCGCGCAGGCCCGCCCGGTCGGCCGGCCCGTCGGGGACGACTTCGGCGATCAGGCCGCCGTAGTCGACGCCGAGGTCGAGCTCGTCGGCGAGCTGCGGGTAGAGCGCCTGGGTGGAGACGCCGATGTAGGCGTATTCGACCTTGCCGTCGTCCTCGAGCTGGGCGATCGAGTGCTTGATGGCGGAGACCGGGACGGCGAAGCCGACGCCGTCGTGGGAGCCGGTTTCGGTCTGGATCTGCTGGTTGATGCCGACCACCTTGGCATCGGCTTCCAGCAACGGGCCGCCCGAGTTTCCGGGGTTGATCGCGGCGTCGGTCTGGATCGCCCCCTCGATCTGGAATTCGGTCAGCGAGTCGACCGAGCGGTCCGTCGCCGAGACGATCCCGACCGAGAGCGAGTGCTGCTCGCCGAAGGGGCTGCCGATCGCGGCGACCGGCTGGCCGACGACGAGGTCGTGGTCGTCGCCGAGCTCGAGCGGGTGCAGGTCGAGGCCCGCCGGGTCGACTTCGATCAGGGCGACGTCGGCGAAGGGGTCGAAGCCGACGATCTTCGCCGAGACGACGTTGCGGTCCGGGAACTCGACGTAGAGGGCCTTCGCCGCCGGCCGATCGCCGCCGGCGGGGGCGTCTTCGGTGACCACATGGGCGTTGGTGACGATGCGGCCGTCCGTGTCGAGGACGAAGCCGGAGCCCTCGGCGGCGCCGTTATCGAAGATCGAGCGCACGGTGACCACGCCGGGGGCGGCCTCTTCGTAGACCTGGGCCGGGTTGAAGCCGTCGGAGGAGGTCTGGACGACGACGCGCTGCGGGCCCTCGGCGACCGTCTCGGTCGCGGTGCCGCCGCCGCTGTCGCCGATGCCGCCGCCGCAGCCCGCCAAGAGGCCCAGCGCCAGCAGCGCTGCGATCAGGCCGGAGGGGATCCTCACGCGCGGGCCTCCGACCTCGGCGCCGCCGGCACCGCCGGGACCTCGGCCGGCGGCAGGTCGAGCGTGAAGGCCGTGAAGCGTTTGTTCGAGGTGATCGAGATCCGGCCCCGCATGCGCTGCGCGAGCTCGCGGGCGATCGCCAGCCCGAGCCCCGAGCCGCCGCCGGTTTCGGCGGTGTAGAAACGCTCGAAGATGCGGCCCTGGACGCGCTGGGGTATGCCCGGCCCTTCATCGGAGACGGTCAGCTCGACGCGGCGGTTGACGGAGTTGGCGGTCACGGTCACCTTGGTGCCCTCGGGGGTGTGGGTGAGGGCGTTGTCGAGCAGGATACGGGTGATCTGCCGCACCCGCTCCGGGTCCGCGCGGGCGATCACCGGGCGGCTGGCGCGGCGCAGCTCCAGTCGCGAGCCGTGCTGGTCGGCGCGGGGGCCGAACTCACGGGCGACTTCGCGGGCGAGGGAGCTGAGGTCGACGGAATCCGCCTGGACGACGATCGCCCCGGCGTCGAGCTGGGAGAGGTCGAGGAGGTCGGTCGTCAGCTTCGTCAGCCGCTCGATCTGCTCGCGCATCGTGTGCACGAACTGGGCCCGCTCCTCAGGGCTCGGATCCTCGTCCTCGAGCAGCTCGACGAAGCCGCCGAGGCTGAAGATCGGGGTGCGGAGCTCATGCGAGGCGTTGGCGACGAACTGTTTGCGGGCCCCGTCGAGCTCGGCCAGGCGGCGCTGCATTTCGTTGAAGGTGCGGGCCAGTTTTCCGAGCTGCCCCGAGGTGTCGACCGGGATCCGGCTGCCGAAGTCCCCATCGGCGATTTTGCGCGCCGCGTTCTCGAGCCGGGTGATCCTGCGGGCGACGATCTGGGCGCTGTAGGAGCCGATCGCGAAGGCGACCGCCACGGCGAACAGCCCCGCCGCGGCGATCTCGTCCTTTGCCCCCGAGTCGCCCTCGACGACGACGACCCAGATGTAGATGACAACGGTGCTCGAGACGCCGATCGCCAACGCCATCCTGCTCGTCGTGCTGCGAAGCGTCGTGCGGAGGTTCCTCATTCGTTGAAGCGGTAGCCGACGCCGCGAACCGTGAAAAGGAACTCGGGCTTTTTCGGCTCGCTCTCGAGCTTCTCCCGCAGGTGGCGGATGTGGACGTCGACGGTCCGCGGGTCGCGGTACTCCGAATCGCCCCAGACGTGCTCGAGCAGCGTCTCGCGGCTGAGCACCCGCCCCGGGGAGCGAGCCAGGGCGCCGAGGATCTCGAACTCGACGTAGGTGAGGCGGATCTCCTCGTCGCGCAGGTTGACGACGCGGCGGCCGAAGTCGATCTTCAGGTCGCCGCGCTCGATCGACTCCTCCTCGGGCACCGTGCCGATCATCCGCGAGCGCCGCAGGGCGGCCTTGACGCGGCTGCGGAACTCGCGCATCGAGAAAGGCTTGGTGATGTAGTCGTCGGCACCGACCTCGAGACCGGCGACCTTGTCGGTCTCGCTGCCCTTCGCCGTCAGCATGATGATCGGAACCTGGCTGCGCGAGCGGAGCTGGCGACAGACCTCGACGCCGTCGAGCTTCGGCAGCATCAGGTCGAGGATGACGAGGTCGAAGCGGGCCTCGTCGAAGCGCTCGAGCGCCTCGCTGCCGTCGTGGGCGCCGGTGACGTGGTAGCCGTCCTTGCGCAGCGGATAACTGAGCAGGGTCTGGATCGACTGCTCGTCGTCGACAAGGAGTATGCGCGCCGACCCATTGGGCATCGGCCCGAAGGGTATCCGGCACGGCCTTGGACAAATGTGCGACTACCCAGAACTCAGGATCCGAGAACGCCGAGCCGATAGGAAGGTCATGCAGCCCGAACGGCTCAAGTCCCTAGTCGAAACCGGCAACTACAGGCCGAAGCCCGCGCTGATCGCGGAGGCCATGCTCAGGCGCCGCGGCGTCCGCGAGCTGCTGGGCGAGGAAAGGTCGGAGCTCAACCAAGGTGGTCGAACCCACCCGACTCGAGCTTCCGGCCCCCAGGCAGCCTGATCTCAACCCCGCTGCCGGCGACGACCTCGCCGATCCGGGTCACCGCAACACCCGCCGAGCGCCGCAGCGCCTCGAGGTCGAGACCGCCGGCGGGCAGCGCCGCGAGCAACTCGTAGTCCTCGCCGCCGGCCGCCGCGAGCTGCAGCGGGTCGCGTCCCGACGCCGCCGCCACCGCCGCCACTCCGGACGCCAGCGGCAGCGCCGCCGCGTCGATCCGCAGGCCGACGCCGCCGGCTGCGGCGAGATGGCCGGCGTCGGCGCCGAGGCCGTCGCTGAGGTCGATCATCGCCCGCGCCCCCGCCGCGGCCAGGGCGCGGCCCGCCTGCAGGCGGGGGACGGGCTCCAGCTGGCGCCGGAGCAGGCTCGCGGCAGTCGTCTCGGAAATCCCCGGATCGTCCAGGCCTGGGAGGAGCAGGCCGGCCGCGGCGCCGCCGAGCTCGCCGGTGAGGACCAGCGCGTCGCCGGGCCGGGCTCCGTCGCGGCGGACGAAAAGGCCAGGGTCGCCGGCGTGGCCGACGACCGTGCAGGAGACGGCAAGCACCGGGCCGGCGGTGAGGTCTCCTCCGGCCAGCGTCGTCCCCGTCGTCTCCGCGACCCCGGCCATCCCGTCGACGAGCTCGAGGCAATCGTCCTCACCCATGTCGCCGGGCACGGTGAGGGCGACGTAGGCCTCGCCGGGCTCGGCGCCCATCGCGGCGAGGTCGGAGAGCGCCGCCGCCAGAGCCTTTGCCCCGATCTGCCCGAGGGCTGCCCGCTCGCGGTTGAAATGGACGCCCTCGACCAGGGCGTCCACGGAGGTCGCGGTGGCTCCCCCCGGAACGGTGACCGCGGCGTCGTCCCCCGATCCGACCCTGACCCGGTCCCCCGGATCCGGCAGTCGCTCCCGCATGCGCGCCAGCAGCTCGAACTCGCCCATCCGGGGATTGTCTCTCCTTCTCCCTCACTAAGGTGCGGGCTTCGTGGAGAAGACGCGGCCACTCTTACATCGGATCGGCGAGGCGGGCGCCAAATTCGGCACACGTCCGCCGCGCAGCAAAGGGGTCCGCCTCGCGATCCAGCTCGGGATCGTCGTCGTGATCTTCGGATTCCTCGTCCTGACGGTGGTCAGCCAGTGGTCGGAGATCCAGGACAAGGGGGTCCATTTCCACGTCGTCTGGCTGATCCCGGCGATCGTCGTCCTGCTCCTCTACTTCACCTTCGGCGCGCTCTCCTGGGACCTCCTCCTGCGCTGCCTCGGATACCGCGTCGGGCCGGGCCGGGCGCAGGTCGCCTGGGGACAGCCGATCCTCGCCCGCTACGTCCCGGGCAGCGTCCTCTACGTGCTCGGCAGGGTGCTGCTCTCCGAGCGGATCGGCGTGCCGCGGCGGATGACGGTGGCCAGCATCGCCTACGAACAGGCGATCTCGGCAACCTCGGCGATCGTCTTCTCGGCGTACTTCCTCATCATCCACCCGGACCTCGAAGGCCAGCCGCTGCGGTTCGCGGTCCTGCTCCTGATCCCGGCCGCCATCGCCCTCCTCCATCCGCGCGTGTTCGGGCCCCTGGCCAACCGGATCCTGCGCTCCTTCGGCCGCGACCCCCTGCCGGCGGTGATCTCGATGCGCGACGTGGTCGGCCTGCTCGTGCTCTACCTGCTCAACTGGGGGGTGATCACGGTCGGCACATACTGCGTCGCCCGCTCGGTCAGCGACATCCCGGCGAGCGACATGCTCACCGTCGGCTCGGCGCAGGCGCTCGGATACGTCGCGGCGCTGGCGACCCTGGTCGCCCCCGCCGGCCTCGGGGTCCGCGACGCGGTCTTCGCCTGGGCGGTCAAGGGCGCGGTCCCCGGAAACAGCTTCGCCGTCGGATCGCTGATCGCGATCGCCGTGCGCGGGGTCCTCACCCTGACCGAAGTGATCTACTCCGCCGCGGTCACCGCTCTCGGCCGGCGCCAGGGATGGAGCATCCACACCGGAGTCCTCCATCCCTCCCCGGAGGAGGAAGCAGAGGGCGCCGAGCAGGCCTGACCGGGCCTCGATCGCCGGGGGGAGAGTCCACCGGGGCCCGGCCTGTGACCCACATGGGGATCGGCCTGCGAGTCCGGTGGTCGGCGCTCGCCAGATGGGGCGGCGGCGGGCTCCTCGTGCTGCTCCTCCTGCAGGTCCTGCCCGGGCTTCTGCGGCCGGCGCCGGCGCCGCCCCTGGCCGCCGACATCGGCCTACCGCGCCCGCGGCCCGCCGCCCTCCGGCCGCACGGACGCCGTCGGCGTCGGCGTCGCCGAAGGTCTCCCCGGCCAGGGCGCTCCCCTCCCCGCCCGCCGGCCGCAGGAGCCGCCGCGCGCCGCGCGGCAATTCGACGAGCCGGCCGTCTCTCCCCCGGCCCCGGCCCCGGCGGCGGTGCCGGAACCAGCCCCGACAGCTCCCCCGCCGGCGCCCGCTTCCCCTCCCCCGGCACCCGGCGACGGCTCGATCGAGTTCGCTCCCCACTGAGCAAACGCCGGTCGGTCCGTAGGCAGCCCGGTCGCTATAGTCCCTCGCCGTTTTGGCAGCAGCACGCGAATACGAGCTTGTCCTGATGCTCGACCCGGGCAGGGACGCGCCTGCCCGCGACGCCCTCGCCGCGGAGGCGAAGAAGCAGATCGAGGCGTCGGGCACGCTCAAGCACGAGAACAACTGGGGCCTGCGCAAAATGGCCTACGAAATCTCGCGCTGCAACGAGGCCGACTACCGCTGGTTCCGATTCGAGGCCCCCACCGAGTTGCTCGAGAGCCTCGACCACAATCTCAAGATCGCCGACGGGGTGCTGCGTTTCCGCATCTTCAGGGTCGACCCCGACTCTCCCGTCCTCGTCCCTCCCGCCGTCGCCGCTCCGGTGCCGGGTCGCGAGGGGCGCGAGGGACGCGACGGGCGCGACCGCGCCCCACAGGCCGCCGCCGTCGGCGACGCCGGCGACGATTCCGCCGAATAGCGCCGCGTTTTGCGGGTATTCCCCGTCTTCGGGGAAGAGCCACGCCGGTCGCGCTCTTAGACTGGGACACGTATAAGCGAACCAGAGGAGTGAGAGCAGTGGCAGCTTCGAACGTGAACGTAGTGGTGATCACCGGGAACCTGACCCGGGACCCGGAGCTGCGCAGCACCGGTGGCGGAACCTCGGTCTGCGAGCTGCGTGTGGCGGTCAACAGCCGTCGCAAGGACGGCCAGACGGGCGAATGGGTCGACAAGCCCAACTACTTCGACGTGACCGTCTTCGGCGCCCAGGGCGAGAACTGCGCCAACTACCTCTCCAAGGGCCGCCCGGTGGCGGTCGAAGGGCGGCTCGACTGGCGCGAGTGGGAGGCCAAAGACGGCAGCGGCAAAAGGCAGAAGGTCAGCATCGTCGCCAACTCCGTCCAGTTCCTGGGCTCCCGCGACGGCTCGGGCGGCGGCCAGAACGGCGGCGGTGGCGGCGGTGGCTTCACCCCGAGCACCGACGTTCCGGCCGACACCTCCGACTTCGAGGGCGCCGCGGCACCGGCCGGCGGCGGCGGTGGCGGCGCCGGGGACGACGACATCCCCTTCTAGTGCGGTCCGGCCCGGCCGGCGGGCGATCTGTAGGATCCCCGGCTCGATATGCCTAGAACCAAGGAGACAAGCGGCGGACAGTCTTCGGCGCGGCGCGGACGGCGGCCGACCGATCGCATGCGGCCGCGCAAGTACACGCGGATCAACTCCGAGGCGGTCGACTACAAGGACCTGAATCTGCTGCGCCGGTTCCTCTCCGACAAGGGGAAGACACGCGGCAGGCGGGTGACCGGGCTCTCGCGCAAGCATCAGCGCCAGCTCGCCGTCTCCGTCAAGCGGGCGCGCGAGATCGCCCTGCTGCCCTACGTCGGAGAGAGGTAGGGCCCGTGGCCCAGGCTGTACTGCTCGAGGACGTCGAGAAGCTGGGTCACCGGGGCGACCCGATCGACGTCGCGCCGGGCTACCTCCGCAACTACCTGATCCCGCGCAAGCTGGCGATGCCGGCGACCCCGGGCGCCCTCGAGGAGGCGCAGCGGCGCCGCGCCGCGTCCGAGAAGGCCGAGCGCGAGCGGGCCGCGCGCGAATTGGAGGCCGCCTCGCTGCTCTCGAAGACCGTGCTGACGATCTACCAGCGAGCCGGCGAGGACGGCAAGCTGTTCGGCTCGGTCGGGCCAAAAGAGATCGTCGGAGCGATCCGCGACGCCCGCGACCTGCGGATCGACCACCGCAAAGTCCGCCTCGAGCAGCCGATCCGCGAGATCGGCACCCACATGGTCGAGATCGAGCTCGCCGACGGCACGGTCGCCTCGGTGAAGACGATCATCACCGAGGAGAAGTAGCTCCCGTCAAACTGCGGCTTTCCCACGTGCGTTCGGAGCGGGCGACCGTCGCCCTCGCCGCGGTCGCGCTGGGAGGTGCCGGCGCCGTGCTCGCGGGCCAGTTCGGCCGGCTCCTGCGACGCCGGCGGCACGAGGCTCCCGGCGGCGAGACGCTGGCGGATGCGGCGCCCGCCGCCGCGCTCGACACGGTCGGCGTCGCGGTCGTCGGCTACGAGGAGGCGCCGCGCAGCGAAACCGTCCTCTTCAACCTGCTGGCCGGGTTCCTCAGCTCCTTCGCCCTGGTGCGGATCTCGACCTGGGGCATCCGCGGCAGATGGGGGCCGTTCCGCAACGTCCGCATCGGCGGTCGTCACATCCACCATTTCGTACCCGGGATCCTGCTCGCCTTCGGCTCCGGGACCGCCGCGCTGCTCAGCGACGACGACGAGCTCGAGCAGTGGCTGGCGCTGCCGATGGGCGCCGGAATCGGCCTCACCTTCGACGAGGCGGCGCTGCTGCTCGACCTGCGCGACGTCTACTGGAGCCGCGAGGGCCTGCTCAGCGTCCAGCTCAGCCTCGGCGCCACGGCGATCCTCAGCATCGCGATCCTGACCGGGCGCATGCTGCGCCGCGGCGAGCGCCGCCAGGAGGCCGAGGGCCTGATCCCCACCGCCTGATGTTTCGCTCGCAAAGACCCATTTCGGCCGTCGCCGAAATGTCCGTCCTTGGCTAGGTTCACTGTCTCGGAGTTTGATGTCGTCAACCACCTCACACGTGCCGCCGCAGAACATCGAGGCCGAGGAATCGGTCCTCGGGGCGATGCTCGTCGCCGAGCCGACGCTGACCCGGGTGATCGACGAGGTGAAGCTGAACGGCGAGGACTTCTACCTCGACAAGCACGCGGCGATCTTCCGCTGCGTGCACGACCTCTACGCGGACTCCAAGCCGGTCGACGAGCTCAGCGTCACCGAGGCGCTGGTCCAGCGCAACCAGATCGAGGAGGCGGGCGGCAGGCACTACGTCTCGGAGCTGGCGGCGAAGGTGCCGGCGGCGGGGAACGCCCGCCACTACGCGGAGATCGTCCAGCAGAACTCCCTGCTGCGGCGGCTGCTCGGCGCCGGCCAGGAGATCCAGGGCTGGGTCCACGAGCGCGACGGCGAACCGCGCGAGCTCTCGGAGCGGGCCGAGAAGCTGCTCTTCGACGTCGCCCACAAAGAGCAGGCGAGCGACTTCCGCCTGCTCTCGGAGATCCTCCACGACGAGGTCGACCGGCTCGAGAAGCTCTCCACCGGCGAGCTGGAGATGACCGGCACGCCCTCTGGCTTTCGCGACATCGACGCGATCACCGGCGGCTTCCAGCCCGGCAACCTGATCATCGTCGCCGCGCGCCCGGCGATGGGCAAGTCGGCGCTGGTCGCGAACATCGCCGAGAACGTCTCGGTGAAGAAGGAACTGCCGGTCGCCTTCTTCTCGCTCGAGATGTCCGAGGTCGAGCTCGCCCAGCGCTTCATCGCCTGCCGGGCGCGGATCTCCGGCGACAAGCTGCGCAAGGGCCAGGTCGCCCAGAAGGACTGGCCGAAGGTGGTCAGGGCGTGCAACGAGCTCGAGCAGGCGCCGCTCTGGTTCGACGACTCCTCCGACCTCGGGATCCTCGACCTGCGCGCCAAGGCGCGCCGCCTGCACGCCCAGGAACAGGACCGCGGCGGGCTCGGGCTGGTGATCGTCGACTACCTGCAGCTGATGCGCTCCGACGACCACCGGGCAAACCGGGTCGAGCAGGTCGCCCAGATGAGCCGCGGGCTGAAGATCCTCGCCCGTGAGCTCGACGTCCCGGTGCTGGCGATCTCGCAGCTCTCGCGGGCGCCCGAGCAGCGCACGCCGCCGCGCCCGCAGCTCTCCGACCTGCGCGAGTCGGGCTCGATCGAGCAGGACGCCGACCTCGTCGCCTTCCTCTATCGGGAGGACTACTACCGCGACCACGAGGACGAGCCCGACGGCCTCGCCGACCTGATCATCGCCAAGCACAGGAACGGCCCGATCGGGTCGCGCAAGCTCGTCTTCCTCGACCGCTTCCCGAAGTTCGCCGACTTCTCCGGCAACGAGCAGCCGG
This sequence comes from uncultured Solirubrobacterales bacterium, assembly GCA_963837735.1. Taxonomy (GTDB): domain Bacteria; phylum Actinomycetota; class Thermoleophilia; order Solirubrobacterales; family 70-9; genus VRUE01. The sequence continues at coordinate 25,888 of CAWIOM010000007.1, read as the reverse complement.
TCGAGCAGCCCGCCGGCATCGGCCCGCCGATCGAGGACACGGCCGCGGCCGGGCCCGACTTCTGATGGCGATCGTTCGCTCCGAGCCGTTCCGGGAAGCGGCCTGCCCCCTGGGGGTCTGCGACGGCTCGGGCTGGATCCTCGGCCCCGAGGACGTCGCCCGGCCCTGCGAGTGCCGTGAGGCAGCGCCTGAAGAAGGGGCGGGTCCGCGGCATCGCCTCGGTGATCCCGCGCCGCTACCGCGGGGTCTCCTTCGACCGGCCGCCGGTCTCCGACATGGAGCGGGACATGGAGAGCAGGTTCGTCGTCGGCGCGGTCAAGGAGTTCGTCGGCGACCTCGACGCAAAGCTCGAGGCCGGAAGCGGCCTGTGGCTGATGGGTGGCACCGGGACGGGGAAGACGACGCTGGGGATGCTGATCGCGAAAACCGCCCTCGCGGCCGGCAAGACGGTCGCCGTCTACTTCACCCCGAAGCTGCTCACCCAGATCCGCCAGACCTACCAGGCGTCCGAAAGCGAGGACGCCTACGACGCGTTCTTCAAGCGCCTCACCTCGGTCGACCTCCTCTACATCGACGACCTCGGCTCGGAGCGCCATACCGACTGGGTCGTCGAGCAGCTCTACGCCCTGGTCAACGAGCGCTACGAGAACCAGCGCTCGATGCTCGTCACCAGCAACGCCAGCAACGCGACCGAGACGTGGACACGGGGCGCCAGGAGCTGGCCGAGCAGATCGGCTCACGCACGGTTTCGCGCCTGGTCGAGATGTGCGGCGACCCGCTGCCGCTGTTTGGAACGGACCGCCGCGACCAGGCACGCGCGGTCGGAGAGTAGAACCCGGCACAATCCAGCGGTCATGCCAGGGACTAGTCATAGTCGGGGCCCAGTGGGGCGATGAGGGGAAGGGGAAGATCACCGACCTGCTCGCCGACCAGACGGACGTGATCGTCCGCTTCCAGGGCGGCAACAACGCCGGCCACACGATCGTCCGTGAAGGCGAGAAGTTCAAGTTCCACCTGATCCCCTCGGGCATCCTGCATTCCGACAAGGTCTGCGTGATCGGCAACGGCGTCGTCCTCGACCCGAAGATCCTGCTCGAGGAGATCGACGGCCTGCGGCGGCGCGGGATCGACGTCGGCAACCTGAAGATCTCGGCCAACGCCCACCTGATCATGCCCTACCACGTGCTGCTCGACACGGCCGGGGAGCTGAAGCTGGGCAAGCTCTCGCTGGGGACGACCCGCCGCGGGATCGGCCCCTGCTACGCCGACAAGGCGCTGCGGCTCGGGATCCGCGTCCAGGACCTGCTCGACGAGAAGATCCTGCGGACCAAGATCCGCACCGCCCTCGAGCCCAAGCAGCAGGCGCTGCGCGAACTCTCGGTGCGGCGGCGCAAGCTGCGCAAGGAGGCCGGCGAGGGCGCCGAGAAGGAAGCCGAGCAGATCGTCGAGGACGCCCTCGACCCGCGCCTCGACCTGCACGGGATGACCGAGGAACACGTCAGCTTCGGCCACCGCCTCGAGCCCCACATCGCCGACACCGCGCGCCTCTGCTGGGACACCCTGGACTCGGGCGGCAGGGTGCTCTTCGAGGGCGCCCAGGCGACGCTGCTCGACCTCGACCACGGCACCTATCCCTTTGTCACCTCCTCCAACCCGATTGCCGGCGCGGCCTGCGTCGGAGCCGGCGTCGGGCCGACCGACATCGACGAAGTCTGGGGGGTCGCCAAGGCCTACGCGACGCGCGTCGGAACCGGGCCCTTCCCGACCGAGCTCGACGACGAGATCGGCCGGCTGCTGGTCGAGCGGGGTGCAGAGTTCGGGACGACGACCGGCAGGGAGCGGCGCTGTGGCTGGCTCGACCTCGTCGCCCTGCGCTACGCGGTCCGCCTCAACGCGATGACAGCGCTGACGATCACCAAGCTCGATGTCCTGCGCGGCATCGACCCGCTGCGGGTCGCCGTCCGCTACCGCTCGAAGGAGGGGGCGATCTTCGACCGCTTCCCCTATCACCAGTCGATCCTGCACTCGGCCGAGCCCGAGTATGAGGAGCTGCCCGGCTTCGACGCCGACGTCGAGGGCTGCCGCAGCGAGGCCGAGCTGCCGCCACAGGCGCGCGCCTACCTCGACTACATCGCCGAGTTCGTCGGCGTGCCGATCCGGCTGGTCGGCGTCGGACCCGACCGCGAGCAGGTGGTCTGGATCGGCGACGAGCCGCAGCTGCGGGCCGCCTGACGCCGGCGCGCTAGCCGAACTGCAGAGGGGTGGGCGCGAGAGCGGTCAGCTTCCAGCTGCCGCCTTCCGATTTGAGAGCGAAGGCATAGCCCTTGCCGTCGATGCCCCAGTAGATCGCGAAACCGGTGTCGCCATCGACCCTGAAGCTGACGATGCCCCCATCCGGCGTGTCCGGGGTCTTGACGCCCTTGCTCTGGTTGAGGCCGGAGAGCACGTCGGCGCAGCCCTTGCCCTTGAGCTGGGGGCTTTTTTCGGCGAGCAGCTCGAGCTGCTTGACGTTGTTGGAAGAGAGGTAGGTGTCGCAGACTTCGGTCCAGTCTCCCCCGAAGATGGCCCTGTAGAGGGCGGCGATCGGCAGCATCGCCGCGTCCCGTTCGCCGGCGTCCTGTTCGGAGCCGTATTCCTGAATGCTGTTGTCACCGCCGGGGGCGCGGAAGACGTCGGAGCGCTTTCCTTCGACCGGGGGCGGGTGCTTGTGCTTGACCGGTTCGCCGGAGAACCGGAAGCCCGCATCGGAGACGTTGCCGGAGCCGGCGCCGCCCTTCTTGGCGCCCTGTGAGCCGTTGCTGTCTGCGCCGCCCTTGCCGGAGCCGCCCTTAGAGGTCCCGTCTTCGTTCGTGCCGGTGCTCTTGCCGTTGCCCTGCGAACCCTTGTCTTCGCCGGAGCCGCCACCCTGTTCGGTGGGCGCTTCGGCACCGGTCTGGTCGGTCGCCGCCGTCGAGCCCGAGTCGCCGCCGCAGGCAGCGAGAAGGGCCGCGCACAAGGCCGCGGCCAGCAAGGCCGAGATTCTCCGGGCACCCCCCATGGCTGGCAACGATCTTAGCCAACTACCGCCCGCCGTCCCTCCTCTACAGTCTTCCTGTGGCCACGAGCCGACGTGCAAACGAGCCCGGTGAACGCCTTCCCCGAGGGCGCCACGGCCTGCCGCGCGAGGCAGTCACCGAGTCGCAGCGCAACCGAATCCTGCAGGCGATGATCGAGGTCGTCGCCGAACGCGGCTACCCGGAGACGCGGGTCGTCGACGTGATCGAGGTCGCCGGAGTCTCGCGCAAGACCTTCTACGAGCAGTTCGCCAGCAAGGAGGACTGCTTCCTCGCCAGCTATGACGTGCTGCTCGGCAACATCCTCGGCGACACAGCACGGGGATTCGAGTCGAGGCCCGGGGCGCCGTGGGCGGAGAGGATCGCGGCCGGCCTCGGCGAGCTGCTCAAGCACCTGGCCGAGCACCCCGACGAGGCCCGCTACGCGATAGTCGAGGTGTTGGCGGCCGGGCCCAAGGCGCTGGCCCGCCGGGACGCCGCTCTGCGCCAGTTCACCGGTTTCCTCGACGCCGGCAGGGCCGAAACGTCGGTCGAGCTGCCGGGCATCACCTCGCTCTCCATCGCCGGCGGCATCAACGAGCTGCTCTACAGCGAGATCCTGCACGGGGCGACGGCGCAGCTCCAGGCCCGCCTGCCCGACCTGATGTTCTGGATCGCGCTTCCCTTTCTCGGACCCGAGGGCGCCGCCGAGGAGCGCGACCGGGTCAGCGCCGAGATCGCCGCCGAGAAATGAGAAGGGCGGCCGTCCGGCCGCCCTTCCCTTCCCCTTTTCGTCCTCAGGCCTTCAGGCGCCGCGGCGTCTAGCCCTTCGGGGTGCAGGGGCGCGTGACGCCGCCTTTCGCCCTGGTGCCGTCCGCGAACACGGCCTCGCCCTGAGCATCCAGGTGGCCGTCGGTGCATTTGGCGGTCAGGTAGCCCTTCCGGTTGATCTTCAGGCTGAAGTTCGTCACCGAACCGGCGCCGTTTGCGATCTTCGGAATCGCGGCGACGGATTTCAGCCCGTAACGTCCGTTGTGGATCTTCGAGACCTTGACCGTGGTCACGATCGACGCCGCAATCGGGCTCGACAGGTAGGCGTGGATGAACAGAGTCGTCTTGCCGCCCCTGACCCCGCCGTTGAAGGCGAGCAGCTTGCTCTTGATCGGGATCGGGGCCTGTTCTGGGAAGAGAACCTCGACGTTGGTCGTGCCTTCGCCGACAATCGACGGCTTGCAGACCTTCTTGGCCGCGCTGGTCGTCCTCGCTTCGAGCTTGCCGCCCTTGCAGGTCGGAACGCCCTTGGCGTTGATGCCGCCGTTCTTGTCGGTTTCGACGATGAATTCCTTCAACGCCGGCGGGTGCGTGCCGTCGATCGTGGCGATTCCGCCCGAGACGGTCAGCGTGATCGGCGCCATCTTCTTCTTCGGCAGCTTGCTCGGCGTGATGCCGCCGTTGAATGTCAGCTTGAGGTTGCCGACCTTGATGACGGTCGGCTTGAAGGCGCTCGCGGCGCCGGCGGCCACCAGGGCCACGATGGTTCCCAGGGCGAGTGTGAGTATCAAGCGCTTGCGCATTTCGGTTATCTCTCTCCTTTGCGGCCCGGCGTCAGAATCCCGGCCATAGACAGCGTCGGTAGCTGTCCCGTTACTGGCAAACCTACCAACAGTTGCTACCGATTAAACCCGCCTCGCGCCTCGACGGAGCGGCAGCGCTTGTTGGCCTGAGGTTATTTGCCCTGTTCGAAGGCGTGCTGGTAGTAGGTCGCCGAGCCGCCTCCGTAGATCGGCTCGAACGGGCCCTGGGCGACGCACCCAGGCGCCGGCGTGCTCGCCGAGTTGTCCTGTTCGCCGAAGGCGAACTGCCGCAGTCGTTCGTAGAACTCGAGGGCGTTTCTTTCCGTTTTTTCGGTCGTTTCGCCTTCGACCCGTTCGTAGAAGTCCGGGTCTTTCGGCGTTTCCGGGTCAAGCGCGGCGGTCAGGCCGGAGCCGCACTGGCTCGTGTGGAAGTTGAGCAGGCCGCTTGCGAGGTTCTTGTAGGAGAGCGGCTGGCTGTAGGCGGTGTTGCGATTCGTCGTCGTCCGGGTCGGGAACGTCGTCAGAGATTCGGGGCTGAATGGACCGAGGGTGCGGATGTAATGGGTTCTCTGGCCGGTGGCGCCGAGATGGACAGCGTTCGTCGCCGCGGTCACGTTGGCCATCGCCGCCGTGATCTCGTGCTTGTAGAGGTTGAGCCCGGTGAGGATCGGGTTGAGGTTGCGCAGAAACGGTTCCGTCGCCCGCAGGAAGGGCGGGAAGTCGTCGCGGAGGAGCTTGCGGAAGGCGGGGAAGCCGCTCGTCGAGCGGGCGATGACCGGGGCGAAGCCTTCGAAGAAGCCCTTCGCTTCCGGCGCCAGGTTGGTGAAGGCGACCAGGGTCGGCGAGAGCTGTTCGGCGGCGGGCACCAGCTGCCGCATCAGCGGGTCGGTGTTTTCGGCGAATTCCCTGAGCCGCTCGAGGGTCAGCCTCGACTCGTCCTCGAAGGTCGGGAAGGCGCGGAACAGCGCTTCGATGTCGCGGTCGCGGGCCGCCGCGGTCCGGAAGACGTCGTTCGAGTTGCGGACCAGGTCGGCGAGCTGTCCTTCGCGGCCGCGGAAGGCGTTGAGGGCAACCGCCCCGTCGCGGAAGAGCTGGCGGACCGCGACCCGCTGGGTGTCGAGGGTGCGGAACAGTTCGTCGAATTCGCTGAACGTCGTGTCGAGTTCGCCGAAGGCGGCCGAGAGGCTCTGGCCGCGGCCGTTGATCCCGATCGCCGACTGCTGCATCCATTCCTGGAAGGCGGCGCGGGTCTTCGGGTCGAAGGTGCGGAAGATCTCGTCGATCTGGACCGAGCGGGCGACGTTGGCGGCGGGCAGCTCTTCCCCGTCCTCGAGCTTGGGGCCGTCGCGATCGCCGGGCGTCAGTTCGACGTAGGTCTCGGCGAGCAGCGTCTTCGTGCGCAGGATCGCCCGCGTGCTCTTCGGGATCGGCGCGTACTTGTCTTCGACTTCGATCGTCGCGATCGCCAGCTTGCCCGGGTCGCGTTCGATGTTCTTGACTTTGCCGACGTTGACGCCGGAGATCCTGACGTCGGATTGCTGGGCGAGCTGAGACGCCTCGTCGAAGGGGATCCTGACTTCGTAGGACTTCGCCTTGAAGGGCGTCGGCCCGCCGAACGTGATCCAGAGGAAGAGCAGGATCCCGAAGCAGGAGAGCGCGAAGCCCGTGATCACGAGCAGCTGGGTCGTGCTGGGTGCCTTCTTGCTCATTTCGCTCCCGGGCCGCAGAAGATCGACGGCGTGGCGGGTTCCGCCGGGATCGCCGGCAGCTGGTTTGCGCGCGGGATCCGGGCGCCCTGCAGAAGCGTTTTCAGATACCGGTTGGTTTCGAGACCGGCGAGGCCGTAGCCGAGCGAGGCGCCGTTGCAGGTGATCATCACGAGGCCGCGCTGGACGGGGCCGCCGCCGTCGACGATGTTGTAGGTGGCGTTGGTGTTGTGGTTGAACCAGGGCAGGTAGTAGAGGAAGCTCTGCTTGCCGCTCGGCTTGTAGGCGAGCTCGTTGAAGAAGGAGTTGAGCGCTCCCAGCGAGTTGCCGAAGCCGGCGACCGTCTTCTTGAGCGGGGTCGCGCCCTGCTTGGCGTGGGTGAGGACGGGACGCACCTGGCGGGTGAAGGGCCTGATCTGTTCGCCGATCGGCGCCGTCGTTTCGTCGAAGAAGCGCTCGCTCGCCCTGAGCGCCGGGCCGAGGGCTTCGGCCTGGGGGATGAGGCCGATCAGAGCGGGGCGGGCGGCGACGGAGAAGGCGTTGGAGCTGGCGAGGCCCGCCTGGACGGCGGCCAGCGTGGACGGGAACTCGACCAGCGATTCCTGGATCGCCTGCTGCTCGTTGGCGAAGTTGCCGAGCGCCGCCTGGGAGCCGCTGACGAAGCGTTCGACCTCGGCGTCGCGGCGGCCCAGTTCCGTGGTCAGGCTGCCGAAGTTGTGGATCACGCCGGCGAGGGCGTGACGGCGGGCGGCCACCGCCCTGTTGATGTCGGCGAGGTAATGGACGAAGGGCTGGAAGCGGCGGAAGGCGCCGGAGAGCTGGCGGCCGTTGCCGACGCCTTCGGCTCCGCCGGCGAGGAGGAGCTGGATGTACTGGCGGGTGTCGGCGTCGAGGGTGGCGAGGAAGGCGTCGAGGTTGGTGTTCGACTCGGTCTGCGCGAGCGGGATGTTGTCGCCTCCTTCGAGGTGCCCGGGCGCGGTTCCGGGAGTGACCTCGACGACCATGTCGTTGAGGGGCGTTTTCGGCCGCATCAGGAGGGTCGCGTCGGGGTGGATGAGCCCTATGTACTTGGGCTCGATGTCCATGCCGACGACGGCGTGGCCTTCTTCGAGCGCGACGGAGCTGATCTTGCCGACCTGGACGCCGGCGATGTCCACCGCCTGGCCCTGGCCGGGAGCGACCGCCTGGGCTGTTTCGAACTCTCCCGTGATGTGGACGAATTCTTCACCGACGAACGGTGCCCATGACGGCAGCGAGGCTTTCTGCTGGGTGAAGATGAAGAGCGTCATCACGACGCCGGCGAGGGCGAGGACGACGATCGCGATCGTGTCTTTGCTTTTGCCGCGGGTCTGGCGCGAGAGCGAGGCGCGGAAGTGCTGCCAGCGGCTGCGTTTTTCGGGTCCGGTCATGGCGTCGTCACCGTCAGGGTCGGGGGGCCGGCGCCGTTTTCGTTGACGTCGGGCACGGGCTGCTTGTCGCAGCGGGCGCCCGGCTTCTTCGGCGGCCGGCCCTGGAGCTGGGGGGCGACGCCGAGCGGCGGCGTGCTCGTGAACGCGTAGCCGTTCTTCTCCGTGGTCTGTCCGCCGTTCGGATTCGGCTCGGCGACGAGCAGTTCGCCTCCTCCGGGCTGAATCCGGAAGTAGGCCCCGTTGCCGTCGAAGTTCTGGCTCTGGCCGGCGAAGTCGGTGAGCGTGTAGAGGAACTCGCGGTAGTTGGGGCCGCCGGTGCTGAAGGGGTCTGCGATCGTCTGGTTGCCGGTCGGGATCAGGACCTTCGAGCCGCAGAGGCTGAGGCGGTTGAGCTGGGGCAGGGCGACGGCCTTGGCTTCCTGGGCGGCGCCGGCGAGCCCGGGGGTCGCTTCCGCGAGCAGCCTGGCGATGCCGCCGGCCTCCTTGCCCGAGACGAGCGGGCGGGCCTGTTCGAGCCACGGTTCGGCGGACGAGATCAGGTCGGGGAGCTCGGCGACCGCCGGGGTCAGCTCGATCGCATAAGCACGCAGCGGCGGCAGCGTCTTGTTCAGGTTCACCAGCGAGGTCTTCGCCGTCTTCAGCGCCGGCGCGAAGTTCCGCAGGGTGCTTTCGAGGTTCTCCGACTGGCCGGCGAGGGCGCCGGTGAAGACCTCGAAGTTGACGATCAGGCTCTGCAGTTCGCCCTCGCGCCGGGAGAGGGCACCGAAGGTGCGGGCGGTGCCGGCGATCAACCGCGAGAGGTCATGGGGGCTGGTGCCGAGGAAGGCGTTGGCCACCTGGGCGCCGTAGCGGCCGGCGTCGCCGCCGTATTTGAGGACCCCGTTGAGCGCTTCGCCGCCGCTCTTGCCCTGCACCTCGGGCAGCTGAGTCGCGTCTTCGGCCGCGGTCGGGGTCGCGTTGAGCGCCGTGCCGAAGCCCTTGAGCAGATTGCCGAGGTCGGCCCGAACCGGCGACTGCAGGGCGGTGAGGATCTCGTCGAGCTGGACCGCGGTCGACGTGTGGCTGACCGGGATCGTGCCGCCGCTGTCCATCTCGGGCGAGCTCGGGCTGCCGGGGTCCAGTTCGATGAAGAAGTTGCCCTCGAGGAAGATCCGCGGCCGGATCTCGGCGAAGGCGTCCTCGTGGATCGGCCGGCCCGAGCCGCCGACCGTGAAGGTCACCTTCGTCGCATCGCCGTCGCGGCCGACGCCGATCACTTTGCCGACTTCGACGCCGGCGATCCGGACCGGGGAGTTTTTCGAGATGTTGACGCCGTTCGAGAAGGTGGCGTTGACCTGATAGCCGTAGCTGGTGAAGGGAACGTGTTTGGTGAAGGCCAGGTAGGGGCCGATCGTCACGATCAGCAGGAAGATCACGGCGATCGTCGCGTTGCTCGGCCGCCACGAGAAGCGCCGCGCCTTGGTGGCGCCGGCCCTGGTGTCGCGCTCAGGCATGCGGCTCATCATTCGCCTTCCTTGAGCTGACCGCGGGTTTCGAGGCCCTGGTTGCCCGGCGCGTTGCCGATCGTCGTCACGCCCTTCGTGTAGGGCTCGTTCCCCGCCTCGCACTCCTGCGGGGACTGGCCGGGCGAGGCGGTGTTCGGGTAGGGGTTGTAATGGAGGTGGTTGGCCCGGTCGGAACCGCCGTTGGCCGGGGCCGAGGAGGCGCCGCCCTCGTTGTTGGGCCCGGTCGGCGGCTCGAGCGCCAGAGCTCCGGCCCAGTTGGCCTGGCCGTTGTTTTCGCTCAAGGCATTGCCGACGTTGCCGAAGGCGAGGGTCAGGTAGTTGCAGGTGGACTGCGCCGGGGCGATGAACTTGATCGGCGGCCCGAGCACCTGGTTCGTGTCGATCAGCAGGTTGAGGGCGCTGAAGACGCCCGGCGTTTCCTGGAAGGCGAGCAGGGCCTTGGCGGTCGGCTCGAGCTGGGCCTGGAACACCGGCGAGGCCTTCAGCACCGGGATGCCGGCGACCTGGGCCGCGTTGAGGATCGGCGAGGAGTCGGCGAGCGCCTTGCTGCCCGGCTCGAAAGCGGCGAAGAACCGTTCCGAGGACTGCAGGAACGGATCTATCGCCGGCAGGTCGGCGATCGCGGTGTCGAGCGTCTGCGGGCCCTTGGAGATCGTTTCCTGGATGTAGGGGCGGGAGACCCGGGCGAAGGCGGCGAAGGTGCGGTCGAGGGCGACGAAGAGCGTGCCGTTGATCTCGGCGACCGGGGCGAGGGTCGCGTTGAATGCCTGCAGGGCCCGCCAGAAGCCGGCGAAGTTGGTCGAGGGCGCGACCAGGTTGGCGAGCGGTGCCTGGGCGCTTTCGGCGAGTTTCCGCAGGCTGCCGAAGGCGGCGTTGAGCTGCGGCCCGCGGCCGGCGAAGGCGTTGCCGAAGCCGGCCTCGTTCTGGCGAATCGCGTGGCGGGTTTCTTCGTTGAACATGCTGAAGAATTCGTCGATGTCGACGGATTCGGGGCGCGAGGCCGAGACCGGGATCGTTTCGCCGGCTTCGAACCCCTTCGAAGAGTCGCCGGGCTCGATCTGCACGTACTTGAGCCCGAGCGGCGAGCGGGGGCGGATGACCAGGGTCGAGTCGACCGGCACCGGCTGGGCGACCTTGTCGAGGCTGAGGCTGAGTTCGGCGGCGAAGTTGCCGTTCTTCAGTTCGACCGGCTTCACCGACTTGACGACGCCGACGCGGGCGCCGCCGATCCGCACCTCGTTGCCTTTGACCAGCGCCTGCGCGTTCGGGACCCGCGCCTTGAGGTTGTAGGTGGAGACGAAGGGCAGGCCGTTGTTGGCGTTGTAGGCAAGGAAGACCGCGACCAGGATCACCAGCACGGTGACCGCCCCGACCAGGACCGGGTTGCTCGCTATGCCCTGTATTCCGCTGCGGTCTTTCACGGTCCGAGGAGGTAGTCGAGGAGGGCGCGCTGGGCGGGGGAGGCTGGGGAGCGCGGGGCCGCTTCTGCGGCTCGCTTCTTCCGCCGCTTCTCCGGCTTCGCCGCCGAGGCCGAGGCCGAAGGCTTCGCCTTCGCCCAGTTCGGGGGTCGGTTCGGCCGGCGCCGAGGGGTTGAGGAAGGTGCTGGGCCCGAGGGTCGTCGCCGCCGTTCCGCCGCTTCGCTTTGCCAGTTCTTCCTGGATCCGCGCGTAGACGGCGGCGGAGTCGAAGGCCGACGCTCCTCCTTCGCTGTCGAACGTCGCATGGCAGCCGCTCTTCGGCGCGATCACGTATTCGGCGCAATCCTGCAGCGTCACCAAGCTGCGGATCAGGTGGCCGTACTTGTCGAACTCGTTGGTCGCCCCGGTGCCGTTGTAGATCAGGTCGACGAGATTGTCGAAGCCCTTGGTCTTCTTGGTGCTGACGAGGAACTTGGCCAGGTTGGTCGTCGGGCCGACCCCCGACCGGGCCAGGTTGCGGGACTTCTTGACGATCGGGTCGGCGGCGCGGAAGATCGGGCCCGACGCTTCGCCGGCGTTGCCGAGCGACTTCAGGGCGACGGTCGAGGCAGCGGTGAAGGGCGTCAGGTTGCGGGTCGCTTCGGTCAGCGCCGGGGTCGCCCGGTCGAGGTTCTGGAAGACCGGCGTGGCGGCGTCGGAGAAGCCCTGCAGGTTGCGCATCGTCGTGCGGAACTCACGCAGGAACTGGGGGAACTTGCTGAGGCTGGCTTCCAGTTCGGCCCCCCGCTCGGCGGTCGCCTGCCCGGCGGCCCCGGCGTTCGAGAAGAAGCCGGCGACGTGCCGGCGCTGTTCGGCGAGGGGCCGCGTGACCCGCTCGGAGTCGACGGCGAGCTGGGCGAGTTCGTTCTTCTGTTCGGCGAGGATCTGGAGCAGGCGGTCGGCGTCGCGGAGGTCGGGGTTGGCGCGCTTGACGGCCGCCGCGACATCGCTGCCGCGACCCGCCAGGGTGGCGCCCAGTTCGTTGAAGATCAGCCGGAAGCGCTGCGCGTAGGGCAGCGTTTGGATGTCGTTGATCAGATCCGGATCGACGCTGGAGCTGTTGTTTTCGAGCGGCAGCAACAGCTCCCCCGCCCCCGGCTGGCCGCTGCCGATTTCCCTCAGCGGCGGCGGCGGCTGGGTGCCCGGGGCGCGGGGCAGGGTCGGGCGGCAGTCGACGTACTTCTCGCCGATCAGCGATTGCGGGCGGATCTCGCAGCTGGCGTCTTCGCGGAAGTCCTGGAAGCCGGGGTCGGTGATCTTCATCACGATCACCGCCTTGCCGGGTATCACCTTCGGCTTGCCGTTTTCGTAGCCGCCGACCTCGCCGGGCCGGGTGACGTCGACTTCTTCGATTTCGCCGACGTTGGCGCCGGCGATGCGGACCTGCTCGCCCTGGACCATGAACGAGCCGTTGTCGAAGATCGCCCGCACGACGTAGCCCTTGTCGCCGCTGCCCGAGGAGGCGATCAGGACGATCGCGACGACGACGGCGACCAGGAGGAGGGCGATCAGGCCTTTTTTGCGGCTCTTCCTCATGGCGTGTCCGCCGGGTTGCATTCGGACGAGGTCACGCCGGAGCCGGAGAAGGGCGGTTCGACGAACGGGTTGGAGCCGTCGCCGGCGGGCTGCGTGGCGCCGCCGGGGCAGCGGCGCTTGACGGTTTCGGCGGAGCCGAGGGTTTCGAACTGCCGGCTCGGCGGGATCGGTTCCAGTTCACCGGCGGAGTAGTTGAAGATGTTGAGGTTGGAGAAGGAGATGCGCGCGTAGTGCCCGTTGGCGTCGTAGTTGCCGGTGATCTGGCCGAGCTTGGCGAAGCCGTTGAAGATGTCGGGGGTGTAGGCGCGGGCGAAGTCGAGGTTGGGCTGGAAGTCGGCGATCGCCTTTTCCGAGTGCGGGAAGGCCTTGGCGGCGCGCTGCTGGACGGTGGGCAGGGCGGCGAGCAGCTCGGCCGCGTCGTTGGCCTTGCCGGGCCGGCGGACGGTGAGGCGGAGGTTCTTGAACAGCGGCACGGCTTTCTGGATCACCGGGCGCAGTTCGGCGAGGAACGGCGCCAGGTTCTTGGTCGCCGGCTTCGCCGTTTCGACCAGCGGATCGAGGTCGTCGAGGGCGGCGCGGAGGTTGACGAAGGTCGTGTTGCTCTGGCGGAAGACCGGCGGCAGCCGCTTCAGGGTCTGGCCGAAGGCGACGTTCTCGCGGGCGATCGCGCCGAACGCCGTGCTCGCGTTGGAGACCGCGTTGGAGAGCGCGTCGCCGCGCTGGGCGACCGCGGTCGAGAGCTTTCCCGAGTTGACGACGAACTGTTCGAAGAGGCGCTGGTCGGCATTCAGTTCGCCGACGAAGGCGTTGGTCCGGTTCAACGACGGGGCGAAGTACTTGGCGGCGACGTTGGCGTCCTTGCCGCGGCCCGCGTAGAACGCCGCCTGTCCCTGGATGAAGTCGGCGAAGCCGCGCCGGACGCGGGCCGGAAAGCTGTTGAAGAGCTGGTCGAGGTCGGCGGGGGTGGTCGTTTCGGAGAGGCCGAGGGTCGCGCCGTCGTCGAGGGGCGGGTTGTCGTTGGGCCCCGGGCTGATCGAGACGTAGTGGTTGGCGACGCCCGAGAGCGAGGTCGCGCGGACGATCGCGCTCGAGCCCTCGTGGAGCTCCTGTTCTACCGAGATCTTGACTTCGGCGAGGTTGTCGTCGGTGAGCTCGATGCTTTCCACCGAGCCGACCGGCTGGCCACCGATCAGGACCTGGTTGTCGGGGACGAGCTGGCTGGCGTTCTGGAAGAGGAGGTTGTACTGGTGGCCGCCGCCGCCGCCGAAGAGGATCACTCCGAGAGCGATCACGACCACCGCCAGGGCAGCGATGACCCCGACGCGCACGGGGGTTGTCCCCCGACTCTGCGCCGGGCCTTTTTCCTCGCCTCTTGGATTAGCAGCCACGGGTAATCGCTTGCGGCTCCTCTCGGCCTCCGATCCGAGGGAACGGCGCCAGAATCGTATCCGAGCGTTCCCCCTGCAAGCGGCACCTGAGTGGGTACTTAACTGGAATTCAACGCGCTCTTTCCGCGCCTGAAATTCAGCCTATGACCCCGATCAGACGTTGAGCCGCGGCAGGACGCGGTCCATCCACTTCGGCAACCACCACACCCGATCGCCGAGCAGCAGCATCAGCGCCGGCAGCATGACGATGCGGACGACCGAGGCGTCGAGAAGGACGGCGACCGTGAGACCGACGCCGAGCTGGCTGACGGTGGCGATCGAGGCGCCGGCGAAGACGACGAAGACGGCCATCATGATCGCCGCGGCGCCGGTGATCACCCGCGCCGTCTTCTCGAGGCCGAACATGATCGCCTCGCGATTGTCGCCGTCGCGGTCGTAGCGCTCCCGCATCCGCACGAGGAGGAAGACCGCGTAATCGATCGAGAGCCCGAAGACGATCCCGAAGATCATCGTCGCGCCGACCGAGTCGACGTAGCTGTGGCCGCCCAGCGGCCAGCTGTCTGGGACCTCGGTGAGGATCGTGAGGATGCCGAAGGCGACGCCCACGGTGGCCAGGTTGAGGCCGACCGCGATCGCCGCCAGCGGCAGCGAGCGGAGGATCAGGATCAGGACGAGGAAGGTCGCGAGGGTGATCGCCGCGACGACGAGCGGGATCCGCTCCCTGGTCACGCGGCTGTAGTCGTTGAGCGTCGCCGGGCCGCCGCCGACGCCGGTCCTCACCCCCGCTTCGCGGCCGAGCCGCGCCGCGTCGCGGTTGAGCTGCTCTGTTGAAGGCGATCGAGCCGGGCGAGTTGAGGGCGTAGCGGGAGAAGACGAGCAGCGTCGCCGCCTGGCCGCTGTGTTCGAGGTCGATCCCTTCCGCGGCCCGGTCGCGCAGCGGCGGCGCGGCGCCGTCGAGAGCGGAGAGGACGAAGTACCCGGAATCGAAGATGCCGGGCGTGCTGGCGCGCACCCGGGCTGCGCGGCGCTGGAGCGAGGCGCCGGTCGAGACGATCCGCACCGAGGCGCGGCGCAGGCCCGCCTGCAGCGGGTAGGACTGCCGGTAGCCTTCGCCGAGGCTGGCGCTGAGCGCTTCGGTGCCTCCGGTGAGGCGGGCGATGCCGGCGGCGAGCACGGTTGCGCCGCCGGCGAGCCGCGAGAGGCCGTCGCCGACGGGTGCGACCCCCTGCTCCAGCTTTTCGGCTTCCTGGGCGAGCCTGCGGTCGGCCGCCTCGAGCCGCTGGGCGCCGTCGGAGAGCCGGCCGGCGAGCGAGCTGAGCCGCTTCAGTTCGTGGACGCCGGTGACCAGCCATGAGGTCACCTGCTGCGATTCGCCGACGTCCTCGCCGAGGCCCGACTGCAGCGCCGCGAGTTCGTCCGGCTCCGCGCTCGCGGCCGCGCTCGCCTGACGGACGGCTTCCAGCGTCGCCGTGTAATTGGGGTCGCTCTGGCCGACGGTCATCGCTTCCAGTTCGCGCAGCGCCGCCTTCAGCTGCTCGTCGGCGACCTGCGCCGACCCCTGAAGCTGCGGCAGGGTCCCGTGCGCCTTGTCGTTGAGGGAGCGCTGCAGCCGGCGCGAGCGGCTGAGCGCATTGCGTCGCAGGTTGGGGATCAGTTCGTGGATGCCGGTCTTGAGCACGACGCTGCCCAGGGCGAGTCGCTGCTGGACCCGCGCCAGCCGGTTGGTCGCCGCCGAGAAGGCTTCCGTGGCCTTGATCAGGCGGCGGGTGCCGCCGGTCGCCCGGCCGAGCCCGCGGGCGAGGAGCTGGGCGCCTTCCCCAGCCCGGCCCGAGCCTTCCGCCAGCAGGCCCGCCCCGTAGGAGGCTTCGAGGATCCCGCCGCGCACCTGGCCGACGCCGAGCGTCGCCCGGGCGAGGCTGCGGCCGAGCCTGCCGACGTTTGCGAGCGGCCCGCCGTCGGCGCTGAGCAGGTTCTTGCCCTGCCGGCGCAGCGGCGAGACGGCGGCCGAGACGCGGGCCGGCCCGATCACCGCCTGGACCCCCGGCAGGGCGGCGATCTTGCGCTGCCAGCGGCTCAGCGCCTTGAGCTTTTCGGGGTCCGTGATCGGCCCGCTGTCGGTTGCGGCGACGACGACGAACGGCGATTCGAAGCCGGGGCCGACCGAGCGAGCGAGCAGTTCGCTGTCGGCGCGGGCGGCGTTGCTCCGGTCGAGCTGGTCGGGGCTGGGCGGGCCGGTCTTCAGCGCCAGCGCCGGGCCGGCGAGGATCAGGACGACGGCGCCGATCGCGATCGCTGCGGCGGCCGGCCGCCGCAGCGCGGCGGTGACGAGAATCATCAGGCGCGAGCGGCCGGAGGGGGCCCGGCCGATCCGCCAACGGTCGAGGTTGGAGCCGAGCAGGGTGAGCAGCGCCGGCCCGGCGATCGTCGCGACGAGAACGCTGAGGACGACGACGAGGGCGACGGTCGCCGCCAGCGAGGCGAGCAGCGAGCCGGGCACGATGAAGAACGCGACCAGCATCGAGAGCAGCAGCGTGCTGCCGGCGAAGGCGGTCGTCCGTCCGGCGGTGCGCCGGGTCGTCGTCGCCGCCTCGAGCGGCGAGGCCCCGCCGGCGATCTCTTCCCGGAAGCGCGAGACCATCAACAGCGCGTAGTCGACCCCCAGGGCAAGTCCCATCATCGTGCAGACCGTGAGCGCAAAGGCGTCGATGTCGAACCAGCTCGCGAAGATGTAGAGGAGGCCCCGCGAGCTGGCGACGGTGACGGCGCCGAAGCCGAGCGGGATCGCCGCCGCGATCGGCGAGCGGAAGACGAGCAGGAGGACGAGCAGGAGGATCGGGATGGCGATCAGCTCGCTGCGCTCGGCGGCCGCGATCGACTCGTCCTGGATCGCCCGCGAGAGCGTCGCGTAGCCGGTCTGGGTGGCGCGGACCGGCGGATGGACCTGTTCGTCGAGGACCTGGTTGAGCTCGTCGACAGAGTTGTTGACCGAGTCGGAGAGGCCGACATGGAAGTCGATCACGATCAGCGCCTGGCGCGGA
The DNA here is from genome assembly GCA_963837735.1 of uncultured Solirubrobacterales bacterium. Taxonomy (GTDB): domain Bacteria; phylum Actinomycetota; class Thermoleophilia; order Solirubrobacterales; family 70-9; genus VRUE01. The sequence continues at coordinate 9,243 of CAWIOM010000007.1, read as the reverse complement.
CTGGGCCGCAACCTGCCGACCGAGCCGCGGTCCCAGGGCGAGAGCGTCGTCACCGCGGGGTCGCCGGCGCGAAGGGCGCGGACCAGCTCCGGCCCCTGACGGTCGATCGCCGCCGCCGGGCCGCGGAGCAGGACGGCGAATGGGGCCGACTGGCCGAAGTGCTCGCGCAGGACCGCGTTGGCCCGCGAGGAGGGTGTGCCGGGGACGTCGAGCGAGGTCGGGCTGAGGCGGCTATCGACGCCGGTGCCGAGTGCGCCGAGCACGGCCAGCGCGAGGGCGGCGATCGCGAGCACAGCACGGGGATGCCTCAGCAGCAGCGCCCCTCTCTTCCCAGAGGACACCGTGGTAGTTTGGCGGTCCGGGGCGCGGAGAGAGGCCGGGGACAGGGGAAGCCTTGGTTAAGGAATCGCGCCGCCTCGACCCGCGACTTCTCGCAAGTAAGGTTTTTGGCATGGGTATGGGCCGCAATCGCAAGATCAAGCGCACAGTCCTGCTTCTCGTCTGTGCCGGCCTGCTCGCGCTCTCGGTCGGCGGCGCCCGGGCCGCCCTGATCAAGGTTCAGAACCTCGTGCTCAAGGCCGACGGCGGCTTCTTCCCCTCGGCGCTGCCCCGCCACAGCTTCGAACCGATCAACTTCCGCGGCCACGCCGACCTGATCAACACCGAAGGCGGCGCGCCGACCCCGCTCGAGGAAATGCGGCTCGACTTCTCCCGCGAAGGCCTGCTCGAAACGGACGGCCTGCCGGTCTGCCCGATCGGCAAGATAGCCAACGCCAACACCGGCCAGGCGCGCAGGAGGTGCGCCGATGCGCTGATCGGCACCGGCCACGTCGGCGCGATCTACGACTTCGGCGGCATCTCGCTGGAGGCGAAGGTCAAGGCCTCGCTTTTCAACGGGCCCCGCAAGCGCGGCAAGCCGACGGTGATCGGCCACGCCTACACGACGATTCCCTTTCCGCGCACCTACGCCGTCGTCATCCCGATCAAGACGATCTCACGCGGCGGCTATCGCTACCGGGCGACATTCGACGTGCCCAAGCTCGCCGCCGGCGGGGTCCTCACCCACATCGACGGCAGGATCGGGCGCCGCTACCGAGCCAGGGGCAGGGAACGCAGCTACGTGAACGCGCGCTGCGCGACCGGGGTGATCCGCACCCACGGCCATTTCCTCTTCGCCGACGGGACGATCATGGACGGCACGCTGGAAAAGCCGTGCACCCCCGTCCCTCTGGTGCCAAGGCACTAGAGGGCTTCCTATACTTCTCCGCTCCGGGCCGCTAGCTCAACTGGTTAGAGCAGGAGCCTCTTAAGCTCAAGGTTGAAGGTTCGAGTCCTTCGCGGCCCACTGGATTCGGCTCTAGAGAGCGCCCAGAGGGACCGACGCGGCCTTCGTGAAACGGTAGTCGTCGAGGTCGAAGTGGGCGCTGCGCCAGGCGACCTCCGGGGTCGTCGAGGCGCGGAACGGGGCGTCGCCATGAGCGTCGAAGTAGTAGCTGTTGGCGGTGCCGCAGGTGCCCGAGAAGAAGACCTGGCGGTGTCGGCGACCGAGCATTTCCTCGAAGTAGCGCCGGTTGGCCTCGGCGCTGATCTCGACCGCGGTGGCGCCGCGGCTGCGGGCCCGGCGCAGGCAGCGGACGATGTGGCGGGCCTGGTTCTCGATCAGGGTGAAGTAGCTGGCGCCGTTGAAGCCGTAGGGGCCGAGGATCATGAACAGGTTCGGGAAGCCCGGGACGCTCACCCCCTCATAGGCCTGGAAGCGGTTCTCCTCCCACCACTCGGAGAGCTCGACGCCCTCCCTCCCCCGCACCGGGTAGGGCGGCATGTTGCCCTTCTCGAAGACCTTGAACCCGGTGGCGAGGATCAGCACGTCGACCTCGTGCTCGGCGCCCTCGGTGCGGACGCCGGCCGCCGTGAAGCGCTCGATCGGCGAGGTCTCGAGGTGGACGTTGTCGCGGTTGAAGGCCGGCAGATACTCGTTCGAGAAGCTGGGGCGCTTGCAGCCGAGCCCGTAGCGCGGGGTCAGCTTCTCGCGCACGGCCGGGTCATGGACCTGATCGCGGAGCGACTTCAGCGCCTGCTTTTCGGCGGCGTTCGCCAACTTCAGGGTGCCGTGGTAGTGGGCGGCCAGCGGGAAGGTGAGCTCGACGTATGCCTGGCTCAGCGCCCGGGCCGCGCGGCGGGCGCCCGGGACCCGCTCGAGGATGCGTCGGGCGCCGGGCCCGATCGCCCCGTCGGGCTTCGGCATGCACCAGATCGGCGTCCGTTGAAAGACCGTCAGCTGCTCGACATCGGGGGCGATCGCCGGGATCACCTGCACGGCCGAGGCACCGGTGCCGACGATCGCGACGCGCTTGCCGGCGAGGTCGACGTCGTGGTCCCAGCGCGCCGTGTGCATCACCTGGCCGGCGAATTCGTCGAGGCCGGGTGATGTCGGGGGGCTTGGGCTGCGAGAAGACGCCGGTGGCGCCGACGACGTGGCGGGCGGTGACCTCGGGGGCTTCGGCGATGCCGAGGCGCCAGAAGTGACCCTCGTCGTCGAACGTCGCCGAGACGACGCTGGCGCCGAAACGGATGCGCCGGCGCAGCCCGAAGCGGTCGACGCAGTCCTCCGCGTAGGCCTTCAGCTCGTCGCCGCGGGCGTAGACCCGCGACCAATCGGTGCGCTGCTCGAAGGAGAACTGGTAGCTGAACGACGGGATGTCGACGCCGATGCCGGGATATGTGTTCCAGTGCCATGCCCCGCCGACGCCGTCGCCGGCCTCGAGCAGCGCCCAGTCGCGGATCCCCGCCTCGTCGAGCTTGATCGCGGTGCCGATGCCGGAGAACCCCGCGCCGACGATCGCGACCTCGAAGTCCGGTTGTGGGTCGCTCAAGACAGCGCGAGTCTACGCCAGAGTCGCGCTAAGAAGCTAAGGGGTGATCGTCGTCGGGCTCGAGCCGCCGAGGCCGCCGAGCGGGTTTTCCAGCGCTTCCTTGCCTTTGCCCTTTTCGGCCTTTTCGGCTTCCTTCTTGGCTTTCTGGATTTCCTTCGACTGTTTCTCGAAGGCGGTCAGCTGTTTTTCGACCTGCTTCTTTTCCGACTTCGACCGGGTCAGCGCCTTGGCTTCCCGACCCGCCTTGGCGCCGGCGGCCTTGTCCCCGGCCAGGTACTCGTAGGCGGCGAGGGTCGTCCAGGTGCCGACGCTGGGGCGCGCCGTGGCGGCGATCTGCTGCGCGTCGGCGGCTTCTTCGATGTATTCGATCGCTTCCGCGTAGGTTTTCGAGTTCTGGGCGAGGACGAAGAGGGAGCCCGAGACGAGGGAGGCGACCGAGGGGTTCGGTTCGTCGGCGACCTTCAGGTAGCGGGCCCAGGCGTCGATCGCCTTTTCGTACTCGACTCGCGACTGTCCCCGTCACCCTCGTTTCGCCGCTCGTCGGGTCGGCTTCGCTCTTCGCCCGGGCGGCGTTGAGCCGCGTCCGCGTCAGCGAGATCAGGATGTCGGGGTTTTCGGGGTCCTTGCGCAGGCGCTGTTCGATCCGTTCCGTCTGTTCGTCGAAGATGTCGGCGCTGCGGTTGACTTCGTCGGAGGTGCTCAGCAGGGAGCCGATGTTGACGGGGCCGACGACGAGGAAGAGGCTGGCGCCCATCATCACCGCGAGGATCCCGTAGACGACTTTGACGACGTTCTTGCGCCGTCCCCGAATGTCGAAGAGCATCCGTCGCTCGCCGTCTGCCATCTGTGTTCTCTACTCCTGAGTTGTGGGCTCGCCCATGGCTCCCGCGACCGTCGGCGTGCCGAAGGCCCGAGCCAGCAAGATACTCAACTCATAGAGAAGGAGCAGGGGCACCATCTCGATCAGCATCGAGATCGGGTCGACGCCGGGGAGCGCCGCGGCGACGATCGAGATCAGAAGGTAGGCGTAGCGGCGATTCGTGCGCAGCTGCTCGACGGTGACGATCCCGAGCCGGGTGATGGCGAGGATCGCGAGCGGCAACTCGTAGACGATTCCGCCGGCCAGCATCGTCGTCGAGAAGAAGCTGTAGTAGTCGCGGGCGCGAACCTGGGTGTTGAACTGCGTGTCGTTGAAGTTGAGCAGGAACTTGACCGCCGCCGGCATGACGACGAAGTAGGCGAAGAGGACGCCGATCATGAACAGGAAGGGAGCGGCGATCATCAGCGGCAGCGCAACCCGCTTCTCGGAGTTGCTGAAGGCGGGCAGGACATAGGCGTAGATCTGGTAGATCCAGATCGGCATCGAGAGGATCAGGGCGCCGTAGGTGGCGACCGTCAGCGTCGTCGTGAAGGGCTCGGTGACGCCGAAGGTGATCAGCTTCTTGTGGTTGCCGGGGAGAGGCCCGCCGGCTATTTCGAGCAACAGGTGGTTCTGCCAGAAGCAGATCGCCAGGGCGACGCCGAAGACGGCGAGGCAGACGACGATCCGCGTGCGCAGCTCGTCGAGGTGCTCGACGAGTGTGAGGCGATCGTCGTGGGAGACCGCCCTGACCCGGGCCATCTCGGGCCTCAGCCGCGGTCTTGGACGACGGGCTCGTCCTCGGGCTTCTCAGCCTCGGCCGACTCGCTCGGAGGCGGCGGCGGCTGACGGGACTCGATCTCGGCGGGCGGCTGGGGCTCGTCGTCGTTCTCGCCGGCGATCGAGCCTTTGAACTCGCGGATGCCGCGACCGAGGCTCTTGCCGAGCTCCGGCAGCCGTTTCGGGCCGAAGACGACAAGGGCGATGATGAGGACGATCGCTAGCTCTAGGGGTCCGACATTCGGCATTGCAATTCATGGTAACGGCCACCGATGCCGATTGGATCACCACACCCCGGATTGGGCGCTCCTACCCGGTAGTGGGGTTTCTTGATTTTTTGCCGAATAAGAGCGGATTGATTCGCAGTTTCACGGGTTGAGATAGTCATGGACAGCACAAGCCACATCCAGGCGAAAGCGAAGACCGAGACAGGCCTTCACGTCTGCGACGGGTGTGGGTCGGGGCTTGTGCAGCCGACTCGTTGGGAGCAGGCCGCGGAGCGCGGTCACTGGCGCCTCTGGCGCCGCTGCCCAGAGTGCGAGTGGAGCTGCGACGCCATTCACGGGGAGCGTGAGATCGACGCTTACGACGAGGAGCTCGACGCCGGTACGCAGGCGCTGAGCGGGGTCCTCAAGCAGCTCGAGCGCGAGAACATGCTGCGCGTGGCCGACTCCTTCACCGCCGCACTTGACGCGGACCTGATCACGGCCGACGACTTCCGTTAGTCAGGCGTAGCGCTGGACGACGCCGTCGGCGACGAGGTCGAGCAGGTGTCGCTGCTCGGGACCGAGGCCGCTGCCGGCCAGCCGGCCCTTGGCCTCGGAGACCATCTCGAACGCCCGCGAGCGGACCTCCTCGAGGGCACCGGTGGCGGCGATCCTGTCGCAGAGCGCCTCCGCGGACCCGGCGTCGAGACCGTGCAGATCGACCGAGGCGAGCTCGGGGTCTCGGCCGGCGGCGGCGATCAGCGGCAGGGTGACGGTGCCGTCGAGGAGATCGGTCCCGCGCGCCTTCCCCGTCCGCTCGGGCGGCCCGGATACGTCGAGGACGTCGTCGAGTAGCTGGAACGCGAGTCCGACCGAGGTGCCGAACTCGGCGAGCGCCGCGTCGTCGCGGCCGAGCAGCACCGAGCAGCGGAAGAGCGTGGCCGTCTTCAGCCGGCAGCGCTCGAGGTAGCGCTGTTCGGAGATCCCGGTGTCGAAGGCGTCCTGGCGCTGGGCGAGCTCGCCCCGGGCCAGCGCCACGGAGGCCGAGGCGAGCAGCTCGATCGAACGGCCGTCTCCGGCGGCTGCGAGCAGGGCGAAGGCGCGCGAGAGGAGCAGGTCGCCGGTGCCGACCGCTCGCTCGCGCCCGGAGGCCGCGACCACCGTCGGCCGGCCGCGGCGCAGCGGCGCGGCATCGAGGATGTCGTCGTGGACCAGCGTCGCCATGTGGACGAGCTCGACCGCGGCCGCCCCGCGGACCGCCTGCTCGCCGCCCTCCGGGCCGGCGCAGAGCAGGACGAGCAGCGGGCGCAGCCTCTTTCCCCCGGCCGCCAGGGTCGCGCCCGCATCCGCGGCGAGCAGCTCGCCGTGGCTCTCGGCCTGCCCGCGCAAGACCTCCTCGACCTCGGCCAGGCGGCTGGGCAGCCAGGTGCTCGAGGCATCGAGGACCGCGGTGACGGGTGGCGGGACGGCGGAGCGGCGGGTCACCCGGCGATGCCGGTGTGGATGGTGACGATCCCGCCCGCGAGGATCGAGTACCGGATCCCCTCGAGGCCGGCGGCACGATCCATCTTCTCGGCGAGGCCGAGGGGACTCGGAAAGCTGCGCACCGACTCGGCCAGGTACGCGTACGCCTCCGGGTCGTCGGAGATGCGGCCGATCAGCGGCGCGATGCGGTCGAACCAGAGCGAGTAGAAGGTCGAGAAGGGGAACGCGCCGCGGCCGTGTGAACTCGAGGATCACCAGCCGCCCCCCGGGCCGCAGGACGCGGGCCATCTCGCGGATCCCGCGGTCGCGGTCGGCGAAGTTGCGGACCCCGAAGCCGACGGTGACGGCGTCGAAGCGGCCGGCATCGTAGGGAAGGCTGAGGGCGTCGGCCCACTCGAAGCGGACGCCGGCAGCGCCGCGGACGCCGGCCTTCTCGCGCGCCAGGTCGAGCATCGGCTCGGAGAAATCGCAGCCGATCACGTGGCCGGCGGCTCCGATCCGGCCGGCGAGCTCGAGCGTCAGGTCGCCGGTGCCGCAGCAGACGTCGAGCGCCGATTCCCCGGCGCCGAGCTGAGCGTGGTCGGCTGCCAGTTCGCGCCAGCGATGGTGGAGGCCGGCGCTCATCAGCGAGTTGAGCAGGTCGTAGCGGGCCGCGACCCGGTCGAACATGCGGTTGACCTGCTCCGCGAATTGAGCGGAGTCCCTGGTGGGCTTGGTGGTCCCGGCCACGGCCGTCCCGGTCAGTCCAGCGAGGCGAGGAAGTCCGCCAGCTCGTTGAGCTTCTTAGGCGGCAGATCGCGGAAGGACGGCATGATCCCCGGGCCGATTTCGACCGAGCGGACGATCGCGGCGCGTGGGATCCGTTCGCCGATGTGGGTCAGTTCCGGGCCCGGCCCGTTGTTGCCGTTCTCGCCCAGCTTGTGACAGGCCAGGCAGCCGGAGCCGGCGACGATCTCCTTGCCGGCCTCGTATTGAGGGGGCACCTTCATGTCGATCTCGGTCGGCGAGCCGCCGGTCGCGCCGAGGTAGGTGAGGTAGGCCATCGCCGCGATCGTCAGGCAGCCGGCCGTCGTCGCCAGCGGCCGCCGGCCCGGGTGACGCTCGGGGCCGCGGTCGTAGAAGGGCAGGAGGAGGAGCAGGACCATGCAGACCGTCGGGATCCCGATCGTCGCGATCGGGACCAGCTCCGGCGGCTTGATCACCCTGAGGAGCTCGAAGAGGAAGAAGAAGTACCACTCGGGGCGCGGCACGTAGGTGGTCGTGGTCGGGTCCGCCTTCGGGCCCTGCTCGGCGCCGAGCATGATCGACATGAAGATGATCACGCCGACGACCAGCAGCGCCATCACCGAGTCCTTCATCACCGCATACGGGAAGAAGGGCTTGCCCTTCTTCTTGAGCAGCTCGTACCCCTCCAGATATGCCTGCTTGTCGGACGGCTTCATGAGGCCGGTGCCGCTCCGTTCGTGGGTGGGCCCCCGTTGGCCTCGACGCCGGCGTCGAGCTGGGCGGCGGGCATCGCCCCCTTCGGCTTGCTCGCCCGCAGCCACGGCGGCGCCGTCGTGCCGAGCTTGACGACGAGGTACATGTGGGCGCCGATCAGGGCGATGATCGCCCCGGGTAGCAGCAGCATGTGGATCGCGTAGAAGCGCGAGAGGGTCGTCGCCCCGAGCTCCGGCCCGGCGCGCAGGAAGTCGCTCAGGTAGGGGCCGATCACGGGCCCGGTGCCGTTGATGTTGATGCCGACGACCGAGGCCCAGAAGGAGCGCTGGTCGAAGGGCAGCAGGTAGCCGGTGAACGACATCGTCATCGTCAGGATCAGGAGGACCACTCCGATCACCCAGTTGAGCTCGCGCGGGTACTTGTAGGCGCCGAAGAAGAAGGTGCGGCCCATGTGCAGGAAGATCAGGATGACCATCACGCTCGAGCCCCACTTGTGCATCCCGTGCACGAAGGCGCCGAGGAAGACGTCGTTGTTGATGTGGGCGATCGAGGCGTAGGCCTGGGTCGTCGACGGCGTGTAGAACATCGCCAGGAAGACGCCCGTGGTCGCCTGCACGATGAAGGCGAAGAGGGTCGCCGAGCCGAGCGTGTAGAACCAGTTGGTCCCCTTCGGCACCTTGCGGAACAGCATCCCCGTGAGGAAGCCGGACGCCGAGGTGCGCTGGTCGACCCAGGCGAGCGCGTCGATCGGCGCCTCCTTCGCCTGGCCGACGAGGCGGGAGGTGTCCCCCTCGCGCTCGGGCGGCGAGGTCTTGAGGTCCGCCGGGGCGTCGCCCTTGGGCCCGTTTGAGCCGGGCTTCGCCGGCTTGCGCAGCGGTGCCGGGATCAACGAGTCGAGTTTGTCCAGTTTGCTCATGGCGGTGGGAAGGTGGAGGGGCGCGGCGGGTAGAGGTATTCCCAGATTCCGCCGGTGAACTCCCCGGGGTCGCGGGCCCGGACCGGTTCGAGCTGGTTGGTGACGCTGAAGCGGGGGCCGAGTTCGACCTGGCCGCCTTGGGTGCGGACCTGGAACTGGTCGAGCGGGCGCACGGGCGGGCCGCCGATCCGCTTGCCCTGGAAGTCGTAGACGCCGCCGTGACAGGGGCAGATGAAGTTGCCGGCGGCCTCGACGAAGCGCACCGGGCAGCCGAGGTGGGCGCAGCGGTTGGAGACCGCGATGAAGGAGCTGGGGTCCTCGCCCAGCTGCTTGGAGCCTCTGCGGACGTAGGCGGTGGTCTTGCCGGCGTCGCCGATCCCTTCGGTTTCGGTGAAGACGACCTGGCGATAGGTGTCGGCGGTGAAGTCGCCGAGCGGGCCCACCGCCTCCCAGCGCTCCTTGCCGCGGTGGAAGATCGGGGCAACCGCGAAGCCGACGGCGGGCAGGACTATCGCGGCGCCGGCGAGGCCGCCGATCGCCTGGGCGCCGATCGTGAACGCGTGACGGCGAGTCATCGACTCGCCCTCGAAATAGCCCGGGGGTTTGGGCTTCTCCCGGGCGGGCGCCTCGGCCCCGTTCTTCTTGTCCGCCTCGTCAGTCACAGCTAGCTCAGAGGGCCGGAGT
>CAWIOM010000006.1:0-146793 GCA_963837735.1 uncultured Solirubrobacterales bacterium | reverse complement strand
GCCGGCGGTCGCCGGGTCGATCGCCGCTCGGGCGATCGACCGTTCCCGGCAGCTTGCCCTGCAGTCGGCGATCATGAGCGTCGTCGGCATCGAGGACCGTCTTCACGCCCTGCTCTGGGCGCTGGCCGAGAGATGGGGGGAGTTGGTGCCGGGGGGGACCCAGGTGGAGATCAACGTGCCCCAGACCGTGCTCGCGGAGATGGTCGGGGCCCGCCGGCCGACCGTCAGCCTCGCTTTGGGCGCTCTCGACGAACGGGGCCTGGTCGAGTCCGAGCAGCCGGGGCGCTGGCTGCTCAAGGGGAGCCCGCCGGCCCCCGTCGACACCTGAGTTCGATCGCTGACAGTCAACTCGGCGACCCGCGGAGTCGACCGTGTTGAGGCAGGGAACGGGCGCGGCCCTCGCAGGCCGCGCGGGCTGCTGTAAGGAGACTGACAGCGGTTCCGCCCCATTCCGCTTCCCGCCTGTTGCAGGGCCGAAGGGACATGTCACCAACCATCATGGGAGAGCAGAGATGCAGAGACGAATTTTGGCCGCGATCCTCGCCTGCAGCCTGGCGGCTGCGGCCGCGGCACCGGCCGAGGCGGGTCAGCGCGACACGTTGAGGGGCAAGACCAACCAGGGGTTCCGGATCCGCCTCGCGGCCACGAGCCACTCGGTTCAGGTCCTGCGTTTCAAGGCAGAGCTGAAGTGCCGGAACGGCACCAAGCTGCTGCTCGACGAGAGCGGGTTCCTGAAGACACCGGTCGCCCAAGGCGGCAATTTCCGCGACGTCCAGTACGGCTCGACCGACACCGTGTACCTCAGGGGTCGCGCCAAGGGCGGCTCGGTCAGCGGCCGGGTCCGGCTCACGGACAAGCTCAAGGGCGGCGTCCGCTGCCGGTCGCACTGGCTGCGCTTCCACCTCAAGAAGTGACGCTGTAAGCGATCTAACAGGGGCCTAAGGAACCCTCTCGCCGGGAGCCGAAGTAATTGTGATGGCCGCCCTCTCGAGACAGTTGCTGCAGGAGGAGTCCGGACTGACCCTGATCGAGCTCCTGGTCGTAATGCTGGTCATCGCGGTCCTCTCCTCGATCGCGATGCCCGCATTCGGCGATCAGGTGAGCAAGGCCCGGGACGCGCGCGCGAAGCAGGTCGCCCACGCCGCCGAGGTGACGATGGAGACCTGCGGGGTCGAATCGCTGAGCTACGCGGACTGCAATGCGAACGCCCTGCGCGCGCTCGTGCCGACGCTGCCGGACGGCCCGACCCTGAAGGTCAACAATCTCGACCTCTCGACGTACACGATCGTCCTCCGGTCCGACCCGAGCTCGCAGAAGTTCAAGATCAAGCGGGCCGCAGACGGCTTGCTCAGCTTCCCCTGCACGCAGAAGGGCGTCGGCGGCTGCCCGGGATCGGGAGACTGGGGCGGCGGCTAGCCCTGCTCCGACCGAGCTCGAATCCAACCTGCTCGCGACCGCCGGGCGACTATCGTGGTCTCGGCCTGGCATTTCGCCGGCCCGCCGCCAAGAGGAGGAGATGCATGAGGAGCTGGGACCTGAAGACCGTCGCCCTGGAGGCCCACGAGCCGCAGATTCTCTCGACCGGCGACGATGCGCGCGCGATCCTTCTCCGCATTCCGGCGGGCGAGGAGTTGTCGGAGCACGGCGTGCACGAGCACGCGCGAATCGTCATCGTCGAGGGGGAGGTCGAGGTTGCGACGCCGGACGGCGAGCGCGTCTCGGCGGGTAGCGGCCACCTGCTCGAGTTCGACCCCGGCGAACGCCACGCTGTGGTGGCACGGGAAGACGCGAGGGTCCTTCTGCTCCTCACGCCGTGGCCCGGAGAGGGGCACCCGGGCGCGATGTCCCTCGAGGCGAAGGCCGAGGTCCGCGAAAAGGCCGCTGAGCGCTCGCGACCTTCCTGAGCTTTCCCGGCGACCGGCCTCGCGGCTATTTGAGGCGCTTGACCACGACGACGACCGTGCCGCCGATGGTGCAGCGCTTGATGCTGCTGTCGAGCCGGCTCGAGTGTGCGGTGGCCGTCTCACAGCCGCCGCCGATCTTGATCCTGCGCGAGATCCGGCCGCCCGGCGTCAGGGCCCAGAACTTCGTGCTGTTGACGAGCGGCACCGCCAGCGAGCCCTGCGGCAGGGGCGTCGTGTCGATGTGCACGCCTTTATCGTCCTTGAGCGAGGTCACGGTGGGGCGGTTGGCGAGGCAGGAGTGCGACTGCGATGTCTTGCTCTTCCGCACCAGGGTGAGCAGGACGCCCTGCCCGAGCGGGGCGAGCTCTTCGTGGCTCTTGCTGGGGATCTCCGCGGTCAGCAACGCCGCCAGCTTGCCCGTCACCGTCCTGCAGTCGGGCGCCTCCGGTTCCGGCTCGGGAGCCGTCGGAAGGCAGTAGTTGGTCGTCTGGAACCCGTCGACCTTCGCTTTCAGCTTCGCCTGTCCGCCGATCGCGAAGGGCATCGAGACGGACCCGCCGACGATGTTGACCACCGACCGTTGCGGTTTCCCGAACTCGAACGAGAGTTCCTCGCTGACGGTCTTCGCGTAACCGGGTATGCAGGTCTGCGTGCTGTCGTAGGTCCAGTTGAAGTCGACGTAGCCGGCGACGTCGATCGTCACCGGGTAGCTGGTCGCTTTCGGGACTTTCGGGACTTTCGGAAGATTGGGGATCTTGAACCCGGGACTCGCCGCCGGCCAGCTCGCCAGCGCGGCGATTGCGGCGAGAACAACGACGGCAAGGTGTCGCGGCGAGATCGTCCGAGGCTATCAGCGACCAGAGCGCGGATTGAGCCCGACGGACGTTTCGGCGATGCCATACTGGCCGCGATGCGCCTATCGCTACCAACGCTCCTCTCTGTCCTTGCGTTGGCTGCATCGGTTCCGGCCGCGAGCGCGGATTCGTTCGTCGACACGACACCCGGGACCATGGCCTTCGCGGTCCCTGCCGGCGTCGAATCGCTGACGATCACCGCGACGGGCGGCGCCGGGGGAGACCTGGTCAACGGCTCCGGTACGACCCTGGTCCCGGGCGGCCGGGCCGCGCTTGTGACGAGCCTGTCGGCGGTCTTCCCGGGCGAGCAGCTACAGCTCACCGTCGCCTCCAACGGCGGCACCGCAAACGCGGCCACCGGCATCGGCGGCGGGGCCGGAGCACCCGACGGTGGAGCCGGCGGCTACTCGGCCGGAGGTGGCGGCGGAGCGACGCGGGTCCTGGACTGCCAGGGGGTCATATGCTCGGATCGCCGTCATCGCCGGGGGAGGCGGTGGAGCGGGGTCGAGCGGCTTCATCTCCTCCAGCCCCACGTTCCCGCCCCTGCCGGGCGGGCCCGGCGGAGCCGCCGGCCTGCCCGGCACCGATGGCGCATCGGATGTCCCCATCGCGGGTGGCAGCGGCGGTCAGCCCGGCACGGCCGGTGCGGCCGGAGCCGGCGGCGCGGGGTACGAAGCGGGTGGCAACGGGAGCGGGCCGACCGGTGGCGCCGGCGGCAATCCCGGCCCGTTCGCCCTGCACGAGGGCGGTGGCGGTGGCGGTGGCGGCGTCTTCGGCGGTGGCGGCGGCGGCTCGGGGAAAAGCGGAATGGACTCCTCGTCCAATACGGCGATTGCAGGCGGTGGCGGTGGTGGTGGCGGCTCCTCGCTCGCGCCCCCGGGCGCAAGCCTGAATCTGGCGGCGCCGGGCGCCGCGCCGCAGGTCGTGCTGACCTGGACATCGCCCTCCGGGCCCGGCCCGGATCCTGGAGCAGGTCCGGGCGCCGGCGGCGGCGTGGCCGTCCTCAGCGGGCTGACGCTCTCGCCGTCTGCTTTTCGGGCGGCGCGCAGGGGGCCCAGCGCTCTCGCGTCCGGCGGGCGTCGCTACGGCGCCGAGGTCGCCTACACGCTCAACGAGGCTGCCGACGTCCGCTTCGCGGTCGTCCGGCTGCTGCCGGGGCGCAGGGCGAAGGGGGGCAATTGCGGGAAGCCCACGACAGCGAACAGCTCGTCCCGAAGGTGCATACGCCGCGTGACCCGGCGCGGCGGCTTCACGGGCGGCGGCGCCGCCGGGGCCAACGGCCTCCACTTCACGGGCCGTCTCGCGGGACGCAAACTGGCGCCCGGCAGGTACCAGCTCCTCGCCACTCCCACCGCAGGTGGGAAAACGGGACAGGCGGCCCGCGCTTCGTTCCGGGTCATCGACTAGGACGGCGGCGGTCGGCCTCCGGTATGCGTACGGTCAGCCGCCATGGAGTCGCACGGGCCTGTGCGGTCGGATGCGCGAGCGCAACCTGAGGCGCCGGCCATGAGAAGCGCGAGCGCCGTTGGCCGGTGCTTGCCGATCCCCGCCGGCGAGAGCGAGTCGCTGCACCTCCAGCGTCGCCCTGTGCCCATAGAGACCGTCGACCACCCGCATCGCCTCCTCGGAGGTCTCTTGGATCGCCTCCTGGAGTTCACTCGCCCGTGAGATCGGACCCGATGCGCGGTTGACGGACTCACACAGTCCGCCGGCGACGGCAGGCCATTCTCCGCGGATCAGCAGGACCGCCTCCTCTATCAGCCGAACGCGTTCATCACCGCGGTCTGCCTTGCCGGTGATCGGAGTACTGCGTGTGATGCCTTTGCCTTTGGTTTGCATGCCGCTACCTCTTTCGTCTTCAGGCACGCTAGGCGACCGGCTCCAAAGCGAGGGCAAAGTGCGGGCAAAGGCCGGACAAAGCCTTTCGGCCTGTCCCCAGGCAGCCGGATAGTCTCGACGCATCGCGCGCCTCGGAACGGTTGGAACCCTCGCAGCCCTGATTCTCGGTGTCGCCTCCGCGGCCGGGCCGGGCGCGATACACGCCGAGCCCACCGCGGCCGAGTCGACGATCCACAGGCCTCCGATCCACAAATTGCTGATCCCGTTCGGCCCGAAACGGAAGCGCGAGATGGCCGCCTACTCCCTTCGCCACTATGGGCGGGCCACGTGGCGACTTCGTAATCCGAAGGTGATCGTCGAGCACGTCGCGGTCGCCGGCAGCGCGTCTGCCGTCTACAACACCTTCGCCCCGGACGTGCCGGACCCCGAGCTGCATGAGCTGCCCAACGTCTGCTCCCATTTCGTGATCTCGAACTCGGGGCGGATCTACAGGCTCGTCTCTCTGCGTACCCGCTGCCGTCACACGGTCGGCCTCAACTGGACGGCCATCGGGATCGAGCACGTCGGCTATGCGGATTCCGACGTGCTCGGCAACAGGCGCATGATGCATGCCTCGCTGCGCCTCACCCAGTACCTGCGCTGCCGGTTCGGGATCCGCGTCCACGACGTGATCGGTCACGCCGAGAGCCTCACCTCGCCGTTCCACCACGAGCTGGTCCCTGCCCTCCGCGCTCAGACGCACGGTGACTGGCGGCACAGCTCGATGAGGGTCTACCGACGGCGCCTGCGCAGGCTCGGTACCTGCTGAGCGATCCGGGCACTCGCCCGAAGTTGTGGTGCCTGAGTTCGTCGATTCGCAGGACGTATGTCCTCTGGCCTTGCAGCCGGTGTCGGGAGGCGTATCGTGGGCCTGCCGACATTCGGAAAAGGAGCAGACATGCTTGGAGAGACCGACCGTGTCAGACGGTGGTTGGGGAGCCACCTCAAGCTCGTCCTTTTGACCGGGATCGTGGCGCTGGGGGTCCCTGCGGCCCTGGCGTTCGCCACTGTCCCCGACAGCAACGGGGTGATCCACACCTGTTACGAAGTCAGCGCCGCCTCCGGCCTGCCCAAGGCGCCGGGCCCCAACTGGCGGGTGATCGACCCCTCCGCGCAGAGTTGCGACCCGGGGACGGAGAAACCGCTGAGCGTCAACCAACAGGGCCCGGCCGGGCCTCCCGGGCCTCTCCGGGCCGGCGGGCGCTTCGGGCGCTGCCGGCGGTCCAGGATCAGTGCGAGACGACGATCGGGACCCTGAAGCTGGTCGGCAGCCCGACGATCTCCACCGACCTCTGCGCCGCGCGCAGCGTGCGCACCGTCGTGCAGAGCTCCTCTTCGCGGGGCACGGGCCACACGGAGCAGCAGTACGAGCTCACCAAGCCCCGCAACTCGGCCAGCTCGAAACTGCTGCTGGCGACGAACAAGGGCGAGGCCTTCAAAAGCGCCCAGATCTCGATCTACAAGCCCGGCACGACCATCGTGGGCGCCAAAATCAGCCTCGGTCACGCGATGATCAGCAGCTTCAAACTCGACCTCGGCCTGGCCAAGCCGACCGAGACGCTGACCCTCGCGGCGGCGCCGAAGCAGGGGGTGTAGACGAGCAGGGCCGACGCCGCCGATCGATGGGCACGGCCGGTCGGCGAACCGGCGACCTCTCGCGGGTGAAGCGAGGAGTCGTTTACAACAGAATCAGGGATTCGTCAAGTTCGGCGCGAAAAAGCACGAGAGCGGAACGGTGGCGACCGATTTCACCAAGAGCGCGACGTGCAACGGAACGTCGAAGTACACGACCAAGGCAAATTGATCACGAACCGCTTCTCGCGTGTGACGTGCCTATATGGGCACGGATGTCGGCCAGAACCCACTCGTCCAGGCGGTTTGCGCCCTCCGGCGGAGAAGTGCCGCCCCACTTTCGACGATTGACCTTCCCGGGTCGGCGGACGTAGGGTCGCCGACACCGGGTGCAGGGCCTGCGGACGGCCGCCGTTGGGGAGGCGAATCCTGCCCTTCGAACGATGGGAGTGATCCAAATGCCTGATTCGCTTCGCCGCCTTGCGCCACTGACCGGAATCCCCTTCGCTCTGCTGCTTTTGGTGACGTTCTTCTTCACCCCCAGCTCGCCCTCAGAACACGACAGCGGGGCGCAGGTGATCGCGCATTACAGGCTTCACCACGGCGCTGCCTTCCTGGGTGCCTTCTGCGGGGCGCTTGCCGTCATCTTCTTCGTCTTCTTCGTCGGCTCCCTGCGCAGCTTCCTGCGGAGCCACGAGGGTGGCGAGGGCCCGGCGACAGTCGCCTTCGGGGGCGCCGTAATACTCGGCACCGGCGGGGCGATCTTCTCGAGCCTCGAATGGGCGCTCGCCGAATCCAGGAACAGCATCAGTCCCGCGGCGGCCGAAGCGATCAACATCCTCAGCAACGACTTCTTCTGGCCGTTCGAGGCCGGTCTCGTCATCTTCTCGATCGCGATCGGTCTGGCGATCCTCAACACCGGCGCCCTGCCGAAGTGGCTCGGCTGGGTGGCGTTGGTGATCGGTGTCATCGGGGTGACGCCGGTCGGCTTCTTCGGCTTCTTCGTGATCCTGATCTGGGCCGTCGTCGTCAGCGTCATCGTCTTCCGTCGGGCAACCCCTCCGCCCGCGGTCGGAGCCGCCGCCGGCGGCCAGGTGACCTGATCCGAGAGCGGCGGCCTGTGCGCGATTGAAGCGCCCAGGCGATGCCCGTCAGTGGATTCGTAGCCTCAGGGCTCGGGCGATGTCGTTTGCCGTCTGGGGCCCGCGGAGCACTTCGGCGATCCGTCCGTCGCGGTCGAGGATGAAGGTCATCGGGAGGCCGAAGACGCCGTACTGCTCCCCGCTGTCCCCACCGGACCCACGGAGATTCGGGAACGTCCAGCCATATTGGCTCACGAACGCGAGGGCAGCGGAGCGGGCGTCTTTCCAGTTCACGCCGACCATGGTCGCCCGGCCCCGCAGCTCTTGGGCGAGGCGCTCGAAGGCGGGAGCCTCTTCTCGACAGGGCTCGCACCAGCTCGCCCAGAAATTGATCGCGGCAGGCCGACCGTGAAGGGAGGCGATCGTCACCCTGGGGGGCACCAGCACCTCGCTCGGCAGCGCCGGTGCCGGCTTGCCCGGCGCTGCGGCACCGTTACCGCCGCCGAACAGGGTGAGCGCATCCGCCGTCAGGGCCGCCGTTACGACGACCGCGAGGACCGCGTAGATGATCTGGCGACGACTCATGAGCGCGGCTCTTTACGGAGCAGGACGGGCACCGTCGGCGTTAGAGGGGTTGTCTTGGGCCGCATTCTCAACTAGGTTCGTATTACGAAGCTACCGATGGGTGGTGGCTGGCGAAGGGAGGAATTCTGAGTTCCTTGACAGCCAGGCTTGCAACGATCGCGATCGCCGTTCTTATCGTCGCTGCGCTGATCACGATTTACGTTGTTGCCCTGATCAGGGGCCCCGCGACGATTGAAGCCGGACCGGGCACGGGAAAGACCGCCGAGCTGACGCTGAAGACGGAGGCGGCCGTCGGTCCCCAGGGCGCAAATCCCAGCTGGGTCTCCTATCTCGTTCGGAACTCCCAGGGCGATTGGGTCCACAGCACGAACTTCAAGGTTCCCGCCCACTCGCTGGTCCACGTGACCGTCTACCAGTTCGATGGCGACAGCGGCCTCCGCAACCCGTTCCTCTCTCAGGTCCAGGGAACGGTGGGCGCCACGATGAAGGTCAATGGCAAGTCGATGCGGTCGATTCCCCCGGATGAGGCCTCGCACACCTTCGCCGTGCCCCAGATCGGCCTGGTGGTTCCCCTCAGGGGAGTGCCGGACGACGCACCGAACCAGTGCGAAGAAGGGCCCTGCTCTCTGAGCCAGGCCCACCAGACGATCACCTTCACGATCCGCACCGGCAAGCCGGGACGCTACCGCTGGCAGTGCTTCGTGCCGTGCGCCGCAGGCTTCCTCGCCGGCTTCGGCGGGCCGATGCAGACGATCGGCTACATGGACGGGTTCCTCCAGGTGGCATGAGGGGAGTCGGGTGAACGAGCCGAACCACCTGCGGCGGATAGCGATCGCAGCGGTGGTGCTGAGCGCGATCGCGACCCCGATCGTCGTCGCGGTCATCGCCCCGACCCTGCCGCCCGGCAAGGCGACAAGCGCATCGTCGAGCCAGGTTTTCGACAACACCGTCCTGCTCGGGATCGTCACACCGATCGCAGCGACGATCCTTGTTTATTTTGCCTACACCCTCATTGTCTTCCGCCGCCAGGAGGGCGGGCCACAGGAAGGCGTCGCGATCCGCGACGACGGGCGGGTCCACGTGCCCTGGCTGGTGGTGACGACGATCATCGTCCTGTTCCTCGCCGCCTTCGGCACGGCCGAGCTGGCCGACGCGGGGTCGGGCGGAGGGCAGGGGCCGAGCCCCGCATTCAAGCCCTCCGGCCGGGTGCTGCCGGTCCAGGTGATCGCCCAGCAGTGGGAGTTCACCTATCGCTACCCGACCTACGGCGGAATAGAGACCGCGCATCTCGAGCTGCCCGTCGGTCGTCAGATCGCGTTGCACGTCACCTCACTCGACGTCATCCATTCCTTTTGGGCGCCGAGGCTCGGCGTCAAGGCCGACGCCAACCCGGGCGTCGACAACGTCGCCTATCTGAAGCCGACAGAGGAAAAAGCATTCGACATCCGCTGCAGCGAGCTCTGCGGTCTCTGGCACGGCTACATGTTCGACACCGGGCAGGTGGTCAGCGACGCTCGATTCCTCGCCTGGATCCACGAACAGCAGCGGGTCTTCGCGCCGGCGGCCAAGGTTCTGCCGCCCTTCGCGACCCACTATTCCCCCGAACCTGAAAGGAGAGGCGGATGAGCGAGGCAACGGCCGACGGGCCGCTCTGGCGCCGCCTGGTCGGTTTCAACCTGCTCAGCGGGCTCCTCCTCGGCATCGTCGGCTTCTACTTCGGCTGGTGGCTCGGCCACCAGATTCACGCCGAAAGCCTCGACTTCTTCGAGGACACCAACCAGAACGACGTCGCGCTGATGCTCGGCTACCTGTTCGCCGTGATCGGGTTCCTGGTCGGGCTCGGTTTCGCCAGGTATCCGTTGGCGAGGATGCTCGGCCGAGATCGCTCCCACATCGAAAACGAGAAGGGTGGGGTGGGCCGCTACTTCGGCCTCTGCACCGACCACAAGGTGGTCGGGATCCAGTACATGTTCGGGATCGGGCTCTTCTTCTTCCTGGGGGGGCTCAACGCGATGCTGATCCGCGTCGAGCTACTGAAGCCCTCGCCGCAGCTCTTCGGGGCGGGCAATTACCTGACCCTGGTCGGCCTGCACGGGGCGATGATGATGGGGATCATGACCTCGGGCGTGCTCGGCCCGTTCGCCAACTACTTCGTTCCGCTGATGATCGGGGCACGCCGGATGGCGTTCCCCCGGGTCGAGGCCATCACCTTCTGGCTTTTGATGGCCGCCGGCACGATCCTGATGTCGACCCTCTTCTTCGGCGGGTTCCCCACCGGATGGACTGGATATGCACCACTCAACGTCCAGGCCAATTACGGCTTCGACTCCTACATCTTCTTCTTCGCCCTGGTCGGGATATCGATGACCCTGCTCGGGCTCAACCTGATCGCCACGATCGTCACCATGCGCGCCCCGGGCCTCACCTGGGGACGGTTGCCGATCTTCTGCTGGGGGGCACTCAGCACCTCGATCCTGATGGTGCTTGCAGCGCCGGTCCTGATCGCCGCGCTGCTGATGGTCGCCTTCGATCGCGGCGTTCAGACGTCCTACTTCCTCTCGAGCGCCGGCGGCAGCCCGTACCTGTTCCAGAACCTGTTCTGGTTCTTCGGCCACCCGGAGGTCTACGTGCTCGCCCTGCCCGGCTTCGGGATCATCCTGGAGATCCTGCCGGTCTTCGCCCGCAAACCACTGTGGGGATATCGGATCGCGGTGGCCGGCATTCTCGGGGTGGCGCTGCTCAGCTTCTTCGTCTGGCAGCACCATCTCTTCGTCAGCGGGCTCAACTCCTCCCTGCGCCCCTTCTACATGTTCTCGACCGAGGCGATCTCGGTCCCCACCGGGCTGGTCTTCCTGGCCGGGATGGCGACCTTATGGAGAGCGCGCATCCGCTACACGGTGCCGATGCTCTTCTGCCTCGCCTGGTTCTTCAACTTCTTCATCGGGGGGGCATCGGGTGTCTTCCTCTCCGACGTTCCCAGCGACGTCGCCACCCACGGCAGCTTCTTCGTGATGGCCCACTTCCACTACACGATCATGGGTGGCCTGATCTTTGCCTTCTTCGCAGCGATCTACTACTGGGTGCCGAAGATGTTCGGCATGGAGTTGAACGAGCGGCTGGGGAAGATCCATTTCTGGGCGATGTTCATCTCCTTCAACTCGACCTTCGCGCCGCTTTTCGCGCTCGGCCTGATGGGGCAGCCGCGTCGCGTCGTGACCTATCCCACGCACCTTCAGGCGCTCAATGTGTGGGTTTCCGTCTCGGCCTTCGTCCTCGGCGCCTCGATGCTCGTCTTCCTGGCGAATGTCGTCTACTCGCTGGCGATCGCGCGCAAGCCGGCCGCGGCCAATCCCTGGGATTCGAAGTCGCTCGAGTGGCAGACGCCGACCCCGGTACCCGGTCGAGAACTTCGAGCGTCAGCCGACGATCGACTCCGATCCCTACGACTACGGCGTTCCGCCGGCGCCGCCCCGGGTCGGCCCGGCCGAGGCTCCGGCCTCCGGATAGAGACCGATGGACGACGCCACGCACACCCAAGCTGACGCAGGCGGCTACGCCGAGACCGGAGAGCTCCATGAGCGGATCGACCGGATCGGCTTCGCGCTGATCGCCGGGGCGACGGTCATGTTCTTCCTCGGTTTCGTCTTTGCCTACTTCTACCTGCGCTCGCTCGACAACAGCGGCCTCTGGCGCCCGCCCGGCGTCGACCCGTCCACCGGCTTCGGGATCGCGATCGCCGCGGCGTTTGCACTCAGTGCCGTTTCCTTCTCCTACTCCTCGTGGGCGGCTCGCAACGGCCGCGGCTGGGTCGCCGCGGCCGGCGTCGCGCTCGTTCTGGGGCTCTTCGGCTGCGCCGCGCAGGCGTTCGAGTACGCCCACATCTCGTTCGGGCCCGAAAGCGGCGGCTACGCGAGCGTCTTCTTCGGCTGGACCGCGCTCTACGTCGTCGTTGTCCTGCTCGCCATGTACCGGGTGGAGACCGTGTTCGCCTCGGGTCTTCGCAACCGCGGCGCCCCGCCGCCCGAGGGCTTTGCCCCGGGCGCGCATTATTGGGCGCTGCTCATGGGCATCGGCGTGCTCGCGTGGATAGTCCTCTACCTGGTCTGAGCGGTGGCCGCGAGTCTCAGCGCACCGCTCGACTGGACCGGCGGGCCGGCCCTGCTCTGGGTCATCGGTGCGGCACTGCTGTACTGGCTCGGGGGAAGGGGGCGGCGCCCGGCGCGAGCCGCGGACCGCTGGCGCACGGCGGCCTTCGTGGCCGGACTGCTCGCGATCGTGGGCGCGGTCGACTCGCAGCTGGACGAGCTCGCCGACGAGCTCTTCTGGGCCCATATGGCTCAGCACCTCCTGTTGATCGGCGTGGCAGCGCCGTTGCTCGCCCTGGCCCGCCCCTGGACCAGGATGTGGCGTGGGGTGCCGCTCGGCATTCGCCGGCCACTGACACGGGCGCTGGTCCGACCGGGCCGCCCGCCGCTGAATCGGGCCGCGGCAATCGCCGGTGGGGCGGTCGGCTCCTGGCTGATCTTCAACGTGAACTTCTGCGCCTGGCACCTTCCGGCTCTCTATGACCTCGCCCTGCGCTGGCCGGTGATTCATGCGCTCGAGCACCTCTCCTTCTTCGCCGCCGCACTGCTGCTGTGGACCCGAGTGATCGACTCGCCGCCCTGGCGCTCGCCGCTCAGCGAGCCCGCGAAGGTGGTCTACCTCGCGTCCACGATGGTGGTCGGCTGGGTGCTGGCGATCGTCCTGGCACTGGCCGGTTCCCCGCTCTACTCGGCCTACGCAGCCGAGGCGAGCCGGCCGGGCCACATCTCCGCGCTCACCGATCAGCAGTTCGCGGCCGGAGTGATGTGGGTGCCGGGCTCTCTCTCGTACACGATTGCGATCATCCTCATTGCCTATCGGTGGCTGGAGCCCCGCGACTCTCGGGCCCGTGCCGCCGCCAGGCCCAAAACAGTGCAGACAGGAGTGGGATGAAATGCAGATGACTCAGCTGCTGCTCGCGGACGCGGGCTGGACCAGCTTCTCAGGGGTGTTCTCGACGGTCTTCCCCCTGGTCGTGCTGATCGCCGTCCTCGCCTGCTACGCGTTGGCAAGCAGGAAGCGCCTCTGACGCGGCCGGAGGAGAAAGGATCAAGCCGTTGAGGCGATCCCGAACGAGCCGGCGGGTCGGCGCCCTTGTGGTGGCGGGTGCGGCCCTGGTCGGCATCCTGCTTGGCCTCGGAATCCACAGCCTCTCCGGCGACGGTGCTTCCGGTCAGGGTGGGCCGGCGCCGATCCGAGGTCAGGCGGCATGGCCCACCGGCCTGCGCGAGGCACCCGACTTCGCGCTGAGAGATTCCGACGGCCACACCTTCTCCCTCGCGTCGATGCGCGGGCAGCCCATCATCCTCACCTTCATGGACTCGCAGTGCCATCAGGAGTGCCCACTTGAGGGGAGGGCGATCGCCGCGGCCCTCGAGACGGTGCCCGACTCCCAGCGAGCGGCCGTGGTTGCCGTCAGTGTCAATCCCTGGGAAGACACCCCCGGCTCCGCGCGGCGGGCGATCAAGCGATTCGGGCTGGCCGGGTTCCGCTGGCGCTGGCTGTTGGGATCGAAGAAGCGGCTCGAACGGGTTTGGGACCGACTACGGGATCGAAGTCCGGCGGGCGACCGGCGACATCGAACACACCGATGCTCTCTACCTCATCGATTCGAGCGGCTTCGAGCGGGCGGGCATGGTCTACCCGTTCCTACCCGGCTGGATCAGCACCGATCTGAAGACGCTGGCCGACGAAGGGTCAGGCTGAGCCTGCGGCTACTGATCCTCGATCGGCTGCCAGATCGGCTCGCGACCGCAGTCGCGTCGGGACGAGCATGACCGCTGCGAGAGTCGCCGACAGGATCATGGCGGCTCCCATGTTCACTGCGATGATCACGGAAATCGACATCGGGACTTCCTCCTTGCGTTGGTGGTCCCTACCCAGATTGCGCGGTGGCGATCACTGACGGGCGGGGAGGGGGTCCCAATCTTGCGAATCGGAGGTCAGCGCCCCGATAAGTCCCCGTAAAGGTTCGGCAAAGCCTGGATCAGGCAGTCCATCCGACCGGGGCTGGGGCGACACCGGGCTTTAGGTGGGAAGGATACGGTCACTCGTCGTGAGCCCAGCAGCCACACCGACCCCTGAGCCGATCGACGCCGACCCGCGGCCCGATCGCCTCTATTGGCGCGAGGCGGTTGCTCCTCACGAGCGACCCTCGTTGCCCCACAGCCTGCTCGATCTTGCAACCTCGGTGGTGCCCTACCTGGCTCTTTCCGTGGCGATGTACTTCAGTCTCGACATCTCGGTCTGGATCATCTTCGCCCTCGCTATCCCAGCGGCGGGCTTCCTGCTGAGGACGTTCATCGTCTTTCACGACTGCGCACACGGCTCCTTCCTGCCGAGCAAGCGAGCGAACCTATGGGTGGGCAGGTTGACCGGGTTGCTCGTCTTTCAGCCGTTCGCCAACTGGCGCCATAACCATGCCGTCCACCACGGCAGCTCCGGCGATCTCGACCGGCGCGGGACCGGGGACGTCCCGACGCTCACGGTCGAGGAGTATCTCTCCCGGCCTTGGAAATCGCGGCTGGGTTACCGTCTCTTCCGCAATCCGGTGGTGATGTTCGGGATCGGGCCGATCTGGTCGCTGATGATCGGGCCGCGCATCTGGTCCAACAAGATGCGACCCCGCCAGCGCCGCAGCATCCTCGCCACGAACCTCGTCCTGGCGCTGCTGATCGCCGCGATCTCCTGGCTCGTCGGCCTACAGGCATGGCTGCTCGTACAGATACCGACGGCGGTCCTCGCCGGCACGCTGGGGGTCTTCATGTTCTATGTCCAACATCAGTTCGAGGACGTCTACTGGGAGAGTTCCGATCGGTGGAGCTACGCAGATGCCGCTCTGCAGGGCAGCTCCTACCTGAAGCTTCCGAAGATTCTCCAGTTCTTCACCGGCAATATCGGCCTCCATCATGTCCACCATCTCAGCGCCAAGATCCCCAACTACAACCTCCAGCGCGCCCACGACGAGAGCCCGATCTTCGACGACGTTCCGGTGCTCGGCTTTGTCGATGGCCTGAGGGCGATTCGACTCAAGGTGATCGACCGCAGAAGCGGCCGCTTGCTGACCTGGCGCGAGGTGAAGGCACTCGCCTAGGCACAGAGGACGCCTTTCCGCGGTCGGGTTGATCGACTTTCGGAAGCGGCTTCATCGGTTGAGAGAGCCGCACACCTCCTCGCAGCGCCGGGGGCCCCGCGGTACCCCCGACGCGCTGCTTGCTTCCGCCCTAGCTCAATCGGCGCCGTCCGGAGCGAGCTTGCCGCTCGGGAGCATGCCGAGCCAGAGCCCGAAGCTGTCCGTCAAATGGTTGCCTGTGGCCTGGCCCGCCTTCGTGTCGGCCGCGTAGTAGTAAAGGGGGAGGCCGTTGTAGGTGACCTGTTCAGTGCCGTTGCTGCGTGTCGTAAGGCCGATGAGGGACGCGTTGGCTCCACCAGTCACCGCCGGAGTGCCGGAGGTGAGCACCGGCGGCCACACCGCCGCGCAGGAGCCGTTGCACGTGCTCGACTTATCGTGAGCGGATGTGGACTTTTCGTCCCCCTTGAGCACGTAGAGCGTCCTGTTGTTGGTGCCGACGATGAGTGTTCCATCTTCGGGTGTCTTGTATGTCCCGATGACCACCGACGGCGCCGATTCCGCCGCGGCCGAGGTCGTGCTCACCGCACTCGTTGTCGTCGAGGCACCCGTCCCAGAGCTTCCACCGCAGCCCGCGAGCGCGGCGGCCACGATGGCGAGTGAGCCCACCGTGCACTTCATCGATATCCGGTTCACGTTTCATTCCCTTGGTCGCTTGATCAGAGCGCACAATCAATTGGGGCCGCCTAACGCGGCCCTAACGTCGCGGTGAGAAAGCTCTCACCGGAGGCTGATCGTTTGACCCGGTGGTGAGGCTTCGATGCGAGGAATGAGGCAGCTTGACTTCGCCATAGCCCGTGGGGCTCTCGCGAACGTCAGTGGTGGGCCAACACCATCTTTCCTCGCCGTCAACAGGGCGTCGCAGTGTCTGGGGATCGGCGGCCTCTTGTCTGCATTTTGCCTTGCCGCCGTGACATCAGCCGTGGCCGCGACATTCGCGCAGGCTGTGGTCACCGAGACCTACCTACACCGGTGGCGAGCAGACCTTCGTCGTGCCCACGGGCGTCGTCGCGGTCCACGCGATCTCGATCGGTGGCAGCGGCGGAGCCAACTCACGGCCGGAGGCACGGCGGGGCGGCCGGCTTCGAAGGCGAAGACCCGTTCGGCGGAGGGAAGAAGGGCAAGAGGCTCAAGCACGGCAAGTGCGTCAAGAAGGGCAGGAAGAAGCACCCGCCCAGGCGGAAGCACCAGCTCCCCGTCCAGTAGAGAAGCCACGACGATGGGACCTGGGGGCATGGGCACGGCTGGTTTCGAACCAGCGACCTCTCGCGTGTGAAGCGAGCGCTCTCCCACTGAGCTACGCGCCCGGGAGGGTGATCATATGGGTCGAGTAATGGGTATTGCGGACGCCGGCCATGGCTGAGACCATGCGGGCGTCTCGTCCACCTGGAAGGAGTCCTCATGCGTCGCCTCTCGATCCTCTGTGCAGTCGTCCTCTGTCTTGCGGGCACCGTCGCAACGGCATCCGCAGACAACACGATCACCCCGCCCACCGCCGACTTCGGCTCGGTCAGTGTCCGGGGCACCAGCGCCCCCCAGGCCTTCACGATCTCGGCCGTCGACCATCAGATGACGACGTCGCCGGAAGCCTTCGGCAACGGCCAGTACGAAGTGACGACGAACGACTGCCCGCCGGTCCTCAAAGTGGGGGAGAGCTGCTCGGTGTCGGTCGTCTTCAAGCCGTTCGAAGTCGGCCTCCAGATCGGGGTGCTGGCCAGCGTCGCCGCAATCCCCTCGGGCGGCCCGACGAGTCCGACTGCGGCGCTGTCGGGCACCGGCCTGGCCCCGCCCCCCGCTCCCGCGCCCCCGCACAAGAAGAAGAGGAAGAAGCGCTGCAAGAAGAAGAAGGGCAAGGGCGCACATCACCGTGGCGGCGGCGCTGCCGCCCGGAAGAAGTGCTCCAAGCGGTGAAGCGCAGGCGCTGAGCTAGCCGGGTGCCGCCGCCCCGGCGGCCCCTGCCGGCTCCTCCCCCTTCGACTGGCGCAGCGCCAGGCCGGCGAAGGGGTAGACGAGCGTCGAGAGCATCGCCGCGCCGACGAGGCCGGCGGCGGTCGAGGATTTCATGTGGCCGACCTCGACCGCGATCGTCGTGATCGCGACGACGAGGGGCAGCTCGGTCGCCGAGAAGAAGGCGAGGGCGGCGCGGTCGCGGGCCCCGAGCGCGTGGCGGTAGAGGAGCAGCGCCGGGGCGCCGCGGACGACCAGGAAGAGGCCGAAGAACATGAAGAGCTTGGCGATCGCGCCGAGCGAGCCGAGCGCCGCCAGGTCGAACTGGATGCCGCTGGTGACGAAGAAGAAGGGGACGAAGAAGCCGAATCCGACCGCGGTCAGCTTCGACTCGAAAACTTTCAGCTCGTGGCCCTTGAGCGAGAGGCGGACGATCATCCCGGCGACGAAGCCGCCGATCAGGACGTCGAGGCCGAGCTTGCCGGCGAGCAGGACGAGGCCGAAGATGAGGACGACGGTGATCCGCACCGCCAGCTGGCTGCTTGCCTCGAAGGTGCGCTCCAGGGCCGGCCAGCCGCGCCATGCCAGCCGCACGGAGATCAGGGCGACGGCGATCGCCAGCAGCACGAAGGCGATCAGGATCGCCGCCTCGTGCAGGGGGTGGTCGGTGGAGAGGAAGAGGGTGACGAGGAGGATCGGCCCGAACTCGCCGACGCCGCCGGCGGCCAGCAGGTAGGTGCCGAAGGTGGACCTCAGCTCGCCCTTGTCGCGGAGGATCGGGATCAGGGTGCCGATCGCCGTCGTCGCCATCGCCGAGCCGACGTAGAGGAACGAGATGATCACGCCGCCGGCGGCGAGGAGCCCGCCGATCGCGTAGGCGATCCCGATCGAGAGCAGCCAGCCCCAGGCGCCGAGCTTGATCGGTGCCCCCCGGATCCGCTCGAAGTCGATCTCGTAGCCGGCGAAGAAGAAGAGCATGCCGAGGCCGAGGTTGGAGAAGAAGTCGATGAAGTCGTCGGTTTTGGCGATGTCGAGGACTTCCGGGCCGACGACGATGCCGAGCAGCAGCTCGAGCACGACCACCGGCGGCGCCAGCCGGCGGGGCAGGATCGCGACGGTGACGGCCGCCAGCGCCGAGATCACGACGATCACGAAGAAGGACTCGGTGTCGACGTGGATCCCCATCGGCCGGGCGATCTTATGGGTCGGTGGCCCGCCCTCTGCCGGCGGCCGGTAGGATCGCGGGCGGACCGTGCTAGGCGGGGAATCAGCGGTGCCCTGTAACCCGCAATCCGCTCTAGCGGGGCCGAACTCCGTTCTGAGGGGCCGGCCTTCGGGGTCGGTGCGCCGCAGGAGGCGTTGACGGCCGGGTCCTGCGCGACGTGGGCACGCGAATCAGGTCAGGTCCGGAAGGAAGCAGCCTTAAGCGGATGCCGCGGGTGCCGCAGGCGAGCCCGGCCCGAGCCAAAAGCGACGGACACGCTCGGAGGCCTCGTCTCGAAGGCGGGCGCACGGTCCACTACTTCTTCCGCTGTTCCCTATGGGCGTATTACGACCATAGGGAACAGCGGAGCGTCAGTCGATCAGCCGCCTGTACATGCGGGCGCAGGCGAGGCGCCACATGATCAAGGAGAAGGCGACGAGGAAGGCGAAGCGGGCGATGTCGACCGTCTCGAAGCCGAAGGCGGCGCCGCGGACCAGTTCGACCAGCTGCAGGAGCGGGTTGAGCTGGGCGACGATCTGGACGCCATGCGGCAGCCCTTCGATCGGGAAGAAGGTGCCGGCGACCAGGAAGAGCGGGGTGACGAAGAGCGTCGTCACGTAGTTGAACTGGTCGATCTTGGCGACGGTCGCCGCCATCGCGACGCCGAAGCCGGCGAAGCCGAGCGCGGTGACGAAGCAGAAGAAGGGGACGAGCAGCATCCCCCAGGCGGGATCGAGGCCGAAGGCCATCGTCACCAGCAGCGGGAAGCAGCCGTAGACCCCCGAGCGCAGGCCGATCCAGAGCATCTCGGCGCTGACCAGCTCTTCGACGTCGACGGGGGCGGCGAGGATCGCTTCGTAGGTGTTCTGGAAGCGGTGCTTGACGAAGGTCCCGAACATCGCCGGCAGGGCGCTGGAGAAGATCACCGCCGTCGCCACCATCCCGGTGCCGACGAACTCGATGTAGGGCTGGCCGTTGACTTCGTCGATCAGGGTCGCGCTCAGCCCGAGGCCGAAGGCGAGCAGGTAGATGGTCGGTTCGAGCAGGCTGGAGAAGGTCGTGCCCTTCCAGTAGGTGCCGAAGTTGGCGTACTCGCGACTCATCACGCCGAGGATCGCCCTCGGTTCCAGGCGCCGCATCCTGGCCGGCGCCGCGCTCACCGCCGCGCCCGGGGCGCTCACTCCGCGTCCTCTCCGGTGAGCAGGACGAAGACGTCCTCGAGCGAGGCGGCGCGGGTCACGGCGTCCTCGGGGATGCCGCCGTTGGCGGCGCGCTCGGAGCCGACGATCGCGATCGCCGGCCCGGCCGCCCGCACCGCGAGGCCGAGCCCCTCGGCGTCGGCGCGCGCTTCGTTAAGCCGTTCCGGCGGCCCGTAGACCTCGGCGGTGTGCGTGCCCGCGTGCTGGGCGATCAGCTTCGCCGGCCGGTCGCGTGCGATCACCCTGCCCGCCGCCATCACCGCGACCTCGTCGGCGAGCCGCTCGGCCTCCTCGATGTAGTGGGTCGACATCAGGATCGTTTTGCCGCGGCTGCGGAGCTCGTCGATCAGCGACCAGAGCTCGGTGCGGATCTGTGGGTCGAGGCCGACGGTCGGCTCGTCGAGGAGGACGAGCTGGGGGTCGTGGACGAGGCCCCTGGCCAGCAGCAGGCGGCGGCGCATCCCGCCGGAGAGCTCGTCGACGGCGTCCCTGCGGCGGTCTCGCAGCCGCGCCAGGTCGAGGGCCGCGTCGACGGCGGCCGGGACGTCGTCGACCCGGTAGAGGCGGGCGAAGACGGCGAGGTTGTCCTCGACCGTGACGTCGATGTCGAGGTTGTCGAGCTGGGGGACGACGCCCATCACCGCCCGCGCCGACTTCGATTCGCGCGGCAGCTCGTAGCCGAGCACGCGCAGCTCGCCCGCATCGGGGATCGCCTGCCCGGTGAGCAGCCGCATCGTCGTCGACTTGCCGGCGCCGTTGGGGCCGAGCAGGCCGAGGCAGATCCCCTCGGGGACGTCGAGGTCGAGGCCGTCCACCGCGGTGATCTTGCCGAAGCGCTTGACGACTCCGCTGAGTTCGATCGCTGCGCTCATCGGGTGATTGTCACGAATCGTCGGCGTCGGCCGCCAGCCGGCGCTCGAGCTCGGCGGCGCGATTCGGGTCGAAGATGCTGAGCGTGACCGCGATCCCCACCGCTCGCAGGCTGGAGATCGCCAGCAGGCGCGGGTCGCGGGGGAGGCGGGCGGCGGTGTCGGGGAGGAAGACCTCGGCGAGCACGGGAGTCTCGGCACCGACCCCGCCCAACGTCCGCAGGGCGGAGAGGGTCGCGACCGCGTCGGAGGAACGCATGTCGCGGTCGGCGGGGCTGGGGGTGACGAGGACGACGTCGGGATTCGCCTCGGCGAGGTGGGCGAGGAGCGCCTCGGGGTCGTCGGCCGAGGACTCGACGAAGTCGACTGAGACGCCGTAGCGCTGCTCGGAGCCCAGGTAGTCCTCGAAGGCGGTGCGGGCGGCGAGGACGGTGACCCGGAAGCGCTCGGCGCCGACCTGGGAGAGGTCCTCCATCAGCGCCGGCGCGTTGATCCCGCAGCCGACCATCGCCAGGCGCAGCGGCCGCGACTCGGCGCCGGCCGCAGCCCAGGCGCTGCCGACGAGCTCCGTGTAGCGGTGGATCTCCTGGTCGAGGATCGCGATCCCGCCGGGGATGCTTTCCAGCTTCGCCGGCTTGGTCAGCGCCACGCGCAGGACGCCGCCGATCGAGCGGTCGCCGACGATCGCGTCCCACTCCTCGGGGAAGAGCTCCCAGGCGGCGTCGACGTTGCGGCCGCGGCGGAAGAGGAGGCGGACCAACGGCGAGCCGCCCCGCTCGCGCAGGTAGTCGAGCAGCGCCAGGCCGCTCTGGGTGACCTCGACGTCGGCCGCTATGGCCCCGACCCCACCGCTGCCGGAGGCCATCAGCAGGATCGTCGCCGCCCGCTCGGCGCCCGCCAGCTCGAAGCCGGAGTCGCCGGCGGTGTCGCCGAAGACGAGCTCGAACCGAAGCCCGCCGGCCGCCTCTTCGAGCGCGTCGAGGAGCTGGGCGCGGGACTCGCGGGCGGACTCCGGGGCGAGCACGACCAGCCGCTGCGGCGAGCCGCCGAGGCGCAGGGCTTCGGCAATCGAGCGGGTCGCGACCGGGACGAGGGCCGTGCCGCCGACGAGGAGCAGATGACCCTCGGCGCTGACCGGGCGGTCGGCCTCGCCGAGCCGCGTCAGCGAGCGGGACATCACCTCGGCGACGAAGGTGAAGAGCAGGCCGACGATGAGGACGAGGCCGGTGACGGCCTGGAAGAGGCCGATCGACGCGCTCGGGCGGCGCCCTCGTCATCGTGGAGGCTCGAGGGGTCGAGCAGGTGGAGCGTCCCCGACCAGAGCGCCCCCCCGTAGTTCTCGTACTGGTCGAAGGCGAAATGGGCGATGGCGGCGCTGCCGAGGAGGACGGCCGCCACGGTGCCGAGCAGCAGGATCAGTCGCCCGCGGGTCGATTCCGCGGCCCTGCGCAGCATCAGCCGGCGTCCGCCAGGCGCTCAGCGAGCCAGAGGTCGCACATCCAGTCGGACTGCTCGCCGCCCTTACGGGCGACGACCACGCCCGCGGGCCCGCCTTTGACTGCGACCTTCCTCCAGCGGGTCGAGTTGGGGACCGCCCGCAACGCCTCGACTACCGCCGCCGGAGCGCCCTCCTCGGGGCGGATGCGGCCGTCGCTCGACCTGGCGGTGAACACGGGGACGACGGCGCCGACGGTGACCTCGCTGGTGCTCGAAACCTCCTCGCTGCCCAGCCGCACCGAGACCCGGCGGCCGTGGCGCTCGCCGCTGAGGACGACGGCGCCGTGGATCCGCGGGCCCATGCGCGGCGTCGCCGGTTCGCGCATCTCGATCCTCACGGACGGCCGCTCGGTCACCTCGAGGCCGAGCGGCGCCATCGCCTCGCCGGCGAGCTCGTAGCCGCGGTCGAGCTCTCCACCGGGCGCCAACGCCCGGATGCTGCCGTAGATCGCGGCGATCGCGATCAGCGGGCCGCCGATCAACAGCGGAACGAAGCTTTCCAGCAGGTACATCGCCGGGACCGTGACGAAGATCAGGGCGACGACGATCGCCCCCAGCTTCAGGCTGCGCCGGCCGGCGTCCCACATCTGCGAGCGGGCGCGGATCGCGTCGGCGTCGATCGGCTTCACGGCGAGCGCCGCCCAGAGGTCGGGCTCGGTCATCGTCGTCGGGTTGTCGATCGTCCGGCCGCCGCCTTCGGCCGCCGCCCTGTCCGTGCCGCGGGCGCCGCTCTCCGCGGCGCGCTCGAGGTCGGAGCGCTGGAGGGCGAGGAGGATGACGAAGAAGACCGCCAGGACGCCGAAGATCAGCCCCATGGTCAGCTTCGGGTTGGCTTCCCCGCCGCCGGTCGTGGTCGCGATCACGATGACGATCGCGGCGACGACGACGACGCCGATCAGCCCGAACCATTTCGATCGCCCGAAGCCACCGGCCATGGAGCCAGGCTATCTGCCGACGGGCCGAAAATCCGCCTATGTCGCGCATTTTCGGCCCGTCGGCGGTGTGGGAGACTCTGCGCGATGCTCGACGAGCGCTGGATCCGGTCGCTGCACGTCGAGGCCCTGCGCGAGGAGGAACTGCACGCCGAGCGCGAGCCGCACGTCCTCTTCCAGGCTTCGACGATCGGCGCCCTGCTCGACGGCGCCTACGACGGCGATCTGAGCTTCGCCGAGCTGGCCGAGCACGGCGACCTCGGCCTGGGGACCCTGAACGGCCTCGACGGCGAGATGATCGCCCTCGACGGCGGCTTCTACCGCGCCGACGTCGATGGCTGGATCCGCCCGGTCGAGGCGGCGGAGAGGACGCCGTTCGCCGTCGTCACCCGCTTTCAGCCGACGGTCGAGGAGGAGATCGCCGGTCCCCTGTCCCACGAGCAGCTCCTCGCGCGCCTCGACGGCCTGATCCCCGCCGGCGCCTCCTCCTGTGCGATCCGCCTCGACGGTAGCTTCGAGTGGGTGCGCGCGCGCTCGGTTCCCCGTCAGTCGCCGCCCTACCGCTCGCTGACCGAGGTCGTCGCCGAGCAGCACGAGTTCGATCTGGCCGACGTCGAGGGGACGATGCTCGGCTTCCGCTTCCCCAGCTATGCCGAGGGGATCGAGGTCGCCGGCTACCACCTGCATTTCATCGACTCCGCCCGCGAGCGCGGCGGCCATGTGCTCGACTCGCGCGCCGGCGGGCTGCGGGCCGGCCTCGACCCGTCCGACGAGCTGCACGTCGAGCTGCCGCCGCATATCGACCTCGGCGACCCGGGCCTCTCGGCCGAGGCCCACGCGGCGCTGGTCAGCGCCGAGGGCGGCTGAGTTCAGGCGTTCTCGCGGCAGCAGCGGCCGATTGCTCAGCAGCGGCGGTAGAGCATCCCAGGACTCGTTGCGGGCGACCGGGCGGAAGCCGTGCGGGACGTGGCTCGCCAATCGCGCCGGGTCGTTGGGGTCGAGGACGAAGTTGTGGACGACGAAGGCGCTCGCCGGTTCGAGGAAGTAGCCGTGGCGGGGCTGGCGCTGCTCGCTGGCGCTGACGATCCGGCTCGGCCGGACCTTGAGGTCGAAGGCGAGCCGGGGGACGGCGCGGTGGTTGGGGACCGAGATCGGCAGGCAGAGGGGATCGAAGGCGCCGGACTCGGCGAGGTCGTGGAGGTCTCCCTCGATGCCCGCCTGGTTGGTGAGGTCGACATCGACGCGATGAAGCAGGTCGTACTGGTTGGGAACCCAGATCACGACCATCAGCGCGACGACCGCCGCGAACGCCTGCCAGGCCGCGCCGCCAGGGGTGGCCACGCTCGAGCAGGCGCCAGCCGAGCAGGCCGAGCGCGGCGAACACGGCCAGCACCGAGGCGGCGAGCATCGTGTAGCGGGGAAGGATCGCGAGGCCGGCGCAGGCGAGGATCGCGAAGCCGCCGAGAGCGAGCGCCGCGGCGGCGACGCCGACCGCACTGCGGCGTCGAAGGAAGGCGAGCCCGAGGACGACGCCGCCGAAGGCGCCGACCATCCCCGGCCACTGCAGGACCTCGCCGAGCCGCCGCGGCCCGTAGAGGACGAGGTCGACCGGCCCGGTCTGGCGATGGAGCGTGTCGACCGTCTCGCGGGTGCCGGTGAACGAGTAGGTCGGGCTGCCCGTTCGCGATCCAGTCGAAAAGCGCCCAAATCACCGGCGCGGCAATCGCAAGACACGCAACCCCCACCACCCACCCCCGCCGATGGGCCGAGAACACCCTATATAGGCGTATCTTCGGCCCATCGGCGGCGGGTTCCGAGCCCTCCGGAGAGGTGAGCAGCAGGTAGGCGAGGTAGGCGAAGGAGAAGAGCCAGGCCTCGGGGCGCAGGAGGCCGGCGGGGACGAGCAGGGCGAGGACCGGCCAGCCGGCGCGCGGGCGCCTGGTCTCGATCGACGAGCGCGCCGAGGCAGAGGGCGATGTAGGGGAGGTCGACGTAGGCGCGCAGGCCGTTGGAGAGGAAGGGCGCCCGGGTGAGGACGATCAGTGCCGCGAGGGCGCCGATCGGCCGGTCGAACCAGAGCGAGCCGAGCCGGTAGACGAGGTAGCCGACCAGGCCCAGGGCGATGTAGGCGACGACCATCGTCAGGTCGATCGCGCCGCTGCCGAAGGGCGAGGCGAGGAGGCCGAACAGTTCGGCGAGCGGGTGCGGGGTGGGGGGCAGGGCGGCACCGCGGTCCGGGCTCAGGCCTTCGCCCAGTTCCCTCCCCCAGAGCAGCGAGTAGATCGTGTCGTAGTTGGGGAAGCCGGTCGGGAACGAGCAGCAGCAGGGCCGCCGCCACGGCGGCGACCCAGGCGGCCGGCGTCAGCCAGTTACGGGCCCCGGATGGCACCGGCGCACGGTATCTGCGCAAGTACACTGGCCGCAGTGCCGTCCCCCAGCGACTCGACCTCCCTCTATCGCCGCCACCGACCCGGGTCCTTCGACGAGGTCGTCGGCCAACAGCATGTGGTCCGCACCCTGCGCAACGCGGTCGAGCAGGGCAAGGTCCACCACGCCTATCTCTTCGTCGGCTCGCGCGGGACGGGCAAGACCTCGATGGCGAAGATCCTCGCCCGCTCGCTCAACTGCGAGCGGGGCGGGCCCACCGTCACCCCCTGCGGCGAGTGCGAGTCCTGCACGACGATCGCCGCCGGCACCTCGATCGACGTGATCGAGATGGATGCCGCCTCCAACCGGTCGGTGGACGACGTCCGCGACCTGCGCGAGCGGGTCGCCTACGCGCCCGCCGGCGGGCGCTGGAAGGTCTACATCCTCGACGAGGCCCACATGCTGACCAAGGAGGCATGGAACGCCTTCCTCAAGACGCTAGAGGAGCCGCCTCCCAACACGGTCTTCGTGCTCGCCACCACCGAGTCCCACAAGGTGATGGCGACGATCGCCGATCGCTGCCAGCGCTTCGACTTCCAGCGCCCCTCGCTCGAGCAGATCTCCGAGGTGCTCGAGCGGGTCTCGGCGGCGGAGGGGATCGAGGCCGAGCCCGGAGCGACGGCGATGATCGCCCGCTCCGCCTCGGGCAGCTTCCGCGACGCGCTCGGCACCCTCGACCAGATCGTCTCCTTCGGCGGCGCGAAGGTCGCCCTCGACGACGTCATGGAGATGATCGGCGCGGTCGACGCCGAGCTGCTCTTCGAGACGGTCGACGCGGTCATCGCCGAGGACCCCAGGGGCGTCCTCGTCGGGATCGAGAAGATGGCGCGCTCGGGACGCGACCCGGGCCAGTTCGCCCGTGACCTGCTCGCCCACCTGCGCCTGCTGCTCGTCACCCAGACCGTCGGCGAGGTGCCGGGCACCTTCGTCGTCACCGCGACGGACGAGGGCAGGATCCAGGCCCAGGCCGGCTCGTTCGGGGCCGCTGCTCTGGTCCGCACGATCGACGAGCTGGCGGCGGCGCTGACCGCGGTTCGCGAGGGGGACGATGCACGGCTCGCGGTCGAGGTGGCGCTGCTCAAAGCGGCGCGGCCCGACATCGACTCGACGGCCGAGGGATTGCTGAGACGAGTTGAGCGACTCGAGAAAGGCATGGGAGGCGGTGGGCCGCGGGTCCTGACGGAGGATCAGGGGGGCACTGCGGGCCGGGCTGTCCTCGACCCCCCTGATCCTCCGCCACCCGCGGCAGCCGCCGCTTCACAGGACATTTCCGACGCGGACCCCGCTCCGAAATCCCAAGCGGCCGGCGAGACGGATGCTCAGGCGCCGAAGGTTGAGGATGCCCAGCCCGCAGAAGCTGAGGAGGCTGAGCCCGTAGCTGCCGCAGACCCCGAGCCCGCGGCAGCTGACGAGCTCCGGTCCGGCCAAGTCCGGCCGATCCTTCGCCGTCAGCCGAAGCGGATGCTGCCGGGGGTGGCGGCGGAGTCGAGGGGTCGAGGACAGCTCGGCCCGCAGCGCCCCTCGACTCCTCCGACGGGACCCCTCCGGCATACCGCCTTGTCCCTCGACGAGATCGTCCGGCTCTGGCCGGCCGTGATCGAGAAGCTGCGGGAGACGAGCCCGGCGCTGGCGGCGACCTTCGACGGGGCCCGCCCCGTGGGGGTCGAGGAGGGGGTGCTGACGATCGGGTTTCCGGCCGAGCTGACCTTCAACAAACGCAAGGCCGAGGCGAAGGACAAGTGCGAGCAGATGACCGAGGCGCTTACGGCGGTAACCGGCGCGCCGCTGCGCCCCACCTACGAGCTGCTCGACGGAGATGCCCCGGCCGAGGCCGGGGAGGGTTCGGAGGACGTCGATCATGAGGCGCTGGTCGAGAAGCTGAAGAGCGAATTCAACGCGGAGGAGGTCGGCTAGATGGCAAGAGGCGGAATGCCCGGGGGCTTCGACGTGAACGCCCTGATGAAGCAGGCGCAGCAGATGCAGACCGAGATGCTGCAGGCCCAGGAGCAGCTCAAAGACGAGGTCGTCGAGGCCAGCGCCGGCGGCGGCATGGTCAAGGTCAAGATGGGCGGCGATCTGACGCTCCGCGAGATCGCGATCGACCCCGACGCGATCGACCCCGAGGAGGCCGAGCTGCTCGCCGAGATGGTGCAGGCGGCCGTCAACGAGGGGCTGCGCGCGGCGCAGGAGCTCGCCAGCTCGAAAATGGGCGGCATCACCGGAGGCATGGGAGGCATGGGCGGCCTCCCCGGGATGTGAGCAGCGAGGGCCCGGCGCCGCTCGCCCGCCTCGTCGCCGAGCTCGGCCGGCTGCCGGGGATCGGCCAGCGCACCGCGCAGCGACTCGCCTTCCACATCCTCCGTTCCCCCGACGAGGAGGCCGAGGCCCTGGCGACGGCGATCCGCGAGGTGAAGGAGAAGGTCGGCCTCTGCGAGCGCTGCTTCAATCTCGCCGAGGGGCCGCTCTGCCGGATCTGCTCCGACCCCAACCGCGAGCAGTCGACGATCTGCGTCGTCGAGGAGCCGGCCGACGTGATCCCGATCGAGCGCACCCACGAATACCGTGGCCTCTACCACGTGCTCGGCGGGGCGCTCTCGCCGATCGACGGCGTCGACGCCGACGACCTGAAGATCGCCGAGCTCGTGCGCAGGGCCGCGGGCGGAGAGGTGAAGGAGGTCGTCCTCGCCACCAATCCGACGACGACCGGGGAGGCGACGGCGCTCCACATCGCCGAGCTGCTGCGCGACACGGTCGCCGTCACCCGGCTGGCGAGCGGCCTGCCGGTCGGCGCCGACCTCGAGCACGCCGACGAGGTGACCCTCGGCAAGGCGCTCGCCGGGCGCCGCAGCATGAGCGGCTGAGGCCGCAAACAGCCGAACTTTCTGGACGATTGTCGCTCCGCAAATAGCGGCTTTCCGCTCGGCTGGCGTCCGTCGCTTTCGCCAAGGTCTGGGCGTGGCTCGCACTGCAGGCAACGGGAACGACGGCGAGTCGCGCGAGGGCACCTCCGCCGGCCAGTTGGCGCGCGAGGTCTCGAGCCTGCAGGCGAGCCTGCTGGGCAAGCTGCGCAGGGAGATGCCCGACGACGACGTCGATGCCTTCGCCGGCGCCGCCCAGCGGCTCGCGGAAGCGTTCGGGTCGGTGACGGCTGCCGCGGTCGACCCCGTGGCGGCCCCTGCGGCCGTCGCCTCCTCCTCGGTTGCCGACGACGACCGCGACCGCGGCCGCGCGCCCGACTCCGGCCGAGGCCGAGCCCGCCCGGACGCCGGCCTTTCCCCAGCCCGACACCCACCCGAGCCTCTACCTGCACGGGCACATGCGCCGCCGCCTCGACCAGCTGCTCGAGACCCACCGCCGCTACGGCCATCCCTTCTGCATCGCGGTCTTCGACGTCGCCGGCCCGGCGACGCGCAACGGGCACGGGGGCGGCGCCGAGGCGGCGCTGACCGTGGTCGGCCACGCCCTGCGCGACAGCGTCCGCCTCGTCGACGAGACCTACCGCCTCGAGGAGGACGCGCTCTGCGTGCTGGCGCCGAACCAGGACACGGTCGGCGGGGTGCAGATGAGCGAGCGCCTGCTGCGGGCGCTGGCCGAGCTGGAGGCGGCCGGCGGCCTGCCGATCGAAGTCTCGGCCGGCGTCGTCGCCTGCCCGGAGCACGGCAGCGAGGCCGACGCCCTGCTCCACAACGCCGACGAAGCGATGTGGCGGGCGCGCTCGGTCGGCCAGCCGGTCGGCGTCGGGCGCCTGCGGGCGCGCTGAGGGCGTTTGCAAGATCGCTGACAGTTTCGGGAAATCCGTCCATAACTTGCGTAAACCTGGCGATCTCGTGGGAGAATCTCCGCCAGCGGCGAACACCTCTCCGCGACAGGTACCGAGAACGAACCAACTTCAGATGCCCGGGATAAGGACAAACGCAGCTGCCGAAGTGCTCGGCGTCAGCCCCAACACGCTCCGCAGTTGGGAGCGTCGCTATGGCTTCCCGACCCCGAAGCGAACCCCTGGAAACCACCGCAACTACGAGCTGGTCGAGCTGCAGACCCTGCGCGACGCCCTCGCCCAGACCGGCAACATCTCCTCGGCGATCGAGCTGACCCGCCAGCGCCAGGCCGCGCCGGCCAGCAGCGGCGACCTGCTCACGGCGCTCGAGAGCTTCGACGAGGATGCCGCCAACCTCGCCGTCGAGGAAAGCCTGGCGCTGCGACCGCTCGAGCGCACGATCGAGGAGCTGCTGCTGCCGGCCGTCGACGCGCTCGCCGCCGACCCCGACCGCGAGGCCGAGCTCGAATTCGGCTCGCGCTGGGCGATGGGCTGGCTGCACGGGGCCCGCCGGCTCGCCTCGACCGCCTCCCGGCCCGCCGGCATCCTCCTGCTCGACTCGAGCAGCGGCAACGACGCCGAGGCGATCCACGCCCAGGCTCTCGACCTGACCCTTCGCCGCGCCGGCTTCCGCGTGCTGATGCTCTCCAGCGAGCTCGGCGACGAGCGCCTCGAGCGCGCCCTCACCGCCCTCGAGCCGACCGCCCTGGTCCTCTGCGGACCGGGCGCCGACACTCCCTCGGCCGTCAACCTGGTCCGCAAGATCCGCGAGGCCGGCTTCGACGCGCCGCTATACGGCTTCCGCGCCAGCGGCCTGATCGGCGACGCGATCCCCGCGGCGGGCAACGTGCCCAGCCAGGTCACGGGGATGCTCAACGCCGACCTCCGGCGTCGCGCCAGCCAGGCCTTCGCCTAGCCGTACGCCTGCCGCGCCGGACTCGGGGCCCTGTCCGGCAGGAGCATCGACAGCACCGCGGCCGCCAGCACGCATCCCACCGATGCCCAGAGACAGGCGACCAGTCCATCCCACTCGTAGAGCAGCCCTGACAGCACGGTTCCGGCCAGTCTTCCGCCGGCGTTGGCCATGTAATAGAAGCCGACGTTCATCGCCGCCTTGTCGTTGTCGGCATAGGAGAGGATCAGGTAGGAGTGGACCGCGGAGTTCATCGCGAAGACCACTCCGAAGGCGATCAGCCCGACGACGATCACCGCTGTCGGATCGGCATCGAGCGTGAGGCCCACGGCGATCGCGGCCGGGAAGGCGGCGAGTACGAACGCCAGCCAGGTTGCGGTGGCGCCGTCCGGCTCGGTGCCTCCCTCCGCACTCCGCCGGCGAACGAAACCCGGGGCCGCCGCCTGCACCGCCCCGTACCCGATGACCCAGATCGCGAGGAAGCCACCGGTCTGCCAGAAGCTCCAGCCGAGGACGGTCTCGAGGTAGACCGGAAGGCCGACCACGAACCAGACGTCGCGCGAGGCGAAGAGGAAGATACGGGCGCCGGCGAGCACGTTGACCGCGCGATTGTTGGAGAACATGTGCTTGAACCTGGCCTTCGCGTCGGGCCGGCCGAGGTGGCCGTGCATGAGTCGCGAGACGACGAGCAGGGCGGTGAGGACGATCCCGGCGAGGATCAGCATCGAGGTCTGGAAGCCGGCCAGCGTCAGCATCAGGCCTCCGAGGAAGAAGCCCACGCCCTTGAGTGCGTTCTTGGAGCCGGTGAGGATCGCGACCCAGCGGTAGAGGGACGACTCATCTCCTTCCGGCACGACCAGCTTCACAGCGCTCTTCGAGCTCATCTTGGTCAGGTCCTTGGCTATCCCGGAGATTGCCTGGGAGGCCATCACGTAGGGGACGACCAGCCACGCCACAGGTGCGAATCCGAGCATCGCGAGGGCGATGACCTGGGTGCCGAGCCCCATGAAGAGAGTCGTCCTGAGGCCGAACCGTGCGGCAAGCCAGCCGCCGACGAGGTTGGTGACGATGCCGAAGACCTCGTAGAAGATGAACAGTGAGGCGATCGTGAACGGCGAGTAGCCGAGTT
Organism: uncultured Solirubrobacterales bacterium; assembly: GCA_963837735.1. Taxonomy (GTDB): domain Bacteria; phylum Actinomycetota; class Thermoleophilia; order Solirubrobacterales; family 70-9; genus VRUE01. Next base: position 115,771 of record CAWIOM010000006.1, on the reverse strand, counting down.
CGTAGAAGTAGAAGAGGACGAGCATCCGCGTCGCGCCGTCGGCGAGGGTCTCGACCCAATACGCGCCTGTGACGAGGGTGTAGTTGCGCAGGTTGCCCTGCCGGGTTGCGCGGATGTCAGCGGCCGGCAATGCCGTCCTCCTCAGCTACCAAGAGAGGCAGCCGCCATCCCTGCAAGCTCGACCAGGCGGTTCGCATAGCCCCACTCGTTGTCGTACCAGGCGAGAATCTTGACCTGGGTCTCGTCGACCACCATCGTCGAAAGCGCGTCGACCACGCTCGAGCGCGGATCGTCGCGGTAGTCCACCGAGACGAGGGGTCGCTTCTCGAAACCGAGGATGCCGGCCAGCCGGCCGCTGTCGGCGGCGGCCTCGAGCAGGCCGTTGACCTCCTCGACGTCGGTCGGGCGACCAACCTCGAATACGCAGTCGGTGAGTGAGGCGTTCAGCATCGGCACCCGTACCGCAAGCCCGTTCAGGCGCCCGCGCAGCTCGGGGAAGATCAAGCCGATGGCGGTCGCCGAGCCGGTCGTCGTCGGGATCAGCGAGAGGCTCGACGCTCGGGCACGGCGCAGGTCCTTGTGGGGAGCATCGACGACGGTCTGGGTGTTGGTCAGGTCGTGAAGCGTCGTGATCGAGCCGTGGCGAATCCCGATCCCCTCGTGGACCACCTTGACGACCGGCGCCAGGCAGTTGGTCGTGCAGGAGGCGGCGGTGAGGATGTCGTGGCGGGCCAGCTCGGCCGGGTCGTCATTGACCCCGACCACCACGTTCATCGCGCCCTCCTCCTTGACCGGCGCGGCGACGATCACCTTGCCGGCACCCTGGGCGAAGTAGGGCGCCAGCGACTCGACGGTACGGAACCTGCCCGAGCACTCCAGCACCACCTCGACTCCGGCCTCGGCCCAGTCCACGTCCCCAGGCGTCGCCTCGTCCGAATAGGCGATCTCCCGGCCCTCGACGATCAGTGCCTCCTCACCGCCTTCGGCGCTGTGCGACCAGCGTCCGTGGATCGAGTCGAACATCAGCAGGTGAGCGGCGGTTGCCGCGTCGCCGGCCACCTCGTTCACCTGGACGAACTCGAGCTCCGGCCGGCCCCAGGCCGCGCGCATCGCAAGCCGGCCCATGCGCCCGAATCCGTTGATGGCGACGCGCGTCACGCCGTTCTCCCGGCTGCGTTTTCGGCATCGAGCTCGGCGAGCAGCGCTTCGATGCGGCGGGCGATCTCCTGGCGCAGCTCGCGCACGGCCTCGATCGGCATCTCCTCGGGGTCTTCCAGGTCCCAATCGACGTAGCGCCTGTCGGGGATGTAGGGGCATTCGTCCCCACAGCCCATCGTCACCACGACGTCCGCCCACTCCGCCATCTCGCGGGTGAGCAGCCGGGGGTGGCGGTCGGAGATGTCGATGCCGGCCTCCGCCATCGCCTCGACCACATTCGGATGAAGGCGAGCGGCGGGCTGGGTTCCGGCGGCCTCGGCGGCGTGGCGAGCGCCGGCAGCCCGTTCGAAGAGGGCGCGGCTGATCTGCGATCGCCCGGCGTTGTGCAGGCAGACGAAGAGGGCGTTGGCCATCAGCCCGCCGCCTCCCGCCGCACGCGGCGCGGGCCCGCCGGGCGTGCCCGCAAACCAGCGTCCGCGGGCCCACAATGAGACGTAGACGAGCCCGACCAGCACGGGCACCTCGATCAGCGGCCCCACCACCCCGGCCAGAGCCTCGCCGGAGGTCGCGCCGAAGACCCCGATCGCGACCGCGATCGCGAGCTCGAAATTGTTGGAGGCGGCGGTGAGGGCGAGGGTCGCGGTGCGCGGGTAGCCGTAACCCGAGGCCTTTCCCCAGACGAAGGCGATCGTGAACATGGCGACGAAGTAGGCCAGCAGCGGCAGCGCGATTCGCACCACGTCGAGTGGGTGGGTGGTGATCTGGTGGCCCTGCAATGCAAAGAGCAGGACGATCGTGAAGAGCAGGCCGTAGAGGGTGATCGGGGCGATTCGCGGCAGAAAGGTCGTCTCGTACCAGTGCCTCCCGCGCCGCCGTATGCCGATCACACGGGTCAGGTAGCCGGCGGCGAGAGGGATGCCGAGGAAGATCAGGACGGTGCGCGCGACCTCCCAGATGCCGACCGAGAACCCTTCGGTATCGAGGCCGAGCCAGCCCGGCAGTATCGAGAGATAGAAGTAGCCGAGCAGGCTGTAGGCGACGATCTGAAAGAGCGAATTGATCGCGACCAGGACCGCGGTCGCCTCGCGATCGGCACAGGCGAGCTCGCTCCACACCAGCACCATCGCGATGCAGCGCGCCAGCCCGACGACGATCAGCCCGGTGCGGTAGGCGGGCTCGTCGGGAAGCATCAGCCAGGCGAGGGCGAACATCAGCGCCGGTCCGACGACCCAGTTCAGCACCAGCGAGGAGACGAGCAGGCGCCGCTCGCCGCGCAGGTGCCCGAGCTCCTCGTAACGGACACGGGCCAGCACCGGGTACATCATCAGCAGCAGGCCGATCGCGATCGGTAGCGAGGTTCCCCCGATGGCGATCGAGGAGAGCGCGTCCTCGAGGCCGGGAATGACGGCGCCGAGGCCGAGGCCCACCGCCATCGCCGCCCCGATCCACAGGGGCAGGAAGCGGTCGAGGGTGGAGAGCTGCGTCGAGATCGATCCCTGGGCGGGTGCCACCATCGCGCCATCGTATGAATTGACAAACCCGATTTCAATAGATATATGTAAATAGATGAATGTCAATCTGGAGTTGGAGCCGAAGGCCAAGCGACTTCCCGGCGAGCCCTGCTGCGAGCCGGTCGTCTACCCCGACGTCGAGCGCGCGCAGGCCCAGCGAATGGCCGCGATCGCCAAAGCGCTCGGCGATCCGGTTCGACTGCAGCTCGTCGATGTGCTGAGAAAGCACGCCGGCAAGGTCTGCGTCTGCGAGCTGGTGCCGCTCTTCGACCTCTCCCAGCCGACCGTCTCTCATCACCTGAAAAAGCTGAAGGACGCCGGCATCGTCGGCTCCGAGCGCCCTGGGCTGTGGGCGTACTACTACGTCAACAACGACGCGCTGGAGGAGTTTTCGCAATGGCTGAGCTGACCGAGACCGAACACGACGAGGGCGCCCCCGCCTCGAGCTGCTGCCGTTCGGCCGCTCGAGCCGAGCCCGATGACATTCGCGAGGCGGTCCGCGCCCGCTACGCCGCCGCCGCGACGAGGGTCGGCTCCGGCGACCCGGGCGGCGGTTCTTGCTGCGCTCCCAAGGCCGTCCTCGCCGATGAGGAAGCCAAGGTCTTCGGCGCCGGCCTCTATGAGGAGGGCCAGCGGGGCGAGCTCCCCGACACCGCGACGATGGCATCCCTGGGCTGCGGCAACCCGACCGCCGTCGCCGAGCTCGGCGAAGGGGAGACGGTGCTCGATCTCGGCTCGGGCGGTGGCATCGACGTCTTGCTCTCTGCCAGGCGAGTCGGCCCGACCGGCAAGGCCTACGGACTTGACATGACCGACGAGATGCTGGCCCTCGCCCGTGAGAACCAGCGCCGGGCGGGGGTGGAGAACGTCGAGTGGCTGCGCGGAGAGATCGAGGCGATCCCCCTGCCGGCCGGACTCGGTCGACGTCGTGATCTCGAACTGCGTGATCAACCTCTCCGGCGACAAGCCCCGTGTCCTGGCGGAGGCGGCGCGGGTCCTGAGGCCGGGCGGTCGCTTCGCGGTCTCCGACGTGATCGCCGACGACGACATGGACGAGGCGACTCGTGCGGACATGGCCCAGTGGACCGGCTGCATAGCCGGGGCGCTGACACGGCGCGAGTTCGAAACGGCGTTGGCTGCCGCCGGCCTCGAGGACGTCGAGATCGCCGAGACCCACCGCGTCCACAGCAGGGCCGGATCGGCGATCATCCGGGCCCGCAAGCCCGCCTGAGGCCGGCGCCAGCGACTCACCGGGGTAGGACCACCAGCTCGGGTCGTTACCGCGCTTTCACCACTTGGTAGCACCCTAGTTACATCTCTGACACCGGCGGGCGGGAATGTCCAGGGCCGTATGCGGCATCCTCCACCACGCACGATGCTGGCGCCGACGATCGCGCTGGCGGCGTGCTCCCTGGCGCTGGCCGCGCCGGGCAGGGCAGGGGCGATCGTCTCCGACGTGCAGCCGATCGACGGGCCGAGCGCCGACGTCGTCGACGTCGCCGACGCGGCGATGTCCGAAGACGGCAGCGGCGGCATCGTCTACCTGAAACGGGTCGACGGCCACGTCCACGTCTTCGCCGCCCAGTTCAGCGAAAGCGCCTGGAAGCCGGCCCAGCGGGTCGACGTCGGCCAGAGCTTCGACTCGAGCTGGGCGCGGATCGGGGCCGGCGACGGCGGCCGCCTCGTGGTCACCTGGGTGCAGGAGTTCGGGCCCGAAAGCGACCGCATGTACTCGGCCAGCCTCGACCCCGGCGCCCACGGCTTCCAGGCGCCGATCCCGATCGACTTCAACGTCGGCGAGGCGACCTCGACCTACCCCGACCTGGCGATGAGCCGCGGCGGCCAGGCCTACCTCGCCTACCGGGTGGTGACCGACGTGAGCACGGCGAACCCGCCCGGGTACGTCGGCGCCGACGTGCGCGTCGCCCGCTACAACGGCCGCCTCTGGTCGCTGCTCGGGACGCCGATCGATCGCAGCATCGGCACCCCGGTGCGGCTGCCGACGGAGGGGAACTCGCCCCGGGTCGGGATCGACGTGCAGGGGGGAGGGGTGGTCGCCTGGCAGGAGCCCGACGACGAGTTCGTCGACCGCGTCTGGGCGCGCCGCCTGTTCGGGACCAGCATCGGCATCCCGCTCCAGGTCAGCCCCTCGACCTGGGAAGGCGCGCCGCTGCGGGGCGCCGCCGACGCCTTCTCGCTCGATGTCTCCGGCTTCGGCCAGGCCGCCGTCGCCTTCCGCCAGCAGCCCGGCCAGGCGAGCAAGCTCGACGGCGTCCGGGTGCTGGTCAACGAGACGCCCGACGTCTTCTCGGAACTCTCCGGCCAATTCGGCGATGCGCACCTCGCCGACGGCGCCGCCCTTGCCGCCCTCGGCCCCCCGAGCGTCGGCGTCGACCCGCGCGGCCTCTACGTCACCGGCTTCGGCTCCGGCCCGGCGACGCTGCTCGGCGAAGGGGACGACGCCTCCTCGACCAAGGTCGACCGCCTCGACGGGGGCGGCAGCGGGGTCGGGGGCGAACCGCTCGTCGACATCGCCGAAACCGGTGCCGCGGTCGCCGCCTGGCGGGAACTGCTCGCCGGGGTCGGCCTGGTCGGCATCCAGGAGCGGCGCGCCGACGGCGTCGTCGAGCCGACCGAGCTCAGCGCCCCGCACGGCGGCGGCGTCGGCCGCATGGTGATGGGGGGGTCCGGCCTCGGCGACGCGATCGTCGCCTGGCAGCAGGGCGCCGGCGCCAACTCCCAGATCGCCGCCTCGGTCGTCGACGCGCCCCCCGACCCGTTCTTCGTCCTCCTGCCCGAAGGCTGGCAGCGCAAGAAGAGGATTCCGATCGCCTGGGACAAGACCAACAACGCGATCGGCGGCGTCCGCTACTCGGTCAGCGTCGACGACGAGCCCGTGATCGAGGCCCGCCGTGGCACCCACGCGGTGCTGAAACCCGACGAGATCGAAGACGGGCACCACCGGATCCAGGTCTTCGCGATCGACGACGCCGGCCAGGAAACCGGCAGCCGCAGCGGCTCCCTGCTCGTCGACCGCTCGCCGCCCCGGATCAGGCTGCGGCGCCACGGCCGGCGCCTCACGGTCCTCGTCACCGACGGCGCCAGGAGCTCCAGCTCGGGGGTGAAGCGCGGCGGCGTCAAGGCCAACTTCGGCGAAGGCGGGGAAGGCGGGGGAGGCGGCGGAGGCGAAGGAGGACACGGGCCGAAGACGATCGGCCGGGCCGGCGCCCGGGCGGCTCGCCGGGCCGAGCACCGGAAGAAGAAGCCGAAGAAGCCGAGCCGGGTGCGGATCGTCCACGTCTTCGAGCACCCCGGCCGCTACCGGGTCGCGATCAGGGCCCGCGACGGGGCGCGCAACACGGCCGTGCGCAGGCTGACGGTGCGGGTCCGATGAGTGCCGCGACCCGCGTCCTGCTCGCCGCCGCGCCGGCACTCCTCGCCCTCGCCCTTGTCCCGGGCCTGCGCCGCCGGCGCCTGGGAGAACGCCGCCGACGGAGCCCAGGGAGCCCTGCTCGTCTCGGCCGATTACGAACGCCTCGAACAGGGCGACGACACCACGGACTACGCGGCGATCTCCGCCGACGGCCGCTACGTCGTCCTCGAAACCCAGTCGCGGAACTTCTTCGCCGACGACGACCCCGACCCGCCGGGCGCCTACAGGAAAGGCGGGATCTTCCGCTTCGACCTGCAGACCCGGGCGCTGGCGAAGGTCGCCGACGGCAACCTCTACGACGAAAGCAGCAACGACTTCATGCGGATCGGCGCCTCGAGACCGTCGATCAGCGCCGGCGGCCGCTACGTCGCCTTCTCGACCGCAGAGCCCCTGGTCCCTGCCGACGTCAACGAAAACATCGACGTCTATGTCCGCGACATGGACTTCCCGATCGGAACGCCGGGTGCCTTCGACCTCGTCTCCGCGCGCGACGGCGGCGAGGAGCCTGCCGACTACGGCCCGCCGGCGTTCCCGCTGCCGGGCAGCGAACCGGGCGCGGCGATCACCCGCGGCACCGCGATCAGCGCCGACGGCAGCCGGGTGGCGTTCCTCACCGAAGCCCCCTCCGACCTGCCCGCCCGCCCCGGCGTCGACACGCCCGCCGGCCAGGTCTTCCTGCGCGACCGGGACGCCGAGACGACGACGCTGGTCACGGCCAGGCGGGACCCCGAAAGCGGCGCGATGACGGAATGCCGGCCGGCGGGGCGCTCGGCGCCTCGCTCAGCCCCGACGGGACGACGGTCGCCTGGACCGGCGGCAACTCGGCGCTCCAGACCCGCTTCCTGAGCGGCGAGCACCCCGATCCGCTGTTCAACTACTACCTCTGGCGCAGGATCGCGGACGGGCCGCAGGCGCCGACCCGCCGGGTGACCGGGCTCGCCGACCCCGAAGACCCCGGATGCCTGGTCTCGCCGCCCAATTTCGACCGCGTCTCGACGGGCCCCTGCTACGGGCCGCTCACAGACCAGGAGAACGTCCCCACCGACATCAGCTGCCAGGTCCCGGTGATGAGCGCCGACGGCTACACGGTCGCCTTCCTGACCGGGGCCGCCGGCCGGCCCCTGCTCAGCGCCAACCCCGGCCTCGACCTCTTCGTCACCGACATGCACCCGGGGGTGACCCGCAAGCAGGGGACCGAAGAGCTGACCCGGGACACGCTCGACAACGACGTGGCGACGGCGCAGCCGGTCGGCAGCGTCACGATCTCGCCCGACGGCCGTTACCTGGTGATCACCTCGGCGCGGACGAAATTCGTCTTCCCGGCGCTGCAGCAGCTCGGCGACCCGCGCCCGGTCGCCGGGCCCGCGGGAAGCGTATGTGGTGGACAGGCAGGCGAGGACGCTCGAACGGGTCGTCCACTCCTTCTCCGGCGCCGACAGCGACGCCGGCGTCACCGAGGGGGCCTCGATCTCGGCCGACGGCAACGTCGTCGCCTTCGCCTCCTTCGCCGGCAACCTCTTCCACGGCGACTCCAACCAGCGCGCCGACGCCTTCGTCGCGACCCGGGTGCCGGACCCCGACGGCGGCCCGCCGGAAAAGGGCCTCGACGACTCGGGGCCCGACGGGACGGTCGAATTCGACCGCGAAGGCCCGCGGATCGCGGTCCGGGCGCGCTCTCGGCCCGGCGGCGTCGTCGTCCTCACCGTCTCGGTGCCGGCGGCCGGCGGGGTCCACGCCGTCGGCCTGGCTCGGGCCGGCAGGCCGCGCCGGCTGCGCACGCTGGCCGCGGCGACCGGCAGGGCGCGGGGGACGAGTCGCACCGCCGTGAGGCTGACCCTGCGGCCCGTCGCCCGCTACCGGGCCGAGCTGCGCGAGCGGGGGCGGATCCGGGGCCGCGCGCAGGTCTCCTACGTCGCCTCCCGCGGAGGGCGCCGGTCGAGCGCCTCGCTGCCGGTCTCGTTCCGCGCTTCGACCGCGGCGAGACGAGCGAAAGGAACAAGAAAGTGAAGCGCTGGTCAAGAACTGGAAACGATCTGGTGACGCCACTGATAACGACCTGTAACGGAGAGGTAGAAGTCCTGTGAAGCGGCTTGACAGAGCCATTTCCGCTGAACACGCTGGCGCCGCAAGGGTTCAGTCGATGAAAGGAAAGACTCTCATGAGCCGCACTCTGACCGCCCCTGGACGGGGCTTGAGCGCCGCGAGGGCAGGGGTTCTCGCCCTGATCCTGACCGCGCTCGCGGCGATCGCCCTGGTTCCCAGGGCCGACGCCTCATTCACGACCGCCAAATGCGGCGGGCCGAGCATCCTGGGCGAAGGCGGATCGTTCGCCAAAGACGCCCACGCGGTGTTCAACGCCAGCTACAAGAGCGCCTACTGCCCGGGGACGCTGAAAAACATCACCTACGCACCGAGCGGAAGCGGGGCCGGCGTCAAGTCCGTCACCCTGCGCACGCTGACGCTCGCGCTTCGGGCAGTCCGATGACCCGCCGACGCCCGAACAGATGGCGCTGATGAACGCGGGCGCGACCGTCGACCCCGGTGCCGGCAAAGCGATGACCGTGGCCGACACCGATCCCTCCAACGACGGCCAGATCCACGTGATCCCGGCCGCTGTCGGTGGCGTGGTCGCGCTCGTCAACCTGCCCGACGGCTGCAGCGCCGAAGCGATCAACGACAACGAATACCGGACGATCACGATCGCCGAAGGCGCCGAAGCGGCGAAGAAACCGCTGATCAGGGTCCGCTTCCCGAAGGCCGTCTTCGAGAAGATCTGGGCCCAGGGAGGCGCCGGTGCGCCGGCTGCTCCGAACGTCAAGTGGTCCGACGTGGTTCCCGGTCTCGCCGGCGCCGCCTGCGAAAAACCGATCATCCGCGTCGTCCGCTACGACCAGTCGGGGACGACGTTCACGTTCAAGGACTACCTGAACTCGATCAACGTCTCCCGCGGCTGGAAGACCACGTTCGCGACCACGGGCGCCAACCTGACCAGGGAGTGGCCGGGTGCGACGTTCGGCAAGCGGGACGACTGCGGCAACAACAACGGAGTGCAGGACGCCGGCCGACCCCGAAGGGCCGGGCAGCGTCAACGACTTCGAAGGCGGAGTCGAAAAACAGACCGACAACCTGACCAGCGCCTGCGGCAACGGCAACGGCAACCTGGTCGACAAGCTGATCGCCACCGACGGCTCGATCGGGTACTCGGACATCGCCACCGCCCGCGCCAAAGCGCGCGACGGTCAACCCGGCGCTGGCCGAAGCGCCGACCACTCCGTACTGGACCCAGGTCCAGAACGGAAGCGGCGCGTTCACGGAGCCGACGGCCTCGGTCGACGGCTACAAAAGCACGACGACGACCCCGGAAAAGGGCGCCAACTGCCTGCTCGCCTCGTTCTCCGGAGTCCCGACGACTCCGGCCAGCGACCCGACGCTCGGCGACTGGTCGCAGACGAGCGGCGTCAACTCGCCGCAGGGGTACGGCATCTGCACCTTCACCTACGGGCTGGTGTTCGATGACAACTCCGACGTCTGGGGCAACAGCGCCGAAGAGGAGAGCAAGGCCCGGACGGTGAAGGACTACTGGGAGAGCGCCCTCACGGACGGCACCCAGGGCCAGCTGTTCCCGGCCGACTACGCTCCCCTGCCCGCCAACATCCTCGCGATCGCCCGCACCGGGATCGACGCGGTCGATTGGGAAAAGGGCACCGGCGGCGGTGGCGGCGGCGGCGGCGGCGACGACAACGGCGGCGGCGACAACGGCGGCGGTGGCGGCGGCAAGACGCCCGAAGTCACCAAGCCGAGCAACAGGTTCACCCTGCCGCGCAAGTCGATCTCGTCGAAGACCGGGGGGGCGACCGTCTCGGTCAAGCTGCCGGGCGCCGGCAAGCTGGAAATGGTCGGCACGGCGAAGGTCGGCAAGAAGAAGGTCAAGGTCGGGCGGACCGTGCTCAACGCCAACAAGGCGGGCACCTTCGGCCTGCAGCTGAAGCCGAGCGGCGCGGCCAAGAGGCAGCTGCGCAAGAAGGGCAAGTTGAAGGTGAGCCTGCAGCTCACGTTCACGCCCGTCGGCGGCGACTCGAGCACCCAGAACAGCTCGATCACGCTGAAGCTCAAGAAGAAGAAGAGGAAGTAGTCAGGAAACAGCACCGCCGACTCACCACAAACGACGCCCGGGCTCCCAGCGAGCCCGGGCGTCGTCTCGGTGTAGGGCCCGGTGCACGACGAAACAGAGGGGCAGATGACAGAGCATGAGGAAAAGAAGAGCGGTCGCCTCGGGCGGATCCCCGTCCGGCCGCCCCAGGTGAGCGGCCGCGAGGCGGTCCAGGCCGTCGGCGAGCGCCTCCGCGGGCTCGGGCGCTGGTTCGCGAAGGACCCGCTGAGCACGGCCCTGATGGTCGCCTCCCTGATCCTCATCTACCTCTTCTTCCACCTCCTCGGCGAGATCCAGCCGAGCACGAGCGGAGAACGGATCCCGATCAGCCAGGTCTCGAAGCTCGCCAAAGAGAAACTGATCGGCGAGGCCACGCTGCTCGACCAGGACGCCCGGGTGCTGCTCGACACCAAGGACGGCCGCCACCTCTACTCCGCCTATCCGGAGTCCGACGCGCAGACCTCCTCCCTGGTCAAGGGCCTGACGGCGAGCGGCGCCGTCGTCCAGATCGACCAGCAGTGGGACAAGCCGGCAAAGCAGATCGTCGTCCAGTTCCTGATCCCGATCCTGCTGCTCGTCTGCCTCTTCGTGCTCTTCACGCGGCTCGGCGAGGACGCCGGCGCGGGCGCCTTCGCCGGCTTCTCGAAGTTCACCGGCAAGGGACGCAAGCGGGGGGCGGACGCGCCCGGGCGCACGACCTTCGAGAACGTCGCCGGCGCCGGCGAAGCGGTCGCCGAGCTGCGCGAGATCCGCGACTATCTCGCCGACCCGAGCAAATACGCGTCGGTGGGGGCGAGGGCGCCGAAGGGGGTGCTCCTGGTCGGCCCGCCGGGGACCGGGAAGACGCTGCTCGCCAAGGCGACCGCGGGCGAGGCCGACGCCACCTTCTTCTCGCTGTCGGGCTCCGACTTCGTCGAGTCGCTGGTCGGGGTGGGCGCCGCCCGCGTGCGCGACCTCTTCGCCAAAGCCCGCAAGATGGCGCCGGCGCTGATCTTCATCGACGAGCTCGACGCCGCCGGGCGCAAGCGCGGCGCCGGCGTCGGGCAGGGCAACGACGAGCGCGAGCAGACGCTGAACGCGCTGCTCGTCGAGATGGACGGCTTCGGCGGCGACGCCGGCCTGGTCGTGCTCGCCGCCACCAACCGCCCCGACGTCCTCGACCCGGCGCTGCTGCGTCCCGGCCGCTTCGACCGTCAGGTGACCGTCGACGTCCCGGACGTGCACGGGCGCCTCGAAATACTCGGCCTGCACTGCGGCAACCGGCCCCTGGCGCCGGGCACGTCCCTCGACCAGATCGCCAAGCTGACCTCCGGCTTCAGCGGCGCCGAGCTCGCCAACGTGATCAACGAGGCGGCGCTGCTGACCGTGCGGGAAGGGGGGGTCGAGATGGACCAGGCGACCCTCGAGGAGGCGATCGACCGGGTCGTCGCCGGCCCCGCCCGCAAGAGCCACGCGCTGACGCCCGAGGAGCAGTGGGTGATCGCGATCCACGAGGCCGCCCACGCGGTCGTGACGACTGCGATCGGCCAGAAGGTCTCGGCCCAGAAGCTCTCGATCGTGGCCCGCGGCAGGCAGCTCGGCACGGCCGCGAGCATGCTCACGGACAAAGACGCGGTGATCATGCAGGAGCCCGATATGCGGCGCCACCTGATCTCGATCGTCGCCGGCTTCTCCGCCGAGAAGATCGAGTTCGGCGTCGTCTCAACGGGCGTCCACGACGACCTTCACGCGGCGACCGGGCTGGCTCGCCAGATGGTCACCTCCTACGGGATGTCGGACGAGCTCGGGCCGGTGACGATCGGCGAAAAGGCGGGCGAGGTTTTCCTCGGCGCCTCGCTCCAGGACCTCGGCTCGGTCGGCCCCTCGACCCTCGACCTGATCGACCGCGAGGTCGAGCGGATCATCGTCGAATCCGTCGAGCAGGCGGAGAGCATCCTGAGCGGCAACTGGAATGCCGTCTACGAGGTCGCCAACTCGCTGATCGAGCACGAGACGCTGTCCGGAGTCGCCCTCGAGGCGCTGATGGCCGCCGTCAAGCCGGCCCTCGTCGACTTCGGCGGCGAGGACCTCCACGACTCGCCGACCACCGAGCAAGAGGCTCAGCCGAGGGACGGTGAGTAGGAGGCGGACACTGGCGGGCGCGGCCCTCGCTGCTCTCGCCTCCCTCGTGCTCGGCCCGGCGGCGGCCGGCGCCGAGGAGCCGATCTGGCGCCTCGAGCAGCCGCCGCCGCCCGCCGGAGTCCCCTTCAAGGTGCCGCTCGGCGAGCCCGGCGACCTCAGCTTCTGGGCGCCCAACCGCGGCCTGCTCAGCGTCCAGGGGAACGACACGATCCCGCGCGGGCTGTTCAGCTGGGACGGGCAGGAGTGGCACCAGCTGGCGACTGTCTGCGGGGGCTCGGGCGACAGCGCCCGGATCGCCTGGGCGGCGCCGACCGAGTTCTGGGTGATCAGCGAACCGAGCCCGCCGCGCTTCGGCGACGGCCTCGCCCTCTGCCGCTTCAAGGACGGCCAGGTGGTCGGCTCCTGGAGCACTCGGGTCGACTCCGCCGACCCCTTCCGCCCGATGCTCTCCGCCGCCTGCGACGGCCCCGACGACTGCTGGTTCGGCGGCGTCGGGTCCCAGGACCCGCTCGGCGAGCGGGTCGGCTCCTTCCATCTGCACTGGAACGGCTCCGACCTGCTCAGCCTCTACGGCCCGCAGGGAAGGGGGGTCAGCGACATGGAATTCCACGATGGCGAGCTGTTCGAGACCACCGTCGTCGGCCGCTCGCCGGAGAACCGCACCGAACCGGTCCAGCTCGGGGAACCGGAGCCGGTGCCGAGGCTGATCCACCGCTTCGACGGCAAAACCTTCGTCGATGACCCCTTCGAGCCCGCGCCGCTCGGCGAAGTCCCGGTCGACGGCACCGAGCTGCTGGCGATGGACGGCGACGGCGGGGATCTGTGGGCGGTCGGCGGCGGCGCCGCCTCGGGGTCCTCGGCCCCCTCCGGCGGCGCCGTCGCGCGGCCGCCGCTGGCGGCGCGGCTGGTCGGGGGAGCCTTCCAGGAGCTGACCCTGTCGGGAGCCGAATTCGGGCCGACCGACCGCTTCGGCGACGTCGCCGCGATCCCCGGCAGCGGCGAAGCGCTGGCGACGGTCGTCCCCTTCGCCGACCGCCACAGCAACAACAGCAAGGCGACCGTCGCCAGGATCGCCGCCGACGGCTCGACCGTGACCACGAGGCTGCCGGCGGCCGGCGCCGGCCGCGGGGCCGCCGCCCGCGTCGCCTGTCCCGCCCCCGACGATTGCTGGCTGGCGACCTGGGCCGGCTGGCTCTTCCACTACAGCGACGGGACCCCGCTCGCGCGCGACACCGACCCCGCCTTCCAGGGGACGATCGAGTTCCGGCCCAACGAGTCGGCGGAGCAGTTCATTCCCGACCGGCTGCCGATCGACGACTCGCAGCTCTTCGCCCCGCCGCCGCTCGAACTGACCCCGGGGACGAGCAAGCCGGGCAAGGTCAAGCGCCTGCCGCCCCTGCTGCGCAGGGTGCGCTCGCGCCTGCACGGATTGCGCCTCACGGTCAGCTTCACTCTCACCAAGCGGGCCAGGGTGCGGCTGCTCGCCAAGCGCGGCGGCCGCACGGTCGCCAGGACCCCGCTGCGGCTGTTCGCCCCCGGCCGCCACAGCCTCCTGTTGAGGCTGACCCGGGAGAACTACCCGACCAAGCTGGCCTTCGTCACGAAGACGGTGAAGAAGAAGTGAGGGGCATCTTCCACGCGGCGGGGTTCGCAGTCCTGCTGGCAGCCTCGATGGCGGTCGCCCTGCCGCCGGACAGCGGCCGCGGCGAAATCCCCGGCAGCGGGCCGCTGCCGCTGCTCGGGACCGCCGACTCGGAGACGACCCTGATGGGCGCCTCTCCGGGCGGCGCCGCCGGCGAAGCCTGGGGCTACCGGCAGCTGCCGCTCGACGTCGGCGGGGTCAGGGTCGGGAGCCGCGAACTGGCCTTCGGGCCCGTGGTGGACACCGCCCAGCCCGAGCCCCAGCTCGCCTTCCTGCGCCATACCGACGCCTCCGGGTGGCAGGTGTTCGACACCCCGGTCGACGAGTCCGGGAACCCATACCGAGGCCCGATTCCCAACCGCCTCTCGGCGCGGATCACCTTCGCGGGAGGGGGCGTCGTGGTCGGACGGGACCTGCGCCGGCCGAGCGGCGAACAGCTCGTCGTCCTCGTCCACGACCCGGGCGGCGACTGGCGGGCGCTGGAACCGCCGCCGGCCGAAGCGCTGCTGCCCGCCGAAGGCGAACAGCCGCCTGAGGCGCTGGCCGACGAACAGGGGCTCGGAGCCGTCGCAGTCGCGGCCGTCGACGAGGGCCCGCACACCGGTCTGCTGTTCGGGCCGACCGGCCGCTCGGCCGCCGACGGGATCGTCCACTTCGACGGCGCCGAATGGAAGCGCGAGCCGATCGAGATCCCGGCCGGCTCCGAACACCACCTCCACATCATCGCGATCGAGGCGACCGGGCTCGGCAACGCCTGGGCGCTGGCCGAGGCGGACCCTTCGCTGGGCCGGTCGGTCGTCCTCCTGCAGCGCACCTCGAGCCCGGAAGGCCCGCACTGGGTCGAGAGGCCGCTCGCCGGGACGCCCTTCGCCGACGCCGACACCCCCGCCCAGGGAATCGTCGGGGCGGCGCCGATCGGCGGCTCGGCCCAGCCCCTGACCGTGACCTCCGACGGCCTCTGGATCGATCTGACGGCGGCGATCGAAGGCGTCCAGACCGACATCACCCTCCACTACGCGATCGGCGCCGGCGCGGTGACCGGGTCCTGGTGCGACGCGGCGCCCTGCGGCGCGCCGCTCGGCGCCAAATTCTCGCGGCAGGGCGGCTACCGGAGCTTCGCCTGGCCGGGCGGCGAATTCGGGACCCGGATCGTGACCAACCCGCTCGACCCGGGCGGCGGCGAGGAAACGAACCGCGGCACGTACCTGCGCTTCGCGGAAGGCGCCTTCTCCCGGCTCCCGGGCGGCGGCGGCAACTTCCATCCGAGCGGCGCCTTCGAGAGCGCCGACACCGGCTGGCTCGAGGGCCCGGTGCAGATCTCGGCCGAGAGCGCCCCGCCCGCGCCCCGGCCCTGGCCCGTCTCCCTGCGCTCGCCGCTCGCCGACGTGACGTCCGCTCCCGGAGGGGCGCCCGGCTCGCTCGACTCGGGGGCGCTCGCCGTCGGCGCCGACGGCGCCGTCGCCCGCTACCAGCCCGGGCACGGCTGGCAGCGCGAGTTCCTGCTCTCCTCGAGCGGCAGCGTCAACAAGGCAAACCTGCGCGGGGTCGCCTGGCCGGAACCGTCGCGGGCCCAGGCGGTTGGCGACCAGGGGGCGATGTGGCAGTGGAACGCCGACGACAACCTCTGGATCCCCGACCCGGGGATCCCGATCGGGTTCGAAGGCAACCTCGTCGACGTTGCCTTCGACCCGGCGAACCCCTCGCGCGGCTACGCGGTCGGCAAGGGCGGCGTCCTGCTCGGCTACGGCAAGAGCTGGGAACCTGAAGAACTGCCGCCCGGTTTCTCGGAAGCGGGGCTCACCTCGATCGCCTTCGCCGGCAGCGAGGCGATCGTCGCCGCGGGAGGCGACCTGCTGGTCAACGACGGCGGCGGCTGGCGGGTCGACCCCTCCGCCCACGCCCTGCTCGACTCGGTCAGGTCCGGCGAACCGCTGATCTACGCCGTCGCCGGCCTGCCCGACGGCGGCGCCGTCGCCGCCGGCCGCGACATCGTGATCGAGCGCGACGGCGGCCCCGGGACCCCCTGGCGGTTCTCCTCGCAACCGCTGCCCGGCTCGACCGCGATCGCCGCCGCGGCGGTCAGAGATGGCGGCAAGGTGCGGGCGATCGTCTCCGTGGTGCCCCGGCTCTCCTACCCGCCCGCCGACAACCTGCCGGAACCGGACCCGAACGTGCCGCCGCCGATCCCGCCGCCCTACGCCCTGCCCGGCGACGGCTACCTGATGCGCGAGAACGCCGCCGGCTGGGTGGACGAGGAGCGGACGGCCTTCATGGGATCCAGCAACGACAGGCCGCTGAAGAGCGACCCGGTGCTCGCGCTGCTGCTCGACCCCTCGGGCAACGGCTGGGCGGTCGGGGGCTGGAGCGGCTACGCCGACGCCGTCGGCAGGGGAACGGCGGCCGCGCGGCGGCGGCAAGGCAGATCCGCGAACGCGTGCGCACGGCCTCGATCTTCCGCTACGGCAGCGGCGCCTCGGAGCCGCCCGCGGCGGCCGCAGTCCAACCGGTGCCGATGGCCGCCGGCCCGGCCCGCTTCGCCGTCGGCGGCCACGCCGAGTGCGACTCGCCCTGCGCCTCGCTCGGCCGCGAGGCGATCGGCCCCGACCGCAACCTGACGGCTGCCGTCGCCGCGGCGGGCTCGATGGCGGGCGGCAACGGTGTCAGGGCGCTGCTCTACACCGGCAACCGGGTAAAGACCGGCCTCGACTCGGCCGAGGCGGCCCGCTACGCGGAACTGCTCGGATCCTCGGGGGGCCTGCCGGTCTACCCGGCGCTCGGCTCCGACGACGCCTCCAACGGCATCGGCGCGGGAGAATTCAGCACGGCGTTCTCGGCCTTCCCGGCGCCCTTCGGCTCCGGGCCCACGCCGGCCGGCATCTCGACGGCGGGCATTCCCGGGGCGGCGCCCGGCACCGGGGCCCGCACGCATTACGCGTTCGACAGCAGCGGGCCCGGGGGCACCGTGCGGATCGTCGTGATCGACAACTCGCTCGGCTCGCTCGCCGCCAGCGACCCGCAGCAGAACCCGCCCGAGGCACAGCTGCCATGGCTCGAATCGGTGCTCGCCGACGCCCGCGCCCGAGGGATCCCGGTGGTCGCGATGGGGAGCCGCAGCCTCAGCTCCAGCTTCACGCCGAAGCTGAGCGCAGCGAGCGACGCCGACACGGTCGCCAGAGCCCTGGTCGACGGCGGTGCCTCCGCCTACATCTTCGACCGGCCCGAAGAGAACCGCTCGCTGCGAATCCCGGCGGGGGGGACGAAGACGATCCCGAGCTTCGGCACCGGGACGCTGGGCTACCGCTCGCCGTTCAGCGGCGCGGTCGGAATCGACGCCGCCGACTCGCTGTTCGGCGACAGCGGCGAGATGGTGCTCGAGGTCGACGCAGCCGATCGCGACCCGGCGACCAACGTCGCCCCGGTCGGCGTGCGGCTGATCCCGCTGATCGAAGACCTCTCGTTGGAGGCGACCGACGGGACCCTCCTGCGGCGCTCGCGGCCGGCGCTCTTCCGTGGCCTGGGACGGCGCCCGCGCGGCGGCGACCGCTGGGGGCCGGCCTCGGCCGGAACCGGCAACCCCAACCCCTCCGGCGGTGACCCCTACACGCTCTTCCCGCCCGACCAGTGCCTGGTCGCGGGCTGCACGGCGCGCGTCAACCCGGAGTACAGCTTCACCTCCTCGGACCCCGACATCGCCGACTTCGTCCGCCAGGACCCCGCCTCGGCGAACCTCCGCAAGCCCTACCTCGACGAGAGCGACAGGGTCGTCACCGACAACACGTCGAGCCTGCTCTGCACGTTCAACGCCGGCACGACGACGGTCACGGTCAGCGCCGGCGGCTACTCCTACGCCGAGCCGGTGACCGTGCTCGGGGGCAGCGTCCAGCGCCCCTGCGGGACCAGGCCGCTGCGCCCGGACCGCTTCAAGCGCGCCGCGGCGGTGAGCGCTCCGCCGGCGCCCCCGCCGCCGCCCGCGGCGCCGCCGAGCAACCCCCCGGTCGACTTCACGCCGCCTCCACCTCCGGCGCCGGTCCCGCCCCCGGCCGCGACGCCGCCGCCGACCCCGCCGCCGCCCACCCCGCCGCCGCCGATTCCGCCGCCGCCGTTCTTCACGCCGACCTCGCTGGCGATCCCGCAGGTGCCCGCGATCGTGCCGCCGCCACCGCCGCCGATCGTGCGGCCGCTGCCGCCGGGCGGGGCGCCCGCACGGACCTACCAGGTCGAAGAGAAACGTGAAGAGGAGGCGGCGACCGAGGAGTCGCAGGCGTTCTCCCGGCACGACCCCGAAGGGCCGGGCCTGACCGTGCCGCCATACCTCCTCGGCCTCGTGCTCCTCGCCGCTCTCGCCGGCGCAACCGTCCGCGGCGGCCCCGGCGCCAGCCGCCGGAGCAGGACGCCGGTCCCCGCATACAACTCCCAACACCGCACCCGAAGGAGCCGAACATGACCACGCCCCGCAAGAGCAACGGCATCGTCGCCTGGGCGGCGCTCGCCGTCGCCCTCCTCGCACTCGTCTTCGGCGGCGACGATCGAGTCCTTCGCCGCGCGCCACCTCCCCGGCCCGAGCCTGAAGCCGAAGAAGTTCGGCGTCCTGCGCCTCAACAAGAAGAAGAAGTTCCCCGCCAGCGTCATGCCGGGCAGGGTCTTCGACCACTGCTCGCCGGAGACGGTGCGGATCGGGACGGTCTGCATGATGACCCAGCCCTATCCGCTCGAAACTCAGGACTTCGGCAAGAACGACTACTTCTTCGCGACCCAGAAATGCGCCGAGCTCGGCGGCTACCTGCCGACCGCCGCGCAGCTGATCGGCGCCGCCCCCTACGTGAAGCTCGCCGGCCGGGTCGACGACAACGAGGTCACCGCCTCGACCGACATCGATCCCACCGACGGCCTCAAGGACCGCCGCGAGATGAGCGCGACGCTGACGACGATCGCCTCCGGCGGCCGTGCCGCCGGCTCGGAGGGGGTCAGCGAAGTCTCGCGGGGCGACCCCAAGGCGGGCGAGCCCGACCCGACGCCGCTGCCGGCGGACCCGGCCCCGGAAACGCTCCACTACGTCACCGTCTATGACAACGGCGACCACGGCGGCTTCGCCGGCGGCAAGCCGGTCGGCCAGCCGGAGAACTTCCGCTGCGCCTTCAACTTCGCCCAGGGCCACGCCGGCGAGATGAAATAAACCGGCTAGATCTCCTCGGGGGTGAAGCGGTACCCGATCCCGAAGTGGGTGTGGATGTAGCACCACCCGGGGGCGACCCGCTCGAGCTTGCCGCGCACCTTGCGGACGAGGACGTCGACCGAGCGGTCGCGGCGGGGCATCTCGCCGCCCCACATCAGCTCGTAGATCTCGGGGCGCTGGACGACGCTGTTGAGGCGGTCGGCGAGCAGCAGGAAGAGCTCGAACTCGCGCACGGTCAGCCCTGCCCGCCGGTCGTCGACGAGAACCTGAAGCTCGGCCGGGCGAATCTCGAGATTGGCGATCCTGCGGGCCTCGGTCTGGGGACGAGAGCTTGCCGACGTGCGTACCACGGCCGAGAGGCTCGCCGATCCAGGTATCGAGGCGGTGAACGGCTTGTATCGAACTGGAGAAGATTCGGTTACCGCGTTCACCACTTTTTCTCCAAACAGTTACGCCGCGTTCACCTTGTGGGGCACGGCGGGGCCGAGACTGGCGCAGTAAGGATCCCGACCGTTCCAGGAGCGAAACAGAGATGAACCGGACCCGTTTCCTGGCCGCAACCGCACTTGCCTGTGCTTCGTTGACGGCCACCGCCTCCGCGGCTTCCGCCGCGACGATCACGATGAGCGGATCGACCTCGATCGCGCCGCTCGCAACCCGGCTGGCCAAGGCCTTCGTCAACCAGCCCGCCAACAAGGGAAAGGTCAAGTTCGTGATCCTGCAGGGGGGGTCGGACATCGGCATCACCGACGTCTCCCACGGCCGGGTCAGCCTCGGGATGTCCTCCAGGGACCCGAAACCGGCCGATCCGGGCGGCATCGTCTTCAACAAAATCGCCCGCGACGCCGTCTGCGTCGTCACCCACCCCTCGAACCAGATCCCGACGCTCAGCCAGCAGCAGGTCCAGGACATCTTCTCCGGCCGGATCCGCAGCTGGAGCCAGGTGGAGGGGGCGACGGCGAGCGGCCCGATCGACCTCGTCGTCCGCACCGCCGCCTCGGGAACCCAGGATGCCTTCCAGAACATCTTCATGGGCCAGACGCTGAGGGTCGCGGGGTCGGCGAAGACCAAACCCTCGAACGGCCTCCAGGCGCAGACGATCAAGTCGGACCCGAACGCGATCGGCTACGCCTCCTTCAGCTTCACCAAAGGCCTGCACGACGTCCCCTATCAGGGGGTCCCGTGCACCCTGCGCAACGCGAAGTCCGGGCAGTACGCCGGCACCCGTAACTTCTACCTCGTCAGCCGCGGGCCGGCCAAGGGCATCGCCAAGAAGTTCATCAACTTCGCCCGCAAGAGCCCGACCGCCCTGCGCATCGTCGCCAGCGACTGGGTGCCGCTGCACTAGTGCCGGCCCGGGGGATCGCAGCTCGCCTGCCCGGGCTCCGCGGCCCGGGGCGGGCGGGCGCCGGGCCGCGGCCCGGGGCGGGTGGGTTCTGGACCGATGCGCGGGTCGAGCGCATCCTCGGGACGGTCGCCTGCCTGGTCCTGCTGCTGATCGCGGGGATGATCGGCTTCGTCTTCGCCAAGGCCTGGCCGTCGTTCACCCACAACGGCCTCGCCTGGTTCGGCTCGGGCGGCGACGTCGACCTGCAGCTCGAGGACATCTTCAACTCGCCGGCCAACCCCGCCGACTACGTCTACACGCTGCACGCCTGGCCGCTGCTCTGGGGCACCTTCGTGGTCACCGCCGGCGCCGTGATCATCGGCATCGCCTTCTCGCTCTTCGCCGCGATCTTCATCGTCGAGTTCGCGCCCCAGCGGATCAACCGGGTGCTCGAGCAGGTGGTGAGGCTGCTGGCGGCCGTTCCCTCGGTCGTCTACGGATTGATCGGGATCCTGGTCATCGTCCCCTGGGTCGGCCAACACCTGATCAGCCTCGACCGCAAGGAATCCGTCGCCAACGTCGTCCAGCTCGACGGGGCCGGGATCTCGGTCGGGATCCTGATCCTGACGATCATGATCGTGCCGATCATGATCGCGATCGTCGTCGACGCGATGCGCTCGGTGCCGCGCAGCTGGACCGAGGGCGCCTCGGCGCTGGGCGCCAATCGCTGGCGGGTCGTCTGGACGATCTCGGTGCGGACCGCGCGCCCGGCGATCGTCGCCGCCGCTGTGCTCGCCACGGCGCGGGCGCTCGGCGAGGCGATCATGCTCTCGATGGTCGCCGGCTCGGCGAGCTTCGCGCCCAACCCGATCGACGGCATCACCTTCCTCTTCGAGCCGACCCGGCCGCTCGCCTCGGCGCTGGTCGAGAACGTCGAAGGCCTCTCGGTGGTCCCCTTCGGGCAGACGCTCTTCGCCTTCGCCGCCGTGCTCCTCGTCTCGAGCATGTTCCTCTCCCTGGCCGGCTTCGTCGCCAAGCAGTCGATGCGCAAGTACGGGGTGCGGCCGTGACCTCGCCGATCGACAGCGTCGCCAGCTGGCCGCGGCGGGACCGGCTCGGCTACTACGCCGCCTGGATCGCGGGGCTGGCGCTGATCGCGATCGCCGCGGCGATCATCGCCTACATGGCCTACCGCGGGGCGCAGTACTTCGACCTCGGCCTGTTCACCGAAAGCCCGACCTCGGAACTGAACCAGTCGAAGAGCGGCGGCTTCAAGGACCCGCTCATCGGCACCGCCATCCTGCTCATCCTCTCGACCCTGATCGCGGCCCCGCTGGGGGTGACGATCGCGGTCTGGCTGACCGAGTACGGGCGCCCCTACGGGCTGGCCCGGGCCGTCGAATCCGCGGTCGAGGTCGTCGCCGGCACGCCGAGCATCGTGCTGGCGATGTTCGGCCTGGTCTTCTTCCAGCAGCAGTGGCTCGGCTTCCTCACCTTCGACGCCGAAGGGGGAGCCGTTCTCGGCCGCTCCTTCATCGCGGCCGCGGCGATGATGTCGCTGATCGCGCTGCCGCTCGTCGTCGGCGGCACCCGCGAGGCCCTGAACGCGATCCCCGGGCACGTACGCGAGGCTTCCTACGCGCTCGGCAAGACGAAGGCGGCGACGATCCGCCGCGTCCTGCTGCCCGCCGCCCGCCCCGGGATCGGCACCGGCACGGCCCTGGGCATGGGCCGGGTCGCCGGCGACACGGCGATCGTCGTCGTCCTGCTCGGCGCCACCCTGCAGATCCAGAACGGCTCCGACGGCAGCGTCTTCGGCCTCTTCCGCGGCACCGGCAGCACGCTGACCAGCTACGTCTATTACAACTCCCCGGCCGGCGAGGGCCTCTCGCCCGAGAAAGCCTATTTTGCCGCCTTCGTCCTGCTGCTCGTCGTCATCGCCCTCAACCTCGCGGTCACCCAGCTCGCCCGCAGGAGGACCGAGGTATGGACCCGCTGAGCGGCGAGCAGCGCGAGGACCTGCTCAGCCCGCCGCCGCCGGTGCGGCGGATCGTCGTCGACCGCGACCCGACCGTGGTTGCGCCGCCGCCCGCGGTCAACGGCCACGGCCCACAGCCCGGCATCACCCCGCTGGGCGCCTCGCCGGTCCGCCGCCCCGAGCCCGCCCCGGGCCCGAAGGTCGAACGGATGAGGATCGAAGAGGTGATGATCGCCTACGGCGAGAAGCTGGCCGTGGCCGGGGTGACGCTGCCGGTCCGCCAGGGCGAGGTGCTCGCCCTGATCGGGCCCTCCGGCTGCGGCAAGACGACCCTGCTGCGCTCGCTCAACCGCCTGGTCGAGATCACGCCGACGGCGGTCCGCGAGGGGACGATCAGGCTCGACGGCCAGGACATCGACGAGATGGAGGTCACCGCCCTGCGCAAGCGGGTGAGCATGGTCTTCCAGCAGCCCAACCCGTTCCCGATGAGCATCTTCGACAACGTCGCCTACGCGCTCCGCGAGCAGGGCTCGGGGCGGCCTCGCAAGGAGGAGCTGCGGGCGCCGGTCTCCGAAGCGCTGGCCCGCGCCGGGCTCTGGGACGAGGTGGGGGGGACCCTCGACCATCCCGCTCTGCGCCTCTCGGGCGGCCAGCAGCAGCGGCTCTGCATCGCCCGGGCGCTCGCCGCCCAGCCCGAGGTGCTGCTGCTCGACGAGCCCTGCTCGGCGCTCGACCCGCGCTCGACGCAGGTGATCGAGGAGTTGATCCTGCGCCTGCGCGAGGAGGTCGCCGTCGTCATCGTCACCCACAACATGCAGCAGGCGCTGCGGATCGCCGACCACGTCGGCTTCATGTTCCTCGGCGAGCTGGTCGAGTACGGGCCGGCCGAGCAGGTCTTCGGCTCCCCCCGCGAGGAGCGCACCCGCGAGTACGTCGGCGGAGCGTTCGGATGATTCCGCTGAGGCCGATTCCGGTGGTGCTTGCCCTGGCCGGCGTGGCTCTGGTCGCGACCGGCTGCGAATCGACCCAGGACAAGAGCGCCAAGATCGCCGAAGAACTGGGGCCGGTCGCGCAGGAGAAGGGCCTGAAGATCTCCAAGCGGAGCAAGGACGTCAGGGTCGTCTCGACCGAGGTGCTCACCGACGTCAACGGCAGCGCCGTCGTCGTCACCCTCCATAACGATTCCAATGCCGACCTCGTCGGCGTGCCGATCTCGATCGACGTGCTCGACAAGAAGGGGAAGAGCGTCTACAGGAACGACGTCCCCGGAATCGAGCCGGCGCTCGCAGCCGTTCCCTTCATCGCCGCCGGCTCCGACGCCGACTGGGTCGACGACCAGGTCCTGACCGCCGGCAGGCCGGCCCGGGTCGAGGTCGAGGTCGGCGAAGGGGGGAAGCCGTTCGAGGGCACGCCGCCGAAGGTCGACGTCTCCGCGCCGAGCGTCGAAGGGGATCCGTACTCGGGGCTGCTGGCCGGCGGCAACGTCGTCAACGAAAGCGGCGAAGACATCCAGCGCCTGCTGCTCTACGCCGTCGCCCGCCGCGGCAGCTCGATCGTCGCCGCGGGCAGGGGGGCGATCGAACCGTTGAAAGACAAACCGAAGCCGGTGCCCTACAACATCTACTTCATCGGCGACCCGAAGGGCGCCGACGTGACCGTGACCGATTTCCCCACCCTGCCGGGCTTCGAGGAAGAATGATCGATCCGGCCGAACAGACCGAGGCGCTGGGCCGGCCCGGCGAGGCCTGCGCCGCCTGCGGGGCGCCGCTCGCCGTCGATCAGCGCTACTGCCTGAACTGCGGCCGGCGCCGGGCGGGCCCACGGGTCGAGTACCGGCAGCTCCTGGCGCCAAGCCCCAACGGCGACTCCCCGCCGGCCCGCCACGCCGCCGGCCGCCGTCGCCGAGGAGCCGAAGAAGCAGGAGCGCGACTACACGCCGCTTGCCGCCGTCGGCGGGATAGCCGTGCTCGGCCTGATGCTGCTCGTCGGCGTCCTGATCGGCAAGGAAAACGGCTCTGGCTCGAGCAGCACGCCGGCGCCCGTGGTCCTGCAGAAGGGCGCAGCCGAAGGCGCGGGCGCAGGCGAAACGACGGCCGACTCCGCCGCGGCGAAGCCGAAGACGGCGAAGAGGAAGGCCGCGGCCAAGAAACCGGCCAAGAAAGCAGAAGACGCCAGCGCCCTGACGACAGGGGGCGCCGGCGGCGGTCCGGTGCAGGCGAACGACAAGGCGCTCGAAGAACTCGAAGACGGCGGCAACTACTCCGAAAACAGCGCCAAACTGCCGGACGAAATCGCGACCGAAGGCGCGCCTCCGCCCGAAGACAGCAAGGCGCCGGGCGGCGGCAGCAAGGGAACGGCGATCGAATGAGCGGCGGGGCGGCACCGACAGGCGGCAACGGCGGCGGCGAGTTGCAGCAACGCCGCGACCGCCTCTCCCGAGAGCTGGTCGAGCTGCAGTGGGACCTGGGCGGGATCGCCTACGAGATGGCGATCCGCGACCACTTCCGCCTCGACGTGCTCAGCCGCCAGGCGGCGAAGCTCCAGCAGGTCGACGCCGAGCTCGCCGAGGTCGAGCGCATGCTGCGCCTCGACGAGGCGAGCGCGGCCGGCGCCTGCGGCTCCTGCGGCGCCCTCTACGCCCGCGGCGCGGTCTACTGCTGGCAGTGCGGCAACGGCCTGATGCCGCAGAGCGGCGTCAACTCGGGAACGGCCTCGTGAAGGCCTTCGCCGACAGGGCAATCGCGGCCCTGGCGAAGGTCGTCACCGATCGCCGCTGGGCGGCGACCGCGACGGCGATGGCGCTCGGCTTCGGGCTCTTCATCGGCGTCGCGATCGGGCCGGGCGCCTCGGGCACCCTGGCGACCGCGGGCCCGCAGATCGTCGAAGTCCCGAGCTCCGGCGGGGGTACGGAGGAAGAGGCGAGCGGGGGCGGCGGCGAACCGGCCGCCGCCCCCGCTCCCTCTGCGGCGGAAGGGGAAGCGCCGCCCGAAGAAGCGCCCTTCGCCGCTGGGGCCGGAATCGCTGGCGGCGGCGGCGCCCGAACAGACCTCCGCGGCCGCGCCGGCGAAGCCCGCCCCGCAGAAGCCCCCGGCCGAGGAAGAAGAAGAGCCGGAAGGCGAAGGCCAGGTGCTGACGGGCACGGTCGTCCACGCCAACCCGGCGGCGGCAAGCTACGCGCTGGCGATAGAGGGTGGCGAACTGGTCGCCGTGCACTCGTCCAAACTGCCCGCGGCGGGGACGAAGCTGAGCCTGCCGGTGCGGCAGCTCGCCAACGGCACCTTCGCCGAGGAAGAGAAGCCGGAACGCCAGGGCAGGGCGGGCGCGGCCAGCTTCACCGGCACCGTCACCTTCGCCGACCCCGATCCGGCCGCCCCCTCCTACACCGTCTCCGGCCGCGGCGCCTCGGTGCTCGTCCGGATCCAGCCCGACCCGTCGGGTGCCGCCCCGGTCCTGCCGCCGCTCGGCTCCTTCGCGACCGTCGAAGTGACGATCGGCAAGCCGCCGGCCGCGCCCGACCCGGCGGCCGTCGCGCCGCCGGCGGAATGCGCGCTGCCGGCCGCGCCGGCGACCGTCGCGCCGCCGAGCGCCGCGCTCTGGCAGAAGAAGCTGAAGCCCGAGGACGTCCCGCCCTCGACCTACCTGGAAGTCGCGGGCGTCGTCGCGGGGCTCTGCACGGACCGGCCGGCGCTGCTGCTCTCGGCCGACGACGCCGGCGAGGGCGGGGGCGAGCTGCTGATGCAGCTCGCGCCGAGGCTCGACCCCGCCAAGCTGGGCGCCGGCGACTCGGTCGTCGCCAGCCTCGAAGTCGCCGGCGACGGGACGCTGACCCTGACGGGGGTCGCCAGCGACGAGCGGGCCAAGGGCGCCGACGACGCGAGCAGCGCCCAGGGGGACCTGAGGCGCTGATCCGAGGCTCGGCGCTTCCAGCTCGGCGCGACTATCCTCAATCGCCATGCCTGGAAGCGACTCCGAAATCGTCGTGATGAAGTTCGGCGGCACCTCTGTGGCCGGCGCCGAGCAGATCAAGCGCGCCGCCAGGCGGATGGTCGACGCCCGCGACGCCGGCAAGCGGGTCGTCGCCGTGCTCTCGGCGCGCGGCAAGACGACCGACGAGCTCGTCGCCCAGGCGATGGAGATCTCCGATCGCCCGGTGGCCCGCGAGATGGACATGCTGCTCTCGACCGGCGAGCGGATCTCCTGCGCGCTCTGCGCGATGGCGATCCACGACATGGGCCACAAGGCGATCTCGCTGACCGGCTCGCAGGCGGGGATCGTCACCGACTCCTCGCACACGAAGGCGCGAATCGTCGACGTCCGCGCCGACCGCATCCGCGACGCCCTGACCGAGGACCGGATAGTGCTCGTCGCCGGCTTCCAGGGCGTCTCCACCGACAGCCGCGACGTGACGACGCTCGGCCGCGGCGGCTCCGACACGACCGCCGTCGCCGTCGCCGCCGCCCTTCGAGGCCGAGGTATGCGAGATCTACACCGACGTCGCCGGGGTCTTCAGCGCCGACCCGCGGATCGTCGCCGACGCCCGCAAGCTCTCGACGGTCTCGCATGAGGAGATGCTCGAGATGTCGGCCTCCGGCGCCAGGGTGCTGCAGCTGCGCTCGGTCGAGTACGCGCGCAACCACGGTGTCCGCATCCACTGCCGCAGCAGCTTCGAGGACGGCCCCGGTACCCTCGTCGTAGCCGAGGACGAAACCGTGGAGCAACCCTTCGTAACAGCCGTGACCCACTCCGACGACGAGGCTCGCGTGACGCTGACCGGCGTCCGCGACGAGCCCGGCGTCGCGGGCCGGATCTTCACCGCTTTGGCCGAGGCCAACGTCAACGTCGACGTGATCATCCAGAACGAGCCGGTCGGCGACGACGAGCTCGCCGACCTCTCCTTCACCGTCGACCGGGCCGACCTGACCACCGCCACAGACACGATCGCCGGGCTCGGCGAACTGAGCCAGGGCGTGCGCACCGACGAGCGGATCGGCAAGGTCTCGATCGTCGGCGCCGGCATGCGCTCGCACCCGGGCGTCGCCGCCAAGGTCTTCGAGGTCCTCGGCGGCGAGGCGATCAACATCGAGATGATCTCCACCTCGCCGATCAAAATCTCCTGCGTGATCTCCGCCGACCGCGTCCCGGACGCGGTCAGGGCCCTGCACGACGCTTTCGAGCTGGACGTGAAGGAGGAGGATCCCGCCGCCTCCTCCCGGACCGCCTGAGGCCGCTATGAACGGCGACGGCTACAGGGTCGGTGTGTTGGGCGCGACGGGGCTGGTCGGGACGACGATGCTCGGCGTGCTGGCCGAGCGCGGCTTTCCGGTCGCCGAGCTGGTTCCGTTCGCCTCACAACGCTCGGCGGGCAGGCGGATCGAGTGGAACGGCTCGCAGCTCGAGTGCCGGCCCCTCGACGACGAGACGATCCAGGGCCTCGACATCGTCCTCTCCTCGGCGGGCGGCGCGGTCAGCGCCGAGTGGGCGCCGAGGCTCGTCGAGGCCGGCGCCGTCGTCGTCGACAACACCAGCCACTTCCGCATGGACGACGACGTGCCGCTGGTCGTCGCCGAGGTCAACCCGGACGCCGTCGAGGGTCACTCCGGGATCGTCGCCAACCCCAACTGCTCGACCATGCAGATGGTGGTCGCCCTGAAGCCGCTGCACGACGAGGCCGGGATCGAGCGCCTCGTGGTCTCGACCTACCAGGCCGTCTCCGGGACCGGCAGGGGCGCGATCGACGAGCTGCTCGGCCAGTCGCGGGCGGTCCTCTCCGACGAGAACCCCGTCGCCGCCGTCTATCCCCACCAGATTGCCTTCAACGTGCTTCCCCAGGCCGGCGGTTTTGCCGCTGGGGACGATCACACCGACGAGGAGCGCAAGTTGATCGACGAGACCCGCAAGATCCTCGGCGACGACGGGATCCGGGTCAGCGCCACCTGCGTCAGGGTTCCGGTTCTCACCGGCCACTCGGAGGCGGTCAACGTCGAGACCAGGGGGACGCTCTCCCCGGAGCGCGCCCGCGAGCTGCTCGCCGCGGCGCCCGGCGTCACCGTCCTCGACGACCCCGCGGCGGCGCTCTACCCGATGGCGATCGAGGCCGCCGGTCAAGACGACGTCTTCGTCGGCAGGGTCCGCCGCGACCCCGGCAACGAGAGCGCCCTCGACCTCTGGGTCGTCTCCGACAACCTGCGCAAGGGCGCCGCGACCAACGCGGTTCAGGTCGCCGAGCTGCTCGTCGAGCGAGGCCTGCTCAGGCGGCAGGCGTCCCGCTCGGCCTGACCACCAGCCAGCGGCCGCCGAACTCGACCACGTCCTGGCAGAGGATGTTGCCGGGGGAGTCGTGCACGTAGTAGTAGAGCGGGTGGCCCGCGTAGGTGACCTGGAGCCTGCCGTTCCTGCGGCGGGTCGTGCCGAGCAGTCGCCGCTCGACGCCGCCCAGCGCGACCGGCCCGCCCCGGGTCAACAGCGGCGGCCAGGCGCTCGCGCACTCGCCGTAGCAGGCGCTTCTGCCGCCGGTCTCGCGGCCGAAGGAGTAGAGCGCCTCTCCCCTGCGGTCGGCGACCACGCGGCCGTAGTCGGAGCCGACGGCCTTCACCCGGGTGCCGCCCGCCCGGGCGGCAGCGCCGCCGGTTGCAATGAGGGTGGCCGCCACGAGGGCCAGTAGGGCGAACAGGGCGAGCAGCCTGATCGGTGTGGGGAGATGGCCTGCGATCGGCCGAGTATCGCGGCAAGTTCTTACGACCGGGTGACGCGCCCGCCTCGCCGGCCGCGCACCTGGCCGGTCGAACCCATATAAGCCCGTTATGGATATCGGCTTCGGCGAGGCGATGTTGTTGTTCGGCGGCCTGCTGGCGATCGTCGCCGGGCTCTCCGGCCTGATGAAGGGCACGGTGCTCTCCGCCTCGGTGCTCTCCGTCGGGCTGGGCGTGGCGCTCGCCGCGGGCGACGTCGTCCACGTCGACCCGAGGTCGGAGTCGATCGTCGAGCTCGTCGAGCTGGCGCTGATCCTCACCCTCTTCTCCGACGGCATGTTCGTCGAGCGCGAGCTCCTGCGCCGCCACTGGAGCCCGGTCGCCCGCTCGCTGATCATCGCGATGCCGATCACCCTGCTGCTGATCGCGCTGGCGGCGAAGGCGCTCTTCCCCGAGCTGAGCTGGGGCGAGGCGTTCCTGCTCGGCGCCGTGCTCTCGCCGACCGACCCCGTCGTCACCTCGGCCGTCGTCACCTCGCGCCTCGTGCCGAGCAGCGTCCGCCACACGCTCAACCTCGAGTCCGGCCTCAACGACGGCCTCGCCCTGCCCTTTGTCCTCTTCTTCCTCGTCCTCGCCGCGCCCGGCGGCGACCCGGGGGTCGAAGCCGCGAAGCTGGCCGGCGAGGCGGTCTTCGGCGCCGCCGTCGGGGTCGGGCTCGGCGTGCTCGGCGGCCGCCTGCACCACAACCTCCCGGGCGGCGGGATGACGGCGCGCTACGAGGGCATCTACGCGATCGGCTTCGCCCTCTTCGCCTTCGGGCTCTCCGAAGTGACGGTCGGCAACGGGCTGATCGCCGCCTTCGTCTGCGGGATCGCGATGGCCGCCAGCGAGCGCGACGTGCCCGAGGGCTTCGTCGAGTTCGCCGAGAACACGAGCGCGATCCTGCAGGTGATCACGTTCTTCGTCTTCGGCGCCCTGATCGTCGCCACCGGGTTCGACCACAGCATCCCGCCCCTGGTCCTCTTCGTCCTCTTCGCCCTTCTGCTGGCGCGGCCGGTCGCGGTGATGCTCTCCTTCGCGAAAACCGGGATCCCCCGCCCGCAGAAGCTGTTCATGGCCTGGTTCGGCCCCAAGGGGGTGGCCTCGATGCTGTTCGCGCTCTTCGTCCTCAAGTCCGACGTGGGCCAGGGCAGCCTGATCTTCGACATCGCCGCGATCGCGATCATCGCCTCGATCGTCGCCCACGGCCTGACCGACACCGTCGGCGCAAAATGGATGGCCCGCCGCGTCGGATTGTCGAGCAGCGAGAAGGGTTAAGAAGCTTTCGAGGGAGGCACGGGTGTCCTGGGGTCGCCGGACACTCAGCGCGAAGCGCGTCCGCCGACCCCAGGACACCCGTGCCGGTCGGCAAGGACACTCAGCCGAAGGCGTCCGCCGACCCAGGGCCGCTCGCCCTATCCGTTCAAGGTAATCAGGCGGGAATCGCGTCGAGCCGCTGTTCGACCCAATCGGTCGAGGCGATGTGGCGGCTCATCCCGAGCTGCTTGGGATCCGCCCCGAGCGCCAGGCCGACGAGCTGGGGGAGGTGGAGGACCGCGAGGCCGAGGTCGCGGTTGACGATCTTCGCCGCCTCCGGCTGCTGCATGTCGAGGTTCAGGTGGCAGAGCGGGCAGGGAGTGACGAGGCAGTCGGCGCCGGCGTCGATCGCGTCGCCAAGGTGGGTGCCCGCCTGGGTCAGCGAGGTCTCTTTGTTCATCGTGATCACCGGGAAGCCGCAGCATTTGCGGGCGCCGTCGTACTCGACGACCTCGCCGCCCAGCGCCGTGATCACCTTCTCCAGGTAGATGTCGCGGTCCGGGTAGTCGCCGTAGCCGAGGCGGTCCTTGGGCCGGACGATGTAGCAGCCGTAGAAGGGGCCGACCCGCAGGCCCGAGAGCGGCCGCACGACGAGCTCGCGAAGCTTGTCGAGGCCGTAGTCCTCGACAAGCAGCCAGAGGAAGTTTTTGTTGGTGAAGCCGTCCTTGCCCTTGACGTATTCGAGGCCCTGGCCGCTCAGCACCTCGTTGATGTGGGCGCGGTAGGCGGAGTCCGCGTCGAGCCGCTGCTGGCACTCGGACTGGGCGCCCTGGCAGGTCGAGCAGATGTTCATCATCGCCAGCCCTGTCTCCTGGGCGAGGGCGAAGGTGCGGGCGTTGAGCGTGTCGGCGAGCTCCTGGTTGTGCTCGGCGATGACGCCGGCCCCGCAGCAGTTGGCGCGGTCGAGTTCGACCAGCTCGATCCCGAGCTTCTCGGCGACGAACGCCATCGAGCCGTGCAGCTCGGGCGTGAAGCCGCGCGAGACGCAGCCGGGCCAGTAGGCGAGCTTCATACCGTCTCCTCCTCGGCCGAGATCTCCTTGGCCTCCGTCTCGTCGGGCTCGGGCTCGACGTCCTCCTCGCCCTTGATGTAGATGTTGAATTCCTCGCGGTGCTCCTCGGCGTGCTTGTAGATCGCCTTGACCTCGTCCTGTGCACCGCCGGGCAGCTTGTGGTGGGGGGCGACCCACTTGGTGCGCACCTTGCCCGTCTTGATCGTGCGGAAAATCGTCGGCAGCGCCCCGAGGACTTCCTTGATCGCACGTTTGCTGGGTTTCAGCTTGCCCTTGATGCCGTAGGCGAAAGACTCTTTCGGCAGCGCCACCTCGTCGAGGGTTCCCTTCTTCTCGATGATCTTGACGAAGGCCAACTCGTGGTGGTGGCCGCTGTTGGGGTCCTCGATCCCGTGCTCGCCGGCCTTGCGGCGCAGGCGCATGATCTGGTCCATCGGCGCGACGCCCTTCGGGCAGGCGTCGATGCAGCTGAAGCAGTGGGTGCAGTCGTAGATCCCGTGCGGGTCGTCGGCGAGGTCGTGGAGGCGCTCGACCGTCTCCGCGTCGCGTGGGTCGCCGACGAAGCGGTAGGCCTTGGCCAGCGCCGCCGGGCCGATGAAGTCGGGGTCGGCTTCCATCGAGAGACAGGAGGAGACGCAGGCGCCGCACTGGATGCAGGCCATCGACTGGGTGATGTCGATCATCGACTCGGGCTCGACCACGTACTCGCGCTCGGGCGGCTCGCCGTGAGGGAGGAGCCAGGGCGTGACGCGGCGGATCTTGGCCCAGTGGGTCGACTCCATGTCGGTGATCAGGTCCTTGATCACCGGCATGTTCCCCATCGGCTCGACGATGATCGGCACGTTTCCGGAACCGTTGCCGCCGACCGCGCTCGCCTTCTTGTTTGCCAGCTCCTGGGCCTCGCCGATCTGGGTCTTGCAGCCGAGCCCGGACTGGCCGTTGATCTTCATCCCGCAGGAGCCGCAGATCGCCGCCCGGCACGAGCAGCGGACGGAGAGCGACCCGTCGTCGCGGTCTTTGGCCTGGAGGATGCCGTCGAGGACGGCGAGCGAGGGATCGAGCTCGACCTTGAACTCCTCCCAGTAGGGCCCGGAGTCGTTGTCGGGCTGGTAACGGCGGACCTTCAGCGTGTACTCGGCCATCAGTAAGTCCTCTCTTCCGGTTCCCACTGGGTGATGGTCACCTCTGAGTATGAGATCTCCGGCCCGTCGTCTCCCTGTTGGAGGTCGATGTGCTTCAGCCACTCCGCGTCGTTGCGCTCTGGGAAGTCGGTCCTGTACTGGGCGCCGCGGCTCTCCCTTCGCTCGAGCGCGGCGACGCAGGTGGCCTCGGCGTTGTCGAGCATGTAGCCGAGCTCGATCGCGCCGAGGATGTCCTGGTTGAAGACGGTGCCGCGGTCGTCGATATAGGCCGAGGAAGCCTCCTCCTTGAGGCGGCGCACGGTCTCCAGTGCTTCCTGGATCCCGGCCTCGTCGCGGAAGACGGCGACCTTCGCGTCCATCGCCATCCCCAGCTCCTCCTTGATCTCGGAGACGCGGCGGCCCGATCCCTTCTCGCGGGCGGAGATCGCGTCGATCGCCGCCTGCTCGTCCTCGAGCACCTTGCGGGAGGGGTTGGAGCCCGCGACCCGCTTGGCGCGGGCGGCCGCGTCGGCGCCGGAGCGGCGGCCGAAGATCAGCGTGTCGAGCAGCGAGTTGGCGCCCAGGCGGTTGCCGCCGTGGACGGAGACGCAGGCGGTCTCTCCGGCCGAGTAGAGGCCGGGGATGTCGGTCCTGCCGTCGACGTCGGTCTTGACGCCGCCCATCGTGTAGTGGTTGCCGGGCTTGATGCGGATCGGTTCGCGGGTGATGTCGACGCCGGCGAAGTCCTGGCCGACGAGGACGATCTCGCGCAGCGCCTCGTGGACGCGCTTTTTCGGGACGACGGTGATGTCGAGGGCGACGGTTCCGTCGGGGAAGCCGCGGCCCTCGTTGATCTCGGTCTGCTCGGCGCGCGAGACGACGTCGCGGGAGGCGAGCTCCATCTTGTTCGGCGCGTAGCGCTCCATGAAGCGCTCGCCGTCCTTGTTGAGCAGGTGGGCGCCCTCGCCGCGGGCGCCCTCGGTGATCAGGAACCCCTTGCCGGCCAGCGTCGTCGGGTGGTACTGGATCATCTCCATGTCCATCAGCTTGGCGCCGACCCGGTAGGCCATCGCGATCCCGTCGCCGGTGCAGATCAGCGCGTTCGTGGTCGGCTTCCAGACCTGGCCGTTGCCGCCGCAGGCGAGGATCACCGACTTCGCCCGGAAGAGCTCCATC
Organism: uncultured Solirubrobacterales bacterium; assembly: GCA_963837735.1. Lineage (GTDB taxonomy): Bacteria > Actinomycetota > Thermoleophilia > Solirubrobacterales > 70-9 > VRUE01. The sequence continues at coordinate 81,924 of CAWIOM010000006.1, read as the reverse complement.
GAGCCGTCGGCGATGTTGCGGGTGACGACGCCGCAGCACTCGCCCTGCTCGTCGATCGCCAGCGCCGTCGAGAACCACTCCTCGTAGCGGGTGACCGCCTCGGAGTACTTCATCAGCTGCTCGTAGAGGACGTGCATGATCGCCTGGCCGGTGATGTCGGCGACGTAGTAGGTGCGGGCGGCGGAGGCGCCGCCGAAGGCGCGGGTGCCGAGCCTGCCCTCCTCGTTGCGGTGGAAGGTGACGCCGAGGTGCTCGAGGTGGAGAATCTCCTCCGGCGCCTCGCGGGTCATGATTTCGATCGCGTCCTGGTCGCCGAGGTAGTCGGAGCCCTTGATCGTGTCGTAGGCATGCGACTCCCAGGAGTCGCCCGGGTTGAGTGCCGCGTTGATCCCGCCCTGGGCCGCGTTGGAGTGCGAGCGCACGGGGTGGACCTTGCTGACGATGCCCACCGACACGCCCTCCTCGGCGGCCGCCAGGGCCGCTCGCTGTCCGGCCAGGCCGGCGCCGATCACAAGTACGTCATGCGTGGGCACGGGCGCGGACTCTATAGGTGGGAAATCCGACCACGCGGTCGGATTTCTCCGCCCGGCAGCCCCGTCTGGGACCATTGGGCGATGCTCGGCGGCGGCAGCTCGATAACCCTGTTCCACATCCGAGGGATCCGCATCTCGGTCGACTGGTCCTGGTTCTTCGTCCTCTTCCTGGTGATCTTCTGGCTCACCCAGTTCTACGGAGACGTGCTCGGCGAGAGCTCCTCTTCGAGCACCCCCTTCGCCCTCGCCGTGGCCAGCGCCGTCGGCTTCTTCGGCTCGATCGTCCTCCACGAGCTCGGTCACGCGGTCGTCGCGATCCGCAACGGGATCGGGATCCTCGGGATCCAGCTCTGGATCTTCGGCGGCGTCGCGCGCATGGACCGGGAGACCGACAGCCCCGGGACCGAGTTCAGGGTGGCGATCGCGGGGCCGGCGGTGACGCTGGCGATCTTCGTCGTGCTGAGCGCGATCGGCCTCGCGGCCGCCGGCCCCGACGGCTTCCGCAGGGCGGCGCTGGTCGAGGGCGACGCCGGCGTCTCCGGGGTGATGGCGATGATCGCCTGGCTCGCTTCGATCAACCTGCTGGTCCTGGTCTTCAACCTGCTGCCGGCCTTCCCGATGGACGGCGGCCGCGTCGTCCGCGCGATCGCCTGGCGGCGGACCGGCGACCGCACCGCCGCCACCCTCTTCGCCGCCCGGCTCGGCCGCGTCTTCGGCTACATCTTCATCGGCGGCGGCCTGCTCCTCGTCGCCAACGGCATGGTCTTCGGCGGCATCTGGCTGGCCCTGATCGGGATCGTCATCAACAGCTCCGCCCGGGCCGCCTCGATGCAGACCGCGATCTCCGACCGGATCGGGGGGGTGACCGTCTCCGACGTGATGGACCGCGAACCGGTCGCGATCCCGGGCGAGCTCAGCGTCGAGCGCGCCCTCGACGAGTACTTCCTGCGCTACCGCTGGCCCTGGTTCCCGGTCGTCGGCGACGCCCACCGCTTCCTCGGCCTCCTGCTCCGCGACCGCGCCGACGAGGTCCCCGAGGTCTCGCGGCCGACCGAGCTCGTCGCCGACCTGCTGAAAGCAGGCGACGACGCCTACCAGGTCCGCGACGACGCCCCCCTCGACTCGCTGCTCGGCAACCAGTACCTGCGGCGCTTCGGCGCCCTGATGGCGGTCGACGCCGACGGGCGCCTCGCCGGAGTAATCACCGCCGAGCAGGTCGGCCGCGCTCTGCGGGACAAGGTTGATTAGGGCCGGAGGTCCAGGCGGGGGTTTCGCTTAACTTTTTCGAGCCGCGGAACGCTGTCCGCAGCGTCTCGGCGAAAGCAGACGCTCCACCCCCGCCTGGACCTCCGGCTCAAGCTGATCCGGCGACTGAGCAGCGGTCAGGCGTCCGGAGAGTGTCGAGCGATGATGCGAGAGAAGTCCGTGCCTGGGGGGAGGGTGCCGAAGGCGTGGCCCCAGTCGCCGGAGAGGCGGGAGGCGCAGAAGGCATCGGCGACGGCCTCGTCGCCGTAGCGGACGAGAAGCGAGGCCTGTAGGGCGATCGCCATCTTCTCGACGATGCGGCGGGCGCGCTCCTGGATCGTCTCGACGTCCCCGGGGACCTCCTCGCGAAGCTCGGCGACGTAGCCGTCGAGGCGGGGCTCGGCGCCGGCGCCCTCGAGCACCTCGCCGAAGAACGCGTCGACCGAGGCGGGGCTCTTGACCATCGCCCGCAGCACGTCGAGGCACTGGACGTTGCCGGATCCCTCCCAGATCGAGTTCAGCGGGCTCTCGCGGAAGAGCCGCGGCATCCCCGACTCCTCGACGAAGCCGTTGCCGCCGAAGCACTCCAGGCACTCGACCGCGTGCGAGGGCGCCCGCTTGCAGATCCAGTACTTGAGCACCGCGTTGGCGACGCGCTTCAGACTCGTCGCCTCCTCGTCGCCTTCGATCGACTCGTCGTAGGCGCGGGCCAGCCGCATGGCCGAAACGGTCGCCGCCTCGGACTCGACGCAGAGGTCGGCGAGGACGTTGCGCATCAACGGCTGGTCGATCAGCGTCGTGCCGAAGACCGCGCGCCCGGCCGTGTGGTGGACGGCGTGGGCGACCCCGGCGCGCATCCCGGTGGCGCCGCCGAGTACGCAGTCGAGGCGCGTGTGGTTGACCATCTCGATGATCGTCCGCACGCCGTCGCCCTCCTCGCCGACCAGCCAGGCGGAGGCGGCGTCGAACTCGATCTCGCTGGAGGCGTTGGAGTGGTTGCCGAGCTTGTCCTTGAGCCGCTGCAGGCGGAAGCGGTTGCGCTCGCCGTCCGGCGTCCAGCGCGGAAAGAGGAAGCAGGAGATGCCGCCGTCGGCCTGGGCGAGGACGAGGAAGACGTCGCACATCGGCGCCGACATGAACCACTTGTGCCCGGTCAGCTCGTACTCGGCCCCCGGGCCGCCGCCGTTGACCGGACGGGCGACCGTCGTGTTGGCTCGCACGTCGGTGCCGCCCTGCTTCTCGGTCATCCCCATTCCGGCGAGGGCGCCGGACTTCTCGGGCGCCGGCGCGTTGCGCGGGTCGTAGGAGGAGGAGAAGAGGCGGGGCTCCCACTCGGCGGCGAGCTCCGGCTGGGCGCGCAGGGCGGGTACGACCGAGTAGGTCATCGAGATCGGACAGCCGATCCCGGCCTCCGCCTGGGACATGCACATGAAGGCGGCACCGCGGGCGACGTGGGCGCCCGGTCGCGGGTCTTTCCAGGGGGACGAGTGAAGTTCGTGCTCGACCGCGAGGCCGAGCAGCTCGTGCCAGGCGGGGTGGAACTCGACCTCGTCGACGCGGTGGCCGAAGCGGTCGTGGGTTCTCAGCGTCGGCGGGTTCTCGTTGGCCGCCGCGCCCAGGGCGATGATCCGCTCCGACCCGGCCAGCTCGCCGACCGCCGAGATCCGCCCCTCGGCCCAGTCGGCGCCCTCGCGCCGCACCGCGTCGCGCAGGACGCGGTCGGACTCGAAGACGTTGTAATCGGCCAGCGGGGAGGACTGGTTGAAGACCTCGTGCGTGCTCCCCGAATGGCGCTCAGCCGTTGCCACGGGCCCATTCTCGCAGGAGACGTGCCCGTGGGTCGGCCTGGAGCGCTATCGGGTCAGGAGGTTGCGGACTCAGGCTGCGGATCGGGCCGGATCACGACCGTGTCGGCGACCTCGAGGATCTCGTCGGCGGGCATCTCGACCCGCCCGGCGTGCTCGCGGACCGCCTCCGGGCTGCTCGCCTGGTAGATGCAGACCGTGCCCAGCGTGCCGCCTGGCTCGGCGATCACGTAGCTGCGGATCCAGGCGATGTCGTCGGGGAAGTCGCTCTCGGCGACGTCTTTCGACCGCGCCGCCGTCGCCTCGAGCTCCTCGGCGTTCTGCCACGCCTTTTCCCTGCGAATGACGTACGTCTTCATCTGTCTTCTCCAATCGTGGACCTACAAATTACAGACCGTCTGTCGGTAATCTATCCGATATCGATGAAAGGCGAAATGGGAAGAGCGCGGGGGCGCCCCAGCGAAGGGGCACGGGAGGCACTTGTCGACGCGGCGCACGGGCTTTTCATGGAGCGCGACTACGACGACGTGTCGACCGCGGAGATCCTCGAGCGCTCCGGCGTCAGCCGGGGGGCGCTCTACCACCACTTCCCCACCAAACTCGACCTCTTCCGCGCCGTCTGGGAAGCGAGCGAGCGCCGCGCCATCGAAAGGATCGCCGCGCGAATGCCGGCCGGCTCGACTCCGTTCGAGACCCTCGTCCTCCTCGCCAGGGGTTACATGCAGGCCGCCGAGACCGACGAAGAGCTGCGCCGCATAGGCCTCGGGCAGAGCCGGTCCGTGCTCGGGTGGGAGGCGTGGCGGGAGGCGGCGACCGGGCTGGGAATCGGAGTCGCCATGGCGGGCGTCACCGCTGCCGTGGAGGCGGGCGAACTGCCACCGGACGACCCGGAGACGATGGCGATCGTCCTGCTCGGCGCGATGATCGAGGCGGCGATGCTGGTCGTCGTCGCCGACGACCCGGCGGCGGCGCGCGAACGCTCTGAGGCGGTGGTCGTCGAGATGCTCGAGGGGCTGCGTCGATAGCATCGCGCGCCGATGTCGAAGATCAGAGTCGCAAACCCGATCGTCGAGCTCGACGGCGACGAGATGACCCGGATCATCTGGGCTTTCATCAAGGAGCAGCTCATCCTTCCCTACCTCGACGTCGACCTCGAGTACTTCGACCTCGGGATCGAGAGCCGCGACGCGACGGAGGACCGGATCACGGTCGACGCCGCCAACGCGATCAAGGAGCACGGGGTCGGGGTCAAGTGCGCGACGATCACCCCCGACGAGGCCCGGGTCGAGGAGTTCGGCCTCAAGGCGATGTACCGATCGCCGAACGGGACGATCCGCAACATCCTCGGCGGCGTCATCTTCCGCGAGCCGATCGTGATCTCGAACATCCCGCGCCTGGTCCCCGGCTGGACGAAGCCGATCGTGATCGGCCGCCACGCCTTCGGCGACCAGTACCGGGCGACCGACATGGTCGTGCCGGGCGAGGGAACCCTGACCCTCACCTACACGCCCAAGGACGGCACCGAGCCGGTTGAGCTCGACGTGTACGACTTCTCCGGCGGCGGGATCGCGATGGCGATGTACAACCTCGACGACTCGATCCGCGACTTCGCCCGGGCCTCGATGCGATACGGCCTGAATCGCGGCTATCCCGTCTACATGTCGACCAAGAACACGATCCTGAAGAAGTACGACGGCCGCTTCAAGGACCTCTTCGCCGAGATCTATGAGTCAGAGTTCAGGGACGAGTTCGAGGCGGCGGGGATCACCTACGAACACCGCCTGATCGACGACATGGTCGCCGCCGCGATGAAGTGGGAGGGCGGTTACGTGTGGGCGTGCAAAAACTACGACGGCGACGTGCAGTCGGACACCGTCGCCCAGGGGTTCGGCTCGCTCGGGCTGATGACCAGCGTCCTGATGAGCCCCGACGGCAGGACGGTCGAGGCAGAGGCCGCCCATGGCACCGTCACCCGCCACTACCGTCAGCACCAGGAAGGTAAGCCGACCTCCACCAACCCGATCGCCTCGATCTTCGCCTGGACACGCGGCCTCGCTGCGCGCGGCCGGCTCGACGAGACCCCTGAGGTCACGCGGTTCGCAGAGACGCTCGAGCGTGTCTGCATCGAAACGGTGGAAAGCGGAAAGATGACCAAAGACCTGGCGCTGCTCGTCGGTGACGGTCAGGGTTTTCAGACCACTCAGGATTTTCTTGAGTCAATCGACGAGAACCTGCGCCAGGCAATGGCCCAATAGGCACACAGTGCACCATTCCACGACTCCAGGAGACGATTCAGTGAGCACTCCCGTAAAAGTCACAGTCACCGGCGCCGCCGGGCAGATCGGTTACGCACTCCTGTTCCGGATCGCGAGCGGTCAGATGCTCGGTCCCGACACCCCGGTCGAGCTCAGCCTGCTCGAGATCCCCGACGCCGTCACCGCCGCCGAGGGCACGGCGATGGAGCTCGACGACAGCGCCTTCCCGCTGCTCTCGAAGATCGACATCTTCGACGATCCGAGGGCGGCCTTCGACGGTTGCAACGTCGGCCTCCTCGTCGGTGCCCGACCACGCGGGCCCGGCATGGAGCGTGCCGACCTGCTCGAGGCCAACGGTGGCATCTTCAAGCCTCAGGGTGAGGCGATCGCCGCCGGCGCCGCCGATGACGTCAGGGTCCTGGTCGTCGGCAACCCCGCCAACACCAATTGCCTGATCGCGATGTCGAACGCCGACGGCGTGCCTCGCGAGCGCTTCACGGCGATGATGCGCCTCGACCACAACCGGGCGATCGCCCAGCTTGCCAACAAGCTCGGCAGGCAGATTCACGATGTCACGAACATGACGGTCTGGGGCAATCACTCCACCACCCAGTACCCCGACCTCGTCAACGCGAGGGTCAGCGGGGGGAGCGCCTGGGACGCGGTCGACGACCAGGCCTGGATCGCAGACGAGTTCATCCCCAGGGTCGCCAAACGAGGTGCCGCGATCATCGAGGCGCGCGGCGCCTCGAGCGCCGCCTCGGCGGCGAACGCGGCAATCGACCACATCCACGACTGGGTGCTTGGCACACCGGCGGGAGACTGGGTCTCGATGGGCGTGCCCACCGACGGCTCCTACGGTGTGGAGGAGGGGATCGTCGCCGGCCTCCCGTGCGAGTGCACGGGAGGCGAGTGGTCCGTCGTCGAGGGGTTGGATATCCCCGACTTCTCGCGCCAGCGGATCGATGCCAGCGCGGCGGAGCTCAGGGCCGAGCGCGACTCGGTCGCCGACCTCGGCCTTCTCTAGCTCCGCGAACCGTTGCGTACAGCGCCCCTAGGTGGCGCTGTACGTGCGGCCCTTCTTCTTGACCTTTTTCTGTTTCTCGAGGTCGCCGAGCACCCGGTAGAGATAGTTCGGCTTGATTTTCATCTGCTTGGCGATCTCGGAGGCGGTGATTCCGGGGTTCTGCTGAATCAGGGTCACTGCCTGATCGGCGCGGGTGCCGCCGCGGCGTTTGCGGCGTTCGACGCCCGCCTTTTTTGGCGGCAGTTGGTTTCTTCGACGTCGAGCCACGCGGGCGCCCGGGTCGGCGACCGACAGTTCTAGCGGCCTTGCCACCGAGCTCGGCGAGTGCGCGCTCGAGGCGCTTGCGCTCGTCGTCCAGCTCAGCGAGACGCTTGGTGACCAGGTCACGCGCCTCATCGAGCACTTTGCTGGTACTGGGCATTCTTAGTTTCCTTTCGTTCCCTTGCGCATCCGCCTCCGAATGCGTTCGGCTCTCTGCCTGCGTGGAGTCTTACACAGTGACAGGAACGTGGAGCCCGGCCTAGACGGCTCTCTGAGACTGGCGCTCGTCGGAGATGCGGATCACGTTGCGGGCGAGGCCGAGTTTCTCCATCGCGGCGATGATCGCCGCCGACGGGTCGAGCTCGCGGCGCCTCAGGCCGTGGGTCGCCGAGCGCGGGAACGCATGGTGGTTGTGGTGCCAGGACTCGCCCAGCGAGGGCAGGGCGAGCCAGAAGACGTTGGTGGAACGGTCGTTCGTGTCAAATCGCCGGCTGCCGAGGAAGTGACACACAGAGTTGACGCTCCAGGTCACATGGTGAACGAAGAACACCCGAACCAACCCACCCCATAGAAGTCCGGTGGCGGCGCCGGCGAGCGTGCCGCCGACCGCGTAGCCGGCGAGGGCGGGGAGGGCGAGGCTGAGTACGCACGATGGGCACGAACCCACGCCCGATCGCCCTCATTCCAGGGTCCTCGTAGAGGTCCGGGGCGTAGCGCTTCCAGTCGGCCCGACCCTGACTCGACATCAGCCAGCCGGCGTGCGCGTGCCAGAGCCCGGCGAGCATTCCGCCGATCCCCCCCCGATGGCCGACGTGCGGACTGTGAGGGTCGCCCTCTTCGTCGGTATGGGCGTGGTGCTTTCGGTGGTCGGCGACCCAGGAGACGACGGGTCCCTGGACCGCCATCGAGCCGAGCACCGCGAACGTGTACTCGAGCGGCTTCGAGGTTTGGAAGGAACGGTGGGTGAGCAGGCGGTGGAAGCCGACGGTGATGCCGACCGCGGTGAGCAGGTACATGACCGCCGCGATCGCCAGGTCTGCGGGGTTGACGAGGCGGTTCCAGAGCAGTGCGACGGCCGCGATCGTCGCCGCGAAGGGGACGATCACGGCGCCCAGATTCGCCCACCTCTCCACACGCGTCATCTCGCCGATGTCGTGTGCATGACGAGCAAGTTACGCTGATAGAGATGCTCTAATTTAGGCGAAATGACCACTATATTCCGCCACTTTTTATAAGAAGAATGACAAGTTCAAAGGAAATCAGGGTCGATTCGAAGGACCTGGAGCCGTGGCGTGGCCTCAGCCGAGGAGGTCGCGAGGACTGATCGAGCCCGAGCTCGATCGCGTCGCCGCCGAGACGCTTGCCGCGATCGCTCGCGAGGTCCCCGAGTACGCGCGGCCGCTGGAGGGCGGTTTCGGGCGCGGCATCCAGGACGGGGGTGGAGGAGGCGCTGCGCCAGTTCGTCGCCCTGATCCGCGATCCCGAGGGCGGCCGCGGGGTCGGCCGCGAGGTCTACGTCGCGCTCGGCCGCGGCGAGCTGCGGCAGGGCCGGACGCTCGACTCCCTGCAGTCTGCCTATCGGGTCGGGGCCCGGGTCGCCTGGCGGCGGATCTCCGCGGCGGGTCGGCGCGCCGGGCTCGACCCCGAGGTGCTGAGCCTGCTCGCCGAGGCGATCTTCGCCTATATAGACGAGCTTTCCGCCGACTCGGTGGAGGGCTACGCGGAGGCCCAGGCGGAAGTCGAGGACCGTCGCCGCCGCCGCCGCCGCGAGCTCGCCGCGATTCTGGTCCGCGACCCGCAGCCGCCGGATGCCCGACCTGAGGGCCGCGGCCCGCGAGGCCGGCTGGGCGCTGCCGCGCGCGGTTGCCGCCCTCGCCTGCGCCGAGGGCGACGTCGGAGCGATCTCCCGGCGCCTGCCGGCGGGGGCGCTCGCCACGGTGCTCGAAGGAGTCGGCTGCATCCTCCTACCCGATCCCGTCGGGCCCCGGTCGGGGAACTGAGATCGAGCGCGCCGCCGGACGCCATCGCGCGGCACTCGGCCCCTCGGGCGGGGTCGCCGAGTTGGCGATCTCGTGGACGCTGGCGGCGCTCGCCCTGCGTGCAGCCGAGGCCGGCGCGCTGGGCGCCGGGCCGGTGGAGGCCGGCGCGTCCCGCCTGCTCAGGGTCGAGGACCATCTCGCCGACATGCTCCTGCTCGACGGGCGCCGGATCGGCGAGCGGATCGCGGCACGCCGTCTGGCGCCCGCTGGACGGCCTGACCGAGAAGGCCGGTGAGCGAATGCGGCGGACCGCCGCGGCCTACGTCCGCCACGGCGGCAACTCCGTGGCGATGGCCGAGGAGCTGCACGTGCACCCGCAGACGGCGCGCTACCGGGTGGCCCGCCTGCGCGAGCTGTTCGGCGGGCAGCTCGACGACCCGGACGCCCGCTTCGAGTTGCAGCTGGCGCTGCGGGCCCGGGCGCTCAGCGACGCCGAAGCCGCGGCATCGTCCTGAAGACGGCGTCCCAGAGCGGCGAGGAGACGCCGAAGCCGAAGCGGTGATCCTGGAAGTGGTGGCGCATGTGCGCCTCGCGGAGCTGTTTGCCGAACCTCGACCTGGGGACGAAATGGTGCACGTAGTAGTGCGTGTAGTCGTAGACGAGGTAGCCGAAGATGAAGCCTCCGAAGAGCGGGTACGCGGTCGGGGTCCCGAAGATCAGGACGAAGGCGCCGAAGAAGAGCGCCGCCAGCGGGATCGCCACCGCCGGGGGCATGACCAGCCGCAGCTTGTCGTTGGGGTGGTCGTGGTGGATCCCGTGGATGACGAAGTGCATGCGCCGGCCGAAGGCGTTGTCGGGCTCCCAGTGGAAGACGAGCCTGTGCAGCCAGTACTCGGTCAGGGTCCAGATGAAGACGCCGCCGAGGTTGAGCAGCGCCACCTCCCAGACCGCCTGGCCGCGACTCAGGCCGAGCCACTCCATGACGACGATCACCGGGACGAAGACGACGGCCGGGATCGCCGGGTGGACCCGCGAGAAGAAGTTGAGGAAGTCGCTCTCGAAGAGCTGCGGCGATGCGGCGAGGTCGTCTGTGCGCTTGTGAGCCTCCATCCGTGTGCATGGTAACGAGGCCGGCCGGCCGTTTGGGCGACTCGAGACCCTCGCAAGACGCGGGGAAGGTGTGACGAAGCTGTGTCAAAGACGTTGCGCTTTGCGGGAATGCCCCCCACGAAAGCGACGGGACGGTGGCAACATGCCGCCCGATGCCGCGCAAGCCCAAAGCGCCCACCTGTGAGGACTGCTACTTCCGCAGGAACATGCTCTGCGCGCTCGAGCTCGAGGAGCCCTGCACGACCTTCCGGCCCAACCGCCCCGAGGGCCTCGTCCCGCCCCGCCAGCCGGTCCTCCTCATGCGCCCGCCGCGCTGGGCGACCCAGTCCCAGGCCGCGTAATCCAAAGCCCACACCGCTTCGAGCGTCCCCGCCGGCGAGTGCTGCATCCCGCCCCACATAGGGGGCGCGATGCAGCACTCGACCGGCGATTCGGCGGTAGACGGCTCCCGGTGGCTATGTTTTCTGCGTGCCACGACGCGACCTATTCGCTTTGACGCTGGGCGACAGCTGGAGCCGGGCCACATATGTGAGCAGCAGGCGGGCGACGGGCTTCTCTCCCAACGTCGACGTCTACTACTGCGGCGAGCCGCAGCGGGCGGTGGTCAAGGTCGACCTCGCCGGCATCGACCTGGAGGAGGTCGGGATCGAGGTCAGCGGCCGCCAGCTGGCGATCGTCGGCGAACGGCACGTGCAGGAGACCGAGGGCCGGGTCTACCAGCAGGTCGAGATCCCCTCCGGCCCGTTCCGGCGCATCGTCGAGCTCCAGGTCGACGTCGACCCCGATCGCGCCAAGGCCACCTACGAGGACGGGGTGCTGCGCGTCGAGCTTCCCCTCAGAGACCCGGCCGACACCACCCGGCGGGTGCCGATAGGGAGGGAGTAGCGATGGAGGGAAGCCCGGTCCTCGAAGTGGTCGAGTCGCCGATCGACGCCGATGAGGCGATCCGCGCCAACGCCCCCCTGCCCGACGCGCTGCCCGTCCTGCCGCTCCGCGACACGGTCACCTTCCCGGACACGGTGACGCCGCTGGCGGTGGGCCAGGAGCGCTCGATCAAACTCGTCAACGACGTCCTCGGCGCCAACCGGATGCTCGTCATGGTCGCTTCGCGCGACCCCGAGAACGAGGAGCCCGGGCCCGCCGAGCTCTACGACGTCGGCGTGGTCGGCGTCGTCTCGCGGATGATGAAGATCCCGGACGGAACCCTGCGCATCCTCGTCCAGGGCACCCAGCGGGTGAAGCTCGGCCCCTACGTCGCCGAGGAGCCGTACCTGGTCGCCCGGATCGCGGAGCTGCCCGACCTCGAGACCGAGGAGAGCCCGGAACTCGAGGCGCTGACCCGCAGCGTGCAACGCACATTCTCGGAGATCATCGAGCAGATCCCCTACCTGCCGGAAGAGCTGCAGCTCGCCGTCGCCAACATCGACGACCCCTCGGCCCTCTGCTACCTGATCGCCGGGGCGCTGCGGATCGAGACCGAGGAAAAGCAGAAGCTGCTCGAGGAGGACGACGTCGCCGCCCGCCTCCGCCACCTCGTCCAGATCCTCAACCGCGAGCTCGAGGTCGTCCAGCTCGGCACCCAGATCCAATCCCAGGTCCAGTCCGAAGTCGACAAAGGGCAGCGCGAGTTCATCCTCCGCCAGCAGCTGAAAGCGATCCAGGACGAGCTCGGCGAGGGTGACGAGGAGCAGGCCGAAATCAACGAGCTGCGGGAGCAGATCGAGGCCGCCGAGCTGCCCGAGCACGCCCGCAAGGCCGCTGACCGCGAGCTCTCCCGGCTCGAGAAACTGCCGCCGGCGGCGGCCGAGCACGGGGTGATCCGCACCTACCTCGAGTGGCTGGTCGAGCTGCCCTGGTCCAAGCAGACCGAGGACAACCTCGACATCGCCCACGCCCGCGAGGTCCTCGACACCGACCACTACGACCTCGAGGAGATCAAGGACCGGATCCTCGAGTACCTCGCGGTGCGCAAGCTCAACCCCGACTCGCCCGGCCCGATCCTCTGCTTCGTCGGCCCGCCCGGGGTGGGCAAGACGAGCCTCGGCCGCTCGATCGCGAAGGCGCTGGGCCGCGAGTTCGAGCGGATCTCGGTCGGCGGCGTCCGCGACGAGGCCGAGATCCGCGGCCATCGCCGTACCTACATCGGCGCCCTCCCCGGGACGATCGTCCGCGCCCTGCGCGACGCCGGCACCCGCAACCCCGTGTTCATGATCGACGAGATCGACAAGATGGGCGCCGACTTCCGCGGCGACCCCGCCTCGGCGATGCTCGAGGTGCTCGACCCGGCCCAGAACGACTCCTTCCGCGACCACTACCTCGACCTCGAGTTCGACCTCTCAGACGTTCTCTTCATCGCCACGGCCAACGTCCTCGACACGATCCCCGGGCCGCTGCAGGACCGGATGGAGACGATCGAGCTGGCCGGCTACACGCTCGACGAGAAGCGGCACATCGCCCGCCGCTACCTCGTCCCCCGGCAGATCGAGGCCAACGGGCTGAAGCCCTCGCAGATCGAAATCGCCGACCCGGCGCTCGTCGCGATCGTCGAGGAGTACACCCGCGAGGCCGGCGTCCGGAACCTCGAGCGCCAGATCGGCACGGTCTGTCGCAAAGTCGCCCGCGAGGTCGCCGAGGGGAGCGTCGAAAGCAAGGTCAAGATCTCGGCGAAGCGCGCCCGTGAGCTGCTCGGCCGGCGTCGCTTCTTCGCCGAGCAGCGCCGCCGCACCAAGGTCCCCGGCGTGGCCACCGGCCTGGCCTGGACGCCGACCGGGGGCGACGTCCTCTTCATCGAGGCGACCGCGATGCCCGGCTCGGGCGGCATGACGATCACCGGCCAGCTCGGCGACGTGATGAAAGAGTCGGCACAGGCGGCGCTCTCCTACGTGCGCGGCCACTGGAAGGAGATCGCGCCGGAGCTCGACGAGGACTGGTTCGCCGCGCACGACATCCACGTCCACGTGCCCGCCGGAGCGGTGCCCAAGGACGGCCCCTCGGCAGGGGTCGCGATGACCGTCGCGCTCTCCTCGCTCCTCAGCGGCCGCCCGGTCAGCAACAAGGTCGCGATGACGGGCGAGGTGACCCTGACCGGCCAGGTGCTGCCGATCGGCGGCCTCAAGGAGAAGTCGCTGGCCGCCCAGCGGGCCGGGATCAAGCGCGTCCTCGTTCCCTCGCGCAACGAGGGCGACGTCGAGGAGATTCCCGAGCACGAGCGCAGCGAGCTCGAGTTCGTCTACATGGACGAGGTCGCGGAAGCGATCGAAGCGGCCCTCGCGTCCTAGGGATGGAGGTCGCGGAGGCGCTCGACCGGGGCGCCCGGCCGGGGACCGTGGGGGCCGTGGTGGAGTGGGCTCGCTCGCGCTCGCGAGCCTTCTGGGCCCTTGCCGGGCTCTCGGCGCTCGCCGCCGTCCTCCGTTTCGCGACGCTCGGCGTTCAGTCGCTGCACCACGATGAGATCGTCACCGTCGGCCGCATCCTCGGCGGCAGCTTCGGCCAGGCGATGGAAGGCGTCCGCGACAGCGAGTCGGCGCCGCCCCTCTACTACGCGCTCGCCTGGGCCTGGACCCAGCTCGCCGGGACAGGGGAGTTCGGCCTGCGTTCGCTCTCGGCGCTCGCCGGGGTCGCCACCGTGCCGGTCGCCTACCTGCTGGCCGCCGAGCTCCGCGACCGGCGAGCCGGGATCGCCGCGGCCGCCCTGGTCGCGGCCAACCCGATGCTGCTCTGGTACTCGCAGGAGGCGCGCGGCTACGCGCTCCTCGTCCTGCTCTGCGCGGCCTCGGCGCTCCACTTCGTCCGCGCCCTCGATCGGGGCCGGCGGCCCGACCTCATCCTCTGGGGGGTCTTCTCGGCGCTGGCGCTGGCGACCCACTATTTCGCGGTCTTCCCGATCGCTCTCGAGGCGGCCTGGCTTCTGCGGCGGCGCGGCCGCGAGGCGGCCCGCGGCCTCTGGATCGTCGTCCTCGCCGGGCTGGCGCTGGCGCCGCTGGCCCTGCACCAGCAGGCGGCCGGGCACGCCGAATGGATCGCCACCCACGCGCTCGGCCACCGGATCTGGGAGAGCGGCGCGACCTTCCTGATCGGCGAGACCGGCGACATCATCGCCCGCCCCGAGAGCCCGCTCGCGGCGATCGCTCCGTTCGCGCTCGTGCTCGCCGCCCTCGCCCTGCTCCTCGCGCGCGGGTCCGCGCAGGAGCGCCGCCGGGTGGCGATCCCGCTGGCCCTTGTCGCGGCCACCGTCGCGATCCCGATCGCGCTCGCCGTCCTCTCGCCGGCCAAGGACTACGTGCTCGCCCGCAACCTGATCCCGGCGGTCGTGCCCCTGCTGGCCGCGGTCGCGATCTGCTCGACCCTCGACGGCGCCCGCCGCGCCGGGCTCGTCGTCGGCGCCGCCCTGTTCGCGTACTCGCTGGGCTTCAGCGTCTGGGCGAGCGTCTCGCCGGCCCTGCAGCGCCCGGACTGGGCGGCGGTCGCGGCCCGCCTCGGGGAGCCGACCGGCCCGCGCGCCCTCGTCTCCTGGACCCTGGGGCAGGCCTCGCTCCGGCACTATCTGGGCAGCGGCTCCTTCCAGGTCGTGCAGTCGGAACGCTATCCCTGGTACGTCCACGAGATCGACTTCATCTCCCTCGGCCCGGCCCCGCCGATCCCGCGACGCAAGCTGGCGCCGGGTTTCCAGCCAGGCCGGGTACGGGCCCGCCGGGCAGCTCTACGTGCGCCGCTACGTGCTGCCCGGGCCCGACCTGGCGCGGCTTCGCCTGCGCGCCGTGCGCGGGGCCGACCTCAATTTCGGCAGCAACGGGGTCCTCGTCGACGGGGTCGGCCCGGGTTGGTGAATCGTTGCCCGGGCAGGCCGGGTGCAGCACCCGGCGACCTCTCGACGGCTATCCTGAGCTGACAACCCCTGGACCCACCCGAGGAGAGGCATGGCCAAGACAACAAAGGCGACCCAGACCGCCGACCGCGCCGCCGACATCTACGCGACCGCGCGCGAGAACCCCTATGTCCAGCGTCTGATCGAGGACGACGACCTGCGCGACAACCTTCGCAACGCGTTCGAATCCGCCCGTGAGGCCTTCGGCCGCGCGACCGGCAACGGCAAGGGCCCGGTCAAGGCGGTGACCAGCGACCGCAAGGTGCAGAAGGACCTGCGCGAGGCCGCTGAGAGCCTTCGCGACGCCTCCGAGCAGCTTCGTGCCCCGAGGAAGAAGAGGAAGGGCAGGCTGCGCCGCGTCATCCTGCTCGGCCTGGTCGGCGCCGTGATCGCGATCGTGCTCAGCGAGGACGCTCGCAAGACCCTTCTCGACGCCCTCTTCGGGGCCGAAGAGGAGTTCGAGTACACCAGCAGCACCAGCATCAACGGGGCGTAGGAACGGGTTGGAGGCGGCAACCAAAGAGCGCGAGCTGAGCGGGGACAAGGCCCAGCGCATCGTCGACGCGATGCGCGAGAGCGTCGCCAAGCGCGGCGCCGCCGGCTCCACCTTCGAGCAGGTCGCAGCCGAGGCGGGGGTCAGCCGCGGGCTGCTGCACTACTACTTCGGGACCAAGGAGCGGCTGCTGGTCGAGGTCGTCCGCAGCGACACCGAGATCCGCGTCGCCCGCCTCGACGCTGCCCTGGAGAAGGCGAAGACCGTCGACGGCGTCCTCGACGTCCTCGTCTCCAGCCTCACCGACATGATCGACAACGAGCCCGGGTTCTTCCTCCTGCTCTACGAGCTGTTCAGCGCCGGCCGCCAGAACCCGGACATCCAGCACGAGGTCGGCCAGCTCTTCGATCGCACCCGCACGCACGTCGCCGAGGTCCTCGAGGCGAAGGAGCGCGAGGGCGTGATCAGCCTCCGCCACGACGCCGAGGCGATCGTCTGCTTCCTCTTCGCGGTCGGCGACGGCTTCGCCCTGCAGGCCCTCTCCGAGCCCGACCGCGACCTCGACGCCGCCCTCGCGGTGGGCACCGACTCGGCCCGCCACCTGCTAGTCTCGAACGCCCGGCCTGGCGCCCGGGTTCCTGCAATGGCGTGGCTCCTGACCGTCTAAGAGCCGCCGTTGCGTCGGCTGGGGAACGAGCGGCCCCTGACCGTGTCGCTCGGCCTCGGGCCGCCGCCCCGATGGAGCGTCGACGCCTGCTCACTGCGGCCCCCCTAAGCGCACCGAACATGAGGACTGTGGGTCGGATCATGGAGTTTGGCTTCTACAGAGAAGGGATAGGCGTGACCCTCCTCACAGACGCCGGTTCGGTCGGCCGTAAGACTGGCCAACCAGCCAATGCGCGACGCGATGATCCAGCTCTCGGGGTTCCTCGGACGTCACCGGCGTTGGGTCTTGGCGGGATGGGTGGTGGTGCTGCTGGTCGCGCTGCCGATCGCCTCCCACCAGACGGATCACCTGACCGGCGGCGGCTTCGACGTCCCGGGCAGCCAGTCGAAAGCCGTCAACGAAGCGCTCGAAAGCGAGTTCGGCGGGCGCTCCGACGGCATCGCGGTGGTGCTCAGAGCCGCTGGGCCCGCCGGCCGCGCCGACCGCGCCGCGGCCGTCGACCGGGTGCGCTCGGCCGTTGCCGGGGTGGACGGGGTGTCGCTGCCGCCCGCCGAGGCGAGGCGCACCGAGGCCCAGCTCCTGCGGACCGGCACGGCGCTCGCGCCCCTGCGCAGCTCGCTGGGTGGCGACGACCAGATCGACGCCGCCGTCGACCTGCGCGCCGACCTCGACCCCGGCACCGCCGAGGGAGGCGTGACCACCTATCTCGCCGGCCAGCCGACGATCTGGGCGGGGATGCAGGAGCTCTCCAAGAAGGACCTCGCCAAGGCCGAGGCGGGCGGCTTCCCGATCGTCGCCCTGATCCTGCTCGTCGTCTTCGGCTCGCTGGCGGCGGCGGCGCTGCCGCTGGCGCTCGGCTTCGTCAGCGTCATCGTCACCGGCGCCCTGATCTACTTCATCTCCCTGGAGATGTCGACCTCGGTCTTCGTCACCAACATGGCTTCGATGATCGGGATCGGGGTGGCGATCGACTACTCGCTCTTCATCCTCGCCCGCTACCGAGAGGAGCGCCGAGCCGGGCGCGACCCCGACGACGCCCGCGCCCAGGCGCTCTCCACCTCGGGCCTCGCGGTCACCTTCTCCGGCCTCGCCGTGATCGTCTCGCTGGCCGGCCTCTGGATGGTCGACAACCAGGCGCTGCGCTCGATGGCGCTGGGGGCGATGACCGTCGTCGCCGTCTCGATCCTGACCGCGACGACGCTGCTCCCCGCTCTGATCGCGCTGCTCGGCGACCGCGTCATGCCCGGCGGGATCGTCGCCCGGGTCCTCTCCTTCTTCAAGCGCCGCGTCTTCCGCCGCCCGGAGCGCACGCACCTCGACGGCCCGACCTTTTGGGAAAGGTGGTCGGCGAGGGTCATGGCCCACCCCTGGCGGGCCGTGATCGGGGTCAGCGCCGTACTGCTGACGCTCGCCATCCCCCTGCTCTCGATCGAGACCGGCAACGAAGCCATCGGCCAGTTCCCGAAGGGAAGCGACGTCCGGGTCGGCAACGAACTCGCCCAGGGGCAGGACGGCGGCGGTGCCGACCCCGTGCAGGTGGTCGCCTCGTTCAGCGGGGCGCCCGATCGCGCCGTCGTCAACGGCTTCGCCCGCGAACTGGGCCGGACGGAGGGCGTCGCCTCGGTCGCGCCGCCCGTCTACAGCGCCAACAGCGCCCTGCTGCAGGCGACGCCGAGCGCGCCGAGCGAGTCCGAGGCCGCGATCGCCCTGGTCGACAGGCTGCGCGACACGGTTGTCCCCGCCTCGGCCCTGGGCGCCGCCGCCTCCGTCAGCGTCGGCGGCGAAACCGCCCGCGGCCACGACGTCAGGGTTCAGGTCAGCGGCTCGATGTGGAAGATCGTCCTCTTCGTCCTCGCCCTCAGCTTCCTGGTCCTGATGGTGATGCTGCGCTCGCTGCTGCTGCCGCTCAAGGCGGTGCTGATGAACCTGCTCTCGATCGGGGCCGCCTTCGGGGTCCTCGTCGCGATCTTCCAGTGGGGCTGGTTCGACAGCCTGCTCGGCTTCGAAAGCCAGGGCGCCCTCGACACGATCAACGTGCCGCTGATCTTCGCGATCGTGTTCGGGCTCTCGATGGACTACGAGGTCTTCCTGATGTCGCGGATCCGCGAGCGCTACATGGCCCACGGCGACAACGACCGCGCCGTCGCCGAGGGCCTCTCCTCCAGCGCTCGCACGATCTCCTCCGCGGCGCTGATCATGACCGCCGTCTTCTCCGTCTTCGTGCTCACCGGGGTCCCTTCGATCAAGGAGCTGGGCATGGGCTGTGCGGTGGCGATCGCCCTCGACGCGACGCTCGTGCGGCTGATCCTCGTGCCCGCGGCGATGAAGCTGCTCGGCGACTGGAACTGGTGGATGCCCTCCTGGCTCGACCGCGTCCTGCCCAACCTCAATTTCGAGAACGGCTCATCCGAGCCGGAGCCCGCCGAGGCTTAAGCCCTCGCCCGCCACGCCCCGGACGCGGAAGCGGGGGGCAGTCCATCTCTGTTTCTTCTGCCCCTCGCGAGAGCAGAGGACGTGGCGGAATATTGTTCTCGCGGTGAGCAGGCGCGTAGGAGGCCGGGTGGTTCCGCAGATGGACAGCGCGCGAAGCTCGCGCCCCTCGGCGAGCGCGCCGGCGCCGCGGAGCGACCGCCGTCCGACGATCCACCAGCGCCTCCGCTACGCCTTCGACAACACGATGGCGCGCGGCACCCCCGCCCTGGTCGGCTGGCTGGCGCTGGTGACGCTGGCCCTGATCGGCGTCTTCACCGCCGTCGTCCTGATCGCCGACATCTCCCCCGAGAACCAGGCGAGCACCCGCGAAGGGATCCTCGGCCAGGCCTTCAACAGCCTCCTGCACGCGCTCGACCCGGGCACGATCGCCGGCGACGGCGGCAACTGGCCCTTCCTGGTCGTGATGCTGCTCGTCACCCTCGGCGGCCTCTTCGTCGTCAGCGCCCTGATCGGCGTGATCGCCACCGGCCTCGACTCGCGGATCGGCGAGCTGCGCAAGGGACGCTCGGTCGTGCTCGAGGAGGACCACACGCTGATTCTCGGCTGGTCGGACACCGTCTTCACGGTCCTCTCCGAGCTCGAGATCGCCAACGAGAGCCGCCGGCGCCCGTCGGCGGTCGTGCTCGCCGACCGCGACAAGGTCGAAATGGACGACCTGATCCGCGAGAAGGTGAGGCCGAGGCGGACCCGCGTGGTGACGCGCTCGGGGTCGCCGATCGACCTCGACCACCTCGCCCTGGTCCGCCCGGAGAAGGCGCGCTCGATCGTCGTCCTCTCACCGGAGGCCGACGAGGAGCCCGACGCGCAGGTGATCAAGGCCGTCCTGGCTTTGACCAAAGGCACGGGTCACCTCGAGCACCGGTACCACATCGTCGCCGAGATCCACGACCCTGCCCACCTCAGCGCCGCCGAGCTGGTCGCCGGGGACGAGGCGATCCTGATCGACAAGCGCGAGACGATCGCCAAGCTCGTCGTCCACTCGGCGCGCCAGTCCGGCGCCTCGATCGCCTTCATCGAGCTGCTCGACTTCAAAGGCGACGAGATCTACCTCCGCGAGGACGAGGGCCTCCTCGGACGTTCGTTCGCCGAGGCGCTGCTCGCCTATGAGGACTGCTCGGTGGTGGGGCTGATCGACGGCGCCGGAGAGGTGACGCTCAACCCGCCGGCCGCGCGCCGGATCGAGGCCGGCGAGCGGATCGTCGCGATCGCCGGCGACGACGCGGCGCTGGCGCAGGCGCAACCGTGCAGGGGCGAGGTCGACGGAGGCGCGATCGTCACCGCGCCGCCGACGGCGCGCCGGCCCGAGCGGATCCTGATCCTCGGCTGGAACGACGGCGCCCCCTCGGTGATCACCCAGTTCGACGAGTTCCTGCTCTCCGGCTCGGAGATCGTCCTCGTCGCCGACGAGCCCGGGGCCGCCGAGTGCGTCGAGCGCCGCTGCGGGACGCTCGCCAACTCCCGGATCGAGTGCCGCGAGGGCGTGACGACCGACCGCGCGACCCTCGAGGCGATCGAGATCGAGGCGTTCGACCACGTGATCGTCCTCACCGAGGAGGGGCTGGACGCGCAGCGGGCCGACGCCCGCACCCTGGTCACGCTCCTGCACCTGCGCGACATCGGCGACCGGCGTCAGGCGAGCTTCACGATCGTCAGCGAGATGATCGACGAGCGCAACCGCCAGCTGGCTGAGGTGACCCGCGTCGACGACGTCATCGTCAGCGACAAGATCATCAGCCTGATGCTGACCCAGATCTCGGAGACAAGCGAGCTGGCCCGGGTCTTCGACGAGCTGTTCGCGGCCGCGGGCTCGGAGATCTACCTGCGGCCGGCGGGCGACTACGTGCTCGCGGGCCGGGAGACGAGCTACGCGACGGTCGTCGAGTCGGCGCTGCGCCGGGGCGAGACCGCGATCGGCTATCGCAGGGGGGCGGGGGCGGACGATCCGGGCAGCGAATTCGGGGTCAGGATCAACCCGCCCAAGAGCGAGCGGGTGGCGCTCGGCGACGGCGACCGGGTGATCGTGCTGGCCGAGGAGTAGCGCCGGGCCGGTCGCGGGCGCATAGGATGGGATCGTGCCTGTCGGGTCACAGACGCGGGTCGACGTCGACGAGGCGGTCGCCTTCGCCGGCGCCGCCCGCCAGGCGGAGATGGTCCGCGCCGGCGAGATCTCGCCGAAGGAGCTCGTCCACATGCACCTGGTCCGGATCGAGCGCCACGACCCCGACCTGAACGCGTTCCGCAAGGTCTTCGCCGAGCGTGCCCTGCTCGAAGCCGAGCAGGCCGAAGCGCGCCTCAAGGCGGGCGAGGATCGCCCGCTGCTCGGCGTCCCGATCGCGATCAAGGACGAAGTCGACGTCGCCGGCGAGGTCAAAACGATCGGCACCGACGCCTTCAGCACCCCGGCGAAGGAGGACTCCGAGATGGTCCGGCGCCTGCGCGAGGCGGGCGCGATCGTCGTCGGCCTGACCCTGGCGCCGGAGATGGCGATCTGCGGCTTCACCGAGTCGGCGACCTACGGGGTCACCCGCAATCCCTGGGACCCGCAGCGGACCCCGGGCGGCTCGAGCGGCGGCTCCGCGGCGGCGGTCGCGGCCGGGCTGGTTCCGATCGCCTCGGCCGGCGACGGCGGCGGCTCGATCCGCATCCCGCCGCCTCCTGCGGCCTCTTCGGCCTCAAACCCTCGCGCGGGCGGGTCTCGCTGGCGCCCGAGCTCGAAGGCTGGCATGGCCTCGCCGTACTCGGCTGCCTCAGCCGCACGGTTCTCGACACGGCTCTCTGGCTCGACATCACCGCCGGCGGCTCGCAGCGAGCCGAGGCGCCCGCCGCCGCCCGAGCGCCCCTTCGTCGAGTCGGCGAAGGCGGCGCCGGGCAAGCTGCGGGTCGCCTGGTCGACCCGGCCCCCCGAGCCGCGGCGCCGCCGACGGTCTCCGACGAGGTCAAGCGGGCGGTTGCCGATGCCGCGAGCCTGCTCGGCTCCCTCGGCCATGAGGTCGCAGAGCGCGACCCCGACTGGGCGATGATCGGCAACAACATCATGCCTCGCTTCCTGCGCGGCGTCTCAGACTCGGTCGCGACGGCCGAGCACCCCGAGCGGCTCGAACGGCGGACGCGGGGCTTCGGCCGCCTCGGTGGGATGCTCCCCGACGGGCTCTACGAGCGGGCGATGAAGGGTCGGGCCGCCGACCAAGCCCGCGTCAACGCGATCTTCGACTCCCACGACGTCCTCGTCATGCCGGTGATGGGAGGCACCGCCCTGCCGGTGCGGCGCTGGGAGGGGCAGGGGGCGCTGCGCACCGTGCTCGGCATGAGCCGCTTCTACCCCTACTGCGTGCCCTGGAACCACCTCGGCAACCCGGCGATGGCGGTGCCGTTCGGCTTCGGCGCCGACGGCCTGCCGCTCTCCGTCCAGGTCATAGGCCGCCCCGGCGACGAGGCGACGCTGATCTCGCTGGCCGCCCAGATCGAGGCCGAGCGGCCCTGGGCGGACAGGATCCCCTCGCTTTCCTAGCCGGGGAAGACCCTGCGCATCCGCAGCAGCTCGCGGACCTTGCCGCGGGGGCGGATCTTGCCGCGCAGTATCGACTTGACCGGGCTGGCTCCGGGTCGCGTCGAGAGCACCCAGTCGGCCCAGGTGGCCTCGAAGGTGACGTTCGGGTTGGGCGCTTCGCCGGGCTCGGCCCGGGTCGCGCCGTTGTCGACGGTCATGTGCCAGGGGTCGGCGTCGCTGAACCGCCACTGGTAGACGAGCGGCGAGCCGTTGGCGACGCTGGTGTCGGCCGAGCGGCGGACGATTTCGAAGAACATCCGCTGCAGCTCGGGCGTCGAGCGCGGCTCGACCAGGCCCGGCTGGCCGACGACACCGGCTTCGAGCAGCTTGATCTGGTTCGTGGCGATCTCCTTCTCCGTCATCTCATGGTCGAAGGGGAAGACGCCGGGCGGCATCTCCTCGGTCGGGAAGCCGATCGTCCGCCAGCGCTGGCGGATCAGTTTGAGGCCGAAGGCGAAGATGTCCTCCATCGAGAAGCCGTAGCACTCGGTGTACTCACGGTCGAAGTTCGGCGGCGTGAACACGGAGACGCCGTAGGGGAGTGTTTCGCGCAGCAGCTCGACCACGGCCGCACGGTTCTCCTCGAAGCCCGGCCTGCCCTCGCCGAGCAGTTCGGAGAGGACCTTGACGCCGAAGCCGATGTGGCGCTGCTCGTCGCGGGAGACGTTGGCGATCCCGGAGCTGAACCCGGGCATCGTCTCTTCGGTCGCGAAGAAGTCCTCGATGAAGTGCTGGCCCGGCTGGGCGAGGCTGCCCTCGACGATCAGGTGGTAGAGCGTGATCGCCTGGGCGTACTTGGGCAGCGAGCGGTCCTTGCGCAGTTCGTCGGCCATCACGTCGAGGCGGTCGAAGATGCCGTGGTAGCCCCAGTTGAGCTGGGGCAGGGTCGAGGCCAGCGTCTGCTGCAGGGAGTCGCCGCCGACGCCGATCACCTCCTTGAAGAAGCGGTGGAAGAAGACGGAGTGGCGGACCTCGTCGACCTGCTGGGTGGCGAGGAAGTAGGACTGCTCCTCGGTCGGGGCCGCGGTGATGTACGGGGCGAGGGTGTCGGCGACCCGGTCCTCGCCGTAGAAGAACATCGAGTAGATCCACATCGCCGAGCGGCGCTGGATCTCGGAGAGCCCGTCCCAGCCCTTGCGATCGCCGGAGAAGTCGATGTCGTAGGCGCTCCAGTTGCCCTGCTCCCAGCGTTTGTAGAGGTCCTCGTATGTGACGTTCTCCATCAGGCTCTGTGCCGCGACGCTCATCTGGGTCTCTTCTCCTCTTGGTGTCTCATTCCCCGGGGGCGCAGCCTAGCGCGAAGCTGGCTGGGCAGCCAGTAAGGTCGTGTGATGTCGGTCACGCCCACCCGCCTCTTCGACGTCGAGTGCGTGTGCGGGGGCGAGTTCCGGGTCTCGCTCGAGACGGAGGGGCCTCGGCCCGACGACGGCTTCCTCGCCCCGCCCTCGGGCCGGTGTCCCCACTGCGGCCTGCGGCTCGAGGAGATCGATCCGTTCGACGGGCGAAGCTAGGCCGGCTTCTCGGAGCCGGCGGGCGCCTCGATCTCGCGCTTGAGGATCTTGCCGGTCGGGCCCTTCGGCAGGTCGTCGAGGAACCAGACGAGCCGCGGGTACTTGTAGGCGGCGATTCGCTCCTTGACGTACTCGCCGACCTCCTTGGCCGGCAGCTCCTCGCCGTCGTGGAGCACCACCGCGGCGCCGATCTCCTCACCCCACTCGTCGTGGGGGATGCCGACGACGGCCGCTTCGCGGATCTTCGGGTGCTCGTAGAGCACCTCCTCGACCTCGCGCGGGTAGACGTTGTAGCCGCCGCGGATGATCAGGTCCTTCTTGCGGTCGACGATGTAGAAGTAGCCGTCCTCGTCGGTACGGGCCATGTCGCCGCTGTGGAACCAGCCGCCCCGCATCGCCTCCGCGGTCGCCTCGGGCCGCTGCCAGTAGCCCTTCATGATGTTGTGGCCGCGGATCACGATCTCGCCGACCTCGCCCTGTTCGACGGGGTTCTCGTCCGCATCGACGATCTGCATCTCGACCCCCTCTATCGGGGTCCCGATCGAGCCGGGCTTGCGCTCCATGTCCGGATGGCCCGAACAGGCGACCGGGGAGGTCTCCGAGAGCCCGTAGCCCTCGAGGATGATCGCGTCGAAGGCCTCTTCGAAGCCGCGCAGCACCTCGACCGGCATCGAGGCGCCGCCGGTGATGCAGTTACGCAGGGACGAGGTGTCGAAGCTCTCGCGCTCCGGGTGGTTGAGCAGTGCGCCATACATCGTCGGCACGCCGTAGAAGTGGGTGACCCTGTCGCGCTGCATCGTCTGCAGCGCCTCGCCGGGGTCGAATTTGGGCACCAGGGTGAGGCAGGCTCCGACCAGCAGCGAGGCGTTCATCCCCACCGACTGGCCGAAGGAGTGGAAGAGGGGGAGGGCGCCGAGGACGATGTCGCCCTCGCCGACCTCGCAGGTCGTGCGCGAGGAGATCTCGGCGTTCTTGTAGAGGTTGGCGTGGGTGAGCTCGGCGCCCTTCGGCTTGCCGGTCGTGCCCGAGGTGTAGAGGATCACCGCCGTGTCGTCTTCTTCGGTGTCGAGAAGGCCGGGGGTGGGCTCGTGCTCGGCGAGCGAGGCGGCAAAGGAAGCGGGCTCGACCTCGATCAGCTCGGCGCCGGCGTCGGCGGCGCCGTTGCGCGCCTCCTCCGCGAAGCCGTGCCAGCCGAACAGGATCTCGGCGCCGGAGTCCTCCAGGTAGAAGGCGATCTCACGCCGCTTGAGCAGGACGTTCATCGGCACGACCACGCCGCCCGCCCGCAGCACGCCGTAGTAGGCGATCGGGAACTGGGGGACGTTGGGCAGCATCACCCCGACCCGGTCGCCGCGCTTCATCCCTCTCTCGGCGAGCAGCGTCGCGAGGCGGGCGGAGGCGTCGTCGAGGGCGCCGTAGGTCAGCTCGGTGTCGCCGAGCCGGATCGCCGGCGCGTCGGGGAACTTCTCGGCGCTCTCGGTGAGGATCGACGCGAGGTTGAGGCCCATCTCCGCCCTAGGGCTTGACCATGTTGTGGACCGGGAACTCCATGATCGTCGGCGGCGACGGGGGGCCCTGGTCTCCGACCGCGGCGATCGCCGGCCCCAGGCGGCTCTCCTGGAAGCTGTCGAAGGCTTCGCGCGACTCCCAGAAGTCGAGGATTCCCCAGCCTTCGTCGATCGGCCCGGCGGCGTGGAAGATGAGGCCCGGCGGCGGGTCGGCTTCGACCCTCACCTGCGCG
This sequence comes from uncultured Solirubrobacterales bacterium, assembly GCA_963837735.1. Classification (GTDB taxonomy): domain Bacteria; phylum Actinomycetota; class Thermoleophilia; order Solirubrobacterales; family 70-9; genus VRUE01. Next base: position 56,393 of record CAWIOM010000006.1, on the reverse strand, counting down.
TTCACGGCCTCATACTGCTCCTGGGTCCCGTCGGTGAACCTGATGCTCAGTCCCACGGCCATATCGATCTCCTCCTCGGTTGGATCCCTGTCCGGCGAGCATAAACCAGGGGATATGCTCAGCGCCATGGACGATCTCGGCGCCCCCAGCTCATACCTCGCGCTCGCCGAGGGCGTGCCGGTCTACTCCAGCGACGGCGAGGAGCTCGGCAGGGTCGAGCACCTGCTCGCCGACCCCGAGGAGGACATCTTCGACGGCTTCGTCATCGACACCAGCGTCCTGCCCGGCGGGCACCGCTTCGTCGACGCCCCCGAGGTCGAGGCGATCCACGAGCGCGGCGTCGTGATCAAGCTCGACGCCGCCGCGGCCAGGGGGCTGCCCGAGCCGACCGCCAACCCGGGCGTGATCGAGGCGAGCGGCGACGAGCCGCCCCCAAGCCCGCTCCAGCAGAAGCTGCGACGGGCCTGGGACCGGATCTCGGGCAACTACTGAGGCGCGGGCGGCCTCAGGCCTGCGCGGGGGGCTCTGCCGGCGGCTCCGGGGGCGTGCCGCCTTCCTGCGGCGTGAACGCCGTCGACGGCGTCTCGGGGACCGCCCCGGCCGGGGCGCCGCCGCTGCCCACGTTCTCCCAGACCTTGTTCATCTCGCTCTGGATGTAGCCCGGGACGACCAGCCCGGCGATCCCGATGATGAAGGAGCCGAGGATCAGGATCAGCACGATCCAGCCGTTGAAGGTGACGTTGCCGGTCGTCACCTCCTGCGAGCGCTGCATCCGCTTGACGCCGTTATAGAGAGAGACGTATGGCGGAACGATGATCAGCGCGCCCGGGAAGTAGGCGAGCAACGAGTTGAGGGGCTTCTCGCCGAGGCCGTCGACGCCGCGCGCTTCACCGAGGTCCCGCATCTCCCTGTTGATCTGGTACCACCAGTAAAGGCCGTAGATCCCAAGCGTGATGATCGTCAGGACGGGGACTGCGACTGGGTGACGGATCTTCGCCGTTTTCTCGACTGAACCCGGTTCGATCTGGACCTCTGCGGCCATTCTCTCTCCTTGGTAGTTACCTAAGTTACGAGGCGGCGCCAGCCTACTTCCTGGGTAGGCGCATTGCTAGGCCCGGTCGGACATCTCGGCTCCCGAGACGTGCTCCTTCCTGGGGGCGTACTTCGGTCGCGCGCCGTCGAGGTTGCGATAGCGTGCCCTGCCGCCGCGAGCTTTTAAGGCCGCTTTGCCTGAGTTTTGTACGATGCGCCGCCTTGAAGCCTTTGGCCCTGCTCATCGCCCTCTGTCTCGCCCTCGCGGCCGCCGGTTGCGGCGGCGGCGGCGACTCGACGACCGGCTCGACCGATTCGGCCGCTGAAACCACGGCCGAATCGAGTGGGGGCGAAAAGACCAAGCCCAAGGTGACCGTGCCCAAGGGCGCGCCGCCCAAGAAGCTCGAGGTCAAGGAAATCGAAGAAGGCACCGGCGCCGAAGCCAAGGCCGGCGATGAAGTCACCGTCCAGTACGTCGGCGTCAACTACAAGACCGGCAAGGAATTCGACGCCTCCTGGGACCGCGGCGAACCGTTCACCTTCCAGCTCGGCGCCGGCATGGTCATCCCCGGCTGGGACCAGGGCGTCGAAGGGATGAAGGTCGGCGGCCGCCGCGAGCTGATCATCCCGCCCGAACTCGCCTACGGCCCGGAAGGCTCGCCGCCCGCGATCGGGCCGAACGAAACCCTGATCTTCGTCATCGACCTGCTCGAAGTCGGCTAGCCGGCGTCCCGGGGCCGGCTCGCTTGCGAGCATTCCCCCGATGGCGATCGCCGACCGCCCACCGGGAAGGCTGACGCGGGTCGCGCTGCGGGCGCCGACCCTCCTCTACCGGGCCCGGCTCGGTCTGCTGCTCGGCGACCGCTTCCTCTGCATCGTCCACCGCGGCCGCGTCAGCGGGCGGGTGCGCAGAACCGTGGTCGAGGTCGTCGGCTTCGACCGCGAGGCCGAGGAGGCCCTGGTGGTCGCGGGCTGGGGCCCGGGGACCCAGTGGTACCGCAACCTCGAGGCGGCGCCCGCGATCGAGGTCGACGTCGGCCGTCGGCGCTGGCGCGAGCCCGAGCAGCGCTTCCTCGACGAGGCCGAGCGGGTGGTTGCGCTGCGGCGCTACGTGGGCGAGCACCCCCGAGCCGCGAAGGAGATCGCCAGGGCGCTCGGGGCGGCCGGCACCGATGAGGACTCGATCGCCGGGATGGCGTCCCGAACCCGCGCGGTCGCCTTCCGGCGAGCTCGCCGATGACGACCCTCGCCGAGCGGATCAGGGCGCAGGGCCTCTCCGGGTCGCCGCTGCCTGACCCGCTCGCGGTGGCCGAGCGCCTGCTCGCCGTCCAGGGCCAGGACCCGCGCGGCGCGCGGCTGGCGGTGCGGGCCCGGACCGAGGGGCTGGTCGCCGCCGACGTCGACCGCGCCCTCGGCGAGGAGCGCTCGCTGGTCATCGCCTGGCTCAACCGCGGCACCCTGCACCTGGTCCGCAGCGAGGACTACCCGCTGCTCCAGGCCCTGACCACTCCGCCGCTGCTCAACGAGAGCGTCCGGCGCCTGGGGGTCGAAGGGATCGATGAGCGCCGGGCCGAGCGGGCGCTGCGGACGATCGAGCGCAGCCTGGGGGAGGAGGGCCCGCTGACCCGGGCAGCGCTCCGCGAGCGGCTCGAGCGCGAGGGCTTCCCGAGCGGCGGCCAGGCCTTCTCGCACATCTGCTTCCGGGCCGGCGTGCTCGGGATCCTGGTCCGCGGGCCGATGGTGGGCAAGCAGCACGCCTACGTGCTCGCCCGCGACTGGCTCGGCGAGCCGCCCGCCATCGACCGCGATCGCGGCCTGGCCGAGCTCGCAAGGCGCTATCTGGCCGGGCACGCGCCGGCCACCGACCGCGACCTCGCCCGCTGGGCGGGCCTTCCTCTGCGCGATGCCCGCGCCGGCCTCGAGGCGATCGCCGCCGAGATCGAGGAGGGCGAGGACGGCCTGCTGCGCCCGGCCGCCCGGCCGCTGGAGGAGGCGGGGCTGCCGCCGCCGAAGCTGCTCGGCGCGTTCGACCCGGTCCTGCTCGGCTGGACCTCGCGCGAGGAGATCACCGGGCGCGCACACCGCGGCTGGTCACCGTGAACGGCCTCTTCCGACCCTTTCGCGATGGTCGAGGGGCGGGCGGTTGCGACCTGGCGGCTGGCCGGGGGCAGGGTCGAGATCGAGCCGCTCGCGAGGATCCCGACGGCCGCCCGCGCGCGCCCTCGACGCCGATGCCGTCGAGGTCGAGCGCTTCCTGGAAAGCTACTGATCGGTCGAAATCCCTTTCGAAATCAGCACATTTTGCGCATAGTTCGTGCGGCATCGACCTCTATGCTGGGGCCGATGGAGCGCCTGGCGTGGACCGACGAGAGACTTGACGACCTGGCCTCCCGTATGGACGCCGGCTTCGACCGTGTCGATCGAGAGATCCGGGAGTTGCGGGTCGAGGTCAGGTCGGAGATCGCCGAGTTGCGCGCGACGATCAACCGGTTCGGGACAGGGCTCGTTCTGGCGCTGATCGGGGTGATCGCGACAATGGTCGGCGGTTTCGCCGCAGTGCTCGCAAACGGCGCCTAGGGCCGTCGCTCGCTAGCCGAGCTTCGGGCTTGCCCAGGGCTGGGCGAGTCGGGCGGCGAGCGACTCGGCGAGCCCCTCGACCGGGACCCGGGACTGCTCGAGCGAGTCGCGGTCGCGCAGGGTGACGGTGTCGTCGTCCATTGTCTGGTGATCGACGGTGATCCCCCAGGGGGTGCCGATCTCGTCCTGGCGGCGGTAGCGCTTGCCGATCGAGCCGCCCTCGTCGAACTCGGTCTGGATCCCGTGCCGGCGGATCTCCCCGAAGATCTCACGCGCCTTCTCCGGCATCCCCTCCTTGGAGACGAGGGGCAGGACGGCGACCTTGACCGGGGCGAGGCGCGGGTGCAGGCGGAGGACGGTGCGCTGGCGACCCTCGACCTCCTCGACCTCGTAGGCGTCGACGAGGAAGGCGAGGGTTGCGCGGTCGGCGCCGGCGGCCGGCTCGATCACGTGCGGGACGTAGCGCTCCTTCGTCTGCTGGTCGAAGTACTCGAGCTTCTCGCCGCTGAGCTTGGCGTGCTGGGTGAGGTCGAAGTCGCCGCGGTTGGCGATCCCCTCGAGCTCCGACCAGCCGATCGGGAAGAGGTACTCGACGTCGCTCGTCCCCGAGGAGTAGTGGGAGAGCTCGTCGGCGTCATGGGGGCGGACGCGCAGGTACTCGGGGCGGATGCCGAGCTCGGTGTACCAGCGCTCGCGCGTCCTCGATCCACGTCCCGGTACCAGCGCTCGGCGTCGGCCGGGCGGCACGAAGAACTCCATCTCCATCTGCTCGAACTCGCGGGTGCGGAAGATGAAGTTGCCCGGCGTGATCTCGTTGCGGAACGACTTGCCGATCTGGGCGATCCCGAAGGGCGGCTTCTTGCGGGCGAAGCTGAGCACGTTCTTGAAGTTGATGAAGATCCCCTGGGCGGTCTCCGGGCGCAGGTAGACCTCCGAGCCCTCGCCGGCGACCGGGCCGACGTGGGTCTCGAACATCAGGTTGAACTGGCGCGGCTCGGAGAGCTCGCCGCCGCACTCGGGACAGCGCAGCTCGGCCTCGGGGTCGCCGCCCTCGGCTTCGACCGCCTCGCGCAGGTGGTCCTCGCGCCAGCGCCTCTTGCACTTGCCCAGGCACTGGACCAGCGGGTCGGTGAATCCCTCCAGGTGTCCGGACGCCTCCCAGACCTTCGGGTGCTGGATGATCGCCGAGTCGAGGGCGACGATGTCGTCGCGGTCCTGGAGCATCGCCCGCCACCACTCGCTTTTGACGTTGTTCTTGAGCAGCACGCCGTAGTGGCCGTAGTCGTAGGTCGAGCCGACGCCGCCGTAGATCTCCGAGGAGGGGAAGACGAAGCCGCGCCGTTTGCAGAGCGCGACGATCTCCTCCATCGTCACGTCCACGGGCGGGGCTCCCTGCGCGTCGGCTGCCATCCGGGAACCGTACCGGCTGCGATAATCGCGCATCCCGTGCCCATCTACGAGTACAAATGCGAGAACGGCCACGTCTTCGACGTGATCCAGCGGATGACCGACGATCCGCTCACCGAGTGCCAGGAGTGCGGCGCTCCCGCGGTCCGCGTCCTGCACTCGCCGGCGGTCCACTTCAAGGGCTCGGGCTTCTACAACACCGACTACGGCAAGAAGAAGAAGTCCGGCGCCGCCGACTCAGGCGGCTCCTCCGAGGGCGGCTCCTCCGAGGGCGGCGACTCCAAGGTCTCCGATTCGTCCTCGGGGTCGGAGTCCTCCTCCTCTCGAGCTCCGACTCGAAGTCGAGCGACTCCAAGCCCAAGGCCACGGCCGCGGACTGAGTCCGCGGAAGCCGCAAAGCTCAGCCGTCGAGCAGGCGGTTGACGGCCCTCCGGCGCACCGAGTCGGGGATCTCGATGCTGCCGCCGGGCCCCGGTTCGCATCCTTCCAGCGCTCCGGTGCAGAAGACTTCCTCGTTGCCGCTGCCGCCGATCGCGGCGGCGAGGATGAGCTGCGGCATCGTGAAGAAGCCCATGTCGCTGACGAACGCCTTCGGCGCGTCCCAGCCGATGATCGGCCCCTTGATGAAGTTGTAGGGGAGCCGCAGCGGGTCGGTGAGCCGGTCCCTGACCCCGTTGATCACCTGCTGCTGGGCCTTCTCGCGGTTGTAGTCGCTGTAGCCGAGGGTGAAGGCGCTGGGGCCCGGTCCCGGGCATTCGCTCGGCTCGCGGGTCCTCGCGTAGACCAGGGCTTCTTCGCCGTCGAGCGTGTGCTCGCCCTTGCCGAGCCGCAGCGTGAACCCGCCCTGGCCGCCGCCGGCGCCGCCGGCGATGTCGGTGCAGAGCTTGACGGGGACGTCGACATTGACGCCGCCGACGGCGTCGATCAGGTCTTCGAAGCCGGTGAAGTCGACGATCGCGACGTGGTCGACGTCGATGCCGAGGAACTGCTCGACCGCTTCGATCTGCAGCTTGGCGCCGCCGAAGGCGAAGGCGGCGTTGATTTTCGTCGTTTCGTGGCCGGGGATTTCGGCGTAGCTGTCGCGCGGGATCGAGAGTTTGCGGAAGGCGCCGCCGCCGGCCCGGATCAGCATCAGCGTGTCGGCCCGGAACTGGCCTTCTTCGCAGCCGTCGTGGGGGGCGTCGCCGTGGGACTGCTGGTCGAAGCACTTCTGCGAGGGCGCCGCTCCCGGCTCCTTGGTGTCCGGCGGCCGCGCGTCGGTGCCGAGCACGAGGATCGTCTGGGCGCTGGGCAGCAGGAAGGGGTTGCCGTGCAGGGCGTCCCTCGCTTCGCCGGAGAGCTTGAACGATTGCAGCTGGGCGGAGACGGCGAAGGCGAGAAAGCTGAGCACGACCCAGCCGAGGGCGCCGAGCCCGACCCATTTGAGCACCCGGCGGCCGCGCGAACCGGGCTTCGGGAGGCCGTGTCGGGAGCGCCCGCGGTCGCGTCCGCCGGGCGGCTTCGGGGGACGGCTGCGGAAGTCGGAGAGGCCGGCCAGGTCCGGCTTCCGCAGCCGCGAGAAGATGCCCCGCCGCTGGCGGAAGACCTTGTAATCGGGCGGCCCGTCGGGCTGCTGCTCGCCGTTCTCGGGCATAAAGGGCTAGAAATCATGGCGATGCCCTCGGTCGCATGCCTTCAGCCATGAGCCAAACCGAGGCGATAGGCGTGGATCTGGGCGGGACGAAGATGCTGGTCGGCGTCCTCGACGCCGACTCGAAGGTCGGCTTCGAGAGCCGCGAGGCCTCGACCGGCCAGGACGAAGGCCAGCTCGTCGAGCTGCTCGTCCGCGAGATCGAAGAGGCGCGCGAGGCCCATCCCGCAGTGGCTGCCGTCGGCCTCGGGATCCCGGCGACGATCGACCATGACCGCGGGCTGGCGATCTCGGCGGTCAATCTGCCGATCGACAACCTGCCGATCCGCGACCTCGTCGGCGAGCGCACGGGCCTGCCGGTCTTCGTCGACAACGACGCCAACGTCGCCGCCCTCGCCGAGCACCTCTACGGCGCCGCCCGCGGCGCCGACAACGCGGTGATGCTGACGATCGGCACCGGGATCGGCGGCGGCCTGATTCTCGGCGGCGAGGTCTTCCGCGGGGCGACCGGGGCCGGTGCCGAGCTGGGTCACGTGGTGATCGACATGGACGGCCTCCCCTGCCAGGGGAACTGCCCGGGCCACGGCTGCGTCGAGACCTACGCCTCGGGCACGGCGCTCGGCCGCGAGGCGCGGGCTGCCGCGGAGCGCCGAGCCGACCTCGGCGCTCGGCGCGATGCTTGCCGAAGGGATCGAGATCGACGGCAGGGCGGTCACCGAGGCCGCCCTCGCCGGAGACCAGACGGCGGTCGGGGTCTTCGACCTGGTCGGGTCGCGGCTCGGGGTGGCGCTGACCAGCTTCGCCAACATCTTCGAGCCGGAGGTGTTCGTGATCGGCGGCGGCGTGATCGCGGCCGGCGACCTGCTGCTCGAGCCGGCGCGCCGGGAGCTGCGCGAGCGGGCCCTGCCGCCGATGAAGGGCATCCCCGTGGTCGCTGCCGAGCTGGGCCCCGACGCGGGCATGATCGGCGCCGCGGCGATGGCCCGCATCGAGCTCGCGGATGGAGCGGGGGGCTGATGGCGGGCGAACTGGTCGTCTGCCCGACGCCGATCGGCAACCTCGAAGACCTGACGCCGCGGGCCCGCGAGGCGCTCGTCTCCGCCGACTACATCGCCTGCGAGGACACGCGGCGGACCGGCGGCCTGCTCGACAAGCTCGGCATCCGGCCGGCGCCGCCGCTGATCTCCAACCACGAGGGCAACGAATCGGCCCGGGCGACCGAGCTCGCCCAGAAAATCGAGCGGGGCGCGCGGGTGGCGCTGGTCTCCGACGCCGGCATGCCCGGCATCTCCGACCCCGGCTTCAGGCTGATCCGCCGCTGCATCGAGCGCGCCCTCGACGTCACCGTGCTGCCCGGCGCCTCGGTCGTGCCCGTGGCGCTGGTCGCCTCGGGCCTGCCCACCGATCGCTGGCGCTTCGAGGGGTTCCTGCCGAAGCGCTCGGAGGCGATGGAGCAGGTGCTGCGCTCCGACGTGACCGTCGTCGCCTTCGAGAGCCCGCGCCGGGTCGGGGAGAGCCTCGCGGCCCTTGCCGCGATCGCCCCCGATCGCCCCGTCGCCGTCTGTCGGGAGCTGACCAAGATGCACGAGGAGATATCGCGGGGGACGCTGGCCGAACTCGCGCGCCGCTTCCGCGGCGACGTCAAGGGCGAGATCGTGCTGGTCATCGGCCCCGCGGCTTCCGAGGAGCACGACCAGGACGTCGGCTTCGCCGTCGATGCCCTCCGCCACCTGGTCCAATCGGGGGCCCGGCCGCGGGCCGCCGCAAGCGTCGTCGCCGCTCTCACCGGAACCCGCGCCAACGACCTCTACCGTGCCCTGACCGGACGCGAGCCTCGACAATGACCTACTACGTCACGACCCCGATCTACTACGTCAACGCCGAGCCCCACCTGGGGCACGCCTACTCGACGATGGCCGCAGACGTGCTCGCCCGCCACATGCGCCAGCGCGGCGAGGACGTCTTCTTCCTGACCGGCACCGACGAGCACGGCGAGCCGGTCGAGCTCGCCGCCGAGCGCGAGGGCATCGCCCCGCAGGAGCTCGCCGACCGCAACGCGCGCAAGTTCGAAGAGCTGATGCCGATCATCGACGTGACCAACGACTTCTTCATCCGCACCTCCGACCCCCGCCACACCGAGCGCGTCGCCGAGGTCATGCAGCGCGTCTACGACAACGGCTGGGTGACGAAGGGGACCTACGAAGGCTGGTACTGCCCACGCTGCGCGGACTTCAAAACCGAGCGTGAGCTCGGCCCCGCCAACACCTGCCCGATCCACGAGATCGAGCTCGAGAAGGTGCGCGAGGAGAACTGGTTCTTCAAGCTCTCGGCCTTCCAGGGCCAGCTCGAAGGCCTGTATGAGAGCCGGCCCGACTTCGTCGTCCCCGACTTCCGCCGCAACGAGGCTGTCGCCTTCGTCAAGCAGGGGCTGGAGGACGTCTCGCTCTCGCGGCCGACCCTGAAGTGGGGGATGCCGCTGCCGTGGGACCCCGACCAGCGCATGTACGTCTGGTTCGATGCGCTGCTCAACTACTACACGGCGCTCGGCTTCGCCGGCGAGGAGGACCTGACCGACCGCTACTGGCCGCCCTCGCTGCACGTGATGGCGAAGGACATCCTCAAGTTCCACGCCGTGATCTGGCCCGCCCTGCTGATGGCTGCCGAGCTCGAGCTGCCCAAGCGGATGACGATCCACGGATTCCTGCTGATGGGGGAGAAGAAGATGTCGAAGAGCCTCGGCAACGTGCTCGACCCCTTCGCGGTGATCGATCGCTTCGGCGCCGACGCCCTGCGCCACTACCTGTTCCGCGAGGTCAGCTTCGGCCAGGACGGCTCGATCTCGACCGCCGGCTTCGAGGCCCGCTACGAGACCGAGCTCGCCAACGACTACGGCAATCTGGCGAGCCGGGTGCTGGCGATGATCGATCGCTATCGGGACGGGACCGTCCCGGTCGCCGCCGTCGACGCCGTGCTCGCCGAGGACTTCGAGGGCGTCGTTCCCCGCCTCTGCGAGCTGCTCGACCGGGCCGAGCTGAGCCAGGCCCTCGAGGAGGCCTGGACGCTGGTCCGCCGCCTCAATCGCTACGTCGAGGAGACGAAGCCGTGGGAGCTGGCCAAGGACGAGGCCGACCCCGAGCGCCTCGACGAGGTCCTCTACAACCTCGCCGAGGGCCTGCGGGTGACGACGCTGCTGCTCGTGCCCTATCTGCCGAAGACGGCGGAGCGGCTCCTGGCCGTGCTCGGAGAGGAGTCCCGCGAGCTGGCCGAGCTCGGCTCGCGGCCCGGCGGGCAGGCGGTCGAACGGATCCCGCCCCTCTTCCCGAAGATCGAGGCCTAACCGCCTGAGAAGAGGCCGTTGAGGGCGGCCATGCTCGCCGCCCCGTCGAGGCCGGCGAAGCTGCCCTCTGTGGCGATTTGCCCGGCGGCTCCGAGAAACGCGCCCCAGGCGACCCGCGAGAGGGCGGAGCCGAGGCTGACCCGGCGTACCCCGAGCTCGGCGAGATCGGTGAGGTCGAGGCCGATGTCGGCGCCGATCAGGACGTTGACGGGCTTCGGCGCGGCCGCCTCGACGATCGCGGCGACCTCCTGCGCGGCGGCGGGCGCCCGGGGCGTAGAGGACGTCGGCGCCCGCTTCCGCGTAGGCGGTGAGCCGGCGGATCGCCTCCGGGAGCGGCTCCGCGTGGCCGGTCAGGAAGCACTCGGCCCTGGCCGTCAACAGGACGTCGGCGCCGCTCGCATCGATCGCCTCGCGTGCGGCGCTGACTCGCTCGACCGCCGCGGCGAGCTCGTAGAGCGGCGGTCCCTCGGGCGCGCCGGTCGCATCCTCAATCGAAAGGCCCGCCGCACCCGCCTCGACGCAGCGGCCGACGTTCGCGGCGACGCCGTCCGGGTCGTCGGCGTACCCCGCCTGGAAGTCGACGCTGACCGGCAGCTCCGTCGCCCCGACGATGTCGGCGACGTGCCCGAGCACGTCGTCGACCGGGAGCGAGTCGCCGGCGTCCGGCAACCCTCGGGAGAAGGCGAAGCCGGCGCTGCTCGTGGCGAGGGCCCGGAAGCCCAGCGACGCGAGGGCGCGGGCGGTCCCCCGATCCCAGGGGTTGGGGATCGCGAAGCACCCGCTCTCGTGCAGGGCGCGGAACTCGGCACGCCGCTCTGCGAGGTCAGGCGAGGGCATCGGGGCCGAGCTGGTCGGTCGCGGTGTAGCCGCAGAGGGCCATCGTCAGGTCGAGCTCGGCGAGGACCATCTTCAGGACCGTCTCGACGCCGGCCTGGCCGTCGAGAGCGAGGCCCCAGATGTAGGGGCGGCCGAGGCAGACGGCGTCGGCGCCCAGGGCGAGCGCCTTGAAGACGTCGGAGCCGGTGCGGACGCCGCTGTCGAAGAGGACCGTCAGCTCATCGCCGACCGCCTCGGCGATCGGCGACAGGGCGTCGAGCGAGCCCAGCGCCCCGTCGACCTGGCGGCCGCCGTGGTTGGAGACGACGATCCCGTCGACCCCGCGGGCGGCCGCCTCGCGGGCGTCGTCGACGTGCTGGATCCCCTTGATCAGGATCGGCAGCGAGGTCAGCTCGCGCAGATGTGCCAGGTCCTCCCAGCTCAGCGCCGGGTTGGAGAGGACGCTGAGGTAGTGGCCCGTGGCGGCGCCCATGTCCTCCTCCGGGGCCTGCTCGAGGCCGGCCCGGAAGACCGGGTCCTGGAGGTAGTTGGCATTGCCGCTGCCTTCGAGGAAGGGCAGCCAGGCCTGCTGCAGGTCGCGCGGCTTCCAGCCGGGGATGAAGGTGTCCACGGTGAGGACGATCGCTCCGTACCCGGCCGCCTCGGCGCGGCCGACGAAGCTCTCGAGCAGCTCGGGGTCGTTGGGCCAGTAGAGCTGGAACCAGCGTCGGCCCTCGGCGCTCGCCCCGGCTATCTCCTCGATCGTGAAGTGGGAGGCGGTGCTGGCGATCATCGGCAGGCCGACCGCCGCCGCCGCTCGGGCTGTCGCCAGCTCGCCGTCGGCGTGGACGACCTTCTGGACGCCGATCGGTGCCAGCAGCAGCGGCGCGGGAAGCTCGGCCCCGAGCACAGTCGTCGAGAGGTCGCGCTCGGCGACGTCGCGCAGCATTCGGGGCACGATCCGCCTGCGCCGGAATGCCTCGCGGTTCGCGTGCATCGTGTCCTCGGTCCCGGCCCCGGCGAACACGTAGTTCGCCGCTCGTTCCTCCATCGCCTCCCGGGCGAGGCGCTCGAGCTCGTCGATCGGGACGGGCACGGCCGGCGTCTCACCCCCCATGCCCCTGCCGTAGATCTCGACGTAGAAATCGGCCGGATTGCCCACGCGCGGAAGGCTATTCCACGGAAGCGGGGCCGAAGGCCGCCGCCAGCGGCGCCGCGCGCCGGGCGTGGCGGAGGCGCGGAAGGCCGAAACGATCCTCGAGCGTTGCCAGCAGCGAGTAATGCGTGGAGGGGCGAGTGAGGCGAGTTCCCGCCGGGATCCCGGGCCCGAGCAGGATCGTCGCCACCCGGCCGCCGGCCGCGAGCCCACAGCAGGCGGCGTCGCTGGTGCCCTCGTCGAAGGTGACGATGAGCAGTCCGTCCCGACCCAGCTGCCTGCGCAGCCGGGGGACGAGCTCCGCCATCGCCCGATCGGCAGCCCCGATCCCGCAACTGTGCCCGTCGTCGCAGAGGCCGGGGCTGAGCCAGGCGAAGGCGGGCAGGGTCCGCCGCCGAAGGTCGGTTTCCAGACGCGTCCTGGGGACGACGTTGCGGCAGCGGCTCGGCACCGCCGCAATCGCCTTGAAGTACATGAAGGGGTTGTGGCGCTTGACGTAGGGGCCTTCTTCGGCGCCGCCGAAGCAGGCGTGGGGGAGACCGTCCATATAGGCGCGCCAGGAGACCCCTGCGCGCGAGAGCTGTTCGGGAAAGCTCGCTGCCGAGACGCTGCACGCCGTGCAGTCGTCCGTGATCCCAAAGGTCGACCCACCGAGGATCGCCAGGTAGTTGGGGAGCGAGGGGTGGGCGATCCCGTGGTAGCGGGTCGCGAGGGCGCCGCGGCGCGAGAGCGCGTTGAGGTAGGGCGCCTCGGGGCTGCCGATCACATCGCTGTACTCGTGGTTCTCGAGCACGACGACGACGGTGTGGGACGGGGCGGCTGTGCCGTGAGGGCCCGGCGTGGACCAGGCCCCGGCGGCGGCGGCGCCGAGCACGCCGATCGCGAAGACGGCGGCGGCGATGGCGGACGGACGGGATCGGATCGCCATCGGTCGAGGATAGGCTGAGCGCCGACGTGATCGACTCCCATACCCACCTCTTCCTCTGCGAGCGGACCGAGGACGAGCTGCTCGCCGCTGCCCGTGAGGCGGGGCTGACCCGGCTGCTCAACGTCGGCCTCGGCCCTGACTCCAACCCGACCGCGATCGCCGCGGCCGAGCGCCACGAGGAGGTGTTCGCGACGGTCGGCTCGCATCCGACCTCGGCGAACGAGTTCGACGAGGCCCTGGAGGCCGAAATCCTGCGCCTATCCGAGCACGAGAAGGTGCGGGCGATCGGCGAGACCGGAATCGACCACTATCGCGAGACGGCGACGAGGGCAGAGCAGCGCCGCGCCTTCGAGGGCCAGATCGAGATCGCCCGCGAGCGCGGCCTGCCGGTCGTCATCCACGCCCGCGACAGGGACGGCGAGACGACCGCGACCGATGAGGTCTTCGAGATCCTCGACGCGCGCCCCGGCGTACCCGTCGTCCTCCACTGCTTCCTCGCCCCCTGGCGCCTCGACGACGCGATCGAGCGGGGCTGGTTCTGCTCCTTCTCGGGGATCGTCACCTACCCGAAGTCCGAGGAGCTGCGGGCGGCGGCGGCGAGGCTGCCCGAGGAGCTGCTGCTGGTCGAGACCGACGCGCCCTACCTGGCGCCCCAGCCGGTGCGCGGCAAGCCCAACGAGCCCGCCCGCGTCGTCCTCACAGCGCGGGCGGTCGCCGAGACCCGCGGCGAAACCTACGAGCAACTCGAGCAGACGGTGGAGGCCAACGCCCGCACGCTGTTCGGCTGGTGAGCGGATGGCCAGGCTGGGACAGAACTTCCTCGCCGACCCCAACCTGCTCGACGCGATCGTCCGCGACGCTGAGATCGGCCCCGCCGACGTCGTCCTCGAGGTCGGGGCGGGAGAGGGGGTGCTGACCGAGCGCCTGGCCGCTGCCGCGGGCCGCGTCCACGTGATCGAGATCGATCGCGGCCTGGCCGCGGCGCTGGAGTCGGTCGGCGCCCGTGCCGACGTGGACCTGCACTGGGCCGATGCGATGGGCTTCGACTTCAGCTCGCTCGACCCGGCGCCGACGGCGATGGTCGCCAATCTTCCCTACGCGGTGGCGACCCCGGTGATCCTGCGGACGATCGAGGAGCTGCCGTCTGTTGGGCCGCTGGACGGTGATGGTGCAGCGGGAGATCGCCGACCGGCTGCGGGCGCCGTCGGGCAACCGCACATACGGCTCGCCGAGCGTGCTGGTCCAGCTCGCCTGCGAGGTGAGCCTGGTGCGGACCGTCGACCCGGCCGTCTTCCGGCCGCGGCCGCGGGTCGAGTCGGCGATCCTCGCCCTGCGCCGGACCGGGCCGGGAGCGGGCCCGGCCACCCGGCGCCTCGTCCGGGCCGCGTTCGCCCACCGGCGCAAGTCCCTCGCCCGCTCGCTCGAGCACGCGCGCCCCGGCTCGCTCGCCCCCGCCCGCGAGGCACTGGCGGAGCTGGGGCTTGCCGAGGACGCTCGCGCCGAGTCGCTCTCGCCTGAGGATTTCGCCGCCCTTTCGGCGAAGCTCCGATGATCCACGCCCCCGCCAAGCTCAATCTCTGCCTCTTCCTCGGCCCGGCCCGCGCCGACGGTCTGCACGAGCTCTGCTCGCTGTTCGAGCCGCTGGCGCTCGCCGACCGGCTCGTGGTCGCCGACGGCGAGCGCGACGAGGTCGTCTGCCCAGGGGTCGAGGGCCAGAACCTCGCGGCGCGGGCCCTTGCCGGCCTCCGCGATCTGGGTTGGGAGCGGCCGCCGCTGCGGATCGAGATCGAGAAGCGGACACCGGTCGCCGCCGGGCTCGGGGGAGGCTCGGCCGACGCCGCCGCCGTCCTGCGACTGGCGGCGGGCGAGGTCGCCGGGATCGAGAAGCTCGCCGCCGAGCTCGGCGCCGACGTGCCCTCGCAGCTCGTCCCGTCCCTGGCGCTGGTGCGGGGCGCGGGGGAGAGGGTCGCTCGCCTGCCGGACCCGGCCCCGCACGCCGTGGTCCTGCTGCCCGGCGGCGGCGGCCTGGCCACCGCCGAGGTCTTCGCCGAGGCCGACCGCCTCGGCCTCGGCCGCGACTCCGGCCGGCTGGAGACGCTCGCCGAGCGGCTGCTGACCGCGGCCGGCGCCGGCTCCTCGCCGCTCGAGTACGCCGACCTGCTCGAGAACGACCTCGAGCCGGCGGCGCGGGCGCTGCGCCCCGAGATCGGCGAAGCGCTGGAGGCGCTGCGGGGTGCGGGGGCGCCGCTGGCGCTTCTGACCGGCTCAGGCCCGACCGCCTTCGGCCTCTTCGCGGACATCGCCACGGCCCGCGCCGCGGCCGAGCGCCTCGACCGTGACGACGCGATCGTCTGCGAAGCTGGTCGGACGGGAGCGATGCGTCCATGAGGTTGCCGGCGGGCAAATCGAGAGGCTGGCGGAAGTGGGCCCTGCGGGTGGCCCTGGTCGTCGTCGCGGTCGCCGCCTACCGCGCCTTCACCGAACTCGTCGACGTCGAGAAGCTGCTCGCGGACGTCTCCCGAGCGCTCGGCGCATGGACCTACCTCCTGGTCGCCGTCTTCGCCTTTGCCGAGACGGGTGCCTTCGTCGGCCTGCTCGTCCCCGGGGAGACGGTGATGATCCTCGGCGGCGCGGTCGCCGGCCAGGGGGTGATCAACGTCTATCTGCTGATCGCGATCGCCTGGCTGATGGCGTTCCTGGGCGACACCACCAGCTTCTTCGTCGGCCGCAGGCTGGGCCGCGACTTCCTGCGACGTCACGGGCCCCGGTTCGGCGTCGGCCTCGCCCGGCTCGACCAGATCGACGACTACTTCTCGCGTCACGGCGGCAAAACGATCTTCATCGGCCGCTTCGTCGGCTTCGTCCGCGCCTTCGCCCCCTTCGTCGCCGGCAGCTCCGGAATGCCCTACCGCGCCTTCGTCCCCTACAGCGTCCTCGGCACAGGGCTCTGGGTGAGCTCGGCGATCGTCCTCGGCTACCTCTTCTCGCGCAGCATCGACACGGTCCTCTCCTACGCCGGCAAGGGCGCCTTCCTGCTCGGCGCGCTGATCGTCGTGATCGTCGGCGGGCTCGCCCTCAACCGGTACCTCCGGGTCGAGGAGAACCGCCGCGCCGTGGGCCGCTGGATGGCGCGCCACCTCGCCACCCGATGGCTTGTCCTGCTCACCCGCCGCTTCCGGCCCCAGCTCCTGTTCCTCTGGAACCGGGTGACGCCGGGCGGTACCTTCGGGCTCGAGTTCACCTCGTTGATGGCGACCCTGGCGGTGGCCTGCTTCGTCCTCGTCGCCTACACGGTCATCATCGGCGAAGACCCGGGGCCGACCCCGGGGGACATGACCGCGGCGGAAGTGGTCGAAAGCCTGCGGGCGGGATGGCTGGTCGACGTCGCCAAGGCGGTCACGGCGCTCGGCTCGGCGGCGGTCGTCGTGCCGCTGGCGGCCCTCTGCGGGGTGCTGCTCGGCATCGCCGGGCGCTGGGCCGAGGTGGGCGTGCTGGCCGCCGGCCTGCTGCTGGCGATAGTCGGTGTTCACGAGATCAAGGACGCGGTCGACAGGCCGCGGCCGGCGGGTGGCCTGGTCGACGCCGCCGGCTCCTCCTTCCCGAGCGCCCACGCCGCCTACTCGACCTTCTACGTCTGGCTGGCGGTGACGATCGTCCTGCGCCTGCGCCCGGGGATGGCGCGAGGCGCCCTGGTCGTCGTCGGCGGGATCGCGATCGCCGCCCTGGTCGGGCTCTCGCGCGTGTACCTGGGGGTCCACTACCTCAGCGACGTGAACGCCGGCTGGGCGCTTGGCGCGGGCGCCTTCTCGCTCTGCGCGGCGGTGGCGCTGGTGATAACCACGGTGCGGCAGAATGGCGGGCATATGGCCGACCCCGAGGGCACCTGATGTCACTTCCCCTTGCGCTTGTGCGGATCGGCGACGAGTACGTCCTGTTCGGCGCCGCCGGGGCGATCGCGCTTGCCGCCTTCATCGGCCTGATCCTCGTCCCCGCGCTCAGCGCCTACGGGCGGATCTGGGAGAAGGCCGCTGCCGGCCTCCTCTCACTCGTCGTTCTCGCCGCCCTGGTGGTGACCGGCGTCATCGTCGGCCTGGCGATCGTCTATTACTACCCCGACATCCTCAGCCTCTTCAACGGCTAGGCGTCCGGTCGGGATAATGAGCGGATGCCTGCCGCGTCCAAAGGCAAGAAAACGCCTGCAAATACCGGTGATCCGGGGAATCTCGATGCGCTCGCCGAGGCCGTCGAGTCGGGTGCCGGGCTGCCCGCGATCGCCCGCGCGGCCGCCAAGATCCTCGACGCCAGCGTCGTTCTGATCGACCGCTCCAGCGCCGTCCTCGCCGTCGCCGGCGCCTCTTCGGACCAGGAGAAGAAACTGATCACCGGCGGCGCCGACGTGACGACGATCGAGCTGCGGGTCGCCGACAGCATCGTCGGCGAGCTTCGCTACCGGAGCAAGGCGGAGCCCGAGCCGGCAATCGCCCGCATGGTGACGACGCTGCTCGGGCTGGAGCTCGAGCGCGCCCGCTCGCCGGAGTGGGAGAGCGAGGAGGTCGCGGGCCAGTTCGTCGCCGCCGTCCTCGCCCGCCGGGTCACCGACCGTGGCGACATCGTCGCCCGGGCGGCGGAGATGGGCGCCGACCTCGACGGCGGCGCCGGGGTGCTGATCGTGCGGGCGGCGCCGCGGGCGGCGCAGGCGGGCGAGTGGCGGGCCCGTGTCCTCACCCTGACGTTGAGGGCCCTGCGCTCGCTCGCCTCAGGCGCCCTGGCCTCCGCCGAGGAAGTGGAGGCGGCGGTGCAGCTCGCGGTGATCGTGCCGGCCGAGGACGACGACCGGCTCGCCCGGGCGGCGCTCGGCCTCGGTCGGGAGCTGGAGGACGGGCTGCCCGGCTTCCACGTGACCATCGGCCACAGCCGCCGGGCAGCGGACCCCGTCGACCTCTACCGGGCGGGCAACGAGGCGCGCCTCGCAGCCAACGTCGGCGAGGCCGAGGAGCGCGGGCTGCTCGCCTTCGAGGACACCGGCGCATATCGCCTGCTGCTGCCCGCGATCAGCGAGGACCCCCGCGAGCTCGAGCGCTTCTACGCTGAGACCGTCGCCCCGCTCTCCGCCTACGACGACCAGTACGAGACCGAGCTGGTCGCCACCGTCGAGGCCTACCTCGACAACGACGGCAACGTCGCCGCCACCGCCAAACAGCTCTTCACCCACCGACACACGATCCGCTACCGGCTCGAGCGGGTCAAGGAGCTCTGCGGCCACGACGTCTCGGCGACCGAGGGCCGCGAGAAGCTCGGCCTCGGCCTCAAGGCGATGCGCGTACTCGGGATCGCCTCGCCCCGCGGCCCGGCCCTCGAGCCGGGCGCCGAAGGGGGACAGGTCAAGGGGCCGCGCGCGGCGGACGAGTAGCGCCACCGCGAGCCCGCCGCCGATTCCGGGGGAAGGGCTCGAACCCTCGCTTCCTGGACCAAAACCAGGCGTGCTAGCCGACTACACCACCCCGGAGCGAGTGCTGCATTTCCCACCCTATAGGGGGTAAAAAGCAACACTCGCCGGTCAGGAAGGGTTGATCGCATCCGGTGTGGGGCTTAGGGTCGGCGCATGGAGATGGGCGGAGCGTCGATGGACCCCGAGGTCCGCGAGGGCCTGGCAAAGAGTTGGAAGCCGCTTATGTGGATCGGCGTGATCGCGATCGCCGTCGGCTGTGTGGCGATCGTCGTCCCGGCCGCCGCCTCCGTCGGCACCGCGATCTTCATCGGCTGGATCCTGATCTTCGTCGGCGCCTTCCTGGTCGCCGGCGCGTTCATGGCCCACTCGATCGGGTCGGTGGTCCTACGCCTGCTCTGGGCCGCCCTGACCGTGATCGTCGGCGTCTACCTGGTCGTCGAACCCCACAACGGCACCCTGACGCTGACGCTCGTCCTCGGCCTCTACTTCATCTTCATGGGGGTGACCCGGGTCACCGCGGCCTTCCTGGGCCGGGGTCAGCAGGGAGCCGGGCTCGTCGGGCTCAGCGGAGTCCTCGGCCTGTTGATCGGCGCCCTCGTCCTCGCCAAGTTCCCGAGCTCCGCCGACTGGGCGATCGGCCTCCTCGTCGGCATCGACCTGATCTTCGCCGGCTGGACACTGTTGTCGGTAGCGCTGGTAGGCAAAGACCTCTCCCGCGCCTGACGCCGCGCATGAGCGGCGGGCCTCCTTCCGCTCGCTCGATCTTTCGCACCGGCGCCCGCTTCTCTCTCGATGGTCGAGCGCAAAATTGACGCCGCGCTGCCCCAGGAGTGCCCGCCGCTATCCACGCGCCGCTCCGGCTGTTCCCTCGCAATGCTGATGACCGGGAGGGGCCGAAGCCCGGTGGCTGGGCTCAAGACCGGGTCCGCCGCAGGCCGGGTGACCTTCGCGGTGTAAGCGCTCGTGAAGAGAGGAGGGGCACCCTGGAGCGCGCGGCGTCTGCTTTTCGCCTCGTCCACTCAGCGAGTGGCGGAGCTCGCTGGTGGCGAAAACCCAGCAAGCGGAAGGGTGCCCCTCCTCTCTCCTCCACCACTACGATCTAGCGGTGAGTTCTCCATTGGTCCTGGTGATGGCGGCCGGCGCCGGTACCCGCATGCGCTCGGCGACGCCGAAGATGCTGCACCCCGTCTGCGGCCGGGCGATGGTCGCCTGGCCGGTCCTCGCCGCCCGCGAGGCCGGGGCCGACCGGGTCGCGGCGATCGTCTCGCCGGGCCACGACATCTCCGCCGGCCTGCCCGAGGGCACCGAGACCGTCGTCCAGCCGGAGGCCGACGGAACCGGCGGCGCCGTCCGTGCCGCCCTGCCGCTGATCCGCGAAGCGGAGACGGTCGTCGTCCTCTCCGGAGACCACCCGCTGATCTCCGGGAAGAACGTCTCCGGTCTGCTCGACGCACATGCGGCCGCGGGCGCGGCGGGGACGATGCTGACGATCGAGCTCGAGGACCCCGGCTCCTACGGCCGTGTCGTCCGCGGGGACGACGGCGAGGTGGTGCGGGTCGTCGAGGCAAAAGCTGCCGGCGATGCCGATCCCGGCGAGCTGGCGATCCGCGAGATCAACGCCGGCTCCTACGCCTTTGAGGCCGGCCCGCTTGCCGCCGCCCTGGAGGGCCTCTCCAACGAGAACGCCCAGCGCGAGTACTACCTGACCGACGTCTTCTCGGCCCTGCGCGAGGCGGGCCACGGCGTCGCCGGCCACCTCACCGACGACCTCGCCGTGACGATGGGCGTCAACAACCGGCGGGAGCTGGCGGCGGTCGAGGCGATCGCCCGCCGCCGCATCCTCGACGCCCACATGCTCGCCGGCGTCTCCGTCGTCGACCCCGCCTCGACCTGGGTCGACGCCGGCGTCCAGATCGCCGCCGACGCCCGCATCGAGCCCGGCTCCAGCCTGCGCGGCGCGACCGCCGTCGGCGCCGGCTCGGTCGTCGGCCCGCTGACGACGCTCACCGACACGGTGCTCGGCGCCGGCGTCTCCGTCCCGCACTCTTTCCTGGTCCAGTGCGAGGTGTTGGACGGCTGCGACGTCGGCCCCTTCGCCTACCTGCGACCCGGCGCCAACCTCGAGGCCGGCGCCAAGGCCGGCGCCTTCGTCGAGGTCAAGAACTCGCGGATCGGCGAGGGCTCGAAGGTCCCCCACCTGGCCTATGTCGGCGATGCCGACGTCGGCCCCGGCAGCAATCTGGGCGCCGGCACGATCACCGCCAACTACGACGGTTTCCGCAAGCACCGGACTGTGATCGGCGCCGGCACCCGCATAGGAGTTGACACGATGCTGATCGCCCCGGTAGAAGTCGGCGACTCCGCCTACACTGGCGCTGGAACGGTGGTTCGAGAGGACGTTCCGGACGGGGCACTAGCTGTGAGTCAGAACGACCAGAGGAACATCGAGGGATTCGCGGACCGAAAGGCCGCGGAATCAAAGGAAGACAACTCGTGAGCACGATCGAGCAACGACCGGAGGCGGCGCCGACCGCCATCCCCCACGACTACTCGAAGCGGCTGATGGTCTTCGGCGGCCGCAGCTCCGGCGAGCTCGCCGCCAAGGTCGCCGGCAAGCTCGAACTCGACCTCGGCCAGGTGACGCTGAAGACCTTCGCCAACGGCGAGGTCTACTGCCGCTACGAGGAGTCGATTCGCGGCGCCGACGTCTTCCTCGTCCAGTCGACCTGCGCCAATGAGCAGACCGAGATGACTCCGAACGACGCCCTGGTCGAGCTGCTGACCATGGCCGACGCCGCCCAGGGCGCCTCCGCCCACCGGATCATCGCCGTCATGCCCTGGTACGGCTACGCCCGCCAGGACAAGAAGTCGGCTCCCCGAGAGCCGATCACCGCCCGCATCGTCGCCAAGTGCCTCGAGGGCGTCGGCGTCGACCGCGTCCTCACCATGGACCTCCACGCCGGCCAGGTCCAGGGCTTCTTCCACGTTCCGGTCGACCACATGACGGCGATGCCGATGCTGACCCAGTGGTTCGCCGACCAGCACATCACCGACGAGCTGGTGATCGTCTCCCCGGACGCCGGCCGGGTGAAGACGGCCCGCAACTTCGCCCGCCGCGTCGGCACCCACTGGGCGGTGATGGAGAAGGAGCGGCCCGCCCAGCAGGTCGCCGAGATCGGCTACGTGGTCGGCGACGTCAAGGGCAAGACCGCGGTCCTCGTCGACGACATGATCGACACCGCCGGAACGCTCTGCGCCGCCGCCCAGACCGTGCTCGACGAGGGCGCCGCACGGGTGATCGCCTGCGCCACCCACGGCGTCTTCTCCGGCCCCGCCTACGAGCGGCTCGCCTACGAGAAGTCGGGAATCGAGCAGATCGTCGTCACAGACACGCTCCCCCTGCGCGAGGGCGCACCTCCCAACATCAAGGTCCTCTCCACCGCCAGCACCTTCGCCGACTCGATCCGCCGCATCTTCACCGACGACTCGGTCTCCGAGATCTTCGCCGGCGAGAACCAACTTTTTTGAGCGGGCGGCTGCGGCTGCGTCGGGCACAAGGGCGCCGATGCGATCGCGCCGGGCAACACGCTGGAGAGCTTTCGGGCGGCGGTCGAGGCGGGGGTGGACACGATCGAGCTCGACGTCCTCTGGCTGCCCGACTCGCATCTGCCCGTGGAGGAGCGGGCGCCGCTGGTCGTCGCCCACGACTGGCACGACGCCGAGCGGCGCACGCCGCTGGCGCTGACCGAGGCCCTCGACGCCTTCCTCGAGCCGCCGCTCGACAGGGTCGAGATCGACCTCGACATCAAGCTGCCCGGGCGCGAGGGGGAGATCGTCGCGGCCCTGCAGGAGCGCGACCTGGTCGGCCGGGCGATGGTCTCGACGATGGAGCTCTACACGCTGGGCCGCATCCTCGAGTTGAACCCGGCGCTGCGCCGCGGCTGGACCTATCCGAAAGTGACCAAGGACTGGGCCTCGAAGCGCTGGGCGAAGGCGCCGATGCTGGCGGCGCTTGCCGTCATGCGCCAGCGCCTGCCCGGCCTCGCCGCCGAGAAACTGCCCAAGTTCGGCGTCGAGGCGATGTGGGTCTACCACCCGCTGGTCAGCGCCCGGCTCGCCCGGATCACCAAGCTCGCCCGGGTCGAGCTGATCGCCTGGACCGTCGACGACCTGCCCCGCATGCAGAAGCTGGTCGACCGAGGCGTCGACGGCATCTGCTCCAACGACCCCCGCCTCTTCGGCCGACTGATGAGTTAGGGGGTCCATGGACCCCCTAACTCATCAGTCGGCGCCTGTTGGGGGCCGGATCGCGCAGGTCGCGTCGATGCGCAGCAGACGGGCGAGAAGCTCGCGGTGGCCGGCGACCCAGCGGTAGGAGCGCTCGGTCAGGCGCGGGAAGCGCCCCAGGGTCGCCGCCAGCGGCCGCCCGGCGGGCAGCAGGGCCGCCAATGGCGGCGCGGCGGCTCCGGCGGAGAGCAGCTCGCCCGACGGCAGCGCCAGGTGCCAGGACTCGAGCCGCTGCGCCTCGGGAACGCCGGCCGCGGAGAGCAGCGCCTGCCCCTCCGCGCTCTGGATCTCGACCGGTCGCAGCCGGCCGCGGTCCCAGGCGAGGACCTTGTCCAGGGCCCAGCGGCAAAAGCCGCAATCGCGGTCGTAGAGGACCGCGGCCCGCTCTGGCGTCGTCGCCTCCACCCGATCGGGTGCCGCCGCTAGATCGTGCCCGGCGTCTGCGCGGGGCCGGCGCCGCGGCCCTTCTTGGTCTTCACGGCGGACTCGAGCTCCTCTGCGGTGAAGCCGCCGACGGCCTCGCCTTCGGTCGCGTAGCGGTAGAGGGCGACGCCGAAGATCCCGCTCAGCGCCTTCGAGATCAGCAGCGCGACAGCCAGCCCGATCGCCCCGACGATCACCAGCAGGGCGCCGGCGAAAGCGGCCGAGGACCAGATCGCGACGCCGACCCCGATCAGCAGCGCCGAGGGCAGGACACCGAGCAGCCCGACCGCCCCGCCGATCGCGATGTTGCCGGTGATCTGCTGGCCCCAGCGCTGGCGGAAGATCGAGGCCGACCGCTTCAGCGTCGTCAAGGCGCCGGTCCCCTCGATCGCGATCACCGGGACGGCGAGGAAGGTGACCAGGGCCCAGGCCATGCCGACCAGGCGGGCGGCGATCTGACCGCCGATTCCGCCCTGGTTCTCGAGCAGGCCCATCAGCAGGCTGATCGCGGTGCTGATCGCGGCCCAGCCGCAGATCTGGCTGAAGCGGCTGCGGGCGACTGCGAGGCCGTCGGCGACGGTCACGTTCGCCTGGCCGCGGAAGATCATGTCGGCTGCGGCTGCGAGGCCGACGCTGAAGTAGACGCCGACGACGCTGAGCACGTAGACGCCGACCACCAGCACGGGGATCGCCCCCGCCAGCACTTCCTGCTCGAACAGGTAGAGGCCGGGCCCGATCGTGACGATCGCCAGTAGCACCGTCGCCACCGCGCCGTAGAGGGGGAAGCGGATCAATTCGGGATGCCCCTTCAAGAGGCCCCAGCTCTTCTTGGTCAGCGCCCACCCACGTCGGATCCTGCTCATCGTCGACTCCTCTCAAGCATTGCTCGCCAGTCCCGGGACACGCACCAGGCCTCTTCCCTCGAAGTAGTCCCACTCCTGCTCGCCGAGCTCGGTCGCCGGCTCCTCGGCGTAGACCCACTCGCGCATGATCCGATACCAGTTGCGCTTCGCTCGCAGCTGGCCGAGCACGGCGACGACTCCGACTTCCATCCGCCTGCCCATCAGCTCGTCGGCGGGGACCGACTCGCGCCGCATCAGGTCGTAGTACTCGGAGCGCGGGTCGTTCGTCGACTCGATGATCTTCATCACTCTGCGGGCGCTGATCTCGATCTCGCGATCCTCCAGGTACCAGGAGGAGATCGACATCAGGTGGTCCATCAGCCGCTCGGCGTCGAGTTTCGAGGGGTTCTTGACGAAGCCGAGGTCGTGCAGAGCTTCCCGCAGCGCTTCGGGCTCGCCTCGGATCGCGGCGTCGATCACCCGCTGCTCGAGCTCGATCTGCTCGCGGTCGAGCTTCTTCGTCATCCCGAAGTCGAGGAAGGCGACGCGGCCGTCCGCCATCAGGAGGTAATTGCCCGGGTGGGGGTCGGCGTTGAAGTGCTGGAGGTGGTAGATCGAGCCGAAGCTGCCCCGGAAGACGATCTCGCCGAAACGGCTGCGCTCCTCGTCGGGCAGCTCCTTGATCTGCTCGAAGCCGATCCCCTCGACCAGCTCGGTGACCAGCACCCGGCGCCGCGAGAGCCGCGTGATCACTTCCGGCACGTAGATGAAGGGGTGGTCGCGGTAGGCGCGGGCGAAGCTGCGCTGGTTCTGTGCCTCGTACTCGTAGTCGAGCTCCTCCATCATCCGCTCACGGATCTCGCCGGCGATCGCCTTGGCGTCCAGGCCGGGCGCGAGGGCGCGGGCGAGGCGGACGATCGTGCCCATGTTGCGCAGGTCGGCGTCGAGCGCTTCGGCGATTCCCGGGTACTGGATCTTGACCGCCACACGGCGCCCGTCGAGCAGCTCGGCGCGGTGCACCTGGCCGATCGAGGCGGCGGCAAAGGCCTCCTCCTCGAAGTCCGCGAACATCTCCGAGAGCGGCTCGCCGTCGTACTCCTCCTCGAGCACCCCGACGACCTTCTCCCATGGCATCGAGGGCGCGTCCGTGCGCAGTTTCGCGAGCTGCTCCTGGTAGATCTCGGCGTACTCCGGAGGCAGGAACTCGGTGTCGATGAAAGAGGCGAACTGGCCCAGCTTCATCGCCGCGCCCTTCATCTGGCCGAGTGCGCCGACCATCTTGATCGCCGTCTCCAGGTGGCGCTGCTCGAGCTTCTCCTTGCTGCCCTCCTCGGAGCGGGCGACGTTGGTCGCCTTGGTGCCGGCGTAGCGGGCGCCCTGGACGCCGACTATCGAGCCCAGCTTCGCCGAGCGCCGTACGCGTCCCTTGGGAATCTTCGAGTCGTCTGCGATCTGGAAAGGGTGGCACAGCGCGCCGGGCGCCGGGGTGCCCTGCGGCGGGCGTTTCTCTATCCTCTCCGGTCCGATGGCAGCTTCCCGCGAAACCCTGAAGGCCGCTCCCCGCACGGAGTTCGGCTCCCGAACCTCCCGGCGCCTGCGCCGCGACGGCTATGTGCCGGGGGTCGTCTACGCGGGCGGCTCGGAGGCCCGCGCCTTCCAGGTCGCCGAGCGCGACGTCCGCGGCGTGCTCTCCGGCGGCGCCGCGCTCTTCGACCTCGAGCTCGAGGGCTCGAACAGCGTCCCGGTCGTCGTCAAGGAGCAGCAGCTCCACCCGGTGCGCGGCAGCCTCGAGCACATCGACCTTCAGGAGGTGAAGCTCGACGAGGCGATCCAGGCCGAGGTCGCGGTCGAGCTCGAGGGCGCCGACAACGCGCCCGGCGTCAAGGAGGGCGGCGTGCTCGAGCATGTCACCCGCGAGGTCACCGTCGAAGCGCTGCCCACCGAGATCCCCGAGCGCCTCGTCGCCGACGTCTCGGCGATGGAGATCAACGACACGCTTCAGCTTTCCTCGGTCCCGGTTCCCGACGGCGTCACCCTCGCCGCCGAGGATCCCGAGGAGGTCACCATCGCCACCCTCTCGCCGCCGCGCGTCGAGGAAGAGCCCGAGCCCGACGTCGAGGAGGAGACTGAGCTCATCGGCGAGGAGGGCGAGGCGCCCGAGGGCGAGGAGGGCGCGGCGCCCTCCGATGGCGACGGCGACTCCGGCGGCGACTCCGACGAGGGCTAGGCCCTGTCGTTCCTTCGCCGCCGCGGTTCGGATCCCGGCGAGCGAATCCTGATCGTCGGCCTCGGCAACCCCGGCAAGGAGTACGCCGGCACCCGCCACAACGTCGGCTTCGAGGTCGGCGCCGAGCTCCTCCGCCGCTGGGACCTGCCGCGCGCGAGGAAGAAATTCGCCGGCGAGATCGCCGAAGGGCGCGCCGGTCCGGGCGGGCCGCGGGTGGCGATCCTCCTGCCGCAGACCTTCATGAACGAATCGGGCGGCTCCGCCGGCCCGGCCAGGGGCTCGCTCAAGGTGCCGCTCGACCGGGTCGTCGTCCTCCACGACGAGATCGACCTGCCCTTCGGCGAGGTCGAAACCAGGTTTGGAGGGGGGCTGGCCGGTCACAACGGACTGAAGAGCCTCAGGTCCGGCTTCAAGAGCTCTGATTTCTGGCGGCTGCGGGTCGGGGTCGGACGCCCCGACTCGACCGACCCGGAGATCGTCTCCGCCCACGTGCTCGGCCGCTTCCGCGAGTCCCGTGACGAGGTAACGGCGCTGATCGGCACGGCCGCCGACGAGACCGAGCGGCTCGTCGAAAGGCTAGGTTCCGAAGGTGATCAGCCAGATGAGTGAGATGCGAACTTCATACGAGGTCGGCGAGCAGGGGGTTGCGGTGCTGCGTCTGCAGCGCCCCGACGCCCGCAACGCGATGGACACCCAGATGCTGGTCGAGATGCTCGAGCACCTCGCGGTCGCCCGCGACGACGAAGCGGTCCGGGTGCTGGCTCTCAGCTCCTCCGACCACATGGGTCTCTCCGCGGGCGCCGACATCAAGGAGCAGCTCGACGAGGAGGGCAAGGTCCGGCGGATGCGGCTCTTCGCTGACGTCTACGACGCAATCGTCGGCTTCCCGAAGCCGACGATTGCGGTCTGCCACGGCGACGTCGTCGGCGGCGGCGCCGAGGTCGCGATCGCCTGCGACATGCGGGTCGGCGGCGCCAACCTGCGAATGCGCTTCCCGGGTGCGGCGCTCGGCGTCCCGGTCGGCCCGGCTCGCCTGGTCACCCTCTGCGGCCTCGCCGCCGCCAAGTACCTGCTGCTGTCCTCGCGCACGGTCGGCGCCGACGAGGCCCTGCGCCTCGGCCTCGTCAACCGCGTGGCCCCGGCGGCGGGGACCGAGGAGGCGGCGCTGAAGCTGGCCGCCGAGGTCGCCGCCCACCCCCCCGAGGGTGTCGCCCGCCTGAAGCGGATGCTGCATGAGTGGGACGACGTCGAGGGCCGCTCGCGCAGCGAGGGGGAGGGCCAGGTCGAGTGGCAGCGAAGCGGCCCGGGATTGCCAGGAGGATAGGGGCCCTGGCCGAGCTCGAGAAAGGCCTGACCGTCGCCGTCACCGGGCCAACCGGTGAGATCGGCAAGCCGTTCCTTGCGGCGCTCGAGCGGGTTCCCGAGGTGGAGAGGGTGATCGGCATGGCCCGGCGCCCCTTCGACATCGCCGCCCACGGCTGGGAGAAGGTCGAATACCGGCGCGGCGACGTCCTCGACCGCGAATCGGTCGACTCCCTGGTCGAGGAGGCCGACGTCGTCGTCCACCTCGCCTTCGTGATCGTCGCCGGCCGCGAGGAGAGCCGGGAGATCAACCTCAGGGGCTCGCGCAACGTCTTCGAGGCGGCCGTCGACTCCGGCGCCAGGCGGCTCGTCTACACCTCCTCGGTCGCCGCCTACGGCTTCGACCGCGACCTTCCGGCGCTGCTCGAGGAGGACGAGCCGGTGCGAGGAAGCTCTCGGCATCCCTACTCCGCCCACAAGGCCGAGGTCGAGGAACTGCTGAACGAGGTGCTCGCGGACACCGACACCGATGCATACGTCTTCCGCCCCTCGATCGTCGCCGGTCCCGAGGCGACGCTGCTGCTCGACCTGATCCCGCTGGTCGCGATCGGGCGGGCGATGCCGGGCCCGGTGCGCTGGGCGCTGGGCCGGGTTCCGTCGCTGCGGCCGGTGCTTCCCGACCCCGGCGTCCCCTTCCAGCTCGTCCACCACGACGACGTCGCCGCGGCGCTCTCGGCGGCGGTCATCGGCGGCGGCGAGCCCGGCGTCTACAACCTCGCCGGCCCCGGCGAGCTGACGGTCTCCGACCTCGCCCACGAGCTCGGCTGGCACGCCGTCCCGGCGCCGCGGCTGGCGGTCAGCGCCACCGCCGAGCTGCTCGGGCAGGTCCCCTACCTGCCCGACGAGGCCGCCTGGATCGAGGCGATCCGCCGTCCGGTGCTGATGGACACCCGACGCGCCCGGCGCAAGCTGCACTGGCTGCCCCACCACGACGCACGCCAGACCCTGCGCCAGACCGTCGCCGCCGCCCGCGCGAAGTAGGGGCCGCAGATCCGCTCTCAGGCCCAGCCGGTCGGGTCGAGCGTGGCAGCGTTGCGGAACGACTCGGCGTCGCCGAGGACCTGCTCGGCGACGTCGGCGCAGCGGGCCACCCGGAGCTCGCCGGCGGCGCGGCGACGGGCGATCCGGTCGAGAATCGCGGCGAGGCGCTCCTCTCCCAACCAGTCGAGCATCGCCGGGTGGAGGACGATCGTCGCGAAGTCGCCCTCGCCGAGCAGCTCGATGTCGGCTTCGAGGCTGCTCTGGAAGGCCGCCGGCTCCAGGGGCCCGGGCGATCCGCCGATCTCCTCTCGAACCGCCTCGAGGCCGGGAAGGACGGAGGTCGCGTCGACATGGCGCCACTGGAAGGGAAGCAGCGCCAGCCCGTCCTCGACGCCGGCGCCGCTGCCGGCGGGCGAGCAGTAGCGCAGCCCGGCCTCGCGAAGGACGGCGAGGCCGCCCTCCCCGAGGCCGCCTCCGGGGGGGCGCATGCCCGCCAGCTCCATGTCCAGCGCCGCGAAGGCGGTGACCCCGCGCGCCAGGTTGTCGGCCTGCTCGGCCGCCGTCAGCTCACCCCACTGCTCGTGGCGCCAGGCGTGGAAGGCGACCTCGTGCCCGGCCGCGTCCATCCGCTTCAGCAACTGCGGATAGACCTCGGCGTTCAGGCCCTCGACGAAGAAGGTCGCGACCAGATCTCGGGCGGCGAGCTCCTCGAGGATCGAGGGCACGATCCGCGTGGCCGTGACGTGGCCCCCGAGCGGGGCGTCTGCGGGCTTCGCGCCGAGCTCGAGTTCCGATGCCTCGCCGAGGTTGTCGAAGCTGATGCAGAGGGTGGCGCTCATAAATGCTCGCTCACGGGCGCAGGGCCGGGCTCCAGCGCTCGGGCTCGAGCTCGGCCTGCTCGCGTGCCCACCGGAAGTGATGGCGTGCGGAGGCCAGCAGGATCGGGAAGTTGATCGCGCCGACGATCAGGCCGAGGCGCCGCGACCGCGGACCGGCCTCACGCGCCAGGCTGATGACGCTGCTGAGGAGCCAGAACCAGAGCACGGCGTTGTAGGCGGGAAGCTGCTCCTCGGTCAGGCCCTCGGCTTCGTCGAGCATCGGCACGCCCCGGTGCAGCGACCAGGGCCAGGCGGCGAAGTGAACCGCGACCCCGGCGGCGCCGATCCCGGCGTTGACGGCAGAGAGCCGCTCGTTTGCCGCCCCGCCGCGCGCGGCGCTGAGCAGCATCGCCGGGAAGAGCGCCCCCCAGAGCACGATCGCGCCGCGCCGGCCCAGCTCCGGCTCGAAGACGAGCCCGACCCCGGCGCGAGTCTCGAAGGAATGGTGGGCGAGGGCGCCGAGCGCCGAGCCCGCCGCGAAGGGACGTCGAAAGCGCATTGCTCAGAGCCTAACCTTCCAGGCCGTGAGCCTCAGACCCCTTATTGAGATTGCCGCCGAGAACGAGCGCGTCCACGCGCTGGCTTCGGAAGTGCTCGCCAGCGTCTCCGACCCGACCGGTGCCCCGATCCGAGTGGCTGCCTCCTCGATGCTCCGCCCCCTGCTGCTCGCGACCCTGCTCGAGGACGACCGCGGCCTCGCCGGGCGGCCGGCTCTCCTGGTCAGCCCCGACGACCGCTCGGGGCGCGACCTGGCCGCCGACCTGCAGGCCTACCTGGCGCCGCGCAGGGTCCGCTTCTATCCCTCGCGAGGCACCGGCTATGCCTCCCACGTCACGCCGCCGCCGCACCTGGTCGGCCTCCGGATCGACGCCCTCGACGCCCTGCGCACGGACGAGGACGCGGTCGTCGTCGCCAGCGCCACGGCGCTCGCCGAGGCCGTCCCCGACGCCGAGCTGCGCCCGGCCGGGTTCACCGTCGAGGTCGGCGGCGATCTCGACCTCGGGGTGGTGGCCCGCGACCTGATCGCCGCCGGCTACGAAAGGGTCGAGCAGGTCGAGGAGCGCGGCCAGTTCGCCCTGCGTGGCGGCATCCTCGATGCCTATCCGGCGACCGAGGAACGGGCGGTGCGGATCGAGCTCTTCGGCGACGAGGTCGAGTCGATGCGCTGGTTCTCGACCTTCACCCAGCGCTCGCTCGGCGACGCCGAGCGGGTCGAGCTGGCGCCGGCGGCCGAGCTCGACGCCGAGCACCGTGAGCTCGCCGAACTGGCGGCGATGGAGGCGGCTGAGGAGGAAAGGGAGGCCCCGAGCCTCGCCGAGGTCCTGCCCCTCGACCGCTTCGGTGCGCCCCTGGACCTCGTTCCCGATTCGGCGGCCGTGGTCCTCGTCGCGGTCGAGGAGATCGAGCCCGCCCTGCGCGACAACTGGGAGGACGCGACCACCTCGATGCATGCCGACGACGCCCGCCACCTCTACGTCGACGTTGCCGGGCCGCTGCTCGAGCGCGCCGGCCTGACGCTGAGCGGCCCCGGTGAGGAGGACGAGGGGGCCTTCCGCGCCTCGCGTGCCGAGTCCCCGGCCCGCGACCTCAGGGAGGCGGAGGCCGAGCTGGAGAAACTCGTTCGCTCCGGCTACCGGACGGTCGTCGCCTTCGAGAGCATGGGGGAGGCCGAGCGCTCTCGCTACGGGCTCGACCGCATCGACGTCTCGATACTCGAAGGCGGTCGCCTCTCGCCCGAGCCCGGGCTTGCCTTCGCCGAGGCGCGGCTGCGCGAGGGCTTCGTCAGCCCCGAGCTGAAACTGGCGGTGTATCCCTTTCGCCGCCTCGTCCACCGCCGTCGCCGGACGGATGAGCGCGCCCCCGGCGCCGCCCGGGGCAGGCTCGCCTTCAGCGACCTGCGGGTCGGCGACCACGTCGTCCACGAGGACCACGGCGTCGCCCGCTTCGCCGGCTTCGAGACCCGCGAGGTCGGCGGCGTAACCCGCGACTACCTCTACCTCGAATACAAGGGCGAGGACCGGGTCTACGTCCCCACCGACCAGCTCGCCAAGCTGAGCCGCTACGTCGGCGCCGGGGGGGCGCCGACGCTCTCGGCCCTGGGTGGGAAACGCTGGCAGAACATGAAGGCCCGCGCCCGCCGCGCCGCCGGCGCCCTGGCCGGGGAGCTGCTCAACCTCTACGCCGAGCGCCGCACCCGCCGAGGCCATGCGTTCGCGCCCGACGGCGAATGGCAGATCGCGATGGAGACCGCCTTCCCCTACCGGGAGACCGCCGACCAGGTGGAAGCGATCGAGGCGGTGAAGGGCGACATGGAGTCCGAGCAGCCGATGGACAGGCTGGTCTGCGGCGACGTCGGATTCGGCAAGACCGAGGTCGCTCTGCGGGCCGCGGTCAAGGCCGCCTCCGACGGCAGGCAGGTGATGATGCTCGTGCCGACGACGATCCTCGCCCAGCAGCACCTGGGCACCTTCCGCGAGCGGCTCGCCGACCTGCCCTTCGTCGTCGACGGCGTCTCGCGCCTGCGCAAGCCGGCCGAGGTCAAGGCGGTGCTGGCCGAGTTCGAGGCGGGGGCGGTGGACGTCCTGATCGGCACCCACCGGATGCTGTCCCGCGATGTCCGCGCCAAGGAGCTGGGCCTGGTGATCCTTGACGAGGAGCAGCGCTTCGGCGTCAAGCAGAAGGAGCTCCTGCGCCAGCTGAAGCTGAAGGTCGACGTGCTCTCGCTCTCGGCGACGCCGATTCCCGCGCACGCTGCAGATGAGCCTCGCCGGCCTTCGGGACATCTCGGTGATCGAGACACCGCCGGAGGGCCGGCGGCCGGTCCGCACCTACGTCGGCCCCTACGACGAGGACCTCGTCCGCCACTCGATCGAGCGCGAGATCGAGCGCGGCGGCCAGGCCTTCTTCCTCCACAACCGGATCGACTCGCTGCCGGAGACGACCGAGCGGCTGCGCGCCCTGGTGCCCGGCGGCCGTTTCGTCGAAGCCCACGGCCAGATGGACGAGTCCCGGCTCGAGGAGACGATGCTCGACTTCCTGCGCGGCGGGGCCGACTGCCTGGTGACGACGACGATCATCGAGTCCGGCCTCGACATCCCCTCGGCCAACACCCTGATCGTCGAGCGATCCGACCAGCTCGGCCTCTCCCAGGCCTACCAGATCCGCGGCCGGGTCGGACGCTCTCGCGAGCGGGCCTTCGCCTACCTGCTCTACCCGTCGGCCGAGGCCCTGACCGAGGACGCCGCCGCCCGGCTCTCGACTCTGGCCGACCACACCGAGCTCGGCTCCGGCTTCAAGATCGCGATGCGCGACCTCGACATCCGCGGCGCCGGCGACCTGCTCGGCGAGGAGCAGTCCGGCCACGTCGCCGCGGTCGGCTTCGAGCTCTACTGCCAGATGATCGACGAGGCCGTGGCCGAGGCGGCGAGCGCCGGAACACGGGGAGAGGAGGCGCCGGAGCCGGTGCGCCTCGATGTCCCCGTGGACGCCTACCTCTCGGCCGCCTTCATCCCCTTCGAGGCGGCGAAGATCGACGTTCACCGGCGGATCGTCGCGGCCCGGGCCCCCGGTGATCTGCGGGCTATCCGCGACGAGCTCGGCGATCGCTTCGGGCCGCCACCGCCGGAGGCCGAGAACCTGCTCTCCCTGCAGCGGGCGAGGATCGAACTGGGCCTCGCCGGGGCGAGGAGCGTCGAGCTGCGCGGCGGGCGACTCAGCGTCACCGGCATCGAGCTCGATTCCGAGCAGGCCGGGGTGCTCGGCGAACAGGTCGAGGGCGCCCTGTACGAGTGGCGGGAGAAGACCGCGTCGGTGCGGGTGCCGGACGAGCCCGAGCTCCGCTTGCAGGCAGTCTTAACGCTGGCTAAAGGCCTGAGGGAGGCAAAAGGGTCCCAGAGCCCCGAAGCGGATATGCTGCCCGCCTCGTGAGTCCGAGCAAGGGAAAAAGGCCCACGACTGGGAAGGGCGGGGCGAAAGCCGGCAAAGGCGGGGCCAAGGGCTCCGGCAAGCGCACGCCTGGCCGCGAGGAGGTCCGTCGCTTCGGCCTTTTGGTCTTCGGCGCTGCCTTCATCGTGCTCTTCGTCGGCATCGCTATCGCCGAGGGCATCGGCGACCCGAGCATCCCCTCCGGCTCGATCGCCGTGGTCGAGGAAATCCCGGACGGCGCCGAGGCACCCTTCGAGAAGCCCTACGAGAACTGCAAAGGCGATCAGGTCACCCAGGACCTCGGCGACGTCACCCAGGCCGAGTTCGACTGCGCCTTCCTCCAGGTTGTTGCCTCCTCCGGGCTGAAATCGACTCCGAAACCCGGCGAAAAACAGTACGGCGAACTCAAAGAAACGACCGTCGGCAGCATCCTCGAAACGATCTGGATCCAGGGCCTGGCCGCCGAAGAAGGCATCACGGTCACCGATAAGGAAGTCGTCGAAGAACTTAAGAAACTGAAGAGCCAGAACTTCAAAACCGACGCCGAGTTCAAAAAATTCCTGAAAACGTCCCACTACACGACCCAGGACGTCAACGAACGGGTCAAGATCCAGATCCTGAGCACGAAAATCCAGGAAAAGCTCGCCGAAGGCGCGGGCGAACCGAGTAAGAGCGAAATCCAGGACTACTACGACGAAGCGAAGGCGACCCAGTTCACCACGCCGCCCACCCGTGACGTCCGCATCCTGATTGCGAAAACAAAGAAGAACGCGGATGCGGCCAAGGCGGCTCTCGAAAAGGACGACTCGGCGGCCGGCTGGAAAGCTGCCCTCAAGAAGTACTCCGAATCGCCGTCTTCCAACGGCGGGCTGCAGTCGGGCGTGACCGAAGAACAGTACGCCGGCGAAGCAGGCGAAATGATCTTCGCCGCTCCGATCGGCAAGGTGGAGGGCCCGGTCAAGTACGCGACCAGCGGCCAGATCGTCTTCGAGGTCGAGAAAAAGAACCCGGAAAAAGTCCAGCCGCTCGGCGAAGCCGAAGCCCAGATCAAAGCCCAGCTCCAACAGCAGGGCCAGGAAGAGGTCTTCGGGCAGTTCGTCAGCAACTTCCAGAGCAAGTGGCGCGCGCGGACCTTCTGCGCCGCCGGCTACACGGTCGAAAAATGCTCCAACTTCAAGAGTGACGGCCGCCCGGCCGAAGCCGACCCGGCCTGCTACGAAGCGAACCCGAAAACTCCGCCGGAAGCCTGCCCGGCGCCGGTCTTCCAGGCGAAACCGGCTCTGCCGGGGTCGGTCAGCCTGATCACCCCCAAGGGCGAACCGCTGGCGCAGCGGCCACAGCCGGCGGGCCTCGCGGAATCGGCCGAAGGATTCCCGGCCGGCATCGAAGGCCTTCCCCCGGGCGTGAGCACCGAAGGCGCTCCGCCGACCAGTCCCTAACCGGTCCCCCGCGGCCGTGAGCCACTCATCCCCTTGAGCACGATCGAGCGCATCCACGCGCGCCAGATCATCGACTCGCGCGGCAACCCGACCGTCGAGGTCGAGGCGACCCTGGCCTCCGGCGCCCGCGGCCTCGCAGCGGTGCCCTCGGGCGCCTCGACCGGCGAGTTCGAGGCGGTGGAGCTTCGTGACGGCGGCGACGCCTGGGCCGGCAAGGGCGTATCGGCGGCGGTCGCCAACGTCAACGGCGAGATCGCCTCCGCCCTCAGGGGCGCGCGCGGTGCCGAGCAGGGCGCCCTCGATGAGACGATGATCGAGCTCGACGGCACCCCGAACAAGGGCCGGCTCGGCGCCAACGCGATTCTCGGCGTCTCGCTGGCGGTGGCGAAGGCCGCCGCCGCCGACTCCGAGCAGCCGCTCTACCGCTACCTGGCCGAGCTCTACGGGGGCGGCGAGCCGACCGTGCTGCCGGTGCCGATGATGAACGTCCTCAACGGCGGCGCCCACGCCGACAACTCGGTCGATTTCCAAGAGTTCATGATCGTCCCCGCCGGCGCCCCGAGCTTCTCCGAGTGTCTGCGGGTCGGGGTCGAGGTCTTCCACGCGCTGAAGAAGGACCTGGCCGCCAAGGGCCTGGCGACGGCGGTCGGCGACGAGGGTGGCTTCGCTCCCAGCCTCGAGTCCAACGAGGCCGCCCTGGAAGCCGTCCTCGCGGGCGTCTCCGCGGCCGGTTATGAGCCCGGCGCCGACGTCCACATCGCCCTCGACCCGGCGACCAGCGAGTTCTTCGAGGGCGGCGCCTACGACCTCCGCCACGAGGGGCGCACCCTCTCGCCCGAGGAGATGGCCGCCTACTGGGAGGACATCTGCTCCCGCTACCCGGTTGTCTCGATCGAGGACGGCATGGACGAGGAGGACTGGGAGGGCTGGAAGCTGCTCACCGAATTGCTCGGAACGCGCACCCAGCTGGTCGGCGACGACCTCTTCGTAACCAATCCCGAGCGCCTGCGACGGGGGATCGAGCTCGGAGTCGGCAACTCGATCCTCGTCAAGGTCAACCAGATCGGCACCCTTACGGAGACCCTCGAAGCGATCCGCATCGCCCGCGAGGCCGGTTACACGACCGTTATCTCCCATCGCTCGGGCGAGACCGAGGACACGACGATCGCCGATCTCGCCGTCGCCACCGGGGCCGGCCAGATCAAGACGGGCGCGCCCTCGCGCTCGGACCGGGTGGCCAAGTACAACCGGTTGCTGCGGATCGAGGAGGAGCTGGGCGGGGCCGCCGAGTTCCCCGGGCTGCAGGCATTCGCCCAGGCGTCCGGGTAGTGAAGGAACGCGGAGCTCGGCCGCGTAGGTCCGAGCATGGCAGCACGCGCCCACGCCGGCCGCACTGCGGTGGCCCGCCGTCCGGCCGCCCGCCGTCGTCCGGCCGCCCGCAGCGGCGCCAGCAGGATCCAGTGGGACCGCGTCGGTCGCGTCGCTCTCTCCCTCGTGCTGCTCGCGGTGCTCTACTCCTACCTCAACCCGGTCATCGACCTGGTCAGGACCTACACGGCGACCACGGCCGCCAGAGTCAAGCTTCACGAGGCCCTCGATGAAAACAAGCGGCTCCACTTTCGTGTCCAGCATTCCGGCGACCCGGTCGTGCTCGAGGCCAAGGCTCGCAACCAGGGCATGGTCCGGCCGGGGGAGACCCCATTCGTCGTCCGCAGCAGCGACGGCTGAGCCCGCCCTCGGCGGTGCCCGTTGATCGGCGCCGGCGCCTACCTGCTCAGCGCCGCCGCGCTGGCGGCGATCGCCCTCTCCCTGGGCTTCGCCGCCCTCCGCCTCCGCCGCCGCCTGATCCCCGACTGGCAGGGAGCCCCCGCCCGTCTGGTTGAGGCCGTAACGGCGATCGCCCTGCTGATCTGGATCTGCGAGCTGCTCGGAGTCGTGAGCCTCCTCTACGCCTGGACCCTGGTCGTCTCATCTCTGCTGGCGGCCGGGGCGATCGCCTGGTGGACCCGACCCTCGGGCGGTTCGTCCCTGCCGGCGAACCCTGCCGGGGTCGGGGCTCCCCCGGCCCGGACGCCCTGTCCCTGATCGTGATGACCGGCGTGATCGCCCTCGTGGTCGCCCACTGGGGCCTGACCACAGACTCCGCCCTGGACCGAGGCATGTTCAACTTCGACTCGCTCTGGTACCACATGCCCTTCGCGGCGGAAATCGCCAAGAGCCACTCCGTCACCGGCTTCCATCATTCCGAGACGGTCTTCGCCAACTGGTTCTACCCCCAGAACTCGGAGCTGCTGCACGCGGCCGGGATCCTCGTCGCCGACCGCGACACCCTCTCGGTCTTCATCAACTACGGCTGGCTGGCGATCGCCTTCCTCGCCGCCTGGTGCATCGGGCGCCCCTACGGCCGCGGCCACCTGAGCGTCGTCGCCGTCGCGATCCTGCTCGAGTGCCACATCCTGATCGTGCGTGAGCCGGGCGCCGCCAAGAACGACCTCGCCGTGGCCGCGCTGCTGCTCGCCGCTATCGCGATCGTGCTCACGGCCTGGGCGGCGCGCCAGGCCGACGGGGGCACCGGGGAGGGTCTCGCTGCCGGTCGGCTGGCCGCTGGCGGCCGCCGGACTCGCCGTCGGTCTCGCCGCCGGCACCAAGGTCACGGTGCTCGGCCTGGCCGGAGCGCTGACGGTCGCCGTCCTCGCCCTCTCGCCGGCGGGCCGCCGTCGAGCCGCCGCGGCCTGGTGGTTGGTCCCGGCCCTGCTCGGCGGCGGCTACTGGTACCTGCGCAACCTGATCGCGGCAGGCAACCCGATTCCGGAGATCGCTCACCTGGGCCCGCTCACATTGCCCCACCCCGAGCATCTGCAGACCGCCAGGCCCGATTTCAACATCGCCCACTACGCGACCGACACCGGCGTCTGGCGCGAGTATTTCTTTCCTGGCCTGCACGGCGCCTTCGGCGGGCTCTGGCCGCTGGTCGTGCTCGCCGCCCTGGCGGGGGCGGCCCTGGCGCTCGGCTGGGGCCGCAACCGGGCGCTGCGTTGGATCGGCGGGGTCGTCCTATTCGGCGTCCTCGCCTACCTCTTCACCCCGCTCAGCGCCGCCGGGCCCGATGGCGCCCCGACCGGGTTCGCGCTCAACATCCGCTACCTGCTGCCAACCCTGCTCGCCGGCCTCTCGCTACTGCCGCTCCCCCGCGCCTTCGATAGCGGCCGCCGTCGCTGGGCCCTGCTCGCCGCCCTGATCGTCCTGCTCCTCCTCACCGACCGCTCCGACGCCGTCCTGCGCGACC
Source organism: uncultured Solirubrobacterales bacterium (assembly GCA_963837735.1). Classification (GTDB taxonomy): domain Bacteria; phylum Actinomycetota; class Thermoleophilia; order Solirubrobacterales; family 70-9; genus VRUE01. The sequence continues at coordinate 18,412 of CAWIOM010000006.1, read as the reverse complement.
CCTCGCGAGTCTTCGGCATCGCCCTGGCGGTCCTTCTTGTCCTGATTCCGGCCGGACTGCTGGCCCTGCGTTCCCGGGGGCTCGGGAGCGGCGGCCTGGCGGCGGGCCTCGCCGTCTGGGCGCTGACCCTCGTTGCGATCGGCTACCCGGTGCAGCGCCGCTACCTCGAGCACCGCTTCGCCAACGACGGTCCCGCCGAGACCCGCATCCCCGGCTACCACCTCGACTCCGCCTACCGCTGGGCCCAGGGAATCCACGGCGCCCGCATCGGACTCGCCGGGACGACCGCCGGCTTCCTCGGCTACGGCTTCTACGGCAGGGACCTCTCCAACGACGTCATCTACCTGGGCGAAGACGGGTCGCACGGATCGTTCAACGCGATCGCCACCTGCTCGAAGTTCAAGGAAGCGCTCGACGCCGCCGACCTCGATTACCTCGTCACCTCGCCCTTCCTCAACTTCATCGACCCCGGCAAGCCGGTTAGCTCGCCGGAGGCGGACTGGCTGCGCGACGACGAGCACCCGTGGAACCCGAGGGCGGGGACTCTAACCCGGGTCCTGACGAGCGGGCCGGTGACGGTCTGGAGGGTGAACGGGAAGATCCCCGACCCCCAGTGCGGGGGCGGGTTGGGCCCGCTGCGTAGAGTTCCGAACTCGTGAGCTACTCGATCGAGAATGCGATCTTCCAATGGGAAGAGGGCAGGCGCAGCCTGCAGGCGCTCGCAGAGGATCCGAAGGAACGCCGGCGCACCGACCGCATCGTCGGAGCGATCCGCGAAGAGCTGCGCCGCAGGGTCGGCTCAACCTTCACGGCAGCCGAGCTCGCTGAGCATTACGGGCAGGGCACCGAATGGTGCCTACAGCTCGTCGCCCAGGTTGCTCCCAGTGTCAGCGACGCGCAGGCCCTCGCCGACGCGGCCTTCTGGCTGCACCTGCAGGGGGCGTCCGACTTCGCCGGCGGGCGCGGTCTAGCCGTCTGAGTCGTCGTCGCCGCTCGCTGCTGCCCGGGCGGCGGATGACTATCTGGTCGGCGTCTATCCGCACGCTGACCTCGCGCTGGCCGGCCCAGTGCTCCGCGTAGACCGGGTTGTCCTTCACCGACGGGTCGAGCCAGAGCCCGTAGCCGTCTGTTTCGCCGTGGTCGAAGGTTGCCTCGAGCTCTTTGCGCCGGCCGCGACCGCCGCGACGGCCGCGACGCCGGCGCGGGCGCGGGCGCGGTGATCCCTCGCCGCTCTCGCCATCCTCACCGGCCTCCCCCTCGGCCTCCTCGTCCTCGTCGGGCTCTGCCTCTTCCTCGGGCTCGGCCTCCGCCTCCTCGGCGGTGGCCGCCTCGATCTCGGCCTCGATCTCGTCCCGTAGGTCGACTTCGCCGGTACCGGGATCGTCCTCGTCCGGGGTGAATCCGTGCTGTTTGCGGAACTCGCGCAGCTCCGAGGCGCTGACTTCGAGCTGGTGGGCGATCCAGGCGTCGGTCCTGCCCTGGCGCACCCAGGCGCGGATCTGATTCAGTTGTGGCTTCAGTGATTTGCGGGCCATCGGCGCGCGAGTCTATTCAACCGGGGCGGTTGACGGCAGGGCCGTCAGGCCATCAGGAAGGCGAGCGCCTCGAACATCGCGACGACGACGACGACGACCGTCACCGTGAGGCAGACGGCGAGGACGCTGAAGCGGACCTTGCCCTGCTGCTCGGTGCGCGTGATTCGGCGAGCGCGCGATCGGTTGGCGGCACGGCGCCGAAGCTGCTCGCGCCGGCGGCGCTCGAGCGATGCCTCCTGCTCGAAGGCCGTCTCGAACTGGGAAATGCTCTGTCGCATTCTCATGGGAACGGCCCCCGAGGGGCCGGGGCGGACCGTAGCAAGGCGCAGGAGCGCTTGCAGGCGGAAAGTGTGGCAAGGGTCACACGGCGTCACGGGCGGCAGGCGCCCCAGAGGCCGCGTCCGGCACGCCCGGCGCCCAGCTCGATTCGGCGAAAACGGGGCGCGAGGCGGTCGTTTGGCGGGATCGTCAGGGTGCGCGCGAGGCCGCGCCGGAGCAGCATCGCATTCAAGAAACGAGGCCCGACCCGCACATAGGCGAGCAGCCTGCCGTAGACGTCGCGGCGCTCGACGCCGAGCTCGAGGCGCACCCGGCGGTGGTCGGCGACCCGGTGGGTGAAGGCGGAAGCCTGCGGCCCGAAGCACTGCACCGGGGTTCCGGGCTTGACCGTCTCGGGGGTGTCGACGCCGATCAAACGCACATCCTCGCGCCTCTCGCCGAGCGCGACTTCCAGCGTGTCGCCGTCAACCGCCCGCACCACCCGCCCGGTCAGGCTCGACGGCAGGTCGCCCTCACCGGCCTCCCATGGGCGGACGACCACGAGCACGACGATGACGAGCAGAGCGGCGCTGCCTAGATGTCCACCTCGCATCCGCCTGCAAGGCCGCCGGGGGCCTTGCCTCGCCCCCCGGAACTAGGGGGTGCGGGAAACGCTGGAGAGCAGGGTCTCCTTGATCTGGGCGATGATCTCCAGCGCCTCGCTCCACTCGCGCTGCCAGACGTTGCGCCCGAAGATGACCCCCGAGCCGCCCGCCTCCATGATCTCGCGACAGTGGGTGAGAACGGTCTCGTCATCGACCTTGGAGCCGCCGGATAGGACGACCAGCGAGCGGCCGGCCGAGGCGACGCAGTGCCGGATTGCCTCGGCCTCGGTTACCTCGATCTCGTTATAGGGCGCCGGCGCGTCCTTGTCCTTGGCGGGGTCGATCTTCGGCATGTTGAGCTTGACCACGTCGGCGCCCATCTCCATCGCCATCCGCGCCGCGTAGTCGATCGCGTAGAAGGAGGTGGCGCCTCCCTTGGCGTCGACCGCTTCGCCGCGCGGGTAGGACCAGACGATCAGCGGCATCCCGAAGCGGTCGCAGTCCTGGCGCACCTGACGCAGCTGGGCGAGGTCCTCGTCCTGGCGTGGAGAGCCCACGTAGAGCGTGTAGCCGACCGCGTCGGCGCCGAGCCGCACCGCGTCCTCGACGCTGGCGTTGCAGGTGGAGAGGGCGTGGGCCGAGGAGGGGAGGTCCGTCTTGCCGTTGACCTTGAGGATCAGAGGCACGTGCCCCGCGTAGTCGGGGTAATACTTGCTCGCCATCCCGATCTGGCAGGCGAGAGCGGAGTAGCCGGCCTCGGCGGCGAGCCGGAACTGGTAATCCGGGTCCTTCGAGTCGGGGTTGGGGAAGAAGTCCCGCGGGCCGTGCTCGATGCCCTGGTCGATCGGCAGCAGCATCAGGGTGCCGTTGCCGGGTCCGAACTCGAACAGGAGCCGGTGGAGCCGGGTCCGTTTGCCGGGGGCGAGCTCGGCAAGAAGCGATTTCTGCTCGGTCAGGGTGTCGACTGCCACGCGTTTTCCTCCTCAGAATGGGTGTTCCCGGAGTATGCCATCGGTGCCGCTCCGTGAGCGGGCCGCCGCCGGCCGGTTATCCTCGACCTATGAGCGAGACCGAGCTCAGGGTGATCTGCAAGAACTGCGGCTCCGAGGTCAGTCCGTACGTCACCGAGTGCCCTTACTGCGGGGGAAGGTTGCGCAAGCGGGCGCCGAAGCTGGAGCGGCGCGGCGACGCCCTCGAGGCGACGCCCCGTCGCTCTCGACGAGGCTGGATCCCCAGCCTTCCTGCGTGGCGGAGCAGCGCTCAGCGCCGAGCGTCCCTACGCGACGCTGGCCGTGATCCTCGGCTCGGCGGGGCTGATCCTCCTGCAGAAGGCGACGGCCTATCGCGTCGATTCCTTCGGCGGCGTCATCGTGCCCTTCCGCGACGAATGGTGGCGTTTCCTCACGGCGCCGTTCGCCTATGCCGACCTCGGTTACCTGTTCGCCGTCGCGATCGCCCTGGCGATCTTCGGCATCGGGCTCGAGAAGCGGCTCGGCACGGCCGCCACCGCCCTGCTGATGCTCTCCTGCGGCTCGCTCGGCATGCTCGCCGCGGCCGGGATCGTCAACTCCCAGGACGGAACCGACGTGATGGCGGGAGGCAACGGCCTGGCACTCGGTGTCCTCGCCGCCTGGTTCGCGATCCGCCGCGCCGAGGCGAGCCGGGCGATCGACCAGGAGTACGACCGGGTCGGCGTCGCCGTCGTCGCCGTCGTCCTCCTCGCGCTGCCGATCTTCGAGTCGACGGCGAACCCCTGGGCCGGCCTCCTCGGCGGGGCGGTCGGCGGCCTCGCTGGGCTGCTTGCCGTCACGGTGCGCTCCGAGTAGATGAGCTCCGGGGACGCACGGCTCGACGCCGCGATCGAGCGACTCACCGATACCGAGCGCTTCTCCGAAGCCGAGCGGATCGTCTCCCGGGCGGCGCCGCAGCTGCAGCGGGTTCTCGCCGCCGCCCTCGCCGAGGGCGGCTGGTTCGGCGATTCGCACAAATCGGAGACGCTCAAAGCGGCGACCGTTCCCGACCCCGACGAGCGGATCGCCGCAGTCGGCGAGCTTCTCGCCGAGGAGGCGAGAATGGCGATGATGGTCGGCGTCACCGTCGGCTGGGCGCTGCACGACGAGATGGACGAACCCCCGGACCCCGAAGGAGAAGACTGAGCGATGGAGATCAAGTTCCACGGCCATTCATGCTTCGAGCTGAGCGATGGCGAGGCGAGCCTTCTCGTCGACCCGTTCCTGAAGCCCAACAACCCGTCCGCGGTCTGCACCGCGGAGGAGGTCGAGCCGACCCACATCGCGGTCACCCACGGCCACGTCGACCACACGGCCGACCTCGTTCCGGTCGCGACGCGAACCGGCGCCCAGTGCGTGGCGATCGTCGAGATCGCGAAGTGGCTCGAAGGACAGGGCGTCACCGCGGTCAGCGACCCAAACCTCGGCGGCACGGTCAGGTTCGACTGGGGGTGGATCAAGTTGGTGCCGGCCTGGCACACGAGCACGATCGCCGGTTCCGAAGAGTCGCCCTTCAGCGCCGAGCACGGGATCGTCACCGGGACCCCGGCAGGCCTGGTGATCAAGATCGGCGGGGTCACCGTCTACCACGCCGGCGACACCTGCCTGTTCAGCGACATGCAGCTGATCGCCGAGCGCAACCCGGTCGACGTCGCCCTGCTTCCAATCGGGGGCCACTACACGATGGACCGCTCCGACGCGGCCCTCGCCGCCGAGTTCGTCGGTGCCGGCACCGTGATCCCGATGCACTACAACACCTTCCCGCCGATCGAGACCGAGGTGGGATCCTTCAAGCAGGAGGTCGAGTCGAAGGGCGCCTCCGAGGTGATCGTCCTCGCCCCCGGAGAGTCGCACTCGGTCTGAGGTAGGCTCGGCCCGACGGCGAGCAGAGGAGGAGCGATGGGGTCGAAAGAGGCGACCGGAATCCAATCGAGGACCGAGCGCGAGGACTTCCAGGCGACCGCCGACCCGGCGCTGAACGAGGCCGCCGATCGGACCGCCGAGGTCAAGCTGCTGACCTACGCGGAGCTCTACCTGCTCTGGGAGCGACAGCAATGGCAGACCCAGGAGCTCGATTTCAGCCGCGATCGCGAAGACTGGAACGAGAGATTCGACGACGAAGAGCGCTTCCAGCGCATGTACGGCCTCTCGGCGTTCTTCATCGGCGAGCAGAAGGTCGCCGAGGAGCTCGGCCCGATCATGCGGGCAGCTACCACCGAGGACCAGAGGATCTTCCTCTGCACCCAGATCGCCGACGAGGCCCGCCATGTGCGCTTCTTCGAGCGCTTCTACCGCGAAGTCGGCGTGCTCGAGTCCGACGAGCTCGCGCAGATGCTCGAGCAGACCTCAGAGCACCTCAACGAGAATTTCAGCCGGCTCTTCGACGAAATGCTGAAGCAGCGCACCGACCGGCTCTCCGTGGCCCCCGATGACACCGAGGCGCTGGTCGAAGCGGTGACGATCTACCACATGGTGATCGAGGGAATGCTGGCCCTCACCGGGCAGCACTTCATCATGGACTACAACGAACGCGAAGGCACCCTGCCGGCCTTCGTCGAGGGCTTCCAGAACGTGGCCCGCGACGAGCACCGCCACGTTGCCTTCGGCTCGGTGTTCCTGCGCGAGAAGGCGGGCGAGGACGACCGTTACAAGCAGGCGATTCAGCGGACGCTGGAGGAGGTCCTGCCGGTCGCCGACGGGGTGCTGACTCCGCCCTGGGCGCCGACCGACGTCGAGAACTGGGAACTGTTCGGCTACTCGCTGGAGGACACGCGCGAGTTCGCCGGCACCAGCCTGATGCGGCGCCTCAAAGTAATCGGCCTCTCCTAGGAGAGGCCGAGACGCCGTTCGGCCGACCTACGGTTCGGTCAGAGCCGGCGGCGGTGGGGGCGGAGCTTCGCCGCTGCCTTCACTCGGCGGCGGCGGTTCGCTCGGCGGCGGGGTTTCTTCCGCCGCCGGCGGGCTTTCGGCCGGCGGCGCGGGGCTGCCGGCCACCGTGACGACGACGGTGCCGCCGCTCGCCGGCGCATTGCCCTGGGCGCCGTTGTCGGTAAGTGCGGGAGCCGGCGGCTTGGTCACGTTCGCTTCGCCATTCTCGACCGCTGTGACGGTCGAGCCTTCGGCAGGATCTGCCGCCGGGGGCGCCGCTTCCGGCGCGACTTCTTCGGGCTCTGCCGGCGCCGTGGCGGCGGGGGTTGCCGGCGGCGCAGCGACCGGTTCCGCCACGACCGGGGCGGACGGCTGAGCATGGGCGATGGCGGGAGCCGGCCCGGGACGATGCGCCGTTTCCTGTCTCGTGATCGGCGCGATTCGATTGGCGGAGCCGGGTTCCACCTGTTGCTTGACCTCGACCGCGCCGGCCGTGAGGACCGCGGCCGTGACGACACCGGCGACGGCCTTCGTGCCGATCGCACCGCCGACCGCGCCGATTCCTCCCGCGGCACCACTGCTTCCCAAGGCTGCGCCGACGCCGCCGACCGCTCCGGTGGCCGCGCCCCCGGCGCCGGCCCCGGCGGCTCCGGTGGCGGCTCCGCCGGAGGCTCCCCCGAAGCCGAGCTTTCCGGCGATGAAGCCCTTCAGGGCGATCAGGCCGCCGGCCGGGAAGAGGGCGGCAAGGACCTTGTCGTTGGAGCGGACCTGGGAACGGAAGTCCGCGCATTCGTCGCAGTCGCGGACATGGCGGCGCACCGGCCCCGAGACCTTGCCCAGCCCCTCGGCTGCCTCGGCAAGCTCGAGCCGCACCTCGCCGCAGGTCAGCATCCGGGCCTGGGTCGCCTCGGCCAAAGAGATCCTGGCGCGGACGAGAAGCGACTTGACGGAGGGCACGCTGGTGTCCATCGCCTGGGCGATCTCCTCGTAGGACATCGCGTCCATCTCACGCAGCAGGAGGGCCGAGCGCTGGGTCTCGGGAAGCTTCGACACGTCGGCCAGCAACTGGCGGAACTCCTCGCGGTTGTGGACCTTCTCCGCGGTCGAGCCAGCCTCGACCATCGGAACCATGTCCATCGATTCCTGCGCATCGGCAGTCGGTTTGCGGAGGTGGTTGAGGCAGCGGTTGCGGGCGATTCGGTAGAGCCACGGCCGCAGGTTGATCTCACGCTCGTCCGCGAGCATCGCCCGGTAGGCGTTGACGAAGACCTCCTGCAGAACGTCCTCCGCGTCCTCGGTGGAGCCGAGCATCTGTCTGCAGAAGCCGAGCAGCCGGCCCTGGTAGCGGTCGACGATGGTCTCGAACGCGCCGGCATTGCCGTTGCGGACCATTGCGATGAGGCGGCCGTCGCCCTGCAGCTTGAGCAGCGGGGACCGGCGGGCGAGAAGACCGCGTTGACTGGCGTGGGTTAGAGCTGAAGCCTCCAAGCTATCTCTCCAGGGAAGGCGTTTGCGTGTCTCTTGCCACTAATGACACCGTACCAGCGGGGTAGTTGCGGTCAACGTCATTTTTTAGTGCCTGTTTAAGAATCTCATCGGGCTACCATGCCGCTGCCCGGGTGGCGAAATTGGTAAACGCGGCGCCCTTAAAAGGCACTGCCCCTTTGGGGGCTTGCGGGTTCAAGTCCCGCCCCGGGCACTCAGATGGCCGCGGAGGCTGCGCGAGGCGGTGTCCTCGGTCGCGCGGATAGCGCCGCTATCCGCGCTCCCTGCGTCCTTGTCTCGCTTGCTCCGGCGCCGCCTGAGTAGAAAGGCCACATAAACGCGGGTACGGTGCCGTGCGGCTAGGGTTCCTCTCTATATGGAGCACGGGGGGCGGATCGTCGCGAAGGTCCTGAAGTCGAGGGGCGTCACGCACCTGTTCACGCTCTCCGGCGGCCATCTCTTCTCGGTCTACGACGGCTGCAGAGAGGAGGGCATCGAGATCGTCGATGTTCGCCATGAGCAGACCGCTGCGTTTGCGGCCGAGGGCTTCGCTAAGGCGACCCGGGGGGTCGGGGTGGCGGCGCTGACCGCCGGGCCGGGAGTGACGAACGGCGTCAGCGCGATCGCCGGGGCCCAGGCCAACGGCTCACCGGTCTGCGTTCTCGGGGGCCGCGCGCCCGAGATGCGCTGGGGCTCGGGCTCGCTGCAGGAGTTCGACCACATTCCCGTCGTCGAGTCGTTGGTCAAGTCGGCGGAGACGGTGAGGGAGACGGCGCGGATCGCCGTCGGCACCGCAGCCGCCCTCGACCTGGCCGTTGCCGCGCCCTGCGGCCCGACCTTCGTCGACTACCCGCTCGACATCGTCTTCGGCGAGGCCGACGCGAACGTCCCGCGCGATGCCGGCGTCGGGACCGGGAACGCCGGCCGAGGGCGTCGAGGAGGCCGCCGCGATGCTTGCCGCCGCGGAGCGCCCGGTGGTGATGGCGGGCAGCGGTCTCTATTGGGCCAGGGGCGAGGTAGAGCTGCGGGAGCTGGCGGAGGCGCTCGGCATCCCGGTCTTCCTCAACGGCCTCGGCCGCGGCTGCGTCCCCGCTGACCACGAGCTCAGCTTCAGCCGCGCCCGCGGGGCCGGCCTCAAGGGGGCGGACGTGGCCCTCGTCGTCGGCGTCCCGCTCGATTTTCGCCTCGGCTTCGGCGGCAGCTTCGGCGAGGAGACGAAGATCGTCCGCCTCGACGCGGCGCCCAACGCCCTGACCGCCAACCGACTGCCGGACATCGATCTCGTCGGCGACGTCGCCGACAGTCTCACCGCGATGCGCGAGGTGGCCGGCCGGGACCCGAGTCGCACGAGCGCCTGGGTCGAACAGCTTCGTGGGGTCGAGGAGGAGAGGCGCGCCGCCGAGCGCGAGGAACTGGACGACCCGCGCTCGCCGCTGCACCCGGTCCGTGTGTATGCGGAGCTCGGGGAGGTTCTCGACCGCGACGCGATCGTGATCGGCGACGGCGGCGATTTCGTCTCCTACGCGGGCCGCTTCATCGACACCTTCCAGCCGGGCTGTTGGATGGATCCCGGGCCTTTCGGCTGCCTGGGCGCGGGACCGGGCCAGGCGATCGGCGCCAGGATCGCCCACCCTGACCGGCAGGTCTGCCTGCTGCTCGGCGATGGCGCCTTCGGTTTCGCCGGGATCGAGTTCGACACGATGGCACGCCATGGGCTCGCGGTCGTCGGAGTGATGGGCAACAACGGGATCTGGGCCCTGGAGCACCACCCGATGAAGTTCCTCTACGGCTACTCGGTGGCAGCGGAGCTTCGGCCCGAGACTCCTTACGAGGAGATGGTTGAGGCACTCGGCTGCGACGGGGTGCTGGTCCGCCGCCCTGACGAGCTGCGCCCCGCTCTCGAGCGGGCATTTGCCTCGGGCAGGCCGACCCTGATCAACGTCCTCACCGACCCCGAGGTCGTGTACCCGCGCAAGTCGAATCTCGCCTGAGTGGACCCTCGGGACGCGAGCCGACCCCAGAAATGAATCGACCGCCCATACTGGGGCGGTCGATTCGAGTTGGTCCCTCAGGACGGGCAGGGGTACGTCTTCAGGGACCAGTATGTGATGGGCTCAGACGGCGGGAGGCGCCATGATGCGGCAATCGCCTGAACCCTTTCCGGGTTGGCAAGGGGGGTTATGTCCCACCGCTTTCCCGATTTGACGATTATCAGCGCAACTATCCGATACGTCTAGGTGCTCAGAACCCGTCTACTCGAAATTCAGCAGAAAAGCCTAGCGAATTTTTGGGGTTCGCCGCGACCCTATGACAGTCTGTACTGCCGTAGACGGTTGGTCTGTCCAATTGGGTCCCGCGGATTACGCTGGGTTGCGGCGTGAGGCATCGATCGCGACGCCGTAGAGAATGTCGTGCTCGGAGACCTCGACCCGGTCGAGGTCGAAGGCCCGCATGGCCTCGATCAGGATCACGACTCCGGCGACGATCGTCGGCGCGCGGTCGGGATGCAGGCCGGCGATCGCGCTGCGCCCCTCCAGCGGGACCGACGCCAGCCTCGAGAGCAGCCGCTGGATCGCGGTGAGGGTCAGCGTGTGGCCGTGGACGCGCTCGGAGTCGTAGGGCTCGAGCTCCATCTCGATTGCTGCGAGCGAGGTTGGCGTCCCGGCGACGGCAATCCCCGTGGTCGGCTTTGGGCCGGGCAATTCGGCCGCCGCCTGCTCGATCGGGCCGCGCAAGTCTCCGGCTAGCGCCTCGAGCTCGGTGGCGGTGGGTGGGTCGGACGAGATGTGGCGCTCGGTGTGGCGGACAACTCCGGCCTGGAGCGAGACGTGGAACCCGATTTCGGTGCCGGTGCCGACGATCAGCTCGGTCGAGCCGCCGCCGATGTCGATGACGAGAGCCGGCGCGGGCGGCGGTCGTTCGGCGGTCGCTCCCAGGTAGGTCAGGCGGGCCTCCTCGCCGCCGTCGAGGATCTTCGCCGAGAGCGCGAAGCGCTCGCGAAGCTCGGCCACGAAGGCGTCGCCGTTGGCCGCGTCGCGGACGGCGCTGGTGGCGATCGCCACGACCTCGGCCACCCGCGCCTCCTCGTACAACGCGACGTAGTCGCCGATCGCCTCGCAGGCCGCCTCGATCGCCTCACCCGAAAGCCGGCCCGAGAGGTCGACCCCGCGGCCGAGCCGGGTCACCCGGCTGCGCCGTTCGACCTCCGTGACCCGCCCCCCCGCGACGTCGGCGATCAACAGCCGGGTCGAGTTGGTGCCGATGTCGACGACCGCGACCCGGTAGGCATCAGCTTGCATTGGACGCGGCACTCTAGTTCCCATGGCCATTGCGTTGCTAGCATTGGCGGACGCCGCGGGGTGGAGCAGCCAGGTAGCTCGTCGGGCTCATAACCCGAAGGTCGCGGGTTCGAATCCCGCCCCCGCTATAGGAGAAGGCCCCGGAAGCGGGGCCTTTTTCGTGTCCGGGCGCTCGTGGAAAAGGCCGTCGGCTCGACGCGGTTCACTGTGTCCTCGTGGTCTCCTATTCCATGAGCCTGTCGGCCGACGGCTTCATCGCCGGACCCGACGGAAGCTTTGACTGGGCGGTGCCCAGCCAGGAGCTGCACCGGTTCCACAACGAGCGTGTCGCCGCGGTCGACGCCCAACTGCTCGGCCGGCGCCTCTACGAGACGATGCTCGTGTGGGACACCGAGGAGTTCTCCGACCCCACGATGGCGGAGTTTGCCGAGATCTGGCGCCCGCTAGAGAAGATCGTGTTCTCGACGACGCTGACGAGCGTCGAGGGCAGCAACCGCCTGGCCACTGGACCCCTCGAGGAGGAGGTCGCGGCGCTCGGGAACCGGAGGATCGCGGTCGGCGGCGCCGGCCTTGCGGCGGAATGCATGCGGCGCGGGCTGATCGACGAGTTCGAGCTGTTCGTCGTCCCGGTCGTGGTCGGTGGAGGGACGCCGTACTTCCCGCCGGACGTGCACACGGACCTCGAGCTGGTCGAGACCCGCACGTTCGGCGCGACGGTGTACCTGCATTACCGCCGGCACGGCTAGAGGGCCCCAACCGGCCCGCCCGCCCAATGCGTTGCGAACCGCTGAGAGGCCGCTCGGGCCGCACCGTGGAGTCTCAGCTGAGCTGTTCGGCCAGTCCGATGATGATGCCCTCGGGGCCGCGCAGGAAGCAGAGCCGGTAGATGTCCTCGTATTGGGCTATCTCGTCGACCAGCTCGGCACCGTGGGTGCGCAGGCGGGCGACGACGTCGTCGATGTCGTCGACGGCGAACATGATGCGGCGTATGCCCAGCGCGTTCGGCGGCGCATCTTCCGGCTCGGCCCTGACCGCCGGCGGCGTGTGGAACCTCGTCAGCTCGACCCGGCCGTGGCCGTCGGGAGTCCGCATCATGGCGATGTCGGCACGGACGTCGTCGAGTCCGACGACACGGTCCACCCAGGGTCCCTCGACCTGCGTTTCGCCCTCCAGCTCCATGCCGAGCTCGGCAAAGAAAGCCTTGGCAGCCTCGAGGTCGTCGACAACGATGAGAACGTTGTCCATCCGCTGAATCGTCATCGGCCCGCAGAATAGATAGGTCCCGCGAGTTCCTCCAACGCCTGGATGCCGGGGCTCGCCGCAGCGCGAAATCGCTCCGTGACGACCGCAAGATCGCCGTCGACCGGCCGCCTCGGGGGCACACGAGACGGATTGAGGGCGACGCCGTCGGCCCACTCCTTGATGTCGGGCTCGGCGGTGTAGGCGAGTGACGCACGGCCGCCCAGGGCCTGCATCAGCGCCCAGTCGGTGGGCGTGTCGGAAAGAGGCGAAGGAGGGCATATCCGGTTCTTCTCGTCGTCGTCTTCGCGGGTTGCCTCCACATAGCCGATCAGTGCCGCGGCCAGGCACGGGAAGCCCGCTCGGACCGGCTGGATCGTGATCGAGCGCTCGACCCCAGATCGGTATCAGCCGGGGGTATTGCAGGCCGGCCGCAGCGCAGTGGACGACCGCCGCGTCCCTGTCGATCTCCGCATCGCCCTCGGTCAGTTCGATCCGCCCGGGCTCGACCCCGCGGATGTGCCCCATTCGCACCACGCGCTCGATGCTGCGCAACAGGTCGAGCTCCCACTGGGCGAGCGTCGGCGTCTTCGCCATCGTCGGCGTCACCGAGCGGTCGATGCGAAGCATTACTTCCGCGGCCTCCATCCGCAGGAAGAGGTCGTCCGGCGAGGCGGCCTCGCACGCCGCCTCCATGATGTCCGCTGCCATGCCGATGAACACTGCGGGGTCGGGCTGGACGACGGCGCGGTTCAGCATCCACGGCTCGCGGGGTCGAATCCAGCAAATCGAATCAGGGTCGACTCCGTTTGCGAGCAGCCACACGCAGGCGTCGGTCGCCGTCTTGCCGGAACCCACGATCACGAATTCCCGCGGTGCTGTCTGCAGCTTCGGCAGCTCGTTGACCGAGATTGCTCGGACCCCGTCGGCGACGCGGAACGGCGGCTCGGTGGTCGCGGGGATCTCGGGGGCGAGGTAGCGCGCGTCGACGATCCGGCACTCCCGTCCGACCTCGTAGCGCTCTCCGGAGAGGCGCGAGACGAACGAGCCGTCACCGAGATACTCGCAATTCGGGTGAAACCGCACGCGGCCGGAGGGCACGAGTTGCTCGTTCAGCACCCGCTCGTAGTAGGCGCAGATCTCAGCGGCGGTGGCGCGTTGGTGCAGGCCGGCCTCGGGACCTTCGCGCTGGATCGATCCGGATCCCAGGAGCGTCGAGGCGACGCCGTAGAACGAGGACGCCTGATGCAACCGCACGAACGGATACGCGTCGAGCCAGTGGCCGCCGGGGCCGTGCCTTCGATCGACCAGGGCGACCCGCACGTCGGCATGGCGGGTTACGGCGTCGGCGAATGCCATGCCCGATGCTCCGGCCCCGACCACCAAGTAGTCAGCTTCGAGCAGGCGTGGCATCCCGGTCACTCAATCGCCTATCAGGCGGAGCTCCGCTCGCCGTCAGATTGCCGGAGCACAGAGCTCGATGTGTCCGCATTGCGTGCAGCGCAGCGCGTTGACCGCGACCCTCGCGCCCGTGCTCTGGACCATCCGCATCCCGCCCAACTCGCTCACCTGGCCCTCGGCGAAGAAGAGCTGGGGGTCTGTCAGGGTCCCGAACTGGCCGGGAGCGGTGGGACCGCCGCACTTCGCGCACGAACTACTCTCGTTTGGCTCCATCGCGTCCATCCTCCTCCGCAGTTGGAGCGCTGACGATACCCCGCGTTATGCTGGCCGTGTGTTTCGCCGCGGCTGGAATCGGGTGGATGGGAAGCTCCTCGATCAGCGCCACCTGAGCGGTGGCCAGGTCGACTCGACCGACGGGCTGCCGAGATATGAGCTTCGGGAATATCTGGTGGAGGTCCCGGACGAGCGGGGTGGTTTCGTACGTCTGGCGATCAAGGAGAAGTCGTACAGGCTGAAGTTGCCGCCGGTCGGCGGTGCGGTGCCGGTGCTGGTCAACTCGAAGCGGACCGAGGCGGCCTTCGACCTCGATGACCCTCGGATCGACGCCGTCGGGGCGATGAAGGCTGAAGAGAAGGCCGCGGAGGCCGCCGACAAGGAGCGCTTCGAGTCAAAGCTGAACTCCGAAGACGGCGGCCCGCAAGCGGTGACCGCGAGGGAGGCTGCGGCCCTTGCCGAAAAAGCGGCTATGTCCGCGTCCGAGGGCTCCGACGACCCATTGCGGTTGATGGAGGCGATGGAGGCGGCCGAGGAGGCTCGGGATCGCGCAGAGCGCGAGGAGCGTGGGGGTTGAGCTTGCCGGGGTGATCCGCCATCCTGGGCGGGAGCGTATGCCCGCAAAATTGGCAATCTCGACCACCGATCAGAGCCGGGCCCTCGAGTTCGCCGCAGACCTCGCGGCGTGCATGGAGCGAGGCGAACTCTCAGCGGCCTTCAGAGAATTGCCTCGGTTGGTGGGCGGGGAGTCGGTGACATTCGGCGAGGTCCGTGTTCCGAGCGACCCCGACGGGCCCTTGGAGATGCAGGCGGAATGCAGCGATCCGACTGTCTATGACGAGGAGATGATGGATGCAATGCGCCGACTATGGCGCCAGCAGCCGGTGATCATGCACCAGCTGCACAACCCATCGCCGCATCCGGTCAGAATCTCGGACCTCGACGGCGCTGTCGAGTGGCGACGCTCGGAGTTGCACAACGACGGCTATCGGCGTGTCGGCTTGGTCCACGAGATGGCCTGCCACTTCTCCATGGGGCCGGGGCGCGTGTCGTGCGCGGCCCTGCACCGCTCCGGCTCGGACTTCTCCGAGCGTGAGAAGGCCCTCCTCGGGCTGATCGCGCCGCATCTCGGTGCCGCCCTCGACAGGGTCGATCAAAACGAGCTTCTGGTCGGCCAGGTCGTCGAGCTCAAGATGCGGCTCCGCGAGTGCGGGGGGCGCCAGGACGATGTGTCTGCGGTGAGCAAGGAGGACGTTCGCGATGCGCTGCGGAACTATCATCGCCCGGCGGCGCTTTCCCGTAGCCGGTTGGCGGTCGGAGTCGATCGGCGAGCGCGGGCTGAGTTCGTTCGCGCGATCATTGACGAAGGCATCGCGGAGGCATTTGGCGACTCTCCCGAACAGCGACTTCTGCGAACGGTGCTGGAGCGTGGCTATGTCGACCCCCGCGCGAAGCACGAGCGGGTGGCGGCCGATCTGTTTCTGAGTCGCAGCTCTTATTTTCGACGGCTCGCCCGCGGGTCCGAGCAACTGGCCGCCTGGCTGCTTGGATCAGTCGGGTGATCGATAGTCCGCCGGTGCCCAGGTTGGGACCAATGCGGTACTGACCTGGAGCCGGGGGCGGTCTAGCGTCCGCAGCCTCGTCGACAGGATCGTCAGCGGAGCATTCCGAAGGTGGGTGAGCTGAAAGTTGGGTTACTTCTCGAGAATTACCCGGTCACCGGCGCTCGCCGTTTCCATGGTCGCCCTGGTGGTGGCCGTTGGCGGCGGCAGCTTCGCGTTGGGGTCGTCCACCGCCAGACAGCAGAAGAGGATTGCCGCCAAGGTGGTCAGGGGGCTGGCGCCGAAGCTCTCGGTTGGGCACGCGACCACCGCGGATTCGGCGACCGAAGCGATAGCCGCAGCACGGGCCGAGAGCGCGAGCCGTGCCGACGTCGCCGCGAACGCCGATCACGCGGCCGAGTCCGACCACGCGGCCGAGTCCGATCACGCCGGGTCCGCGGAAAAGGCGGACGACTCGGGCAAGCTCGGCGGGGTCCCAGCCTCGGGGTACACGCGCAGCGACTGCGCCTCTCTGACCGGCCAGCTCAAGGGCTTTGTCCGGGTCACGGCGAGCGGGACCTTCTCATCCACCTTCACCTCCGAAAACCTCATCTACTACAACTGCAGCGGCCAGGCCGTCGAAGCACGCCGGATCGGCGCCGGCGTCTACGAGGTCAGGTTCCTCGGTAACTCGGCGCAGATCGCGGTGGGGAGCGCCGACGTCGTGGGCGAAGGAACGCCGCCCTTTGACAGCGTCACGGTGTCGACCCAGGGCCCTGGCGACTGGAAGGTCTCGATCAACCGGAACGGTGTCGGATTCTCCGACGACCGCTTCTCGCTGATCGTTCCGTGAAGCACGGCAGATCCGGTGAACTCATAACCTGAAGGTCGCGGGTTTGACGAAGCAGTCCGTCGTTTCGCCGCGCGCCCCTTCCCTGCTGCACTTCAGCTCCGAGGCCTCGACCGAGTTCGGCGGCTACGATTCCGAGGGATCCAGGGAGGTCACGTGCGTACATCACCGCGGCCGCCCACCGCCGCCGTAGGAGGCGGGTGGTGAGGCGACGCCTTGTCAACTGCATATTTCTCGGCGGGCTATTGCTCGGCGCTGTGCTGTCGTCTTCTTCGGGCGAGGCCGCTGCGACGGCCGGCACGCCGTCTGCTTTCTTCGGGATCGCCCCCCAGACCACGCTGCGCCGCCATGACCTGAGCCTCATGCGCAGGACGGGGATCGGCTCGCTGCGCTTTGCGATCTACTGGTCTCAATCCGAGCCGGCGCCAGGCGTCTTCGATTGGCGGAACACGGACGACTTCCTGATGTCGACTTCGGGCCATGGCTTCGACCTGCTGCCCATGATCTGGGGCTCGCCGCCCTGGGCGACGCGGGCGCCGCCCGCACGCAGCTGTCACTTCTCAGCTGCTCGGTGCTCGGCGCGGCAGATGCCGGTGGATACCCCAAGCCAACGAGGGGCCTGGTCGAAGTTCCTGCGCGCCCTCGTCGGGCGCTATGGCCCGGCTGGGACGTTCTGGGAACTGCACCCCGAGCTGCCCAAGGACCCGATTCGGGTCTGGCAGATCTGGAACGAGGAGAACGATCACCGTTTCGCCGAGGCTTCGGTCCGCGACTACGTCCGCCTGCTGCGCGGCTCCGCGCCGGCCATCCGCTCGGTTGACCCCGGTGCCCGGATCCTCCTCGGCGGGCTCTATGCGATGCCGAGGGTGAGACCGGCTCTCGATGCGACGACCTTCCTCTCGCGTCTCTATGGCCACAGGGGCGTCAAGGGCCTCTTCGATGGAGTCGCCCTCCACCCCTACGCGCTCAATCCAGATTTGATGGCTGCCGGCATCACCGCCCTGCGAGCGGTGATGAGACGCCACGGCGACGGGCACACCGACCTCTATGTCACCGAGTTCGGCTGGGGCTCCCAACCACGGGCCGCGGGCGGCGATGGATTTGAGAAAGGCCCGGCGGTGCAGGCCGACTACCTGAAGAGGGCCTGGGAAATCCTGCTCGCAAACCGCCGGCGCTGGCACCTGCGGACCGCATATTGGTTCACCTGGCAGGACATACCGGCCGCCACGACTCGATGTGACTTCTGCGATTCGACCGGCCTGCTCGGCCTGGATGGCAAGCCCAAGCGGGCGCTGCGTCGATTCGCTCAGGTCGCGCATCGCTGACCCGGGGTACCGATTCCGTGGCACCGCACCGAGCAACTCAAGACGCCTCGGGCCACTGGCCGGGAAGGGTCGTGACCGAGATCAGCAAGGCAAGTTCCTTTTGGAAGTCCAAGGCCGAAGATCAGGACCACTTCCTGCACTATCCGGACGGCTGCAAAGCCCCCCTCCCGCGGACCGGTGTGGACCCGGGGCGGATGACTTGAGCGCTGGGCGGGGACGCCTAGTCGGGCCAGGTCCAGGGAGCGGGGGATAGGATCGACCGCGATGATCGTCGCCATTCCGGATCTGCCTGACGGGGTGCTGGGGTTCGAGGCCAGCGGCGAGGTGACCGGCGAGGACTACGAGCGGGTTCTGATCCCCGCGGTCGAGGGTGCCCTCGAGAGCCACGAGAAGATCCGTCTCCTCTACCTCCTCGGTGAGGGGTTCGAGGGCTACTCGGCGGCGGCGATGTGGGACGACACGAAGGTCGGGATGGAGCACCTGCTCTCCTGGGAGCGGATCGCGGTGGTCACCGACCATGACGCATACAGGCGACTCGTCCGCGGGTTCGGTTTCCTGATCCCGGCGCAGGTCAGGGTGTTCGCGCTGGACGAGCTGGACGAGGCAAGGGCTTGGCTCGGCGAAGGGTAGGCAGGGCGGTGCGGTTGATCGGCTGGTCCTCGGCCCTGTTCGCCGCGTTCTACTGATTGGCAAGCGTTACGGCAGTCGCGCTCCCCATAAACC
>CAWIOM010000005.1:0-155317 GCA_963837735.1 uncultured Solirubrobacterales bacterium | reverse complement strand
TTTATTGATTGGGCGCGGACTCGTCCCCGATGGCGGCGGTCGCCGTCCGCCAGAGCCCGGGGACCTCGTCGTCGCGGCCCTCGACGTGGCGCTGCGCGCAGGCGCCGATCAGCTCGGCGAGGACCAGCACCGCGGCGCAATCGCCGCTCGCCGCGAGCCGCTCGATGCCGAGCGCATATAGATAGTCGCCGGCGAGCACGGCGAGGTCGCCGTCGTGGCCGGACAGCAGGCGCGGCTCGCCGTAGTGGAGGAGGTAGCCCTCGCGGACCGCGTCGAGGACGAAGGAGTCGTAGGACTCGGCGGCGGGCGCCTCGACCACGTGAGGGGAGATCGGCGTCGACTCCTCGCGCAGGCGCCGGCCGAGCTGCGCCAGCGCGTCTCCCTCGCCCGGGCCGGAGCTCATCCCAGCACCTCGTCGAGGGCGGCGGCGGCGGCCTCGAGGGTGCGCTCGATCGCACCCTCGTCGTGGGCGAGGGAGACGAACCAGGCCTCGAACTGGGAGGGCGGCGGGTAGACGCCGCGCTCGAGCAGCGAGCGGCAGAACGCGGCGTGGGCATCGAGGTCGCAGGCTGCGGCGGCGTCAAAGTCGTCCACCGGCTCGGCGGAGAAGAACAGGGTGAGGAGGCCGGGAACGGCGGCCACCTGCAAGCGGCCGCCCACCGGCGAGGGTCGCGAGCCCGTCGGCGAAGCGCTCGGTAAGCCGTCCCAGCCGCTCGTAGGCGCCGGCGTCGAGCCTGGCCAGCGTGGCCAGCCCCGCGGCCACCGCGATCGGGTTCCCGGAGAGGGTTCCGGCCTGGTAGACGTCGCCGCTCGGGGCAAGCGCCTCCATCGTCTGCCGCGGCCCGCCGAAGGCGGCGGCGGGCAGGCCGCCGCCCAGGACCTTGCCGAGGATCGTCAGGTCGGGCGCGATCCCGTAGAGCTCCTGGGCGCCGCCGCGGGCGACGCGGAAGCCGGTGATCACCTCGTCGAAGACGAGCAGCGCGCCGCTTGCCGCTGGTCGCCTCGCGCAGGAACTCGAGGAAGCCCTCGGCCGGCGGGACGACGCCCATGTTGGCGGCGACCGGCTCGGCGAGCAGTGCCGCCACCTCGTGCTCGGCGAGGGCGGCGGCGACCGCATCGCGATCGTTCCAGGGGACGACGACCGTGTCCGCCGCCTGGGCCGCGGTGACGCCGGGCCCCGCCGGGATGCCGAGCGTCGCCAGGCCGGAGCCGGCCTCGGCGAGCAGGCCGTCGGAGTGGCCGTGGTAGGCGCCGGAGAACTTGACGACGACCTCGCGGCCGGTGACCGCGCGGGCGAGGCGGACGGCGCTCATCGCCGCCTCGGTTCCAGACGAGGTCATGCGCAGCATCTCGACCGAGGGCAGGCGCGCTGCGACCTGCTCGGCGAGCTCGACCTCGGCGGCGGTCGCCGCCCCGTAGCTCGTTCCCCGGGCGGCGGCCTCGGCGACGGCGGCGAGGACCGCGGGGTCGGCGTGCCCGAGGATCATCGGGCCCCAGGAGCCGACCCAGTCGACGTATCGGTTGCCGTCGACGTCGACCAGCTCGCAGCCCTCGCCCCGCTCGATGAAGATCGGCTCCCGCCCGATCTGCCCCATCGCCCGCACCGGAGAGTTCACCCCCCCGGGCAGCACCAGCTGCGCGCGCCGATACAACTCGGACGACCGCTGGAACTGAGACGACACGGGCGCTAGCTGAGGGTCGTGGTAGGGGTGGAGCGTCTTGTACTTTTCCCGCAGCGCGGCTCGCGGACAGCCGCAGGCTGCCTTCGGGAAAAGTTAAGCGGAACCCCTGCCGCGACCCTCACCCGGCGTGCGCCTCTTCCCATTCGCGGTAGTCGTCGGTGAAGTAGCGGAGGCGGATCTTCTTGTACTCGGTCGACGAGTACAGGGTGGCGCGATCGTCGGGGCCCATCCCGCACTCCTCGGCGATCGAGTCGAGGATCGCGTCGCACTCCTCCTTGGAGCGGCCATGGGCCATCGTGAAGACGCTGTAGGGCCAGTCCTCGTAGGTGGGCCGCTGGTAGCAGTGGGAGATGCCGCGGAAGGAGGCCATCGTCAGGCCGGTCTCCATGATCTCCGCCTCGGGGACCTTCCAGACGCCCATGCCGTTGGCGGAGAAGCCGGCGCGGCGGTGGAAGAGGATCGCCGCGACGCGGCGCAGGATCTTGCGGTCGACCATCCCGCCCAGGTGCTCGAGCAGCTCCTCGGTGGTCATGCCCAGCTCCGCCGCGGCCTCGTCGTAAGGCCGCTCGACGGCGGCCATCGGCCCCTGCAGGGCCCGGATGACGGCGATGTCGCGGTCGTCGTACGGCTGGGCTTCGAGTTCGCGCGGAGGCGACGCGTCGGCGGCCGCGGCGAGCGCCTCGGTGCCCTTCTCCATCTCCAGGTTCATGTTGATCTTGAACAGGGTCAGAGTCGGCAGCTGGCGCATCGACTCGGCGCCCGTCTCCCGCATCAGCAGCTCGAGGTTGCCGGCCAGGCCGAGCTCGGAGTCGGGCGGGGTGGCGATCGTGAACCAGAGGTTGAACTCGTGGGTGCGCAGGTAGTTGTGCGAGACGCCGGGGTGGGAGTTGACGATCGCCGCGGCGCGCTGGGGGTTCTCGGAGTCGACCCTGGCGGCGACCAGCATCGACTCGTAGCCGAGCGCCCGCGTGTCGAAGATCGGCGTGATCTCGCGGATGATCCGCCCCTCGAGCAGCCGCCGGGTGCGGGCGAGGACGTCGTCGAGCTCCAGCTCCGCCTCCGAGGCGATCAGGGCGAAGGGCTCGGGGTCGAGTGGGAAGCTCGACTGGAGCAGGTTCATCAGCCGCTTGTCGGCTTCGTCGAGCGGGATCGCGGCGCCGTCCTTGCGCGAGCGCGCCTTCGACTGCGGGACCCTGGGGGCCCCGGCTCCTACCGGAGCCATCCCGCCGCCTCCTTCGCGTAGTAGGTGACGATCGCGTCGGCGCCGGCCCGGCGGATCGAGGTCAGGGTCTCGAGCACCGCGGCGCGCTCGTCGATCCAGCCGTTGGCGGCGGCCGCCTTCAGCATCGAGTACTCGCCGGAGACGTGGTAGGCGGCGAGCGGCGCGCCGGTCGCCTCCTTGACCCGGCGCACAACGTCCAGATACGGGGTGGCGGGCTTGACCATCAGCATGTCGGCGCCCTCCTCGAGGTCGAGCTCCGCCTCGCGGACCGCCTCGGCGGCGTTGGCGGGGTCCATCTGGTACCCGCGACGGTCGCCGAACTCCGGGGTCGAGCCGGCGGCCTCGCGGAACGGCCCGTAGAAGGCGGACGCGTACTTGGCGCTGTAGGAGACGATCGCGGCGCCGGGGTGGCCCTCCTCGTCGAGCTGGTGGCGGATCGTCCCGACCCGGCCGTCCATCATGTCGCTGGGGGCGACGGCGTCGGCGCCGGCCTCGGCGTGGGAGATCGCGGTTTTGGCGAGCAGCTCGACGGTGATGTCGTTGTCGACCTCGCCGTCGCGGACGAAGCCGCAGTGGCCGTGCGACGTGTACTCGCAGAGGCAGACGTCGGTGATCACGGTGAGGTCGGGGTGGGCCTCCTTCAGTGCCCGCACCGCCATCTGCACGACCCCCTCGTCGTCGTAGGCGCCGCTGCCGGTCTCGTCCTTGGCCGAGGGGATCCCGAAGAGCAGCAGGGCGCCGACGCCGAGACTGGCGAGCTCGGTCGCCTCGGCGACCAGCTCGGAGATCGAGAAGCGCTCGATGCCCGGCATCGCCTCGACCTCCTCGCGGACGCCCTCGCCGGCGACGACGAAGGCGGGCTGGATCAGTTGCTCGGGGGACAGCGTCGTCTCGCTGACCAGGGCGCGCAGAGCGGGGGTTCGCCGCAGGCGGCGCATGCGTGTGGCCGGGAAAGGCATTGGCTCGATTCTAGGGGGGTGTGGGGGGCGGAGATCGGGCACCCTCTCGCCGAACTCGCCGTCCAACTAATTAGTTGGACGGCTCTGAGTATCCGCCCGTCGAGAGGGCACCCCCTCTCCGCCTCTCAGAGCGCCCCTGACTTCGGCGTGAAATTCCGGCCAGTAGCGTTGCGACGAGATGACCGTCGGGATGGAAGGGGCAGCGGCACTCGAAGCGCGGAAGCTGGTCAAGGTCTACGCGGGTCGGGAAGCTCTCAAAGGGATCGATCTCTCTGTCGAAGCCGGGGAGGTGGTGGCGGTGATCGGGCCCAACGGGGCCGGGAAGACGACGCTGCTGTCGATCTGGCGGGGGTGGTCGGGGCCGACGGCGGCGAGGTCGGGCTGCCCGGCGGGGCGGTCGGCTGGGTGCCCCAGCAGGCGGCGCTCTACAGGCGGCTGACGGTCGAGGAGAACCTGCTGCTCTTCGCGCGGCTGGAGGGACACGACGACCCCCACGCCTCGGTCGAGGAGATGCTCGAGCTGGCCGGGCTCGGCGAGCGCCGCGGCGAGGTGGTCGCCCGGCTCTCGGGCGGCAACCAGCAGCGGGTCAACATCGCGATCGGGCTGCTCTCGCGGCCCGTCGCCCTGCTCCTCGACGAGCCCAGCGTCGGCCTCGACCCGCGCCAGCGGGCGCGCCTCTGGGATTTCGTCGGAGCGCTCGCCGGCCGGGGAACGACGGTGATCTTCTCCACGCACGACATTCAGGAGGCGGAGCGCTACGGACAGCGGCTGCTCGTCCTCGCCGACGGCGAGAGCCTCTTCGACGGCTCCCCCGAGAGCCTGCGAGAGGCCGTGCGAAGCGAGGCGCCCGAGGCCGCCAGCCGCGACTTCGAGACCGCCTTCGTCGCCTTCCTGCAACACCGGGGGCACTGAGCGGTGCGCTGGCTGCTGCTCAAGGACCTGCAGATCCTGCGCCGCTCGCCGTTGCAGGCGGTGCTGCTGGTCGCCTACCCCGTGCTGATCGCGATCCTCGTCGGCTTCGCGATCTCACCGGACTCCTCAGAAGCCGCGGGTCGCCTTCCTCAACGAAGTGCCGGCCGGAACGCGGGTCACGGTCGGCGAGCGCCGCCTACCCTCGATCGGCGTCAGCGACCGGATCTGCTCGGAGGTCGAGTGCATCAAGGTCAAGGATCGCGACGCGGCGGTCGAAGAGGTCGAATCCGGCGACGCCCTGGCGGCCCTGATCCTGCCCGCCGACCTGATCGACCAGATCAACTCGCTCTCGACCCTGGCCCCCGGCACCCCCAAGGTCGAAGTCCTCGTCAACGAGGAGAACCCGCTGAAGGCGCAGGCGGTCGACGACCGGATCAACTCCCTGCTGGCGCAGGCGAATCTGGTGATCGCCAAGCGGGTCGCGGCCGAAGGCGGCAAATACCTCGACCTGCTGATCGAAGGCGGCGAGTTCCCGGTCCTCGGCACCTCGATCGAAATCCTCGGGCTGAGGACGACCGGAAAG
The DNA here is from genome assembly GCA_963837735.1 of uncultured Solirubrobacterales bacterium. GTDB lineage: Bacteria > Actinomycetota > Thermoleophilia > Solirubrobacterales > 70-9 > VRUE01. The sequence goes on along the minus strand of CAWIOM010000005.1, from coordinate 149,959 downwards.
ATCCTCGAAGCGCTTCTGCCCACCGTCCCCCCCGGCCCGCAGCGCGACTCGCTCGAACGGGTGATCCGCTTCTCCGCCCTGGCTCGCGAAAACCTCGGCGTCGCGCAGCCGCTGATCGATCGCCTGGCGCAGCCGATCGAGGTCAAGAAGGAGGTCGTCGACGGCAGCTCGCCGCCGCTCGACGTCTTCGCGATCGCCGTCGCCGCGACGCTGACGCTCGCCTTCGTCACCGTTCTCCTCGTCGCCGGCTCGCTGGCGCTCGAGCGCGAGGAGAACGCCTTCCTGCGGCTGACCCGGTCCCTCGTCTCGCCCTCGGCCCTGCTCGGCGGGAAGATTCTGCTCGGGGTCGCGGTCGGCCTCGCGGTGACGCTGCTGATGCTCGCCGGGCTGCAGATATTCGTGCCCCTGCAGTGGGACCGATTCGGGCTGTGGCTGGCGGCGATCGTCGGCGGCGGGGCGGCCCTCGGCGCCGCCGGCGCGGCCCTGGGGGCGGCGGCACGGGAGGTGCGCGCGGTCTCGCTGCTCGCCTTCATGGTGACCCTGCCGATCGCCTTCCTCTCCCTGGTCCCCTCGGGCGCGGTCGGCAGGGGCCTCTACGACGCGATCGGGATCCTCGTCGCCGTCTTCCCGTTCAAGCCGGCGCTCGATGCGATCACGGCGGCGCTCGACCCGGCCGGCGGGTCGATCGCCGGGCCGCTGGCGCACCTGGCGATCCTCGCCGTCGCCTACGGGTTGCTGGCGCGCCTCGCCCTGCGTCGGTTCTCGGCCGTCTGAGGCTCGGTCGAGAGTAGGGTCAGCGCATGCGGGTCCTGTTCATCGGCGATGTCGTGGGAGGCCCCGGGCGGCGTGGGCTGGCGGCGGCGATGCCGGCGCTCCGGGAGCTCCACCACCCCGACCTGGTGATCGTCAACGGGGAGAACTCGGCGGGCGGGGTCGGGATCACGGAGAAGACCGCGAAGGGGCTGTTCGACCTCGGCGCCGACGTGATCACGACCGGCAACCACGTCTACCGCCACCGCGAGGTCTACGAGTACCTCGACAACAGCGACCGGGTGATCCGGCCTGCCAACTACGCCCACGCCAACCCCGGCCGCGGCCACACCGTGGTCGAGGCCGGTGGGCGCCGGGTCGGCGTGATCAACCTCAGCGGCGCGGTCGGGCTGCGGGTCGCCCGCCTGCCCTTCCACGAGGCCGACGCGATCCTCGAGCGGATCGAGGCCGACTGCGTCGTCGTCGACTTCCACGCCGAGGTGACCAGCGAGAAGGTCGCGATGGGCTGGCACCTCGACGGCCGCGTCGCCGCCGTCTTCGGCACGCACACCCACGTGCCCACCGCGGACGGCCGCGTGCTGCCCAAGGGAACGGCCTTCATCTGCGACGTCGGAATGACCGGCTCGCGGACCAGCGTCCTCGGGGTCAAGCCCGAGCAGGCGCTGGCGACGCTGACCACGCAGATGCCGGTCCGCTTCGAAACCGCGGAGGAGGACGTCTGGGTGATGGGGGCGGTCGTCGAGATCAACGAGGACGGCCTGGCCGACTCGATTGAGCAGGTGATGGTTCCGGCGCCGGTTGAGTAGGAGGGGCAGGGCACCCCCTCGCCGAACTCGCCGTCCAGCTAATTAGTTGGGCGGCTCTGAGTATCCGCCCGTCGAGGGGGCACCCTGCCCCTCCTCAACGAACCGGCGGCGGCTCATCTCCGGGGGTCGGATTCCGCCCGTGTTCTGCTTCCGACAGTCGCCATCGCGACCAGCAGCAGGGGGTAGAACCAGACTATGTAGAGGTAGAACCAGTGCTGGGCCGTGAGCTGCAGGCCGATGATCAGTGCCGCGCCGAGGGCGGCGACCTGGGTCAGGGACTTGCGGCGGGGGCGGAAGGCGAAGAGGATCGAGAGAGCTCCGACCAGAGCGAGGATCGCGAGGCGAAGGGGCTCGAGGCCGACCTGGCCCCAGATGCTGAACGGGGAGTCGCGGTCGGCCTGGTAGGCGATGGTGCGCTCGTAGAAGGTGTGCAGGCCCGGGTCGATGGCGGGCCAGAGCATCACAAGGATCGCAACCGCCAGGAACGCAAGGACGAACCTCACGGGCGCGGGTCCTGTCGTTGATGAAGGGGGGGCACTGCGGGCCGAGCTGTCCTCGACCCCCCCTTCATCAACGCCACCCGCGGGTGTGAGGTTCGCCGATGAGAATCCTGACGGCGGTCGATATGTCATCAGCATCGGGACGAGAAGCACGGGGGCGAACTTGGTCAAGGTCGCCAGCGCCGCGAGAGCTCCGCGGGCGATCGGTCGCGCAAGCGCGAGGAGGGTCGCGATCAGGAAGACGGAGACGAGGGCGTCGTTCGAGTTCGACTCGAGGACGTAGGCGGTGTAGGGGAATGCCGCCCAGCCGAAGGCGAGGGTGGCGGCGAGCTTCTGCCCGCCCGGTCCGGGCCTGACCCGGCGGCCGAGGAGGAAGAGGAGGGCGAAGGCGAGCAGGTCGAAGAGCACCGCCGCCCCGTGGGCGGCGGGCAGGTCGTCCCAGGAGCCCGACCATGGCCAGATCGCCTCCGACGGAACGTACGCGTAGTAGTTGACCGGCCCGTAGGTGTCCCCGGAGGAGACGTCGTCGGGGAAGTTGTCGTAGAGCTGTTCGCCGTGGACGATCCGGTCGGCGCCGACGACGCTCGCGTAGCCGACGTCGATCGCGCCGGCGTCGGCCACGTTGAGCCCGACGCGGACTCCCATCAAGAAGAGTGCCCCGACGAGCAGCCAGGCCGCCGGCCAGACCGGCCGCAGGCCCTCGCCCCGCCCTCGGAAGCCGATCCAGAGCGGCCCGCCCCATCAGATAGGCGAGCAGCGGATAGACGATCGGCACCGAGACCCCGATCTGCGCCCGGTTGAAGAAGAAGTGGGAGACGCCGAAGCCGAGCAGGACGACGAGGTCGAGGTTTGCGACCCGCCAGGGCCGGCGCCAGTCGAGCAGGCCGAGCAGGAAGATCGCGCAGAGGGGCAGGAAGACGTAGGGGGCGTTGAGCTTGTGGCCGAAGGCGCCCGAATAGCCGCGGGCCATCTTCCAGGCGACCTGGTAGCCGGTCCAGGACTCGGTCACCGAGCCGGTCTGGGGGTCGACGATTGCCAGCGCCACCTCGTCGCCGTCGGCGAAGTAGCCGACCTCCCACTTGCCGTCGACCATCCGCGCGCTCGAGGTCAGGTCCGGGTGCAGGTGGCGCTGCTCGATCACCTTCGCCGCGCGGTCGGCGGCCGCGGTCGCCTCGAGGGCGCCGACCTGCTTCCCGCCCGCCCCAGGGGCCGCCGCGGCGGCGGCGTCCGGAACCAGGAAAAGGAGGCAGAGGAGGGCGGCGGGCAGGGCGAGGACGCCGAGCCGGCTCACGCCCCGAAGTGCTCCAGGACCACCGGGGCGACGTCGCGCAGCGCCCACTGGCGGCGCTCGCCCGCGCTCTCGGGCCCGCAGCCGACGAAGAGCAGCGGCCCGACCGAGTCGCCGCGCTGCAGGGCGCCGTGGCTGCCGCCGCCGGCGTGCGTGACGCCGCCCCAGTCGACCGCCTCGTAGCCGGGCGCCAGGGAGACGATGAAGTCGCCGGCGTGCGGGGAGCGGAGGGCGGAGTGGACCCTGGCCAGCGGGTCCGGGTACTCCTCGCTGGCCAGCAGGCCGTCCTCGATCGACGCCTCGAGGACCGCCGGGTCGCCATCCAGGTCCCAACCGCCGCCGCGCAGGTCGGCGACCTCGGTTCCGGGGCGGAAGCGGAGCCGCTCGCCGCCCCTCTCGACCGCGGCCCAGCCGCCCTCCGTCCAGCAGACGAGGTCGACGCCTTCGGTCGCCGCCAGCCTGCGCCGCACCTCGTCGGGGTCGGCGCGCTCCCCCTCTCCCGGGAGCAGGTAGACGTGGGCGGCGCGGCCGGTCGGGCTGACCGCGAGCTGGGCCGCCTCGCGGCGGTCGTCGGACGGGGCGAGGACCGACCACTGCCGGCCGAGCAGCTCGGCCAGCGGCAGGCCGCGGTCGACCGGCGTCTGGGCGTGGTCGGCGAGCAGGATCAGCGCGTGCTCGGCGAGGAACGGCGTCGAGGCCGCCGCCCGCGTCGAGGAGGGTGGCGAAGCACTCGTCGGCACGGGCGATCGACTCGACCGTCGCCTCCGGGCCGTGGCGGTGGGAATAGTGGTCGTTGTCGGCCAGCGAGAAGAGCAGGAAGTCGAAGGCGTCCTCCCTGACCAGCTCCGCCGCGCAGCAGGCCGAGTAGCCGTCGCGGGTTCCGGGAATCGAGGTCGACTTGCAGGGCACCTCGCGGCTCGCGTAGAGGTCGCCGTAGAAGAGCTCCTTCGGCCCCCACGTGTGGTGCTTGAACTTGAGCCGGGTGGCATCGACCGCCCGGCGCATGAGGCCGTCGAGCGAGACCTGGTGGCGGTGGCGCCCACGGTAGATGAGGAAGGGCGTGCAGGCGGTGCGGGCGCCGGCGTCGTCGAGGGCCTCGAAGAGGGTCTCGAGATCGGGATTGAGGTGGGCGAGATTCATGTTGTAGACGAGGTCGTAGAGCGCCCTGAAGACTCCGACCGAGCGGGTCGCGGTCAGCGAGGAGCCGTACTCGACGTAGCGCCGCTCGAGCCGGTGGTACCAGTTCATGCCGCTGATCCAGTGGCGGTCGGCGCCGACCCCGGTGACCATCTCCGCGCAGGCCACCGGAGTCACCGACGGGAAGCTGGAGACGCAGTCGGGGATCAGCACCCCGCGATCGAGCAGGGCGGCGAAGGTGGGCGCTCGCTGCTCGGCGACGGCGCGTTCGAGCATGTCGGTGCGCAGGGAGTCGACGTAGGTGAGGATGAGCTTCTTGGCCGGCATCGCCGGGCGAATGATGCTGGAACCCGGCCGCGGACTAGATCATCTAGCGCAGGACGCGGAGGCCGGCGTGTTTCTTCTGGGCTCGCCGGTGGCGGCTGACACCGAGCCAGACCAGGGCGAGCAACACGACGATGGCGAGGATCGGGACCAGGACCGAGATCGCGATCACGACCAACGCGGCGATCACGACCAGGAAGCCGAGCGCGCCCGAGCTGCCTTCGCGGCGCCCGGCGCCGCTGACGACGTCGCTGAGGACCAGGCAGCCGACGAGCGCCCCGATCAGGCGCGAGGAGTCCGCCGAGCGGGCCTTCGAGCAGGAAACCGGCGACCAGGCCGATCACGGCGGCGAGCAGGGTCATGCGGCCGCGGGCCGAGCCGTGCAACCCGGTGGTGCCGGCGAGCATCCCGATGGCGATGCCGATCCCGAGCTCGGTAAGAACGTCCACGTGGGAAAACCTAACCGCCCGGGCGTCTCTGCGTCGATCCGGCACACTTCCGTGGATGGCCGAACTGCCGCAACCGCCTCAGCACAGGCGACGCGCCCACACCCGGACCCGGGACCTCGAGCGCTACGCCGGCCTCTTCGCCGAGCGCACCGGGGTGATGCGGTCCTCGGCGATGCGGGACCTGATGGCGGTGACGGCACGGCCCGAGGTGATCTCGCTGGCCGGCGGGCTGCCGGACACCTCGACCTTCCCGCCGCAGAGCTTCGCCGCGCAGATGACGCGGATCGCCCAGGAGTCGGTTGCCGAGGCGCTGCAGTACGGGCCGACCGAGGGCTTCGAGGAGACCGTCGACTGCATCCTCCAGGTGATGGGCGCCGAGGGAATGCTCCCCGACCCCCAGGACGTGATCGTCACCACCGGCGGCCAGCAGGCGATCGACCTTGTCTGCAAGACCCTGGTCGACCCCGGCGACGTGGTGATCTGCGAGGCGCCGACCTACCCGGGCGCGGTCCCGGTCTTCTGCAGCTACCAGGCCGACGTCGTCCAGGTCGAGTGCGACGAGGGCGGGATGCGGATCGAAGAGCTGGAAGCGGTGCTCGCCCAGCTCGACGCCGAGGGGCGGCGGCCGAAGTTCGTCTACTCGGTGCCCAGCTTCCAGAACCCGGCCGGGGTGACGATGTCGCTGCCGCGGCGCCAGCGCCTGGTCGAGCTGGCGCGCTCGCGCGAGATGCTGGTGATCGAGGACAACCCCTACGGCCTGCTGCGCTTCGGCGGTGAGCCGCTGCCGCCCCTCTACCAGCTCGACGGTGGCGACTTCGTGATCTACATCGGCACCTTCTCGAAGATCCTCTCCCCCGGGATCAGGCTCGGCTGGGCGGTGGCGCCGCCGCCGGTGATGGAGAAGATCGTGCTCGGCAAGCAGGCCGCCGACCTCTGCACCTCGACGCTGACCCAGTACTTCGTCCGCGAGTACTTCGCCGAAGGCGAGTGGCGGGGATACATCGAGAACCTCTGCGACATCTACCGCCGGCGGCGCGACGCGATGGTCGCGGCGCTGGCCGAGTTCTTCCCGGCGGGGGCGACCTGGACCGAGCCCGAAGGCGGTCTCTTCATCTGGGCGACCCTGCCCGAGTTCATCGACACCGGCGACCTGCTGGCGCGGGCGCTCCGCGACGACGTCGCCTTCGTCCCCGGCCAGGCCGCCTACGTCGAGGAGGGACGCGGCCGCAACTCGATGCGGCTCAACTTCTCCGGCGTCGGCGAGGGCGAGATCCGCGAGGGCGTGCGGCGGATCGGCAAGGTGGTCGACGAGCAGGTCGAGCTCTACGGGACCCTTACGGGTCACGCGGTCCAGGGTCCGCCCGCTGACTCTCTTCCGGATTCATCCGCGTCCGTATCCGATCCTCCGCGGGCGAATCCGGACGACCCCGACGAAGGCGATGTCCTCCCGTTCCGGCGAGCGGAGCCGTGAAGGTCGCGGTCCTCAAAGGCGGCAAATCGCTGGAGCGGAGCGTCTCGCTGCGCTCCGGGGCCCGGGTCGAGGACGCCCTGGCCAGGCTCGGCCACGACGCCGTCTCGATCGACATCGGCGCCGACCTGGTCGAACGGCTGCTCGCCGAGGGCCCCGACGTCGCCTTCGTCGCCCTGCACGGGCGCGGCGGCGAGGACGGGACCGTGCAGGAGCTGCTCGAGATCGTCGGCGTCCCCTTCAGCGGGCCCGGCGTCGCCGCCTGCGGCCTCTGCACGGACAAGGCGATGGCCAAGCACGCCCTGCAGGGCGCCGGAGTCCCGACGCCGGCCTGGTTCGCCTTCAGCCAGACGGCCTTCCGCGAGCTCGGCGCCGTCGAGGCGCTGGGCGGCCTCGAGGAGCGACTCGGCTTCCCCCTCGTCGTCAAGCCCAGCCGCGGCGGCTCGGCGCTCGGCGTCAAGTTCGCCGCCTCTGCGGAGGAGGTGCCGGCGGCGCTGGTCGCCGCCTTCAGCTATGACGACAGGGTCGTCCTCGAACGCTTCGTCGAGGGGCGCGAGCTGGCGGTGAGCGTGATCGGCTCCGAGGCGCTACCGGTCGTCGAGGCGATCCCGACCGGCGGCGACCGCTACGACTTCGAGGCGCGCTATGAGATCGGCCGCACCGTGTTCGAGTGCCCGGCCGACGCTCGGCGAGGACGAGCGCGCGGCGGTCGTCGAGGCGGCGCTCGGCGCCTACCGGGCGCTGGGCTGCGCCGGCTTCGCGCGGGTCGACCTGATCCTCGGCGCCGACGGGCCCCAGGTGCTCGAGGTCAACGCGATCCCCGGCCTCACCGACACCAGCCTCCTGCCCCAGGCCGCCGAGGCGGCCGGCCTCTCCTTCGAGGACCTGGTCGAGCGGATCCTCGAGCTGGCGCTCGAGCCTGCTGCCGCGGGCGGCCGGGATCAGCCGATCGAGGAGACCGCCACGTAGCCCATCGCCCGATCGTTGTCGTCGAGGGCGCTGGCGGTTTCGTTGAGGACGCAGGGGCCGACGAGGGCGGTCAGGGTGGCGCCGGCTTCGCCGCTGACGAAAAATCCCGACGAGACCGTGATCGCGACGCGGCCGTTGCTTTCGATGATCGGCGAGACGCCGAAGTCGCCGCCTTCCGCTTGGTCGAGGGGCGTCGCTTCGCTTTCGTCGCCGACGCAGATCGAGACGGCAAATTTTTCCTTGTCGTCGATCGGGCCGGCGCTCGTCCCCAGCGTCACGGTCGCGTCGATCACGCCCTGATCGCCAGAGACGACGGTCACTTCGGCCGGTTCTCCGAGGAAGATCGGGGAGGCGGCGGGCGCTATCGAGGCCTGGATCGGGGAGGCGAGCGGGTAGGTTTCGGTGATCGCCGAGGCGCCGTCGGGGCCGGTCGCTCCGACGATTCCGGCTTCTCCCCTGTCGCCCTGCTTGCCGGCCGGCGGCGAGCCCTTGAGGACCGAGAGCGGCAGCGACCCCTTCCTGATGTCCTTGCCGGTGATCGAGTGGTTCCTGATCTGCTTGCCGGTGATCAACTTCGTCGCCGCAGCGGTGCCCACCGCCAGCAGGACGACGATCGACACAGCTAGGAAAAGCGGGCTCCTGGCTCGGCTCATGCGTGCCTCCTGATCTCAGTCGCTGCCCTGGGCGAAGTCGTCGGGATTGACCTCGTCGAGGAACTCTTTGAATTTGTCGACGACCTCCTCGGTGTCCTCGACCTCGTGCTCGAACTCGATCGCGGACTCCTCGATCACCTCCTCGGCGGCGAAGATCGGCGCCGAGACCCTGACCGCCAGCGCCAGCGCGTCGGAGGGGCGCGAGTCGATCTCCATCTCCGAGCCGTTGATCGAGACCGTTATCGAGGCGTAGAAGGTGTTGTCGCGGAGCTCGGTCACCGAGACCCGCTCGCACTTGGCGTCGAGCTGCTCGAGAACGTCGGAGAGCAGGTCGTGGGTCATCGGCCGCGGCGTCGAGGCGCCCTGCAGCTTCATCAGGATCGCGGCCGCCTCGGGGTGGCCGATCCAGATCGGAAGGAACTTGTTCCCGTCGACGGTCTTCAACAGCACGATCGGCTGCTTGCCGACCATGTCGAAGCTGACGCCATAGATCTGCATCTGCTGCAAGTGGGCGATCCTGGATTCGAACCAGGGACCTCGTCCTTATCAGAGACGCGCTCTAACCAACTGAGCTAATCGCCCGAAGCCCGGGCGATGATACCTGCCGACCGCGGTCCCCAACGAGGGGCCTGGATGGTTGATTCCAGGACCATCTAGGCGCGGCGGCGGCCTTCGATCCGGCGAGCCATGTCGAGCGCCTCGTCGAGGTCGTCGAAGCGGATCTCGACCGCGACCTCCTCCCCCTTTCGCGGGCGCACCCGGACCTCGTGGCCGAGCGCCGACTCGAGGCTGTCGGCAGCCTCGCGCAGGGCCGCCTGCTGCTCGGGGTCGAGCCGTCCGGCCGAGCGAGCCCCGCTTTTTGGCTGGCTGGCCAGCTTAGCCCGGCTCTCGGTCTCGCGGACCGACCAGCCGTGCCTGGCGGCTTCGCGGCCGAGCCGGCGGCGGACGTCGTTGCCGCGCGGCGGCAAGGAGGGCGCGGCCGTGGCCGCCGCTGAGCTCGCCGGCCTCGAGCAGGTCGAGCACCTCGTCGGGGAGGTCGAGGATGCGGATCAGGTTGGAGACCGCCGGGCGGCTGCGACCGACGCGGCGGGCGAGCTCCTCCTTGGAGAGGCCGAGCTCCTCGACCAGGGCGGCGCAGGCGCGCGCCTCGTCGACCGGGTTGAGGTCCTCGCGGACCATGTTCTCGATCAGGGCCACCTGCAGGCGCTCCGCCTGCTCGGAGTCGCGGACGACGGCCGGCACCTTGTCGAGGCCCGCCTGGCGGGCGGCGCGCCAGCGGCGCTCGCCGGCGATCAACTCATAGCTGCCGTCGTGCAGGGGGCGGACCAGCAGCGGCTGGATCACGCCGCTGCTCTCGATCGAGGAGGCCAGCGCGTCGAGGGCCTCCTTGTCGAAGCGGGTTCGGGGCTGGTTCGGGTTCGGCTTGACCAGGCCGACGGGCAGCTCGCGCAGGTCGCCGAGGGCGGCGGCGTCGGATTCCGGGAGGATCGCCGCGAGGCCGCGGCCCATCCCCGCCCTCTTAGCGGCCACGGGCGTCTCCGAGGGCGGCGTCAGCCACGGGCGGCGAGCTCCTCGGCGAGGGCTCGATAGGCGCTGGACGCGGGCGAGGAGGGGGCGTGCTCGGTCACGGGCAGACCATAGCTCGGCGCCTCGGCGACGCGGACGCTGCGCGGTATCACCGTCTCGAAGACCATCTCGGGAAAGTGCTCGCGCAGCTCGCGCTCGACGTCCTGCGCGAGGCGGGTGCGCTCGTCGTGCATCGTGATCAGCAGGCCGGAAACGTCCAGCGCCGGGTTCATCTCCCGACGGATCATCGCCAGCGTGTCGAGGAACTGGACGAGGCCCTCGAGCGCCAGGTACTCGGCCTGGACCGGGACGATCACGCGGTCCGCGGCGACCAGCGCGTTGACGCTGACCGGGCCCAGCGACGGCGGGCAGTCGAGCACGGTGACCGCGAAGCGCTCGCGGACCGGGCCGAGGCTCTCGCGCAGGCGGGTCTCGGAGCCGTCCATGCGGGGCAGCTCGACCGAGGCGCCGGCGAGGTCGCGGCTGGCGGGGACCAGCCAGAGGTTGTCGGGGCCGGCGGGCCGGGCCGCCTCGGCGACCGAGACGTCGGCCGTCAGGCAGTCGTAGGAGGAGGGCTGCATGTCGCGGTCGCCGCCCATCGCGACCGTCGCGTTGCACTGCGGATCGAGGTCGACGAGCAGCGTCTGCGAGCCGGAGGCGGCGACGCAGGCGGCGACGTTCACCGCGGTCGTCGTCTTGCCCACCCCGCCCTTCTGGTTCGCGATCGCGTAGACGACACCCATCGGCCGCAGACTAGATGGTTCCCCGCGGCCGCTTCTTCGCCATCCCCGGGCGGCGGGGCAGGTCCGGCGGCGTCGGCCCGTCCTTGCGCAGCACGTGGAGGTGGCGGTGGCGGCTGCCGGCGTAGGGGCCGACGGCGAGAACTCGCTCGGGGGCCATCGCCAGCCCGGCGGCCGCGCGGGCGAGCTCAGCCTCCTCGTCGGCGTCCCGCCTGCCCTTCCAGGCGACCAGGGTGCCGCCGTCGCGCAGCAGCGGCGAGGCCAGCTCGGCGAGTGTCGAGAGCCGGCCGACGGCCCGCGCGGTGACGCGTCGAAGGACTCGCGCTCGCTCGGGGCGGCGGCGAGCTCCTCGGAGCGGGCATTGGCGACCGTCGCGTTCGCGATCCCGGCCGCCTCGATCGCCCGCCGGATGAACTCGCACTTGCGGCCCACCGACTCGATCAGCTCGACCTGGGCGGTGGGCAGGGCGACGGCGAGGACGAGCCCCGGAAACCCAGCTCCAGAGCCGATATCGGCGATTCTCGAGGCAGATCGCCAAGAGGCTCGACCTCGAGCCCGGAGAGACTGTCGTCGACGTGCACCCTCCAGGCCCGCTCGGGCTCGGTGACCGAGCTCACCGATGCCCGCTCCTCGGCGAGCAGCGCCAGCACCGTCTTCAGGGCCTCTCGCGCGCCGGGCTCGAGCTCGGCGGCGGAGGGGGCGCTCACTCCGAGACGAGCGGCGCGACGACGACGCAGCGGTGCGGCTCGTCGCCTTCGCTGTAGGTCTCGACGCCGGCGCGGTCTTTGAGGTGCTCGTGGACGACGCGCCGCTCCTGGGCGCTCATCTCGTCCATCTCCACGGTGCGGTTGTCGTCGAGGGCGCGTTCGGCCGCGCGGTCGGCGCGGGCGACGAGCACCTCGCGGCGGCGCTCGCGGTAGCCGGAGGCGTCGAGGACCACCCGCTTGCGCTCCCGCATGCCGCGGAAGGCCGCCTGGTAGCAGAGCAGCTGCAGGGCGTCGATCGTCTGGCCGCGCTTGCCGATCAGGAGCCCGTAGTCGTCGTCGCCGCTGACGACGACGTCGATGCGGTCGTCGTCCTCGGTGATCCCGACCTCGCCCGAGAGGTCGAGCTCGTCGAGAACCTCCTCGACGATCTCCCTCACGCGCGCCGCCGGCTCAGCCGGCCACTCCCCGGTTCCATCGCTCATAGACCACTGATCCTATCCCCTGGATACAAACAGCTAGGCGCGATCGGCTGGGGTGTTTCGGTGCCCGTTGACCGGACACTTGAGCGAGCGAAGCGAGCGGGTCCGGGCAATGGGTGCCGAAACACCCATCCCGACTGCTAGCGCCGCTTCTTCTTCTTTTTCGGCGGTGGCGGTGGCGGTTTCGACGCGACCACGGCGGCGGCCCCCTCGGGTGTCGCCGCGACGGGCACGGGAATGATCTTTTTGATCGCCAGCTGCTGGCCGATCGTCCAGAGGTTGGTGGTGATCCAGTAGAGGACGAGGCCGGCGGGGAAGTTGATGATGAAGGGGACGAAGATGAAGGGCAGGACCATCATCATCGTGCGCTGGCTTTTGTCGGCGGAGAGCGCCATGACCATGCCCGAGACCAGCTGGGTGCCGACGTAGAGGATCAGCAGGGCGATCAGTTCGGCGCCGGTGGCTTTCGCCGTCAGGTCGTTGATGAAGAGGAAGCTTTCGCCGAAGGCGCCCGTCGCGTCGCCCTGGTGGATGGCGAATTCGCTGCAGGTCATGGCCGTCTGCCCGCAGATGTCGAAGCGGAGATCGTGCTGGAGGACGTAGAAGAGGGTGATGAATACCGGGAGCTGGGCGAGAAGCGGGACGCAGGAGGCGAACGGGTTGACTTTGTTCTCTTTGTAGAAGCGCATCATTTCCTGCTGCATGCGCTGTTTGTCGTTTTTGAACTTCTCTTTGATCTCCTGCCAGCTGGGGCTGAAGGGCCTGCATCGCCCTCATCCCTTTCAACTGTTTGTAGGTGAGCGGGATCAGCAGCGTCCGCATGCAGATGGTCAGCGCGATGATCGCGCCGCCCCAGGAAAGCCCGGCAGAGTCGTGAAAGAAGACGAGGACTTCGTCGGCGATGTCGACGAGGAACTGCGGCGCGAGCTGGATGCCGAGCGGCGAGCATCAGACCCTGGCCTCACCGTGGTGGTCGGCCGGATGGACGTGGCCGAGGCCGCGGAGCCGGAACCGCTCGGGGACCGGGTCGAAGCCGCCATGGGTAAACGGGTTGCAGCGCAGCAGGCGCCAGGCCGCGAGGATGGTGCCCCTGAGCACGCCGAAGGCCTCGATCGACTCGACGGCGTAGGCGGAGCAGGTCGGCTCGAAGCGGCAGCGGCGGGGGCGGAGCGGGGAGATCCAGCGCTGATAGGCGCGAATCAGGGCAAGAGGGACCCGTTTCACGTGGAACGCTCGGCGATCGAAGATCCCGCGAGCGCCTCTTCGATGCTCGTCGTGACGCCGGCCGTGCCCTCGCGCTCGAGCAGGCCGGAGAGGTCCGGCCGGGCGACGAGGACGAAGTCGTAGTGGTCGGGGAGGCGGTCGGCCAGGCCCCAGAACGCTTCGCGCAGCGCTCGCTTGACCCGGTTGCGATCGACGGCGCCGCCGATCTTGCGACTCGCCGAGACTCCCAGCCTCAACGTCGCGCTCACCGTCGTCGGTGCGGGGAAAGGCGTAGAGGACCAGGAAGCGGGTGGCATTCGATGATCCGTCGCGGTAGACCCGGTCGAACTCGCCGCTGCGCGAGAGACGCCGCCGTCGCTGCGCCGCCATCTAGACCGTCAGGCGCTTCCGGCCTTTGCGGCGGCGGCGCTTGAGGATCGCCCGGCCGCCACGGGTGCTCATCCGCGCCCGGAACCCGTGGGTCTTGGCCCGCTTCCGCTTCTTCGGCTGGTAGGTGCGCTTCATTCGGCGTCGCAGTATACGGACGCCCCGGAAAACTTTTGTTCGGGATTTGCGACCGGCCCGGATTCGGGGCCGGCACGCGTCGCTATGGTCGCCCGCGGGTGCAAGAAGACTCCGACCGACAGCAACTCGACTCCCTCTGGCAGGACGTGCTGCGGCGTCTCAGGGCCTCGGTCCCGGACTCGACCTTCAACCTCTGGCTGCGGCCGCTGCAGGTGCTCGGAGCGCGCGGCTCCACCCTTCACATCGCAGCCCCCGACAGCATCCGCTCCTGGGTGGAGCGGCGCTACTCGACGCTGATCGGCGAAACCCTCGAGGCGGCCGGCGGTCGCGCTCTCGGAGATCAGCTTCGCGCCGATCGAGGCCGGCCGGCGAGTCGAGGAGGAGGGCCTCAACCCCGCCTACACCTTCGATCGCTTCGTGATCGGCGAGGGCAATCGCTTCGCTCACGCTGCCGCCCTGGCCGCGGCAGAGGCGCCCTCGGAGGCCTACAACCCGCTCTTCCTGCACGGGCCGCCGGGCCTCGGCAAGACCCACCTCCTGGTCGCGATCGCCAACTACCTTCGCGCCAATGCCCCCACGCTCAGCGTCCGCTACACGACCGCCGAGTGCTTCACCAACGAGTTCGTCGACGCGCTGCGGGCAAAGGGCGGCGAAGCCTTCAAGCACCGCTACCGGGACCTCGACGTCCTCCTCGTCGACGACGTCCAGTTCCTCGAGGGCAAACAGCACACCGAAGAAGAGTTCTTCCACACCTTCAACGCCCTCTATGAGGGCGGCAGCCAGATCGTCCTCTCCTCCGACCGCACCCCGAGCCAGCTCTCGACCCTCGCCGAGCGCCTCCGCGATCGCTTCGAGTGGGGGCTGACCGTCGCCGTCGAGGCGCCTGAGCTCGCCACCCGGCTGACCGTGCTGCGACGACTGGCCCGCGAGGCGGGGCTCCCCGAAGGCGACGGCGACGCCCTCGCCGAGCTCGCCGGCCGGATCAGCGCCAACGTGCGCCAGCTTCATGGAGCGCTGACCAAGGTGATCGCCCACGCCTCGATGACCGCCCGCCCTCTCGACTCGAAGCTGATCGCCGAGCTCATCCCCCACTCCTCGCCGCGCGGCGAGACCCCGGTCGAGGAGATCCAACAACACGTCGCCGGCGCCTTCGGCCTCTCCCGCGCCGAGCTGGTCGGCTCCAGCCGCGCCGCCGGCGCCGTTGCGGGCGCGCCAGGTCGCGATGCTGCTCACCCGCGAGCAGACCGAGCTCTCGCTGCCCCAGATCGGGCGCCTCTACGGAGGCCGCGACCACTCGACGGTCCTCAACTCCCTGCGCCGGATCGAGGCCGGCATCGCCGAGGACGAGGACCTCGCCGGGAGAGTCGACAGGCTGCGAACCGAAATCCACAAGCTCGGCCCCGGGCGGGCCTGACAGCCGATGGCACTGCAAGAATCAATCCGCTTCCACAGCTCGATCCACAGGCTCCGATCCCCAGTCCCAGTGCCGTTTCACCCTCCTTCCCAGGCGTTTCCACAGACGCTAAACCAACTCAAGAAAGCTGTCACCAGTTGAAGCTGAGCACCAAACGCGATGAGCTCGTCTCAAAACTCTCCGTCGTCTCCCGTGCCGTCTCCACCCGCGCGGCGACCCAGTCGCTGGCCGGCATCCTGATCGCGGTCGACGAGGACGGCGGGGTGAGCCTCTCGGCCACCGACTTGGAGATGGGCCTGCAGACCGACCTCGAGGCTGCCGCCGAGGGCGCCGGCTCGGTTCTCCTCCCCGGCCGCCTGCTGGCCGAGCTCGCTCGCTCGCTCGGCGACGACACGGTTCAGCTCGAGGTGCGCGAGTCGGAGCGCGACGTCGAGATCCGCAGCGGCGGCTCCAGCTTTCACCTGCGGGTCCTCCCGGCCGAGGATTTCCCGAAGTTCCCCGCCGAGGGCGAGCAGCCGCTGAAGATCCCCGCCGCAGCGATGGCCGAGACGGTCGACGTCGTCGCCCGCGCCGCCTCGCGCGACGACATGCGCCCGGTGCTGACCGGCGTCCTGGTCAGCGCCAGCGGCGAGGAGATGACGATGGTCGCCACGGACTCCTACCGGCTCGCGGTGAAGACGACCAAGCTCGATCCCGGGATCGGTGGCGAGCTCGAGGCGAACATCCCGGCTCGGGCGCTGCGCGAGCTCGGGCGCATCGTCACCGCCGACGGGGTCGAGGAGGTCGCCGTCAGCCTGCTCCCCAACCAGGCGGTATTCAGGGCAGGGGCGATCGTCCTCAACACGAGGCTGATCGACGGCCAGTTCCCCAACTTTCGACAACTCCTGCCGGAGTCCTACGAGCACGACGTGAGATTGCCGCGCGAGGAATTCCTCGCGGTGACCCGGCGGGTCAGCCAGCTCGCGCAGCGCAATGCGCCGCTGCGCCTCTCGCTCGCCTCTGGCGAGCTGACCGTGGCCGCCTCGACCCCGGACGTCGGCGACGCCGAGGAGACGATGCCCGCCGCCTTCGAGGGCGAGCCGCTCGAGATCGGCTTCAACCCCGAGTTCCTCAAGGAGGGGATCGAGAGCGTCGAGGGCGACGAGGTGATGCTGCGCGTGATCTCGCCGCTGCGCCCCGGGCTGCTGCAACCGGTCGACAGCGAGGACTTCCGCTACCTGGTGATGCCGATCCGCCTCAACGTGTGAGCCCGCCGTGCTGGTCGCCGCAGCCGAGGCAGCACCGCTGCGCAGCCTCGACGGCTCTGCGGCTCGAGCTGGACGGCGGGATCGTCAGCCTGATCGGCCCCAACGGCGCCGGCAAGACGAACTTCCTCGAGGCCCTTTACTTCGCGCTCACGGGGCGCTCGTTCCGGACCGGCGACCGCCGCGACATGATCCCCTTCGGCGGCCCCCTCGCCCGCGCCGAAGCGCAGGTTCGGGGAGAGGACGGGATCGAGCGGACGCTGATGGCATCCGTGAGTCGCACCGAAGGCCGCCGCCACCTGCTCGACGGCAACCCTGCCGACCCCGCGACGCTCGCTCGCCACCGGCCGCCGGTGGCGGTCTTCTCGCCCGATCGCCTGGCTCTGGTCAAGGGCCCGCCCGGCGAGCGCCGCGCCCATCTCGACGGCTTCGTCGCGGCGCGCCGGCCCTCGCGCTCGGAGCTCCGCCGTCGCTACGGGCAGACCCTCGCCCAGCGCAACGCGCTGATCGCCCGCGTCAACGCCGGCACCGGCGAGGCCGGCGAGCTCGACGCCTGGGACTCCTCGCTGGCCGAGATCGCCGCGGCGCTGATCGCGGCGCGCGCCGAGGCCGTCGAGGAGCTGGCGCCGTCCTTCGCCGCCGCGGCGGAGGAGCTCGGCCTCGGCGCGGGCGCCACCCTCGAGTACGCGCCGCGCGCCGCCGGGACGGCGGCGGATCTGCGCACCGGCCTGGCCGAGCGCCGCGACGCCGACCTGAGGCTGGGCAGGAGCTCCTGGGGGCCGCACCTCGACGACCTCAAGCTGCTGGCTCCGGGAGGCCGCTCGCTGCGGCGCTACGGCTCCCAGGGAGAACAGCGCGCCGCCCTGCTGGCGCTGATCTTCGCCGAGCGCGAGGCGCTGATGGAGGCCCGCCGCGTGACGCCCGCTGCTGCTCCTCGACGACGTGATGAGCGAGCTCGACCCCGATCGCCGCGAGCGCCTCGTCGAACGCCTCGCCCGCGGCGGCCAGACGTTGATCACCGCCGCCTCGGCCGACTCGGTGCCGGCGGCGGCCAGGGAGAGCGTGGTGCGGATGCCGGCCGGCGCGGCGGCCGGCGCCGGGATCGCCGAGGCGGCGTGAGGGGGCCGGGCGGTTGACCCGCCGCCGTGCTCCGCGGCCGGCGGCCGGCGCCCTGCGGGCAGCGCTCGACCGGGCCGCCCCGAAGACCCCGCTGGCGGCGATTCAGGCGGCCTGGGCGGAGGCCGTGGGCGAGCGGGTGGCAGCCGCGGCGGAGCCGGTCTCAGAGCGCGGCGGGACGGTCACCGTGCGATGCCTCGACCCGGTCTGGGCGGAGGAGCTGGAGCTGATGCAGGGGCAGCTCCTCGAGCGCCTGAGAGAGCGCCTCGGCGAGCAGGCGCCGCGAACTTTGCGCTTTCGTACGGGTGATGACTCCCATTAGTTTCAAATTACCTTGATTTGCAGGGCTTTTCCGTCCCGCCGTGCTGCTTTCGGGGAGCCGGAACTGGTATCCTTATGTCAACCTGAATCGACCCCGACTCCGGCCCCGACGAGGCGTCCGGGTCGGGGTTTTCTATGAGATCCGGAAGGGACTAGTTGGCTGAGAAATCGAAGACCGGCGGCGGCAAGAAGAAGGCCGATCCCGGCTCCTACGGGGCCAAAGACATCACCGTCCTCGAAGGGCTCGAGGCGGTCCGCAAGCGCCCCGGCATGTACATCGGCTCGACCGGCCCCCGCGGCCTCCACCACCTCGTCTATGAGGTCGTCGACAACTCGGTCGACGAGGCGATCGCCGGCTATTGCGACAGCGTCCGCGTCGTCCTCCATCCGGACAACGGCTGCACCGTCATCGACAACGGCCGCGGCATCCCGGTCGACGAACTCAAGAAGGAGAAGCGACCCGCCGCCGAGGTCGTGCTGACGACACTGCATGCCGGCGGCAAGTTCGGCGACGGCGGCGGCTACAAAGTCTCCGGCGGCCTGCACGGGGTCGGCGTTTCCGTCGTCAACGCGCTCTCCGAGCGCCTCCATCTCGAGATCAGCCGCGACGGCCACGTGTGGACGCAGGACTACGAGCGCGGCAAGCCGCAGGCCGACCTGAAGAAGGGGTCGGAGACCAAGGAGACCGGGACCTCGATCACCTTCCTGCCCGACGACGAGGTCTTTCTCGACGAGCTCGAGTTCGACTACGCGACCCTGGCCGAGCGCCTGCGCGAGACCGCCTTCCTCACCCGCGGCCTGAAGATCGAGCTGGTCGACGAGCGCGGCGCCGGGCAGAGCGACACCTTCCACTACGAGGGCGGGATCGTCGACTTCGTCGCCCACCTCAACGAGAACAAAGACCCGCTGCACAAGAAGACGGTGTTCTTCGAAGGGGAGACCGAGGACGGCATGGTCGAGGTGGCGATGCAGTGGAACTCCTCCTACCAGGAATCGGTCTTCAGCTTCGCCAACAACATCAACACCCACGAGGGCGGCTCGCATCTCTCCGGGTTCCGCTCGGCGCTGACGCGGACCCTGAACGCCTACGCCCGCGGCAAGGGCCTGCTCAAAGAGAAAGACGAGAACCTGACCGGGGACGACGTCCGCGAGGGCCTGACCGCGGTGATCTCGGTGAAGCTGCAGGACCCGCAGTTCGAGGGCCAGACCAAGACCAAACTCGGCAACCCGCCGATCGAGGGCCTGGTCAAAGAGACGGTCAACCGCAAGCTCGGCGAGTTCTTCGAGGAGAACCCGGGCGAGGCGAAACGCATCCTCGGCAAGGCGGTCGACGCGGCCCGCGCCCGGCAGGCGGCCCGCAAAGCCCGCGACCTGACCCGCCGCAAGTCGGCGCTCGAGAACTCGACCCTGCCGGGCAAGCTCGCCGACTGCACGGTCCGCGACCCGGCGCTGACCGAGATCTTCATCGTCGAGGGCGATTCCGCCGGCGGCTCGGCCAAGCAGGGCCGCGACCGCAATACCCAGGCGGTCCTGCCTCTGCGCGGAAAGATCATCAACGTCGAGAAGGCGCGGATCGACAAGGTCCTCTCCAACAACGAGATCCAGGCGCTGATCACGGCGGTCGGCACCGGGGTCCGCGAGGAGTTCAACATCGAGGACGCGAGGTACCACAAAATCGTGCTGATGACCGACGCCGACGTCGACGGCGCCCACATCCGCACCCTCGTGCTCACCTTCCTCTACCGGGAGATGCGCGAGCTGATCGAGGCCGGCTACGTGTACATCGCGAAGCCGCCCCTCTACAAGATCAAGAACGGGAAAAAGGAGACCTACATCGAGCGCGAGTCCGAGCTCGAAGAGCTGCTGCTGCGCGACAAGCTGGAGGAGCTGGTGCTCGTCGACGGGGCGGGAGAGCGGCACAACATGACGCCGGCCCGCTGGCAGCGCTTCAACCGCCGCCTCAAGGAGCACGAGGGCTGGTCGGAGTCGCTGCAGGCCGAGGTCGGGCACGAAATGGTCCGCTTCCTCGGCGAGTCCCAGATCCTCGACCAGGGCGCCTCGACGGTGGCGGGGTTGAAGACCCTGCTCAACGACGACGACGCCCCCGACCGCTCCTTCGAGACCGAGATCGCCTCCGAGTCCGAGGACCGGATCGAGGTCAGGGCGGTCCACCGCAAGGACGGCCTCGCCCGCAGCTTCGACTTCTCCCCGGCGATGTTCGAGTCGCAGGACTACCGTCGCCTGGTCGAGTCGCACGCCGAGCTGCTCAAGCAGGTCGGCCACCCGCCCTTCCAGCTCTCGCTCGGCGACAAACGCCGCGAGGCCGACTCCTTCGCCGAGCTGCGGCGGATGGTCCTCGAGCTCGCCCGTCTCGGAGTCACGATGCAGCGCTTCAAGGGACTCGGAGAGATGAACGCCGAACAGCTCCGGGAGACGACGATGGACCCCGCCAGCCGCATGCTGGAGCGGGTCAGGGTCGACGACGCCGCCCTCGCCGAGCGGGTCTTCACCGATCTGATGGGCGACAAGGTCGAGCCGCGCAAGGACTTCATAGAAAAACACGCCAAGGAAGTCAGGTTCCTCGATGTCTAACCGGCCGCTGCAAACCGGCGCATCTCGGGGTCCTCGGTCGCGGTCTCGCTCACGTACCTGGGTACGCTCGCTTCGCCCCGCTCCCTGCGTCCCCCGACCTGCTTGGTTTTCGCGGCCTGGCTGAGGGGGGCGGTTTAGATGGAGGGCGGAGGTGGCTTGGAGGCGCTGACCGGGCGGATCGAGGAGCGCGACCTGACCAACGAGATGCGCTCGTCGTATCTCGACTACGCGATGAGCGTGATCGTCGGGCGGGCGCTGCCCGACGTCCGCGACGGCCTCAAGCCGGTGCACCGCCGCGTCCTCTACGCGATGCACGACCTCGGCCTGCAGCCGAACCGGCCCTACCGGAAGTCGGCGACGATCGTCGGCGAGGTGATGGGCAAATACCACCCTCACGGTGACTCGGCGATCTACGACACGCTGGCCCGGATGGCGCAGGACTTCTCGCTGCGCTACATGCTGGTCGACGGCCAGGGGAACTTCGGCTCGATCGACGACGACCCGCCGGCCGCGATGCGCTACACGGAGGCCCGCCTGGCGCGCCTCTCGACCGAGATGCTGCGCGACATCGACGCCGACACCGTCGACTTCGGCCCCAACTACGACGAGTCCCAGCGCGAGCCGCTGGTCCTGCCGGCGCGGTTCCCCAACCTGCTCGTCAACGGCAGCTCCGGGATCGCCGTCGGGATGGCCACCAACATCCCGCCCCACAACCTCCGCGAGGCGACCGGAGCGGTCAAGGCCTACATCGACAACCCCGACATCGACCTCGAAGGCCTGATGGAGCACATCAAGGGCCCGGACTTCCCCGGCGGCGGGATCATGAGCGCCGAAGGCGTCCGCGACGCCTACGCCTCCGGCCGCGCCACGGTTCGGATCAGGGCGCGGGCCCACGTCGAGCCGATCAAGGGCGGTCGCGACGCGATCATCGTCACCGAGCTGCCCTTCATGGTCAAGAAGGGCGGCGAGGGCGGCCTGATCACGAAGATCGCCGACCTCGTCCGCGAGAAAAAGATCACCGGGATCTCAGACCTGCGCGACGAGTCCGATCGCTCGGGCATGCGGCTGGTGATCGAGACGAAGCGGGGAGGCGACCCACCCGAGGTCGTGCTCAACCAGCTCTACAAACGCACGCCGATGCAGAGCACCTTCGGAATCAACATGGTGGCGCTGGTCGACAACGTGCCGCGGACCCTGAGCCTCAAGGAGCTGATCGAGCACTACGTCTCGCACCAGCGCGAGGTCGTCATCCGCCGCACCCAGCACGAGCTGCGCCAGGCCGAGGCCCGCGCTCACATCCTCGAGGGCCTGCTGATCGCCCTCGACAACCTCGACGCGGTGATCGAGCTGATCCGGGCCTCGAGCGACACCGACAAGGCACGCGAGGGCCTGATGGAGAAGTTCGAGCTCTCCGAGCTGCAGGCCCAGGCGATCCTCGACATGCGCCTCGCCCGCCTCACCGCCCTCGAGTCGGACAAAGTCCGCGACGAGCACAAAGACCTGATGGAGCGGATCGGCGAACTGCGCAGGATCCTCGGTGACCCGGCCAGGATCGACGCGATCATCGTCGAGGAGCTCGACGAAGTGACCGAGCGCTTCGGCGACGAGCGTCGCACCGAGGTCACCCACTTCGAGGGCGACATGAACATCGAGGACATGATCGCCGACCAGCAGATGGTGATCTCGATCACCCACTCCGGCTACGCGAAGCGACTGCCGCTGGCGACCTACCGCCAGCAGCACCGGGGCGGCCGCGGGGTGATGGGGATGGACATGAAAGAGGACGACTACATCGAGCACCTCCACATCTGCTCGACCCACGACTTCCTGCTCTTCTTCACCAACCGCGGCAAGGTCTATCGGCTCAAGGTCTACGAGCTGCCGGAGGGCTCGCGGACCTCGAAAGGCCGCGCCCTGGTCAACGTCCTGCCGCTGCGCGACGGCGAGAAGGTGACGGCGGTGATCCCGACCAGGGACTTCTCCGAGAACAGGTACCTGGTCTTCGCCACCGCCCAGGGCCTGGTCAAGAAAACCGAGTTCACCGCCTACAACACGCCGATCCGGGCCGACGGGATCATCGCGATCAAGATCCGCGACAACGACGAACTCGTCCAGGTGCGGCTGACCTCCGGGGACGACGACATCCTGCTCGTCTCCAAGTCCGGGCACGCCTCGCGCTTCTCCGAGTCGAAAGTCCGGGCGATGGGCCGCGACACCAGCGGCGTCAAGGGCATGAACGTCTCGGCGAAGGTGAACGGAGTGGAGAACCGCGTGCTGGCGATGGACATCGCCCGCGACGACTCCGAGCTCTTCGTCGTCACCGAAAACGGCTACGGGAAGCGCACGCAGGTGTCGGAGTACCCGGTCAAGGGGCGCGGCACAAAAGGCGTGCTGACGGCGAAACTGACGGCGAAGAAGGGCGGCCTGGCCGGCGCCCTGATCGTCCGCGAGCACCAGGACCTGCTGTTCATCTCCCAGAACGGGATGGTCCAGCGCACGCGCGCCGGCGGCATCTCCCAGATGGGCCGCCCGACGCAGGGCGTGAAAGTGATGAACATGAAGGACGACGACGTCGTCAGCGCCGTCGCCCTGGTCGTCGACTCCGACGGGCCCGACGAGGAGGACCCGCCGCCGGAACTTCCGGCTCAGCCGGAGCCCGACCCCGACGGCCGGTGACCCGGAGTCGAGGCGGTCAGCCCTGTAGGCCGTCGGTGAGCGCCGACGCCGCTGATCTTCTTGGCCGGGCCGATCAGGGTGAACGTCATCGCGTGCTTGCCCTTGCCGGAGACGGAGTAGTAGAAGAACGGGTTCTTGGCGGAGCCGATCAGCTCGCCCTTGCCGTAGGCGCGCTTCAGGGCGGCGAGCTTCGAGCCGATACCGATGCCCTCCTTGGTCTGGATCGCGGCAAACTCGCAGCGGCGTCGGTCGTCGGCGGCCGTCGCTCGCGCAGACCCGGCGCTGAGCTGTACCGCGCTCACCTTGCCGTTGCGGAATTCGATCCGGGCGGTTCCCTTCGGCCCCGGTAGTCGCCGTATTCGCAACTGAAGCTCGTGCACTTGCCGCGCCCGCGCGCCCCAGGCCGCGCTGCGCCTTGGCCTGCGGCATGCCGATCTTGATCCCGGCCACCGACTTGGCGACGACGATCGAGTCGTCGGAGGGCTTGGGCAGCGAGGAGGCGGCCAGCGCCAGCGCGGCGGGGACGAGGAGGAGAAGAAGCAGGGCGGGGAGGAGGAGGGCTCTTTTCATTGCGCGGCAATCTACCCGCCCCGCGGCGTGCGGGGCGTTCTAGGCCGCGGCGGGCAGCTCGGCCGGCAGGTACTGCTCCCAGGCCGCGGGGATCTTGGGGCTGGCGACCTGGATGAAGACCGTCGGCCCCGGCGCGCCGGGGGCGCTTGCGGGGGTGCATCTGGATCTCGCGCGGCAGGCGGTTGCCCTTGCGGCGATTGCAGCTCGCGCAGGCGGCGACGATGTTCTCCCAGACCGACTTGCCCCCGCGGCTGCGGGGGATCACGTGGTCGACGGTGAGGCCCGACTTGCGCGAGCCGCAGTACTGGCAGGTCCAGGAGTCGCGAGCGAGCACGGCCCGGCGGGTGATCTTGCGGCGGTGGGCCTGGCGCGGGATCCGCACATAGCTGACCAAACGGATCACGTCGGGGCGCTCCATCGTCATGTGCTCGGAGTGAAGGGCGCCGCCCCGCCGCTCGAGCAGCTCGGCCTTTTCCTTGAGGAGCAGGACAGCGGCCCGTCTCAGCGTGCAGACGTTGATCGGCTCATACGTCGCATTGAGTACCAAGACCCGTGCCATGGTGCTCGGGAATTGTACGGGGGTATGGGGGCGGTTCGGGACCCCTCTCCAAAACGAGCCGCCTGGCGGCGGCTCTTGAGTGTTTTCGAGAGGGGTCCCGAACCGCCTCGACAAAGCTCGTCCGATTCCCGAGCAGCGGGACCCGGTGGCTTCAGCTGATCGGGTATGAGCCCAGGATCCGGACCGATTCGGCTTTCGTCCGCAGCGCCGTCGATCGCCTCGGCGACAGCGGGTCGTCGGTCAGGGCGCCCTCGAGGTCGCAGAAGAACATGTAGCGGCCGAGACCCTGGCGCATCGGCCGCGACTCGATCCTGCTGAGGTTTACGCCGCGGCCGGAGAACTCGCTCAGCGCCTCGACCAGTGCTCCCGGGTGGTCCTCGCCGAGCTCGGCGAAGACCAGCGAGGTCTTCCAGGCGCCCTCGCCGCGGGGCTCGGTTCCGCCGGGCGCGATCCAGACGAAGCGGGTGACGTTGCCGGCCTCGTCCTCGATCCCCTCCGCGAGGATCGTCCCGCCGTAGAGCTCGGCCGCCGCCCGGGCGCCGATCGCCGCCCAGGCCTCGTCGGACTCGCAGACGACCCGGACCGCCTCGGCGGTGCTGCTGAGGCTGCGCCGCTCGGCCCCGGGCAGGCGCTCGCGAAGGAAGCGGGCGCACTGGGCGAGCGGCTGGGGGTGGGAGAGGACCGCTTCGATCGCCTCGAGCGCAAGCTCCCGCCCGGCGATCAGGTGCGCGCGAACCGCGTAGTCGTGCTCGCCGACGATCGTCACGCCGCCGGCCTCGAAGGCGAGTGTGTCGAGGGTGCTGCGCACCGACCCCTCGATCGAGTTCTCGAAGGGGACGAGCGCCCGCTCCGCCTCGCCCCGCTTCGACGGCGACGATCGCGTCGTGGACGGTGGCGGTTCGCAGGGGCTCGAACTCGCGCCCGCCGGCCGCCTCGCGCAGGGCGTCCTCGGTGAACGTTCCGGCCGGGCCGAGGTAGGCGATCCTCACCGGCTGCCCACCTTCCCCGCGCATCCCGGCTATTCGAATTCGACCGTGTAGGAGGCTTCGTTGTTGCTGGTCACCTGCTCGCCCGGGACCGATTGGACCTCGACCTTGAGGGTCGCCGTTCCGGTCGGCGCCGGGACCAGCGGGATCGAGACGCTCTGGGTTTCCGTGGCCCCGATGCTGCTGATCGTCTGGTCGACGCTGGCGCCGCCGCCGACGGTGACCGAGACGGTGACCGAGTTCTCCGTCGATTCGCCCTGGTTCTGCACTTCGACTTCGACTTCCGGAGTTTCCCCTTCGAGGTTGACCGCGGTCGTCGCGTCGGCGACGAGTTCGGTGCCGTTGAGGCCCGAGCCGAGCAGCCCGAGGCCGTGGACCCCGGAGGTTTCGCCGACGCTGCCGCCGTTGACCGCCGAGAGCGCCGAGACGACCGCTCCTTCGTCGAGCCACTTCGTCCCGTCCGGGAGGAAGACGCTCTTGGGGACGTCGTCGCCCTCGATCCCGTTTTCGGCGAGCACGCGGTCGATTTCGGGGCGGACGACCGCGGAGTAGATCACGTCGCTGGCCATCAGCTTGCTCATCTGCTGAGCGATCTTGGCGGTCGCTTTCTCAGAGCCGACGTCGCCGAGCGCGGTGCTGATCTGTTCGGCGATTTCCGTCATCGCGCTGCCGCGCAGGTCGTAGGAGAGTTCGAGGGCGTTCTGGGCATGGCCCATGTCGCCGGGGGCGTCGAGGGAGTCGACCCGGCTGACGTAGTTGTCCATCGCGCTGCGGTCGGCGTTCACCTCGGCGACGAACTCGGTGACCGAGAGCTCGCCGGGGTCCTCGAGCTTGCCGAAGAACCCCTTGCTGGTCCGCTTCGTCTCTTCGACGATCTGGGTGACGTTGCGGGCGTAGTCGCTCAGCGCCCGGTGCTTGCGGGCGTTGAGGCAGCCTTTGACGCCGAGCACGATCAGGATCAGGATCAGGAGCCCGCCGCCGAGCGCGAGCGCCCGCCGCAGAATGATCTGCTGGCGTTCGGGACGGCGTCTTGGCCGGCGCCTGCGAGAAGCACCGGGGCGTGCTGCGGAATCCTCCACGGATCGGCTCTCCAAAGCTGGTTGGTGGCCGGGAGAGTATGAACTTTCGCGGCGCGAGCGCGACGCCCTGCAATCCGGCGCAGGAGCGCGCCCACCGGCGCCGAAATCGGAAGGGCATTGGTCGGCTCACTTGTCCTAGATCGCTTTCTGATCGAGCGCCGCATCGGCAGCGGCGGTTTCGGCACCGTCTACGAGGCCTGGGACGGGCGCCTCGAGCGCCCGGTCGCCGTCAAGGCGATCGACCAGGGAGGGCCGGCGGGGTGCAGCCGGGTGCTGCGCGAGGCGCAGGCCGCGGCTCGCCTCAACCACCCGGGGATCGTCACCCTCTACGAGATGGGCGAAGAGGACGGCAGCGCCCTGCTCGTCACCGAGCTCGTCGACGGCGCCACCCTCGACGAGCTCAACCGCGAGCGGCCGGCTCAGCGACCGCGAGGTCGGCGATATCGGCGCCGACCTCTGCGAGGCGCTCGACCACGCCCACTCGCGGGCGGTCGTCCACCGCGACATCAAGCCCCAGAACGTGCTCGTCGTCGAGGAGCGACGGCGTGCGGGCGAAGCTGATGGACTTCGGCGTCGCCCGGATCACCGACGCCGCCGCCCTGACCGCTCCCGGCGACATCGTCGGAACCCTCGCCTACATGGCGCCCGAGCAGGCGGAGGGCCGCGAGGCCGGCCCCGAGGCCGACGTCTACTCGCTGGCGCTGCTGCTCTATGAGTGCTGGACGGGCGAGAACCCGTACCGCCGGGCGACCCCGGCGGCGACCGCGAGGGCGATCGGCGACGCTCCTCGCCCCCTGCGCCGGGTCCGCCCCGACCTCCCCCGAGAGCTCACCGACTCGGTCGACGCCTGCCTGGCGCCACGTCCCTCCCACCGCCCGTCGCTGGAGCAGCTCGGCGAATCGATCGAGGAGTGCCTGGACCGGTTGGCGCGAGGAGCCGGCCGGGACGCCCACCCGCACCTGGCCCGCCTCGGCGTCGCCGCCGCCGCCGTCGTGCTCGGGGCCTCCTCGCCGCCGGCCACGGTGTCGGCATTCCATGAGCGGTCGCAAATAGATCCGGGGTTGGACCATCTAGGATTTCCCGGGCCGGGCCACCGCACGACCCCGCAGAAGGAGCCGTCCCGATTAGCGTTCTACGCAATCTCGAGAGTCGCATCGAAGGCCTGGTCGAGGGCGTCTTCAGCCGCGCCTTCAGCTCCGAGGTGCAGCCGGTCGAACTCGCCCGCAAGCTGGCCAAGGAGATGGACTCCCACAAGACCGCCGGCGTCTCCCGCGTCTACGTGCCCAACGAGTACACGGTCTACCTCTCCAAGCAGGACCGGGTCAAGCTCGAAGGCTACGAGCGCTCCCTCGAGCAGGAGCTCTCCGGCTACCTCCTCGACCACGCAAGGCGCCGCGGCTACGACCTGCTGACGCGGCCGGCCGTCGAGTTCAAGACCGACGAGCGACTGCGGCTCGGCGAGTTCGGGATCCAGACCCGCCTGGTCAAGCCGCCGGCCCACGAGGGCGAGGCGCCGAGCCAGGGCGGGGAGGGGCACACGATGGTCTACTCGGCGGTCAAGGAGCGCGAGCCCGAAAAGGACGAGCTCAGCCCGCGGCAGAAGGCCGAGGCGATGGTCGCCACCCGCGCGGTGGTCTCGCTCGACGACCGGCGCTACGTGCTCGACGGGCCGCGGGCGACGATCGGCCGCTCGAAGGAGGTCGAGTGCGTGCTGCGCGACCCCAACGTCTCCCGCCGCCACGCCGAGCTGCGCCGCGCCGCGTCGGGCGACTGGACGATCGTCGACCTCGGCTCGACCAACGGGATCAAGGTCAACGGCAGGCGCGTGGCCTCGAGCCGGCTCAGCCCGGGCGACCAGGTCACCGTCGGGTCGACGACCTTCCTGTTCGACATCGAGCAGTAACCGTAGCGCGAGCCGTGGACTACGACCCGATCTCAGTGGCGCTCAAGTTCGGCTTCCTGATCCTGCTCTACCTGTTCCTGCTCTGGATTGCCCGCTCGGCGCTCAGGGACCTGCGCCGCACGGTCGCCCCCGCCCCCGACGCCACCGGCTTCCACCGCGCCCCCGCCTTCGCCGGCCGCGGCCGGCGGCGACGCCTGGCTGATCGTCGAGCGCGGCGGCGGCCTCGAACAGGGCGAGCGCTTCGACCTGATCGGCGGCCTCTCGATCGGCCGCTCGCGCGACGCCGACGTCCAGATCGACGATCGCTACGCCTCCGGGATCCATGCCCGGATCTTCAGCCGCGACGCGCGCAGCTATCGTCGAGGACATGAGCTCGACCAACGGCACCCTGCTCAACGACGCCGAGCTGAAGGGCGAGGCGGAGCTGCTCGACGGCGACGTGGTCCGCATCGGCGACACCGAGTTCAGGTTCGAGGCGAGCTAGATGCTGAGGGTCGACGACCAGGCGTTCCGCACCGACACCGGGCCGCCAGCGCAGCGCCAACGAGGACTCCTACTTCGTGCGCTCGCCGATCTTCGTCGTCGCCGACGGGATGGGCGGCGCCCAGGCCGGCGAGGTCGCCTCGAAGGCCGCCGCCGACGCCTTCGACCGCGACCTGCCCGAGGGCCCCCCGGAGCCCTTCCTGCGCGAGACGATCGAGGCCGCGAACCACGCGATCCACGAGCTCGCCCGCGAGGACCCCTCGCGGACCGGGATGGGGACGACGATCACCGCCGTCGTCGTCAACGCGGAGAGCGACGAGGTCGGGATCGGCCACGTCGGCGACAGCCGCGCCTACCGCCTGCGCGGCGGCAAGCTCGAACGCCTCACCCGCGACCACTCGCTGGTCGAGGAAATGCGGCGCAAGGGCCAGCTCACCGACGCCCAGGCCGAGGACCATCCGCAGCGCTCGATCATCACCCGCGCGCTGGGGCCCGAGCCGGAGGTCGAGGTCGACGTGCAGACGGTCCCGGCCAGCCCGGGCGACGTCTTCCTGATCTGCTCGGACGGGCTGACGACGATGCTCGGCGACGAGCAGATCGCCCACCTGCTCGGCGACGCGACCTCGATGGAAGCGGCCGTGCGGGCGCTCGTCGACGAGGCCAACCGGGCCGGCGGCCGCGACAACATCACGGCGCTCGCCTTCCGGCTCGAAGACGCCAGCGCCCCGGCCGGCGTCTCGCGCGAGGACGCGACGCTGATCGGCGCGACCGCGGAGGAAGCCGGGCTGACGACGACCGAGGTCCGCCGCCGGGCCGCCGCGGCCGCCGCCCGGCAGCGCCGCGAGGGCGCCGTGAAGAAGCCCGGCAGGCGACGCCTCAAGACCGCGGCAAAGGTGCTCGCCGCGGTCGTCCTGATCGCCGCGCTCGCCTTCGGCGCCTGGTACGGGAACCGCCAGGTCTGGTTCCTCGGCACCGACGACGCCGGCCGCGTCGCGATCTACCGCGGCCTGCCCTATGAACTGCCGTTCGGGATCGAGCTCTACGAAGAGCGCTACGCGAGCCCGATCCAGACCGGGTCGCTGCCCGAGCCGCCGCCGCGACGCGGTCACCGGGCACGACCTGCGCTCGCGCTCGGAGGCGACCTCGCTGGTCGAAGAAATCGAAGAGAGCCAGGGGATCTCGAAGTGACCTCGGCCCGGAACCGCGAGCTCGGCGCTCTGGTTCCCGTCGCCCTCCTGCTCACCGCCGGCTTCGCCGCGGTCTTCGCCCAGGAGGAAGCGCGGCTCGGCAACCTCAGCTTGATCTACGGCGCCTACTTCCTGGCGCTCTGCCTGGCCGCCCACCTCTTCCTGCGGATCCGGCTGCCCGACGCCGACCCCTACCTCTTCCCGCTGGTCGCGCTGCTGACCGCCTTCGGCCTGGTGATGATCTACCGGATCGACGCCGACCCTGGCGCGCGACCAGGCGAACTGGTTCGTCTTCGGCCTGCTCCTCTTCACGCTGACGATCCAGTTCCTGCGCGACTACCACGTGCTCGAGCGCTACCGCTACACGATCGCCGCGGTCGGGCTGCTGCTGCTGCTGGCGCCGCGCCTGCCGGGGATCGGCCAGCAGGTCAACGAAGCCTACCTCGGCATCAAGATCGGCCCGCTCGCCTTCCAGCCGGCCGAGTTCTCGAAGATCTGCATCGTCGTCTTCCTCGCCAGCTACCTGCGCGAGCACCGCGAGGTGCTGATCGTCGGCGCCCGCCGCGTCCTCGGCGTCACCCTGCCGCCGCTCAAGCACCTCGGCCCGCTGCTCGTCGTCTGGGGCGCCTCGATGTTCATGCTCGTCTTCATCCGCGACCTGGGCAGCTCGCTGATGTTCTTCGCCGCCTTCCTCGCTCTCCTCTACGTTGCCACCGGGCGCTTCTCGTTCGTCGTCATCGGGATGGCGATGTTCGTCGTCGGGGCCTGGTTCTTCGCCTCGACCGTGCCCCACGTCGGTGAGCGGGTCGACATCTGGCTCAACCCCTACAACGACCCCGCCACCGGCAAATACGATCCCGGCGGAAGCGGCTACCAGATCCTCCAATCGATCTTCGCCCAGGCCGACGGAGGGCTGTTCGGCAAAGGCTTCGCCCAGGGGCTGATCACGATCCCCGGCACCGACAACGCGCTGCTGCCGGCCGCGCAGACCGACACGATCTACTCGCTGATCGTCAACGAGCTCGGCCTCTTCGGCGCCGCCGGCCTGGTCCTGATCTACCTGCTGATCACCGCCCGCGGCTTCAAGGTCGCGCTGCTCGCCGACGACGGCTTCTCGAAGCTGCTGGCGACCGGGCTGACCGCCGTCTTCGCGATCCAGGCATTCGTGATCATCGGCGGCGTCACCCGGGTGATCCCGCTGACCGGCGTCACCCTGCCCTTCGTC
Organism: uncultured Solirubrobacterales bacterium; assembly: GCA_963837735.1. Taxonomy (GTDB): domain Bacteria; phylum Actinomycetota; class Thermoleophilia; order Solirubrobacterales; family 70-9; genus VRUE01. The sequence continues at coordinate 119,019 of CAWIOM010000005.1, read as the reverse complement.
AGCTACGGCGGCAGCTCGGTCCTCGCCAACTTCGTCCTCCTGGCACTGCTGCTGCTGGTCTCCGACCGCGCCCGGCGTGAAGCGCGGGGGATCGAGGAACCGCGCGCCGTGAACAGGCAGATCGTCAAATTGTTCGCCTTCACCGTCGTCCTCTTCGCGGTGCTGATCGGCTTCACGTCCTACTGGGCGGTGTTCGACGCCAAGGCGCTGAAGGACAAGGAAGCGAACAAGCGGCCGCTGCTCGAGCAGCAGCAGATCAGGCGCGGGCGGATCCTCGCCGCCGACGGCACCGTGATCGCCCGCTCCGTCCCCAAGGGCCACGGCGCCGCGCTGCGCTATGTCCGCCGCTATCCGGAGGGGTCGCTCTACGGCCACCCGATCGGCTACAGCTTCGTGCAGCAGGGGAACTCGGAGTTCGAGCGCTACCACGACGACGAGCTGGTCGGCAACGAATCGGAATTCAGCTCGATCCTCGACGAGCTCCGGGGCCGCAAGCAGGAAGGCAACGACATCGTCACCAACATCGACCCGACCGCCCAGCGGACGGCGCTGGAAGGGCTCCAGGGCGTCGACCGCTTCGGCGCCGTCGTCGCGATCGAGCCCGCCACCGGCGCGGTCAGGGTGCTGGCCTCCAACGCCCCGTATGACCCGAACCGGGTCCCCTACGAACTCTCGAGGCTGAACCGCAACGTGCTCGAAGCGCCGCTCGTCGACCGCGGCACCCAGTCGCGCTACCCGCCGGGGTCGACCTTCAAGGTCGTGACCGCCGCCGCGGCGCTCGACAGCGGCACGATCACGCCGGAAACGGCGATCGACGCGCCCGGCTCGCTCGACGTCCAGGGCATCCCGCTCGAAAACGACTTCGGCACCTCCTACTCGGGGCTGAAGCTCGACGACGCGCTGACCAGCTCGGTCAACACCTGGTTCGCCCAGGTCGGCGAAAGGGTCGGCGAGGACACCCTGTTCGAATACATGGACCGCTTCGGCTTCAACACGAAGCCGGCGATCGACCTCCCCTCCGAACAGCTCACGGTCAGCGGCATCGTCGAACTCTCGACCGGCGACGTCCTCACCTCCGGCGACCCGATCGACATCGCCCGCGTCGCGATCGGCCAGGAGCGGCTGCTCGCGACGCCGATCCAGATCGCCGAGGTCGCGGCGGCGGTCGCCAACGGCGGCAGGCTGATGAAGCCGCAGATCTGGAACCGGGTGATCGACCCCGACGGCAGGATCATCGACCAGCTCGACCCCTCCGAGTTCAGCCGGCCGATCAGCGAGAAGACCGCCGCCGCAGCTGACGACGGCGATGGAAGGGGTGGTCAGCGGCGGCACCGGCACCAACGCCGAGATCTCCGGCGTGCCGGTCGCGGGCAAGACCGGAACGGCGGAAACGCCGGGCAACGCGAGCTGCGGCGGCGGCGTCGATCAGAATCAGGCCTGGTTCATGGGCTTCGCGCCGGCCGACGAACCCAAGATCGCGATCGCCGTCTCGGTCGAGTGCACCGAACAGTTCGGCAATGACGTAGCGGCACCGATCTTCCGCGAAGTCGCGGAAGCGATCCTGAACGGAGAATGAGAATGCGGACGACGAACGGCAAGGAGGCGGGCAGTGCCTGAGGTGAGCGAGGGGAGCGTCGTCGACGGGCGCTACACGGTGCTGCGCAAGATCGGCTCGGGCGGGATGGCCGACGTCTGGCTCGCCGAGGACGGTCACCTGCAGCGCCAGGTCGCGCTCAAGGTCCTGCACGGCCGCTTCGCCCAGGACCGCGAATTCGTCGAGCGCTTCCGCCGCGAGGCCGAGTCGGCGGCCGGCCTGCACCACCCGAACATCGTCGCCGTCTTCGACCGCGGCGAGGTCGAGGGCACCTACTACATCGCGATGCAGTACCTCGAGGGCCGCTCGCTGAAGCAGCTGATCGACATCGGCCTGACGCCGGAGCAGTCGGTCTACCTGGTCCGGCAGGTGCTCGAGGGCGCGCGCTTCGCCCACCGCAACGGCGTCGTCCACCGCGACCTCAAGCCCCAGAACGTGATCGTCGACGACGAGGGCAAGGCGGTCGTCACCGACTTCGGCATCGCCCGTGCCGGGGTCTCGGAGATCACCCAGACCGGCTCGGTGATGGGCACCCCCCACTACCTCTCGCCGGAGCAGGCCCAGGGCGAAGAGGTGACGCCGGTCTCCGACCTCTACTCGATCGGCGTGATCCTCTATGAGGCGCTCGCCGGCCGGGTGCCGTTCGAAGGCGAAAGCGCCGTCGCCGTGGCGATGAAACAGGTCTCGCAGGCGCCGCAGCGGCCGAGCTCGATCAAAGCGCGAGGTCTCGCCGGCGCTCGACTCGGTGGTGATGCGGGCGCTGGAGAAGAGCCCCGGCGACCGCTTCCAGAGCGCCGACGCCTTCATCGCTCGCGCTCGACAACGCGCTCCGGGCGGGCGACGAGCTGGGCGGCGGAACCGCCGCCTTCGCGCCACTGCCGCCGGTTGCGCTGACCGAGCGCCGAGGCGGCCGAGATGGACGAGATCGAAGAGGAGGAGCGCAGGCGCCGCCGCCGGCTCCTGATCCTCGCCGCGATCGCGATCGCTGATCGGCGTCCTGATCGCCCTCGCGCTGACCCGCGACACGACCGCCGAAGTCCCGAAAGTGACCGGCCGCTCGCTCGAACGCGCCGAAACCAGGCTCGAAGGGGAAGGCTTCAAGATCGGCGAGCCCCACGAAGTCGAAAACGAAGCGGAAGCCGAAACCGTGCTCGAGCAGGACCCGATCCCGGGCGAGGTCGACGAAGACTGCGCGCTGCTCGCCTTCTTCTGCTCGAAGCCGGAAGTGATCCTCACGGTCAGCACCGGGCCGGGCAGCGGCACGGTGCCCTCGACCGCGGGCCGGTCGGTGGCGAAGGCGACGGCGGCGCTGGAAGAGGCCGGCTTCGAGGTCCAGGTCGACCGGGTCAACTCCGACGGCGTCGCGGAAGGGCAGGTCATCCATTCCGACCCCTCGGGCGGCTCCTCGCTGACCCGGGGCTCGACCGTCGTCCTCACGGTCTCCTCGGGCCCGAAGCTGGGCAAGGTCCCGGTCCTGGTCGGCTACGCCGTGGCGACCGCCGAACAGCAGATCCGCGCCGCCGGCTTCGTGCCCAGCGTCACCGAACGGCCCGACTCGGCTCCCGAAGGGCAGGTGATCCGCCAGACGCCGAGCGCCGGCAGCCGGATCGAGCCCGGCTCGACCGTCTCGATCGTCGTCTCCGAAGGCGTCGAAACGGCATCGGTGCCGAACGTGATCGGCAAGCAGCGCTCCGACGCGGTCTCCACGGTGCGCGAAGCCGGGCTGACGCCGACGGTCAGCGAACAGGAGACCAACGTGCCCTCCAAGGTCGGCAAGGCGACGGACCAGTTCCCGCCCCCGGGCTCCGAAGTCGAACCCGGCGACACGGTGACGATCGTCGTCGGCAAGGCGCCGCCGGCGCAGGCGCCGGCCGAAGAATGAGCCGCGTCGCGGTGATCGCCGGCGGCCGCTCCTCCGAGCACGAGATCTCGCTGCGCTCCGGCGATGCCGTCGCCCGTGGCCTGGAGGAGGCCGGCCACGAGGCGCTGCGGGTGACGATCTCCCGCGAGGGTCGCTGGTCCGCGGACGGCGAGGAGCTGGCGCTGACTCCGGGCCGCGGCCTGCTCGGCGCCGACGCCGCCTTCCCGGCCCTGCACGGGCCCTTCGGCGAGGACGGCAGCGCCCAGGGGCTGCTCGAGTGGCTCGATCTTCCCTACGTCGGCTCCGACGTCCTCTCCTCGGCGATCTGCATGGACAAGCTGACCCTGAAGCGGCTCTTCGCCGAGCGCGGCATCCCCCAGGTCGGCTTCGTCGCCGTCGGCGAGGAGGGCTGGCGCGAGCGCGCCGCGGCGCTGGGCTCGCCACTCTGGGTGAAGCCCTCGCGGCTCGGCTCGAGCGTCGGGATCAGCAGGGTCGAGGGGACGGGCTCCGAGCTGGACGAGGCGGTCGAGCTCGCCCTCCGGCACGACCCGAGGGTGATCGTCGAGGCCTCTGCCGCCGGCCGCGAGGTCGAGTGCTCGCTGCTCGGCAACGAGCGGGTCGAGGCCTCGCCCCCGGGTGAGATCGTCGCCCACGGCGAGTGGTACGACTACGAGACCAAGTACCGGGCCGGGGGCATGGAGCTGGTCGTGCCGGCGCCGCTCTCCGAGGAGGAGGGGGAGGGGCTGCGCCGCCTGGCGATCTCCGCCTTCGAGATCGGCGGCTGCGCCGGCCTCGCCCGCTGCGACTTCTTCGTCGAGCCCGACGGCCGCGTGCTGGTCAACGAGGTCAACACGATGCCCGGCTTCACCGAGACCAGCGTCTACGCGAAGCTCTGGGAGGCGGGCGGCATCGCCTACCCGGACCTCTGCGACCAGCTCATCGGCCTCGCCCTCGACCGCCACCGGCGGGCGCGGACCTACGAGTTCTAGCGGCGTCCGGCGTCTACCGGACGATCCGGAAGCTCGCCCTTGCGCCGGCTGCCGCCCGCTTCGCCGACGAGCCGGTAGGCGCCGGGCCTGAGGCCCACCTCCGCCGAGCCTGCCGGAGAACCTGAAGCTGTTGGCGCCCGCCGACGCCCGAGTGCGCGAACCCGGTCTTGATCAGCCGGAAGACGACGCACTTCTTCCTGCCGCGGTTGGCCTTCGTCACCTTCCTGCACCTGCCCTTCGACCTTGCGCCCGACGACCTTCTTTTCGACGAAGAATTCCGTCTGCGCGGCGGCGGAGAGCGAGTAGGTGACGGTCGTGCCGACCGGCGCCTTCTTCTTCTTGGCGCTGAGGATCGCTTCGCCGGCTTTGACCGCCCGGAACCTCGCGGGGGAGAGGCGCAGCGACTGGATCTGCCCGGCCGCCCCCGCCGGCGGCAGGGGCGGCACGAACTCGTAGGCGCCGATGTCGGTTGCGGCGCCGACCGTGCGCGGGTTGCCCTCGAGGTCGAGCGGCCCGTTGGCGGGGTCCGTGACCCCGGCGTCGATCGTCGGCGACCCGGCCGCCTCGCGGTAGTCGCCGTTCGCGGCATCGACGAAGAGCGGCGGCGTGGTCTGGTTGCCGCCTTTGTCGACGATCGATTCGGCCGTGCCTTTGGACGTCTCGAAGTTGGAGCTCTCGACGACGATCTTGGTCGAGGATCCCGACGAGGCCCGGAGGTCGGTTTCGACGCCGCGGGCGATCGTGTTCGTCAGGTCGATGGTCCCTGTTTCGAACGGGAGGCAGCCCGGGCAGCTGACGGCCACGCCCCTCGAGCTGGGCCCGGTCGCGATCGCGGTCACGTTGCGCACCGCGTAGGTGGGTGAGCCGAGCCCGCCTTCGCCGATAATCGGCGTACGAGTTCGAGCCCCGTCGCCAGGGCGACGCTGTCGCTGACCGAGCAGTTGCTCGACATTCTGATCCCGATGCCCGCCGTCCCGCTCGCCGTCGCCCTGATCCGTTCGAGGACGTTGCCGAACCCGGCGCAGTAGGCCGCGAAGCCGCCCGGCGCGCTGGTCGACATGTCGAGGTAGGCCATCCTCCCGCCGGACCCCGGCAGGACGATCGTCGCCGCGCTGGACCCGACGATCTGGGGCATCGGGCCGCTCGGGTCGCCGTGGACGAAGACGTTGGGCGGAGATCCTTCCGGTGCGAGGTATTCGGAGACCGCGTAGGAGCCGCCCCCGACGATCACCTCGTCCCCCGGTTTCGCTTTGGTGACCGCGACTTTCAGCGAGCAGGGCACCGCCTCGGCGCACGGCTCCGGCCCGGACCCGGACGGCGCCGCGAAGCGCTGCGCCGCCGGCGCCGTGGCCGGCAGAGCAAGCAGAGCGAGGAGGACGAGGAGGACGAGACGCGCGCTCATCTGAGGATCGTGAAGCTCACCGTCTTGGAGGCGCCGCCGGCCTCGCCGAGCAGTCGGTAGGCGCCGGGCTTCAGCGCCCTGCCGCCGAGGCGCCCGGAGAACCTGAAGTGGCCGGCCCCCGCCGCGCCCGCCTGGCTGAAGCTGCCGCGGACGGGCTTGAACGTCGCGCACCGCCTCTTCGCCCTATTGGCGCCGGTCTTCTTCACGCAGCGCTTGCCCACCTTGCGGCCCACCACCCGGCGCTCGACCGAGAACGAGACCGTGCCCGCCGCCGAGAGCGAGTAGGTGACGGTCGTGCCGACCGGAGACCGGCGGTGCTTGCCCTTCTTGCGGGCGGCGCTGAGGATCGCCTCGCCGCCCTTCGCCGCCCGGAACCGCGCCTTCGAGAGCTTCAGAGACTCGAGCGCTCCCGCCGCCGCCACGGGCGGCTGTGGTGCGGGCACGAACTCGTAGGCGCCGATGTCGGGGGCGGAGCCGAGCGTCCTCGAGTTGCCGGTCAGGTCGAGCGGGCCGAGCTGCCCGGCGATCCCGGCGTCGATTGTCGGCGAGCCCGACGCCTCGCGGTAGTCGCCGCCTTCGGCATCGACGAAGAGCGGCGCCGCGCTCTGGTTGCCGCCGCCGTCGATCACCTGGCCGCCGTTGACCGGAACGACGGTCTCGAAGTTGGAGTGGGTGACGGCGATGTTCCCCGGCCCGCCGTTGCTGCCGAGCGGCACGCAGATCCTCGCGCCGCGGGCGATCGAGTTCTCGAGTTCCAGCGTGAAGGCGCCGGCGGCGACCGATTCGTATCCGGCGACGACGCCGCTCGACCCCGTCCCGACGGCGATCGCCGTCACGTTGCGCGCCGCGATCGAGGTCTGGCCGAGGTGCGCATCGGCTTCCAGAGGCGACCGATTTGGCGCCCTCGGTGAGCAGGACGCTGTTGCGGATCGGCCCGCAATCCGGGAAGGCGAGAACCGCCCGCCCGCCTTCCCCGACCACCTGCACCCGCAGCCTGTCCAGCCGCCCGCCGCTGCAGTACACGCCGACTGCCGCCGTTGAAGTCGTTCTCGATTTCGAGATAGGAGAGGCTGTCGCCCGCCTCGTACTCTTCGAAGACAGGCCCGTTGAACGAGGCCTGAATCCTGGGTAGCGGGCCGCCGGTGTCCCCGTGGACGTCGACGTTCGGTTTCCCGCTGGGCAGTTCGATCCGCGCCGACGGCGTGTAGGTCCCGGCGCCGACTATCACCTCGTCGCCGGCTTTGGCGCCGGTGACGGCCAGTTCGAGCGAGCACGGGCTGCCCTGGGCGCAGGGGTCGGTGCCGGTGCCGTCAGGCGCTGCGAATCGCTGCGACGCCTGGGCCGCGGGGGCCAACGCCAGAACGCCCAGCAGAACAGCGATTCCCCCCTTCATAGGCAACCGATGGTAGGGGGTGGCGGGCGTTTAGTCGAGCGGTTCGACGGGTTCGGCTCTGCCGGCTCGGTCAAGTCGGACCTCGATCGTCTCACCTGACGATCCGGAAGCCGGCCCGCTTGCCGGATCCGCCCGCCGATCCGACCAGCCGGTACCTGCCCGGCCGCAGGGTCCTGCCGCCGATCCTGCCCGCGAACTTGAAGATGTTCGCGCCGGCGCCGCCGGCGTGGGTGAACGAGCCCCTCACCGGCCTGAGGAGCGTGCATTTCGCCTTTTGCCTGTTGGCCCTCGTGCGCTTCACGCACCTCTTCCCCGCCCTGCGACCGGCCGCCCTGCGCTCGACGGTGAAGGTGACGGTGGACGGGGCCGTCAGTTCGTAGGCGACGCTCGTGCCCACGGGGCGCTTCCTCCCCCTCTTCTTGCTGATCACGGCGCCGCCCAGGTTCGCGGCGACGAAGGTGCTCGGCGAGAGAAGCAGGGACTGGATTTGACCGGCCGGGGGTGCCGGCGCGGCGGGTGCCACGAACTCGAAGGCCCCGATGTCCACGGCCTGGCCCAGGTTGCGCGGGTTGCCGTCGAGGTCGAGCGCCCCGATTCCGGGCCCGACGACGCCGGCGTCGATCGTCGGCGAGCCGGATGCCTCCGCGTAGTTGCCTCCGCCGGCGTCCACGAACCCGGGGGCCGCCGACTGGTTGGCTTCGGCGTCGACGATTTTCCCCCCGTTCTGCGGGATGGCTTTGTCGAAGTTCGAGTGCGAGGCGACGATTTCGCTGTATTCGACGACGGAACCGCTCGTGTACAGGTCCGCCAAGGATCCCTGGGCGATCGTGTTGGTGACGTCGACCGTGTACTTGCCGCCCCCGAGCCCCATGTAGCTGGCGACGATCCCGCGCGACCCGCTTCCCGTAGCCAGTGCGGTGCTGTTGGTCACCGACCCGGCCAGGCTGCCCACTGGTGCCGTAGAGCGAACAACGCCGACGATCCGCCGCCGCCGGCGACGGCGAGGCTGTCGACGATCGCGCAGCCGCCGCCGGCGAGGATCGCGGTGCCTTCCGCGCCGCTCTCCGTGGCGCGCACCCGTTCGACCCGCGCGCCGGCACATTCGACGCCCCCGCTTTCCTGGCCCGATGCCCTGACGTCGACCCAGGAGAGGACCGAGCCCGCGCCGAACGTCCCGAGGACATAGCGCTCGGTTTTTGCGGAGCTGCTGATGATCGGCATCGGCGAGCCGAAGTCGCCATGGACGTAGAGGCTTTCGACTGCGAAGTCTTCGGGGTAGAGTTCGTGGGCGGTGTAGGAGCCGCTGGCGATGATCACCTCGTCGTTCTCTTTCGCTTTCGCGACCGCGGTTTCGAGCGAGCACGGGACCGCCTGGGCGCAGCCGGTCCCTGTTCCGCTCGGCGAGGCGTAGCGCTGCGCCGCCTGGGCGCTTGGCACGGCAGCCAGAAGCACAAGACCCAGGACCGCCAGTGGTGAGAAGCGCATCGCTACGAGAGTAGGTGACCCTTTCGGGTTCTTCAACTCAGTCGAGCAGGCGGATGTCGCTGATCTCGACCTGGAAGCGGCCGGCCTGGTCGCGGGCTTCGGAGGCCTTGTTGATCCAGAGCAGGTAGTAGCGCGAGGGCTTCTGGACGCTGAGGTCGATTTCCTCGACCGAGGCGGCGTCGACGGCCTCGCCGACGGGTTCGCCCCAGCCCTGGATGTCTTCGGGTGGCCCCGAGGCGGCGGCGAAGACCTCGGCGTCCCAGCCGGGGGTCGGGCTGTTGACGATCATCTTCCCGGCCCTGGCCGGCGAGGCGGTGGTGACGTAGACGCCGACCCCGGGGTCGGGGCCGGTCTTCGTGCCGGCGAACGTGTCCGAGTCGTAGTGCTCGGTTTCCCAGGCGGTCCCGGTCGGGTTGCCGTCGCGCACCAGTTCCACCTTGCTGCCGACCTCTTCGCCGTCGCCCTCGGGGTCGTAGTCGGTCGCCGAGGCGATCTCCACCGTCCCGCCCTTGCCCCTGTCGGCACCGCCGCCGCCGATCCCGTCGGAGATCAGCTTCGTCGCCACCAGTGCTCCGCCGCCGACCAGGACGAGCAGCGCGATCGCCGCCCACGACCAGCGCCGGCGGCCGGAGAGCTTGCGCTTCGGCGGCGGCACCGCGTCGAGGACGCTGGTCGCCTCGCCGGTGGTCGATCCGGCGCGGGCGGCTTCGACCTCCAGCGCCGTCTCGAGGTCGTCGATCATCCCGGCGACGTCCTGGTAGCGCTCGGCAGGGTCCTTCGCGGTCGAGCGCTCGACGACCAGGGCCACCGCGGCCGAGGCCTCGGCCCGCCGCCGCTGGACGTCGGGCAGATCCTCGTTGACGTGTTTCATCGCCACCCCGACCTGGCTGTCGGCGTGGAAGGGGACCTGGCCGACCAGCATCTCGTAGAGGACGACGCCGAGCGAGTAGACGTCGGAGCGCGGGTCCACAGCTTGCCCCATCGCCTGCTCGGGGGCGACGTAGTCGGTCGTGCCGAGGACCCTGCCGGTGGCGGTCATCCCATCCTGTTCGAGCTGGCGGGAGATCCCGAAGTCGGTCAGTTTCGCCCGCCCCTCGTCGTCGATGAGGACGTTCTGCGGCTTGATGTCGCGGTGCACCAGGTTGCGGGCGTGGGCGATGGTGAGCCCGCGGCCGATCTCGATCGCGTAGGCGATCGCCTCCTGGATGTCGAGCGCCCCGACCCGGGCGATCCGCTGCTTCAGCGTCTCGCCTTCGACGTACTCGAAGACGATGTAGGGATAGCCGTGGTCCTCGCCGGCGTCGATCACCGAGACGACGTTCGGGTGCGAGATCTTCGCCACCGAGCGGGCCTCCTGGCGGAAGCGCTCGAGCTGGTCGGGCTGCTCGGACATCTCGCGGTGCATCAACTTCACCGCGACCGGGCGGTCGAGGGTCTCGTCCTTGGCCAGGTAGACGGTGGACATTCCGCCGCTGCCGAGCTTCGCCTCCAGCCGGTAGCGGCCGGAGAGCACGGTTCCGATCATCGAGCTTGAGGGTCGAGTGTCCATTCGGCCTGCGTTTGAGGGTATTGGGGACGCGGCGCGCCCGTCGCGATTCCTTCGGCGCCACGCGGAGGAGTCCCGCTCAGGGACGCAGGATCTCGCCCGCCCCCTGGACCGCGACGCCGACCCGCTTCGCGCCGGGGTAGTGCGGGCGGAGCAGCTCGAGCGCGGGGTCCTCGTCCTCGGGGGCGACGATCGCGCAGAAGCCGCAGCCCATGTTGAAGACGTCGTGCATCTCCTCGTCGGAGACCGAGCCTCGCTCCTGGATCAGCTCGAAGACCGCCGGCACCGGCAGCGGCTCGTCGATCTCGTAGCCGACCTCGGCGGCGAGGCGGAGCAGGTTGCCGAGGCCGCCCGATGTGAGGTGGGCGAGGCCGCGGACGTCGACGTCGGAGCGCAGCAGCTCGAGCACCGGCTTGACGTAGATCTCGGTCGGCTCGAGCAGCTCCTCGCCGAGCGTCCGCCCCAGCCGGCCCTCGGGGTCCTCGTCGAGCGCCAGCCCCCGCAGGGCGGAGCGGGCCAGCGTGAAGCCGTTGGAATGGACTCCCGAGGAGGGCAGGCCGATCACGGGGTCGCCCGGCCCTCACCGCCGCGCCGTCGACGATCGAGTCGAGGGCGACGGTGCCGAAGCAGGCGCCGGAGAGGTCGACGCTCGAGACCAGGCTGCCGAGCTGGGCGAGCTCGCCGCCGGGGATCTCGATCCCGGCGAGCTCGGCACCGCGGGCGAGGCCGGCGCCGATCTGCTCGCAGACGTCGGGGTCGGCGCTGGGGACGGCGATGTAGTCGAGCATCGCCAGCGGCTCGGCCCCGACGCAGATCACGTCGTTGACGTTCATCGCCACGCAGTCGATGCCGACCGAGTCCCAGCGCCCGAGCTCCTCGGCGACCGTCAACTTGGTGCCGACGCCGTCGGTGGAGAGGGCGATGCCGGCGTTCTCGCCGATCCGGATCACGCTCGCGTAGTGGCCCGGCAGCGGCACCTGCAGCGAGGGGCGCCCGAGGTCGATCGCGCCCAGCGCGCGGACGAGCCCGGCGACCGCCGAGTCCGCGGCCCCCTGGTCGACTCCGGCTTTCGAGTAGGCCTCGCTCATCTGCCTCTTCGCAGCTTCGCAAGGACGGCGGCGGCGAGGGCGGTCCGGTAGGCGGCGTAGGGCCAGAGGGCGCGGTCGCGCTCGACCAGGCGGATCAGCCGCTGCGAGGCGAGGGTCGACCCGAAGGAGGCGGCCATGCCGATCGCCATCGAACGGCGCAGGTCCGGCGAGAGGTCGCCGCGGCGGGCGAGGCGCACGCCCTTGAGCAGCGAGGCGCCGACGATGATCGGCAGCGCGACCGTCCGCGAGAGCAGGTTGGCCTGGTCACGGGAGAAGCCGCGCCAGCGGGCGGCCGCCAGGGTCACCCCGTTGCGGGAGACGCCCGGCGCCAGGGCGGCGGCCTGGGCGACGCCGAGCGCGAGGCCGTCGGCGGCATCGGCGTCGCCCCGCCCGCGCAGCTGCGGACGGGTGTCGGCGACCAGCATCGCGCCGGACCCGGCGAGCAGGCCGAAGGCCGTCGCCCGCGGCCCGCCCAGATGGCGCTCGATCTGGCGCTCGAGGGTGTAGCCGACGACGGCGGCGGGCAGGAAGGAGAGGACGAGCACGACGCCCCGCCGCAGGTCGAAGGCGCGCAGCTCCTCGGCGATCGTCCGGCGCTGGCCGATCAACAGCGCCGCTGCGGCGCCGGCGTGCAGCGCCACCTCGAAGCTCTTGCGCAGCTCGGGGTCGAGCTCGTCCCAGTCCCAGCCGGCGAGCCAGGGGAGGAGGACGAGGTGGGCGGAGCTCGACACCGGGAGCAGCTCGGCCGGCCCCTGGACGACTCCGAGCGCGAGCGCCCGCCCGGGCGGGATGCTCACGTCTCGTTCGGCGCCTCGGTCGGGGTCCCGCCGCCGCCGCGCCGGCGGCGGACGATCAGGTAGACGACACCCGACGAGGATCGCGACGACGACCAGCGTAGTCGAGGTAGCCTGGAGGTGATGGCGCCACTGCTCCCAGTTCTCGCCGACCGCCTCGCCCGAGCAGGCCAAGCCAGGACCCAGGGAAGCAGCCGAGCGAGGGTCGTCAGCGCAGGTGAAGCGCCAGAAGGGCATCTTCGCGATCCCGGCCGGCAGCGAGATGAAGGCTGCGGACGATCGGCAGCATGCGAGCCAGGAAGACGGTGGCGTCGCCGTAGCGCTTGAACCAGTCGTCGGCCCACTTCAGGTGCCGGGGGCTGAGGTGGATGAGGCGGTTCTTCTCGAGCAGGTCGACGCGGCCGTAGTAGCCGACCGCGTAGGCGAGCCAGGAGCCGACGAGGTTGCCGAGCACCCCGCCGGCGACGACTCCGAACAGGGTCAGATCGCCATTGGAGACGCTGAAGCCGGCGAACAGCATGATCGCCTCGCTCGGGACCGGGATGCAGGCGGACTCCAGCAGCCATCAGCAGGAAGACCGCCGGCGAGCCCGGTGTCGCCGATGAATTCGGTCGCAGAAGTCGACGATCGGGTCGACGATGATGTCGGCTGATGCTGGCGAGCAGGAGGCGGCACGAGTGAAGCGGGGATTGTAGGGAGTTGCCCAACACCTCTAAACTCGGCTCGGCTCCATGCACCGGTTGAACCACCCCGTCTACCGCAACCGGGTACTCCAGGTACTGGCTGACGCGGCGCTCGTCGCCCTCGCCTTCTACCTCGCGTTCCGGCTGCGATTCCTCGACCAGGACGGTCTCCCGCATCGTTACGAGGTCCTCTTCGCCCAGGCGGTCGGGATCATCGTCGCCGTCAAGATCGCCGTCTTCGCGGCCTCCGGGCTCTACCAGAAGTGGTGGCGCTACGTGAGCGGCCGCGACTTCTTCGTCATCTTCCGGGCCGTTGTCGTCGCCAGCACGATCCTGCTCGCCGGCTTCACGGTGATCAAGCCCTTCGCGCACACGCATCCCGCGCTCGGTCGCGGTGATGGACTTCCTCCTCACCCTGCTGCTTGTCGCCGGCGCCAGGCTCGCCGTGCGGCTGATCGTCGAGCGTCCCTCGCGCGGGGCCCGCGTCCCCAAGAACGAGGTCCTCGTCGTCGGCGCCGGCTCCGGCGGCCAGATGGTCGTTCGCGAGCTGCAGCTCAACCCGCAAGCTCGGCTCGACCGCGATCGGCTTCCTCGACGACGACCCGCGCAAGCGGGGGATGCGCATGTCGGGCGGCCTCAAGGTGCTCGGCTCGACCGAGGAGATCGCCGAGATCCTCGACGAGACCGATCCCGACGAGGTGGTGATCGCGATTCCCTCGGCGCCGGGCACCCTGCGCGCCCGGATCGTCGCCGCCTGCCGTGAGCGGGAGATCCGGGTCCGCACCCTGCCCACGGTCTTCGAGCTGCTGCGCGGCGGCGTCCAGCTCAACAAGCAGCTGCGAGAGGTCCAGGTCGAGGACGTGCTCGGCCGCGACCCCGTCGTCTTCGAGCTCGACCGGGTCGGCGCCTACCTGCGCGACCGCATCGTCCTCGTCACCGGCGCCGGCGGCTCGATCGGCTCCGAGCTCTGCCGCCAGATCGCCCGGGTCGGGCCGCGCCTGCTGGTGATGGTCGACCACGCCGAGGACAATCTCTTCGAGATCGACCGCGAGATGGTCGAGGAGCGCCACTTCACCAGCGTCGAGTCGGTGCTCGCCGACTGCAAGGAGCCGGGCCGGATGCTGGAGACGATGCAGCGCTTCAAGCCGAGCGTCGTCTTCCACGCCGCCGCCTACAAGCACGTGCCGCTGATGGAGGCCAACCCGCTGGAGGCGGTCCGCAACAACGCGATCGCGACCCGGATAACCGCCGAGACCGCCGCCGCCTCGAAGGTCGAGCGCTTCGTCCTGATCTCGACCGACAAGGCCTGCAACCCGAAGACGGTGATGGGAGCCTCGAAGGCGATGGCCGAGTGGATCGTCGAGGCGGCCGGCCACAAGCATCCCGGGACCAGGTTCGCCAGCGTGCGCTTCGGCAACGTGCTCGCCTCGTCGGGCAGCGTCGTGCCGATCTTCCGCAGCCAGATCGAGCGCGGCGGCCCGGTCACCGTCACCCACCCGGACATGACCCGCTACTTCATGACGATCCCGGAGGCGGTGCAGCTGGTGATCCGGACCGGCGACATCGGCGCCGGCAAGGGCGAGGTCTTCGTCCTCGACATGGGCGAGCCCGTCAAGATCCTCGACCTCGCCCACAACATGATCCGCCTCGCCGGCTATGAGCCGGAGTCCGACATCGCGGTCGAGTTCACCCAGCCGCGGCCCGGGGAGAAGCTGCACGAGGAGCTCTTCGGACGCGGCGAGACCGTGCAGCCGACCGCCGCCAAGCGGATCCGCCGCGCGGTCCGCGAGTCGCCGCTCGACCCCGAATGGGTCGACGGCACCCTCAACTCGCTCGAGCACCTGGTCATGGCCGGCGACGAGGCGAACCTGGCCGAGCGCGTGGTGGCGATGATCACCGCGCCCGGCGGCGACGCGGCGACGGTCGTCCCCGACGAGTAGCCTCTCGCGCCACTTGCGCCATCTACTCTCTGAAATCGGCTCCTACGCGGGCCTTGCCGCGTTCCTCGGGCTGGCGGTCATGATCCTCGTCTCCTTCACCCAGGCCCGGGACATCCGCCGCCTGCGCGACTGGGCCGGCTCGTCTCCGGAGCGCGACGCGGACCGCAAGGAGGCGACCTCGGCGGCGGCGGCCGAGCGCGCCGAGGAGATGCGCAAGCTCGAAGAGGCCCGCGAGGCGGAGCGCGGAGCCGCCGAGCTGCGCGAGACCCGGCGCGAGCGCCGCGAGGCGGGGCTGCCCGAACTGACCCGCGGCGAGCGCCTGCAGGAGAGGTTCTCGGGCGGCGGCTCCCGGCTCGGCGGGCCCGGCCTCGTGATCGCGGCCGTCCTGGTCGTCGTCCTGATCGCCGGCGGCGTCGCCTACGCCGTGACCGGCGGGTTCGGCGGCGACGAAAAGGGCGCCGGCGGCAAGGGCGGCAGGCAGGCGAAGGCGGTGCGGCCGAGTCAGATCGAGGTCGCCGTCCTCAACGGCACCGCGGTCGAAGGGCTCGCCGGCAGCTACGGCGACATGGTCGAGAACCACGGATTCCAGCTGGGCCCCGTCACCAACACCGACGAAGCGGCCGAAGCCAGCGTCGTCATGTTCAGGGCGAACAACGGGCGCGCCGCGCAGAGGGTCGCGACCTCTCTGGAGATCTCGAAGGTGCAACCGATGACCGAAGCCGTCGCCGATCTGGCGGCGGGGGCGCCGGTCGCGGTGGTGATCGGCGAGGACAATGCCTCGTCGGCCGGTTAGTGCGGCCGTCGTCTTCGCGCTGCTCGTGGTGGCGACGCTCGCCGCGTTCGCCTGGTCGCAGATAGTCAAGCGCGACCCGCTGGTGCTGGACAAGGTCTCGCTCGTCGCCATCCCGGTCCTGCACCCGAAGCACCCCGTCCACAGCTTCACGCCGAACCGCGACTGCCGCTACGACCGCGTCCGGATCCGCTTCCGCACGACCCGCTCCGACGACGGCACCGTGCAGATCGTCAAACCGGGAGGCCGGGTCGTCATCACCCTTGCCCGCGACCGCTTCCTCAAGCGCTACCACTTCCACACCTACTACTGGGACGGCCGCCGGCGCGGCGGCGGGATCGCCGCGCCGGGCCGCTACAAGCTGCGGGTGAGGCTGCTCGGCCAGGGCCGTGTCCTGGTCCCGCCGGGCGCGATCAGCCTGCACCGCGCCCGACGCGATCCGCTGAGGGGCTGCAGCGCGGCCGGCGGGAAGCGATGAGCGAGGCCGGCCTGCTGGCCGCGGCGGGGGCCGCTGCGGCGGCGATCCTGCTGCCGGCGGGCCGGGCCCGTTCGGCGGCGATGCTGGTCGCCCTGGCCCTCTTCCCGGCCCTGATCCTCGGCGACCAGTGGCACTCGCATCAGATCGCCGACCTGCGCGACCACACGGCCCGCCTCGCCGCCCTCGGCCTCGCCGCGCTGGTCATCTCGGTCGCGCTGGCGGCCGCCTTCCGCCGCTGGCCGATCCTCCTCCCCCTGGCGATCGTCGCGGCGCTCCCCTTCCGCGTCCCCCTCCATGCCGGCGGCGACACAGCGAACCTCCTCGTCCCCCTATACCTCGTGATCGCCGGAGGAGTCCTAACCACAGCGCTCCAAACCTGGCCGTCCTGGCGAGCGGTCGAGCGGGGGGGTGGCGCAGATGAAGGGGGGCCGAGAACGGACGTCAGTTCGCGCCCGCCCGCAGGCCCCCCTTCATCTGCGACGGGCCCCGCCCGCCCCCTCGTCTGGCTCCCGAGGATCCTGGCCGCGGCCGTCCTTCTCTATGCCCTCCAGACGCTGTACTCCCCGGACTTCTCGAAATCGCTGCAGAACGCCTGCTTCTTCATCGTCCCCTTCTCGCTCGTCTACGCGCTGCTGCGCGACATCGAGTGGGACCGGCGGCTGCTCGTTCTCGTCCTCTGGGTGGTCGCGGTCGAGGCCGTCGCCTTCGTCGCGGTCGGGACGGTCGAGTACGCGACCCGCAGCCTGTTCTGGAACGACCAGGTGATCCGCTCCAACGAATTCCACACCTACTTCCGGGTCAACTCGGTGTTCTGGGACCCGAACGTCTACGGGCGCTACCTCTCGCTGGCGATCGTCGTCGCGACGGCCGCCCTGCTCTGGGCGAGGGAGCGCCGCACGCATGGCCCTGCTGACGGCGCTGGTCGCGGTCCTCTGGCTCGGCCTGGCGCCGACCTTCTCGCAGTCGAGCTTCATCGCCCTGCTCGCCGGCCTGGCGGTGCTCGCCGCCCTGCGCTGGAGCCTGCGCTGGACCCTTGCGGCGGTCGCCATCGGGGCGCTCGCGGCGCTCGCGGTCGTCGTCCTCTCCGGCGGCTCGAAGGTGACCACCGACCGGATCAACATCGACACCGCCGGGCGCGCCAACCTCGTCTCCGGCGGCATCCACCTCTTCGCCCAGCGCCCGGTCTACGGCTACGGCGCCGGCTCGTTCCCCCGCGCCTACCGGGAACACCTGGACACCAACGGCGCCCCGGTCTCGATCTCCCACACCGAGCCGATCACGGTCGCCGCCGAGCAGGGACTCGTCGGCCTCGCCGCCTACGGCGCCCTGCTCGTCGCGGCGCTCTGGACCATGGGCGCCGGCCTCTACGTTTCGGCCGGCGGGTCCTGGCGAGGATCGCGGGGGGGCACTGCGGGCCGAGCTGTCCTCGACCCCCCCGCACGTGCCACCCGCCGAGGACGCGCCAGCCCACGGACGCCGCGAGGAATCGTCGCGAGGGCCGCCGTGCTCGCGACGTTCATAGCGCTGTTGGTGCACACGATGGCGTATGCGGGGTTTTACGAGGACCCCATAGCCTGGGTGCTGCTTGCGGTGGGCGCGTCCTTGGCCGCGGCCCCGGTCCGCGACGGGCCATAGGCTCGCTTCGTGTCCGGATACCTGCGCCGATTGGCGACCACGGGGGCCGCCTACACGGCGGCGAGCGTCGTCTCGAAGCTGATCGCGGTCGCGCTGCTGCCGCTCTACACCCGCTACCTGACCCCGGCCGACTACGGCGCCGCCGAGGTGATGTTCGCCGCGGTCGTCTCCGCCAGCATCGTCATCCGCCTCGGCACGATCGAGGCCCTGCTGCGCTTCTTCTACAAGGACGACGAGGACCCGGCCCGGGTCCTCAGCACCTCGTTCGCGGCGCTCTTCTGGTTTTCGACGATCGCCGCCGCGCTCGCCCTGCCCTTCGCCCGGCCGATCTCCGAAGCGCTGCTCGACCGCCCCGCCGCCGACCTCGCCCGGATCGCGATCGGCGGCCTCTGGGTGCTGACGATGATGGAGTTCCTGCTCACCCTGTTCCGGCTCGAGGAGCGCGCCCGCGCCTACTTCGTGACGACGATCCTCAACGTGGTGGCGGCGATCGCGATCACCGTCGTCCTCGTCGTCGGCGAGGGCGAGGGTGCACGGGGCCTGCTGATCGGCAGCTACGCGAGCGGCGCCGTCTTCGTGCTCGCCCTGATCGTCCTCCAGCGCCGGCGGCTCTCGCTCTGGATCGACTCCGCCCTGCTGCGGCGGCTGATGCGCTTCGGCCTGCCGACGATGCCGGCCGAGCTCTCCCTCTACCTGCTCAACTTCGTCGACCGGATCATCATCGTCCGCAGCGCCGGCCTCGCCGAGGCCGGCCTCTACTCGCTGGCGGTCAAGTTCGCGCAGGCCGTCAACGTCCTGGTCCGCGGCTTCCAGCTCGCCTGGCCGCCGCTCGCCTACTCGATCCGCGACGACGACGAGGCCCGCCGCGCCTACGCCGCCGTCGTCACCTGGTTCGTGACCGGCTGCGCCTTCGTCGTCACCGGGATGTGGCTGTTCTCGCGCTGGATCGCCCGCGCCCTGGCCGCGCCCGAGTTCTTCGACTCCTACGAAGCCGTCGGCCTGATCGCGACCGGCGTCACCCTCTATGCGCTCTACATGGTCCTCGTCGTGATCCTCGGCCGCACCGGCCGCACCGAGTTCAACTTCCCGGCGACGATCGCGGCCCTCGCGGCGAACGTCGCCCTCAACCTCCTCCTCGTCCCCTCGATGGGCATCGTCGGCGCCGGGATCGCCCTGGTCGCCTCCTACGTCGTCGTCGTGGCGCTGATGTACGTGTTCACCCAGCGGCTCTTCCCGGTCCCCTACGAATGGAGCCGGCTCGCCCGGGTGACCCTGGTCTCGGCCGCGCTGGTCGCCCTCGGCGAGCTGGCGATGCCGACCGCCGGCGCCGCCGGCCTGCTCGGCCGCGGAGTCGTGTGGGCCGTCTTCCCCCTGGCCCTGCTCGCCAGCGGATTCTTCAATGCCGAGGAGCGCCGCTGGCTGGCGATGCTGCGCCACCCGATCGCGCTGCTCGAGCGCCTGCGCGAGGCCGCCCGCCGTCCCGCCGCGGTCGAGGGGGAGATCCCGGAGGCCTACGAGGCGATCCGGATCGACGAAGACTCGCGGCCCTGACTCCGCCTTCGTCGGGTCACGCGACTCTGTCCCGGATGCTCTCGCCGCGGGCCGGGAAGAGGGCCTGGCGGGCATGGGCTCGGTAGACCGCCGCGGGCCGGCCGGGAATGACCGTCGCGGCGAGGGCGCGCACGGCGTAGGCCCAGGAGGTGAGGAGGCGGACCGCGAGCGCCGTCGGCGCGCGAGTGGTGCTTTCGCATGTAGAGGTCTCGATTGCGGTGGAATTCGACGATCCGCGGCAGCCCGGCGGCGAGGTCGGTGGAGAGCTGGTCGTGGTGGACGGCCTCGGCGGTGGGGACGTAGAGCGTGGGGTGGCCGGCGTCGGCCAGTCGCCTGCAGAAGTCGCACTCGTCGTAGTAGACGAAGAACCGAGCGTCCATGTAGCCGATCGCGGCCGCCGCCTCGCGCCGCACCAACAGGGCGCTCGACTGCGCCCAGTCGACGCGGCGCGTCCGCCCGCCGCCGCTCTGCACGGTCAGCCATCGGTGCAGGAAGAGGGCGCCGGCAAGCGCGGTTCCCAGCGACGGGAAGCGCCAGGCGCAGGGAACCGGCTCGCCGGCGGAGTCGAGCAGCTGGGCTCCCGCCGCCGCCGCTTCGGGATCGGCTTCGAGCGCCTCGACCAGGGCGGCGGCGGCGCCGGGCCGCAACTCGGAGTCCTCGTTGAGCAGCAGGCAGAAGCGACCGCCCGCCTCGCGCATCAGGGTCGAGTCGTTGGCCGCCTTGCCGGTCCTGCCGCTCGAGCTCGATCAGCCGGATCTCCCGCTCCAGCGCCCGCACCGCCTCGGCGGAGCCGTCGCGTCGAGGCGTTGTCGAGGACGAGGATCTCGCCGCTCGATTCCGGCCGGGTGGGTGCGCTCGATCGCGTCCAGGCAGGCGAGCAGGTCCTCGCGGCCGTTCGTGTTCACGACGCAGTAGGAGAGCGTGGGGGGCACGGGCGCACGATAATCGCCCGCATGGCCGATCCGGCTGCGGACCAGATCCGCGTGCAGCTCGTCGACCCCTCGGCGTTCACGCCGCCCTACGACCGCGCCCTCGCCGCGGCGCTCGCCCGTGCCGGCGCCGGCGTCGAGCTGCTGACCAGCCGCTTCCTCTACGGGCCGGTGCCCGCCGCCCAGGGCTACCGGGTCGATGAGCTCTTCTACCGGCGCAGCGCAGAGCGCGGCCTGGGGGCGCCGGGGCGCCGCGCCTTCAAGCTCGCCGAGCACCTGCCGGACATGCTCCGCCTTCCGCGGCGCGGCGGCGGCGGCGGACGTCATCCACTACCAGTGGCTGACGGTGCCGGGCCTCGACGCCCTGCTGCTGCCGCCGGCGCGCCCGCGGCTGATGACCGCCCACTACGTCCTGCCCCCTCGCCCGTCGCGCCGCCAGGTCGCGAGCGCCCGCCGCGCCTTCGGCCGCATGGACGCCGTCATCGCCCACTCCGAGCACGGCGCCGGGCGGCTGCGAGCCGAGGTCGGCCTCGACCCGGAGCGCGTCCGGGTGATCCCGCACGGGGCCTTCGACTACCTGACCCGGCTGCCCGAGGAGGAGCCGCTGGACCCGCGAGCTCGAGGGCGCCGAGGGCCCCGTGATCCTCTTCTTCGGCCTGCTGCGCCCATATAAGGGGATCGACACGCTGCTGCGCGCCTTCCGCCGGGTCGAGGGCGCCGAGCTCTGGATCGTCGGCAACCCGCGCATGGCGGTGGAGCCGCTGCGGCGGCTCGCCGCCGAGGCGCCCGGCCGGGTCCGTTTCCTCACCCGCTTCGTCGAGGACGCGGAGATCCCGGCGATCTTCCGCCGCGCCGACATCGTCGTCCTCCCCTACCGCGACGCCGAGCACTCGGGCGTCCTCTACACCGGCCTCGCCTTCGGCAAGCCGATGGTCCTGACCTCGGTCGGCGGCTTCCCGGAGCTGGGCGAGGAGGGCGCCGCCCGCGTCGTCGCGCCTCAGGACCCGGACGCGCTGGCCGCCGCCCTCGCGGAGCTGGTCGGCGACGAGGCCGCCCGCGCCGAGCTCGCCACCGCCGCCCGCGCCGCGGCCGCCGGGCGCTACTCCTGGGACGCCGTCGCCGCCCGGACCCTCGCCCTCTACGAGGAGTTGCTGGAGTCGGGACCGTGATCGCCGTCGAAATCGCCTTCTGGCTCTGCGCCGCCGCGATCGCCTACACGCACGCCGGCTACCCCCTGCTCCTCCTGGGCCCTCACCCGCCTGCCGTGGGCGGCCGGCAGCGGACGCGGAAGCGGCGAGCATCGCCTCCGGTCGATGCGTGCGGGTGCGCGAGGCAGAGCTGCCGACGGTCTCTCTGATCGTCGCCGCCTACGACGAGGAGGAGGTGATCGAGGCCAAGGTCGCCAACGCCCTCGCCCTCGACTACCCGCGCGAGAGGCTGGAGCTGATCGTCGCCTCCGACGGCTCCTCCGACGCGACCGTGGAGCGGGCGCGGGCCGCGGGGGCCGACCTCGTCCTCGACCTGCCGCGCGGCGGCAAGGTGGCCGCTCAGAACGCCGCCGCCGAGGGCGCCGGCGGTGAGATCGTCGCCTTCTCCGACGCCAACAGCCTCTGGGCGCCCGACGCCCTCCGCATCCTGGTCGAGCCCTTCGCCGACCCCGGGGTCGGCTACGTCTGCGGCCAGGTCCGCTTCACCGACGCCGATCGGGGGCAACCTCGAGGGCGCCTACTGGCGCTACGAGATGGCCGTCCGCGAGATGGAGTCGGCGCTGGCCGGGGTCACCGCCGGCAACGGCGGCATCTACGCGGTCCGCCGCGAGGCCTACGTCCCGCTGCCGCCCTCCGGCAGCCACGACCTCTCCTTCCCCTTCGCGCTCGCCAAGCGCGGCCTGCTCTCGCTCTACGCGCCCCGGGCGCGCGCCGAGGAGAAGATGGTCCCGACCCTGGAGGGCGAGTTCGCCCGCAAACGGCGGATGATGGTCGGCCTCTGGGACATCGTCGTCGGCGAGGGCATGCTCAGCCCGCGCGGCTACTCGCCGCTCTACGCCTTCGAGCTCGCCTCCCACCGCCTGCTCCGCTACCTGACGCCGTTCCTCCACCTGATCGCCTTCGCTCGCCAACCTGGCGCTGCTCGGCCGGGGCTGGGTCTACGTCGCGACGCTCGCGGCCCAACTCGCCCTCCTTGCCGGCGCTCTGCTCGGCCGGGCGCTGCCCCTCGCCCCGCTCCGCTTCGCCCGCTACTACGCGATGACCACGGCCTCGATCGCCGCCGGCCTCTGGGACCGCGCCCGCCGCGGCGCCCCGGGGCACCTGGGAGAAGGCCGAAGGGACCAGGTGAACGGAATGCCGCGAGATCTTCGACATCGGCATCGCGGTTCTGGCGCTGGTGATTCTTTCTCCCGTCCTCCTGGTCGCGGCGATCGCGATCAGGCTCGGCAGCCGCGGCCCGGTCCTCTACCGGCAGCGGCGGGTCGGGCTCGGCGGAGCCGAGTTCGAGTTGCTCAAGCTGCGCACGATGGTGGTCGGCTCCGACCCGGTGGGGATCGGCACCGCGGTGACCCGCGACGACCCCCGCGTCACCGGGGCCGGCCGCGGTCCTGCGCCGCACCTCGCTCGACGAGATCCCCAACCTGGTCAACGTCCTGCGCGGCGAGATGGCGATCGTCGGGCCGCGGCCGACGATCCCCGCCCAGGTCGACGACTACACGGCGCGCCAGCGCCGCCGCCACGAGGTCCGCCCCGGGATCACCGGCTGGGCCCAGGTCCAGGGCAGGGCCGGCATTCCCTGGGAGGAGCGGATCGAGCTCGACGTCCACTACGTCGACCACCGCAGCCCGCTCCTCGACCTCCGCATCCTGCTCGAAGACCGTCTGGCTGCTGGTCACCGGCCACGGCCTGGCGCCCGATTAGCCGCCACCGGCAGCCCGCTCCCGAATAGGCTTGCCCGGATGTCAGAGGTCCAGATCACCTACGTCGGCGGCCCGACCGCCCTGCTCGAGGTCGAGGGGCTGCGGCTGCTCACCGACCCGACCTTCGACAAATCGCGGCCGCAAATACAACTTCGGCTGGGGGACCTCGTCGCGGAAGCTGCAGGACCCGGCGCTGAGCCCGGCCGAGCTGGCGCCGATCGACGCCGTTCTGCTCAGCCACGACCATCACGACGACAACCTCGACGACGCCGGCCGCGAGATGCTGCCATCGGCGGGGAGGGTGGTGACCACCCCCGCGGGTGAGAAGCGCCTCGGCGGCAACGCCCTCGGCCTCGCCCCGTGGAGCTCGACGGCGCTGCGGGCGCCGGGCGGCGCCGAGGTGCGGATCACGGCGACGCCCTGTCGCCACGGGCCGCCGCTCAGCCGGCCGATCGTCGGCGAGGTGGCCGGCTTCCTGCTCGAGTGGGAGGGCCAGCGCGACGGGGCCCTCTGGATCACCGGCGACACGGTCTGGTTCGGCGGCATCCCGGAGGTCGCCGAGCGCTTCGACGTCGGCACCGCGATCGTCCACCTCGGCGGCGTTCGCTTCCCGGTCAGCGGCCCGGCCCGCTACACGATGAACGCGGCCGAGGCGGTGCGCGTCGCCCGCGAGTTCGAGCTGAAGACGCTGGTCCCGCTCCACTACGAGGGCTGGAAGCACTTCCGCCAGGGCCGCGAGGAGATCGAGTCCGCCTTCGCCGAGGCCGGGATCGAGGACCGGGTGCGCTGGCTGAGCGCCGCGCAGCCGGTCGCGATCGAGGTCTGAGGCGAGGCGTGAGGCCCGATCCGGCCCGGCTCGGTGGGCTCGCCTGGACCCGCCACGGCGGCGGGCGGCTCTCCGCCCGTGAGCGGCGCCGGCTGCTCGGCGAGATAGCCAGGGGCCAGGCGGTGAACGTCGCCGGGCGCCTGAAACTGGCGCTCGGGCGGCGGGCCCCCGGCGCCGCCGGGATCGACGCGAAGAGCTTCGCCCCTCCCGACTCGAGGCTGGCGCGGGAGGCGGAGGAGGCCTGCGCCGAGCAGCCCGGCTTCGTCGTCGGGCATTCCTACCGAACCTGGATGTTCGGGCTGGCGCTGGCGGCGCTCGACGGCAGCGAGCCCGACCGCGAGCTCTTCTACTGCGCGGCGCTGCTCCACGACCACGGCATCGCCGAGCCGTACCCGGGCCAGGACTTCACGCTGCGCAGCGCCGACCGCGCGCTCGCCTGCGCCGAGCGGGCCGGGGTCGGCACGGAGGAGGGTGAGGAGATCGCGGATGCGATCTGCGCCCACGCGACGCCGGGCGTGCGGGTCGACCGCGACGGGGCGCTCGGTTGCTACGTCCAGTGGGGGGCGATGACGGACGTCGCCGGCCTGCGCCTCTGGGACGTCTCCGCCGAGAACGTCGAGGAGGTGCTGCGTCGACACCCGCGCGAGAAGAGCTTCAAGTCCGACCTGGCGGCCGCCGTCCGCGCCGAGTCGAAGGCGGTGCCGGACGGTCGCTTCGCCCTGCTGTCCCGCTGCGGCTTCCCGCTCGCGATCCGCCTCGCACCCCTGAGGCCGTGAGCGCGCCCCCCGAGGTCAGCCTGCGCCCCTTCGAGCCCGGCGACGCCGCCGCCGTCCACCGCTGGTTCAACAACCGGCGGGCGACGAAGACGCTGGTCGTGCAGCGGCAGAGCTTCTCCCTCGAGGAGGCCGAGGCCTGGGTCGGCCGGGCGATGGACGACTCGGGCGAGGACCGCAAGTACGCGATCCTCGTCGCCGGCCGTCCCGAGCCCGTCGGCTTCACCGCCCTGTACGGCCTGACCCGCGAGGGGGGGCCCGAGCTCGGGGCCCTGATCGGCGACGAAATTCGCCGCAGCGGCGTCGGACGGCGCGCCGAGGCGCTGACGATCGCCAGGGCCTTCGACGAGTTCGGCGCCCACCGCGTCTACGGAGAGATCCCGGCCTTCAACGAGGCGGCGAAGCGGACCGTCGCCGGGCTCGGCTGGCACTACGTCGAGACGCTCGAGAATCACGACGAGCGCGACGGCGAGCGCTTCGACCTGGAGGTCTGGGCGGTCCTCCCCGACGACTTCCGCGCCGCCGCCGCGGACCTGCTGCGGTGAGCGCCCCGGGCGCCAGGGCGGAGTTGATCGAGGACCGCGGCGAAGCCGCGGTCGGCGACGACTTCTTCCGCTCGCGCCCCTTCCTCGA
Organism: uncultured Solirubrobacterales bacterium; assembly: GCA_963837735.1. GTDB lineage: Bacteria > Actinomycetota > Thermoleophilia > Solirubrobacterales > 70-9 > VRUE01. The sequence goes on along the minus strand of CAWIOM010000005.1, from coordinate 93,721 downwards.
CGCCGAGGGCGTCACCCACACCCTGAGGATCGACGCCGCCGAGGCGGAGCTCCTGGCGCCGCTGATCGTCCGCGAAATCGACGCGGGCCCCGAGCGCGACGCGATCTCCCCCTACGGCTACCCGGGCATCGTCTCCGCGCGCGAGCGCAGTTCTTCCCGGTATGCGGGCAAAAGTGCGCTCTCGCTCGACCCGACCGGGTCGATTTCTCCGCCACGGGGCTGGTCAGCGCCTTCATTCGCCACACGCTTGACGACCCACCCCCGCTGGCCGGCTCGCAGGAGCGCAACATCGTCCTGCTCGCCGACCCGGAGCTGCCCGCCAAGAGCAGCGCTCCAGCGACCGCAACCAGATCAACAAGAACCTGCCGCAACGGCTACTCGCTGCGGCTCGTCCCCGGGCCGCGAGACGGCCGCCGCGGCAGCGGGCCGGCTTCCTCGAGGTCTACGAGCAGACGATGCGCCGCGCCGGCGCCGGCGAGCGTTACTTCTTCGGCGCCCGCTACTTCGACCGCATCCTCGAGGCCGGGGGCACATGGCTGGCGCTCGCGAGTGGGCCGGAGGGAGGCGTCGCCGCCGCCTCGATCGCCGCCCGCAGCGACGGCTTCCTCCACTACTACCTGAGCGGAAGCGCCGACTCTCACCTGCGCGACTCGCCGATGAAGAACGTGGTCGCCGCCCTCGTCGAGCTCTCGCGCGAGCTCGGGCTGCCGCTCAACCTCGGCGGCGGCCTCTCGCGCGGCGACCGTCTCGAGGAGTTCAAGCGCGGCTTCGCCAATCGCGAGCAGCCCTGGAGCACGTCGGAGCTGGTCTGCGACCCGGCTGCCTACGCCCGTCTCACGGGCGGCCGCGACGCCGGCGGCTTCTTCCCGGCCTACCGCGCTCCCGCCTAGCGGGGGCTCAGGCTTCCGGCTTCTTCGGAGTCGGGCCGGTGAAGGTGAAGCCTCGGACCGGCTCGCCGCCGTACCGACCCCAGGTCGCCTTGCCGAAGGCGGCGATCGCGTCGAGGGTCTTCTCCCCCTCGTACTTCTTGCAGCCGAGCAGGTTGGTCCAGGTCGTCGCCGCGACTTCGTAGGGCATTTCGTCGTTGGGGAAGAGCAGGGTCCCCGCGTACATCGTTTCGTAGAGGCCCTTCAGTTCGAGCTGGGCGGCGTCCGGCAGGTCCGGGCTGTACTGGATCTCCATGCGGCCGTGCTCGAGCGAGTGGACCATGTCGATCAGCAGCGGCATTTCGCTGTAGGCGCCGTCGGCCTGCTGGTAGGGCGGTTCGACGTGGTTGCCCGAGGTCGGCGGGTTGGTCTTGTATTCGGGTGCTTCGCTGCCGCTCGGCAGGTGGGTATGCCCCTCGTCCTTGAGCTTCAGGCGCAGCACGCAGCCGGCCTTCTTCGCCGCCTGCTGGGGGCTCATGACCTTGACCGCGACGATCTTCGTGCCGCTGCGATCGTCGGGCGAGACGCCGTTGCTGGAGCCGCTCTGAAGATTGATGTGGGCGGAGTCGCCGCCGCTGCCGCCGCCCGAGGAAACCAGGGCGACGACGATCCCGACGACCACGACAAGGCCGATCAGGCCGGCGACGCCGTAGCCGAGCAGCAGCCGTTTGCGCTCCGAGCTGGTGTGCGAGCTTTCCTTTTCCTCGCGGGCCTGCCGCAGCCGCTCGCGCTCTTCTTCCCTGCGATTCGCCATCGGGCCGAGAAGTCTAGTCGGCCTTCGCCAGCGTGTCAGCCGCCGTGCCCCGATCCCAGGGCCGGGCGGCGCGCAGGGCGCCGAGCACCGCGCAGGTGGCCGGCGCTCGGTTGAGCGCGTAGAAGTGGATCCCGGGGACACCGGCGATCAGCAGCTCGGAGCACTGCTGGGCGGCGAAGGCGATGCCGAGCTCGAACTCGGCGCGCTCGTCGCCCGCGGCGGCCGCGAACGCGGCCTCCAGACGCGGCGGGATCGAGGCGTCGCAGAGGTTGCAGATGCGCTTGGTCTGGGCGAAGCTGGCGACAGGGATGACGCCGGCGAGGATCGGCACGCCGATCCCCCGAGCCCGGGCGGCGGCGACGAAGTCGAAGTAGACCTGGTTGTCGAAGAAGAGCTGGGTGATCAGGAAGGATGCGCCCGAGTCGACCTTCGTCTTCAGGTAGGCGAGGTCGGTGTCGAGGTCGGGGGCCTCGGGATGGACCTCGGGGAAGCAGGCAGCGCCGATCGTGAAGTCCCATCCCGCCGAGACGAACTCGGCCAGCTCGGCGGCGCTGCCCAGGCCGCCCTCGGGCTGGACGAAGCCGGTTTCGCCGCGGGGAGGGTCGCCACGCAGGGCGAAGACGTTCTCGATCCCGGCATCGGCGATCCGGTCGAGCGTCTTCGAGAGGCCCTCCCTGGTCTCGCCGACGCAGCTCAGGTGGGCCATCGTCTCGAGCCCGACGTCGTCCTTCAGTGCCCTGGTGATCTCGACCGTGCCCTCGCGGGTCGAGCCCCCGGCCCCGTAGGTGACGGAGGCGAAGTCGAGCTCGAGCTCGGCGAGCGAGCGGGCGGTCGCGAAGAGCTGCTCCGCGGCCTCCTCGGTCTTGGGCGGGAAGAACTCGACCGAGAAGGTCGGCTCGGGCGAGGCGATGATCTCGTCGATGCGCATCCCGGCAGCGTAGCTAGTGGGGACTCCGATCAGTGGTCGCGGGCGCTCTCGGCGATCGCCTTCAGCCACTCGCGCCGGATCAGCCCGCTGCCGGGGCGGACCAGAGTCCAGTAGAGGCCGAAGCGGCGCCGGGCCTGTGCGTCGGTGGCGGCGATTCGCGTCTCGGTCGAGACCTCGCCGTCTCCGACCCGGAAGTCGAAGGCGACCTTGGCGTACCCCGGGTCGTCGAAGCGGGCGAACTCGTCGAGACCCTCGACCTCCCGCAGGCCGCCCGAGGGCAGCCAGAAGCGCCCTATTCCGACGATCACGAACTCGCTCGGGGGGCGCTCGCCGACGACGCGGAAGCCCATCCGCCCGAAGCCCTCGAGGACCGTCCGCGAGTCGGTGCGGCGGCTGCGGCCGAGCGAGCGGACCCCCATCAGCATCCGCATCAGGCGCAGATCCTCGCCGCGCAGGGAGTGGATCGCCTCCCAGACGTCGGCCGCGGGTGCGTCGGTTGCGCGGCTGTGGCGCTCGCGCCTGTCGTATTCGGGAAGGACCTCGTCGAGTAGAATCATGTTCTAGAATATGATTCTAACATGAGTCGAGAGGAGGCGATCATTGCTGCGGCGCTCGAGGCCTTCGCCGCCAGCGGCGAGATCGCGATCGACGACGTCCGCCGCCGGTCGGGAGCAAGCGTCGGCTCGATCTACCACCACTTCGGCGGCAAGGAGGGGATCGAGGCGGCGCTCTACCTGGAGATCTTGGGCGACTACCAGGCGCGGGTGATCCGGGCCCTGGGCCGCGCCCGCGGCGCGGAGGAGGGCGTCAGGTCCCTGGTCCGGACCCACCTGCGCTGGGTCGAGCGCAATCCGGAGCGGGCCCGCTTCCTGCTCCGCGCCGGGACCGCGAGGGCGGCCGCCGGCGAGGACCTGCAGAGGCTGAACCGGATCCTCGCCGAGACCGTCAAGGACTGGATCGAGCGGCCGGGGATCCGGGAGATGTCGCTGGAGGTCTTCTACGCGGTGGTGGTCGGGCCGGCGCAGGAGCTCTCCCGCCTCTGGCTGGCGGGGCGGCTGGAGTCGTTGCGGCCGGTCGAGGAGGAGCTCGCCGAGGCGGCCTGGCGGGCCGCGCGGGCGGACTGAGCCGTCGGATCGTCTAGGCCCGGCGGCGGTCGACCCGGGCCTGGAAGTAGGCCTGGATGTCCTCGAGGCGTTTGCCCTTGGTCTCGGGGACGAGCTTCCAGCAGAAGACGAGGGTGACGATCCCGACGCAGCCGTAGAACCAGAAGGCGCCGCTTTCGCCGATCGCGTCGATCAGCAGCAGGAAGGTGAGGGAGACGATGAAGTTGAAGGTCCAGTTCGCCATCGTCCCGAGGCCGGCGGCCTTGCTGCGCACGCTGAGCGGGTAGATCTCGGCGTTGAGCAGCCAGAAGATCGGCCCGAGGCTGATCGCGAAGGACGCCACGTAGGTCATCAGGCTGCCGATCGCGACGATCGAGCCGAGGGTGCTGTCGCCGCCTGAGATCTTGAAGGCGGCACCGAGGGCGAAGAGCGAGACGACCATGCCGCTGACGCCGATCATGAGCAGGGTGCGGCGCCCGGCCCGATCGAGCAGGCGCAGGGCGAGGACGGTGAAGGCGACGTTGATCACGCCGACGCCGACGGCGGCGAGGATCGATCCGGCGGAGGAGTCGACGCCGGTGTATTCGACGATCGTCGGCGCGTAGTAGATGACCGTGTTGATCCCCGTCACCTGCTGGAGGATCGCGAGGCCGACGCCGACGACCAACGCCGCTTTGACGACCGGCTGGAGCAGATCGCTCCAGCCACCCGGCTTGGCGTCGATGCTGCCCTTGATCTCGTCGATCTCGCGGTCGATCGTGTCCGGGTCGTCGACCCGGATCTTGGCCAGCGTCGCCCGCGCGGCGAAGTCGTCGCCGGTCATCACAAGCCAGCGCGGGCTCTGCGGCATGCGCAGCATCCCGAAGGCGAGGGCCAGCGCCGGCACGACGCCGAGCCCGAGCATCCAGCGCCAGCCTTCGATGTGGTCGAAGGCGAGGCCGACCAGGTAGGCGACGAGGATGCCGATCGTCACGGCGAGCTGGAAGAAGCTGACCAGGCGCCCGCGGCTCTCCGGCGGCGCGACCTCGGAGATGTAGACCGGCGCGGCAGCCGAGGCGAGGCCGATCGCGACGCCGATCACCACCCGGGCGATCACCAGGACCTCGACCCCCTGGGCCGCGGCGCTGGCGAGGGCGCCGAGGATGAAGACCCCGGCCGCCGAGAGGATCATCACTCGCCGCCCGTACCGATCGGCCGCCGGCCCGGCGAAGGCGGCGCCGAAGACGGCCCCGATCGGGACCGCGGCGACGACCAGCCCCTGTTCGAAGCTGCTCAACCCGAAGTCGCCCTTGATGAAGAGCAGGGCGCCGGCGATGACACCCGTGTCGTAGCCGAACAGCAGCCCGCCGAGCCCGGCGATGGCCGCGGTCAAGACGACGTTGCGTCGCGCCCTCCTCCGGGACGCCTCGAGCCCCTCACTCATCTCAGCCGACCGTATAGCGGTGGGCCGACGAGGTCAATCGCGCCCGATCGGCGGCAAAATCGCCACAGTTTTTCGGAGTTTGCGGGATCGTCCTCGTCGCCCCCCTTGCGCTCCTCGGGAGTGCGAGCTAAGTTGACATTGCGACTGGGAGAGAGAGGCCCCTCGGAAGCCGAGAGGGGAACCGACTCGAAGGTGGCGCAAAGAGCTTCTACGCGCGAAGGCTACGCGCGAGGCAGGCTACGAGCGTCGCCCCCGGTCGTTTTTTCGTGCCCTGATTCCGGCCGGCGGGCGTGTCCGACGGGACCCATAGCTTTGGGCCCGGCTGCGGAGCACCTGCCCTCCGCGCCGCGCGCCGGGGCGCACCCGGGAGCAGGGCGTCGCAGCGAGACCCGGAGGTACGCCGTCGACTAGCCCGCCCGCTCCCGCTCTGAGAGGATGAGGCCGATGAGCGGGGAGCTTCGCTACGAGCGTCTGGGGGCCGCCTCGGTGCTGACCATCGACCGGCCGGAGCGCCGCAACGCGGTCGACGCCGCCGCCGCCGAGCTCTTCCGCCAGGGGCTGCGCGACTTCGAGGCCGACGAGGGCGCCCGCGTCCTCGTTCTCACCGGCGCCGGCGGCCAGGCCTTCTGCGCCGGCGCCGACCTGAAGGCGATGAACCTCGACGTCACCCATCCGGACGGGCCGATGGGCCCCACCCGGCTGACGCCGTCGAAGCCGGCGATCGCCGCGGTCGAGGGCTGGTGCCTCGCGGGCGGGGTCGAGCTGGCCCTCTGGTGCGACCTGCGGATCGCCACCCGGGGCTCGACCTTCGGCCTCTTCGAGCGCCGCTGGGGCGTTCCGTTGATCGACGGCGGCACCCAGCGCCTGCCGCGGATCGTCGGCATGGGACGCGCCCTGGAGCTGATCCTCACCGGCCGCCCGGTCGACGCCGACGAGGCGCACCGGATCGGGCTGGTCAACGAGGTGGTCGAGCCCGGGAAGCACCTCGAGCGCGCCCTCGAGCTGGCCGAGCAGATCGCCTCCTTCCCCCAGGAGACGATGCTCGCCGACCGCCGCGGCGCGGTCGAGGGCTACGGGATGCCGCTCGCCGAGGGGCTCGCCCACGAGGCGGCCCTCGGCACCCAGGTGCTCGACGTCGCCGCCCGGGGGGCCGCCCGCTTCGCCGCCGGCGAGGGCCGGCACGGCGCCTTCTAGGCGGCTGCGACCCGCCGCATCTCCCGTTCGGCCGCTTCCGGGCCGAGGTAGGGCATCAGCACGGCGAAGACGAGGTCGGGGAGGACCTGCTCCAGCTCGGCCCCGCGCCCGGCGCGGATCTCGTCGAAGATCATCGCCGTGCCGGCGCCGACCGCGAAGCGCGCCGTGTCGGCCGGCAGGTCCTTCTGCTCCGTGTACTCCCTGCCCTCCTCGAGGAACGGGGTGAAGCGGTCAAGCGCCTCGCCGTAGAGCCGGCGGACCGCCTCGCCGGCCGCGCCCCCCTCGACCATCGTCAGGCGGGTGATGTCGGGCTCGGCGGCGAGCAGCTGAACCATCGCCCGCAGCGCCGCCGCGATCCGCTCCGGCCAGGGGGCGTCGCCATCCGCGACGTAGGCGGCCGAGGCGTGGGCGACGACGACGTCGTTGACGGCGCCGAACGCCTCCAGGAAGCAGGACTCCTTGTCCTCGAAGAGCTCGTCGAAGGTGGAGGCGGGGACGCCGGCCGCCTCGGCCACCTCGGCGACCGTGGTCGCCGCGTAGCCCTTCTCGGCCGCCACCCGGACCATCGCTTCCCGCAACCGCTCTCGCTCCGAGCTGGCGACGTAGGCCCGCGGCGGCCTGCGATGACCGCTTGACAATCGCTCCGGGCCGGAACCGGACGGCGAATCCACGCCTTTGAGCGTATGGCAGCCGCGCCTTAACTTGCGTTTGCCCGTCGTGTATACGAACATGTGTTCGTATGGAGATAGCCTGTGTCATGGTGCCCGGGGCCGTCCTGGGAGAAGTCGGTGGAGAGCGGAGGCGGCCTCCCGAGGACGTCTGGGAGGACGAGCTGCGAGGGCTCGAGGGGATCGGCGCGGCACTCGAGTGCGAGCGGCCGGGCGAGGCGTTCTTCGCGCTCGGCGGGTTGCGCGGTATGTACGGCGGCAGCCGCTCGGGGGTGGTCGAGGCTGCGCGGCGGGCGATCGGGCTGCCGGTCCGGATCGGGGTGGCGCCGACCCGCTTCGCCGCCCTCGTCGCGGCGCGGACCGGGCGCGGCGCGGCCACGGGCGCCGCGGTGGTCGGCCCGGAGGTCCTGCACGGCTTCCTCGCCCCGCTGCCGGTCTCGGCCCTGGTCTCGCGCCTCGGCCTCGGCAGGCGCGAGTCCGAGGGCCTGGCCGAGACCATGGGGCGGCTGGGCATCGCCACCCTGGGCGCTCTGACGGCGCTCTCCCCGGGGCAGGTCGCCGACCGCTTCGGCCCGCCGGGGCTCGCCGCCCTGCGCCTCGCCCGCGGCGAGGAGGGGCCGCTGCGCACTCGCCGCCCGCACGAGGAGCTGGCGGCGGAGATCGAGCTGCCGGAGGGGATCGCGGGCAGCCGCCTCGACCGCGCCCTCGAGCTGCTGATCGATCGCTTCCTCTCCGCCCCCCAGCGCAAGGGACGCACCGTGCTGGCCCTGCGGCTCGGCGCCCTGCTCGGCGACGGCGGAAGCTGGAGCACCGAGCAGGGGCTGGGCCGCCCGACCGCCTCGGCCCGGGTCCTGCGCAGGGTCCTCGGCCCGCGTCTGGAGTCGCTGCCGGCCCCGGCGACGCTGCTGCGGCTGCGGGCGCTCTCCCTGGGGCCGCCTGTCGGCGACCAGATGGAGCTCTCGGTCCGCGGGTCCGAGCACCGGCGCCGCCGCCTCGGCGACGCCGTGCGCGAGGTGCGCGCCGCCCAGGGCGCCGGGGCTCTGCTCAAGGTCCTCGCGGTCGACCCCGCCTCGCGCGTGCCGGAGCGGCGCGCGGTCCTCACCCCCTTCCGGCCATGAGACGGCGCGGGGGCGCGCCGGGGGGCGCAGCCGGCTCACGGGGCCTCTATGCGCCGCGGCCGGTCGAGGTGCGGCCCGGCCCGGCCGGCGCCCCGCTCGCCGTCGCCGGCGCCGCCGTCGACGCTGTGCGCGAGGAGTGGTGGGTCGAGGACCGCTGGTGGACGCTCCGCCCCCTGCACCGCCGCTACTTCGAGCTGGTGCTCGCCGATGGCCGCGACACGGTCGTCTTTCGCGAGGGCGGCGACGGGCGCTGGTACAGGCAACGGGCCTGACCACCGGGCGATGCCCGTCCCCTATATAGAGCTGCACGCGCACTCGGCCTTCTCCTTCCTCGACGGCGCCTCGACGCCGGCGGAGCTGGCCGCCGCCGCCGCCCGCCGCGGCTACCCCGCCTTCGCCCTCACCGACCACGACGGGGTCTGGGGCTCGATGGAGTTCGCGCTCGCCTGCCGGGACCTCGGCGTCAGGCCGATCACCGGCGCCGAGCTGACCCTCGAGGCCGGCGCCCACGTCACCCTGCTGGTCGAGAGCCAGTCGGGCTATCGAAACCTCTGCCGCCTGCTCACCGCCGCCCACTCCCACACCCGCGAGGGCGCCCAGCGCAGCGCCGGGCAGGCCCGGGTGGCGCTGGCGCTGCTCGAGCAGCACGCCGAGGGCCTCCTCTGCCTCTCCGGCTGCGCCCGCGACGGGCTGCTGGCGGGCGCCTGGGAGCGACGCGAGGCTGCCGCCGGAGCTGCCCTGGGCCGGCGACTGCTGGAGGCGTTCGGCCGCGAGCGCTTCAGGGTCGAGCTGCAGCGCCCCTTACTGGCGCCGCGACCGCGCCCGCAACCGCTGGCTCGCCGGGCTTGCCGAGCGCCTCGGGGTTCCCTGCGTGGCGACCGGCGACGTCCACTGCCACGACCCCCGCCGCGCCCGTCTCCAGGACGCTCTTGTCGCCATCCGCCTGGGGACGACGCTGGAGGCCTCTGAGCCGTCCCGCCGCGGCAACTCGAGCTCGGTGCTGAGCACGCCGCGGCGGATGGCCGAGCGCTTCGCCGAGCATCCCGCGGCGGTCGCCGAGACCCTGGCGCTCGCCGAGCGCCTGCGCTTCGACCTGACCGAGGAGCTCGGCTACCGCTACCCGGGCTCCGAGGACCCGAACGCCGACCGCGAGCTGGCGGAGGCCTGCCGGGTGCGGCTGGAGGAGCGCTACGGGGGCCTCGACACCCGCCGGGAGGCCGAGCGACGGCTCGAGGCAGGAGCTGGCGACGATCCGCCACCTCCGCCTCTCCGGCTTCTTCCTCCTCCACCGCGAGCTGCTCGAGCTGGCCCGGGAGGTGGCGGTCGAGGTGCGCGGCCCGGCCTCGGCCCGCTCCGTCCTGCCCCCCGGCCGGGGCCGGGGGTCGAGCGTCAGCTCGATCGTCTGCTACCTGACCGGCCTCTCCCACATCGACCCGGTCAAGGCCGGCCTCTTCGCCGGCCGCTTCCTCAACGACGAAGTCGCCGCCGTCCCCGACATCGACCTCGACTTCCCCCGCGACATCCGCGAGGTGCTGATCCCCCGCGTCCACGAGGTCTACGGCAAGGACCGCGCTGCCCTCGTCGCCGCCTTCCCGACCTACCGCCCGCGCGGCGCGGTGCGTGACCTCGGCAAGGCCCTGGCGCTGCCGCCCGAGGAGGTCGAGAGGGTCGCGAAGGTCCTCGGCTTCCACGAGCGCACGGTCGAGATCGAGCGCGACGTGGCGGCGGCGATCGGCCCGCGCCGCGCCGCCTCGGCCGGCTGGCGCACCCTGGTCGGGCTCTGCGGCGAGGCGATCGGCCTGCCCCGCCACGCCTCCCAGCACCCGGGCGGGATGGTGATCTCGACCCGGCCGCTGATCGACGTCTGCCCGGTCGTCCCGGCGGCGATGGAGGGGCGCCAGATCGTCCAGTGGGACAAGGACTCCTGCGCCGACGCGGGCTTCCTCAAGATCGACCTGCTCGGCCTCGGCATGCTCTCCGCGGTCGAGCGCTGCGTCGACGAAATCGGCCGCGTCCGGGCCGAGCCGCTCGACCTCTCGCGGATCTCGCTGGAGGACCCCGAGACCTACGAATCGATCCAGGCGGCGGAGACGACCGGCGTCTTCCAGATCGAGAGCCGCGCCCAGATGCAGATGCTGCCCCGCACCCTGCCGGCGAACATCGACGACCTCACCGTGCAGGTGGCCCTGGTCCGGCCCGGGCCGATCCAGGGCGGCGCGATCCACCCCTACATCGAACGCCGCAAGCTGCTGCGCGAGGACCCCGGCTACGAGATCCCCTACGACCATCCCCTGCTGGCGCCGGCGCTGGAGGAGACGCTGGGGACGATCGTCTTCCAGGAGCAGGTGATCGAAGTGGCGATGGCCCTCTCGGGCTTCTCCTCCTCGGAGGCGGAGGGGCTGCGCCGGGCGATGAGCCGCAAGCGCTCGGAGGCCGAGCTGCGCAAGCACCACGACCGCTTCATCGCCGGGGCCGCCGAGCGGGGGGTGGAGGAGAGGACGGCGGAGCGGGTCTGGGCGCAGATCGAGGGCTTCTCGGGCTTCGGCTTCCCGAAGGCTCACTCGGCCGCCTTCGGGCTGCTCGCCTACCAGTCCGCCTGGCTGCGGATCCACCACGCCCCGGAGTTCCTCTGCGCGCTGCTCAACGAGCAGCCGATGGGCTTCTACCCGCCCGACTCGCTGGTCCACGAGGCGCAGCGGCGGGGGGTGCGTGTGGCGGCGCCCGACGCCAATCGCAGCGCCGTCCTCTGCCGGGTCGAGCGCCGAGCGCGGCGGTCTCCTCGTGCGGGTCGGGCTCGGCTACGTCAAGGGTGTGCGCGAGGAGGAGATGGCGAGCCTCGCCGCCGCCCGCGAGCGCGGCGGCCCCTTCACCGGGGTCGCCGACCTCGCCTCGCGCTCGGGTGCCGGCCGCGACGGGCTCGAGCGGCTGGCCTGGGCGGGCGCCCTGGACGGGATCCCGCTCGGCGCCGCAGACGACGCCGCCGGCCGCCGCGAGGCGCTCTGGCAGGTTGGGGTGGCGCCGAGCGGCAGGGGGGCGGGAGAGGGAGCCCAGCTCGCCCTGCCGCTGGAGCCGCCCGCGCCCCCCGAGCTGGAGCCGCTGGGCGAGTGGGAGACGATGATCGCCGACTACCGCTCGACCGGGATGGCGCTCGGCGAGCACCCGCTGGCGCTGATGCGCGACGGGCTGCCGTCGCAGCTGCTGCGCAGCACCGACCTCGCCGGGGTCGCCGACGGCAGCGAGGTCGAGGTCGCCGGCATGGTCGTCGCCCGCCAGCGTCCCGAGACCGCGAAGGGGATCGTCTTCATGCTCTTCGAGGACGAGCGCGGCACCGTCAACCTGATCGTTCCGCCCCCCGTCTACGAGCGCCACCGCGCCCTGGTCCGCGCCGCCCCCCTGCTCCGCGCCAGGGGCCGGCTGGAGCGTCGCGAGGGAGTCGTAAACATCCTTGTCTCCGAGGTCTGCGGAGCTGCAGCGCGCGCCCTCACCGGGTCGTGCGATCGAGAAACCCTCCCCATGGGGACGGTAGGTCGCCACACGACGAGCAGGCGCGCCGTCGTCGCCAGGCCGTCGCCGAGCTGCGGGCGGTCGCGCCCGCCGGCCACAGCTTCGGCCGCCGCGGGCGGTGACCTGCCCTACGTCGCAGGCCCGGCAGAGCTCGCCGCTCGCGACAGGGCATGGCTCGGGCATCGGGAAGAGCTTGAGGAAGCGGGCGAGCGCCCGCTCGCTTCCCTCGATCTCGGCGTCGCCGGCGGCCAACGCGACGTCGAGGGCGAGCTGGCCGGAGACGATCGCCGCGAAGGTGCCCGGGTCGGTCCGGATCGCCGCGGCGGGGTCGCCGGCCGGGCCGCGAAGAAGCTCGACCCCGGCCTCGTCCTCGCCGTGCGCCGGGGTGACCAGGACGTGAAAGACGTCATCCCCGAAGCGGACCTCGTAGGCCCCGGCGCTCGCCTTGCTCGCCGCGGCGGGATCGAAGAGCGAGCGCAGTGCCAGCACGATCGAGTCGGCGCCGATCTCCGTCGTCTGCGGCGGGAAGGGCGAGCGGGCGCCCCAGGCGCCGAGGCCGGTCACGACCGGCTCCAGCTCCCGGCCCCAATCGGTCAGCTCGTAGACCGAGGACGCGGCCGGCGGCGGCAACCTGCGCTTGCGCACCACGCCGCCCTCCTCAAGCTCACGGAGACGCTCTGTCAGGATGTTCGTGCTCGCGTGCGGCAGCCCGTTCTTGAGGTCCGTGAAGCGCTTCGGGCCGAGCAACAGTTCACGCACGACGAGCAGCGCCCACCTCTCGCCGACAAGGTCGAGGGCGTGGGCGAACCGACATGCCTCGCCGTAGGAGCGCTTCGTCGACATGGCCCGATCCTACCGGCCTATTTCTTTTTTGCAAGTAAGTAGTTGTTTTTCTGAACAGTCTGCTAGGGTGCCCCGATCGCATCCCCGGCAGGACGAAAGGAGCCCGAGACAGATGACCGCAGAATCCTCTGAGCGCAGCCGCTGGCTCGCCCTCTACGTCCTCTGCGGCGGGGTGCTGATGATCGTCCTCGACGTGACGATCGTGAACGTCGCCCTGCCCTCGATCCAGGACAGCCTCGGCTTCTCCCAGGGCAACCTCGCCTGGGTCGTCAACGCCTACCTGATTCCCTTCGGAGGCCTGCTGCTGCTCGCCGGCCGGATGGGCGACCTGCTCGGCCAGCGACGGATATTCCTCGCCGGCCTCACCGTCTTCATCTCCGCCTCGTTGCTCTGCGCCGCCTCCCAGAGCCAGGCGATGCTGATCGCCGGCCGCTTCTTCGCCGGCGTCGGCGGCGCCTTCGCCTCGGCCGTGGTCCTCGGCATGATCGTGACCATGTTCCCCGAGCCCCGGGAGCAGGCGAAGGCGATCGGCGTGTTCGGCTTCGTCGCCTCCGCCGGCGGCTCGATCGGCCTGCTCGCCGGCGGCATCCTGACCCAGGCGATCAGCTGGCACTGGATCTTCCTGATCAACCTGCCGATCGGCATCGGCGTCGCCTTCGGGGCGCTGCGGCTCGTGCCGAGCAACCCCGGCCTCGGCCTCAGGGAGGGCGCCGACGCCCTCGGGGCGGCCCTGATCACCGGCTCCTTGATGATCGGCACCTACAGCATTCTCGGAGTCGGGGAGCACGGCTGGGGGTCGCCTCAGACGCTGGCCCTGAGCGCCGCGTCGGCCGCCCTGTTCGCGGGCCTTTCTCGCCCGCCAGTCGCGGATCGCGAATCCGCTCGTGCCGCTCGGCATCTTCCGCAACCGCAATCTCTCGGGCGCGAACGCGATCCAGGCCCTGCTCGTCGCCGGGATGTTCGGGATGTTCTTCCTCGGCGCCCTCTACCTGCAGCGGATCCTCCACTACGACGCGCTCGAGGTCGGCCTCGCCTTCCTGCCGACGACGGTCGCGATGGGAACGCTCTCGCTCGGCTTCTCGGAAAAGCTGATCATGCGCTTCGGGCCGCGGACGACGCTGATCCCCGGCGTCGCGATGGTCGGCGTCGGCCTGCTCCTCTTCGCCCGCACCCCGGTCGACGGGAACTACCTGACCGACCTGCTGCCTCCGCTGCTGCTGGTCGGGGTGGGCGTCGGCACCTCCTTCCCGTCGCTGATGACGCTGGCGATGTCGGGGGCCGGCCCGAGCGAGGCCGGGCTCGCCTCCGGGATCGTCAACACCAGCGTGCAGGTGGGCGGCGCGATCGGCCTGGCGGTGCTCGCGACGCTGGCCGCCGAGCGCACCGACGGCCGCGAAGCGGATGGGATCGCGCACCTCGAGGCGCTCAATTCCGGCTACCACCTCGCCTACCTGATCGGCGCCGTCCTGATCGCCGCGGCGCTCGTCGTCGCGGTCACCGTTCTGCGCCAGCCCTCGCCCGCCGAGCTCGCGGAAATGGCCGCCGAACACGGAGGGCAGGACGAGCACCAGACCACCGAGGGCGAGCCGGCCTACGAAGCAGGATGAAGGAGCAGACCATGGGACGACCGGTAGTTCACTTCGAGATCATCGGCACCGACGCCGCAAAGACGCGCGCCTACTACTCCGACCTGTTCGGCTGGAAGATCGACGCCGACAACCCGATGAACTACGGGCTCGTCGCCAAAGAGGACAACCCTGCGCCCGACGGCAGCCTCGGGATCGGCGGCGGCGTCGCCGGGGGTTACGAGGGAGTCGAGCCGCAGGTCACCTTCTATGTCGCCGTGCCGGACGTGGAGGAGGCGCTGGCCAGGGCCGAGAGCCTCGGCGGGACACGGGTCATGGGCCCCCAGACGGTCAACGAGGAAGTCGAGCTGGGCCAGTTCAAGGATCCTGATGGGAACGTCGTTGGCCTGGTCAAGGACGCGAGCTGAGCGGTCGATAAGGGGCGCATCGGCCGCGTCCGTCCCGAAAACCCCGACCCTCGCCCAGCCCTCGCCGAGCACTACGACGAGCAGGCCCGGATGGGCCGCGTCTCCGGGCTGCTCTGGACCGTCGGCGCGCTGGCCGCCATTCTCGGCACCTTCCTGCCCGGCGCCCAGCACGAGGCGCCGGCCTGGGTCCTCCCACTCAGCGCCCTGGTTCTCGCCTACGGGATCGGCAGCGTCACGGGGCTGATTCCCTGGCAGCGCGCCTCGATGAAGGCACTCGCGATCGGCATGTTCGTCACCGTCCCCGTCGTCGGCGTGGGGATCTATATGACCGGAGGCTCGATCAGCTACGTCGAGCCGCTGCTGGTCTGCTCGCTCCTCTACGCCGCCCTCTTCTTCCCGGCCCGCTGGGCCTGGCCCCTCTCGATCGAGCTGGTCCTGATCGCCGCGGCGCCGCTGGTCTACGAAAACGGCGCCACCGCCACCGCCTTCCCCTCGCGCTACCTCGCCCTCGCCACCACCTTCCTCGTCCTCACGGGGGTGATGGTCAGCCTCAAACGCCGGCTCGTCGAAGCCGAGGCTCACCAGCGGGTGATCGCCAACCTCGACCCGCTGACCGGGGTCGCCAACCGCCGTGCATTCGATTCCGCGCTGCGCCGGGAGCTGGCCGCGCGGGTCGACCCGAACGGTGCCCGACGGCGGGGCGACGCCGAGCCCTTCGCGCTGCTGACCATCGACCTCGACGACTTCAAGACGATCAACGACGACTACGGCCACCCACTCGGCGACGAGGTCCTCCGTCAGGTGGTCAGGCGCGCCCGCAGCGTGCTGCGCTCGACCGACCTGCTCGCCCGGATCGGCGGCGACGAGTTCGCCGTCATCGCTCCCGGGTCCCAGGGCGACGGCGCGGCCCAGATGGGCGAGGCGATTCGAGCGGCGATCGCCGCCCACGAGCCGGGCTCGCGCCTGCCCTCGCCCCACGCGTCGCTGGGGCTCGCGGTCTTCCCCGAGGATGGCGAGTCCTTCGAGGAGCTGATGCGCACCGCCGACCAGAGGCTGCTGCGGCTGAAGGGCAACGGCAGCCACTTCTCCCCGCGCGGCCGGGACCTGACCCTGCGCCTGCTCTGATCCTCGCCGTTTTGCAAACAGGACTCATTCTCACTATGCTGAGTGGGCCTTGCTCGAGCCCTTCCAGCTCCCATTCGTGCAGCGCGGCCTGCTCGAGGTCCTCATCCTCGCCGTGCCCGCCGGGCTGCTCGGCACCTGGATAGTCCTCCGCGGCCTCGCCTTCTTCTCCCACGCCGTCGGCACCGCCGCCTTCCCCGGCCTGGTTCTCGCCGACGGGCTCGGGTTCGCCGCTCCGCTGGGGGCCTTCGCCGCCGCCGCCGCCTTCGCCGTCGGCAGCTCGGCGCTCGGCCGCCGGCAGGAGGAGGGAGACAGCGCCGTCGCGATCGTCCTCGTCGCCTGCCTCGCCTCGGGCGTGATCCTCGCCAGCGACGTCTTCGGCTCCGGCGCCAACGTCGAGACCCTGCTCTTCGGCAGCCTGTTGCTCGTCGACGGCGGCGACATCGCCCTGGCAGCAGCAGCAGCAGCCGCGACCCTTCTCGCCAGCCTGCTGGTCGGCCACCGTTGGCTGCAACGGGGCTTCGACCCGGCCGGCCCCGGGGCCGGCCGCAGGGAGGCAACGCTGCTCGACGCAGCGCTGCTCGGCCTGATCGCGCTCGCCAGCGTCGCGGCGCTCTCGGTCGTCGGCGCCCTCCTGGTCGGCGCCCTCTTCGTCGTGCCGGCGATCACCGCTCGGCTGCTGACCCGCCGGATGCTGAGCTGGCAGCTCGCCAGCATCGCCCTCGTCGCCGCCGAGGGGACCGTGGGCCTCTGGCTCTCGGTCAAGACCGACGCGCCGCCCGGGGCGACGATCGCCTGCGTCGCCGGGGCCGTCTTCGCCCTCGTCGCGGCGGCGAGGGCGCTCGCCCGGCGCCGGCCCGCGCTGTTCGCCGCCACGGCGGCGCTGGCGCTGGCGCTGCTCGCCGGCGGCTGCGGGAGCGCCGGGCCCGACTCGGGCGGCCGGCTCGACGTGGTCGCGACGACGACGGTTCTCGGCGACTGGGTCCGCGAAATCGGCGGCAGCGCGGTCTCGGTCGACCAGGTTCTCGAGCCGAACACGGACCCGCACGAGTACGAGCCCCGGCCCAGCGACGTCGAGGCCGCCGCGGGCGCCGAGCTGGTCTTCGCCAACGGCGACGGGCTCGACGACTGGATCAAGGAGGTCGTCTCCGACAGCGGCAGCGGCGCCGAGGTGATCGACCTCGGGGCCTCGGTTCCCGACCGCCTGCCCGGCGAGGAGACGGGGTCCGAGGCCTCCGAATACGACCCGCACTGGTGGCACGACCCCCGCAATGCCGAGGCCGCCGTCGGCGAGATCGAGCGTCGCCTCGCCGCTGCCGACCCCGCCCGCCGCGACCTCTTCGAAGCCAACGCCGCCGCCTACCTCGCCCGCCTGCGGGCGCTCGACCGCGGCATCGCCGCCTGCTTTGCCGCCGTGCCGCGCGCGCGGCGCAGGCTCGTCACCGACCACGACGCCTTCGGCTACTTCGCCCACCGCTACGGGATCGACGTCGTCGGCGCCGTCATCCCCTCGCAGACGACCCAGGCCCAGCCCTCGGCCAGGGACCTCAGCGAGCTCGCCCGGACGATCGAGGCGGAGGGGGTGACCGCCGTCTTCCCGGAGAGCTCCCTGAGCCCGAAGGTCGCCGAGGCGATCGCCGGCCAGACCGGGGCCTCCAGCGGGCGCACCCTCTACGGGGACACGCTGGGGCCGGAGGGCTCGCCCGGCGCCACCTACCTGGGCATGGAGGCGGCCAACGCGGACGCGATGGTCGCCGGCTTCACCGACGGGAGGCGCGGGTGCCGGCCGAGCCGCTGATCGAGGCCGAGGGCCTGGCGGTCGGCTACCCGGGGGCGGGCGAGGCGATCTCGGGGGTCGGCTTCGCCCTGCACCCGGGCGAGCGGATGGCGCTGCTCGGCCCCAACGGCGGCGGCAAGACGACCCTGCTGCGGGCGCTGCTCGGCGAGCTGCGGCCCGCCCGCGGCTCGCTGCGGGTGGGCGCCCGCTGCGCGACCGTCCCCCAGACCGAGCGCTCGCGGCTCGACTACCCCGTCTCCGCCCTCGACGTCGCGGCGATGGGGGCGCTCTCGAGGCTGCCCTGGTGGCGCCGGCCCGGCCGCGCCGAGCGTCGCGAGGCGGGCGAGGCGCTCGGCCGCGTCGGCCTCGCCCCGCTGGCGGAGGAGACATTCGGCGAGCTCTCGGGCGGCCAGCGGCAGCGCACCCTGATCGCCCGCGCCCTGGTCCAGGAGGCGCGGGTGCTGCTCCTCGACGAGCCCTTCACCGGCCTCGACCGACCCGGCTCGGAGCTGCTCGAGGGCCTGATCGCGTCCCTCGCCGCCGAGGGGCGGGCGATCGTGATCGCCACGCACGACCTCGAGCAGGCGCGCCGCTGGGACTCGGTCCTCTGCCTCAACCGCAGCCAGATCGCCGTCGGGCCGCCGGCGAGCGACCCTCGACCGCACCGTGCTCGAAGCCACCTACGGAGGCGAGATCGTCGAGATCCCCGGCACCGGCGGCCGCGGCATCCTCCCGCCTCACCACCACCATCACGACTGACGATGCTCGCCCCCCTCCAGGAAGCCTTCGTGCAGCGGGCGCTCGCCGAGATCGCCCTGATCGCCATCGCCTCCGGGGCCCTCGGCTGCTGGGTCGTCCTCTACGAGTTCTCCTACGCGGCGGAGTCGCTGGCCCACTCGATCTTTCCCGGCCTCGTGATCGCAACCCTCGCCGGTGTCCCCCTCCTGCTCGGCGCGGCGCCGGCGATCGCGATCGCGGCGCTGGCGATCGCCCTCGCCGGCCGGGTGCCGGGAGTCGGCCGCGACGTCGCCGTCGCCGTGGTGGTGACGACGATGTTCGGGCTCGGGGTGCTGCTCGCGCTCTCGCCCGACTCGCCGCCGGGGATCGAGACGCTGCTCTTCGGCGACATCCTCGGGCCCAGCGACGCCGACCTGATGGCGGCGGCGGCACTCGCCGTCACGGTCGCCGTGGCGCTGCGGTTGCTGCACGGCAGGCTGCTGGCGACAGGGTTCGACCGCGCCTCGGCGCGGGCGCTCGGCCTCGGCCCGGCGGCCGTCGACGCGGCGCTGCTGCTCCTGCTCTCGGCGGCGATCGTGGTCGCGGTCCAGGGCCTCGGCAACCTGCTCGTCGTCGCCGTCTTCGTCGGCCCGGCCGCCGCCGCCCGCCGGCTCACCGAGAGGATCGTGCCGATGTTCGCGCTGGCCACGGCGATCGCCCTGATCGCCGGCCTCGCCGGCATCTACCTCTCCTACTACGCGGGCACCGCCGGCGGCGCCTCGATCGCGCTGGCGATCGTCGCCGCCTACCTGGCGGCGCTGGCGATCTCGTCCCTCCTCACCCGCGCCCGGGGCGCAGCTACGATCGGCTGATGGCCGTCCGCTGCCGACAGCGAGTGGGCCGAGCACGCCCTGCGGACCCTGCGGGGTGCCGGCCTGCGCCGCAGCGCCGCCCGCACCGCGGTGGTCGAGGCGCTCGCCCGCCACGACTGCGCGGTGACGGCACTGGAGCTCGACGACGAGCTGCGGCGCCGGAAGAAGCCCCCGGGCCGGGCCAGCGTCTACCGGGCGCTCGAGCAGCTCGAGCAGCTCGGGCTGCTGCAGCGGCTCGAGGTGACGCGGGGGACGGCCGGCTACGAGCGGGTCGAGCCCGGCGGCCACCACCACCATCACGCGATCTGCCGCGAGTGCGGGCGCATGGTCCCCTTCGAGGACCCGGCCCTGGAGCGGGCGATCGACCGGGTCTCCGGCGAGGTGCGCTTCGAGGTCACCGACCACGACGTCGTCCTCCGCGGCCGCTGCGAGCGCTGCTCGTCCTGACCCCCTTCGGCCCGCGGCTCGGGTGCGGTTAGGCTTGGTCGATGGGCAAGCCGATCTACACCGCCGAGGCCCACGTCACGGGCGGCAGGATCGCCGGCCACGGCCGCACCTCCGACGGGGCGCTCGAGGTCGACCTGCGGATCCCGCCCGAGCTCGGCGGCGAGGAGCCCGGGACGAACCCCGAGCAGCTCTTCGCCGTCGGCTACGCGGCCTGCTTCGAGAACGCCCTGGCCACCGTCGCCCGCCGCAAGAAGCTCGAGGTCGGCGACGTCGCGATCGACTCGAAGGTGATGCTGGTGACGGGCCCAGAACGCTCCTTCACGATCGCCGTCGAGCTGGCGGTGAGCCTGCCGTCGCTGGCCGAGGAGGAGGCCGTCGAGCTGGTCGCCGCGACCCACGGGGTCTGTCCCTTACTCGAACGCGACACGGGGCAACATCGAGATGACTCTCAGCGCCAACGGCGCCGACGTCGCCGTTTAGGCGGAGGCGCCCGAGACGGAGGCGGCTCGCTCGAGATACCCGAGCAGGAGCCGCTCGACCTCTTCGGGCGCGTCGGCGAAGGGCCAGTGCCCGCTCTCGGCCAGGACGTGGACGTCGGCTGAGGGGAAGGCCTCGCGCTGGCGCTCGGCGTAGGCGACCGGAAGGTAGGCGTCGTGCTCTCCCCAGATCACCAGCGCCGGTAGGTCGCGGGGCGCGAGGACGGCGGCCAGGCCGTCGCCCACCGCGCCCGGGTCATCGGTCGCCCGGTAGAGCTTCAGCACCGCGCGCTTGGTTCGCCGGTCGTAGTGGGCGGCCGTCTTGGCGAGGAACTCCGGCGGCAGCCCGCGCGGCTCTTTGCTCGCCAGGCCGCGGGTGAAGGCGCGGCCCCGGGAGGCCGCCTGGAAGGCCTCGCCGAGCACCGGCGTCCGCCAGACCCGGGCCAGGGTGTGCCAGCTGTAGCCGGGCAGGACGCCGGTGTCGATGAGGACGGCGCCGGCCAGGGCGTCGGGGTTGTCGATCGCCCAGATCAGCCCGATCGGGCCGCCGAAGTCGTGCAGGACGAGGTGGACGCGGCCGATGCCGAGCGCCGCCAGCGCCTCGCCGAGGAAGGCGGCATAGCCCGGCCCCGAGTGCTCGAAGCCCTCGGCGGCGACGGTCTCGCCGAAGTCGGGCAGGTCGAAGGCGACGGCGCGCACGCCGGCGGCGCCGGCCGCCGCGACCAGCGGCTCCCAGTCGTCGGCCGAGCCGGGGTTGCCGTGGACGAAGACGACCGCCTCGGAGGCGCCCTCGGGCCCGGCCTCGACCAGCCGCGTCTCGGTGCCGCCGGCCGCGAGCCGCGTCCGGCGGGTCGCCGCGCCGCCCGTCACGCCGCCGTGCGGGTCCGCCCGCCGTGTGCCGCCTCGCCGCCCTCGCCGCGCCGGCGCAGCGCGTGGCGGGCGTTGACCAGGATCGACCGGGGAACGGTCTTCGCCAGGGTCTTGGCCGGGCCGGCCTGGCGGGTCGCGAACTTGTCGAAGGTCGTGGCGACCTTCGGGTCGCGGACGGCGGCGGAGAAGAGCATCCGTTCGGCGGGCGTCAGCCTGCGGCCGCTCGAGTAGTCGCGGATCATGAACTCGTGGCCGCCGAGCTTCCGTTTGTGGGTGCGGCGGTAGCGCTTCAGGCCGCGCTCCAGCGGCTCCTCGCCGTGCAGCGCCGGGGCGACGGAGTCGGCGAGCCACTCGCCCGACTGGAAGGCCCAGCCGCAGCCGACGCCGAACAGGGGGTCGGCGGCAAGGGCGGCGTCGCCGACCAGGGCGAGGCCGGGCGCGACCTGGAAGCGCTCCCGGCTCGGCATCTCGACTTTGCCGAGGACCGTGTCGACGAGCCGCCCCTCGAGGATCGGCGGCGGCTCCGGCAGCTCGGACATGAACGAGATCAGGGCCGCCGTCGGGTCGCGTTTGAATTCGGGCAGCAGCTCCTTGGTCGGCATCGCCGCGTAGAAGACGAGCTCGCTGTCGGTGACGAAGGAGGCGGCCCAGTGCGGGTCCATGAACCAGATCGCGCTGTCGGGCGCCCAGTCCGGCAGCGCCCCCTCGAAGTAGCCGCCGTAGGCGAAGCGGCCGTGGGGGATGACCTTCTCCTCGACGCCGGCCAGCGCGGCGATCTGCGAGTCGCGGCCGTCGGCGCCGATCGTCAGCGTCGCCCTCAGCTCGGTCTCCTCGCCGTCGCGGTCGCGGACCGTGACCCCGGCGATCGTGCCGGCGTCGCGCAGCAGCCCGGTCGCCGCCCTGCCGAGATGGAGCTCGACGCCGGGCGTCCTCGCCGCCGCTTCGCGCACCATCGGGTCGAGGACCTCGCGGCGCAGGTTGACGCCGAGGCTGGCCTCCTCGGGGGGCGGTTTGAGCCATCCCCACTCGGTCCAGGCCTGGATGCGCGAGCGGACGCCGCCGGCGGCGAGGATCGGGTCGAGCAGGTCGAGGCGTTCGATCGTCGGCACCGCCGAGGCCTGGATGAAGTGCGAGCAGACCCGCTTGAAGGCCTCCGGGTCGGGCTGCTTCTCGACCAGCGCGACCCGCAGCCCCTCGCGTCCGAGCAGGATCGCCGTCGTCGCGCCGGCGAGGCTGCCGCCGACGATGACCGCGTCGTAGTCGGTGGAGCCGCTGCCGCTGCCGATTGCCGTCTCTGTCATGGGGACCTCCCGCTTAGAGTGCGCTTGCGATCGTACCGATAGTTCGCACCGTACTATACGTCTGGAACCATGGCAAGCAAGCCGATCAAATTGACGACCACCTCCTACGCGCTGCTGGCGCTGCTCGACGCGATCGGCGAGGGCACCTCCTACGACATCAAGCAGGCGATGGAGAAATCGATCGAGAACTTCTGGAACGTCCCCCACACGACCGCCTACGAGGAGCCCGCGCGGCTGGCCGAGGGGGGCTTCCTCTCGGTCAAGCAGGAGTCGGGCGGGCGGCGGCGCAAGAGCTACGCGCTCACCGACGCGGGCCGGCGGGCCCTGCGCTCCTGGGCCGAAGAGCCGGACGCCGCGCCGCCGCAGCTGCGCGACGAATTCATGCTCAAGGTCTTCGCCGGGGCCGACCCCGAGCGGATCGCGGAGAAGCGCCTCGCCTGGCACCGGGAGAAGCTCGAGGAGCTCGGCGGGTATCTGGCGGCGGTGCGCGAGGTCGGCGGCTACGAGGCCTCCGAGCGCACGCTGCTCACCGGCCTCGCCTACCATCGGATGATGATCGAGATGATCGACGAGCTGCGGAAGGAGCGGTGAGTGGGACGGATAGTCGTCACCGAGTTCATCTCCCTCGACGGCGTGATCGAGGATCCCGGCGGCGCCGAGGACTTCGAGCACGGCGGCTGGACGTTCGAGATCTCGCGCGGTGAGGAGGGCGACAGGTTCAAGCTCGACGAGGCGATGGAGGCCGACGCCCTGCTCCTCGGCCGGACCACGTATGAGGGCTTCGCCGAGGCCTGGCCCGAGCGCGAGGGCGAGTTCGCCGACAAGTTCAACGGGATGCCGAAGTACGTCGTCTCGGCCTCGATGGACGGGGCGGCGTGGGAGAACTCGACCGTGATCTCCGACGACCTCGGCGCCGAGGTCGCGAAGCTGAAGGCCAACCACGACGGCGACATCGTCGTCCACGGCAGCGCCTCCCTGGCCCGCGCCCTGCTCGACCAGGACCTCGTCGACGAGCTGCGGCTGATGGTCTTTCCCGTCGTCCTGGGCAGCGGCAAGCGCCTCTTCGGCGACTCGGGAAAGAAGCCGCTGCAGCTCGCCGACTCGCAGGTCGTCGGCGACGGCGTCGCGATCCTCACCTACCGGCCGGCGTGATCGGCGCCCGACCGGCTTGGACCGTGATGTAACGGTGGGTACGATGAGATCGATGCGGAGGCTACTCGCTGCTCGTCGCGCTGTTCGCCCTGCTGGCGATCGGGATCTCCCAGGCGGGAGTCGTCAGCGGCGGCAACGTGCGGGTCTCCTTCCGCGGCTGGATCAGCCCGCAGGTGCTGCCGCGCTCGGAAACGGCGCCGATCACGCTGCACGTCGCCGGCAACGTCAACCCCGTCGACGGCCAGCGCCCGGCGGCCCTGGAGAAGGTCGACGATCGAGATCAACCGCCACGGGGTCGTCACCACGCGCGGCCTGCCGACCTGCCCGTGGCATCGGTTGCAGTCGAGCACCAGCGCGCAGGCGCTGGAGGTCTGCGGCGACGCGCTGGTCGGCACCGGGCACTTCACCAGCCACGTCGACATCCCCGAGCAGGCGCCCTTCCCGGCGGTCGGCCGGATGCTCGCCTTCAACACGCGGTTGAACGGGCACGCCGCGCTCGTCGCCCACGTCTACGGCACGAGACCGGTGCCGATCTCCCAGGTGCTGCCGATGCCGTTCAAGCGCCGCGGTCGCGGCGCGTTCGGCTCGACCCTCTCCGTGGAGATGCCGAAGATCGGCGCCGATTGGGGATACGTGACCGGCTTCGACATCACCCTCGGGCGTCAATATCGCTTCCGGGGCCGCAAGCGGAGCCTGCTCGGCGCGAGCTGCCCGGCCCCCGCGGGCATCCGCAAGGCTCCCTTCAAGGCGGCGCGGGGAACCTATGAACTGGCAGACGGGCGCCTGCTGACGCGGGTCCTCGGCGGCACCTGCGAGGTCGCGGGCTCCTAGCCGGTGCCGTTGGCGAGGGCGAAGGCCTCCTCGGCCCCGAGGAAGGGGGCGAGGGTCATGTAGGTGGCCATCGGGACCAGCTCGGCCATGCTCTCCGGGCCCTTCGACTTGACCTGGTCGTAGAGCAGCGCGTAGATCGCGCCGCCGATCGCCTCCGCCGCGATCGGCGGGGTGTCGGGGGCGACCTCGTACCCCGGCTGGAGCAGCGCCTCGAGCCCTTCCATGATCGTGTCGCGGGTCTGCAGGGCGCGTTTGCCGGCCGCGTACATCTCGACCGCGCCGAGCTGCGTGTACTCGGGCTCTTCGGTGCCGAAGCCGAGCATCGCCTCATAGGCGGCCCGGACCGAGTGCCTCCCAGCTCTGGCCGCGGCGGAAGGCGGGCAGCACGGTGGCGAGCATCTGCGCCGAGCCGCTGTCGAGCGCCGCCAGCAGCGCCTCTTCCTTGTTGGCGAAGTGCTCGTAGAAGGTTCGCTGCGAGGTCGAGGCGCGGTCGACGACCTCGGCCACCGTCGTCGCCGGGTAGCCCTTCTCGGCGACCGTCGCGGCGAGCGCCCGCAGCACCCGCTCGGCCGGGTTGCCGACCGCCTGGCGCTCCTCGAAGGGACGCGCCTCCTGCGAGCGCCGCCGAGTTGCCCGCAGCGGGCCCGGGGGCGGGGGGTAGGAGAGCCACCACTGCCAGATCTGCGGCGTCAGCTCCGGCAGCACGTCCTGTTCGTCGCGGTAGAGGCGCTTGTGGACGACCTTCTGCAGGCCGCCGATCATCGCCCGGATCATCTGCCTGCGGCATCTCCTCGCGGCCGGGGACGTCCTCGAAGAGGGAGGCGGCCAGGGTCTCGAATGTGTCGAGGGTCTTCTCGACCACGGCGACCCCCTCGGGGCCGGCGGCGTAGACCTCGACGAAGCACATCTTCGAGGCGCCCGGCTGGGCGGCGACGAGCTTCAGGAAGGCATCGAGCGCCTGCTCGGTGCGCTCCTGCCCGGACTCCGCGCGCTCGGCCTGCTCCATGATCTCGACCGTCGGCTCGATCAGCGCTTCGGCGGCCGTCAGGAAGCACTCCTGCTTGTCCTCGAAGTGCCGGTAGAAGGCGCTGCGGGAGACCCCGGAGAGCTCGACGAGGTCGGCGACCGTGGTCGCCTCGTAGCCCTTCTCCGCGACCACCGCGACCATCGCCGCGAACAGCCTCTCGCGCTGATTCTTGTCCGCCTCGTCACGCGGCATCCCCCGCCCCGGGCGCAGCATCCGGTCCCTCAACTCAGTGGCGTCCCCCCACGGCGTCCGCGTCATCGCGGCGGACCATAGCCGGGTATCCGGGTGTAGCTCAGTACCGATTACCGACCCCGATTTGGTGGTACGCAATCGGCTCTAAGCATCAATTTTCCGACCTCAGATAACCCACGTAAACTCCCTATTCTAGAGCCAAATACGCGCATTGCAACTCGCGGTAAACAGAGCTGTCTCTTGACAATCCGGTCCGCATCTGTTCTCATTGCCGGGGCCCGAGGAACACCGTTGTCTCCATCGAGGGACGTGGCGGTGTTCCAAAGGCGGGAGAGAAAGAGATCGGCCGATCGGCCGCGTCAGGGGACCCAGGGAGCGGGATCAGGGCTAGGGCAGAGGTGACGGGACAGAGGAGAGAGCGAGTGAGAGAGGTGATTGCACGGTCCGCGGAACGACGTTCCTGCGCGCTCGTGTGCCTCTCGTCGGCCATCCTGGCGATCTGTTCCTCGGAGCGTTGGCGCTGACGGCCTCGTCGGCCTCCGCCGAGAACGTCCATGTCCTCTGCAGACGATCTCGCGGTGCTCCGGTCACAGTCGACTTCAACAACTCTCGCGGAGATCGCGGTCGACAACTCGCGCCGGACCCTCGGCCGGCTCCATCTACGTCGCCGACACCAGCAACCACCGGATCGTCAAGTTCGACTCCCTCGGGCAACTTCCTCTTCATGTGGGGACGCAACGTCAACGAAGGAACCGGCACCCCCGATCGCTGCACGAATGCCGGGCCCGCCCACGGACGTCTGCAATGTGGGGAGCAATGGCAACGGCGCGGGTTGGGTGAGCCAGCCGGTCGGCATTGCGGTCGACCCATCGGCGGGCCCCTCGTCAGGCGACCGTCTACGTCATGCCCGACCCAGGCAACGCCCAGATACATCGAGAAGTTCTGACCCGAGCGGGCACCTGGTGACCGGCTGGGGCGGAACCCCGTTCCCGGGCGCGATCAACGGCGCCGACCGCGCCCGGCGGCCCGTTCAGCGGCTTCAACCTCGGCCGCTCGCTGACCGTCGACCAGTCCGGCAACCTCTGGTCTTCAGCGGTCGCCGCTCTCTTCAAATTCGCCGAGGACCTACCGTCGCCCAGCTCCTTCGCCAGCCGAAAACGCCCAGGCGAGCGGCATCGGGGTCGACAGCGCCGGCAACCTCTTTCAGATCAACAGCAGCAAGAGCGCGGTGGAGAAGATCAGCCCCACGGGCACCGACCTCGGCCAGGTACCATGAGCTCTGATCCGGTCAAACGGCGCTGGCCTACGACGCCGCCCATAGACGACCTGTTCACGATCACCTCCTCATTCGCGCTCGGGCGCCAACGTCAATCTCTACCACTTCAACGGCTCGGGCGAAGTCGTCCAGGCCGATTCCTCTACCTGCATGCCCGCTCCCTCCCGTTCGTCGGCTGCGGGCCACCGAGAGCTTCGGGATTGAAGATCTTTCGAACGGCAACGGAGGCCCGGGTGGCATCGCCGTCAACACCGCGAGCCGCCAGGTCTACGTCGCGAACAAGTTCGCCAACAACATCAAAGTCTTCGACCTGATCGATGTCCCGAAGGTAACGACCAACGCCGGCTCCGAACGTCGACGCGGGACCTCGGTCAACTTCAACGGCCACGTCGACCCCGACGGCGCCGGCGAAGTCACGACCTGCATATTCGAATACGGGACCACGAACGCCTACGGCGACACCGCCCCCTGCGTCCCTGCGACGACCACCGTCGCCACCGACGTCAGCGCCGAGCTGCCGCCCGGCATCCCTCGAGTCTCAGACGCTGTACCACTATCGCCTCGTCGCCGGCAACGCCAATGGCAGTCGCACCGCGACAGATCAGACCTTCACGACACTGGCCGCGGTGCCCGGCGTCACCACCGACGCGGCGTCGAATGTGGCCCGGATGACGGCGACCCTAAACGGCTCGTTCACCGGCGACGGCGTCGACACGTCCTACTACTTCGAATACGGGCCGACGGAAGAATACGGACAGAACACGCCGGACGTCGACCACGGCACCGCTGCCGGTGCGCAGACGGTAGCCGTGAACCTGACCGGTCTTTACTCGTCCTACCCCTACCACTACCGCCTCGTCGCGCACAACAGCTACGGCACGACGTACGGCTCGGACCAGACCTTCCACACCGAAGCGCCGGACCTGCCGGCGGTCGAAAAAACCTTCCCCTCCTCGATCGACCAGGACAGCGCCACGCTGAACGCCCAGATCGACCCCGGCGAAGGGCTGACTGTCTATCGCTTCGAATACGGGACATCGGAATCGGTCGAAGCGCACACGCTGGTCGGCGGGCCCGATCGACCCGGAAAGCCCGAATCACACGGGCACGACCGATCTGACGGATCTGGCGCCGGGCACCACCTACTTCTTCCGGGCCCGCGCCACCAACTTCGCGGGAACGGTCACCGGTCCGATTGAATCGTTCACGACGCCGTCGGCCCCGAGCGTCGACGCGCCGTCCGCCACGGCGATTACGCGGACCACGGCGACCGTCGGAGCACTGGTCAACCCTGGCCTGAGTCTCACCACCTACCACTTCGATTATGGTCCGACGACCTCCTACGGCTCGAGCACGCCCGAGAGCGCGCCGATCGGCCCGGACAACATCATCCACGCCGCCTCGGCGGCGCTCACCGGCCTGGCGCCCGGGACCGTCTACCACTTCCGCGCCGTCGCGGCCAACGGGATCGGCATCACCGCGGGCCCGGACCAGAGCTTCACCACGCTTCCACCTGAAGAAGCACGCGAACCCGAAAAGCCGCGCTGCAGGAAGGGCTTCGTGAAGAAGCACGGACGGTGCGTGAAGAAGAAGCACCGCAAGCACCGCAGAAAGCACCACCACCGGCACGGGGGCGGGCGTGGCTGAGAGACGAGACAGGAGAGAGCGAGTGAGCCTGCGCAGAACGATCCGCTGTGTCGCCATCGTCATCGCCGCGGGAGCGGCCCTCGTGGGCCTGCCGTCGAGCGCCTCGGCTGCCTATATCCATCCGTCCGTGACGACCTCGTTCGGTCCCGATGGCACGTCGGGGAGCTCGTTCGGAGGCATGAACCGGCTCGCCTTCATGCAGGCGAGCAAGCGCCTCTATGCGCTGGACGGCAGCACGCTCAAGATCTACGGCTTCAACACGACCGTCCCCGGGACATACACTCCGCTGACGGGCAACTTCCCGGTTACCGTTCTCGGCACGGGCGGCGATCCCGACATCGCGGTCGATAACACCAACGGGGGCTCGGCCGGCCAGCTCTACTATCTCTCGGAGTCGAACGGACTCTTCGCCTTCGAATCCACCGGGGGCCTCCTGTTCACCGAGGCCCGCTCCAACTTCGGCGATCCCTGCGGCACAGCGACAGACGCTCTCGGCAACGTCTGGGTGGCCGACTACTCCAGCAAGACCATCATCTCCTACCCGTCGACCGGGGGCGCCTCGAACGGATCTTTCAGCGTCTCGGCGCAGGGCAGTCCGTGCCACATCGGGGCCGATCCGGGGACCGGCGACATCTACGTCTCCAACTGGAACGGGGCTACCTACAGATACACGGCCGCCTCCGGCTACACGACCAAAAACCTGATCGACTCGGGGAGCACCAGGGCGATCGCCGTCGACGCGGTTACCCACCGGGTCTACATCGTCCACTCCAACAAAATCGACGCATACGAACCGACCGGGACTCTTGTCGAGGAGTTTGCGACCAGCGGCGGCAACTGGATCGGCGCCGCCGTGGACGGCGCCTCGGGGATCGTCTTCCTCGCCGACCAGACCAGCAACCAGATCAAGGCCCTGCCCGGCGTCGTCGTTCCGGACGTGACGACAGGCGAACCGACGGGTTTCGCGACCCTCCACGGGCACGTGGACCTCGCCGGCGGCGGCAACGTCACGGCCTGCAAATTCGAATTTTCCACGAGCGTCAACTACACCGTCCCAACGACGCAGGAAATCGCCTGCACGCCGGCACCCGAATACTCGAGCAACCAGGACGTCGAAGCCGATCTGACCGGCAAAGTCAACGGCGAGGTCCTCTATCACTACCGGCTCAAAGCCTCGAATGCCAACGGCACGAATGTCACCGGCGACAAGACCTTTACGCCGCATTTCGTCGCCGGCCTGCACACGGACCCGGCTGACGAACTAGATCGCAAAAGCGCCAAGCTCCATGGCTCCTATCTCGGAACCGGGGAAGAAACTCACGTCTACTTCAAATGGGGCCTGACGACGGCCTACGGAAACACGACCCCCGTGCAGGACTTCCCCGCCAACGCCAGCACCAACGCGGTCTCCGCGGTTCTTTCCGACCTCCTCGAACCGCAAAAGGTCTACCACTACAGGATCGTCGCCTCCAACGGCAAAGGGACTAGCGAAGCGAACGACGCGACCTTCGAAACCAAACCGGCGGTCTTCGGGCTCAGCACCGACGCTGCGACTGAAATCAAAACCGAGACGGCCGACCTCAACGGCTCTTTCGAAGCCGACGGGTACGACACCAAGTACTGGTACGAATTCGGCTCGAGCGCGCTGTACGGCAATAAAACGGCAGAAGGCGACTTGACCGCGCCGGCCGGGCCGACGAGCGTCCCTGCGGCGAGCATCTCTGGCCTGCAGCCGCTCCACACCTACCACTTCCGGGTCGTCGCCGAAAACAGCTTCGGCAAGACTCTCGGGCCCGACAAGACCTTCACGACCTTCACCGCGCCGATCGTGATCAGCCAGACCACGAGCGGCGTCACCGCGACCGAGGCGGACCTCCACGCGGTGATCCATCCCCACGGCGTCGAAGGCGAATACCGCTTCGAATACGGCCCGACGATCTCCTACGGGACCAGCATCCCGATCCCGGACGGCATCCTCCCCGCGGGCGAATCGCCGGTGCCGGTCGAAGCCCATCTGACTGGCCTAAACGGCGGCGTCTACCACTTCCGGGTCGTGACCGAGAACGTCTACGGGACAAACATCTCGAAGGACCAGACCTTCAACTTCTACCCGCCGGTCTGCCCGAACGCGACGGTGCGCCAGCAGACCGGCTCCAACAGCCTGCCCGACTGCCGCTCCTACGAGCTGGTCACGCCGGAAGACCAGGGCATCACGATCATCTATCCGGTCTCGCTCCCTTCAGCGCGAACGCGACCTCGCCCTCGCGGCTCGCCTTCGTCGGCTCCTTGGGATTGATCCCGGACGCCGGCGAACCGGCGAACAACATGGGCGACACCTACGTCTCGACCCGGACGACGATCGGCTGGAAAACCAAGTACGTCGGCCTGCCCTCCTCCGCCACCGCGTTGCGGGAGGGCCGCCCTGGCACCTTCCGATCGGCGACCTCGGCGCCACGAACCCGGCAAGTGGAACCACGGACGTGCTGACCAACCCGAGCATGTCGGCCCTGGTCGACTGGAACGACGGCTACTTCGCAATGGCGAGCTGTTCGAAGAAACGGAACACACGGCGTCATCGAACGCCCCCTACGTGTGGGACACGACCACCGGCAAGCAGATCGACCGCTGGCCGACGAACGTCGGCAGCATCCCGGGAGGCGAACACTTCAAAGGCAGGACCGCAGCGTCGGCGGACCTCGACCACTTCGTCTTCACTTCGGACATCCCGTTCGCGGTCGGCGGCGAACCGGGCGACATGTACGACAACGACACGGCGACGGACACCGTTGTGATCGTCTCCCTGAAAGAACAACGACGACCACATCGCCGGACGTTCCACCTCGCCGTGTCGGAAGACGGGACCCACATCCTGATGGGGGTCGGAGCCGGCAACGATCCGCCTCCGTTCAACGGGGCCGGCGAACTCTACCTGCGGGTCGACCACTCGACGACCTACGAACTCGCACCCGGGAAATCGGTCCAGTACCTCGACATGACGCCCGACGGAAAGAAGATCTACTTCACGACGACGGCGAGCCTGATGCCGGAAGACACCGACACGAGCAGGGACCTCTACATGTGGGACGAAGAAGAAGCCCCGCCCGGCCATCTGGTCCTGATCTCAAAAGGCAACGAACCGGGCGCCGGCAACACCGACGCCTGCAGCGCATCCTGGACGACCAAATGCGGGATCGTCCCGATCACCTTCAAGGAGTACACCAAGAACCAGGGCGGCCTGGGCGGCAGCCCGTACTCGGACAATTTCGTCGCAGCCGACAACGGCGACATCTACTTCCTCTCGCCGGAGCAGCTCCACGGGAGCAACGGCGTCGGCGGCCAGGAGAACCTCTACGACTACCGGAACGGGAAAAACCAGTTCGTGGCGGCCCTGAACCCTCCGGGGTCGCGTGCACGCATCGACTCGGAGAATCGTTCTGCGCGAAACCGCGGTGGCGAGGATGGAGGTCACGGATGACACAGCACATGGCGTTCCTCACCGGCAGCAACGTGACCGGCTACGACAACCAGGGTCACTCGGAGATGTACCTGTACAGGCCGGCGACAGACGAAATGACCTGCGTGTCCTGCCTGCCCAGCGGCGAACCGCCGGGCCCGGACGTGATCGCCAGCCACAACGGGAAATTCCTCACCGACGACGGCCGCACGTTCTTCGAGACGAACGACGCTCTGGTCCCTCAGGATACGAACGAGGCAGGCGACGTCTACGAGTACGTCGACGGACGGCCGCAGCTGATAACGAGCGGCACGAACGTCGGCAACGACACCTTCGGGATCTCCATCATCGGCGCCGAGCCCGGCCTCGTCGGTGTGAGCGCGGACGGGACCGACGTCTACTTCGCCACCTACGACGTCCTCGTCGGGCAGGACCGCAACGGCGAAGCGATCAAGATCTACGACGCCCGCAGCGGTGGCGGCTTCCAGTTCACGCCGCCGGTACCGCCCTGCGTCGCCGCGGACGAGTGCCACGGCGGCGGCAGCGAAGCGCCGACGAGCCGAACGGGACCGGCTCCGACCTCGGCGGCCAGGGAAACCTGAAGCCGGCGGACAAGAAGGCGGGAAGAAGAAGAAGCCGCGCCACAAGCGCCACCACAAGAAGAAAGGCACACGCCAGGAAGCAGGGGGGGCGTCGCAATGGCTGAGCGCAGAAAGGTCGGGATCGCAGACGCTGCCGTGGCGGCGCTGACGGCGGCGGCTCTGCTGCTGACGGCGGGCTCCGCCCGGCGCGATCGAGATCCACAGCTTCAGCGCCTTTCCCAGCCCACGCAGGCGGGCGGACACCCCGACCTCACGATCAAATACGCCGGTGAGACGCGGGACGCACCGCAGATCGAAGACCCCTGCCAGTGCAACGACCCGAAAACATCAAGGTCAGCCTGCCGACGGGGTTCATCGGCAACCCGCACGCGACGCCGCAGTGCAAAGCGGCCGACTTCGCGAGGCTCGTCTGCGCCGCCGACTCGCAGGTCGGCACGATGGACGTCGTGATCTCGAACACCGGCGGCCTCAACCTCGAACTCGCCGCGAAGCCGTCTACAACACCGTGCCGCGGCCGATCAGCCAGGCCTGCTCTCGGTCAGCTTCCCGGCGGCTTCTTCAGCGTCCCCTTCTACGTCGACCTCAGCGCCAGGACCGACAGCGACTACGGGCTCGACGCCGACGCCAACGGCCTCGAGCGTACTTCGTCGTCCAGCGGTTCACCATGCACATGTGGGGCGTCCCGGCCGACGACATCCACACTCCCGAACGGTATGGGTGTGCGGAATAATGCCCCGGCGTCCCTTCGAGCAGCCCGCACGTCCCGTTCCTCACCAACCCGAGCACCTGTAAAGAAGCGACGGTCGCGAGTGCTCGTCATCGGCTACGACAACAGCTCCAACAGTGCCACCTACCCGTGGCCGGCGGCACGGGCTGCGACCAGCTCACCTTCAACCCGAGCCTCAGCGCCAGGCCGACGACCACGGCCACGGACTCGGCCTCGGGCGTCGACATCGACCTGACCGTCCCGCAGCTGCTCAGCCCGACGTTCCCGTCGCCGTCGGAGATCAAAGAGGCATCGCTGACGCTCCCGGTCGGCTTCTCGATCAACCCGAACGCCGCCGACGGCAAGACCTCGTGCACCGACGCCGCCGCCAACTTCGGCACGACCGAAGAAGCCGACTGCCCCGAGTTCTCCAAGGTCGGCACCGACGTGATCGACAGCTCCGCGCTGCCGGCGCCGGTCTCCGGGGGCATCTACCTCGGCGACCCGCAGCCGGGGAACCGCTACCGGATCCTCCTCACCGCGAGCGGCTTCGGGACCCACATCAAGCTGGCCGGCACGGTCATCCCCGATCCGCAGACCGGGCAGCTCGTCGCCCGATTCAACGACCTGCCGCAGAGCCCGCTGACGGAGTTCAACCTCCACTTCTTCGGGGCCGAGCGCGGCGTGCTCGCGACGCCGACGCAGTGCGGGACCTACGCGGTGCACTCGACCTTCGCGCCCTGGGACGAGGTCCTTCCGAGCCAGAGCGCGACCCAGTTCTTCGATCTCGACTCGGGCCCCGAAGGCGCGCCCTGCCCGGGCCGGTCCGGCCGTTCGCGCCGGGTTCACGCGCCGCTTCGGCGAACAACACGGCCGGCGCCCACAGCCCCTTCACGGTCGAACTCTCGCAGGGACGACGGCGATCAGAACCTGAGCGGCCTCAAGGTGACGACGCCGCCGGGCTTCACGGCAACCTGGCGGCATCCCCTACTGCCCGGATGCCGCGCTCTCCACCGCGGCCGGCGCCGGCTACTCGGGTCGCGCCGAGCAGCCGCCCCAAGCTGCCCCGCCGCCTCGCAGATCGGCACCGCCGTCGCCGGCGCGGCGCCGGGAGCCTCCCGTCTACCTGCCGGGCAAGGTCTACCTCGCCGGTCCCTACAAGGGCGCCCGCTCAGCCTCGTGGTCGATCACGCCGGCCGTCTCCGGGCCCTACGACCTCGGCAACGTCGTCGTCCGGGCGGCGGTCAACGTCGACCCGGTCGACGCGCACGTCACCGCCGTCTCCGACCCGCTGCCGCAGATCTTCGAAGGGATCCCGCTGCGGCTGCGCCGATCAGGGTCAACCTCGACCGCCCGGGACTTCACCCTCAATCCGACGAACTGCGACCGTTCAGGTCGCGCCGCGATCATCGGCGACGAGGGAACCGGGTCGCACCGGCGCCGCACTTCCAGGTCGCGAACTGCGCGATCCTGCCCTTCGCGCCGAAGCTCAGCCTGAAGCTCACCGGCGGCGTCAAGCGACGCGGGCACCCGGCGATCCACGCGACCCTGACCACGAAGCCCGGCGAAGCCAACAGCCGGCAGGTCTCGGTCACGCTGCCGAAGGGCGAGCTGCTCGACAACTCCCACATCGGCACGGTCTGCACCAGGGTCGACTTCGCACAACGCCTGCCCGGCGGGCTCCCAGATCGGCACCGCGAGTCGTCACGCCGCTCCTCGACCAGCCGCTGAGGGGCTTCGTCTATCTGCGCTCGTCCAACAACTGCCCGACCTGGCGCTCGACTCGAAGGCCAGGTCGACTTCGAGCTGTCGGCGACGATCGACAGCGTCAAGGGCGGTCTGCGGGCGACCTTCGAAACGTCCCCGACGTCGCGGTCTCGAGATCAAGTGGACCTCGGGCGGGTCGAAAGGCCTTCTGCAGAACAGCCAAAGCCTCTGCGGCCAAAGAAGGCGACGGTGAAGATGATCGGTCAGAACGGCGCCCGTTCGACAGGAAGACCAAGCTGAACGTCAACTGCAGCTCGCGCGGCGCAAGCATCATAAGCGGCGCGGACGACACGATGCGCAGGCAAGGGCGGCGCAACTGATGAGGACCAGGGAGAGGGAGCCGGTGAGAATGCAGAGCAAGACGACGAGCAGGGTGGGACGATGGGACGATGTCTCTCGGCGCCGCCGTCCTCTGCGCAGCCTCGGCGCCTGCGCGTCACAGCCCTGGGGGCCCCTAGGTCGCAACTACGTCGGCCAGATCAGCTGTCTGAGCTCAAAAAAGCCCGAGGCGGTCAGTCGCCGCTGACGATCACGTCCTGGTCGGCGAGTCGGCACCGGCCTTGTCTCCGAATCGAGCGCCTTCCGTCGCACACCGTGATCGGGACCGAGGGAGGGAGGGGCTTCTGGGGCGGCAACACATTCGTGCACTCGTTTCGAAGAGCTACGCAAATGATTTCCTCTACGCGGGACCGAGGGCCCCGAGTGCGCGGAGGCGGCACCTGTAACGGCTACCCGTTCGTCACCTTCGACAACTTCGGGAAGTCTTCAATGCCTACAATCCCTCCTGTCAGAAATGTTCTGCCGTCGACAACTCACCGCAGAGCGACAAGTACGGCGACTACTACCTCTTCGCAAAGGCTGGATCGAAAAGTTCGACGGATACGGCAATCCGGTCAACTTCACCGGTTCGGCGAGCTATATCAGCGGCAACGTACGGGGACCCCTTCACAGACTTCTCACAGCAGCTTCAGCCGGACATGCGGGGTCACAGTCGACTCGCAGGGGAACATCTGGGTCGTCGACCAGGCGAAGAAGGAGCTCGACGAGTTCTCCCCGACCGGGGCTTCATGCAGCGAATCACCGAAAAAAACTCGGGGGTTCCGCAGTTCAACAATCCGACCGGGCCCAGGGTTCTGGCCTACCCCGGGTCTGACCGGGGTCGCGGTCGATCCCACCAACGGCGACATCCTGGTCGGACAAGGCGAGCGGCGTCGTCGACGAGTTCACCCCTCAGGGCAAGTATGTCGGCACGATCGACGGCATCGGGACCCCATCCGGGAAGTTCAAATTTCACTGCGAAGAACCCCGGCCATGAATTCTGCCATTTGCATGTGATCGGGATCGGTGTCAACTCGCACGGCTACCTCTACGTCGCCGATGGTTTCAGCGGTGTCGTCGACATCTTCGGCCCGCGGCCCGCGCAGCCGACGATCGCCGACAAACCCGACACCAACCCGACGACCACGGGCGGTCGGATCAACGCTTTGCTCGGGCTCAATGGTGGCGGGAACATCACCACCTGCACAGTCGAATATGGCCCAACAACCCGAATACACACTGGGGACCCTTCCCTGCTCCCGGATCCGAGCGGCGGCAACTTCTCCGGACACGGAAGTCCATGTCGACCTCTCGGGCCTGACCTCGGAGACCACCTACCACTACCGCTGGACGGTCGAAAACGCCAACGCGGTCAGGGTCGGCCCGGATCAGCACCTTCACGCCGCACAAAGTCCTCGGTCTGAGGGCGGAGCCGGCCGACGCAATCAGCGCATCGAGTGCGACCCTTCACGGCTCCTTCGTCGGCAACGGAGCGCACACGACCTACTGGTTCGAATACGGCCCGACCGCGTCGTACGGCACCAAAACTCCGCTGCCGGCGCCGCCGGGCGGGACGCGGGCTCACCGCCGGTACCGGGCCGACCACGGTCGAAGCGCCGATCGCCGGACTCAAACCGGTGACCAGGTACCACTACCGGATCGTCGCCGAAAACGGCTTGACCAGCAAATCGGAAGACCAGTCGTTCCGGACCCTGCCGCTGCTGCCCGAGGCCAAACAGTTCGTCACCGACGTCCACTCGAACCAGGTCATGCTCACACGACGGTCAACCCCGGCGGGGCGGACACCGTCTTCACGTTCGAGTACGGGACCGAACCCTGCTCGGAACTCCCGGATCCCTGTGTGACGGCGTTCCCGAATACGCATGTGGGGTCGAACCTCGATTCAATCCGGCGAGCAAGCATCTCGAAGGTCTCCAGCCGGCGACGACGTATCACTATCGGATTATCGCGACGAACTCGCAGGGCACCGTATATGCGCCCGACCGTACCTTCTCGACATACCAGTTCGACGCCGAACTGGACGACGCCTGCCCCAACGCCCTCGCTCGTCAGCAGACCGGTGCGGCGCTGGTCACCGACTGCCGCGCCTACGAGCTCGTCTCCTCGGCGCACGCCGGCGGCTATGACGTCGAGTCGAACCTGGTCCCGGGCCAGACGCCCTTCGACGGCTACCCGCTTGCCCAGGAGCCGCCGG
The DNA here is from genome assembly GCA_963837735.1 of uncultured Solirubrobacterales bacterium. Classification (GTDB taxonomy): domain Bacteria; phylum Actinomycetota; class Thermoleophilia; order Solirubrobacterales; family 70-9; genus VRUE01. Next base: position 56,498 of record CAWIOM010000005.1, on the reverse strand, counting down.
GGTCCTCTACGGGATACACAACGGCGCCATCCCCGGCGTCGCCGGCAACCCGACCAACCGCGGCGTCGACCCCTACGTCGCGACTCGCGGCAGCGACGGCTGGAGCACGTCCTACGTCGGCATCCCCGCCGACAACCCGTTCGCGAGCTCGCCCTTCTCCTCGACCCTCGCCGGCGCCGACGCGGCTCGAGCACCTTCGCCTTCGGCGGGCCCGACATCTGCACTCCCTGCTTCGCCGACGGCTCGTCGGGCATCCCGGTCCACCTCCCCGACGGCGAACTCGTGCAGGGCATGCAGGGCTCGATCGAACCGCCGACCCGCGGCCACCTCCGACGGCTTGGTCAAGAAGCACTTCTCGGCCGACGGCACCCATCTCGTCTTCAGCTCGACCTCGCAGTTCGAGCCGACGGCAACGACAGCACCGGCGACGTCTCGATCTACGACCGCGACCTGGCACCGGAACGACCCAGGTCGTCTCCACCGACTCCTCGGGCAACCCGATCAGCTGCCTCCAGGGCGCGGGCACCTGTCATGCCCCCGGCAATGGCGACGGGATCGCCGAGCTCGACATCTCCGAAGACGGCTCCCGCATTCTCATCGGCCAGAGGATCTCCACCGACGCCGAGGGCAACGGCTACTGCCACCTCTACATGCACCTCGGCAGCTCTCCGAACTCCGTCGACCTCACCCCCGGCGCGATCGCCGGCGCCCTCTACGACGGGATGACCGCCGACGGCTCGGCGGTCTTCTTCACGACCAAAGACCAACTGCTCGGCACCGACACCGACGCCAGCGCCGACATCTACGAAGCCGCAGTCAGCGGCAGCGGCACCGTCGACCCTGCGCCTGGTCACCATCGAGGGCGGCAGCGCCGTCAACGACGACAGCTGCACCCCGCCGGGCTGAACCGACCACCTGGAACGCGGACACCGGCGACGGCAAATGCAGCGCGGTCGCCTTCGCCGGCGGCGCCGGCGTCGCCGCGGCGACCAGCACCATCTACTTCCTCAGCCCCGAGCTGCTCGGCAGCAGCGGAAGCCGAAGGCGAAGCAGGCGAGCCCAACGTCTACGTGGCGAACCCGGGTCCGACCCCGAATTCGTCGCCACGATCGACAGCAGCATCTACAAGCCGCCGCCGCCCGCGCACGTGCACACGGCCGGCAACACCAACTTCCGCAACGGGCTCGAACGACCCGAAGACTCTCCGTCGACCAGAACAGCGGCGACGTCTACGTGGTGGAAGCGGAACAGAATCGGCTCAGCCGCTGGACCGCGGACGGCAAAGGGCACAACTTCTCCGCGCCCAGCAACACGAACAAGATCGAAGGCATCGAATTCGGATTCGGCGAAGGTCAGATCGCGGTCGACAGCAGCGAAGGCAGCCCGTTCAAAGGCGACGTCTACACCAGCACGAACTACGGCGAAGCGCTGAAGCTGTTCGCCGAAGACGGCGAAGAACTGGGTGAAATCACCGTCGGTGGCGAGGTCTGCGGCGTCGCCGTCGACCAGTCGAACGGAGACGTGTACGCCGGCATCTATCCCTCGGAAATCAAGCGCTACAGACCGGCCCCGGGCGCGGCCGCACCGGTCGACAACTCCGATTACGAAGAAGTCGAAGGCATCGAATACTACGACGAACACTGCAACATCGACGCCTCCGCCGACGGCCACGTCTACTCCTGGCCCTACTACGGCGGCGCGATTCAACAGTTCGACAGCAGCGACTTCGCGCCGGCACCCTTCCCCTCGCCGGCCGGCACCGCCTTCCACGAAGGCACCCGGGTCGAGAGCGATCCGAGCAACGGCGACGTCTACGTCGACTTGGCCAGCGAAATCATCCGCTACAGCTCCGGCGGCAGCGAACTCGAATCATTCGGCGCCGGTGTGATGAGTGGCGGGTACTCAAACGGCATCGGCGTCAACGGCAATACCGGGCACATCTACGCCAGCGACGAAGCTGCGGTACTCGACTTCTCCTACCCGCCCCCCTATGCGCCGATCGACAATCCGGCGGTCGTCCACGGGGTGAGGCAGGCCGGAACGCACGACTACGGCGACTTCCAGGTCACGCCGTCCGGCGAGCTACGCGGCCTTCACGACGAGGTCAGCCGCTCGACGAAGGCTTCGACAACCACGGTCACTCCGAGGTCTACCGCTACGACATCTCCGGCCAGGCGCTCGACTGCGTCTCCTGCCCGCCGACCAACGCGCTGGCGACCGGCGACGCCAGCCTCGCCTCCAACGGCCTCAGCCTCGCCGACGACGGCCGGGTCTTCTTCGACACCGACGAGCCGCTCGTCCTGCGCGATGGCGACAACGCGCAACGACGTCTACGAGTGGGAGGAAGACGGCGCCGGGCCGGCGACCGGCGGCTGCGATACCGGACAACCCGAATTTGTTCCCGACCGGCATCTGCCTGAGCCTGATCTCGACCGGCACCAGCCCGTTCGACTCGAGCCTGCTCTCGGCCACCGCGGACGGCACCGACGCGTTCTTCTTCACCCACGACACGCTGGCCCATGAAGACGAGAACGGGCCGTGACCAAGATCTACGACGCGCGCACCGACGGCGGCTTCTTCAACGTGCCGCCGCCCGCGCTCTGCGCCGCCTCGGACGAGTGCCACGGCCCCGGAACGCGGGAGGCCGCCGGCGCCGCCGATCCGGACCGATCGCCGGCAAGCCCGGCAACTCGAAGCCGGGCAGCAAGAAGAACTGCAAGAAGGGCAGGTCAAGAGGCACGGCAAGTGCGTCAGCGCAAGAAGAAGAAGCACCGCAAAGCACACAGAGGAAGCCACGCAGCGAGGGAGGAGCTCGATGACCAGCCGGGCAAGACGATTCGCCGCGGCACTGTCGGCCAGCGCTCGCCCTCGCACTCGGCGCCGCGCTCGCCGGCGCACGGCCGAGCAGCAGATCGCCTCTTTCGACGACGACGAGCTCGACCTCGCAGGCCGGGGGCCACCCGGACCTCGAGACGACCTTCGCGCTCGCTGAACCCGGCGTAACGGAGGCCGCGATGAACGTCATCTTCAACGCACCTCAGGGGCTGTTCGGCAACATCAACGCGGTCACCAACTGCGCAGCCTGCTGATTTCGCGCTCGACCAGTGCCCGCCGAACTCGCAGGTCGGCCTGATCACGGTCTACGCCAACTACGAAGGCAATCCGGAATTCCTGCTCGGCACGGCGCCGCTCTACGACGTCTGCCCGCAGGCCGACCAGACGGCGCTGCTCCAGTTCAACGTGCCGACGCTGAACATCCCGATCTCGATCCCGATCACGGTGCGCACGGGGACCGACTACGGCCTGCGCTTCAAGGTCTCCGACATCACCCAGCTGACGCCGCTGGCAGCCGCTCGACATCACGTCTGGGGCTTCCCCGCGAGCCCGAGCACATGACAACCGAGCGCTTCGCCAACGGGTCGCCCGGGTAACCCGGCCGGCTGCCCGGGCCTGGCGAACGCGACCTGCAACCCGCGCCGACCGCTGCGAGCATCCCGAACGCACCCGTTCACGGACAACCCGACGACCTGCAGCGGCCAGCCGCTGGTGACGGAACTCGACGTCGAGACCTACCAGGACCCGGGCAACCTCTCGCCACGCGGAGAGCAGCTACCCGGAAATCACCGGCTGCGAGAAAGAGACCTTCAAACCGCTGCTGCAGGGCCAGCCCGACGACCAACGAAACCGACTCGGCCGCCGGGCTTGACCTCAACCTCAGCGCCCAGCAGTTCGAGGGGTTCGCCGCTTCGCCGTCGGAGATCAAGTCGGCGGTCGTCACCCTGCCCGAGGGCCTGACGATCAATCCGGATGCCGCCGACGGCCAGAGTGCGTGCACCGACGCCCAGGCCAACTTCGGCTCCGAGGGTCCGGCGCAACTGCCCCGACAACGCCAAGATCGGGACGATCAGCGTCGGCTCGCCGACGCTCGACGGTCGCCTCATCGGCTCGCTCTACTTCGGCGAACCGAAGCCCGGCGACCAGTACCGCCTGTTCATGGTCTTCGACGGGTTCGGCATGCACGCGAAGCTGATCGGCTCGGTCAAGCCGAATCCGACCGACCGGGCCAGATCACCGTCTACTTCGAAGACCTGCCGCAGGTCCCGTTCGAAGACTTCGACATCCATCTCTTCGCCTCCGATCGAGGGCTGGTGGCCACGCCGACGCACTGCACGGTCTACGACATCGTCGGCCAGTTCTTCCCGTGGAACGAAACGCTTCCCGACCAGACGCTCGGTCCAGCACTTCAGCCTCACCCAGGGCCCGCACGGCGCACCCTGCCCGGGTCAGGTTCGGCCCTTCAACCCGCGACTGGAGGCCGGAACCAGCAATCCGAACGCGGGCCAGTTCAGCAACTTCCACCTGAAGCTCGATCGCGACGACGGCGACCAGTTCCTCGGCGACCTCAACTTCAGGATGCCGCCGGGATTCACCGGCGACCTGCGCGGGATCGCCTACTGTCCCGAAGGCTCGATCCTGGCCGCGGCAAACAACCTCGGACGGGCCGAGCAGGCGCAGCCCGAGCTGTCCTGCGACCTCGAGGATCGGCACGTTCGAACGTCGCCGCCGGACCCGGGAAGCCACCCCTTCCACGCCGTCGGCAAGCATGTACCTGTCGGGACCATTCAAGGGCGCCCCGCTGAGTCTCGCGGTGATCACGCCGGCCCTCGCCGGCCCCTATGACTACGGCGTCGTGGTCGTACGGGTCGCCCTCCACGTCGACCCGCTCACCGCGCAGGTCAGCGCCGTGTCGGACACGGTGCCGAGCATCATCGGCGGCGTGCCGATCCGGATGCGCTCGATCCAGGTCAACATCGACAAGCCCAACTTCACGATCAACCCGACCAACTGCTCGCCCTTCTCGGTCGACAGCCAGGGAATCGGCGACCAGGGCACGGTCACCGACTTCTCCTCCTACTTCAACGCCGTCAACTGCGCGACGCTGCCCTTCAAGCCGAGGATGACCGTGCGGCAGATCGGCGGCCGCAAGGGCACCAGGAGGACGGCCAACCCGCGGATGCAGTTCGATCTGCGCACCCGTCCCGGCGACGCGAACATCCGCGCCCTCGCGGTGACGCTGCCCCCGGCCTTCGCGATCGACCAGCGCCACCTCGCCAACATCTGCTCGGAGAAGGAGCTCGCCGAGAAACAATGCGAGGGCCGTACCCCGATCGGCGTCGCGACGACCACGACGCCGCTGCTCGACCAGCCCCTCACCGGCCCGGTCTATGCGGTATCCGGCTCGGGCGGGCTGCCGAGACTCGCCTTCATCCTCAACGGCCAGGTCAATCTGGTGCCGAGGGCCGAAACGAAATCGGTGACGACGAAGGCCGGGGCCGGCAAGCTCAGGACCACGGTTCCTGTCGTCCCCGACGCGCCGATCGGCCACTTTGCGCTCACCGTCTTCGGCGGCAAGACCGGGTACCTGGTCAATACTCGAAACATCTGCGGCAGGGCTCCGGTGACGAAGATGGCCTACACGGCCCAGAGCGGCAAGACCTACACGCAGAAGGTCAAGGTCAAGGCGCGCTGCGGCAAGAAGAAGTCGAAGAAGGCGCGGCACAAGCGCCACCGGCGCCGCTAGCTCCCCTCCCCCAACTCCCCACGAGCGAAGCTTCGGCCGGGTAGCCCCCGGCCGAAGGTGGTTCAGGGCCCTTGAGAAGCGCCGCGCCCGGCGCCTCGAGGCACGCATCGGCCTTGTGAGACTGAGAAGGTATTAAGAGGTACCTATAAAACCGCCTTAGAATGGGAAAAACAAGAGCGGCTGGCTCGTAATGTTGACAATGGTGGTCCGACTGTGTTCTGATATAGGGCATGCGAGTGGCGGATCCACCGTTGACCCAGTCCGATTCCGACAAAGACTCGAAGCTCCCGCGCGGGCCACATGCCCTCCCCCAGGACGTCGTCATCGCCCACCAGCGCGAACGCCTCTTGGCCGCCGCCGCCGCGGCGATGGCCGAGCAGGGCTACGCCGAACTGACGGTCCGCGACCTGATCGACCGCGCCGGCGTCTCGCGGCGGACCTTCTACCAGATCTTCGACGACAAGACGGAGTGCGTCCTCGCCGCCCATGAGAGGGCCTTTCGTCAGCTCAGCACGGTGATCGTCGACGCCTGCAGGGCGGAGGCCGACTGGCCCAGCCGGGTCGCCGGCGCCGTCCGCTCCGCCCTGGACTTCGCTGTCGTGTCCCCGAACGAGGCGCTGCTCGTCGTCGTCGCCTGCCACACGGCCTCCGAGCCGAAGCTGGCCAGTCGCGGCCACGCCGCCCACGAAAAGCTCGGAGACCTGTTGCGAGCCGGCAGGCAGCAGGTCGATCTGGCGCACCAGCCGCCGGAGCTCACCGAGCAGGCTGTCGTCGGCGCGGCGATGGCCGTGGTCGGGGCCCGACTGTTGGACGGCGAAGTCGAGAAGCTGCCGCTGCTCGCGCCGGAACTGACCCAGATCATCCTCACGCCGTACCTGGGCGAGGAGGATGCGGCGCGCGTGGCGCAGACGGCGGAGGCCGCCTAGGCTGTCGCCAGCTCGTAGGCCGCCGCGGCTCCGAGGAACGGCGCGAGCGTCATGTAGGTGGCCATCGGGACCAGTTCCGGCAGGCTCTCGGGCCCGCTGGCCTTGACATGGTCGTAGACCAGCGCGTAGATCGCGCCGCCGATCGCCTCGGCGGCGATGGGCGGAGTATCCGGTGCCAGCTCGTAGCCCGGGGCGAGCAGCGCCTCGAGGCCTTCCATGATCGTGTCCCGGGTCTCCAGCGCCCGCTTGCCGGCCGCGTACATCTCGACAGCGCCGAGGCGGCTGTACTCGGGCTCGTCGATGCCGAAGGCGAACATCTCCTCGTAGGCGACGCGGACGGCGCTCTGCCAGTCCTGCGCACGGCGGAAGGCGGGCAGGGTGTTGGCGAGCATCTGCGCCGAGCCGCGGTCGAGGGCCGCCAGCAGCGCCTCTTCCTTGTTGGCGAAGTTCTCGTAGAAGGTGCGCTGTGAGGTGGAGGCGCGGTCGACGATCTCGGCCACGGTCGCCGACGGATAGCCCTTCTCGGCCACCGTCGCCGCCAGCGCGCGAAGCACCCGGTCGGCCGGGTTGTCGCGTGCCTGACGTTCCTCGAACGAGAGGAGTCCCTTGGACCGGCGCTTCTTGCCCGGCGCCCAGCGGGCCCGGGGGCGGGGGGTAGGAGAGCCACCAATCGCAGACCTGCGGAGCCAGCTCCAGCAGCACCTCCGGTTCGTCGCGATATAGCCGCTTGTGGATGACCTTCTGCAGCCCGCCGATCATCGCCCGGACCATCTCGGGCTGCATCTCCTCCCGGCCCGGGGATCTGCTCGAACTGGGCGAGGGCGAAGCTCTCGAAGACGCCCAGGGCCCGATCGATCAGATTCACCGCCTCCGGCCCGGCGGCGTAGATCTCGACGAAGCACATCTTCGCCGCGGCCGGCTGGGAGGCGACAAGTCGCAGGAAGGCCTCAACGGCCTCCCGCATCCGCTCCTCCCCGGTTGGGGCAGTGCTCTGCCCGCTCCATGACCGCCACGCTGGGCTCGATCAGCTCTTCGGCGGCCGCGAGAAAGCAATCCTTCTTGTCGTCGAACTGGCGGTAGAAGGCGCTGCGCGAGATCCCGGAGAGCTCGACCAGGTCGGCGACCCGGGTCGCGTCGTAGCCCTTTTCGACCACCGAGGCGACCATCGCGGCGAAGAGCCGCTCGCGATGGTTGCGCTCCGCCTCCTCGCGAGGCATGCCGCGGCCGGGCCGCATCATCCGCTCCCTCAGCTCGGTGGCGTCGCCCCAGGGCGTGCGCATCATCCGACCTCTCTCACGTGCCTAAAGCGGTACGCGCAAATTTCGCTTTGTAGAGCCATTTCCCGGCCGTAGCCGCCCGCATGGAGACAAGGGTGTCTATCACAGGATGGTCTGTCTATGTTTCGAAATACCGGGGTGGCGGAAGCTCGTCCGTCGCCGCTGGGCAGCGGCGACACGCCCGCCTGTCAGGCGGGGCCCGGCGGTCGGCAGCAGACGCTCGCGAGGCCGTCGGCCGCAGAGCCACCCAGTCGGTCCTGGTACGTACCGGACTCTCGCTGTACGTTTCCAGCAACACGATTTAATCTTGCGTTTTTCCCTCTAACAAGCGGTTTCCGCAGTACACGCCCGTTCGTAGTCCCTCGGTCCCTTGACAGCCTGGTCCGACTGTGTTCTCATATCGCCAGCCGGAGGAGCGGCATCGTCAACCCTCGAGGAAGGCGGTGAGGCTCAAACGGCGGGAGAGATAGGCCGATTCGCCAAAGGGGGCGGAGAGGCGAACGAGACGCCGATTCCCATCCAGGGGCTCGCCGGCAAGGCGGGAACGGAAAAGGGGAGCGGCAGGAGGAGAGAGGGACGTGAGCACACCGTCGACGACGGCGCCGAACTTCGATTCAACACCGTCGTTGACGGCGCCGGACTTCGATTCACGCCGGGTAGGGACCGCATGGTTCCGCCGGGCTCCACTCCCCTCTTCCCGAATCGGAATCCTGATCTGCTCCGTGGCCGTTGCCCTTTTTGCCTCGGCCTCCTCGGCCTTGGCAACTCCGCACACCGTGGTCACCGGCGAATACGGGAAGGAAGGTCCTGCGGCGACCGGCGTCGGCTCGGGGTGCCGCCTCGGATACCAATCCAGCACCGGCCGCCTCTACCTCTTTTCCGACACAAAGATCTACGGCCTGGAAAAAACCGCCCCGGGGAGCGTCACCCCGCTCAGTGGGAACTTTCCCGTGACCGCCGTTAGCAGCTCCTGCGGGGATCCGGACTTCGAGGTGGCTCCATCGAGCGGCAACCTATTCGCGATCCCGTCCAATCCGGCGACGATCTCAGCCTGGAACTCGTCCGGCACCGCCCTGGGCGCTCCATTCCCGCTGAACCTCGGATCCGGGGAAGCCTGTGGCCTGGCGGTGGACGGGTCGGACAACATCTGGGCGGGCTACTACTCGCAGCAGAGCGCCAAGAAATACTCGCCCAGCGGAAGCCTCCTCACCACGGTCAGCCTCGGCTTCAACGTCTGCAAGATCGACGTCGACCGCACGAACGGCGACCTCTACGTGGTCCATTACAGCGGCGGGCAGATCACGAAGTACACCGCTGCCAGCGGCTACACGACGACACTCAACTTTCCCAGCACGAACAACAACGCGGGACTCGCCGTCAACGGAGCCGAAAACCGCCTCTACGTCGCCGGCAACACGTCGACGATCAAGGTCTACGACACAGAAACCGCCGAAGAAGTGGAATCGCTGAATGCCGGCGCAAACACTCGGGGCATAGCCGTCGACGAAGGAACCGACACGGTATTCGCGACCGTGGGCAGCGGCGCAACGGGCGTCATCAAGGAATGGGCGGGCATCGAAATCCCCAAGGCGACCACCGGCGAGCCCACGGCGAACACGGAAGTCAGCGGAACCGCCGATCCGAACGGCGTGGGGCCGATCACCGAATGCTACTTCGAATTCGGCCCGACGGTCTCCTACGGCTCAAAACAGGACTGCGCCGAGTCTGTGCCGTTCAACACCGAACAGACCGTCCACGCCGTCCTCCCCGGGCTGACCGGCGAGGAAACCTACCACTACCGCCTGGTTCTCGACACCGGGGTCGAATACGTCGTCGGCAAAGGTCAGGACAAGACGATCACCCCGCACAACGTCAAGGCCCTGAAGACCGAAGCGGCTGAAGACATCATGCGCGACACTGCGACCCTGACGGGCTCGTTCGAAGGCAACGGCGAAGTGACGCACTACTACTTCGAATGGGGTCCCACGACGGAATACGGGATGACCAGCGCGACACCGCCGGGCCCGAGCGCAGGCTCGCCGACCTATCCGCCCCTCACCCAACTGACGTATTCCGCCACCGGCCTGGAATCGGAAACCGTCTACCATTTCCGGGTCGTTGCAGAAAACGGAATCGGGATCACCCACGGGCAGGACGAAACCTTCGAAACGCCGCCCGCGGTGCAGAGCCTGACGACCGAAGGGGCGGAGGCCGCGCCGGGGACCGGGACCCTGCATGCGTCCTACCTCGGAGACGGCAATGGCACGTCCTACTACTTCGAGTACGTCAAGTTCTCCAAGTACGACCAGTTCGCGATGGACCCGTACGGCGCCGGGCAGACAACCGCCGCGCCCCCCGGTGCGGACGGCGGCTCCGGAACCGGGGCGCAGGAACTCAGCGCCGCGGCAAACGGTCTCGAGCCCTATGTCGAATATCACTATCGCGTCGTCGCCACCAATACGTTCGGGACGACATACGGAGCCGACCAGACGTTCTTCAGCGCTCCGCCGAACCTTCCCGCGGTGAATTCGACCTCCAGCTCGAACATCTCACAGGTCGCGGCCACCCTCAACGCCCAGATCACGCCTGGGTTCGGGCCGACGATAGTCCGCTTCGACTACGGGTTGAGCACCGCGTACGGGTCGCACACCTATCCGACCGACCCGATCGGGTCCGACAACACCGCCCATTCGACCAGCTTCGAAATCGGGGAACTCAGCCCCGCAACGACCTACCACTTCCGTGCCGTGGCGACGAACTTCGCGGGAACGGTCAAGGGCCCGGACCAGAGCTTCACCACCGGCAGTTCGGCTGTCGTCGCGCCACCGGGGGCCGCGCCCCTTCCGGCGCCGCCGGCAACGACCTCCGAACCTTCGTCGTCCAAGACGAGCTGTGGGCGATTTGGGCGCAGGGCGGCAAAGTTGGCACGCACCGCCAGAGGACTGCGCCGCAAGGCGAAGCACGCCTCGGGCCCCCGCCAGGCCCGCCGCCTGCATGGTCGGGCCAAGCGCGCCGCTCGCAAGGCAAGGAGCCTGCATAACCAGGCGAAACTCTGCCGCAAGCGAGGGAGTGGGCGATGAGGGGCGGCGAGTCAATGCTGAGGATCGGGTCAAAGCAGACCACTACGAGAGGACGGAAGATGGCGAGATCGGGATCCAAGCGGCGACTGCCTGCGCGCATCTGGGTCCTTTCACTCCTCATCCTGTCGGCGCTTGCGCTCCTTGCGGCCCCCGCGCAGGCCACGGTCAGCCATGCCTTCTCGCACTCGATCGGCGGAGCGGCGTCGACCCCTCCGAACCCGTACCCGGTCCTGATTCCGACTGACGTTGAAATCGAGCAGGCAACCCGCGACGTGTACGTCACGGACCCTCTCAATCACCGCATCGAGAAATTCGACAAGGACGGCAACTTCCTCCTCATGTTCGGCAAGGAAGTCAACGAAAGCACCAGCGGAAACGTCTGCACCGCGGCATCGGGTGACACCTGCAAGGCCGGAGTGTCCAGTGCCAGCCCAGGTGGCTTCCAGACGCCCACCTATCTGGCTGTTGACAACTTCCCGGGTCGCGAAGGCGTCCTCTATGTGGCGGACACCGGTGCCAAGAACGTCTCCAAGTTCAATTCCGGCGGAAGCATCATCTCGAGTTGGGGCGTCGCCGGGCAGAAGGACGGCACCGACGCCGAATACCTGCCGGGCTTCGGGGCTCCGTTCGGAGTCGCCGTCGGCGGTCCGGACGGCAATCTGTATGTCGGCGGAACAAAATACTCATCCAACGTCTGGGAATACACCCCCAACGGAACGCCGATTCCTCCGTATCGGAACACCTGCGGCCGTCCCGGACTAAAGGTCGACTCCGAAGGAAGCTTCTATTACAACGCGTCGGAATTCACCTGCTTCTCGGGCGCCAACAACCAGCTTGGGCTGACCGCATATCTGAAAGGAATTGAACAAAACCCCACGGACTTCCAGGTGACGGAGGATCGGCCGACACAGGGATTCAACTTCGACCCCAGCGGCGATCTCTACCAGGCTGTCGGGACGCGCACCGGTGAAAACGCACATACACCCCGTGTTGATCACTACGTCGACTGCGATCCGCTGCATACCGGGGTGTGCGAACTCGCCGACGTCTTCGGCGAAGGTGAATTGTCAGGTCCCAAAGGCGTTGCGGTTGATGGGACCTCGCACAGCGTCTACGTCGCGAACTCAACCGGCGGCGACGTATCTGTCTTCGGGGACGTTCGCCCGATCGTCAACACAGGCCCGCCGACCGAAGTCGCGGACCACGGCGTCACCCTTACGGGGACGATCGATCCAGCCGGGAGAGGCGACATCACGGAATGTCGTTTCGAATACGGCTTCGACAAGAGCTACGGGACACGTCGTGCCCTGCACGCCCGGATCCGCCTCGAGCCCACCGGGATCGAACTTCACGGAAGTCACGGAAGTGACCGCGACCCTAACCGGCTTCTCCCCGGCACCCGGGACACTACAGACTGGTCGCGGCGTGATCACGGCCGCCGCGCTCGGACCGGACGGACTTCAACACGACCGCGCGGCCGGCGATCACCGGTTTGACCGCCGAACACCTGACCGCGACGAGGCCGATCTCGAGGCGTGATCAACCCCAACGGCGTCGACACGAACTACCGCTTCGAATTCGGCCCGACGCCCGAATACGGGGAGATCCTCCCGTCCCGCAGGGGACCCTGAGCGGATCGATCGAAGACCAGCCGGTCGAAGTGCACCTCGAAGGTCTGGTCCCGCACGTCCTCTACCACTACCGCTGGCTGCCGAAAACACCAGCGGTACTACGACCGGGGAGGATCACACCTTCAGCTTCTATCCGCCCAACTGCCCGAACGCGAACGTCCGCCAGCAGACGCAGGCCAACTACCTGCCCGACTGCCGCGCCTATGAGCTGGTCTCGCCCGCAGATGCGGGCGGCACACAGCTCTTCGCCGATGGCCCGAATACGGGCTACGCGACGAGCCCTTCCCGGTTCTCCTTCGCCGGCCTTTCTCGACGATCCCGAGCTGGCGGCAACCCGATCGACGGTTCGGGGATCTGTACGTGGCAACGCGGACGGCAGCGGCTGGGTCACGCGATACGTCGGCTGGCCGTCCGACGAAGCCGCCGTCACCGGCGGCCCGCCGCTGGGCCCGCCCTACTCCCGCCCGTCGAGCTTCCGCTATGCCGTCCAGCTGCCGGCAACACGAACGCGCTGCGGGAGCGGGAAGGCTCCAGGACGGTGTGATGACCGATCCCGGAATGAACGCTTCCTGGCGTTCAACGACGGCAACCGGTCCGAAGGGGCAACCGGGACAACAGGACCGTCATCGCCTCGAACGCGCCATGCGTCTGACCGGCCGCCGGAACGCTTCTCGATCGCTGGCCGACCAACCTCGCCACGGTGCCGACGGCAGCTATCCGCCCGAGACCGATAAGTACTATCTCGACACGGCGGCAACCCCTTCCCAGAAGAGGAACTCACCCACGTCGTCACCGGCGGAAACCGGGCTCTCGACTGCCCGGGCGTGGTAGCGGGCGGCGTCTTTAATACCAGTCCCGTTGTCAGCTACTGCCCCGGCGACGTCACGGCGTCGGCCGACCTCAGCCACTTCGTCTTTGCGACGAGGTGGAACGCGTTCGCACCCGGCGGCCGGCTCGGCGCTCCGGGCTCCGTCTACGACAACGACACGACGGCCGCGACGGTCACCGTCGCCTCCAAGACGCCCGGCGGCGAAGACATCCCGGCCGAGCCGGGCGACGCAGTCGGCATCCGCTTCAAATCCCTGCGGTGTCGCAGAGACGGATCCCACATCCTGATGGCAGCCGGCGGGACCGGTCCGTGCGGTGAAGCGATTGCCCGGAAGTCCCGTGCGAGGACGACCGGATTACAGGTGAAGCGCTGCCAGTGCAGCCCAGCCGCCTATACATGCGGGTCGATGGCGCCGTCACCTACGACGTCTCGCAGGGCCACTACGTGCGAATACGCCGGAGCGATCGGGCGGGAGACAAGGTCTACTTCATCTCGGAAGAACAGCTGACGTCCGACGATCTGGACTCCAGCATCGACCTCTACCTATGGTCACAAGCCGGCGAACCCTACCCTGGTGTCGCAAGGCTCCAACGGAGGAAACCCCGGCGAACCGGGGAACAGCGACGAATTGCGACGGGGGATTTCCTGGGGCTGCGTGGCCAGAACACCACCGACTGTGGAGTCGCGCCATTCGACCAGTGGCTGTTCTGCGCCGAACTCAGGCGGCAACTGCCTCTCCGACAGCTCGGTGGCCGACGATTCGGGCGACATCTACTTCTTCTCCCCGGAGCTGCTGGACGGGACGCGAGGCATCCCGGGCCAGGAGAACTTACGTCTACCGGCACGGCAGTCAAGTACGTCGACCTCGATCACCGGCAAAGAACACTGCTGCAAGGCCTAAGCGGTTCGACCATGTGCAGCCGGATGCTGCGGATGCAGGTTCCGCCGGACGGCAGTACATGGCGTTCTCACCCGAGCTCGATTAACCAGTACGACAACGGCGGGCATAAAGAGATTTACCGATACAACCCGGCACCGCAGACTCGTCTGCGTCTCCTGCAGGCCGGCGGGGAAACCGCCGATCTCGATGTGAAGCCAAGCCAGAACGGGCTCTTCATGACCGACGACGGCCGGGTCGTTCTTCAGTACGGAAGACTCCCTGGTCCACGGCGACACCAACGAGGCTCGACGTCTACGAGTACGTCGATGGCCGACCGCAGCTGATCACGCCCGGCACGGGCGAGACGCGGGCGCCGCCCAGGGGAATCGTCATTCTGGCTGTGTCAGCCCCCGGGGCTCGCCGGAGTCAGCGCCGACGGTCGGATGCCTTTTTCGCGCCTACGACACGCTCGTGCCACAGGACCACAACGGGCTCTTCCCGAAGTTCTACGACGCCCGTACGTCGGGGGCTTCCCCACCAGCCCCCCGGGCTCCCCTGCGAAGCGGCCGACGAGTGCCACGGCGCGACCAGCCCGGCGGCGCCGGCCATCGTCGACGAAACGTCCCTCACTCGGGTCGGGAGGAAACGTCGGGAACGCCTCGCACAAGACGCGCGCGCCGGCGAAACGCACAAGCCCATCGCAGGCGCGTGCGCAAGCACCAAGGGAAGAAGAAGAAGGTCCATCGGACGACGCCGCACGAGGAACAGAAGTCCCATCGCGATGGAGGGCCGGCAAGTGAACAGCGCAACTCGAGTTCGGCCTCAGGTCGCAGCGGCCCTCCTGGTACCCTGTGCTTTCGCTCGCCCTGTTCTCGCCGCCGGCCGGCGCGGGCGAACGCGCCGATCACCTCCTACACGGCGGTGCCGTGCACCACGCAGGCCGGAGGTCACCCCGACCTGCTCGTCCACTTCAGCGTCGAGAACCGGCTGACCCAGAAAAGCCAGAGCCCCTGCAACTGCGAGGACGCCAAAGACGCCACCGTGCACACGCCGGCGGGCTTCATCGGCAACCCGCACGCGACGCCGCAATGCTCGATCGCCGACTTCTCCTCCAACCAGTGTCCGGTCGACTCCCAGATCGGCATCGTGCACCTCGAAATCGGGGCGCCCGGCGCCCAGGATTTCGTCTCGGCCCTCTATAACGTCGTGCCGCCGCCGGGGGTTGCCGGCTGGCTTGCCTTCAAGGTCTACCTCTTCGACGCTCCGCAGTTCACGATCCTGAGCGCCCGCACCGACGGCGACTACGGGCTCGACGCGACCGCGACGTCGATATTCCACGGCCTGAGCTTCCCGCTCTTGGGCTTCACCCAGGTTCTCTGGGGTGTGCCGGCTGACCCCGTCCACGACGCGCTGCGGCTCAACCCGCAGTTGAACCCCCAGGTGCCCCCGGGTCGGTCCACAGCCTATGAAGGGGCGCTCTGCGACAAAGAAGGCGCGGTCAGCACCGACGATCCGACCACGGTCTACCAGTCGTGCCAGTGGTCGATCCCACCCAGATATCGAACAGTCCCCCGACTCCGTTTCTGCAGAACCCGACCAATTGCGACGCGCCGCTGAGCTCGTCTTTGGACGTCCTCTCCTACGACGGCGGCACCGATCACGCCGAGCTCCTGGCCCCAGCACACCGGCTGCTCCAGCTCAGCTTCAACCCGAGCCTCTACGCCCAGCCGACCACGAGGGAGTCCGACTCGCCCTCGGGCATAGACGTGAACCTCAGCATCCCTCAGGAGCTGAGCCCCACGGTTCCCTCGCCCTGGAGCTGCGCGCGGCGAGCGTCGTCCTGCCGCCGGGGTTCTCGATCAACCCCAACGCCGCCGACGGCAAGGTCGCCTGCACCGAAGCCGACGCCCACTTCGGATTGCGCGACGAAGGGAGCTGCCCGGAGACCTCCAAGGTGGGCAGCCTGGAGATCCACAGCTCCGCCCTGCCGGGGCCGCTGCCCGGCTACGTCTACCTGGGCCAGCCGCTGCCCGGCAACAAATACAGGATCTTCCTGGTCGCCAACGGCTTTGCCACCCACATCAAGATCGCCGGGGTGGTAACCCCCGACCCCCCACGGGCCAGCTGGTCGTGAAGTTCAAGGATCTGCCCCAGAGCCCGCTGACCGCCTTCAACATGCACTTCTTCGGCTCCGAGCGGGGCACACTCGCGACGCCGACCGCCTGCGGCACCTACCCGGTGACGACCACCTTCACTCCGTGGGACTCCAGCCTGCCGGCGCTGACCTCCTCGCAGTTCTTCACGCTCGACTCCGGCCCAGAAGGTCAGCCCTGCCCGGGGCCGGTGCGGCCGTTCTCGCCCACCTTCCAGGCGGCCTCGCCGAGCCACGTTCCCGGAGCCCACTCTCCCTTTGAGGTGGAACTGCGGCGCCCCGACGGCGACCAGAACCTCGCCGGGCTGACGGTGCAAACGCCACCCGGATTCTCGGGGACCCTGAAGGGCATCCCCGTACTGCCCCAGGCGGCATCGATCCAGCTCTCCAACCCGCTCTACTCGGGTCTCGCCGAGCTCGCCGCCCCGCTCTGCCCGGCCGCGAGCCAGATCGGCACCGCGGTCGGCGGCGTCGGCGCCGGAACGCAGCCGCTCTACGTGCCGGGCAAGGTCTACCTCGCCGGCCCATACAAAGGCGCGCCGCTGAGCCTGCTCGTGGTGCTCCCCTCGGTCTCGGGTCCCTATGACCTCGGCAACGCGGTCGTCCGCGCCGCGATCAGGTCGATCAAGGACCGCCCAGGTGACGACGGTCTCCGATCCACTGCCGCAGATCATCGAAGGTATCCCGCTGCGGACCCGCGTCGATCAGGGTCAATCTCGACCGGCCCGGATTCGCCTCAACCCGACCAACTGCGCCCACCTCTCAGTCGATGCCCAGGTGACCGGAATGAAGGCGCGACGGCCAACCACTCCAACCACTTCCAGTTGGCCAATTGCCGGGGCTGCCGTTTGAGCCGAAGCTTCCATGAGGCTGAGCGGAGGAGTCAATCGTCTCGGCCACCCGGCCATCCGCGCCGTGCTCACCGCGCAACCCGGGGAAGCCAACCTGCGGCGCACCTCGGTCACCCTGCCCAAGGGCGAGCTCCTCGACAACTCGCACATCGGCACGATCTGCACCCGGGTCCAGTTCGCGCAGGACGCCTGCCCGGCGGGTCGCAGTCGGGCAGGCGAAGGTGACGCCCCGGTCCTCGACCAGCCGCTGGAAGGGCCGTCTACCTGCGGTCCTCGAGCCACAATCTTCCCGACCTGGTCCCCGACCTGGACGGCCAGATCGACATCGAGGCCGCGGCGAAGATCGACAGCGTCGAGGACGGCTCGCGGACCACCTTCGAAGCGGTGCCCGACGCGCCCGTCTCCCAGTTCAACCTGTATCTCGCCGGAGGCTCAAAGGGGCTGCTCCAGAACAGCGAAGCCATCTGCAGGTCCGCAACAAGAAGGCCACGCTAAGGATGACTGGGCAGAACGGCGCGGCCTATGCCACCAAGACGAAGTTGCAGGCCAGCTGTGGAGCGACGGAGAGCCACCGCCATCACCTGCGGCGCGCAAAGGCGGTGGGTAGCCGATGAGCGCGTCACCGGAAACAGACCAGAGTGCAACCAATAGAAGAAGGGAAGCGCCGTGTACGGCCCGAGTCTTCAGGCCGGACGGGCAAGCGCGGCGAGCCGCCTCGCGCTCTTCGGCTGACCGCTGTCCTCGTTGCATTCGCTCTGGGTGCGTCACCGGCGGCGGCTGCGAGGAGCCTCGAATCAGAGATATCGCCGTTCAACGCCCTTCAGGGCGTCGCTTTCGACGGCGGCGGCAATCTGTGGGTCACCGACGTGGCCCGAACGGTCTCCTGCCCCCCGGGAATGCGGGCGTCTACAAATACGATCCCTACCCCTCACAGAATCTGCTCGCGGCCCCCAGTACCTACGCCACTGGCGGGCCAGCCTATTTCTTCAGGCTCCACCGCGGTCGACAAATCCACCGAAGTCTTCGTAATCGCCAGTCAAACGGCACGGACAGTCAGCATCTGGGACAAAGATGGCGACCTATCTCGAAATCGTGGACTGGCATCAATGGCGTCCGGGTCGACCTTTCCAGAGGCATCCGCCTTGCGATCGACAACACCTCGTCCTACTCTCGGCGGCCGGGTCTACCCTCTCTCACCTCCCCGAGAACGATGTCGAGGCGTTCGACGCTAGCAGCGTCCGGTTCAGTTCCCGGCAAAGCGTCCTACATCGACGGGAACCGGATCACCGGAACACCCACCGGGCCATTCGGAGAGTCGGGCGCTCGCGGTCGACGAAGACGGCAACATCTTTGTTACCGACGCGAAAAACAAACGAGGTCGACGAGTTCGACCCGACCGGCGAGTTCAAGCGGGCGCTTCCAACCGCCGTGCGCGATCCCGGAATTCGCTCCGGCCGCGGGGAGTGTCGCCACGACCCCGACGAATTGCGAACGTGCCGATCGGCGACGGGCAACTGGGTGTCCGAATTCGACCAGGCCGGAAACCTCCTGGAAGCATTCCAGGGCCTGGGGGAGGCTCCCGCGACCGACCCTCCAGGCCGGCTGTACGTCCCTCGACTAGCGCCGTGAGGATCCACGGACCCAATCCGAAGCTGCCCACGATCCAGTACGCACCGGTCTCGGGAGAGACGACCACCGCGGGCACCCTAACGCGACCGTCGAACCAGCTGGGGCGGCGATGTCACGGCTGTGAGTTCCAATATGGGACCAACCCACCTACTCGATGGGAACATTGCATGCACGCCCGATCCGGGCGCGAGCCCCCCGGCTCGAACTTCGCCGTCCCGACGGCATCAGCGCGGTACTAACCGGGTCTGACGACCGGGACCACCTATCACTATCGGGCTGGTCGTCGCCCCGAAGGCACCAGGTACGGCGAAGATAGGACCTACACGCCGCAGGGGGTGGTGGGCCTGCGGACCGACCCGGCGACGGCATGACCGAATCGACGCCGAGCTGAACGGATCTTTGCTCGGCGACGGGAGCCGGACGCACTACTTCTTCGAATGGGGCCGGACCACGAGTTACGGCGAATCGACCGCGACCCCGCCCGGCGACGACGCCGGGACTCCCTCCGGGCCCGGCCGGACGGCGCAGCTCCTCCTCTCGGGCCTCGAACCGTACACGACCTACCACTACCGGGTGGTCGCCACCGGCGGTCGGGCACCAGCTACGGCGAGGACGGGTGTTCACCACGACGCCCGGCGTGCCGAGGTCGGAGGCCTCGAGTCGGCGAGCGAGGTCCACTCCGACAGGGCCGACCTGCACGCCGAAATCGACCCCAACGGCGGCCACAACCGAGTACCACTTCGAGTACGTCGACGACGAGAACTTCCAGGAAAGCGATTCGCTCAGGCGATCAAAGCCCCTCCCCGGACGGGCGCGCCGGACATGGGCAAGGAACAGCGTCCGGTCAGCGCCCCGCTTGACGGCCTGCAAGGCGGAGACCATCTACCACTATCGGGCTGTGGCGCACGAACTCCACCGGCATCGGCGTGCCGAACGTCGATCACACCTTCAGGACCTTCAAATTCGGCTTCGACGATTCCTGCCCCAACGCCCACGTCCGGCAGCAGACCGGTGCCGCCTCCTGCTGGACTGCAGGGCCTACGAGCTTGCCTCGGCGCATAACGCAGGCGGGTACGACGTCGAGTCGGACCTGATCCCCGGGCAGACGCCCTTTGGCGACTATCCGCTCGCAATCGGGCCCCTCGAAGCTGCTCTACGGGGTCCACGACGGCGGCATCCCGGGGACCGGACGGACCACCAATC
Source organism: uncultured Solirubrobacterales bacterium (assembly GCA_963837735.1). Taxonomy (GTDB): domain Bacteria; phylum Actinomycetota; class Thermoleophilia; order Solirubrobacterales; family 70-9; genus VRUE01. The sequence goes on along the minus strand of CAWIOM010000005.1, from coordinate 36,459 downwards.
ACGGCGTCGACCCCTACCTCGCGACCCGCGGAGACGATGGTTGGACGACGCGCTACATAGGGATACCCGCCGACAACCCATTCGCGATCGGTACTTTCGCCTCCACCGTCGACGAAGCCGACTCGAGTCTGGACACGTTTCGGGTTCGGCGGACCCGAGCCCTGCTCTCCATGCTTCGCCGACGGCTCCACCGGAGTACCCGTCCGGCTCCCGGACGGGAGCTGGTCCAGGGGATGGAGGATCTCTCGACCCCGGTCCTGGAGCGGAACCGTCGGGACATATCGGCAAGCACCTGTCTGCCGACGGCTCGCACTTCGTCTTCGGCTCGACCAGCCAGTTCGAGCCGGACGGGAACTCGAATGGCGACGTCTCGATCTACGACCGCAACCTGATCTCCGGCGAGACCCACGTCGTCTCGAAGACTCCGGAAGGGGAACGATGACCGGGACCGGGATCGGCGAGCTCGACATCTCCTCGAGCGGAGACCGGATCCTGTTCGGCCAGCTCGTCTCCACCGACTCCGCCGGCAACCGCTACTGGCACCTCTACATGAACGTCGGCGACTCCGCGCAGTCGATCGACCTGATGCCGGGTAACGCCGAAGGGGCTCTGTTCGACGGAATGTCCGCCGACGGTACCGCTGTCTACTTCACCACCCCCGACACCCCCAGTGGCGCCCTCGGCGGCGACGGGGACACCAGTGCCGACATCTTCCGCGCCGACGTCATCGTCCACCGCCGCGACCATGACCAGGGTTTCCACCGGAGAAGCCGGCAGCGGAGAAACCGACTCGTGCACACCGGCGGCCAACACGCAGCACACCTACTGGAACTCGCTCGCCGGCACCCCCAACTGCGACGTGCTGGCGATCGGCGGCGGCGGCGGCGTGGCCTCGAGCGGCGCACGCCATCTACTTCCTCTCGCCCGAGAAGCTCGATGCCTCGGATCCCGAAAACGAACCCGTCGAAGGTGCCCCCAACGTCTACGTCGCCCGACCGGGCTCCGCGACGACATTCGTGGCGACCCTCGAGTCGACCGCGAACGCTCCGCTGCCTGCCCCTTCCCGCATCCCTTCAAGAAGGAATTCGGGTCCTATGGCAACCCGACCGGAACGGCCATCGACGCTTCGAACGGCGACATCTACGCGCTGGACATCGGCATCGGCTTTCCGAGCACCGGGAAAGTCTTCAAGTACGACTCCGAGGGCAACCAGGACAGCAGCTTCGGCGGACGCGGCGAAGTGACATTCGCAGGAGCCGTCGGCCTTTTCGGCATGCCGACCAAGATCGCCGTCGACAACTATCCGGCGAGCCCCAACTATCGCGACCTGTTCGTCCCCACGCTGTTCGGGGAATCGGTCGCGATCTACTCGCCGTCCGGCGTTCACGTGTCGGACCTCACCGGCGTACCGCTCCCCTCAGCGGTAGCGGTCGATCCGAGTCCACCGGGCACATCTACGTCGCCTCCTTCGCCGGCATCGTCTTCGTCTATCAACCTGACGGCGACCTCGGCCAATTCTTCCCGTCCTCGGCGCAGCGACCGACATCGCGGTCGACTCGTCGGGCAATATGTACGTCAGCAATGGGGGGGCGCCAACGGTGCCGCCGGCACAGTTCAGGCGTATGACTCGTCTGGGGCTCCGATAGCGGCGGAACAGGATCCCGGTCCAGCGAAGGGCGTGGCCGTCGATCCCGTCGACGATCACGTCTACGTCGACAGGGGCGACAGAGTAGTCGAGTCGACTCCGAGCTGGAGCACAGCGGGACTTCCGCCGATCGGTGCGGGCACGGATCGGTAACTCAGTCAGCTTGGCGGCCCTGAACGGCGTCGCTCGCCATCACGAATCGGAGCACGTCGAACATCGCCACGTACGGCCCGCCGGTCGTGACGTCGGACCCGCATGTCGACAACCCCGTCGTGGTCGACAGCCTCAGCGATGCGTCAGAGCGCTTCACGGGCGACTTCCAGGTCAGCGCCTCAGGCAGAGACGCGGTCTTCACGTCCATCCTGCCTCTGACCGGCTACGAAAACGCCGAGCACAGGGAGGTCTACCGCTACCACGCGCCGACGGCAGAGCTCGACTGCGCCTCCTGCATTCCGACCGGAGCGCCGGCCGCCGCCGACTCCACCCTGGCAAGCGACGGCCTGAGCCTCACCGACGACGGGAGGGTGTTCTTCAACTCCCGCGATGCCCTTGTCGACCGAGATCTGAACGAGCCGCAAGGACGCCTATGAGTGGGTCAAGGACGTCGGGACGGAGCTGATCTCGGCCGGCTCCGGGCCGCTCGACTCGAGTCTGCTCGGCGTCAGCGCCGATGGCACGGACGCCTTCTTCTTCACCCGTGACACCCTGGTGTCGGCGGACGACAACGGCAGTCGCGTCAAGATCTATGACGCCCGCGAGGAAGGCGGATACCCCTACGTCCCGCCGGCGAGTTCCGTGCAAAGCATCCGACGAGTGCCATGGGCCCGGGCCCGTCGCTGCTCCACCTCCGCCTGTGGGAAGCGTCGTCGGAAAGCCAACCGGCAACCTGACCGCCCGGGAAGAGGGCCGCACGACCAAGCTCCCTCAAGAGGAAGCCCAAGAGGTGCAAGAAGGGCCTGGTCAAGCGCAACGGGAAATGCAAGAAGCGCCGCCACAAGAAGACGCGGAGGCACCACAGAGGCGGGCGAGCCGCCAAGGCCGAGCACAGGAGGGACCGTGGACGTGGCTGACCTACAGACGCGCAGATCGAGTGAGGAGACTCTGAAGATGAGCACGCCGATGCGGACGAGCGATTCAAGGTGCTGGCGGGGGCAAGCATCGGCATCGCGGGCGGCATTCGTCGGCCTGACCGTATTTTTTGCCCTCCTGGTGCTCGCGGGCCAGGCTCGTGCGAGCATCGAGATCGAATCCTTCACGACCGCTTCCTCAGATCAGACAGCGGGCGGACACCCGGACCTCTCGACCTCCTTCGACCTTGTTGAAGCAGGCGCGGACGAGGTCGCCCGTAACGTCACTTTTGAAGCTCCGACCGGGCTTTTCGGGAACCCGTACGCGATTACCCACTGCACCTCTTCGGATTTCGCCTTGGACCAGTGCCCCTCCGGCTCGCAGGCCGGCCTGATCACGGTCTACGCCAACTACGAAGGCGATCAGCATCATCTGATCGGCACGGCGCCGATCTTCAACGTCGACCGCAGGGCGATCAGACGGCGCTGTTCGCCTTCATCGTCCCGACGCTGAACATCCCGATCCACATTCCGGTCACTGTGCGAACGGCGTCCGACTACGGGTTGCGCTTCACGGTCTAGGAAATCACCCAAATCACGCCGTTGGCCGGCGCGGACCTCACCTTCTGGGGCTTCCCGGCGGACCCAGGCCACGACTCCGAACGCTTCCCGAAAGGCACGCCGGGTACTCCCGTCCGAATTGCCCGGGATCACCGACGCCAGCTGCATCGGGGCACCGACGCTCATCGGGCCAGCCTATCCACCCGCTGACCGACAACCCGACGAGGTGCGCCGGGCCGCTGGCCACGAGCCTCGACGGTCGAGACCTACCAGGACCCCGACCACCCGACCACAGTCCACAGCCTCCTATCCGGCGATCACCGGCTGTGAGCTCGAGGTCTTCAACCCGGTCCTCTACGCGAGCCCGACGACGAACGAGGCCGACTCGGCATCCGGGTTGAACATCGAGCTCAGCGCGCCCCAGTTCCTCGGACTCGCCGACTCGCCGTCCGAGATCAAGTCGGCCTCGGTGACGTTGGCCCCGGGCTTGACGATCAATCCCGATGCGGCCGACGGGCAAACCGCCTGCACCGACGCGCAGGCGAACTTCGGAACGCGAAGGCCCGGCCAACTGCCCAGACAGCGTCGAAGATCGGCACATTCCTGATCGACACCCCGGCGCTTGACGGCCCCCTCGATCGGGCTCGATCTACATCGGCGAACCGAAGCCGGGCAGACCAGTACCGGATGTTCCTGGTTGCCGACGGGTTCGGCGTCCACGCCAAGCTGGTCGGCTCCTTCAACCCCGACCCGCTGACGGGCCAAGTCACCGTCGAGCTTCGACGATCTGCCACAGGTTCCCTTCGAGATCTTCCAGCTTCATCTCTTCGCCTCGGACCGCGGACTGATGGCGACGCCGACCCAGTGCACGATCTATCGGACCGAAGCCCACTTCTTCCCCTGGAACGGCGTCGCTTCCGGACCAGTCACTCGAGCCAGACCTTCAGCCTCACTTCCGGGCCCGAGCGGAAGCCCTGCCCGGGCCAGGTCCGGCCCTTCAACCCCCGGCTCGTGGCGGGCACGTCCAACCCGCGTCGCCGGGTAGCTTCAGCAATTTCACGCCTGAAGCTCGACCGCGATGACGGCGACCAGTTCCTCGGCGACCTCAACTTCAAGATGCCGCCGGGCTTCACCGGTGACCTGCGGGGAATCGGCTATTGCCCCGAGGCAGCGATCGCAGCGCGCGGCCCAGAATGCCGGTCGTGACGAGCAGTCGCAGCCGAGCTGCCCGGCCTCGTCCCAGATCGGCACGACCAACGTCGCCGCCGGCCCCGGGTCGCACCCGTTCCATGCGGTCGGGAAGATGTATCTGGCGGGGCCGTTCAAGGGCGCGCCGCTCTCCCTCGTGGCGATCACCCCGGCGCTGGCCGGACCCTATGACTACGGGACGCAGGTCGTCCGGGTCGCCCTGCACGTCGACCCGCTGACCGCGCAGGTCAGCGCCGCCTCGGACACGGTGCCCCAGATCATCGGCGGCATCCCGATCCGGATGCGCTCGATCCAGGTCAACATCGACAGGCCCAACTTCACGATCAATCCGACCAACTGCTCGCCGTTTCGACGTCGATCCGCAGGGAATCGGCGACCAGGGCACGGTTGCGACTTCTGTCTCTACTTCCATGCCGTCAACTGCGCCTCCCTCCCCTTCAAGCCCGAAGATGCGGGTGCGCCAGCTCGGGTGGCCGCGAGCGCGACCCAGCCGGGCGAAGAACCCGCAGCTGCGGTTCGATCTCCTGACGCACCCGGCGGGACGCAACATCAAGTCGCTCTCGGTGACGCTGCCGAACGCGTTCGAGATCGACCAGCGCCACCTCGGCAACATCTGCTCGGAGAAGGAGCTGGCCGAGAAACATTGCGCCGGGCGCACCCCGATCGGCAAGGCCACGACGACCGACGCCGCTGCTCGACCAGCCGCTCTCCGGCCCGGTCTACGCGGTCTCCGGCTCCGGCGGCCTGCCCCGCCTGGCCTTCATTCTCAACGGCCAGGTCAACCTGGTCCCGAGGGCCGACACCGAGACCGATCAGAAGGCGGCCGGCTGAAGACCACTGTCCCGGTCGTCCCCGACGCCCCGATCGGCCATTTCCGCCTCAACGTCTTCGGCGGCAAGACCGGCTACCTGGTCAACACCCGCGACCTCTGCGCGCATCGCCCGGTCGATCCGGGTCGATACGACGGGCCAGAACGGCAGGACGCGAGCGCAGAACGTCAAGCTCAAGGCCGCCTGCGGCAAGAAGAAGGCCGGCACAGAGCGCCGGGCCACGAGCGGCACCGCCGCTGACCAGCGCTGTCCCGGGCGCGCGCGACTGGTCCGGCCGGTACACAGCCGTTCGCAAATCGCCTCTGAGCCTGGGAAAATGCGGGGGGTGACGACTCAGGGAAGCCGGCGGTGAGGGTCCGACCGGCAATTGCGGCGATGCTCGCGGTGCTGGTCGGCTGCGGCGTGCTCGGGGTCGTCGGGCTGGGGGTCGAAGACGAGCTCGACCCGCTCTCGCTGACGATCTCGGGGACCGGGTCCGCCGAAGGGGAAGAGCTGGCCAACGAGCACTTCGGCGACGCGACGCAGTTCGCCGTCCTGCTCACGGGCCCGCAGGCGGAGATCGAACGGCAGGGGCCGCCGCTGGTCCGGGCGCTGCGCCACACCCCGAAGGCGACCGTGATCTCCCCCTGGGACCGGGGCACGGTCGCCGCCCTGCGCCCGCGCTCGAACAAGGCGCTGATCATCGTCGACTACCACGTCCCTCTGGCGACGGCGATGCGCGACGTCGTCCCGGAGCTCGACGACCTGGTCGCGGAAAGGGTCCGGCCGCCCCTCGAGGGGACCCAGTCGGGCTTCGCCTCGGTCTCCCGCGGCCTGCAGGAGGAAACGATCGGCGCCACCGAGCGGGCCGAGCTGCTCGCCGTGCCCCTCCTCCTCATCGTCCTGCTGATCGTCTTCCGCTCGCTCGTCGCCGCCGCGATTCCGCTGCTCTTCGGCGCCTTCACCGTCCTCGCCGGGCGCGGCGTCCTCGTCCTGCTCAGCTCGATCATGACGATCGACGCGATCTCCCTCGTCGTCTGCACGATGATGGGCCTCGCCCTCGGCGTCGACTACTCGCTGCTGATCGTCTCGCGCTTCCGCGAGGAGCTCGCCGGCGGCCTGACTCCGTACGAGGCGGCGTTGCGGGCCCGCGCCACAGCCGGCCGCACCACCCTCTTCGCCGGCGCCACCCTGCTCGCCGCCCTCGCCCTCTCCGCCTACGTCCAGCCGGGCTCGCTGCTGCTCTCGCTCGCCACCACGGTCGGCGTCGCCACCGTGCTGAGCGTCCTCGTCGCCGTCGCCGGCCTGCCCGGCCTCCTCGCCCTGCTCGGTGAGCGGGTCAACGCCGGTGCGATCGGCCGCACCGCCGCCAGGCCCGGCCGCTCCTGGGTCGCGACCACCGCCTCCAGGGCCCTGCGCCGCCCCGGGGTCGCCGCGGTCCTGATCGCCATCCCCCTCGTCCTCCTCGCCGCTCCCGCCCTCGCCCTGACCACCGCCGCCCCGGGCGTCGATGAGCTGCCGACCTCCAACACGGCCCGCCAGAACGCCGAAAAGATCGAACAGGCCGTCGGCCCCGGCTGGGAAGCGCCCTTCGTCCTCGTCGCCGCCGCCGATGACGGGCCGATCACGACTCCGCGGCGGCTCAGGCTGCTGAGCCGCTGGCAGAGCAGGATCGCCGGCCAGCCCGGCGTCCGCGCGGTGATCGGCCCCGGCCCGGTCGCCCGCGGGACGAAGCCGCTCCGCCAGCTCGGCCAGACGTTGAGCGACGACGGCAAGGACGGGATCGGCGGCCTCGCCCGGCTCGGCCCCGGCCTGCGCGACGCGGCCCGCGCCGTCACCCGTCTGCGCGGCGGTCTCGCCGAGGGCGCCGCCGGCAGCGCCCTGCTCGAAGAGGGCGCCGCCCGCGCGCAGGAAGGAGCCGGCCTGCTCGCCGGCGGCCTCGAACGCGCCGCGGCCGGAGGGGAGCAGGCGAGCGTCGGGATCTCACGCCTCGCCGAGGGCTCGAAGAAGCTCGCCCAAGCCCAGCGCAAGACCGCCGTCGGCAGCCTCACCCTGCAGCTCGGCCTGCGCTCGCTGGTGCCCCAGATCCGCGGCGGCAGCCTCGAGCGGGCGCGCGCCCTCGCCACGGAACTCGCCGAAGCCGCGGCGACGGACCCCTCGATCCGGCCGCAGGCCCGCAAGGCGCGAACCCTTGCCAGGGCGATCGCCTCCTCCCGCGACGAAGCCAAACGCCTGCGCAACATCTCCAGCATCGTCAACGGCGGCCTCAACCGGATCTCGGCGGGCGGCAAACGCCTCGAAGAAGGGGTTACCGAACTCGACGACGCCTCCCAGGGCTTGACCGGCGGCCTCGAACGCCTCGGCTCCGGCGCCGGCCAGCTCGCCGAAGGCCTCGGCGCGCTCGAGGGCGGCGCGGGCGCCCTCACAGCGGGGCTCTCGGAAGGCTTCCAGCGCTCGCGTCCGCTGGAAGCCGGCCTGCGCCGCTCCGGCATCCGCGTCTCCGCGATCTCGAAGCCGTTGACCGAGGGCGTCGAACGCCTGCAGCGCAGCTCGCCCGGCCTCTTCAATTCCGGCTACTTCGTGCTCTCGGCTCTGGAAGGCGCCTCGCCGCGCCGCCGCGCCCTCGCCGGCGAGGCGGTCAGCGTCCGCGGCGGCGGCCAGGCGGCGCGGATGCTCGTGATCTCCGACTACGGCCTCAATACCGACGGCTCGCGCGATGTCGGCGCCCGGCTCGATGAGGACGCGCGGCGGATCGCCCGCGAGGGGGGGCTGCAGACCGGGGTCACCGGCGGCGCCGCCGTCCTCAACGACTACGGCTCGGTGACCCGGGCGCGGATCCCGCTCGTCGTCGGCGCCGTCGTCATCGCCTGCTTCCTGATGCTGCTCCTGATCCTCAGGGCGCCGCTGCTGGCCGCGATCGCGGTGGTCCTCAACCTCGCCTCGGTGGCGGCCGCGATCGGCGTCATGGCCCTCGTCTGCCGGATCCCCGACGGCTGGCCGCTCGGCGGCCATCCCTACGTCGACACGGTCGGGGCGGCGGCGATCTTCGGCGTCACCTTCGGGCTCTCGATCGACTACGCGGTCTTCCTGCTCGCCAGGATGCGGGAGAGCTACCGCCGCGACGGCGACAACACTGCCGCGATCGCCTACGGGCTCGAGAAGACGGCGGGCGTCATCACCGGCGCCGCGGCGATCATGGCGGCCGTCTTCATCTCCTTCGCGGCGGCGCCGATCGCCACGGTCAGCCAGATGGGGGTCGGCCTGACCGTCGCCATCCTGCTCGACGCCACCGTCGTGCGGATCGTCCTCCTGCCCGCCCTGATGCTGATGCTCGGCGATCGCGTCTGGCGCACGCCGGCCTGGCTCGACCGGCTCCTTCCCGACCTCGACCATTCCGCTCCGGCAAGGGAGAAAGGGGACGTTCGCGTACCACCAAGCAGATCCTGACCGGGTAAGGTGTAGGGGGCCGAGCTGGCTTAATTTGCGGTTAACAGGGAAGTTGTTGAAAGCGGAGTGGGTCGAGTGGGATCGCTAACCGGGGTATGCGTGATCGCGATGGCGGCATTCGTGCTCGCCGGCGCTTCTGCGTCCCTGGCCGACACCGAAGTCCTCAGCCGCGACGAATACGTGAATCGCCTCGAGGGGATGTGCAAGCCGCGGGCCGAAGCCACGCGGCGGGCGATGAAGGGCGTGCGCACCGACGTCCGCTACCCGGACCGGCTGCCGGTCGCCGTCCGCAAGTTCCACAAGGGCGCGGTGATCTTCGGCGGCACGATCAAGAAGATCGGCCGCGTGTCGCGGCCCGCGGCCGACACCGACAAGCTCAGGCAGTGGTTCGTCTACCTCAACCGCCAGGAGCAGTACCTCCAGGAAATCACCGACCAGCTGCGCAGGAGCCACACGATCAAGGCCCAGCGGCTGACCTCCCGCTTCATCCACAACGGCAACCTCGCGAACAACGTCACGCTCGCCTTCGGCTTCGACTACTGCAGCTTCAAGTTCTCGAGGTACGGGTTTTGACCACGCGACGCGCGTGGGCCCTCCTCACCCTCGTCGCCGTCGCCCTGCTCTCGCTGTTCTCTGTCGATGCGGGCGCCGAGCGCTCCCAGCAGGGCAACCTGATCGTCACCCTCGACGGCGGCATCACACCGAAAGCGCTTCCCCGAGACCGGCCGGCGCCGGTCGCCGTCCACCTGCTCGGCGGCGTCCACACGACCGACGGCTCGCCGATCCCGCGGGTCAACTGGATCAAGCTGGAACTCGCCTGGCGCGGCCGTCTCGACACCCACGGGCTGCCCGTCTGCCCGCAGGTGCGGCTGCGCAGCACCGACAGCCGCCAGGCGATGAGCGCCTGCGGCGGCTCCCTGGTCGGCAAGGGCAACCTCGACGCCGAGATCTTCGTCCCCAACCAGCAGCCGTTCGGCGTCCACGCCCACCTGCTCGCCTTCAACGGCAAGACGAAGGCAAAGCAGCCGGCGGTTCTCGTCCACGCCTACACCCCCGACCCGCCGGTCTCCTTCATCATCCCCTTCACCGTGCGCCGCAACAAGGGCTCCTTCCGCACGGTCCTGGTGACGACGATCCGGCGCTCGGTGGGTCCCTGGCCCCACGTCGCCAACTTCCAGATCGACGTCTCCCGCAACTTCCACCACAACGGCGAGGCGCGCAGCTACCTGAGCGCCTCCTGCCCGGTGCCGCCGAACTTCACAGCCGGCTTTCTCTCCTTCGCCCGGGCGATCTACACCTTCGCCGGCGGCCGCCAGCTGACCACCGAAACGGTGCGCAGCTGCCGCGCCCGCTGATTCGGCCGCTCCGCACTTCCCGGTACGCCATATACCTGACTGTTGGTGCGCGGCAGCCTGGAGAGGCGTTTTTGCGCTCTACTAGAGCCGAATATAGGGGCGTAGTTGCCCTTGTAGTACGGCAGAGTGCCAATTTAGTCGCTTGACACTAGGGTCCGCCTATGTTCTTATATCGGCGACCTACTGCAAGGGGGCGGCACCAGTCGATGAACCTATGCGCGGAGGACACAGCTGTGCGGGTCGAGCTCGGACTTGGGGGGCGCGGGACGGGGGATGCGGATGCGTTCGAGACGGCGGCCTCCGATTTGGAGGCCGCCGTCTCCGCAGCCTGCGGCACGCACGACGAGTGGCCGGCGAGGATCGCCGCCGGAATCAACGCGACGATCGAGTTCGCGATCGACAACCCGGCGGCGGCGCGCGCCCTGACGGTCGATTCCCGGGCCGTCGAGCGGCAGGAGGGGTCCGGCTACCCGGAGATGATCGCCCGGTTCGCCGCTCTGCTCGGCTCCGGGGCCCCGCGAGCGGAGGCGCTGCCCGCCTCGAGCGACGCATCGGTCGTCTGGGTGATCGCGGCAATCGTCTGCCGCCACGTGCGGTCGGGGACGATCGAGTCGCTCGCCGACGGAGACCCGGACCTGGTCTTTCTCGCGCTTCTGCCCTATGTGGGCTTCGCGGAAGCGTGCCGCTGGTCGGCGGCGCTCTGAACCGAAAAATGCGAGAGGTATATGGATGTTCCCTTGAAGTGGCCTCTTAATGCCGTTAAGGCAAAAATCCCTTGACAAATCGGTATGCGTCTGTTCTCATAGGTGGAGCGAGAGGCACACCACGCAAGCTCGCAGCTGGTACCAGCCCGGGGTCGCCCCGTCCATTCCCTGTGCGGCTCGATCCCTTTGTTGGACGCAAACATCATGGCCCGGAGGAGCTCCCTGCTCCTTCGGGTCGTTTGCTTTTCCCTCCGCCGTGGGGCTCAGGCGCGGGGCGCCATCGTCGTCCGCGAGAGCCCGGGGTAGGTGGGTCGGTAGCCGCGGGCGCGGGCGAGCGGGCCGAGGGCCCCGAAGATCGCCCGCTGGAGGGTCGGGGGCGGCCGGCGAAAGACGACCACGTCGGAGAACTCGGCGCCGAGCAGCGCCATCTGCAGCGGGCTCGGCATTCCCTTTGCGTTGACGTGTCCCTCGCGGGCGAGGCCGAAGAGGGTCTCGATCATGTGCACGAAGCGCTCCCCGGGAGTGACTTCGACGCGGACGATCGCGTCGACCTCGCTCTCGTTCCACCAGTCGTGCCAGACGCCCGGGCTCACGTCCGCCGTCTCCCCGCTGCCGAGGGTCGAGCGCTGCCGGTCGCGGAGCACGGTCAGCTCGCCCTCGAGCACCGTGAAGCGCTCGCGGAGCGCGGGATGGAAGTGCTCTCCGACCACCCGTGCACCCGGCACAGCCCGCAACTCGGCGACGGCCCGACCCTCGGCGTTCGCCCAGGGCAGCTCGAGGACCTTCGCGTACTCGCCGGTGACCGGGTTATCCCAGACCTCGCCGACCTCGATCGGCCTGCGGTCGGGCTCCCCACGGGGGTCGGGATGGGACATGGGCCCCAGTCTAAAACGACCCGTCGGGCGTCCGGCCCGAAGGCCGGACGGAAGCCGTCCCAGCCGTCCCACCTGCGTCCGCGCCCGGCTAAGCTAGCCGCGATGTCGCCGAGCGAGAAGTCGCAGACCAACTGGCGTGGCTGGGGAATCGGCATCCTCGTCGCCCTCGTCCTGATCGTCGCCCTGCAGAACTCCCAACAGGTGCGGATCGACGTGCTCTTCGTCAGCGTCGACGCGCCGCTGATCGTCACCCTGCTGGTCGCCGTCGCGATCGGCGCCCTGATCGGCTACGCGGCGCCGGTCCTGCGTCGCCACCGCCGCGACGAGCGCCAGCGCAACGACAAGTCCTAGGAGTCGCCGTCGGAACGACGCTCGGCGATCGCGGCCTGGGCGGCGGCGACCCGGGCGATCGGGACCCTGAAGGGCGAGCAGCTGACGTAGTCGAGGCCGACGTCGTGGAAGAAGGCGATGCTGTCGGGATCGCCGCCGTGCTCCCCGCAGATCCCCAGCCCGAGCTCGGAGCGGCTGCCGCGGCCCCTGTCCACCGCTGTCCTCACCAGCGCCCCGACGCCGTCGGTGTCGATCGTCTCGAACGGGCTGCGGTCGATGATCCGGCGCCTCAGGTACTCGCCGAGGAAGCGCCCCTCGGAGTCGTCGCGTGAGAGCCCGAGCGCCGTCTGCGTCAGGTCGTTGGTGCCGAAGCTGAAGAAGTCCGCGTGCTCGGCCAGCCGGTCGGCGACCAGGCAGGCCCGCGGCAGCTCGACCATCGTCCCGATCGCGAAGCCGATCGGCTCAGCGCCGATCTGCTCGAAGGCCTCCGACGCGCTGCGCACCACAAGCTTCCGCATCTCCGCCAGCTCGCGCTCGAAGTCGACCAGCGGGATCATGATCTCGACCTCCGGAGGGGCCTGGCTCCGGTCGCGCACGGCGCAGGCGGCGGCCGCGATCGCCCGCACCTGCATCTCGTAGATCTCCGGGAAGAGCACGCCGAGGCGGCAGCCGCGGGTGCCCAGCATCGGGTTGGTCTCCTCCAGCTGGCGGACCCGCTGCAGCTGGCGCTCGAGCGCCTCGACCTCGGCATCGCCGGCCCGCCTCTCGATCTCCAACGCCAGCTCCTCTGCCCGGGGCAGGAACTCGTGCAGGGGCGGGTCCAGAAGCCTGATCGTCACCGGCTTCCCCGGCATCGCCTCCAGCAGCCCTTCGAAGTCGCCCCTCTGCAGCGGCTCCAGCTCGGCCAGCGCGGCGCGACGGCCGGCCTCCTCCTCGGCCATGATCATCGCCTGGACCTTGGCCTGGCGATCGTCGCCGAAGAACATGTGCTCTGTGCGGCAGAGCCCGACGCCGGCGGCGCCGAAGCGGCGCGCCTCCTCCGCATCGTCGGGGCGGTCGGCGTTGGCGCGGACGCCGAGCCTGCGCAGCTCGTCGGACCACTCGAGGACGGTACGGAAGAACTCATCCATCTCCGCCGGCACCATCGGCACGTCCTGGATGCTGAGGGTCCCGGCAGCGCCGTCGATGGCGATCCGGTCGCCCTCGCGCAGGACGACGCCGTCGACGCTCATCGCCCGGTCCTCGAGATCGATCTCCAGCGCCGAGACGCCACAGATGCAGGGGCGCCCCATGCCGCGGGCCACCAGCGCCGCGTGTGAGGCCTTGCCGCCCTCGGAGGTGACGATGCCGCGGGCGGCGTCGAAGCCGGCGACGTCGTCTGCCTCGGTGAACGGGCGGGCCAGGATCACGTCCTCCCCCCGACCGGCGCGCTCCACCGCACGCTCAGCGTCGAAGACGATCGCCCCCTTGGCGGCACCGGGGGACGCCGGCACGCCGCTGGCCAGCACCTCGAACTCGAAGTCGGGGTCGAAGCCGGGGTGAAGCAGCGCCTCCAGTTTCGACGCGTCGATGTTGGAGATCGCGTCCTCGCGGTCGATCAGGCCCTCCCCGACCATGTCGACGGCGACCCTGACGGCGGCATGCGGGGGGCGCTTCGCGGTCCGCGTCTGGAGCATGTAGAGGGTGCCCTCCTCGACCGTGAACTCAACGTCCTGCATGTCGCCGAAGTGGCGCTCGAGCATCCCGATGATCTCGATCAGGCGTTCGTGGGCCTCGGGCAGGCTCGCGGCCATCCGGGTGAGGTCGCCTGTGTCGCGGGTCCCCGAGACGACGTCCTCCCCCTGCGCGTTGAGGAGGAAGTCCCCGGAGGGCTGGGGCGCGCCGCTGATCTCGTCCCGGCTGAAGGCGACCCCCGACCCGGATCGGTCGCCCATGTTGCCGAAGACCATCTGCTGCACGTTGACCGCCGTCCCCCAGTCGTCGGGAATGCCGTTGAGGCGCCGGTATTCGACCGCGCGAGCGCCGTTCCAGGAGCCGAAGACCGCGCCAACGGCCCGCGTCAGCTGCGCCCGTGGGTCCTGTGGGAAATCCTCGCCGGTCTGCTCGCCGAAGATTCGCTTGAAGTCCTCGACCAGGCGGCGCAGGTCCTCGGGGCCGAGGTCGGTGTCCAGCGACACGCCCCGCTCGTCCTTCACCGCCCGGATCGCCCGCTCGAAGTGCATCCCGTCGATTCCGGAGACGACGTTGCCGAACATCTGCACGAAGCGGCGATAGGAGTCCCAGGCGAAGCGCTCGTTGCCCGTCCGCGCCGCCAGGCCGGCGACGGACTTCTCGCCGAGGCCGAGGTTGAGAACGGTGTCCATCATCCCCGGCATCGATTCGCGGGCGCCCGAGCGGACCGAGACGAGCAACGGGTCCTCGGAGTCCCCGAGCGATCTGCCCGCCTCGCTCTGCAGCTCCGCCATGGCGGTGTCGACCTGATCCTGGAGCCGCGCCGAGATTGCCCCGCCCCCCTCGAGGTAGGCGATGCAGGCCTCCGTGGTGACGGTGAACCCGGGCGGGACGACCACAGGCTCGCCCAAGCTCGCCATCTCGGCGATATTTGCGCCCTTGCCCCCGAGCAGGTCGCGCATCTCCCGCGAGCCCTCGGCGAACCGGTACACGTACTTCGGCGCGTCCACCATTCCGCCAAGTGTTACGCGTTTGGGCCCCGCCAGGCCCCGACGATCGCGGAAGTCGCCCGGCTGCGTGGCCCAGCGGGGGTTGCTTGACCGGCGAGCGGCGGTTAGCCTGTCAGGAATCCCAATCCCAAAGCGGAAGTATCCGGCCGCAAGGGGGAAAGAGGGTGGAGGGATGATCTTCAGGCACTGGCGCCTCCTGGTGTCGCTTGCCCTGCCGATCGCGACCGCGGCGCTGGCATCTCCGGCACAGGGGTCCGACCGAATCCTGTGGGGGAACGACAACGGCACCGCAATCTCGTTCGCCGCCCTTGACGGGAGCGGAGGGGGAACCGTCTTCGACGCCGCCGAAAACCCAGCCGGGCTGGCCATCGACTCGGGGACCGGGCGGCTCTATTACACGAACGAGGCCGGTTCCACGATCGGCTTCGTGAACCTCGGGGGCGGTGGCGGCGGCACTCTCGACACCGGCTCGGCGACGGTGGAAGCCCCCGACGGCCTCGCAATCTATCCCGCCCTGCGGAGGATCTACTGGGCCAATGACTCGATCCCGGGATCGATCTCCTTCGCCAACCTCGACGGCGGCGGCGGAGGCGACCTGAACACCTCCGGAGCGACGGTGAAGGGTCCGTCCGGAGTCGCCGTCGACCCGACGAGCGGGCGGCTCTACTGGGCGAACTACAACGAAGCATCGATCTCCTTCGCCAACCTCGACGGCAGCGGAGGGGGTGGCGACCTGCCGACGCCGGGAATCGAACCCAGCGGGCCCGCCGGGGTGGCGATCGACCCGGGGACGAGGAAGATCTACTGGACTGAAACGGGCGGCCCTGGGATCGGCGTCGCAAACCTCGACGGAAGCGGGGGAGCCCCGCTCGCCACCCCCGGGGCGACGACCACGGCCGCATGGGGGCTGGCACTCGACCCCTCCCTGGGTGAGGCCTACTGGGCCAACAACTCGGGCAGCCTCGCGATGGCGGCCCTGAACGGCAGCGGAGGCGGTCCGATCTCGACCTCCGGTGCCCCCGTCGAAGGACCTGCCTTCCCGATTCTTCAGAAGGCTCCATCGGGGAGCGGGGCGCCGACGATCAGCGGCGGCTCGGCGATCAAGTCGACCCTGTCCTGCTCGCAGGGGAGCTGGGTCGGGGACGTCTTCGAGGCGCACGCCTACCAGGCGCCACAGGCCTTCTCCTACGGGTGGAGCCGCGATGGCGCCGAAGTCCCCGGCGCCACGGCGGACACGATCGAAGCTGCCACGGCAGGCAGCTACACCTGCACGGTGACCGGGAGCAACCCGGCCGGGTCCGCCTCGCAGACCAGCGCGCCTCATCAGGTTGGGTCGCCGCAGCCGCCAGACTTCAACACGGCGCTCTTCGACGGCACGAGCCTCTACCTGCGACTCAAGTGCCCGGCGCGCTTCAAGCCGGCCTGCCAGGGCACCGCGGCGGGCACGACCGTGAAGACGGTCTGCACCCGCAGCCACGGCCACCGTCATTGCAGGCCGGGAGCGCCGATCACGGCCGCGGTCTCGGCCAAGCAAAAGCCGACCAAGTGGAAGGTGGCGGCGCTGAAGGTGAAGCCGAAGTTCAAGAAGACGGTGGCGAAGATGGCCAAGCACTCGAGCAAGAAGCTGCTCTACGTGCGCCAGACGATCCATGCCAAGCGCTTCAAGAAGGGTCGCCCGCAGGCGGTCTTCCACATCTACCGGGTGCGGACGGTCTCGACGCGGTAGGAAGCCTCGTCGCGACCCTTTGGCTCCGATTACTCCCAGGCGAATCGCGGGTTTGCGTGGCCACCACGCGCGGCGACGGCTGCCATCGTCGATGGAACGCTGTGACCCATGCAACCGGACACGAACGGCCGATAGGAATGAGGACGGCCGAGCGACGCTTTATGGGATGGGCATCGGCGGCCTTTGGGGCCTGCTCTTCGGTCTTCTCGTCGGGTTGTTCACGACGGGGCCCGTGTGGGCCGGCCTGACCCTAGGCGGGCTCGCCATCGGCGCGATCTTCGGAGCCCTGTTCGGCTTCTTCGATCAGTTGTCGACCGAAGGCCGCCGGGACTTCGCCTCCACTCTTGGAGTGATCGCCGACCGCTACGATGTCGTCGTCGCAGCGCAACACATCAACCGTGCCAAAGAGCTACTCGATCCGTCCTGGACCTAGGCAGCTCAGAGCACCGGGGGGACCCTGAGCCATCGCGCCTCGGGGTCTCCCCGTTCGATGCTTCAGTGGGAGGTATGGCGCCCAAGGCAATCCCGCTTTTCGGCACCCGGGAGATGGCGAGCCACCGATCGACCACGGAGGTGTAACGTGATCCGTCGATGGAGCGTTTAGAGGTGCCACGCGGCTATCTCGTCGTGATCGCAGCGGCGGTGCTGGCCCTTCTCGTCGTGCAGGTGGCCACGGCCGGGAGCGCGGCGAGCGCGGGCGGCCGGCAGGCGACGGCGAGCGCGGGTCTCAACAGACAGCAGAAGAAGCTCTTGCAGCGGATCAAGCGGCTCGAACAGCTGATTCCCCAGGGTGCTCAGGCGCAACCGCCCACCGGCACGGCCGGTGGCTACCTGACCGGCACCTATCCAAACCCCCTGATCGCGGCAAATGCCGTCGGCAGCGGCAAGGTGCTGAACGAGTCGCTTACGTCAAGCGACCTCGGGCCGAACTCGGTGGGGAGCAGTGAGGTCCTGAACGGGTCGCTTACGTCAAGCGACCTCGGGCGACTCGTGGGGAGCAGCGAGGTGCTGGACGACTCGCCAACATTGAGTGACCTCGGGACGTTCTCGGTGGCGAGCGGCCAGGTACCGGATGAATCGTCACCAGCGCTACGTCGGGAATGTCTCCGTCGGCAGCGGCGAGATCGCCAGCGGCGCGGTGGAGCCGCCGCACATCGCGACGATACCGACCGTGCGGGTGCGCCGAACGACGGGTCAGAGGATCTCAGGCAGCAGGACCGCGACGCGTTCATGAGCGAGACCTGGGATCCGCTCAATATGCACAGCGCGGGCAGCACCTTGTTGAACGCCCCGGTCGCCGGTGTCTATCTGATCGCGGCGAGCGTGCTCTGGACCGACAACTCAAACGGTTTCCGTGAGGTCGCCCTGGAAGTCAACTCCAACAAGATAATCGCCCCGGTGGAAGGACGACCCCAAGGCCTGCCCTTCTTCAAAGCCAACCTATAACCGAGGCGGCAAGCACATCATTCGAATGCGACTGCCGCTTGCCGGGGCGACGACGGAAATCTTCGTCGGCATGGAGGGCCGTAGACCAGTACGGAGTTCTCGATGACCTGGCTCGGTCCCGCATGAGCTGACGCGGGGACGCCAAGTTCCAAGCAACCATCGGATGGAGCTAGCCGGACTCGAACCGGCGACCTCCTGGGTGCGATGACACAGACCAAGTTTGCAGAATACGGAGCTCGCCCGGCAAAGGCGCTAAATCGCCGCTGCGCTGGGTGACCCGCCCACACACCTTGTGAACGCCTGAAAGGCATCCGGGCCAAGCGCCGGCCTCTAGCCATCCCAGGCCGCAGGTCGGTAGAAGAGGGCGGCGGAAGACCGCCGGCGCGATCACGTTCAGGACGAGCTTGTGTCGAGAGAGACCGAGCCGAAGATGTCGTCGCGGATCGGACCCGAGGTCGGGATCAGGCCGGTGACGCCAGCGCCCGCACGCCGATGCTACGCGCCGCAGGCGTTCGGCCAGGAGTTGGGCGCCTGCGGCGCGCCGAACGTCGCGGTGATCGCGGGCGTCGCGGCCGCCGTCCTGGCGTCCGAGGCGCGAATCGCCGCGCGCCGCGCGTCCGCCCTCGCCAGGGAGGAGGTCGCCTTCCTGCGCTCGCGGCCCTTGAGCGGCTCCTTCGCCGCCCTGGCCAGGAGGCCCACCGCGCGTGGGCCTCCGTAGGCCCGCACCGTCCACTCGAGCGAGTAGATCGGGATGTGGCTGACGCCCAGCGTCGCCAGCAGGCGGACGTCGTGGATCAGGTTCGCGAGGCGCTTGTACTTCCCGCGCCCGGCGCCGCCGAGGGTGACCTGCCCGCGCGCGGCCGAACCAGTGGCGGGCCGTGCGCAGGTAGGAGGCGATGATCCCGGAGCCGGGGTCTTCGCCGAGGTAGTAGGAGAAGAGGCTGCGGTAGGCCTGGAAGAACAGCTCATGCCAAGGCCCGGTCGGCACGATGTAGTTGGCCGCGTCCTGCAGGGCGAGGCTGCCGTCGTAGACGTCGTCGAGGGCGGAGGCGCTCGGCGCGGCGGAGATCTTCACGTGGTGTCGCCGGCCCCAGCTCAGGATCCGCTGGTAGCCATGCCACGCCGCGCACTGGACGGCCGGGGCCACGGTTCCCCCGAAGAGCGAGGAAAGGGTGTTGGGGTCGCCTCCTCCGAGCACGGTCGCCGTCGTCTGGAAGGGCGTGTTCAGCGGGCTCTCGGGGTCGAGCACCACTCCCTGCAGACGCACCCCTTTCTTCTCGGACCACCGCGTCAGCGATTTGACCGCGTTGAACTGCTCGACGGCGGCTCCCTCCCATGCCCAGTAGCCGTCCGTGTAGGGGATCAGGACCCAGGCCCATACCGGCACCCGCAGCCGGTTTGCCTTGCGGACGATCGCGAGCCCGTCGCGGCGGTGGGGCTCGCCCTTGGGCACGGGGCCGAAGTCCCGCTCGTAGCGAAGGCCGTAGTAGAGGGGGATCCGGTTGCGGTGCAGGACCCTCCAGAGACCGGGCGTGTAGACACGGGTGCTGCGCCGGTTCCAGTAGGAGCTCGGGTCGTTCCAGTCGGTGCCGGGAACGGCCTCGCCGGCCCAGAAGCCGACGGAGGCCTTGGGGCGTGCGGGCGACGCCTTTCCGCGCGCCGAGGCTCCCGCCGGGGCCGGGAGGGCGAGCAGCGCCGCGACCGCCGCGAGCAGGCCGACGACTCGCCACCGAGGGGGGCGAAGGCGGGCGCTCCTGTTCCTCGCGGGCTCGTTGCCCACCGATGGCCTCCCTCTCATCGATACGGGCCGTGATCGGCGCACGACTCAAGAAACACTATGCAGAGCGTCAGTCGCGGTCCTCGCCGAGGTGACGCCGCACGAGATCGACCGGAGACCCTGCCGGTCCGGCTCGATGACTGAGCCCCGCCGGACCATTCCTTGTACACCACAGTACCTGGAGCTATCCTGGCCCGATGGGTCGGGCAAGGGGGATCGTCAGAGTCGTGGCGCTGCTTTCGGCAGCGGCAGCGCTCGTCGGCGTGACAGCGTCCGTCGTGCAGGCGGAGCTGACTGCAAGCGGCAACCTCTTCGTCACCTTCAACGGCGGCATCGAACCGGGCGCGCTTCCGCGCGACGCCCGCGCACCGGTCAGCGTTTGGATCTCCGGCGAGGTCAGGACCCTGTCGGGCGAGACCCCGCCTTCGCTGCGCGTGATCACGATCGGCCTCAACCGCGACGGGCACCTCGATACCCGCGGCCTGCCGACCTGCAAGAAGTCCGAGATCGAACTCGACTCGACCGCGGAAGCGCTCGCCGCCTGCCGCGACGCCCTGGTCGGAAGCGGCAAGTACCGGGCGCGGACAAAGTTCCCCGAACAGGCGCACTCGCCCTCTCACGGCGACATCCTCGCCTTCAACGCGAAGGTCGGCGGGCGCCCGGCGATCCTCGGCCACGTCTACGGCGCCCACCCCGCGCCGAGCACCGGCATCATCGTCTTCAAGATCACCCACCCGAGCGGGGCCTTCGGGACCGTTCTGACCGGCACGATGCCCGAATCGCTGACGCGCTGGGGCTATCTCAAGCGAATCAGCCTCAAGCTGCACCGGAACTACACCTACCGGGGCAAGCGCCTCAGTTATTTGTCAGCGCCATGTCGGGCTCCCCGCGACCTCAACCAAGCCTCCTTCAAGTTCGCCTTCGCTTCGATGCTCTTCGACGACGGACGGATGCTCTCCTCGAAGCTGACCCGCACCTGCAAGGTCAAGAGCTCCGCTCGAGGATGATCGGGCGCCCGGGCTTCCGCAGGCCCCTCGTCGCGGCGCTGCTCTGCCTTCTGGGAGGCGCCCTCGCGACGAGCTCGGCGGCGGCCCCGGTGCCGCTCGCCCCGATCGACCTCTCGGCGGCCGGCCAGGACGCCGAGGCGCCGCAGGTGGCGATCGACGCCGGCGGAAACGCGGTCGCAGTCTGGACCCGCTCAAACGGCTCCCACGACATCGTCCAGTCGGTCGCCAGGCCCGCCGGCGGCACCTGGTCGGCGCCGGTCGACCTCTCGGCGCCCGGACAGGACGCCGAGGCGGCCGCAGGTGGCGATCGACGCCGGCGGCAACGCGGTAGCCGTCTGGACCCGCTCAAACGGCTCCCACACCGTCGTGCAGGCCGTCACCCGGCCGGCCGGTGGAGCCTGGACTCCGCCGCTCGACCTCTCGAACTCAGAACGCAACGCCGAGGGGCCGCAGGTGGCAATCGACGCCGCCGGAAACGCGGTCGCTGTTTGGTCTCGCTACGACGGCCTCCACGACATCGTCCAGTCGGCCACAGGCCGGCGGGCGGGACATGGTCGGCCGCGGTCGACATCTCGGTGGCCGGCCGGGACGCGGTCGAACCGCAGTTGACGTTCGACAGCGCCGGAAACTCGGTCGCTGTCTGGTCTCGCTACGACGGCGCCGACTACATCGTGCAGAGCTCCACCCGGCCGCTCGGAGGAGAATGGGGACAGCCGCCGCTCGACCTCTCGACGGCCGGAGAGAACGCCGAGGCTCCCCAGATCGCGGCGAGTGCGTCCGGAGAAGTCGTCGCCGTTTGGTCCCGCGGCCCTGTGAGCGGCCATGTCGTGCAGGCGGCCGCCAGGCCGGTGGGGGGGGCGTGGTCGGGAGCGGTCGACCTCTCGACGGCCGCCCACGACTCCGCAGCGCCGCAGGTGGCCCTCGGGCCGACCGGCGAGGCGCTCTCCGTCTGGGAACGCTCCGGAGGCGGCTTCAACACGGTCGTCCAGGCCTCGGCAAGGGCTCCCGGCGGCGCATGGACGGGAGCCGTGGACATCTCGGCCAGCGGCGAGATCGACGAGGATCCGCAGGTCGCCGCCGACCCCTCGGGCAACGCGGTGGCGGTCTGGTCGAGCAGCGACGGCAGCCCTTCGGTGATCTTCAGCTCCACCAAGCCGCCCGGGGGCGCCTGGGGTGGCCCGGGGCGCCTCTCCGAACTCGGGCACAGCGCCGCCGTGCCGCAGATCGCCTTCGACCCCGAGGGCGACGGCGTCGCGATTTGGTCCCGCGACGACGGAACTCACAAGGTCGTCCAGGCGGCCGGGCTCGACGGCGCCAGCCCTCAGCTGCGGGGGCCGTCGATTCCGACGGCAGCGACGATGGGCCAGCCGATTTCCTTCTCCGTCAGCCCGTTCGACTCGTGGTCGGCGATCGCGTCGATCCGTTGGGGGTTCGGCGACGATGGAACTGCAGTGGGGCCGGCCGTAACCCATGTCTACGCCCGCCCCGGAACCTACCCCGTGACCCTTGCCGTCGCCGACGCGCTCGGCAAGACCTCCGAGACGAGCGGCGCGGTGACGGTGTTCCCGAAGGCGCGGGCCGGCCGCAACGTCCTACTGCGCAAGAGGCGGGCCCGGCTGCGCGTGCACTGCCCGAGCCCGGCCGGATGCGAAGGGCTGGCGAAGCTGATCGCCCCGGTCAGGGTCCACCGTCACCGGCGCCTTGCCAAGCGGAGGCGGACGATCGGCAGAGCGCGTTTCAGCATCCCGGGCTCGACGACCAGGACGATCTTGATCCGCATCACCAGGCCGGGCCTGAGGGCGGTGCGCGGGGCCGGAGCGCGGGGCTCAAAGCTCAGCTGACCGGGCCCGGCATCAAGCACCGCGTCGTCGCCCTCTTCGCCCCGCGCCGACGCTAGGTCCGGGCCGGCGGGCGGGCCGAAATGTCGACTCGCCCTCGCTTCACCGGAGCTCTGATTAGAATGCGCCATTCCACACAAGGCCGTGCGGGGGCGAGGGCCGGTGGAATGCAGCCGTCGACGTACCGCTGGGTCCAATCGCTATGCCCGCCCCCGAGACCGACCAAGCAGAGCGCCGAGCGATCCGCTCGGCGCTCGTCGCGCTGATCGGCGAGCAGGGCTACGCGGAGACCGAGCTCGACGAAGTGCTGGAGCGGTCCGGAATCGACCGGACGACGTTCGAGCGCCACTTCCAGACCCTCGACGGGTGCTTCGCCGAGGTCTGGCGCCTCAACGTCCAGGAGCTCGCCGCCGGGGTCCTCAACGTCTACGCGGAGGCGGGCAACTGGCGGGACGGGATCCGCGCCCAGGCCTGGGAGCTCTGCCGGATGGTCGTCGAGGACGAGCCGCGCGCCCGCATCTGCATGGTCGAGGTCAACTTCGGCGGCGACCTGGTGCAGGCGACTCGCGACATCGTCCTGGCGGGATACGTCGAGCTCATCCACCTCGGCCGCCACGAGGCCGAGGACGGCGAGCAGATCCCGAAAGCGCGCGCCGAGGCGGCCGTCGGCGCGATCTGGGAACGGGTCGGGCGGACGATCAACGCCGGCGAGCTCGACACCTTGGTCGAGGACGTGCCCGGCCTGCTCTACCTCGCCTACATGCCGTACCTCGGTCCCGAGCGGGCTCGGGACGAGCTGCGCAGGGCCGAAGTGGACGTGGCCCGCTTCCGCAGCGGCGAGCTCCCACGCTGATCGCCACGTCCCCTTTCGACCTCCCAAACCTGTACGGTGCCCGCCGGTACGAACTCGTACAGGCAGGTACTCCTCCATGCATAAGCGACGAAGCTTCCGGTGTCCAAGACTGCCCGAATTGCGGCTCGCTCCCCCTCGGGCGGTATTCTCGTTGCGTGGAGACCATTCCGGGTCATCTGGAACGACTCCCTGCCGGTGGGGACCGGGACCGGGCGGAGATGCTCTCGCGCAGCCCGCGCGAGAGGATTCTCGTCGCGATGGCCGAGACGGTCTCCAAACGCGGCTACCAGGGGACGACGATCGAGCACATCGTCAAACGGGCGGGCGTCTCCCGGGCGACCTTCTACGAGCACTTCGAGAATCGCGAAGACTGCCTGCTGGCCGGGTTCGCCGACGCCGAGAAGGAGTTGCGCCACCGCGTTGCGGTGGCCTTGGCGAGTGGCGAGTGGCCGGACCGGGTCCGCGCTGCCCTGAGCGGCTTCCTCGAGTACTGTCATTCGGAGCCGGCAATGGCCCGCACATGCCTGGTCGAGGCGGTGACCGCGGGGCCAGTGGCGATGGAGCGCTACGAGCGCGCTCTGACCAGTTTCGCGCCCCTCTTTCAGGAAGGCCGCGAATGCGCCAAGGACGGCGGCGAGCTGCCCGACGACCTCGAGGACCTGATCGTCGGCGGAATCGTCTGGATGGTCCACCAGCGCCTTCTCCACAACGAGATCGACAAGATCCCGGGCCTGCTGGCGCCGATGCTGGAGTTCGCCCTCGTCCCATACCTGGGAGAGGGGCGCACCGCGAAGGTGATCGCCGCGCAGAGCTAGAGGACGCCCCCCGAACCGACGGCCCGGGACGGGGAGCCTGAGGTGGGGGAGCCCAGCGGCGAGGGGCCGGGCGATGATCGGGAGCGGATCCGCCTGGCGCTGATCGAGGTGGTCGCGGCGCGCGGCTACAACTCGACGAGTGTCGAGCAGGTGACCGAGCGGGCCGGCGTCGACCCGGGTGCCTTCGATGCCGCCTACGGGGATCTCGAAGAGTGCTTCGCCGAGGCCTGGGACCAGGTCGACCGTGAGCTGAGCCGCCGCATGGGAGCGGCGTTCGCTCGCCAGGAGGACTGGCAGGACCGCTTGCGGGAAGCGCTCCAGGCCGGCCTCCGCTACATGGCCGCCGACGAGAACCGGGCGCGGCTCTACGTCGCCGAGGTCGTCTACGTCAGCGAGCCCATGCGGGACCGCCAGCGCGAAGCCCTGACCCGGCTCGGGAGGTTGATCGACGCCGGCCGCGAGGGAGCGCCGAAAGCGATGAACGTGACCCCGTCGATCGCCGAAGCGGTCTCGGGGGCGGTCTGGCGCAGGGCCCACCAGCTCGTCCAAACCGGGCGCGCGAAGGACCTGCCGGGCGAGATCTCGCGCTTCATGTACATCGCCGTTCTGCCCTATCGGGGCGCGGCGGCGGCGGAAGCAGAGCTCGGACGGTCGTAGGTCGAAAGCCGCTCTGGCGCTATCGTCCCGGCCCGTGGGAGGTCGAGAGTCGAGCAACCAACCCGAGGATCCGGGGGTCCTCCGACCCCTGCACGGGGGTCGCCACAGCATCCCCGCCGACGTCCTCGCCCACAACCAGCGCGAGCGCCTGCTCGCCGCGCTCGCCTCCTGCGTCGCCGAGAACGGCTACAACGCGACGACGATCACCCAGATCACGGCCGCGGCGTCGGTCTCGAGGCGGACCTTCTACGAGCACTTCGACGGCAAGGAGGAGTGCTTCCTCGCCGCCTATGAGGCGCTCGACGGCTACCTCGCGACCGTGATGGAGGAGGCCGAGGCCGGCGAGGACGAGTGGCCGGACAAGGTGGCCGCCGCGGTCGCCGCCCTGATCTCCTTCCTCGCCTCGCGCCCCAACTTCGCCCGCCTCTACCTGCTCGAGGTCGCCGTGGTCGGCGAGGCGGCGGCCGAGGCGCGCGAGAAGACGACGCAGCGCTTCATCGACCTGCTCGAGCCGGGGCGGCGGTACCGCGACGTCGACCCGGGAATCGAGGAAGGGCTGATCGGCGGCATCGTGACGTTGCTCGGCCGGCGGGTGTTGAACGGGGAAGCGGCGCAACTCGAGCGGTTCACGCCCGCCGGTGATCGAATTCGTCCTCGTGCCCTACCTGGGAGTGGACGAGGCGCGGGCGGCGATCGCCCGCCACGCCGAGGGGCACTAAGAGGCCGAGTCGCCGTTTCGCTCGGGCCCCGGGGCGCCGGCGGCGCGAGCCGCGAACAGCGCCCCGCCAAGCGCCGCTTTCAGCAACATGCGGAGCTGGGCGCGATCGAGGTCCTTCTCCTCGAGCCAGCGCAGGACCGCGCCCTCGACGAAGAACAGCCAGCCCTGGACGGCGGTTTCGAGCTGCGGGGTCGGGCTCGGTGCTGACCGGCGAGCGCCTCCCAGCCGCCCAGCGAGCCGAGCAGGGTCCTTCATCTGGATCGACCGTGCCTTCCTCGAGCGATCGCGCCGATCTCGGGGTCGCCGCTGCCGCCTCTGAAGATCGCCATATAGGCGGTCGCGTGCTCCTCGACGTAGTCGAGGAAGCCGTCGAGGCTGGCGTCGAGCTGCTGCTCGGCGCGGCAGGCCCGGGTCCGGCCGGAGCAGCTCGCCGAGCTGCCTCTGCCCGCGGTCGATCGCGGCGACGATGAAGTCCTTCTTGGTCGGGAAGTAGTGGTAGAGCAGGCCTTTCGAGACCCCTGCGGCTTCCGCGATCTCCTCGGTGGAGACCTCCTCGTGCCGGCGCCGGCTCAGCAGCTCGACACCGGCGGCGAGCAACTGCTCGCGCCGGTCGTCGGTGCTCATTCGAATCTCTGACGCCTCCGTCATTCCCTTGGACGATATTGCCTGTTGACCTCAAGTTCAATAGATGGTAATGATTGGTATGTAATTGAACTCCGGGTCAACAGTGGCCGGGGAATCGGGAAACCAGGGACAGCCCAACGAGCTCTTGATCGCAGGGCGTAAGGAGAGTCGAGAGCTATGTCCACCGACCGCAATCGAGCGAGGCGAAGCCGTTTCGCCAGACGCCACAGGACTCCACTTGCATGCCAGAGGGAGCAGTTCTCGGATACCTGCTCGACCAGTACCCCAGGCGAACTGACGATCGGCGATCTGATCCGCGAGCTGCCGACCGACGAAGTCCACGCTGTCCAGGGCCCTCTCCAACCTCGAGACAGCCCTCTTCCTCGAACTCTCAGGAGGCGAGATCAGGCCGGCGCCCCCGGTTCTCGACTTCGACCAGGCCACCGTTCTTACCAACTTTTAGGGCTTTTCTCGTGACCTCGCGACGTCGCCGCATCCCGCTCTACAAAGGGGTTTTCAAGTTGGCAACCAACAGGGTATGTCCGGATACGCCCTCGTTCACCCCGGTACGCACGCTTGCATTTCCGATGAAGAGGTGCCACTATGCCGCCGTCCGCCAGGGAGGCGGGCAGGGAGTCATCGATTCAACACGGGGCCTCAGGGCCCGGGAACGGCATCAGCCGGACTCGGGGGTAGAGGGGCCACGGGGAAGAAGGAGAGAGCGAGTGAGAGACGCGGAGTCGCGGTTTGCCGATTCGGCTCAGGGCACCGGCATCTTCTGGGATTCCCTCATAGCCGTCGCAGCCAGTCCGCGACCGGCCTTGCCGCGGCAGGGTCAGTCGGGTCTTCTTCGCCCAGCGAATTCTAGCTCCGGGAGCAGGGCAATTGCTGCGATCAACTCGCTCTTAGTCGAGGACATGAGCTGTGTAGGAACCGCCGAAGTCTTTGCCCGGGCCAGCGAGGATAACGAGGTGTTTGCCTGCAGCGGCAGCCACCGTCTCGCCGGCCGCAGGCACGGAAACCGAGTCGTCAGGTCGAAGGCGGCCAGCGATGTACTGCCTTCCGCTGCCCGAGGAGGTCAGCGCTGATGGAATTTCGCGAAAGCATGGCACTACTCGGTGGCAGGAGCCACACGAAAGGCAGGCAGAGGGTGAGAGCTACAAGAATATCGAAGTTAGCCGCGACCACAGCACTTTCTGTGCTCCTTACCATTGCCATCTCCTCGACGGCCACGGCGTCGAAAAGTGTCATCGCACATATTGAATCCGGGGGGGCGCTCGCAGTCAACAACAGCGGTGCCGGCAGCGGTGCCGACGCGGGCGACCTTTACCTTGCGAACGTTGATCGAAACGGTCAATACATACAGCAGGTAAACCAATTCGGCCACTTCATCAGAAAGTGGGGCTGGGATGTCGTCTACGACGGCCCGGATGACAGCGGCGTCAATGAGGAACAGAGCGTCACAGTCGGCGCCGCCGTCACCCACGGTACCTATCAGCTCAAACTCACCACCGCCACTACTCCAAGCTTGTTTGACGCTGGATCTCAAGGCAGCAATGTGCTCAAAAATGTCGAAGTTGAATCTGGTCGTTTCCGAGTCGGCGACTTGATTGAAGCCGAAAATGGAAACATACCCGCCGGCACGACGATCACCTCCTATGACGAGTCAGCAAACACCCTCGTCCTCTCTGCGAACTTGACAGGACCCATTGGTGGGGGCCCCAACTCTGGGGTGTTCAGCTATGAGATGACCCATCTGATCTCCTACGATGCTCCCGCCACCGGCCCTGCCGGCCTCCAGGAAGCAATCGAGCAACTGCCGGTGATCGGCCCCGGCAATGTCACGGTCACCGGGGGCCCCGCGCCGCCTGGTACGCCATACGACATCACCTTTACC
Source organism: uncultured Solirubrobacterales bacterium (assembly GCA_963837735.1). GTDB lineage: Bacteria > Actinomycetota > Thermoleophilia > Solirubrobacterales > 70-9 > VRUE01. Next base: position 8,418 of record CAWIOM010000005.1, on the reverse strand, counting down.
GGGGGTCCAAGTGCACACGATGACGTCCTCCCCATGCAGGCGGTTAATCAGACTCTGACCGGCGGCGTGGTTGGGGTCAATACTGTCAAAAACGGGGGAGGCTTCGAGATATGCGAGGTGTCCAATCCTTCAGATATCTGTAAGGGTGCCGTTGAACCGGCTCCTCCGGGTCCCAACGCAGGCGCCGCGGGTTCGATCGGTCCAATCTTTGTCTCCAACGCGAGACTCGGAATTGATCCGTACGGTAACGTCCTGTCCAACTCGTACGCCCGTATTAACGTCTATGGCTCTGACGGCGTCTTCCAGGCAGCATTCGGCCTTGGCGTCGCAGGTGGAAGTGGACCGGAGACCTGCACCACCACATGTGTTGCCGGGTCATTCGGGACTGGACCAGACGGTGAGGCATATACGGGGACGTTTGCACTGGACCCGAGTACCGGAAATCTGCTAGTCAACAGCAACAGAAGAGTTGACGTGTTCAGTGTCACCCACGACGGCTCGGGCACGGTCACGGCCATAGGCTTCCTTTACGCCTTCGGCTGGAATGTGGTCGCCAGCGGCCCCGACGACACCGGTGGGGTCGAGACCTGTCGGCCAGCCGCCGGCGATGTTTGCCAGGCCGGGACCGGTGGCACCGGAATCGGCGAACTCAACAACATCAACGACCTTGCCGTCAACTCCCAGGGCGTCGTATACATAAATGAGGGCGGTCAGGTCGGTGCCAACATCCAAACCTTCACGCCCAACGGTAGCCACACGGCCTATGTCGCCGCCGCCTTCGACCCAACCGACCTGCCCCCTCCAACGGCCTTTCCCGGTTACATGACGATAGGCCCCGGCGACCACGTTTTCATCGTCAAGAAGTTTGCAGCGGGCGCAACGCCCACCTGCCCTAACGGAAGCCCTTCGTTTGAAGAGAACCGCATTCTGGAGTTTGACGCGGTAGGAACTACGCCGCCTCTCGACACGCACGGCGCCTGCGCACAGCTTCTAACTGCGAATCTCGATGCGTCTGGACAGATCGCTGTCAACAGCGGCAATGGGGCCATATACATGAGCGCTAATGTCCCAAGTGACCCAAATAACCCCAACTTCACGGCAAATAAGGGGACGTGGGTGCTCAGCGACAACGCTTCCCCAGATGTCGCCCTAGGCTCCATTACGCCCACCACCAAAGGCGCGACTGTATCGGGCACGATCAACCCCGAAGGGCCGATTCCGGGCTATCCGAATTCGCCAACCACGAAGTACCGCTTCGAATACAAACGTAGCATTGACTCCACTTGGACCCCCTGGGCCTACCGGTTGATATCGGGAGCGGCTTTGTTAATCACAATGTATCGACCGTGATTGGCGGCCTTGAAGGAAACACATCCTACGACGTGCGCATGGTTGGGATAAAGCTTGGAGTACAGAGCGGCGTTACTGCACCTCAAACGTTTAACACGCTCCCGGTTGCGCCGTCGATCTATTCCTTCACCTCATCCAACCTCACAGCCGACTCCGCCGACCTTCACACAACGATTCATCCGCACGGCACCGACACTACTTACCACTTCGAGTACGGTACTACCAGTGATTACTCGACCTCGACTCCGGACACCGATATTGGCGCCGCTACGAGCCCGCAGTCAGTGGTCGCCCATGTGGACAACCTCCGCCAGGTCGTCTACCACTTCCGGGTCGTTGCCCACAACGACTACGGTACCGTAACCAGTCCAGACCAGACCTTCAACTTTTTTCCATCGCCCTGCCCGAACGAAACGCTGCGCCAGCAGAGTGGCAGTTCTTATCTCCCTGACTGCCGCGGCTACGAGCTAGTCTCACCCAGCGACGCCGGAGCCGTCGTGCTGACAGATACTCGCCCTTACGTCACCCTATGCCACTGATCCAGCGCGCTTCGTGTTCCATGGACGACAGGGGGAGATCACGGGGGCCAACACGCCCAATGCCACGATAGATGCATATGTCAGTACGCGAACCGCCGCGGGCTGGGTAACTAAATATCCCGGCCTGCACGGCGACGAAGCCCTAGGCACATGGTTTGGCATGGGAGATCTCAGCATGAGCAAAATCCTCTTCTTTAGAGATGTGAAGACTGGCTTCATCTCGCGCACGCCGGCGGCGAACGTCCCATTTATCTACGACGCGGAAGGAAGTTTGCTCGAACGCTGGCCGGCCGAGTGGACCAACGTGCCCAGCCCGGAAACCACCCTAGGCGTCTTCCAGCCGTCTCCCGACTTCAGCCACATGGCTTTCTCCTCCAACACGTTCGACTGGGATCCGGCGGGACACGGACTCAATACTGCACCGGGATCGGCGTATGACTATGACACCATGACCCACTCGATAACCCTGATATCGAAAACCGCCGCCGGTACAGATATTCCGCAAGAGCCGTCCCCGAACCTCAATGCCGCGGAGTACATCCGGTTCCCGGGGGATGTGGAACTCAGTCCAAGCGTTAGTGCGCCCGAGATCCTCCACCCAAGTATCTCAACCGACGGCTCCCACATTCTGATGTCAACCAGAAGCGGACCCAACGAACCGATCCCACACGGCTGTATATGGCGGTTAATGGATCTCATCCACTACGACGTGTCCCTGGGGCACGATGTCAACTACGTCGGAATGTCCTCAGACGGCTCCAAGGTCTTTTTTACTTCCTATGAAGATCTCACTTCCGATAACTCCGACACTGATACGAGTCTCGACCTTTATATGTGGAGCGAGAACAGCGGTGCGCCGACTGTTACTGATATTGTCAGAGGTGGAGGCGCCGGAAATAGCGATAACTGTCTCACCACCTGGACATCGAACTGTGATATCGGGACAGTGTATGGCTCCGGGGCGGCGACGGCTCTTTCTACCAACGGATTAACCTTCATTCCTGGAGGACAGAGCGACTGGCCGGTCGCATCTGCCGCCGGGGATATCTACTTCTACTCACCCGAGCTACTCGACGGACCGGCGAACGGCGTCGAAAATAGCCAAAATCTCTATCTCTATCGAAACGGATCTGTTCATTTCGTCGCAACACTTGGCGACGGAGGCGCGGCGATATCGAAAATCAACGTCGCTCCCGACGGCTTGCATATGGCGTTCATCACCAAAGCTCGGCTCACCTCCTATGACAATGCGGGCAAGAGCGAGATGTACTCGTTCGACATCGTGAGGGATGAAGATCTCCTGCGTCTCATGCCTGCCCAGTGGCGAACCCCCGACGGCAAACGTGTCGGCCAGCGATCGCGGGTTGTTCATGTCAAACGACGGACGTACGTTCTTCACTACCACCGACGCCTTGGTCGCTAAAGACACGAATGACGTGACAGATGTTTACGAGTACGTCGACGGCAGGCCCCAGCTGATCACCGCTGGCACAGGATCGTCCCCCGAACAGACTTTGTCGGGTGTGACGGCCGATGGGGTCAACGTCTATTTCGGGACGTACGACACCCTCGTGTCCCAGGACCACAACGGGGCATTCTTCAGTTTACTGATGCCCGCACCGGTGGAGGCTTTCTGCCTGGATTGGAGATTCAGCCATGCCAGGCGGCCGATGAGTGCCATGGACGGGTAACTCAGCCCTTGTGACCGATCCGATCGCCAGCGATGCGAACCGAGGAGACGGAGGCAATGTGGTGTTGTCGCAAGACGAGGCGTTGCTCGAAGAGGCGGCGGTCGAAAGCCCATAAGGGAAAGGTGCGCTGTGTCAAGCATCGCAAGACCTCCCATCCGAAGCACCAGCGCCACAAGAAGCACGGGCAGACCAGTGCCCAAAGATCGAATGCCAACCAAGGGGAGGGCCACCGATGACCCGCCGTCGCCAACCGATCTTCGTCGCAGGGCTGTTGGTCGCGCTGGGCCTTGTCGTTACCGGCGGCGCACAGGCAAACGCGCCTATCTACAAAGCCACCTTGACCACCACGATCACCCAGGCTGCGGTCATCCCGACATCGAGACCGTCCTTGAGGTCGGCAATAGGCAGACTGAGACCTGGCCGACACCCTCATGCGATTGCCAGGATCTCAAAGAACTTCGCTATCACATGCCCGCCGGGATGATCGGTACCCCCGCTCGCTCCCTCAGTGCAGCCAGGCGGATTTCGGCAGTCATGAATGTGCGATCGACACCCAGGTTGGAATTTCTGAGGCAATGACCGGGGCGGTGACACGCCCCTACAAACCTACCGACCCAAGCTCCCCACAGATGAGCAATCCGATAGCCGTGTTCAACCTGGTACCACATCCAAATCAAGCAGGGCTGCTGGGTCTCTACGCACCGTTCATCAACTCACCGATCTACCTCGTCATCGACGCCCGTACGGAGAGCGACTACGGCCTGGAGATCGAGGTTCCTGCTATTACCGATATCGTGCCGGTAGGCGGTCTTGGCCTGACCCTTTGGGCGTTCCGGCTGACCCCGGCCACAACCCCTTGCGTCTCGGTCCACCCGGTTGCGGGCAGCTTAGCTGTTGGCGGTTTTCCCTTGATGAGCCCTACACCGTTTACGCAAAACCCGACTACCTGCGGGGAAGAACTGTTCGCCGTCGTAGAAACGATTTCCTACGACAACGGGTTCGACAGCGCCACTCTCCCATACCCTTCGACCACCGGATGCGGCAGCTTCAGCTTCAATCCGAGTCTCTTCGGTCAGCCGACCACCTCCGACACCGATACTCCTTCGGGGTCTCGATGTGGATTTGAAAGTTCCGCAGGTCGCCACGGAAGAGCGTTCCCTCGCCCTCCGAAAGATCCGTGCCACCACGGTCACTTTGCCGGAGGGAGTCTCAATGATCTCCAACGCCGCCGACGGCAAGGAATCCTGCAGTGATGCACAGGTAAAGCTCGGCACCACGGCTTCAGGCTGAGTGCCCTGAGAGCGCCAAGGTGGGAACGGTGTCCGTCGAGAGCTCCGGCCCTGCCCGGCCCGCTGCTCGGTTACATCTATCTGCGCTCTCCGGCCCCCGGCGATCGTTATCGAGTAGTTCTTGTTCTCGACGGATTCGGCCTGCACGTGAAAAGCCGCCGGGATCGGTCCAAGCCAATCCCCAACACTGGGGAGGCTGGTCACGAGCTTTCTTGACCTCCCCCAGTTCCCATTCTCTCGCTTCAACATGCACTTCTTCGGAGCGAGCGAGGCTTGCTAGCTACTCCGGAGCGTTGCGACACCTACTCTGTTGACTCAACCTTCACCCCATGGGACGCGACACTGCCGGACCAGAGTTCTCACCAGTTCTTCTCAATCACTTCCGGCCCGGGCGGCGGGCCATGCCCGGGAGGTACGCGTCCATTTGATCCGTCCTTCAAGGCTGGGGTGACCGACAAGACCTCGGCGGCGCACACCGACTTCGTCTTGCAGCTCAATCGCGAGGACGGCGATCAGAACCTCGCAGGGCTTGACCGTCAGTACCCCGCCGGGTTTCTCCGCAACATTGGCAGGCGTTCCCTACTGCCCGGAGGCTCCGATCACCGCGCTCAGTAGTTCGATGTTTACGGGGCTATCGGAGCTGGCCTCTTCGGCCTGCCCCGCAGAGAGCCAGATCGGTACCGCGACCGCCGGAGTCGGAGCCGGTTCTCATCTTGCTTACGTCAACGGCAAGGTCTTTCTTGCCGGCCCTTATAAGGGAGCCCCGCTCTCCCTAGTCGTCACCATTCCAGCCGTTTCAGGGCCATATGACCTCGGCAACGTCGCCGTCCGGCCGGCGATCACTGTCAACCCGGTGACGGCCCAGGTCTCAGCCGCTTCAGACCCACTGCCGCAGATCTTCGGCGGGGTTCCGTAGAGTACGGTTCGTCCAAATCGATCTAAACCGACAGGAGTTCGTCCTCAATCCGACCAATTGCGACCCCTTCGCGGTTCAGGCGACGATCACCGGCGACGAAAACGCAAGCGCGGTGCGAAGCACGCACTATCAGGTCTCCAACTGCGCCTCGCTTCCCTTCGAGCCGAAGCTCGGCATCAAACTTACGGGCCGCCTGACCCGCACCTCGCACCCCAAGCTGAGAGCGGTGCTGAGAGCCAACGAGGGCGACGCGAACATCTCCTCCACATCGGTGGCGCTGGGGCGCTCGATCTTCCTGGACAACGCACACCTGCGAAACATCTGTACTCGTGTGGCCTTCGCTGCAAACACCTGGCCCCGCATCAACGATCTACGGAAACGCGACCGTATACACCCCGATTCTGGCTAAGCCGCTGAGAGGGCCGGTCTACTTGCGCTCATCGAGTAGGCAGCTTCCGGACCTCGTCTTGGACCTCAAGGGCCAGGTCGACGTCGAGGCAACAGCCCACATCGACTCGCCGAAGAGCCAGGGACTCCGGGCTACCTTCGATTTCATCCCCGATATCCCACTCTCCACAGTCATTCTCAACATGCAGGGCGGGAAGAAGGGCCTCTTACAGATCAGCAGAAACCACTTCTGCGAATCACCGGGCAGGGCCAAGGTACGGATTAGTGGTCAGAACGGAGTGCGGCTCGGTTGGAAGGAGAAGCCGCAAACCTCGTGTGGCAAAAGGACGATGCGTCAGCGCGGCAGACACTTCAGACGAGCTCTCAAACGAACTGGGAAGGCGGTTGAGTGATGCGCAGGCGTTGGGTTATCGGACTGGTTGCGCTGTTCGCTTCGCTAGTCACCACATCGCCGGTATCGGCCTATCAATTGACGCAGTATTCGCCGACATCCTTCTTCGATGGGACCGGGTCGACGGCGGGCCCGTTCGGCAACACCATCGGCTCGATGGATGTCGATCAGCAGGCCGGATAGTACCCCCACGTCATGGCCAGCACCAATGGAAAGCCGGTGCTCGATAAATTCGACCCCAATGGCACTCCAACTCTGTTCACCAGTCCATCACTTGGCAGTGTCAGCTCGATCCTCGTCAACTCCGGCGGGCAACTCGGGGTCGAAAACAGGAACTCCGAAACACAGGGGCGGATCTACAGGTTGTCGGGCGATCTGTACGCTCGCAATCCAGACGGGAGCGCCGAGCGGGTTCCCGGAGTCATTGTCGGAGCGACAAGCTTTGCCATTGACCCGACCAGCGGAAATTTCTGGGTGTAGACCTGGAACACCAACGCCTCGATCATCGAGTTGGAATCCGGGAACGTTTCTCCCGACTGGTAGAAACTTCCACCTTCCAAACGGCGGCGGTGGCGGAGGACTGATTGGTGTCGATCACTCAGGTGACATTTACATGTTCTACGGCGCCTTTTAATCCGTAAGTACTCCCCTGAAGGCGCCCTGCTCCTGGAAATTTCCACGACGGTCGGTACCGCAGATAGGACTACGTCAACCCCATGACGGACGAGCTGTGGTTAGCTACATCCGAATACGTATATCAGTTTAGTCCTGACGGGATGTTGGTGGAATCAATACCCGTCCCCTTCTGGCTGGCCGAGCCGCCATTACGGCCGGAGGGCCTGGCCGGAAACGTCTACGTCGGGAGCAACAGCGGCAGTGGTTACACCGGTTCTGACGGGATCGACATTATGACTCCGGGTATGACCGTCACGTTCCCACCCAGCGTCGAGCGACCGGAAAATGCTCCGACCGGTTTTCACGCGGCCGATGTCACCCTGCACGGTACGGTTGATCCCCACAACATCGACACTAACGATTGTCATTTCGCCTACGGCACGGAACCTCGATCACTGACCCACACGGTGCCGTGCGCCGGGGGCAATATCGTCTCCGGAAATGGCGCTCAACAGGTCAGTGCTCTTCTCACGGGCCTGACAAAGGGAACGACCTACTATTACGGCCTAGTCACAGGTAACAGCAACGGTGCGGTTAAGAGTCGCACCGACTTCACTGTCACTCCCTCGGATGTGCCGAGTGTTGGCGGCGATCAGTTTGGAAGTAATGCGAATGCTGACAGCTTCGTGGCGCATGCAGAGATCAATCCCCAGGGCGCTCCAACGTCGATGCGGGTGGAGTACGGGCCTGCGCCGTGCTCGGCAAACCCCTGCACTCTGTCGACTGGTAGTGGAGAAGCTGGGTCCGAAGTAGGAGTATCGGCGAATAGCTTGCAGGTGAGCGGCCTCGTTCCGGGTACCGCCTATTACTTCCGTGTGATCGCCGAAAACCAGTCGGGAATAGCCTACGGCGACGACCGCCTGGTAGAGACCTTCCCAATTGGCACCGTCGATGGAACGTGCACCGACGCCCACGTGCGACAGCAGGTGTAGCGCCGCATTCCTACCAGAGTGCCGGGCTTACGAGCTGGTCTCTTCGGGTGACACCGGCGGCTACGATGTCGAGTCCGATCTGGTTGCGGGTCAGGATCCCTTTGGGGCATACCCCAGCGAGTGGTAAGGCGCTCTACGGCGTACACAGCGGCGCTATTCCCGGGCCATGGAACGCGACCAACCACGGCGTCGATCCTTATGTCGCCACCCGGGGTCAAAATGGCTGG
>CAWIOM010000004.1:0-439730 GCA_963837735.1 uncultured Solirubrobacterales bacterium | reverse complement strand
CCAAGGCGCGGACCTTCGTCTCCTGTGAAGCGGCAGAGCCTCATGCGCCTAGCCCTTGACGACGGTGAAAGTCAGCCGCTTGGCCGCAGACGAGAGGCCGTCGGCAGTGGCGACCAGGACGAGCCGGTAGCGGCCGGGCTTGAGTTTGGTCTTGCCGATCCGTCCCCTGATCGCGATCTGGCTCCGTCCCGCGTCCAGCTGCTTGCGGTGGGTGCCGAGCAGCCTGCCGCGCTTGCCGAGGCGGAAGACCTGAATCGAAAGCTGTGCGGCGCCGGAGAGGTCGACCTTGAGCTTCGTCCCCAGCGGCGCTCGCCGTTTGCTCGCGCCCGCTTTCGCTTTGCCCCCGATCCGGAACCGCCTGTGGGTGAGGGAGGCGCTGCGGATCGCGATCGGCATGCTCGGCGTGCCGGGCACGGTGACGATCACGGCCCCCGAGCGGTCCGGCTTTCCCGGCGCTGTCGCCGAGAGGGTCACCGGGAAGCTGCCGGGAGGGGTGCCCGGCGGCACCCCGATCGTCGCCAGCACCGGGTGCGTGGCGTCGCCGCCGAGTGAGACCGTCGAGCGGTCGATCGAGACCGAGCCGCCCGGCACCGCGGTGCTCGCCGCCAGCGAGAATGTGGTCGCCGGGTCGACCGGGCCGCTTCGGCGGGCGACGAAGGCGGCGCTGACCGTGCTCCCCGGTGTGGCCTGCACGGACGACCCCAGGATCCCGAAGTCGGTGAACGAGGCGGTCACGTAGCCGCGGGTCGCGGCCGGGGACGGGGAGTCGATGCAGACGATGCTGGCCCCCGCTTCGTTGGTCTCGCTGTAGCCGGTGTAGAGATCGTCGTTGGTGGTGCCGCATTTGACCGGGCGCCCGGCGGGAATCGCCGCCGCCACCCCGCGACCGCCGACCACGGGCCGCCAATGCAGCGGGCTCTCCAGCGGGCCACCGTCGGGCGGACGCGGGAGGCTGGCGGTGAGCGTCGCCGTGAAGCCCTGTTTGCTCGATTCCTTGTAGGTGCCGGCCGCGGAGACCCACCCCCACCAGCGCTCGCCTTCGGGTGCCGGCTCGAGCGCCTCGAGCTCGGCCTCATAGGAGGTGCTGCGTGTGAAGGGGAGCCCACCGCCGCCGGTCAGGGTGGCAAGCGGTTCGCTTGGGATCGAGCCTTCCGGAAGGCGCACCGCGAGCAGCACCTGGACGTCGGCTTCGGTCCCGGAGATGACTTCGTATAGCGAGCCGAAGTTCGAGCTGCCCGAGCAGCCGGGGCTGCCGTCGGCGCAGGCCGAGACCGTCAGGTCGACCGGCCCCATCGATTGCGGCTGGGTGGTGCTCGTCCCGTTGATCACGACGCAACCGCTCAGCGCGACCGCGAGCGCGACCGCTGCGCCGAGCGCAAGGAATTTTCCAACCGCTCCCCGGATCGGAGCATCGTACGGGCCATGACCCTGCGTCACAAGGGCTCAGGCTCGGCCGGCGGCCGCGATCGCGGCCAGCTCGGCGGGCCGCAACAGGGCCAGCAGCGTGCCGCCGTCGACGATCGCCAGGCCGCCCTTCTTCATCTTCGCCCTGGCCCCGGTGAGGCGGGCGACCTCGCTGGAGACGTCGGGCTCGTGGCCGACCAGGAGCACGGCTCCGCGGCCGGCGGCCAGGGCGGGCCCGTCGAACGGGCCGCCGCGCAGCTCCTCACAGGGCTCGGGTACGACCCCGAGCGCCTCGCAGGCGAGGCGGGCCGTCTCCGCCGCCCGAACCCTGGTGCTCGCCAGGCAGGCGTCGATCTCGACATCGAGCTCGGCCAGCGCCGCACCGGCAGCAATCGCCTGCGCTTCGCCCTTGGCGGTCAGCCGCCGCGCCGCGTCGTCCCCGTCGCCGTCCTCGGCGTCCCCGTGACGGAGCAGGTAGAGCATGGGCGCCAGGCTATTTCAGCTTGACGGTGACGCTCGGCGAGTGGGCCAGGGTGGCGTGGTTCGTCGAGTCGATCAGCACTGCGCGGAAGATCGCCTTCGAGGTGATCTTCACCCTCTTCTTCGCCTTGCAGCCTTTGCCTGGTTTGACCGTTTTGCCGAGGTTGTCCCAGCTGCGCGGCTCTTTTTCCTGGAAGAGCACGATTCGTTTGGCGCAGCTCACTCCGCGGTTGACGGTCGCGGTCAGCGTCGTCTTCTTGCCTTTCTTGACCTTCAGCGGCGCGGCGCCGAGGCGGACTCTCTGTTTGACGCTCGCCCCGCCGGCCCCGGGCCCGCCGGCCCCGGGAGCAGGCTCCGCCGGCCCGTCGGCGCTGCTCACCGAGAAGACCTGGATCTGACCCGCCAGTGGCATGTGGGCGAGAAGTTCTCCTTCGGGCCCGAAGTCGAGCTGCGTGAAGAAGGAGCGGTTGTTGACTTTGTAGTCGACGCCGGCCTGGCATTGTCCGATTTCGACCCCGCAGACCTGCATCTCGTTGGCGCCGTTGAGCACGCCGTAGCCGAACGAGGCGATGTAGCCGCCGCCCGCGTTGAAGACGGAGATCCGGCGGTTGCCTTCCTCGCTGACGAAGACGTTGTCCGTTCCCGGCTGAACGACCACCGACTGTGGGGCGCTGATCTGCCCGGCCGCAGATCCCGGACCCTGGCCGAATCGGAAGTCGACCACTCCCCCGGGCTGGGAGACGGTGTTGACGTGGGAGACGCGGTTCGCCTGCCACTCGCTCACATAGACCCCGCCCTGGCCGAAGGCGACGTCGTTCGGGTAGTTGAACCCGTTTTCGTGGGTCGGGTTAAAGGGGGCGGAGTGGGTCCCGCATTTGGCCGGCTGGCCGGCTTCGCCTCCCACCGCGCCGGGCCCCACGGAGCACGTTTCGAACGCGTTCCCCGACGAGTCATAGTCTTTGTTGATCCCCGTGCCCATGAAGGTCTGCGGGTACCAGGGGTGGCTTGTCGACCCGTCGGCGAGGTTGAGGGTCGCGATCTTGCCGTCCTGGCCGAAGCCCAGGGCGGCCGAGCCATTGCTGTAGGTGCGCAGCGACTTTTGGTTGTTACCCATCCGGCTGATGGTTTCGCTGTCGGTTGTGAGGATGTCGTGGCCGCCGCCGACCGCCACCCCGATCATCTTGACTTCGAACGAGCTCGACGCGAGCGTCATGTACACCCGGCCGCCGAAGTAGCCCGCGTCAAGCGGGTAGATCCCGTTGTAGGTGAAGGTGAAGCCGTCCCCCAGGTTGTGGCCTTCGTCGTCGTAATGCCCGACGTAGCCGGTGTTCGAGGTCCCGTACGCCGTCCAGAAGGTTCCGTCGAAGCCGGGCGAGTAGCCGCCGGGGGAGGAGACGCTGAGCGGGATCGTGCGCGTCGCCGAGGTTGAGAAGGCGGCCTGGGCGGCACCGGCAAAGAAAGCACAGGCGAGGAGCGCCGCCGTCAGCGTCACCGCGATGCCACCGGTTCTCCTGCCGACGAGAGACATGTCAGATTTCAGACAATCAGGTCCGGTCTTCAAGGTCAAACGCTCGACGAATCCTTTTCAACCTGCTATCTCGGCTTCAGCGGGCGATGCGTCCGGATCATGTCGGCAGCTCTCCGAGTCTCCACGTCCGGTCAGCCGCAAGGCCCTCGATGTATTCCTCTGAATTACAAAACCCGCTGGGTGACCGCGAAGCCGGGGACGGAGGTCATTCCCACGACATATTCCTGATGTGGAAATAGCGATCCCAGGCCTCGGCGACGACCTCTCGGCACTCCGGGGGAGGATCTCTGTGGTGAAGGGCAAGTCCCAGCGCCTGTTCGAGAGACGCGGGGTCATGCCGTTCCATCAGCGCCACCGCGGCCGCGACGCCGTCTGGACCACCACGAACGACGCGGATCCGCAGGCGCTCCTCGTAGGATTCGGTAGGTACTACTTGCATTGTATTAATCTTAACATTTTTTAAGATATGCTATTTTCGTGACATGAGTCGCCCTCCACAGCCGATCCACAGAGTCAAGGCCGACTTCTTCCGGACCCTCGGCCATCCGGCGCGGGTGCGCATTTTGGAGTTGCTCAGGGACGGCGAGCTGACGGTCGGCGCACTGCAGGCTGAGCTCGGGATCGACTCCAGCGGCGCTTCCCAGCACCTTGCGGCGATGCGGCGGCAGGGACTGCTCGAGTCGCGGCGGGAGGGGACGAGCGTCTACTACCGGGTGCGTGACCCGCGCACCTTCCAATTGCTCGAAACGGCCCGGCAGCTGATCAGTTCCTACCTAGAGGAATCTCACGCCCTGCTCGACGATCTGGGCGACCCGCCGCGGGCCTCTCGCACGGTCGGCGCCAAACGCCGATGAAGGCGCGACGCCCGATCTTCACCGCTGGGCCCTGGCGTTCCGATTGGGGCGAGCAGGATGTGCCACGCGAGGTATTCGGCATTCGGGTGGCCAGGGAGATTCTCCGGGGCAGGGGTGCGGCGCTGGTCCAGTTGGCCGACGGCCGCTTCGCCTTGACCGGCGCCACCTACGCGACGGGCACCGCCCGTGCGTTGATGCGACACGTGCGCAGCAGGGCTCGGCTCGTCCCCGAGCGTGACCGCGCTTGGCTGTCGAACGTGATCGAGGAGCTGGGCCGCCGCCCCTCGCCTACCTCTTCTCCGCCGCTCCGGCACTGACCCGCGGGCCGCGGCGTCCCTGCCGGCAATTGGGCGGCGGCGCGAGGTGCCCGGAGCGACCCCATGGGGTCTCGGTCGTCTTCGCGCGCGGTTGAGATAACGAAAGTGAGCCTGACATTTCGACCGACGCAAAATCTCGATGCGAAGCGCCTGCGCCGGCCGCCGGGGCCCGGGCGTGAGCGGATTGGAATTTCTCGTCCTGCTTGGCGCCGGCCTGCTCGTTGCCGGGACCGTCCTGCCGGTCCTGCTCGGGGCTATCCCCACCGCAGTGGTCCTTCAGGCGGTGGGGATTGCACTTCTGGGCATCGGCGGCGCCCTCGTGCTGTTTGGTGCCCCCGAGCTCGGCACCGCCTTCCGAAGCGCCCTGCGCCCGGCCCTGGGGGTCGACGGCCTCACCGGCTTCTTCCTGGCCACCCTTGCGCTGATCGGCGCTCCGGCCCTGGTCTACTCGCGAAGTTACCTGGCCGGTGTTGCGCACGACCGGGCCCTGGTCGCCCTCGGCGGTCTGTTCCTGATCGCCCTGGCCGGCGTCGTCACGGCCCGGGACCCATCCACATTCCTCGCCTGTTGGGAGCTGATGACCCTGGTGCCGGCGGCGGCGATCCTCGTGCGTCGCGGGGACGCCACGGTTCGCCGCGCCGTCTACGTCTACCTGGCTGTCACCCACCTCGGCGGCGTCGGTGTCTGGATCTCCGTGCTCGCGCTGGCCCATTACGGCGCGCTCGGCGATCCCGGGGCGCTCGTCGCACAGGGCGCCGGTGTCCAGGCCTTCGTGATCGCCGCCGCGATCGTCGGCTTCGGCACCAAGGCGGGCCTGATGCCCCTGCACTCGTGGCTGCCTCGCGCTCATCCCGTCGCCCCCAGCCACATCTCCGCGTTGATGTCGGGGGTGATGATCAAGGTCGCCCTCTACGGGCTGATCCGCGTCCTCTTCGAGTGGGCCGCTCCGGCTCCCCTGTGGGCGGGGCTGGTGGTCCTCGCCATCGGGCTGCTTTCGTCGCTGGGCGGCGTGCTCTATGCCCTGGTCCAGCACGACCTCAAGCGACTGCTCGCCTTTCACTCCATCGAGAACGTCGGGATCGTCGCGCTCGGGCTCGGGACCTCGATTCTCTTCGCAGGCGAGGGCGACTCCACCTGGGCAGCGATCGCCTTCGCCGCGGCGCTCCTGCACATCCTCAACCACGCGGTGTTCAAGGCGCTGCTGTTCCTCGCGGCCGGATCCTTCGAGCGCGCGCTGGGCTCACTTGACCTCGACCGGATCGGTGGGCTGTTGAGGCGCATGCCGTGGACAGGCGGGGCCTTTCTGGTGGGATCGATGGCGATCGCCGGCCTGCCGCCGCTCAACGGCTTCGCCTCGGAGTGGCTCACTCTGCAGGCGCTGGTGCACGTCGCCCTTGGCCCGGCGCTCGGGATCGGCCTGGCCGGGGCCGTGGCGGCGGCGGGCCTTGCGGCGACTGCGGCACTGGCCCTCTTTTGCTTCGTCAAGGTGGCCGGCCTGGTGCTGTTGGGCTCCCCGCGGCGGCGGGAGGCGGAGGAGGCGGTCGAGGCGAGCACTGGCATGCGAGCGGCGCCGGTCTTCCTGGCCGGCTGTTGCGTCGCCCTCGGTGCCGCCCCCGGCCTGCTGATCTCGCCCTTGATGGAACTGGCTCCCCAGCCGCAGAGCCTGGCGGCGGAGCCGAGCCTGGCGATCCCCGGCACCGGCTCGCTGCCCTCCCCGTGGCTCCTGTTCGGCCTTCTGGCCCTGACCGGCCTCGTTTGGGGCCTGCGAGGATCGCGGCGGAGCGCTCCCGTCCCCGCCTGGGCCTGCGGCCAACAGGTCGAGCGGCGGCTCGATTGGAGCTCGGCCGGCTTCACGAAGCCGCTGCGGCTGGTCCTGGAGGTGGTCCTGCGGCCCCGTCGCGAAGTCGTCGCCGTCCGCGAGCACGGCCGGCTCCAGTCTGTTCGTTACCGCGGCGAGATTCCCCATCTGTTCGACACGCTGCTCTACGGGCCCGCGCAGCGCGGCGCCCTGGCGAGCGCCGCGATCGCCCGCCGTCTGCAGTCCGGCAGCATCCGAGCCTACGCCGCCTATCTCCTCGTCCTCCTCCTCGGGGTCCTCGCCCTGGTTCGAGCGGGAGCGATCGGGTGACCGCGCTCGCCGGCCTGATCCAGATCCTCGGCGGGCTCGCCCTGGCGCCGCTGCTCCCCGGGACGATCCAATCCGTCAAGGCTCGCTTGCAGGGGCGTCGCGGCGCGTCTCCACTTCAGCCCTACCGAGAGCTGCGCCGCCTTTGGGGAAAGTCCCTCGTCGACCCACAGCCGACCACCCTCATCTACCGGCTGGCGCCGTGCCTTGTCGCCGCCTCGATGGCCCTGGCTCTCTTCCTCGTCCCGATCGCCGGCCTCTCACCCGACTGGCCGCTCGGCAACGACGCCCTGGTCCTCGTCGGCCTCTTCGCCCTCGCCCGCTTCGCCCTCGCCGCGGCGAGCTGGGACACGGGATCGGGATTCGCGCTGATGGGAGCAAGCCGCGACCTGACCCTCTCGGTCTTCGCCGAGGCGCTGCTGGTGCTGGCGCTGGTCCTCGCGGCGCTGCCCGTCGGCAGCACCGATCTCGTGGCGATGAGCACCGGCGCCGGCGGCTCCGCGGTCTGGAGCGAACCCGCCCACTGGTGCGCTGCCGCCGCCTTCGGTCTCGTCGTCCTCTTCGAGACCGGCCGCCAGCCGGTCGACAACCCCGACACCCACCTCGAGCTGACGATGATCCACGAGGGACCACTGCTCGAGTACGGCGGCCGCGACCTGGCGTTGCTGGAGTGGAGCGCCGCCGCGCGGCACTGGCTCGTGCTCGTCGTCGCCGCCGAGCTTTTCCTTCCTCACTGGGGCGGGTTCGGTGCCCGCTTCGCCTGGCTGGCCGGGGGAGTCGCGCTGCTCTGCGCGGCGCTCGCGCTCACCGAGACGGCGCAGGCGAAGATGAGGATCCTGCGGGCTCCGGGGCTGCTCGCCGCCGGCTGCCTTCTCGCGCTCGTCGGTCTGGTCAGCTGGTTGGTGAGCTGAGGTGGCCCCCGCAGCGATAACCGCGCTCGTCGCCCTCGGCTTCGGCGTGATGCTCGTCCGCCGCCGCAGCCTGGCGACGCTGCTGGTTGCTGCCCAAGCGCTGCTGCTCGGCGTCGCGGCCCTCCTGCTCACGGGGGATCGACCGGCGGGGTTCGCGGTCGCCGCCGTCATCCTCCTGGTCCGTGCAGTCGCCCTTCCTGCGCTGCTCGCCTTCACCCGCCGCCGCACCCCGGAGCCCTACCTGGTCGTTCCCGCGACGACGGTCCTGATCCGGCTGCTCGTCTCGGTCGTCGTCGTGCTCGCCGCGATCGCGTCGATCCCGCCGCTCGGGTTCGGGGACCAGCCCGCCGAGCACGGTGCGGTGGCGCTGCTCTGCCTGGGGATAGCGATCGTGATCATGCGCAGGCCGGCGCTCGTACAGGTTCTCGGCATCCTCGTCGCAGAGAACGGCATCTACCTGCTCGCGATCTCAGCTCCGGAGGGGCTGCCGTTCGCGATCGAGCTGGGAGTCCTCTTCGACCTGGTGCTCGTCGTTACCGTCGCCGCCGCCTTCACTCAGAAGATCCACGGCGAGGTGGGCTCGGGCGACACCGACCTCCTCCGGGGGCTTCGTGACTGACGCCGCCACGCCGCTGATCGTCGCCGTGCTCGCGGTCCCGATGGGCGCGGCCCTGCTGGTGGCCCTGATGCCCACGCCCGCCGCCGCCGATCGCCTCAGCCTGGCAGCGGCGGCACTTACCGCGGCACTGGCATTGACGGCGGCCGTGATCGCGCTCGCTGCGGCCCCTGGTGTCGCCGCCAGGGAGAGCTGGTACCTCCTCGATCCGGCCGCCGGGGTGTTCCTGGCGCTGGTCGCCGTGGTCGGCTTCGCCAGCGCCGCGATGTCGCCTTTCTACCTGCGCCACTCGGGCCGCAGCTGGTTCACGGCGCGACGCTCCCACGCTTGGTATTACGCCGCCTTCTTCCTCTTCTGGGTGGCCCTGCTCGCGCTGCCGCTGGCGGGCAATCTGGCGCTCGCCTGGCTGCTGATCGAGGCGACCACCGCCGCCTCGGCCCTGCTCGTCGCCTTCAGCGGCAGGCGCAGCGCGCTCGAGGCGGGCTGGAAGTACATCGTCCTGACGACTCTCGGCCTCGCCATAGCCCTGCTCGGGATCGTCGTTCTCTACGTCGCCGTCGGCCCTCACGGCTCGGGCCTCGCTCGACTCGACTGGCGTGTGCTCGCCCAGAGCGGCGACGTCCTTCCCCGGGAGGCGACTCTCGTCGCCTTCGTCCTGATTCTGGTCGGGCTGGCGAGCAAGATCGGCTGGGCGCCGGTGCACAACTGGTTGCCCGACGCCCACAGCGAGGCCCCACCCCCCGTCAGCGCGATGCTCTCGGCGGCGCTGCTCCCGACCGTCTTGCTGATCGCCTGGCGGGCGAAGCTCGCCCTCCAGGCGGCGCTCGGTGCGGGCACGGTCCGGGAGCTGTTCATCGGCTTCGGCCTCGTCTCCCTGCTCGTCGCGATCCCCTTCCTCTGGCGGCCGCTGCCCTGGAAGCGCCTGCTTGCCTACTCGAGCCTCGAGCACATGGGCGTTCTCGCCATCGGGATCGGCTTCGGCACGCCGCTGGCGATCGCCGGCGTCGTCGTCCACGTCGCCGGTCACGGGCTGGCCAAGGCGCTCGGCTTCTACACGGCGATCCCTCTGCTCCGCCAGGATCCGAGCACCGCCGAGAGTGCGCCGCGGGGCGTGGGCCGCACGAGCGCGCTGACGGCGACGGCGATGTCGGTGAGTCTCGTGACGCTCTCCGGCCTGCCGCCCTCGCCGCTCTTCGTCTCCGAGGTGATGATCCTGCTGGGCGGGATGGACGCCGGCCTGATCGCCGTCTCATCGATTGCCGCGGTCCTGCTTGCGCTCGGCTTCCTCGGGCTCGCCCACGCCCTGCTCGAGGGCGTCCTGGGGGAGGGACGGCGGTCGCGGAGGTCCACCCGCTCGGCCCACGCGATCGCGGTGCTCGCCGGTGCGGCGGCCGTCGCCCTGCTCGGACTGTCCGTGGCCGCCTATGCCCTGCCGGGCTCCGACATCGTCGAAGCGCTGATGAGGAGTGGCGCGTGAGCCCCCCGGTCTCGCCGCACCAGCAGGTCGGGCGCACCACCGTCCCGGCCGCGGCTTGGCGCGACGCCTGCCGCGAAGCGCTTGCCGACGGCGAGCGCTTCTCCGGGGCCTACGCCGCGCCCTCGGGCTCTCGGCGAGGTTGGCACGCCCTCTTCGCGCGCGGCGAGCGCACCCGCGTCCTCTCCACCTCTTGCGCGGGCGACGAGCTGCCCTCGGTCATCGACTTTCTTCCCGCGGCCGAATGGGACGAGCGTGAGGCCCATGACCTCCACGGGCTGCGATTCGTCGGCCACGAGCCGCTGCGTCCGCTGATCGCGCCGCCTCCCGACACGTCGAGCTGGACCGTCCCGGTCGAGGGAGAGGGGGTGTACGAGGTCGCCGTCGGGCCGATCCACGCCGGCGTGATCGAGTCCGGCCACTTTCGCTTCCACGTTGTCGGCGAGAGGATCCTGCTTCTCGACCTGCGTCTCTTCTACAAGCATCGCGGACTGCAGCGCGCCGCCGAGGGCAGGGAGCTGGCCGACGGCATCGCCTACGCCCAGCGAGCCTGCGGAGCCTGCGCGGTCGCCAACTCGGTCGCCTACGCGCAGGCCTGCGAGAGCATCCTCGGCCTCGTCCCTCCCCGGGAGCTGCGACGCGTTCGCACGATCCTGCTCGAGCTCGAGCGTCTCTACAACCACCTCAACGACATCGCCGCGATCTGCGCGGGAGTCGGGTTCGCCCCCGGAAACATGGCCTTTGCGGCGCTCAAGGAGCGCGCGATGCGCCTCAACCTCGCCCTCGCCGGGCACCGCTTTCTGTTCGGCGCGGTCGAGGTCGGCCGCAGTCGGCTCAGTCTGTCCCCGGCGCTGGTCGATCGGGCTCGCGGCGAGCTTCTCGATCTCCGCCACGACACGGCCAGGGCGTGGCGCGAGATCCAGTTCTCCGCCACCGTCCAGGGCCGGCTCGACGGCGTCGGCGTCCTCACTCGCGAGGACGCCATCCGGCTCGGCGCGGCCGGCCCGGTGGCGCGCGCCTCCGGGTTGACGCTGGACACCCGCGCGCACAGCCCGGGGCTCTGGTACGGGTCCTCCTTCGCCGCGGCCGTTCCACCCGGCGCCGGCGGCGACGTCGCCGCCCGGCTCGAGGTGCGGGCCCTCGAGCTGGTCGACGTCTTCTCGATCCTGGAGGACCTCCTCGCCGCACCCGTTCGCCCGGATCGGGCGAACCTGGCCGGTCCCGCCGCGAGCATCGGCGTGGCCCGGGTCGAGAGCCCGAGGGGGGAGACGGTCTGCGTCGTCGAGCCGGAGAGGCACCGCGTCCGCCGCCTGCACCTGCGCACCGGCTCCTACGCCAACTGGCCGGCGCTGGCGGAGGCGACGGCCGGCAACCTGCTGCCCGACTTCCCCCTGATCAACAAGAGCTTCGAGCTCTGCTATGCCTGCGCGGATCGCTGATCGTGTTCGTCCTGCTCCGCCATCTCCAGCGTGTCCGCCGAGAGGCGGATCTGCCGAGGCGCGGCGCCGGCCGATCGCTGGCGATCCGGCACGTCGACGCCGGGTCATGCAACGCCTGCGAGCACGAGCTGACCGCGACGGCGGCGCCCCAGTACGACCTTCAGCGCTTTGGCCTGGACATCGTCGCTTCGCCCCGCCACGCCGATGCCCTACTCGTCACCGGCCCGGTGACCACCCGGATGGCGGGGCCGCTGCGGATCGCCTACGAGGCGATGCCGGAGCCGCGCCTGGTGGCCGCCCTCGGCGACTGCGCCCTCGGCTGCGGCGTCCTCGGCGATGCCGCCGACCTCGCCGGGCCGCTCGACTCCGTGCTGCCGGTCGACATCCGCATCCCCGGTTGCCCACCCAGCCCCCAGGCGATCGCCGACGCCATCCTCGCGGCCACCCCTCCGCTCGGCCGGTAGCGGATGGCGAGGGCCCGGATCGAAGTCCGCCTTCGCCCTCGGGGCCGCCGCGACGAGTTGCTCGGGTTCCGCGAAGGCGTTCTGCGGGCCCGGGTGACGGCGCCGCCGGTGGACGGCAGGGCGAACAAGGCCCTCTGTCGGCTGATCGCCAAGCAGATCGGCATCGCTCCGTCAAAGCTGACGGTCGTCCGTGGCGCCAAGTCGAGGGACAAGGTGGTGATGGTGGACGGCATCAGCGACGCAGAGCTCGAGCGGGCGTTGCGGTGAGGCGCCGCTAAACCCCCAGCTGCTTGCCGAGGATCTCCTTCAGGACTCTCGGGCGCGGAACACTAGGGCGCCAGGGAGCATTTGAGGACAAGAATCCCCAGCAACTGCAGCTCTTTTGAATTGGGTTTCGCCGTGGCCATCCGCTGAGTGACGGCTGGATTATTCGAACACGCCATGGGGCAGGCGCTTCCTGGCCAGTACGTTCCCCTTTTGGTCGGTGAGGATGCCGACGTAGGATTTGGCTTCGCAGAAGCGACCGAGCGTGGCCTTTCCTTGATCGGAAATCGCTCCGTCATCGAGATATGGCGGGAAAGCGGACGCCTCTGTTTCGTTGATCGAATCCGTCGACAGGCGATGCGTTAGGCCCTGTCCTTCTAGAAAGCATTCGAAGCGCTCCGGGGTCGTTCGATTCAACCCCTGAAGCCGAAAGTTGAAGGCCGCGTTGAATTCCTGCGGCAGGTTCCATGCTTCTGCGATGACCCGTTTCTTACCTATGTGGGCGACGTCGTAGTCAAGCTGGGGCAGCAGCTTGACACTGGTGTGGACCACGTCGTCGTCGGCGTTGATCGTGAACCGCTCAAAGTCCGCGGGATGCTTTGCACGCTCAAGGCGATACTCCTTCAGCTCGACAGTTCCCGGATTGGCGTAAAGCGTGAACTCTCCATCTTTTATCTCGGCGGTATCCGTGTAGGAGGAGATTTCCGGGCCGGAGGCCGGTTCGCCCTTGAAGTTTTCGGCCCTGCCGTCGATCTCGATCAGATCGCAACCCGAGTTGGGGCCTTTGTAGTTCTTGGGGGTCTTGCAGAGGGTGAAGTTCTGACCCGAGACATCGTCCTGGGCGTTGACGTGTCTGGAGTCAGGATCGATGCGCGCTTTCGTCCCCAGCAGGTGGATGGCATAGTGGCCCCTCCTCACCCTGAACTTGTATTCGCCGCCGTGCGTGACGGCTTCATAACTTCGACCCTTTCCACTGAGGCTCACTTGCTGACCGTCGACCGGGACGACCTTCAGGCTCTCGCAGTGTTTGCCTCCCCGCTGCTTGTCGCAGACCCGCCTGATCACCTTGCCGGAGATGACCACCTTCGGCTTTGGCGTTTTGTAGGTCAGGGTGACCGTGTACGTCGAGTCGCTGGCGATCGCGTCGTCATCGAAGTTGATGACCGCGGAGCCGTTACCGGCCGTGCCGTCACACGCCTCGCGACAGCTCACCGCTTGAAACGTGATCGGGCCGGTCTTCGGCAACCTCGGGCTGACGCCCCGGAACAGACTGGATTTGCATCCGCAGTCGCGATTTTCCCCGGCTTCGGGCCATTCCGGCGACCAGCTCGCCTTGCCGATGATCGTCGGCTCGTTGGCGCCTTCGTGGAGTCCGGGAGCCGCCTGGGTGCTATGCGTCCAAAATGCGTCACGCCCATGGATCGTCAGCGTGCTGCGACCGTCGATCTGCGCCGAGATGGTGAGGACGACCTGTTTGCCGGCGGCGAGCTCGTGAATCTGGGCGGATGCTGTCGGCGGCCCGAACACCGCGCCGAGCTTGAACGGCCCCTTGTTGGCCGCCGCGATTCCGGTCCCCGCAAAGGCGAGGACCGCGAGTGAGATGCAAAGAGGTCGGAGAGTTCTCATGGCCGCCATTAGACATCAAAAGCGACCGCTCGTCCGGCCCTTCAAGTCCTGCAAAGGCCGTTCCTACGCGGTTCCGCGTAGGTTCATTTGCGAGACGATCGACGGGCCCCGCGCCTACAACCCCAGCTGTTTGCCGAGGATCTCCTTCATGATCTCGTCGGTGCCGCCGCCGATCGGGCCGAGGCGGGCGTCGCGGACGGCGCGCTCGATGCCGTACTCGCGCATGTAGCCGTAGCCGCCGTGGATTTGGAGGCACTCGTCGGCGATCTCGAGGACGCAGCGCTGGGTGGCGAGCTTCGCCATCGTCACCTCCTGGATGCAGTCCTGGCCCTCGTGGAAGAGGCGCAGGGCGTTGTAGGTGATCGCCTTGGCGGCGTCGGCCTGGGTCGCCATCTCGGCGACCTTGTGGCGGATCGCCTGGAAGTTGCCGATCGGCCGGCCGAAGGCCCGGCGCTCCTTGGCGTACTCGACGCTGCGCTCGATCAGTCGCTGCATCGCGCCGACGGCGCCGATCGCCATCAGCAGCCGCTCCCAGGCGAAGTTGAACATGATCAGCTTGAAGCCCTCGTTCTCCTCGCCGAGCAGGTTCTCTTCGGGCACCTCGACGTCGGTGAAGGAGAGCTCGCCCGTGTCGGAGGAGTGCCAGCCGAGCTTCTCGAGCTTCGCCGCCACCTCGTAGCCGGGCATCTCGCGCTCGAGGACGAGGAAGGAGATGCCGCCGTGGCCGCCCTCCTTGGTCGTCTTGCAGGCGCAGACGAGGAAGTCGGCCCGCACCCCGTTGGTGATGAAGGTCTTGGCGCCGTTGACGACGTAGCCGCCGTCGACCTTCTCGGCGAAGGTGGTGATCCCGGCGACGTCGGAGCCGGCGCCCGGCTCGGTGATCCCCAGCGCGCCGATCTTCTCGCCGGCGATCCCGGGCACCAGCCAGCGCTGCTTCTGCTCCTCGGTGCCGAAGTTGAAGATCGGCGGCATCGCGATCGAGGTGTGGGCGTTGAGTCCGGCGGCGACGCCCCCCGAGCCGCCCGAGCGGGCCAGCTCCTCTACCCAGATCGCGTCGTGCAGGTGGGTGCCGCCCTGGCCGCCGTAGGACTCGGGGAACTTGAGGCCGAGGAAGCCGAGCTCGGCGCAGCGGCCGTAGAGCTCGCGGGGGAACTCGCGCGCCTCCTCCCACTCGTCGACGTTGGGCGCGATCTCCTTGACGACGAAGCGACGGACGGTCTCGCGCAGCTCCTCGTGCTCCTCGCCGAAGGGGGGGAGGGTGGCCCGCTGTCCGGTGTCCTTGATTACGCTCATCCCGGCTGCGTCGCCCATTCTCGCGCATCGCTATGGATAACCACACTCTGAGCCTGTTGACGATTCCGCTGTTCACGGGCGGGATCGGCTACGTCACCAACTGGTCCGGCGTCTGGATGCTCTTCTTTCCGATCCGCTTCCGCGGCATCCGCGTTCCCGGGTTGAGGGCGATCGCCAACGTCCTTCCCCGCAGGGTCCAGCAGATCCCCGGGATCATGGATGGCGGCCTCGGCTGGCAGGGCATCGTCCCTTCGCGGGCGGCGAAACTGGGCTCGATCGCCGTCGACAAGGTGATCGCCAAGGTCGGCACGCCGGGCGACTTCTACCGCGAGCTCGACCCGGAGCGGATCTCCGAGCACATCCTCGTCAACTCGCGCGGAGACATCCGCGAGGCCGTCGATCGCATCCTCGAGCGGGAGCACCCACAGCTCTGGCACGACCTGCCGCCACGGCTGCGCGAGGCCGTGCATGCCCGCGTCCAGGAGCAGCTGCCGGAGATCGTCCACGTCATCACCGAGGAAATCGGCGGCAACATCGACCAGATCCTCGACCTGAAGCTGATGGTGGTTCGCCACATCGAGAAGAACCCCGAGCTCGCCAACCGCATCTTCCTCGAGGTGGGGCGCAAGGAGCTGCGCTTCATCGTCAACTTCGGCTTCTTCTTCGGGTTCCTTCTGGGCATCCCCGTCGCCTTCCTCACGGTCGAGGTCTGGACGGCGTGGTGGCTGCTGCCGATCGCCGGCGTGATCATCGGCTACGTCACCAACCTGGTCGGCATCTGGATGATCTTCGAGCCGGTCGAGCCCCGGAAGCTCGGCCCGTACACCATTCAGGGGCTGTTCCTCAAGCGCCAGCCCGAGGTGGCGGAGGTCTATGCCGACATCATCTCCGATGAAATCGTCACCATGCGCAACATGGGCAGGGAGTTCCTGCACGGCCCGTCCGGCGACCGCACCAGGCAGATGATCGAAGTGGCGCTCCAACCCGCGGTCGACAACGCGGTGGGGCGCGCCCGGCCGGCGGTGCGAGTCGCGATGGGTTCGCGCGAGTACGACGCGATCCGTGACTCGGTGGCGGTCGAGGCCGTCGACCACGCGATGACGCCGCTCGCCGACGCGGAGTTCAACGAGACCCAGATGTCCGCGATCCGGCGGCTCTTCGTCGAACGGATGAGGGAGATGGGCCCCAGGGACTTCTCCGAATTGCTGCGCACCGCCATCCGCGAGGACGAGTGGCTTCTCTACCTGCATGGGGCCGTGCTCGGCTTGCTCGCGGGCCTGGTACACCTGGCGGTGTTCTCGTGAGTGAGGAGTCCGACAGAGACGCAACGCCCGCGCGGGCCCTGGTGCTGCGCGGGGCGGCGGAGCCTCCCAGGCTGGGGGACTTCCTGCGAGCGGCGCCCGGATTGGCCCGGGTGGCGGTCAACGCCGGCCTGATCGGAGCCGCCAGGACGGCCGAGGCCTACGCCGGCACCGTTTCGCGCGCCGTCCACTCCGTCGCCAGGGGCGAGCCGACCGGGCAGGTCGTCCAGGAGCTGACCGCCGAGCTGCGCGCCTATGCCCGCGATCTGCTCGACCTTCCCGATGCGGCGGCCCCGTCTCGCGGCGGCGGCGGCGCGCGGCCGCGTCGCAGGACTGGGGAGGAGGCCTCGCGGGAGGCGTTGCGCGATCGCGGGTCCGAGCTGCTGCGGCGATCGGCCGACGTCAGGTTCGAGGAGGCTTCGCACCCCGCCTACATGCGGATCCTCGAAAGCCTCGCTCCGGACGAGGGGCGGATCCTCCGCTTTCTCGCTCAGCAGGGGCCGCAGCCCGCTGTCGACGTGCGCACCGGCCTTCCCCTGGTGTCCGAGCTGGTCGCCCCGGGCTGCAGCATGATCGCCGCCGAGGCCGGTTGCCGCCACGCCACCTTCACCCGGCCCTACATGGACAACCTGCACCGCCTCGGCCTGATCTGGTTCTCGCGGGAGCCGGTGAAGGACCCGCGCCGCTACCAGGTCCTCGAGGTGCAGCCGGAGGTCGTCGAGGCCCTCCACAAGGGGGGTCGCCTCTCACGGACGGTGCGCCGCAGCATCCTGCTGACGCCGTTCGGGGAGGACTTCTGCGCCGTCTGCCTGCCCCCCGAGGAACTCGAGGTGATCGAGCCGGTCTGACCTCAGCCGCCCGCCGGCGGCTTCGGGTCCTCGAGCATCGTGTGGCCACGTCCCTCGTGGTCGAAGCCGAGCAGGTCGCCCTGGGGGTTCTTCGGGCCGCCGTGGTGGTAGGCGCGGACCTCGGCGATCTTGCCGTCGCGGATCAGGAACCACTCGGCGCCGCGGTCGAGGCGCGCCTCGCCGCTCTCCGGGTGGCGCCAGGTCATCGTCCACTCGATCGCGACCTGGTCGCCCTCCCCGATCGCGTTCTCGAGCTGCCAGCGCCCCTCGATCTTGCTCGACCGCGAAGGCCGCGTAGCGGCCGATCTCCTCGGCCCCCTCGTGCGGGCCGAGCCGCGTGTAGTAGTGGACCGCGTCCTCGGTGAAGTGCGCGGCGACCGCGTCCGCGTCGCCCGAGTTGAGCGACTCGTAATAGGACCGGATGTGATCTACGTGGCTCAGATCCCGAAGCTACGGCCGATTACCTCGAGCATGATCTCGTCGGTGCCGGCACCGATCCGGTTGAGCCGCACGTCGCGGTAGGCGCGCTCGATCTCGTACTCCTTCATGTAGCCGTAGCCGCCGTGGATCTGGATGCACTCGTCGGCGACCTCGCAGGCGATCCGCGAGGTGTAGAGCTTGGCCTCGGATATCTCCCGGACCGGGTACTCGCCGTTCTTGTAGCGCCAGGCGGTCGCGTAGGTGAACTGGCGGGCCGCCTCGATCTTGGTCGCCATCTCGGCGAACTTGTGGCGGATCACCTGGAAGTTGCCGATCGAGCGGCCGAAGGCCTTGCGCTCCTTGGCGTACTCGAGCGTGCGCTCGAACATGCGCTGGGCGCCGGCGACGGCGCCGGCGCAGGCGACCATCCGCTCGCTCTGCAGCTCCCAGGCGATGTGGTAGAAGCCCTTGCCCTCCTCGCCGAGCAGGTTGGCCGCCGGGACGCGGACGTCCTCGAAGCTCAGTTCCGCGGTGTCGGAGGCGTGCATCCCCATCTTCTCGAGCTTGCGGGAGACGCTGAAGCCGGGCACCGTCTCGCCGTTCTCGTCGCGCAGGTCGACGACCAGCAGGCTGATCCCGTCGTGCGATTTCGAGGGGTCGGTCTTGACGACGAGGACGATGAAGTGGGCGCGGGCGCCGTTGGTGATGAACATCTTCGAGCCGTTGACGACGAATTCGTCGCCGTCGCGGATCGCCGTCGTGCGGATGTTGGCGACGTCGGAGCCGGTGTCGGGCTCGGTGATCCCGAGGCAGCCGATCGTGTCGCCGGCGATCGCCTTCGGCAGGTAGCGGCTCTTGAGGTCGTCGGTGCCGAGCATCTCGATCGGCGGCAGGACCATGTCGGTGTGGACGACGAAGCCCATGTTGAGCCCGCCCGAGCCGGTGTAGCTCATGCACTCGGCGCGGACCAGCGAGTAGTAGTAGTCGCCGCCCTGGCCGCCGTACTCCTCGGGGAAGCAGAGGCCGAGGAAGCCGAGCTCTCCGGCCCGCTTGATGACCGAGTCGGGCCAGGTGGTCTCCTCCCACTCGTTGCGGTGGGGCCAGAGCTCTTTCTGAACCCACGCCTGCATCGACTCGCGCAGGTCTTCGTGCTCCTGCGTGAAGATCATGTGCTTGCGCTCGGCCCCGTGGTCGGGCTTGATCACCTTGGAGCCGTTGGTCGTCGCAGTCGCCACTGGTTCTCTCCTCGTTCGCGGTTCGGGCGAGTGGACAGTAGCACTTCCTACTTACTGCCAGGCGGGGTCGGGAGCGCCCCTATACTCGACGCTCCGTGAGAGCCTGGATCGCACTGCCGGCCGCGCTGGGAGCCGCACTGCTCTGCCTCGTCCTGCTCGGCGGCGCGGGCGCCGGCGCCGCCGGAACCTGCGGCGGCAAGAAGGTGACGATCACCGGCACCGACGGAAACGACGTGATCAAGGGCCACCAGCGTGCCGACGTGATCGAAGCCGGCGACGGCAACGACGTGATCCGCTCCAAGGGCGGCAACGACATCATCTGCGCCGGCGAAGGCGACGACCGGGTGTACGGCGGCAAGGGCACGGACCGGATCTACGCCGAAGGCGGCGACGACTGGGTCGACGGCGAAACCGGCAACGAGTACATCTCCGGCGGCCCCGGCGACGACTTCCTCGACGAGAACTACGGCGACGGGACGGTCGACGGCGGCCCCGGCGACGACACGATCAAAGGCTACATCGGCATCGATACCGACCGGGGCGGCCCGGGCGACGACACGATCACCGCCGGGATCGGCTTCGACACCCTCGTCGGCGGTCCCGGCGACGACACCCTCGAGCCCGAAAAGGGCCACGACGTCGTCGACGGCGGCCCGGGCAGCGACACCGCCGTCTACGCCCACGAACCGGCCGGCGTGATCGTCGACCTCAAGAAGCACAGCACGATCCGCTCGGCCGGCCGCGACAGCCTGCCCTCGATCGAGAACCTGACCGGCTCGCGCTTTGCCGACAGTCCTGCATGGGCACCTCCGGCGCCGAACGTCCTGATCGGCGGACCCGGCAAGGACAAGCTGGTCGGCAGCGGCGGCGGCGACACGCTCGAACAGTAGTGCCGCCCCTATGCGGTAAGTAGCACTTCTTACTTCCAATTCGGCTATCGTGCCCGCCGTGGGCTACGAGCTGGTCAGCTACGAGGTCTCCGAGGGCGTCGCCACGGTGATGCTCAACAACCCGGAGAAGCGCAACATGCTCTCCGGCCAGATGCTGACCGAGCTGGTCGACGCGATGAAGACGGCCCGCGACTCAGACGACGTGCGTGCGGTGGTTCTCACGGGCGCCGGAGACAAGGTCTTCTGTGCGGGCGCCGACCTGGGCGGTTTCGCGGCCGACGCCTCCCTCGTTCAAAAACACTTCGCCTCCGACCTCTTCCTCGAGTTCTTCCGGCTGATGCCGCGGCTCGGCAAGCCCTCGCTCTGCGCCGCCAACGGCCATGTGCTCGCCGGCGGGATGGGCCTCGCCCTCAGCTGCGACCTGCTGATCGCCAAAGAGGGGGCGACCTTCGGCACGCCCGAGATCAACGTCGGCGCCTTCCCCTACATGATCATGGCGGTCATCTACCGCAACGTCCCGCGCAAGAAGGTCAACGAGATGATGCTGCTGGGCGAGCGGCTGAGCGCCGAGCAGGCGGTCGAGTACGGGCTCGCCAACAGGGTTGTCGCCGCCGGAGAGTTCGACGACGCGGTTGCCGATTGGGCCGGCAAGCTCGCCTCCAAGAGCCCCGTGCTGATGCGCCTCGGCCATGACGCGATGTATCGCCAGCAGGACATGGCGCTCGACGACGCGCTCGAGTTCCTGCGCTCGCAGCTCTCGCTGACCTTCTCCACCGAGGACATCGTCGAGGGCGTCACCGCCTTCTTCGAGAAGCGGGAGCCCGAGTGGAAGGGGCGCTAGTGGGCGGCGATCACGGCTTCGAGCTGGCCGACGACGCCGCGCAGCCGCTCCGGCAGGTCGATCTCGCTGAAGCTGACTTCGTGCCCCCGGTAGCCGATCGCGTAGAGGAAGCAGTCGGCGCAGGCGCCCGGGTTTGGGGCCGGGGTATCGATCGTCTCGAATTCGGCCTTCGCCAGGGCGCGCCTCAGGCTTTCGACCCGCCTGACGCCGATCCGGAAGTGGATGGTGAGCGGATGCGGCGAGCGTCGGATCGCGGCTGGTCACGGTCGGCGTGGCGGCCGGGCTTGACCACGAGCTTCTGCGGCATCGCGGCAAGCCCGCCGCTGCGCTCGTAGGAGATCGCGAACTTCGCCGCCGACGGAGGTCGCGTCGGTCGCCGGGCTGCCGCAGCCGGGCGCCACCGCCAGGCAGGCCAGGGCTGTTGCGAGGTAAGCCACCACTTCAAGGTAACGACGAGGGGGACAGTTGAGCGATAACGATCACAAGTTGCCGGGGACGGCGCCGCTGGGCGAGCTCACGGAGCAGCTTCACGAGCGGCGCCAGAAGGCGAGGCTGGGCGGCGGCGAGGAGAAGGTCGCCAAGCAGCATGAGCGCGGCAAGCTCACCGCCCGCGAGCGCATCGAGCTGCTCGTCGACGAGGGCACCTTCTTCGAGATGGGGATCCAGGGCCGCCCGCACTTCGCCCAGCGGGCGATGGACGGGGTCGAGGCCCCCGCCGACGGGGTGATCACCGGCTGGGGCGACGTCGACGGGCGCCCCTGCTGCATCGCCGCCTACGACTTCACCGTGATGGCGGGCTCGATGGGGATGACCGGCGAGCTCAAGGTCACCCGCCTGCGGGAGATGGCCCTCTCCAAGCGGATGCCGTTCGTCTGGCTGCTCGACTCGGCCGGCGCCCGCATCCAGGAGGCGGCGGGCTCGCTCTTCGCCGGCTCCGGCCACCTCTTCCGCG
Organism: uncultured Solirubrobacterales bacterium; assembly: GCA_963837735.1. Classification (GTDB taxonomy): domain Bacteria; phylum Actinomycetota; class Thermoleophilia; order Solirubrobacterales; family 70-9; genus VRUE01. Next base: position 418,448 of record CAWIOM010000004.1, on the reverse strand, counting down.
AGGAGGTCGAAATGTCGGGCGTGATCCCGATGGTCGCGGCGATGATGGGCCCCTGCGCCGCCGGCACCGCCTACATCCCGGCGCTCTCGGATTTCGTGCCGATGGTCTCCGGCCAGGGTGCGATGGCGCTCGCCGGTCCCCACCTGACCAAAGCCGTGACCGGCGAGGACATCTCGATGGAGGAGCTCGGCGGCGCCAAGGTCCACTGCCGCAAGTCCGGGGTCGGGGACCTCGAGGTGAAGGACGACGAGGAATGCATCGAGAAGGTCAGGGCCTACCTCTCCTTCTTCCCCTCGAACTTCGAGGAGAAGCCGCCGGTCCGCGAGGTCGTGGACCCCGTCGACCGCATGTCGGAGAAGCTGATGGAGATCGTCCCCGACTCCTCGCGCCAGCCCTACGACATGTACGACGTGATCCGCGAGATCGTCGACGACGGCGAGTGGTTCGACATCAAGCCCAAGTTCGCCAAGTCGCTGATCACCTGCTTCGCCCGCTTCGGCGGGCAGCCGGTCGGGATCGTCGCCAACCAGCCCAAGCAGCTGGCCGGGATCCTCGACAACGACTCCGCCGACAAGGCGGCGCGTTTCATCAACCTCTGCGACGCCTTCAACATCCCGCTCGTCTTCCTCCAGGACGTGCCCGGCTTCATGGTCGGCTCGAAGGTCGAGCACGCCGGGATCATCCGCCACGGCGCGAAGATGCTCTACGCGGTCAGCCGCGCCACGGTCCCGAAGGTCACCGTGATCGTCCGCAAGGCCTACGGCGCCGGCTACTACGTGATGTGCGGCAAGGCCTATGAGCCGGACCTGATCGTCGCCTGGCCGGGGGCGGAGATCTCCGTGATGGGCGCCGAGGGCGCCGTCGAAATCATCGGCCGCTCGGCGATCGAGGCCGCCGAGGACCCGGAGGCCACACGCGAGACGATGCTGAACGCGGTCCGCGAGCAGATCGACCCCTACATCGCCGCCGGCAACGCGGTCGTCGACGACATCATCGACCCGCGCGAGACGCGCCCGACGATCGTCGAGGCCCTGCGCATGGCGAAGACCAAACACGTGCAGAAGCCCGCCAAACGCCACGGGGTGATGCCGGTATGACGTTCCGCTGTTCCTTGCGGTCGCCAGACAGCCATAAAGAACAGCGGAGTTGGGGAGGGGGTGGAGCGTGAGCCGTTTCGAGGACCCGGTGGTGATCAGCTGCTCGATCAGCGGCGTGATCGCCAACCGCGACCAGTGCCCGGCGATTCCCTACACGCCCGAGGAGTACGCGGCGGAGGCGCGGCGCGCCGTCGACGAGGGCGCCTCCCAGATCCACATCCACGCTCGCACACCCGACGGCACGCCTTCCTATGAGATCGAGGACTTCGCCGCGATCACCGAGGCGATCCTCGCCGAGGTCGGCGACGTGATCGTCAACTACTCGACCGGAGCGATCGGGATCCCGATCGAGAAGCGGCTCGAGTACCTGCGGGCGCTGAAACCGGACGTGGCGGCGCTCAACATGAGCTCGATGAACTACGCCAAGTACTCGAAGCGGCGCAAGGACTTCGTCTTCAAGGCGGTCTTCGAGAACAGCTTCGACACGATCGTCGAGTTCCTCACCGAGATGAGAGATCTCGGAATCAAGCCCGAGCACGAGTGCTTCGATTCCGGCCACGTCGCCAATCTCGACCCGCTGATCGACATGGGCCTGCTCGATCGCACGCCGCTGCAGGTCTCGCTGGTGATGGGGGTGACCGGCGGCATCCGCCCGACGCCGCGCAACGTGACCCTGATGTCCGACCAGGTCCCGGGCGGCCCCGAAGGGCCGAACCAGTGGCAGGTGATCGGCATCTCCCGCGACCAGTGGAAGCTGCTCGCCGCCTCGCTGGTCCTCGGCGGCAACGTGCGCGCGGGGGTCGAGGACAACCTCTACCTGCCGAACGGCGAGATGTGCACCTCGAACGGCGAGCTGATCGCCAAGGCGCGGCAGATGGCCGAGGACATCGGCCGCCGCGCCGGCCACGGTCGCGGAGGCGCGCGAGCTCCTCGGCGTGCCACAAGAGGGCAGAGGCCGCCTGAGCATGGCGGAGACGATCCACCGCGCGGGCGTTTCCTGGGACGGCGGCGAGGGGGAGGACGACCGCGCCCACCAGGTCCTGCTCGGCGCCCAGTCGCTGCCCAGCTCCTCGGCGCTCGAGTTCGGCGGCGACGACACCAGGTCGAACCCGGAGACGCTCCTGGTCGGAGCGCTCTCGAGCTGCCACATGCTCTGGTTCCTGGGGCTCGCCCGGAAGCGCGGCTTCGAGGTCGCCTCCTACGAGGACGACGCCGAAGCGACCCTCGACGGCAAGCGCTTCACACGGGCGACCCTGCGGCCGACCGTCCGCTGGGCCGGCGACCCGCCGGCCCCCGAGGCGATCGAGGAGCTCCACCGCCGCTCCCACGAGCTCTGCTTCATCTCCAACTCGGTCGAGTTCCCGGTCGAGGTGGACCCGTCATGAGCGATCTGCCGCTCTCCGACATCCGGGTCCTCGACCTCTCCCGCCTTCTTCCCGGCGGCTTCTGCTCGCTGCTGCTCGCCGACCTCGGCGCCGAGGTGCTCAAGGTCGAGGACACCGGGATGGGCGACTACATCCGCTGGGCGCCGCCCTATTACGGCGAGGACGCCGACCAGGAGCTCGGCACCCGCTCGGCGCTCTACCTGGCCCTCAACCGCGGCAAGCGCTCGGTCCGCCTCGACCTCAAGTCGGAGCGGGGGAGGGAGGCCCTGCTGCGGCTGGTGGAGAAATACGACGTCGTCCTCGACGGCTTCCGACCCGGGTGTCCTCGACCGCCTCGGCGTCGGCTACGAGGCGATGCGCGAGGCCAACCCGGCGATCGTCGTCTGCGCGATCACCGGCTACGGGCAGACCGGGCCCAACACCGAGCGCGCCGGCCACGACATGAACTACCTGGGCCTCGTCGGCCTGCTGGGCCTGACCGGGGCCAAGGACGGCCCGCCGGTCCAGTCGGCCGGCCAGATCGCCGACCTCGGCGGCGGCGCCCTGATGGCCGCCTTCGGGGTGATGGCCGCCCTGCACGAGCGCGGCCGCTCCGGCGAGGGCCAGTACGTCGACGTCTCGATGGCCGACGGCGCGCTCTCCTGGCTGGCCCTGGTCGCCGGCCGCTACTTCTGCGACGGCGAGCTGCCGCGGCGCGGCGAGCAGCAGCTCGCCGGCGGCCTCGCCTGTTACATGCCCTACGAGGCGGCGGACGGCTGGATCAGCTGCGGAGCCCTGGAGCCGAAGTTCTGGAGCGCCTTCTGCAACGGGGTCGAGCGCCCGGATCTCGTCGAGCGCCAGTTCGACCCACCCGGCTCCGAGGGCTGGGGCGAAGTCGCCGAGGTCTTCAGGGGCCGCACGCGCGAGCAGTGGAAAGCCTTCAACGACGAGCACAACTGCTGCATCGAGCCGGTGCTGGACATCGACGAGGCGCTCGACTCCGAGCTCGTCCGAGCCCGCGAGATGGTGATCGAGATGGACCAGCCCCGCTTCGGCCCGGTCCGCCAGCTCGGCGTCCCGGTCAAGCTCAGCCGCACCCCCGGCGACCCGACCCGCGCGGCTCCGGCGTTCGGCGAGCACACCGAGGAGGTCCTTGCCGAGGCCGGCTACTCGGACGAGGAGATCGCGGCGATGGTCGAGTCCGGAGCCGCCGCCGGGCCGAGCGCCGACTCCGCCGCCCCCTTCCGCGCATGACCTCCTCCGGCAACGGCAACCCCGACCTGCTCCGCATGGGCGAGCTGGCCGAGGCCTCCGGCGTGCCGGCGCCGACGATCAAGCACTACCTGCGCGAGGGCCTGCTGCCCGAGCCCGTCAAGACCAGCCGCAACATGGCCTACTACCCGCCCGAGTTCGTCGACCGGATCAAGCTGATCAAGCAGCTGCAGGAGGAGCGCTTCATGCCGCTGCGGGCGATCAAGTCGGTCCTCGACGAGGACCCCGAGCGCGCCCGCACGCTGGTCGAGCTCGAGGACCGGATCCTCGACCGGGCGCTGGCGGGGGAGCGGACGCGGACCAGCGCCGCCGAGGTCCGCAAGCGCTACGGCGTCCCCAAGGAGGCGCTCGACCGGCTCGAGGAGCTCGAGATCCTCAGCCCCAACAGCCGCGGCTACTCGCCCTCCGATGTGAAGATCATCGAGGCGATCACCCGCTTTCGCGCCGGCGGCTACGACGAGGAGATCGGCTTCACCGTCTACGACACCGTTCGCTACAAGACCGCCCTCGAAGCCCTGGTCCGCGAGGAGGTCGGCATGGTCATGGACCGCCTCGCCGGCGAGGTTCCGCCCGAGCGCGTGGTCGAGATGCTCGAATCCGGCGCCCAGCCCCTCCAGGACCTGATCGCCGCCCTGCACACGAAGCTGCTCGTCGCAGAGTTGGGACGTCAGCGTGCCGATCGCTAGGGCGGCCGCCGTCTTCGCGGCCCTCTGGTGTGCCTGCCTGCTGGGCCTGCCGGCGGCCTCGCCGGCCTGCGCCTGCGGAGAATTCAGCGGCCCGGTCGCTCGCCCGTGGGAGGAGCCCCCACGGCGTGCCGTGGAAATGGGAAATGGTGCCGCCAGAACGCGGCGTCCGCCCCCGCAGCGTGCTGTTTGGGTTCTCCGTCCTGGAACCCGGCTACTCCGACGCCGGCTACTTCACGGGTCTGCCGGTGAAACTGCTGCGCCACATCCGGCTCAGCGCCAACCTCGGTTCCGAAATCGACCCCTACCCGGAGTCGGACGTCAGCGGCCTGACAGGCGGCCGGGTCGTCGCACTCTCCATCGCGCTGAGCGACGGCTCAACGGTGGAGGTGGCACCGCAGAAGGCCCCGGCCCGATTGTTCGGCCGCTACCCGTTCCTGCGCGGAATCCGGTTCTTCGAGGCCTTCTACGGGTCGGATCTGGAGCCGGAAAGGATCGTCGGGCTCGGCGCACAGGGGCAGGTCGTCTTCCGGACCGGCATCGAGCGTCTCCACGTGATCGGCAGGCCGGGCTCGGCTCCTGCGGGTTAACGCCGGCTTTAGGCCCGTGCGTAGGATGCCCACGATGACGGCAGCCACGGCAACTGCGCGTCCCGCGCCGAGCAGCCTCCTGATGGCCGCCGCGACGCTGGCCGTCACAGGGGCGTCGGTCGTCGCCTGGCTGCTGATCGCTGCCAGCATCCTCCTGAACCCCCACTTCGGCGAAGGTTGGATCTACGTCGGCGCGGCGCTGCCTGCCGCCACCCTGGGCAGCGTCGCCTCGTCCCTCAGCGACCGCCGCCTCCCCTTCCTGGTCGGCCTCGCGGTGACCCTGATCCCGCTCGCCGTCTACCTGGTCGTTTCGGCGACGGTCCCGCCGCCGCCGGAATGGGCCGCCGACTGAGCCGCGGCCTGCATCGCCGCCAGCCCCTGCTCGTGGGTGACGAGCGGCGCGTAGCCGAGCTGCTCGCGGGCCTTGCCGATCTCGATCGTGCACTCCTGGGTCAGGATCCAGGCACGGATCCTGCTCATCGGCGGCTCGCCCGGCAGGGGTAGGAGCTTCCAGGCCGTTTCGCCGACCCGCGCCAGCGGCGCCGCAGTCCAGGCCGGCAGGCTGCGGTCGGGTGGCTCGACTCCCTGGGTCTCGAGCAGCGCGGTGACGAAATCGCGGAAGACGACCGGCTTTCCGTCGGTGACGAAATACGCCTCTCCCGGCCGGCCCTTCTCGGCGCAGAGCACCAGGCCCTCGACGACGTTGTCGACGTGCGTGGTGTCGGTGACGTTGAGGCCGCCCCCGATCCATGCGAACCTCCCCGCCTCGACCGTCCTCACCATCTCCGGCAACAGCGTCGTGTCGCCCCTGCCCCAGACGAAGCGGGGGCGCATCGCCACGGTCTCGAAGCCCTCGCGGTTCGCCTCGCGGACGGCGATCTCAGCCCTGGCCTTGGTCGAGGGGTAGGGCGCCGGCGAGTCGGGTCGCAGCGGCGCCGTCTCGTCGACGTGGACGAGGGGGTCGCCGGCCATCAGCGCCGCCTCGGTGCCGCAATGGACGAAGCGCCGCACCGCCGCCTCTTCGCAGCCCGAGAGCACGTTGCGAGTGCCCTCGACGTTGCCGCGCTCGAAGTCCTCCCACGGCCCCCAGGCGCCGAGGTGGGCGGCGAGGTGAAAGGCCGTCGCGCACCCGGCAGCCCCGGCGGCGATCGAGGCGCGATCGCCGAGCTCGCCGCGCACGGCCTCGGCGCCGCGCTCCTCGACCGTGGCCGCCGCGGCGTCGGAGCGGGCCAGGGCACGCACCGACCGCCCTTCGCCGGCGAGCCTTTCGATCAGCCTGCCGCCGATGAATCCCGAGCCGCCGGTCACGAAGCTGGCGCCTTTCATTGCCGGCATCGCATTCAGCGGGCGGCGGCGGCCGCGCGCTCTTCCTCGATCGCGCCCAGGGTCACCTTCTCGCCGTGATCGGCGGCGATCTCCGCCGCCTCGTCGAGCGCTTCGCGGGCGCCTTCCCTGTCCCCGGCCGCGGCCAGCGCGCGGGCGAGGCCCAGCAGCGTGCGGGGCAGCGACCAGCGCCTGCCGAGGATCCGGCCGTCGTCGGAGGCGGCGCGGCCGACCGCTATCGCGTCTTCCACCCGGCCGACCCCGAGCAGTGCTTCCGTCCGTAGGCCTCCCCGCCAGGTCTCCATCTCGCCGCCGTTGCCCATCGCCTCGACGTAGATGCGGTCAGCCTCTTCGATCGAGGCGAGCGCCGCCTCGTTTTCGCCGGCGGCGAGCTCACAGTACGAGACTGAGGTCAGCGCGATGCTTCGCGAGAAGACATCGCCGAGCTGCTCGGTCAGCTCGCAGTTGCGGCGACCGAGGGCGACCCCTCCCTCGAGGTCGCCGCGGATCGAGAGCAACATCGCCTGGGTGCCGCGGATCCAGCTTCCCGACTCCGGATCGCGGGTCTGGTCGGAGAGCCTCATTGCCAGGTCGAGCAGGCGCTCGGCCTCGTGGAATTCGCCGCGATCGCGGCGCACCGTCGCCTTGCCCATGTAGGCCCAGGCGAGTGGGTTGCCGATCACGATCCCGGCACCGACGGTCGGGTCGTCCCCGGTCAGGTCGATCACCTCGTCGAGCCACTCGTCGAAGCCGTCGAAGTCGCCGGCGTGCAGCCGCGCGTAGGCGGAGGCGGCGCGGATCGCGACGCGGAGGTGCAGATCGCCCGATTCGTCGGCGAGTCGTGTGGCCTCATCGGCGGCGGCGATCCAAGTCTCAGCGCCCTGGACAAGGCCCGGCCTCGCCCCTGTCGCCATCTTCAGCAGCGCCTGGGCGCCGAGGTCGCCGCCGCGCTCTGCCATCTTCGTTGCCTCAGCGACCAGGCGCTCTTCCTCGTCGGTCTCCATGCCAAGGCGCCAGGCGAAATCGAGCTGGAGCAGTCGCGATGTGACCGCGAGCGCGCTCTTCTCGTCGCTCTCGTCGAGCTGGTCGGCGAGCTCCATCACCTTTGCCCAGAGGCGCATCGCCTCGGCGGGCTGGCTGCTCCCGGTCCAGTAGGCCGCGCGGCCGTACCAGCGGGCCGCCTCCAGGGTTTCCTGGCCGGCGGCCATGTGGTCCGCGATCAACGCCGCGAGCTCGTCATGGCGGTCGGGGTTGAGCTCGATCGTCGCCCGTGCCGCCGCCGCGTGGGTGGCGGCGCGACGGTCGGCGAGCTGTGTCCCGTAGGCGACCTCGCGGGTCAGCGGGTGTCGGAAGGCAAGGACCTTTTCGGGGTAGATCTCGGCTTCGTAGAGGAACCCGGAATCGGTCAGCTCGCAGATCACCGGCTCCATCTCGTCGCGACCGATCGCGGCGGTCATCCCCAGTTCGCGCGCCCCCAGTTCCTTGCCGAGGACCGAGGCGACCTGCAGCAACGTCTTCGCCTCGGGGCTGAGGCGGTCGATTCGCGCCGCGAGGATTGCCTGGACGGTCGGCGGCACGCCCGTGTCCTCGAGCGGCCGCACCAGCCTGTGGGCACCGCGCTCGCCCTCCAGGTACCCGGTCTCGGCCAGCTCGCGGACGATCTCCTCGATGAAGAAGGGATTGCCCTGGGTGCGCTCATGGACGAGCTCGCCCAGCCCGTCCAGCGAGGGGTCCTCGCCCGCCAGGTCGCGGAGCAGGTCACGGGTGTCGGCCTCGCCCAGCGGCTCGAGGGCGATGCGACGGTACGAGCTCGGCTCCCAATCGGGTTGGTATTCGGGCCGGTGGTTGACCACGGCGAGGGTCCTCGTCCCCTGGACGGAGGCGACCAGGTCGGTGAGCATCTCGTTGCTCGCCTCGTCCATCCAGTGCAGGTCCTCGACCAGGATGACGACGGTTTCGCGGCGGTCGACGGCGTTGATCAGCCGGCAGACGACGCCGCCCAGCTCGCGCTTGCGGGCCTCGGCGCTCATCTGCTGGACGGGCCGGTCCGGGTCGGGGACGCCGAGGAAGTCGAACAGAAGCGGCAGCGCATCGACCAGCTCCGGATCGAGCAGCAGGGCGCGGCCGGCGATCTTCTCGCGGGCGAGTCGCTCGGGGTCGGCGTCGCCGATCCCGAAGTAGGCACGCATCATCTGCAGGACCGGCATGTACGGGATCGAGCGGCCGTGCGACTGGGCCTGCGCTTCGAAGACCTCGATCCCGCGCTCGCGACTGCGTTGGGCAAATTCCAAGCACAGCCGGCTCTTGCCGATGCCGGGATCGGCGACCACGGCGAGGACCTCGCCGTCGCCCTGCTCGGCTCGCTCCAGGGCCCGCTCAAGCTTCGCGATCTCCTCGTCGCGGCCGACGAAGCGGGAGAAGCCGCGCTCCCGGGAGAGGTCGAGTCGCGACCTGGCGCTGCCGACTCCGCTCAGCTCGAAGACCCGGATCGGCTTGCTGGCCCCCTTGATCTCGAACTCGCCGAGGTCCTCGGTCTCCAGGTAACCGGCGGCGAGCTCGGCGGTGGCGTCGGTCAGGTACGCCTTGCCCGGCTCGGCGAGTGCCTCCATCCGCTGGGCAAGGCCGACCGTGTGGCCGATCGCCGTGTAGTCGCCCGCCGCCGACCCGGACCCGATCGCTCCGGCGACCACCTCGCCGGAGTTGACCCCGATCCTGACGGAGAAGTTGAGGCCCTCGGCGCGGCGCAGCTCCGCCGCATACCCGCCGACGTCGTCGAGCATCTGCAGGGCGGCGTAACAGGCCCGTTGAGCGTGGTCCTCGTGCGCGACCGGGGCCCCGAACATCGCCATGATCCCGTCGCCGGTGAACTTGTCGACGGTGCCCTCGAAGCGCTCGACCGCCTCGGTGAGGATCGAGAAGAAGCGTTGCATGATCTTGCGCCACTCCTCGGGGTCCTGCTGCTCGGCGAGGTCCATCGACCCCTTGACGTCGGCGAACAGCACCGTGACCTGCTTGCGCTCGGCGTCGTCAGTGCCTATCTCGACCACGATCGGACTAGGTTACGGATATGCCCTCGGCACTGGTAACCGGCGCCTCGACCGGCATCGGTCGTGCCACGGCCCTGCGACTCGACGCGGCCGGATGGCGGGTCTTTGCCGGCGTGCGCAGGGAGGAGGACGCCGAATCCCTCGCCGGGGCGGCGTCCGCCTCGCTGGTGCCGGTGATGCTCGACATCACCGACGGCCCCCAGATCGAGGCCGCCGCCGGCCGGATCGACGCCGACCTTGGCGAGGACGGGCTCGACGGGCTCGTCAACAACGCGGGAATCGGGGTGCCGGGCCCCCTGGAGACGATGCCGATGGAGGACTTCCGCCGCCAGGTCGAGGTCAACTTGATCGGACACGTCGCCGTCACCAAGGCGATGCTGCCGGCGATACGCAGGGCACCCGGCCGGGTCGTCTTCATCAGCTCGATCGGCGGGCGCATCGCCTTCCCGATGAACGGCGCCTATCACGTGGCCAAGTTCGGGATCGAGGCGGCCGGAGACGTCTTCCGTCAGGAGCTCAGGCCCTGGGGCATCTCCGTCTCGATCGTCGAGCCGGGCTCGATCAAGACGCCGATCTGGGAGCGCAGCGATCGCGAGATCGAGCGCCTGCTGGAGCGCGCACCCGAGACCGAGGAGCTCTACGGGAAGCCGATGGCCGCCGTGCGCGGGGCGAGCAGGAGACTCGGGGAGCGCGGAATAGCGCCCGAGCGGGTCGCCGCCACGATCGAGCGGGCGTTGACCGCGCGGCGCCCGCGGACTCGCTATCTCGTCGGTGCCGACGCCAAGATCCAGGCGCGCCTCAAGCTCGTCACGCCGGCTCGCGCCTGGGACAGGATCGTTGCCCGCATCATCGGTTTCTAGGCTCGCCGCCCGACCAAACTCGCTGCCTCGCCTCCTATACTGGCCCAACCGATTGACTGGTCAATCAGCCGGGATCGGGATCGACACGAAAGGGAACCTTGCGGGTAGCCGCGGTACAGCTCAACTCGACCGACCGGAAGTCACAGAACCTGGCCACGGCCGAGCGGCTCGTCCGCGACGCGGCGGCGGACGGCGCCGGGCTTGTGGCGCTGCCCGAGAAGTGGAATCTCCTGGCCGCGGGCGAGGATCTACTCGCCGGCGCCGAGCCGCTCGACGGGCCCAGCCTCAGCGCCGCACGCGCCTGGGCCTCCGACCTGGGCATTCACCTTCTCGCCGGCAGCATCTCCGAGCGCGCCGGCGAGAGGGCCTTCAACACGTCGGTGCTGATCGGCCCCGATGGCTCCGACCTCGCCGTGTACCGCAAGATCCACATGTTCGACGTCGACATCGATGGCGTCGCCTACCGTGAGTCCGAGCACGAGCAGCCCGGCTCGGAGATCGTCATCGCCGAGGCGGGAGAGCTGAGCGTCGGCCTGACCGTCTGCTACGACCTGCGCTTTCCTGAGCTGTTCCGGATCCTCGCCGTGCGCGGGGCCCGCCTGATCGCTGTCCCATCGGCGTTCACCGAGGCCACCGGGCGAGACCATTGGCAGGTGTTGCTGCGCGCGCGGGCGATCGAGAACCAGGCGTTCGTCGCTGGCGCCCAACCAGACCGGAGAGGCGCCGCCGCACTTCCGTTCCTACGGCCATTCCTCGATCGTCGATCCGTGGGGAAATGTGCTCGCCGCCGCCGATCGGGGCGAGTGCGTGGTGAGCGCCGACATCGACCTCGCGGCACAGGACGAGGTGCGCGAGTCGCTGCCCTCGCTCGCCAATCGCCGGCCTGACGCATACGCCTGGCCTCAACTCGCCGAGGTGCGCGCCTGATGGCTTCGAAAGCGCCCCCGATCGACAAACGCCGCAACATCCTCGATGCCGCGATCCGCGTCTTCGCCCGCCAGGGCTTCCACTCGACTCGCGTCTCGGACATCGCCGACGAGGCGGGAGTCGCCTACGGCCTCGTCTACCACTACTTCAAATCCAAGGACGAGGTGCTCAACGAGCTGTTCACCGAGCGCTGGTCGTTGTTGCTGGCGGCGATCGAAGAGGCAGACGCCAGCGCCGAGTCGCCGCGCCGCAAGCTGGCCGCCGTCGCCGCCTTCATCGTCGACTCCTACCGTCACAACCCCGAGCTGATGAAGGTGATCATCGTCGAGGTGACGAGGGCCGCCAACTCCTTCGGCCGCACGCATCTGCCCGAGATCCGGCGAGCCTACGACTCGATCGCCAAAATTGTCGCCGACGGGCAGGAGCAGGGAGCCTTCCGCCGCGACATCGACGCCGCCTTCGCCTCGATGTCCTTCTACGGGGCGATCGAGCAGCTTCTCTCGGGCTGGATCTTCGAGGTGATCCCGGCCAGCTCGACCGACTTCGACGAGGCAAAGGACCTTGTCGTCACGACGATCTGCGACGGCCTCGAGCCCCGATAGGTAAGGTCGCGAGGTATGGAGAACGACATAGTCAAACGACTGGTCTGGAGCGGAGTGCTGACCGCGAGCAGCGCGTTGGCGAGCCTGCTTGCCGCCCGGGCCGCCGCTCTGCTCTGGCGTCGCGTGTTCGACGAAGACCCTCCTGAGTGATGCCGGAGCCGAACGAGAAATCCGTCGCGGAGCTCGTCTTCGACGTCTCAGAACGGGTCTCGACCCTGGTTCGCGAGGAGGTCGAGCTCGCCAAGGCGGAGGTCACCGAAAAAGTCACAAAGCTGCTGCGCGGCTCGGCGGTCGGCGTCGCTGCCGGGACCTTTGCCTTCCTGGCTCTGATCCTGATCATGGAGGGCTTTGCCTGGCTGCTCAACGAACAGGTCTTCGACAACTTCTGGGCCGGCTTCTTCGTCGAGGCGGCGATCTTCCTGCTGATCGCCGCCGCCGCCGGCTGGTTCGCCTACAACTCTGTCAAGGCCGGCGCGCCGCCCGTGCCCGAGCAGGCGATCAAGGAGGCGAAGCTGATCCGCACCACCCTCGAAGGCGATGACGAGCCGGCCTCGCCCGCCGCGCCGCCCGCTCCTGCCCAGCCCAGCCCGACCTCGCCGCCCCCTCCCTCCTCGGCACGGCCGCCGGGCACTCCGCCGTCTCCGCCGAGCGACCCCGGGGCCGGGAAATGAGCGATCAGCCGCGGCCGATCCAGGGGCCGACCGCGGGCGCGCCCGGCCGCTCTCCGGCGCAGATCCGCGCCGACATCGACGCCCAGCGCGCCGACCTCGGCAACTCGGTCGAGGCGCTGCGCACCCGCGTCACGGAGCTCACCGACTGGCGCCGCCAGGTGCGCGAGCACCGCTCGCAGCTCGTCGTCGGCGCCGCGGTCGTCGGCTTTGCCGTCGGCGGTCTGATGATGCTCAGGCGTCGTCGCTAGCTACTCGAGCACCGACTTCGAGACCGAGCCGATTCCGAGCAGGCCGGGGCCGACGTGGGCGCCGAGGACCGCTCCTATCTCGGAGACGAAGGCCGGCTCGCAGCCGAAGATCTCACGTCCGTCTTCAACCAGGGAGTCGGCGGTCTCGAAGTCCTGAATGTGCTGGACGACCCAGGCGTCGAAGCCGTCCTCATGGCGCTTGCGCGCGTAGTCGCGGAGCCGCTCGATCGATCGCGCCCGGGTCCGGACCCGCTCGACCGGGGTGATCTCCTCTTCGAGGGTGAGGATCGGCTTGATCTTCAAGGCCGAGCCGATCCAGGCCCGGGCGCCTCCGATCCTGCCGCCGCGGCGCAGATACTCGAGGGTGTCGATCGCGAACCACATCTTCAGCTCCTCGCGCGCCTGCTCGGCGCGGGCGACGGCCGCCTCGGCATCGGCCCCGGAGGCGGCGGCCGCCGAGGCGGCGAGCACGCACAGCCCCATCCCCCCGGCGGCGGAGCGCGAGTCGAAGATGCGGATGCGCTCGCCGCCCTTCCCTTCCTGGATCAGCCGGTCGCGGGCCTGCCCGGCGGCCTCGAAGGTCCCGGAGATCCCGGCCGAGATATGGATCGAGACGATTTCTCGGCCGGCATCGAGCAGCGGTTCGTAGACGGAAATGAAGTCTCCGATCGAGGGCTGCGACGTAATCGCGCCCCCTTCCGAGGCTCGCAGGCGCTCGTAGAAGCCGGCGAAGTCCGAGATCTCGCTCTCCGCTTCCTGCAGGTCTCCGATCGAGACGTAGAGGCTGATCCGCCGGATCCCCCGCTCTTCCACGAGCGCATCCGGGAGATAGGCCGTTGTGTCGCAGACGACGGCGGTTTGCGCGCTCGGACTCAAGGCGCAGAATTCTCTCAGACCGGCCGCTACACTTTATGAAGTGTCGGAGCCCCAGACAGACGCGATAACCCTCAGCCCGAAGGCCGTCGAGAAGATCGGCGAGCTGCTCGGGGGTCAGGCCGATGGCGAGGGCCAGGCCCTGCGGGTGGCGGTCCGCGGCGGCGGTTGCTCGGGCTTCCAGTACGCGCTGGCCTTCGACAAGACGAAGGACGACGACCATGTCTTCGAGGTCGACGGGGTTGCCGTGATCGTCGACAAGGTCAGCATGCAGTTCGTCTTCGGCTCCGAGGTCGACTACATCGAAGGCCTGCAGGGCGCCGGCTTTCAGGTCAACAACCCGAACGTCGTCGCCGCCTGTGGGTGTGGGTCGTCCTTCCAGGTGAAGGAGGACGCGGCCGAGGCCGCGTCCGTCTAATTCCGGCGTCGGCGGGCTATTCGATCTGAAGCGGGGGGGACTGCGCCGGGGGCGCGGACGACGCGACCGCGGGAGCCTCGGGCTGCTCGACGCCGAGCGCTTCGGCGAGCTCGCCGGAGTCGAACATCTCCTCGACGATGTCCGCCCCCCCGATCAGCTGACCCTTGACGTAGAGCTGCGGAAAGGTCTGCCAGTCCGAGAGCTCGGCGGTTACCTCGCGAAGGGGCTGCAGAGCGGGCAGCACGTCGATCGCGCCGTACTCGACGTCGATCGCGTCGAGGACCTGCACGACGCGCATCGAGAACCCGCAACGGGGCATCTCGGGCGTGCCTTTCATGAAGAGCAGGACCGGATTTGCGCCGATCAGCTCTTCGACCTTCTCCTTCAGGGCGGGGTCGGCAGCCATCGCGAAGCATTGTAGGGAGTCAGACGCTCGTCCTGACCGAGAGGGCGTGGATGGTGCCGTCGTCGAAGCGCTTCCTGACGGCTGCCTTGACCAGGCGGTGCTGGTCGATCCGGGAGAGGCCCTCGAACTGGGGCGCTGCGACGACCGCCAGCAGGTGCTGGCCGCCGCCGTCTTCGTCGGACACGTCCACTTCGGCGCCCGGGAGCGCCGCCTCGATCATCTCCTTGAGCTCGGTCAGGTCGGCCACGAGCGCGATTCTACGAGGGCCAGGGCGCCGGGTCTAGGATCGGCTCATGAACGGCGAGGAGGTCCGGTTCGAGTCGGGCGGCGAGAGCTGCTCTGCGACGCTCCACATGCCGCCGGCCGCGAGCCGGCCCAGCGCCCATCGTCGTGATGGGCTCGGGCCTCTCCTGCGTGCGCGACCAGGGGATGGGCGCCGTCGCCGAGCGCCTCGCCGCCGGAGGCTTCGCGGCGCTCGCGATCGACTACCGGCACTTCGGCGACTCCGATGGCGAGCCGCGAGGATTGGTCAGTGGCGCCGGCCAGCGCCAGGACCTGCGTGCCGCGCTCCGCTACGTCCGCTCCCACCCCGGTCTCGACCGCTCCCGGGCCGCTCTCTGGGGTTACTCGCTGGGCGGCGGCAACGTCCAGGCGGTCGCGATCGACGAGCCCGAGCTGGCCGCCGCGATCTGCGTCGCCCCCGTTGTCAGCGGCATGCGCAGCCTCCTGCGCGTCGGCGGACCTCGCCACGTCGCCAGGCTGATGGCGGCCGGCCTGCGCGACGGCCAGCGGGCGCTGCGCCGCGCCGAGCCCTACCGGGTCCCGGCTGCGGGACCGCCCGGCACCCTCGCGGCCCTCAACAGCCCAGACTCCGCTCCCGGTTTCGCCGCGATCACCCCGCCCGGCTCGCGGTGGAGCAACGCCCTCTGCGCGCGGGTCGCCCTGGCCCCTCCCTACAACCTCGCCCGCAAGGCGCGCCACATCCGATGTCCGATCCTCTACTGCATCACCGAGGACGACGACATAAACCCGCCGCGGCTCGGCATGCTCGCCGCCGAGCAGGCGCCTGAGGGGGAGCTGCGCACCTATCCCGGCGGCCACTTCGACCCCTTCATCGGCGAGACCTTCGAGCGCATGGTCGCCGACCAGGTCGGGTTTCTGTCGCGCCATCTCGATGATCGCGGCCGGCCCTAGTCCGTCTCAGCCGAAGAGCGCGATCAGCGTCGCCACGGTCCCGATCTGGGCAGCGACGATGACGCCGCAGAACTGAAGCATCGAGCGGCTGTTAGCCGATAGCTCCGACTTCACATCGCGAAGGTCGACGTCGATCTTGTCGAGGCGCCGCTGGACCTCGCCGAACCTGTGGTCGACAAGGCCGAGGGCGGAATCGATTGCATCGAGGCGCTTGTCGATCCCGTCGAAGCGGGATCGACCCCGTCGAAGCGGTGATCGACCGAGGCGGCGAACTCGTCGAGGCGGGTGTCGGTCCAGGTGGCTCTCATGGACTCCATGCCCCGAGGTTAGAGGGTCGGGGCGCGCGTGGGACAGACGAAAGTGTAACTTTTTGTCTGCGACGCCGGGCAGGCGCCCGTCCGCTAGCCGGTGACCTTCTCGCCCAGGGCGCTGAGCATCTCCTCGACCCGGACGAACTTGACGCGAGGGCGGCCGTGGGGCTCGCCGCGGCCGACCTCGGCCTGGTCGATCGCCTGCCAGTCCTCGAAGCTGACGAAGCGGACGCCGCGCTCGGCGAGCAGCTCCTCGACCGCCTCGGGCTCGGGCCGCTCGGGGTCGAGCAGCGTCTGTGTGCCGACGTCGGCGAGCAGGTGCCTGACGGTCTCGAGCGCGTCTTTCTTGTTGGTGCCGATCACGCCCGAGGGGCCGCGCTTGATCCAGCCGGCGGTGTAGTGGCCGACCCTGTGGCCGGCGTCGTGGGAGTCGAGCACGCGGCCGCCCTCGTTGAGGATCAACCCCCGCTTCTCGTCGAAGGGGACTCCCTCGATCGGGACTCCCGTGTAACCGACCGAGCGCAGGACGAGGCCGCACTCGAGCTCTTCGCGCTCACCGCTGTCCCTTGCGCGCAGCGTCCCGCCTTCTTCGACCAGCTCGTTGCGGCCGATCACGATCTTCTCGACCCTGCCGTCGCCTCTGATCTCGACCGGCGAAGCGAGGAAGCGGAGGACGACACGCTGCTTGTTGCCCTCCGGAGTGCGCTGGGCGAACTCGCGCAGCGTCTCGACGTTCACCTTCGTCGTCTTGTCGGCGTCCTCGGAGGCGAGGTAGGCCTCGCTCGCCGGGTCGAGCTCGACCTCGGCGGGGTCGACCACCACGTCGGCGTCCTCGAGCTCGCCGAGCTCCTTGATCTCCGGGTTGGTGAAGGCGGCCTGGGCGGGCCCGCGGCGGCCGAGGACGACGATCTCGCGGATCCGCTTGCGGTCGAGTTCCTCGATCGCGTGGTCGGCGGTGTCGGTCTGGCGCAGCTCGTGGTCGGTGAGCGCCAGCATCCGGGCGACGTCCATCGCCACGTTGCCATTGCCGATCACGACGGCGCGCTCGCAGGAGAGGTCGAACTCGTTGTCGGCGTAGTCGGGGTGCGCGTTGTACCAGCCGACGAAGGCGGTCGCGGCGTGGCTGCCGGGCAGCTCTTCGCCGGGAATGCCGAGCTGGCGGTCGGTCTCGCAGCCGACCGTGAAGACGATCGCGTGGTAGAGCCGCTCGAGGTCCTCGACCTCGATGTCGTGCCCGACCTTGACGTTGCCGAAGAAGCGGAAGCCCTCGCGCGCCGCGGTCTTCTCGTAGACGCGGATGACCGACTTGATCTTCGGGTGGTCGGGGGCGACGCCGCCGCGGACCAGGCCGAACGGGGTGGGGAGGCGGTCGAAGAGATCGACCTGGGCGTGGGTCTCCGCGTCCTTGAGGATGTGCTCGGCGGCGTAGAAGCCCGATGGGCCGGCGCCGACGATCGCCACGCGCAGTGGGTTCTCAGTGGTTCCGATCTGGGTCATATGCCTTTTCCGTGTGCCTGGGTCGGGATGAAGCGAGCGCGGAAGAATAGGGAATATGCGGCGCCGGGTCTATGCGGAGGTGAGCATCCTGGCGCAGTCGGGCAGAGGATCATGCCGGCGTGGCGGCAACGGCCGCCGTGCCGTCGAGCGCGTCGAGCGCCCTCCGTGTCGACATCGCCACGCAGGTGAAGATCGGGGTCTCTCGCTCGGTGTAGGCGCTCGACTCGGTCGGGCGCAGCTCCTGCACGAGATCGAGGAATTCGCCCGGGTCGTCGCCCTCGAAGGCGACGACGAACTCCTGGTCGTCGAGCCCGAACGAGTAGGAGGTGTTGATCGAGATATCGGGATAGCGGCGGCCGACCTCGATGTGGCTCTTCATGATCCGCATCCGCTCCTCCTCCGGGAGCCCGTACCAGCGCCGCTGCTTGACCATCGGGTAGAGGAACAGGTACCGCCGCTCCGAGACGCAGATCTCGGGTCGCGTTCCCTCCTCGGAGTAGGGCGACTTCTTCGTCATCGAGAGGAACGAGTAGGGCGTCTCCGCCCACTTCGCCAGGCCGCTCTGCCCGAGGACGACGTGAAACGTGTGCAGATCCTCGAGGTTCGGGCTCTGGCTGAGGAGGACGATGTCGACGTCGCCGCGCGTGCCTATGGTTGAGTAGGCACGCAGCGAGCGGTCGGTGTCGAAGTCGTCGCAGGCGGCCAGGAATTCGCGCTTGTCCGCAGCCCGGAGATCGTCGTCTCGACGACGCCAGGCAGGGTCGATCTTGAAGAACGTGAACTTGGCAAAAGTCCGGTCGGCCATCTTGGTGAAGATAGCGGTATGCGGCTTTGCTCTTGGGGTTTGGGTGGGGCTCGGGCAGGGGGTTCCGCTTAACTTTTTCGATCGGGCGGAGGCGGCTGTCCGAGGTTCTCACGACGAAAAAGTACAAGACGCTCCACCCCCTACCCGAGCCCCGGCACAAGCTCCGGAACCTAAGCTCCAAGCCAAATCCACCCAGGTGACGATGGTGCTTTTGCCGACGGGCACGAGCGTCGATCAGCTTGCGGGGGCGGGGTTGTCTCCGGGGCTGCTCTCCGCGGGCTTGGGGTCTGTGCCGGCGGAGCAGACCTACCTCGATATCGGGCAGGGGAATCGGGTCTTCGACTCGTTGTACGACTCTCAGCTACCCGCTCTCGGCCGGGACTGCTCCGCCTGGGCAGCTGTGCTCTCCCGCGCCGATTCCGCTCCCGCCGACATCGTTCCGGGGCTCCTGCAGTCGACGCTTCGAAGCTCCGGCATCGGGGTCAGGGTGGGGGGTGGAGCGTCTTGTACTTTTTCCGCGCCCCGGCCCGAGGCGTCAGCCAAGCCGGAGGGTCGGAAAAAGTTAAGCGAAACCCCCCACCCTGACGCTGCCCCAACCTTCGAAGTTCGAAGCTCGACCCTGAGGGCGCTGCCGTCCTTGGCGCGCGAGCTCGGCGGCAACGACCTCCTGATTGCCCTGGAGAAGCCGCCCCCGGCGAAGGACGAGCAGCTTGCGATCGGGATCGCCGGCGAGGGTTTCGACGGCAACCTGACCTCGGACAGCACCCGCACTCGACGGCTACGTCCTCTCCACCGACCTCGCGCCGACGATCCTCGAATTCCTCGGCGCCGAGGTTCCAACGGAGATGAACGGGCAGCCGATCCGCAGCGAGGGCGACGTCGACCCGGCCGCCGTCGAATCGCTCGGCTCGGCGGATGACGGCGATCCCCGAGCGGCGCGGGCCGGTGATCGGCTTCGCCCTGCTCGTCTGGCTCGTCCTGCTCTCCCTCTTCGCCGCCCTGACCCGCGGCCGGCTGGCCCCGGCGGGCGTCAGGGTCGCGGGCCTGTCGGTGGTCTACCTGCCGCTCGTCCTCCTGCTCGGCGCTGCGCTCGATCCGGGCCAGGGGGTCGAACAGCTGGTGACGATCTTCGGTGCGCCGCTGCTTGCCGCGGCGACGCTGGCGGCACTGGGCGGCTACAGGGCGCTCGGCGGCTGCCAGCGGCCTGACCGCGCTCGCCTACGCGGTCGACGTCATCGCCGGATCGCCGCTCACGTCGCTCTCGCTCCTCGGCCCGAACCCGGGCCTCGGCGTCCGCTTCTACGGGATCGGCAACGAGCTCGAGGCGTTGCTCGCCGTGCTGGTCGTCGCCGGCACCGGCGCGGCGCTGACCGGCTTCGCCCCCGACGCCTCGCGGCGAGGCTCGGCGGCGGCGTTCCTCCTCGCCGGTCTTGTCGCAGCCTTCGTCTTCGCCGCGGGGCGGTTCGGCGCCGACGTCGGCGCCGCGATCGTGCTTCCGCTGGGCGCCGCGGTCGCGGCGGCGATCGTCGGCGGAGGCCGGCGCCGGGCGCTGCTCCTCGCGACCGCCGCCCCCTTCGCGGCCGTCGGCATTGCTGGCCCTGGTCGATCTCCTGTCCGGCGGCGACGCTCACCTGACCCGGTCGGTTCTCGACGCCGGCGGGCTCGATCAGCTTGCCGAGGTCGCCCAACGCCGGCTGCAGCTCTCCGCGCACAGCTTCGCCCGGCCGATCGTCTTCGTCTTCCTGCCCCTCCTGGCCGCGGTCGCCGTGCTGGCGATCGTCCAGCGTGACCGGATCGCGGCCTGGCTCAACGGCCGCCGCGCCTTCCGAGCGGGCCTCGCCGGGGCACTGGCGGCGACCCTGGCCGGGACGCTGGCGAACGACTCCGGCGCCCTTCTGCTGGAGATCGGGACCGCGTACCTGCTCGTCTTCGCCGGTTTCGCCTGGGCCGAGGCGGACGACGCACGCCGCCGTTACCCTTAGCCCTTCGTGCGGATTGCCGTCGTCTCGCCATATTCCTGGTCCTACCAGGGCGGCGTGAACCGGCACGTCGAGGCGCTGGCCGAGGAGTTCCTCGGCCGCGGCCACCACGTGCGCGTGCTCGCCCCCTACGACCCCCCGGGCCGGCTCAGCCGGCTGGCGCACCGTGCTGCGCCCGAAACGCGCGATCTCCCCGACTATCTGGTCCCGGTCGGGCGCTCGATCGGAGTCGGCGCCAACGGCGCGATCTCGAACATCTCGGCCACGCCGAGGGGCATCCGCGACCCGCGCCGTGAGCTGCGCGAGGGCGATTTCGACGTCATCCACATCCACGAGCCGATCGTGCCCCTCGTCAGCTGGTTCGCGGCCCTCGGCGCGCCCGCTCCGGCGGTCGGCACCTTCCACACCTACTCGACGACGGCGATCCCCAACTACATCGGCACGGCTTTCGGCGCCCGGCGCGTCTTCAATCGGCTCGCCGCCCGCATCGCCGTCTCCGAGGCGGCTGCCTGGACCGGGCGGCGCTGGTTCGGCGGCCGCTACGAGATCATCCCCAACGGCGTCGACCTGGCCGCCGCGCCGAGCGGTCCGAAGCCTCCCTCCGAGGAGCTGCGTGTCGTCTTCGTCGGCCGGGCCGAGGAGCGCAAGGGGCTGCCGGTCCTGCTCAGCGCCTTCGGCGCCCTGGCCGAGCACGTGCCCTGCCGGCTGACCGTGATCGGCGCTGAGAAGGGCGATGTCCTGCGCTTCCTCGCCGACCCGGAAACGATGCGCTTCATCGACCTTCCCGGTCGGGTCTCGGGGCCTGAGCTCTGGGGCCATCTCCACGACGCCGACCTGCTCTGCGCGCCGTCGCTCTCGGGGGAGAGCTTCGGGATGGTCCTCACCGAGGCCTTCGCCGCCGGCACCCCGGTGATCGCCTCGGCGATCGCCGGCTACAGCGACGTCGTCACCGACGGCGTCGACGGCGTCCTCGTTCCGCCCGCCGACCCGCAGCGCCTGGCGGAGGAGCTGCAGCGCGCACATCACGAACCGGAGCGCCTCGCGGAGATGGGCGAGGCGGCCAGGCGCAGCGCCGAACGCTACGCCTGGCCGCATGTTGCCGACCGGGTCACCGAGGTCTACGAGCAGGCGATCGAGGCGCCCGCGCCGGTCACCGCCGGCGAAAGGTTCGCGGCCTGGGCCGGCTACCGCCCGGCCGACGGCGACCCGCCGGCCCCGCCGGAGCGCCTGCCCTCCCTCGACCCGCCGCTCGCTCGAGGCGGCAGCCGCCGGCGCCAGATCGCCCGCCGCGCAGGCCTCGGGGTTGCCGCCCTCCTCGGGGTCGGCCTCACCCTGCTCGCCGCCCGCAGGATCGGCGTCGACAACGTCGTCGAGAGCATCGTCCACTCGGACGCGACCTGGGTGCTGATCGCGTTCGGCCTGATGGTCCTCTCGCTCTTCTTCCGGGCCGCGTCCTGGTACTGGATCGTCAGGGCGGCGCTCCCCAACCGTCCTGTGCGCCGCCGTGACGTCACCTCGGCGACGATGATCGGGGTGCTGATGTCGGCGACCCTCCCGGCTCGCCTCGGCGAGCCCGCGAGGGCGCTCTCGCTCTCGCGCAGGACAGGTCGGATGCGGGAAACGTTTCCCGTGATCGTCGGCACGCTCGCCTCGCAGACCCTGCTCAACATCGTCGCCCTGATCCTGCTCGGGGCGATCATCGTCTCGACCACCGACCTCTTCGCCGACAGCACGCAGAAGATCTTCGCCTTCAGCTTCGTCCCCTTCGTCGTCCTGATCGCGCTCCTGGTCGCCCCGGTCCTCACTCGACGCAGCGGCAGCGGCCGGCTGGCGCGGATCGGGGCGGCCCTGCACCGCGCCCTGATCCAGGTCCGGGCCGGGCTGGCCGTGTTCCGCCACCCCCGGCAGGGGCTGGCCGCCGCCTCGGCCCAGCTCGGTGCCTGGGCGATCCAGCTCGCCTCCTGCTGGGCGCTGCTCACCGCACTGGGCCTGGACGGGAAGGCCGGGATCGGTGCCGCCGCCGCGGTCCTCTTCGCGGTCAACGTCACGGCGGTCGTGCCGGTAACCCCTTCGAACATCGGCATCTTCCAGTGGGCGGTGATCAGCGTGCTCAGCACGGGCTGGGGGATCAGCCACGCCGACGCCCTCGCCTACGGCGTCGTCCTGCAGGCGATCGAGATCGCGACCGCCGTGGTCCTCGGCCTGCCGTCGCTGGTCCGCGAGGGGCTGACCTGGAGCGACCTGCGGATGCAGGCGCTCTCCGCCTCGCCCGGTGCGGCTGCAGGCGAAGCCGCCCCCCCGCGGCGCCGCCCGCGAGACTGTCTAGTTCCTAGGTGCCCGCGGGCGGCTCGCCCGAGAGCTCCTCGAGCACCGCGGCGACCCGGGGGTCGAACTGGGTCCCGGCGCAGGCCCGCAGCTCGGCGATCGCCGCTTCGATTGGCATCGCCCTGCGGTAGGAGCGGGTCGTCGTCATCGCGCTGAAGGCGTCGCAGCAGGTCACGATCCGGGCCTCGATCGGTATCTCCTCGCCGGCCAGGCCGTCCGGGTAGCCGCTTCCGTCGTAGTGCTCATGCGAGGAGCGCACGATCCGGCCGACGTCGGCCAGCACGCCGCCGACCCGCTTCAGCATCTCCTCGCCCTCGATCGTGTGGCGGCGCATGATCTTCCACTCGTCCTCGTCGAGCGGGCCGTCCTTGTTGATGATCTCCTTCGGCACGGCGATCTTGCCGACGTCGTGGAGGAGGGCGGCGAACTCGACGTCGCGCCGCTGGCGCAGTCCGAGGCCGAGCCTGTCGGCGACCCCGAGCGATAGTTCGACGACGCCGCGGCTGTGGCTGCCCGTGTAGGCGTCGTCGGCCTCGACCACGTCGCCGAGCAGCAGCGCCGTGCCCTGGTAGGCCTCGCTCAGCTCGAGCGCCTGGTCGATCCGCGCCTGGCGCTCGCGCGAGAGGATCGCGAGCACGCCCGCCAGGGGGATCACCAGCAGGCAGACCGCCGGGCCGATCGAGATCGCCGCGACCGTCGCCAGCAGGCCGACCGGGGCGAGGGAGGCGTCGAGGGCGTAGACGGGCGCCATCAGCGCGGATCCCGTCCCTCGGCGGGATGCCGTCGATCAACCGGCCCCGGATCGAGGTTGCCGCGAAGTCGAAGGCGAACTGGGCGCCCAGCGCGAGCACGTAGATCGGCCACTCGTCCCAGGCGAAGACCTGGGCGCCGGCGACGATCAGGACGAGGGCGGGCCCGACCGAGTGCCAGCAGTCGCCGAAGACGTGGAAGGCGCGGGCGATGTTGGTCTCGCCGGAGGCATAGTCGAGCAGCCGTCCGAGGGCCCAGCTGAGGCTGACGATGAGCGGCACGACCGGGGTCGGCAGGAGGAACAGCATCGGCACCAGGACGAGCTCGGTCGGCACCGTGTACCCGTCGGCGATCTCGAACTGGGCACGGCAGGCGATCACGTAGGCGGCGACGAGGAAGAAGAGCGAGCTCGAGCTCCAGCGAGCGCGGCGAGGAGAACGCCAGCGCCATCGACCAGGGCGACGAGCAGGAAGGAGGCGGCGACGACGGCCTCGACCAGGCGCTCGCGACCGTCGGCGCGCAGCCTGGCGCGAGCGCGGCCGACGGCGAACAGGCGCTCCAGTTCGGGTGTCTCGGTGACGGTTGCCATCAGGCGCAGGGCCGCGCCGCGGGGCCGTGCCTCGTTCTATCGGCGCCCCCGCCCCACCTCTTAGCGAAGAAATGGATCCGCAGGGTGCCGCGGAGTGATCGACGAAATTGAGTAGACGCATGTTCGAGATTTCTCAGACCGGATCGACCTCCGAGTCGATCCCAGGCAGGCATTCCCACATAAGTCAGCTGAATAAGGGCAAACCTGTCGCGAGGCGGGGGCGCAAAGTCAGAGGTCTCCGGCTTCCGCCGGAGACGGCTCAACTGCCAGCTTGGTCGTGATGACCAGGCTGTTTGGCATGCGACAGGAAAGGTTTACCCCGAATGAAGCCCAAGACGATTCTCGCGATGCTCACCGCGCTGGTTGCGCTGATCGCATTCGCCGGGACCGCCCAGGCGGCGTCCTGCCCCTCCGCCGGCGCCAAGCCCGCCTTCAGTCCCTGGAAGGACTCACGCAATTACGTGCTCGCCCCCGACGGCGGCTTCGAGGCCGGCGCAAGCGGGTGGAGTCTCTCCGGCGGCGCCAAGCCGGTTTCCGGAAACGAGACCTACAACCTCAACAGCGGCAGCGACAGGACCTCTTTGGCGCTTCCGGCCGGCAGCTCAGCCGGGCAGCCCGCCGGTCTGCATGGCGATCGACACCCCGGTGTTCCGGATGATGGCCCGCAACACCGGCGACCCGCGCTCCCGGCTGCGGGTGACGGCCAGCTACAGGTTGCTCGGCCTGCTCCGCACTCAGACGCTCGGCACCGTGACCGCGGGCTCGGAGTGGACGCCGACGGATCCGCAGTCCACCGTCCTCACCCTCTCGACGATCGTCGGGACGTTGATCCCGAGCTCGATTGAGATCCGCGTCACGCCGCTGGACTCGACCGGCAACTGGCAGGTCGACGACCTGTACATCGACCCCTTCGCCCGGCGCTAGCCATGCGGCAGCGGGTCGATACGCGGTAGCCGTCGTCGGAGCATTCGCTCCGACGACGGCCCGGCACTTTCCGGTCAGCCTGGCGCCGCCGGCCCGCGGCACCCGCTCAGCCGCCCACGGCGTCGGCCGGCACCTGCTCCGAGTCGCCCTCGGTCGGAGCCGTCGGCATCCGGGTCGGACTCCGGCGGCAGCCTGGCCGCCCCGGTCGGTGCCGGCGATCAACTCGTCGGGCGCCCGGCCGTCCGGGATGAAGCCGGACTTCATCCCGAAGTAGACCGCCTGGGGATGGTGGGCGACGATCGCCACCGTCGATTGCTCGGGCGTCACCGCGTAGCCGCCGAGAGGGTCATCCCGATCTCCTCGAGGCCGAGCAGGCGCCAGACCTTCTCGTGCTCGGACTGGTCGGGGCAGGCGGGGTAGCCCCACGAGTATCGACGGCCCTGGTCGGCGGCGATCGCGAGCTCGTCGCGGATCCGCGAGTGCAGCCACTCGGCGAGGCCCTCGGCCGACTGCACGCCGAGACCGTGGACGTAGAGCTGCTCGGCGAACTCGCCTTCGGACTCGAGCCGCTCGATCAGCTCGGTGACCTCGGGGCCGACGGTGACTCCCTGCAGGGCGACGATGTCGCGCTCGCCCGTGTCCAGCGGACGGAAGAAGTCCGCAAGGCAGATCCTGTCGTGCTTGGGCTGACGCGGGAAGACGAGCCGCTCGAGCTCGCGATCGGGGTCCTCCGGGTCGAACACGACCAGCTCATTGCCATCCGCGTTTGCCGGGAAATAGCCGTGTCGCGCCCGCGGGTTGAGGTAGTCCTGCTCGCGCCACATCCGCTCGAGGCGGGGGGCGAAGCCCTCCTCCTCGTCGGTGCCCTCGACCAGTTCGCGCCAGGCCTCGCCCTTGACCCCCCGGCCGCCCCAGTGCAGCTTGAAGAGCACGTGGCGGTCGAGGTGGGGGAATACCTCGGCGAGGTCGACGTCGGGCTCGCGAACGCCCAGGAACGGAGGCGCCGGGATCGGGTTGTCGGTGGCGGCGGCCGAGCGCACGCTTGAGTCGGTGGTCGGCGGCGAGTCGTCGATTACGACCGGCTTCTCGCGCAGCTGCTTCGCCTCGCCGCGGATCCGCTCGACCAGCGCCGCCCGCGCCTCGTCGTCGACGAGCGCGTCCATCGTGTCGAGCCCCTGGAAGGCGTCCTTGCAGTAGAAGACCCCGGGCTCATAGACCTCGTCGGACTCCCGGCCCTTCGGGTAGAGCGTGCGGCGGCCGAAGTCGCGGTTGATCGCGGCTCCGCCGATCAGCACCGGGAACTCGAGCCCGCGTTGATGAAGCTCCTGGATGCAGGTCGGCATCTGCTTCGAGGTCGAGACGAGCAGGGCGGAGAGGCCGATCGCGTCGGCCTCGTTCTCGACCGCCGCCTCGATGATCGCGTCGACCGGGACCTGC
Source organism: uncultured Solirubrobacterales bacterium (assembly GCA_963837735.1). Classification (GTDB taxonomy): domain Bacteria; phylum Actinomycetota; class Thermoleophilia; order Solirubrobacterales; family 70-9; genus VRUE01. The sequence continues at coordinate 392,256 of CAWIOM010000004.1, read as the reverse complement.
TTGCCGAGGTCGATCACCGTGTAGCCGTTGTTGGTGAGGATCGTGTTGACGAGCGACTTGCCGATGTCGTGGACGTCGCCGAAGACGGTCGCGATCACCACCTTGCCCTTGGTGTGCCCGTCGATCCGGTCGAGGTGGTTCTCGAGCTGGGCGACGGCGCGCTTCATCGACTTCCGCCGACTGCAGGACGAAGGGCAGGATCAGTTCGCCGGCGCCGAATTTGTCGCCGACCTCCTTCATCGCCGGCAGCAGCACCTCGTTCAGGGTCGGGACGGCACCGATCTTCTCGACCGAGCGCTCGATCTGGTCCTCGACCCCGTCCTTCTTGCGGCGCAGGATGTGCCAGTGCAGCGCCTCCTCGGGCTCCATGCCCGCGGTCGGGTCGGCGGTCTCGGCCTCGGCCTCCTCGCCCTGGGACTCGAAGTGGGAGATGAAGCGCTCGAGCGCGTCCTCGCGGCGGTTGAAGACGAGGTCGTCGGTCAGCTCGCGCTCCTCGTCGGAGATCTCCTAGTAGGGCGTGATGTGGTTCGGGTTGACCATCGCCAGGTCGAGGCCGGCCTCGACGCAGTGATGGAGGAAGACCGAGTTGAGGACCGCGCGCGGCCGCGGCGAGACCCCGAAGGAGACGTTGGAGACGCCGAGCGAGGTCTTGACGCCGGGGATCTCGGCCTTGATCCGGCGGATGCCCTCGATCGTCTCGACCGCCGACGGCCGCCACTCCTCGTCGCCGGTGGTCAGCGTGAAGGTGAGCGCGTCGAAGATCAGCGCCTCGGGTTCGAGGCCGTGCTCGGCGCAGGCGATCTCGCGGATCCGCTGCGCGATCTCGACCTTGCGCTCCGCGGTCTTCGCCATCCCGACCTCGTCGATGGTCAGCGCGATCAGCGCCGCGCCGTGCGCCTTTGCCAGCGGGATCACCTGTGTCGGCCTTGTCGCGACCCGCCTCGAGGTTGATCGAGTTGACGATCGCCCGTCCGGGGATCGTCTCGAGCGCCGCCTTCAGCACCTCGGGTTCGGTCGAGTCGACCTGGATCGGCGCCGGCTGGGTCAGCGAGACGCGCTTGACCACAGCGCTCATCTGCTCGTCCTCGTCTTGGCGCTCGGTCAGTGCGACGCAGACGTCGAGCACGTGGGCGCCGCCTTCCACCTGGTCTTCGGCGACCTGGACGAGACCGTCGTAGTCGTCGGCCAGCAGCAGTTCCTTGGCCTTTTTCGAGCCCTGCGAGTTGACGCGCTCGCCGACCAGGGTCGGGCGCGGCTCCTGCACGAGCGGGGTGGAGGTCATCATCGAGGAGACCTCGATCTGGCCCTTGGCGGGCCGCTCTCCGGGGGTGTGCCCGCCACAGCGCTCGCGGATCGCGGCGATGTGCTCGGGCGTGGTCCCGCAGCAGCCGCCGACGATGCCGACGCCGTAACGCTCGACAAACTCGCCCAGCGTCGCCGCCAGGGGCCCGGGCTCTTCGGGGAAGATCGTCTCGCCGTCGGGGCCCTGCAGGGGCAGGCCCGCGTTGGGGATGCAGTGCACCGGCAACGGGCTGGTCTCACCGAGAAAGCGGATCGCGTCGCGCATGTCCTCGGGCCCGGTCGAGCAGTTGAGCCCGATCACGTCGACGTCGAGCGCCGCCAGCGTCGTCAGCACCGCCTGGATGTCGGTGCCGAGCAGCATCTTGCCGCCGTTGGGGAGGAGGGAGACGCTGGTCTGGATCGGCAGCGTGCGGCCGGTCTCCTTGAAGGCCTCGCGGGCGCCGAAGATCGACGCCTTGACCTCGAGGATGTCCTGCGCGGTCTCGATGATGATCAGGTCGGCGCCCCCTTCGACCAGGCCCTTCGCCTGCTCGGCGAAGACCTCGACCAGCTTGCCGAAGGAGATGTCGCCCAGGGTCGGGTCGGTGGAGGCGGGGAGGAAGCCGGTCGGACCGATCGAGCCGGCGACGAAGCGCTCGTCCCCCGCCGCCTTGCGGGCGATTTCCGCGGCCTTCGTGTTGATCTCGAGCGTGTGCTCGCCAAGGCCCCACTCCTCGAGCTTCAGTCGCGAGCCCTGGAAGGTGTCGGTCTCGACCACCTCGGCACCGGCTTCGAGCATCGAGGCATGGACGCCCTCGATCACGTCGGGACGGTTGAGGACCAGCGCCTCGTGGCATTTGCCCTGAGGCCGCCGTAGTCCTCCTCGGTCAGCTCGAACTGCTCCAGGGTGGCGCCCATGCCGCCGTCGAAGACGACGACGCGCTCGCGGGTAGCGGCTGGGAAATCACGCTCTGCCATGGGTAAAGCCTTTCACCTCCATCGAATCCGGCTGTAGCACCGCACCTCGATCCGGAGATCTCGGCCGGTTGCTGCGGCGTCGGCGGGCCGGGCCCCTCGACCGCTCTGGATGGTTCGTATAAATCTAGCGAAGCCCTGCGTGGGCCTCGCAGGTTGGCTTCTCAGCCGCGTTTGCTCCCAAGGCGGCGTTTGATGTCGCGGGCGTTGAACAGCCGCGAGGCACGGCTGACGAGGCCGGTGCGGGACTTCGTGTACGGGTACCAGTTCGGCTCCCGCTTGCCTCCCAGGCGAGTGGTCACGATCGACTCCGGGCGGCAGTACTTCTTGATCCCGTACTCGCCGTGGCGGAAGCCGATGCCGGATTCCTTCCAGCCGCCCATCGGCACGTCCATGGCGAAGTAGTTGACGAGCACGTCGTTGACGTTCACCGCGCCGCACTCGACCCGGCGGGCGACGCTCTCGGCCCGCTCGCGAGACCCGAAGACGGAGCCGCAGAGCCCGTAGCGGGTGTCGTTGGCGAAGCGCAGCGCCTCCTCGGAGTCGCGCACCTTCATCACGCCGACGACCGGGCCGAAGGTCTCGTCGCGCATCACCTTCATCGAGTGGTCGACATCGACGAGGACGGTCGGCTCGAAGTACTGGCCCGGGCCCTCGACCTTCTTGCCGCCGGTCAGGGCACGAGCGCCGGATGCGAGGGCGTCGTTGACGTGATCCTCGACGACCGCGGTCTGGTTCGGCGAGGTCATCGCCCCGACCTCGACGTCGTGGCCCTTGTCGTCGGGGCCCTGGCGCAGGCCGCCGACCTCCTTGGCCAGCTTGGCGACGAACTCGTCGTAGGCGGGCTCCTCGACGTAGATCCGCTCGACCGACATGCAGGTCTGCCCGGAGTTGAACATGCCTCCCCAGGCCGCCGCGTTGGCAGCGCGGTCGATGTCGGCGTCGGCGAGGACGATCATCGGGTCCTTGCCGCCCAGCTCGAGGCTGACCGGAGTCAGCGTCTCCGCTGCCCGGGCCATCACCTTGCGGCCCGTGCGGTCGGAGCCGGTGAACTGGATGAAGTCGACGTGGTCGACCAGGTTGGCCCCCACCTCGCCGGTTCCGTGCACGCAGTCGAAGACGTCCGGCCCGCCGATCTCCTGCTTCCACGCGCGGATGACCTCGTCGAGCCCGAGCGGCGTGAACTCGGAGGGCTTGACGACGACGGCCGCGCCCGCCTGGAGGGCGGGAATCGCGTCGCCGAGGGCGAGTACCAGCGGGAAGTTCCAGGGGCTGATGATCCCGACAACCGGGTGGGGCCGATACTGGACGCGGAGCTTGCGGGTCGCCAGCAGCGGGCTGTGCGCGCGCACGGTTTCCTCGCCGATGAACTTGTCCGCCTTGGAGCCGTAGAAGTTGATCAGGTCCGTCAGGTAGGGGATCTCGCCGGCGGCCTCCGGGCGGACCTTGCCCGTCTCCGCCTGCATCGTGTCCTCGACCCGCTGCTGGTTGTCGAGCAGCCAGTCGCGCAGCTCGCCGAGCCAGCGATGGCGGCCGGCATTGCCCAGCGCCTCCCAGGCGGCCTGGTTTGCGCGCACCCGGGCGACGGTTTCCGCGACCTGCTCGGGCGTCGCGACGTCGAGGGCGCCGACGGCAGTGCCGTCGGCCGGATTGAGGACCTCGATTCTGCTCGCGAGCGGTAACGCCGACGCCGGCCCCGTTGCGCTCCTGGCTCTCCGTCTTCCTCGTCTCCGCCGTACCGCTCTCCACAGGATGCTCCCTTCCTAGGCCCTTGGCTGGTCAGCCAACCTGTACACCCCTATCCGGGACGAGCCAGGCGGTAGCACTCCGATCCGGCGCCTAGGGAGGCGGTGATGGCCCTCCAGGGAGGCGCATAGAGTGACCTCGGGTGTCGATGCCGAAGGAGCTCGGTTCGTCGACCGAGAGCCCGAGCCTGCGGTCGCCGCTCGCGCGGCGCAGGTGGGGGACGAGGCTGCGCAGGGAGCCGTCGCAGTAGTCGGTGTATACGTAGCGGCCGTAGAGGCCGCGCAGGGAGTGGTCGGCGACCACGTAGCCGCCGATGATCGAGCAGCCGCCGCGCCGGTGGGGTAGGCGAAGATCGGCTTCACCGTGCCGCCGGGGTCCGGGGTTCCGCTGTTCTCGTCCCGGTAGGGCCGGAATCCCTCGAAGGCGTCCCAGCCGAAGTTCGCCCCCGAGGCGTCCGGCACGGTCGTGTAGTCGACCTCCTCGAAGCGGCTCTGGCCGACGTCTCCGATCACCAGCCGCGGCGACTTGGCGCTCACGGTGTCGAAGGAGAAGCGGAACGGGTTGCGCAGGCCGTAGCTGTAGATCTCGTCGCGGCCGGGGCGGCCGACGAACGGGTTCGAATCGGGGACGGTGTAGGGCCTGCGGCCGGATCTCCGGGGGTCGATCCGCAGCAGCTTGCCGAGCAGGCTCTCCCTGTTCTGCGCGTTGTTCGGCGGGTCGCCGCCCGAGCCGCCGTCGCCGGTGCCGATGTAGAGCAGCTTGCCGAGGAACTGCAGCTGGCCGCCGTTGTGGTTCGAGTTGAGCGGGTGGGGGATCTCGATCACCTGGCGACGCGAGTTGGCCGCCGCTCGCGTCTGCGACCGACGACGGAGCTCGTCGACCTCGATGTTGCCCTGCCTGTTCGTGTAATAGACGTAGAAGAAGCCGCTCTGCGCATAGTCGGGCGCGAAGGCGATCGAGAGCAGGCCGCGCTCGCCTTCGAAGGAGACCAGGCCGGAGATGTCGAGGAAGGGCCTGCCGAGCCGATGCCCGTTGCGCAGGACCTCGATCCTGCCGCCCTGCTCGACGACGAAGAGCAGCTTCGGCTGGCCGGGGGCGCCGGTCACGTAGACGGGGCGTCGAAGTTGCCGATCCGCCTCAGCGCGACCCCGCCGCCCTCCCCCGACCCGCCGGGGCGGTGCCGGGTCTTCGCCCGACCTCGGTCGTCGAGCTCCCGGATGCGCCGCAGGAAGACAGCGCGGCGAGGCCGAGGGCGAGGGCGACGATGCCGGCGCGGGCGCGGCGTCCCATGCCCCGAAAGCTACCCGCCCGAGCTGCTCTTACCCTGATCCTTGCCCTGGCTCCCGCCGATTTCGACGACTTCGCCCGAATCGGTGACTTCGGTGTTGGGCGTGGCCTTCGTGATCTTCACCTTGAAAGAGCCGCCCGGCTCGACTCCGCTGGCGGTCTCGGCATTCGCCGAACCGGTTAGCCCGGCGTCGACGCTGTAGAGGACGGTGTAGCGGCCCGGCCTGACGGCGCTCAGCTTCCAGATGCCTTCGACCGACCCGCCGGGCTCGAGGGAGCCGAAGTCGAACGTCTTGCGCGACGAGGTCGTGGCGCCGCCGCGCTTGGTCGTCGCCCCGGCGGGCTTCGGATAGCCTTCGGCGAGCACCCAGACCGGCCGGTCGGGCTGGGCCAGGTCGGGTTGCGGATCGCGGATCCCGAAGGGGAGCGTCGAGGTCTCGCCTTCCTTGCCGGCGATCGAGATCGTCACCGCCGTCGCCGGGACCTTCCTCTCGCCGGTGTTGGCGACGGCGATCCTCATCAGGGTGGTCTGGCCGAGGGCCTGCTCGGTGGGAAAGTCGGCCCGGGCGACCTTCATCTCGAAGGTGCCCTCCGGTTCATCGGCGCCGGAGGACGATTCGCCGCAGGCTGTCGCCGACGCGGACATCGCCAGCGCCGCGAGGCCCGCCCCGAGAACGCGAAGGCGGGGATACCTGCGGTGTGTGCGGGCTCCCCCCAAAGCGGCCGGAACATACCACCCGCTCGGCAGCCCCCGGAGGATCTCAACACTCAGCTAACGGAGGGCGCCTCGGCGTCCCATAAACTCAGCTCGTCGGGTTCGTCGGAAGCGAACCTGCTCACCGGAGGAGCAATGAACAGAGCCGCAGCGATAGGTAGGAGCTTCGCCCCGGCGAAGTCATTCTTCGAACAGGTCGGAGAAATGATGATCCTGACTGCGCGCACGCTGGTCTCCGCGGTCAAACCCCCGTATCCCTACGGGGAGGAGTTCATCGGCCAGTTCCTCTTCGCCCTGCAGCTCTGCTGGTTCCCGCTGTTGATCTCGACCGTTGCCTTCGGCTTCGGCGCGCCGGGGCTGCAGGCGGCCAATGTCTTCACCCTGTTCGGCACCCTCGACCGGCTCGGCGGATTCTTCGTCCTCGCCTCGATTCGCGAGTTCGCGCCCTTCGTGACCGCTGTCGTCGTCGCCGGCGTCGCCGGCACGGCGATCACCGCCGACCTCGGCGCGCGCAAGATCCGTGAGGAGCTCGACGCCCTGCAGGTGCTCGGCGTCGACCCGATCAAGAACCTGGTCGTGCCGCGCTTCCTGGCGCTGATGCTGATCACGGGCCTGCTCGACATCTACGCCCTGGTCTTCGGGATCAGCGGCGGCATCCTCACCGAGATCCTCTACAACCAGCCGCTCGGAGGCTTCTTCGCGACGCTCTTCTCCAACGCCTCGATCACCGATCTGGCCGGCTCGGTGATCAAGTGCACCCTGTTCGGCGCGATCATCGCCGTCGTCTGCTCGTACAAGGGGATGAACGCGTCCGGAGGAGCCGCGGGTGTCGGCCGCGCAGTCAACCAGGCCGTGGTCATCTCCTTCATGGGCGTCTTCGCCTTCAACTACGCCTTCACTCAGACGATGCTCGCCACCAACCCCGAATTGCAGACGATCCGTTGATGGGCTGCCTGGCTCGAAGTCCCGCGTGGCTGGCTCGACTCGCTCGGCGAGATCGCCCGCTTCGGTTCCCGCGTCGCCGGCCTCGTCTACTCGGGCCGGGTGTTGCGCTTCTTCGGCGAGTCGCTTCGCCAGGCCGGGATCCTGATCCTCGGATCGGCGCTGATCATCTGGGGCCTGGTCTTCGTCCTCGGGCTGCAGTGCGGCATCGAGGGGGCATATCTGCTCCGTGCCCAGGGTGCGCCCGCCTACGCCGGCCTCTTCTCCGCCTGGTGCGACCTGCGCGAGGTGATGCCCTACGCCTTCGGCTACATGCTCGCCGCCAAGGTCGGGACGGGGATCGTTGCCGAGCTCGGCGCGATGCGGATCTCCGACGAGATCGACGCGCTCGAGGTGATGGGCGTGCCGCCGGTCACCTTCCTCTGCGCGACGCGGCTGCTCGCCGCCTGGATCGCCTTCCCGTTCATGTACCTGTGCGGGATCGGGATCATGTACTTCGCCAGCTACCTGGCCGTCGTCCAGCAGATCGGCGACGTCTCTTCCGGCGGCTACGAACTGATCTTCTGGATGTTCCAGAATCCACCCGACCTCATCTTCAGCCTGACCAAGGGAATGTTCATGGCGACCGCGATCGTGCTGGTCGGGTGCTACTACGGATACACCGCTTCGGGAGGGCCCGTCGGCGTCGGCACGGCGACGGCGAAGTCCATGGTCCTCAACATCGTCTTAGTCCACATCATCGGGATGCTCGGAACCCTGGTCTTCTGGGGGGCAAACCCGAGGGCGCCGATAGGAGGCTGACCAGTCATGTCCGCAGACGAGCCCAACCAGACGACGCCGGAGGAGGCCGCCCCGGCCCCCAGCGGGCCGTATGTGAGCGAGGACGGCGCGACGATGGGGCGCGACTTCATCATCCCCGGTGTCGACCCCGCCGAGCCCGACCCGTACCGGTTCCACACCGGCCGCAAGCGCGACCACGGTGGCGAAGACGCGATCGAGATCATCGACCTGGTCAAGCAGTTCGGCCGGGCCCGCATCCTCAACGGCCTCAACCTGGGCCTTCCCGAGGACCAGGTTTCGATGGTCCTGGGCCCCTCGGGAACCGGCAAGAGCGTTCTCATCAAGCACATCGTCGGCCTCCTCGCCCCCGACTCGGGCGACGTCCTGGTGCACGGCGAATCGATCCCCAACATGACCGACGACGAACTCTTCGAGGTCCGCAAAAAGTTCGGCCTCCTGTTCCAGGACGGCGCCCTCTTCGGCTCGATGAACATCTACGACAACACCGCCTTCCCGCTGCGTCAGCACACCGACAAATCCGAGGAGGAGATCGGCGAGATCGTCAACCGCAGGTTGCGCGAGGTGGGGCTCACCGAGGCGATCTACAAGATGCCGAACGAGCTCTCCGGCGGCATGCGCAAGCGTGCCGGCTTCGCCCGGGCGCTTGTCCTCGAACCGCAGATCGTCATGTTCGACGAGCCCGACTCCGGCCTCGACCCGGTCCGCACGGCGCTTCTCTGCGAGCTGATCCGCGAGGTCCACGCCGAGAACGGCGGTTGCTACCTGACGATCAGCCACGACCTCAACACCGCCCGCCGGATCGCCGATTTCCTGGCCGTGCTCTGGAACGGCAAAATCGTCGAGTCGGGGCCGAAAAACGAATTGTTCGACTCTGAAAACGCTTTCGTCGCGCAGTTCCTCAAGGCGGACGTGACCGGGCCGCTCTCGATGGATTGAGCGCCTCCTGGGCCGCCTGGGCCGCCAGGCACGCCAGGGGAGTGCTGGTCGCCGCGGGCCTGCTGGCGGTGGCAGCGGCGGTGCTGGCGAGCACCCTTCCGACCGACGCCGGCACAGACACGCTGGTCGACTCGGACACGCCCTCCTACCGTGCGACCCAGGACCTGCGCAAGGTGTTCGGGGACGACCCTGTCGTCGTCCTTGCCAGGGGTGAACTCCAGGATCTCCTGCTGACATCGGACCTGGGGCAGCTCCTGCGGCTGGAAAGCTGCCTTTCCGGGAAGCTGCCGCCGGGGGCGAAGCCGATACCCGGCCCCTGCACGGAGCTGGCCGCCCTCGAACCGGTCAAGTTCGTGTCCGGCCCCGCCACCTTCCTCAACGAGGCGGTGATCCAGATCAGTCGCCAGCTCGACCGGATGGCGTCTCGCGTGCCGCCGGCGCAGCTTCGCGAATTCGCCCTCGAGGTCGCCTCCAAATACGGGATCGCCAGCGCCCCGAGCCTCGGCAACCCCGAATTCACCGCCGCTGTCGTATTCGACCGGAGCCGACCGGCGGGCACCCCGAAGGCGCGGCTCGCCTACCTCTTCCCGAACCGGCACTCCGCCCAGATCGTCCTGCGGCTGCGGCCCGAGCTGAGCGATGCCGAGCGCCACCGGGCGCTCGGCCTGATCGACGAGGCGGTTCACGAAACCACTCCGCGCGCGGCCTGTAAGGACCGCGGTATCCCGGCCCCATGCTTCGCCCTCAAGAAGGGGAGGTACGTCGTCTCGGGGGCCCCGGTCGTCGTCGACGGGCTTGCGCGGTCGTTGAAGGACGCCCTGCTCGTCCTGCTCGCCGTCGCCGTCGGGGTCATGGCGTTCACACTGGCGATCGTCTTTCGCTCGCGCCTGCGGCTGCTGCCCCTCGCCCTGGCGCTTGCCGCGGCGGCGCTCACCTTCGGTCTCTTCGGGCTCGCCGGCGGCTCGCTGACGATGGCCTCGATCGCCGTGCTGCCGATCCTGATCGGCCTCGCCGTCGACTACGCGATCCAGTTCCAGGCCCGTTATGACGAGGCGGTGGCGGGCAATCTGAGCGGGGTGGAGGCGGTACGGGCCGCGGCCGCCGCCGCCGGGCCGGTCGTCGGCACCGCCTGCCTGGCGACGATGGCCGGCTTCCTCGCCCTCCTCCTCTCCCCGACGCCGATGGTCCGCAGCTTCGGCCTGCTCCTCGTGGTCGGGATCGCAATCGCGTTCGGGCTGTCCCTGACCGCAGGCTTTGCGGCGCTCAGCCTCCGGCGGGAGGAGGGACGGACCGGCCCGACGGGCGGCGGGAGCCGACTCGACCCTGCCGCTCGCCGTTGCGCGGGTTCTCGCGATTGCCGTCAACCGCCCCCGCGAGGTTCTCGGGGTCGGACTGGCGGTGGCGGCGATCGGATGGGCCGTCGGCACCCGGATCGAGAGCGTCTCCGACGTCCGTGAGCTGGCGCCGCAGAGCATTCGGGCGGTGCGGGACCTGAACGAGCTGCAGGACGCCACCGGCGTGTCCGGCGAGCTGGACGTGAGGATCGATGCCCCCGACCTGACGGACCCCGCGACGCTGAGGTGGATGGCGGGCTTCAAGCGCAGGGTGCTTCGAGACAACGGCTTCACCGGGACCGACCCGAGCTGCCGGCAGGCCGAGGTCTGCCCGGGCCCCGCGCTCTCGGACTTCGTCGTCGGTGCCCGCGGCCGGCTGCGGCGTGGCGACGTGCGGGCGGCGCTCGCCGAACTGCCGGCCTACGACCTCTCCCAGGTTGCGCCGGCGGACCCGCACACGGGACTGCCCGGCCACACGGCGTTGGTCAGCTTCGGGATCCGCGCTCAGTCGCTCGAGGACCAGCAGGCGCTGATCGAGAGGATCCGCGCCGAGATCGGTGAGCCGGGCAAGCCCGGCGGCCCGCCTCCCGGTGTCAAGGTCGATCTCGCCGGCCTGCCCGTGATCGCCGCCGCCGCCGCGAACGACCTCTCCAGCGGCCGCTACTGGCTGACGCTGGCCGGCCTGCTCGCTGTCGCGCTCGTGCTTACTCGTCGCCTACCGGTCGTTTGCCCGGGTCGTCATTCCGTTGGTGCCGGTGGTGCTCGCCGGCGGCTGGTCGGCGCTCGTGCTCTGGGTCACCGGAATCCCGCTGAACCCGATGTCCGCGGCGCTCGGCGCGTTGACGATCGCGATCGCCACCGAGTTCAGCGTCATCCTCGCAGCGCGCTACCACGAGGAGCACGGCGGCGGCCGCTCGCCGGCCGAGGCGCTGCGGGTCGCCTACACGCGCACCGGGGCCGCTGTGCTCGCCTCCGGGGTGACGGCGACGGCGGGGTTCGCGGTCCTGATCGCCAGCGACGTGAGGATGCTGCGCGACTTTGGCGTCGTCACGGTCGTCGACCTGGTCGTCGCCCTGCTTGGGGTGATGGTCGCCCTGCCCGCGGCGCTCGTCCTCGGGGGTGAGCGGCGGTGAGGGACCGCTACACGATTCTCGTCGGCCTGTTCTTCGCGGCCGTCGTCGTGATCGCGATCCTCAACAACGCCGGCGGCGGCGGCTGGACCCTCGGGCTGGATCGCCCACCCGCTCACTGGCCGCTGCCGGAGTTCGCGGTGCCGCTGGCGGTGGGCGAAGAACTCGAAGGCGATGCGAACGTCGCCCAGGACGATTGCGAGACCTCTCAGATTCCGTGTCCGACAGGCGACCGCCGCGTGCCGGCCTGCCAGGTCGCGGACGCCGGCGCGATCCGTGTCTGCGACATCTTCGACCGGCCCTCGGTGATCTCGTTCTGGTTCACCAAAGGCGGTGGCTGTGTCGAACAGCAGGACACGCTCAGCGAGGTTTACCGGCGCTACCGTGGACGGGTGAACTTCCTATCGGTGGATGTGCGCGACGACCGCGACACGGTCAGAGACCTGGTCCGCGAAAGGGCTTGGAGGATGCCGGTCGGCTTCGACCGCGACGGGGCCGTCGCGGGCCTCTACCGGGTCGGGGGGTGTCCGACCTTCGCCTACGCCTACCCGGGAGGGACGCTGCAGAGCGCCAGCGCCGGGCATCTGACGGAGGACCGGCTCGCGGCCAGGGTCGAGGCGCTGCTGCGGGCCACCAGGGCCGCCGAGGCGGGGGGTCGCAGATGATCGAGTTGGATCAGGGCTGGGTCGCGCCGCACCTCGCCGCCGAGTTCCCCGGGCTCGGGATCGCCTCGGTGACCCTGGACGGCGGGCCGGCCAAGAGCCCCGAGGGCGTTCGGCGCCGCCTTCGCGACCTCTCCGACCGTTTCTACGGGTCGCACGCGATCCACCTCCGCGAACGGCCGATTCCCTGGGCCTATCGAGTCTTCTTCCGCCAGATCGGGTTGGACCCCGACACCACCCGCACCCCGGTCGAGCAGCTCGCCCTGGAAAGGCTCCAGCACGGCGCCTTCAGGAGCAGGGGGTTGCCGCAGGACGCCCTCGACATCGCGATCGTCGAGACCGGAGTCGCGCTGCGCGCCTTCGACGGCGAGCAGGTCGGCCGGCTCAGCATCCGCGATACGGCCCCGGGCGAGTCCCTGCCCGGGGAGCGGGGCGGAGAGCTGTCCCAGGGCACCCTCGTGATCGCCGACGAGCGCGGCCCGATCGGCCGCCTGTTCGGCGAAGCCAGCGACTGGAGCGGGATCGAGCGGGTTTCAAGACGCCTGACGATCGTCGCGATCCAGGTCAACGGCGTGCCGCAGATCTCGGTCGACGAGGCGCTCTGGGTGGCCACGGGCCTGATTGAGGCAGCCTGGGTCCCTTAACCGCAGCCTCTTCTTGAATGCTTCGCGGTGAACTAAACTCGCGGTAGGGATGTCGGAATTGCTTGTCAGAGGCACACCGTTCCCGGTCACCGTCGATGGGGACGAGCGACTTGCGCGGGCCGAGCTGCGGCGCCAGATCGGCCGGCTGGAACACCGACTCTCGCGCCTCGTCTCCGAGGCCTTCCCCTTGTTGGAGGTCGACTCGCGGGTCGCGGCCGTCGCCGCCGAGCCGCGGGCGCTGGGGCTCGGCGAGCTCGAGCAGGTGCGCGACCGGCTGGCGGAGCGGATCGGCGAGGCCCAGGACGCCCTCGCCGCCAGGACCGAGCTGGAGACCGCCAATCGCGATCTTCTCGACGACATGCTTGCCAAACCGGCCGACTTCAAGTGGTTGCGGATCTCGCGGGCAGACGTCGGCGAGCCCGGCTGCGGCCACTGGCATTCGCGCCCTCGCTTCGGCCTCTTGGGGATGCTGATGGGCTGGTGGCGGGTGAAGATCTCCTCCGGCTGCCCCTTATGAAGCCGACACCCGGCGACGACATGCCCCCGGCTCCGTGGGGCTCGTTTCCGCTTGCTGAGCTGACGATCCTCGCCGGGATCGTCGCCCTGGTGATCGGCCTCTTCGGCGGCGGCCCGACCGCGATCGGGGTCGGCGTCGCCCTCGCCGGCCTCGGCGGGATGGAGGTCGCGATCCGCGAGCACCTGGCCGGCTATCGCTCCCACACGACCCTGCTCGCCGGCGCCGCCTTCGTCGTCGTCGTCGCCCTCCTCTTCTACGTCGCCGGGCAGATTCTCGCCCTCGCTCTCGCCGCCGGGGCGATCGCCTTCGCCGCCGCCTTCCTGCTTCTCAGGCGGGTCTTCCAACGCGCCTCGGGCGGCCTCTCCTTCAGGGTCGGCCGGCGCTCCTGACGCGGCGCGGGGCCCGCCTGGCCTAGACGAGGATGGCCGCGGAGGCGTCGATCGTGCCCTTCTCGGAGAGTGCCGAGGTGAGCAGGGCGCGCTGGCGCGGCGTCAGGGTGCCGAGGCGCTTGTTCTCGTTGAGGGCGACCCCGAGCAGGAACTTGCGGGCGCGGGTCCGACCCCACCGCCGTTGGCTGGTCAGCAGCTCGGCGAGGGTCATGCTCTCGGTCTCCCACGGGCAGTCGCGGACGACCTCGGAGGCCTCGGTATCGCCACGCGCGATCGATCGCTTCAGCTCGGCTCGAGCAAGTCGCACCCGATTGGCACGGGCGAGGGCCTGCATGTGCTGGGGGGCCTGCGTGCGAGATGCCGTCGTCATTGCAGGGGCGATCGAAGCTGCGTCCACTGGGACTCCTCCCTAAAGGGGTCTATAACTGGTCTCGGTAGGTCCTGGGCCGGCGCCGATCGGCGTCGATGCTCAGGTCAGTCGAACTTGCCGGCCGCTTCCCTGCCCCGGGTCGCTGTCGGCGAGTGCGCAACGTATTCCGTCGGGTCGGCGGGCGTCAACCCGCATCGACGAGAGGTCTCCCGGCAGACTCGCTAAGAGCATCATTTTCCGACCGCTGAGACCTTGTCCAGATCTGGACAAGGCTGAAACTACCCCGACCGGGGTAGGTCGGGAAAGTCATTGATCGTCCGGGCGATGGTTCCGAGCGCACCGTCGAGGTGCTCGCGCTCGTGGGTTGCCATCAGGCTGGTCCGCAGCAGCGCGCCGCCGGGGGGGACCGCCGGGTGTATCGCGACGTTCGTGTAGACGCCGGCGTCGAAGAGCGCCTTCCAAAGGAGCACCGCCTGCCAGTCGTCGCCGACCATCACCGGCACCACCGGCGTCGTCGCCACCGTGCCGTCGGGAAGCGTGCCGGGCTCGACCACCTTCAGGCCCAGTTGCCGCAGGCCCTCGCGCAGGTACTCGGCGTTGTCGAGCAGTTGCTCGAACAGCTGCGGCCCATCCGAGCGGATCACGCGCAGCGCCGCCAGCGCCGCGCCGACCGCCGCCGGCACCGCCGAGGCGCTGAAGATGAAGGAGCGCGAGGCGACCCGTAGGTACTCGATCACGTCGGCGGGCCCGGCGATGAAGCCGCCGCATGAGGCGAGGCTCTTGGAGAAGGTGCCCATCCGCAGGTCGACCTCGTCCTCGAGACCGAACAACTCGCAGGCGCCGGCGCCGCGCTCGCCGAGGACGCCGGCGCCGTGGGCCTCGTCAACCATCAGGCGCGCCCCATGGGCCTTGCAGAGCTCGACGATCCGGGGCAGGTCGCAGACGTCGCCCTCCATCGAGAAGACTCCGTCGACGACGACGAGGACCCCGCCGCCGTCCCCCGCCGCCCGCGCCAGCATCTTCTCCAGCTTGTCCATCCGGTTGTGCCGGAACGGCCTCAGCTTCGCCCCCGAGAGGCGGCAGCCGTCGAGGATCGAGGCATGGTCGCCGGAGTCGCAGATCACCGTGTCGCCGGGCTCGAGGATCGTCCCGATGCAGCCCAGGTTCGATTGGTAGCCGGTCGTGTAGACGATCGCCTCCTCGGTCCCCATCCACTGGGCCAGCTCGGTCTCGAGCTCGACGTGGAGCGGCGTCGTCCCGTTCAACAGCCGCGAGCCCGTGACTCCGGTGCCGTAGGCCTCGAGCGCGTCGCGGGCCCCCTGCTTGACGCGCTCGTCGCCGGTCAGCCCCAGGTAGTTGTTGGAGCCGAGCATGATCGTCTCGCGGCCCTCCATCTCCACCACCGGGCCGGCCTGCGAGGTGAGCAGCCGGAAGTAGGGGAGGAGGTCGTGCTCCCTGGCGGCTTCGAGCTGCTCGAGCCGGTCGTGTTTGCGCGCCTTCTCGAAGACGTCGACCGGCGTCCTGGCGGTTTCGCTCATGGCGAGCAGTGTAGGTTCACCGTCGCATGTCTGGGGTGTCGATCCGGCCGGTCAAGTCCAAGCGCGACCTGAAGCGCTTCGTCAAGGTCCCGTTCCGCCTTCACCGGGACAGTCCGCAGTGGGTGGCGCCACTGATCTTCGAGCGGATGGAGTTCCTCGACCGCAAGAAGAACCCCTACTTCGAGCACGCCGACGCCGAGTTCCTGCTCGCCGAGCGCGACGGCGAGGCGGTCGGCCGGATCAGCGTCCAGGTCGACACGCGCTGGGACGAGTACCAGGGGGGCAGCGACGCGATGTTCGGCTTCTTCGAGAGCGCCGACGACCCCGAGGTGGCCGGCGCGCTGCTCGACGCCGCCGTCGGGTGGGCTCGCGACAGGGGCCGGCACCGGCTGCTCGGGCCGATGGACTTCACAACCAACGACGAGATCGGGATCCTGATCGAGGGCTTCGAGCGCCGGCCGATGATCCTCGAGCCCTGGCACCCGCCCCACTACAGGGAGCTGATCGAAGGCGAGGGCTTTGCCAAGGCGATGGACGTGCAGATGTGGGAACTTCAGTTCGGCGACCTCAAGGAGGGAGAAAAATTCGATCCCTCGATTCACGCCGCCGCCCAGAAGGCGCTCGGCGACGAAGGGATCGTGATCCGCAACATGAGCAAGCGCGACATGGCCGCCGAGGTTCGCCGCTTCAGCGATGTCTACAACGAGGCCTGGGGCGACAACTGGGGGTTCGTCCCGATCACGGACGCCGAGGTCGAGTTCCAGGCCAAGAACCTCAAGCAGGTGATCGACGAGGACTGGGCCTACATGGCCGAAAAGGACGGGGAGGTCGTCGGCGCGGCACTCACCCTGCCCGACATCAACCAGGTGCTGGCGAAGCTCAACGGGCGGCTGCTGCCGTGTCGGCTGGCTGCGCTTCCTGATCGGCAAGGGCAGGATCGACCAGCTCAGGGTTTTCGCGCTCGGTGTCAAGCACGCCTACCGGCACACCGGCGTCGCCGCCGGGCTCTACCTCAAGCACCTCGAGACCGCCGCCCAGCCGGGATCGATATCGGGCGGCGAGATGGGATGGATCCTGGAGACGAACGGGCCGATGAACCGGGCGATGGAAGGCATGGGCGGCACAGTCGTCAAGCGCTACCGGTTGTTCGAGCGCGCTCTGTAGGGCTCATAAAGGCGCACGTTCCGGCGTTTGCGTGAAGAACCGCCGGTGCCGACTCATGCCGTCGCTAGATTGGGACGGGTGAGTGAGAAGTTCGATCTGGACGGCGAGGTGATCGCCGAGGAGGACGCCCAGGGAGGCGCCGAGCAGCCGACCAGGGTGCTCGAGCCCTACCGGGAGCCCGCCTCGCCGGTCCTCCGCACCGAGGTCCGGACCGCGGCGATCGCCGCCGCGGGCGGCGCCCTCGCCGGAGCAGTAACGGTCGCCGCAGTGCGTGCCGTTGGCGCCGCCGGATCGCGCGGGCGCTCTCCGCGCAAGGGCTCGCGGCGCCGGCCGGCGGAGCGACCGGCAAACGTTCTCGCCAGTCGCTCCTTCCTTGTCGACGTACACCTGCTCGGGCGCTGAGCGGCGGCCGCGCCCGGCTCCCCTGGAGCTCGAGGTTGCGCCGCCCTCCCCCTACCGCCTGCCCGGCTACGGCGGCGAGGATGGGGCGATGGCGATCCGCGACGGCGTCGCTTCGCGCCTCCTGCTCGTCGACGAGAGCCCCGTCCTCGTCCGGGCCTGGGAGCCGGGCAGGCGCCGGCTGGCGGTCCGCTCCGAGGCCGTCGACCCCTCCGCCGTCGCCCTGCCACAGCCGGCGATAGAGCGGCTGCGGCCGGCGAGCAGGGCCGAGCTCGCCGAGGCAGCGGAGCGGATGCGGTTCGCGCTCGGGGTCGACGACGACCTCGGCGAGTTCTATCGGCGCTTCCGCCGCGACCCGCTGCTCGGCCCGGCGATCCGCCGTCGGCCCTGGCTTCGGCCCCACCGTCGCCCCTGGCCGTGGGAGGCGCTCGCCTGGGCGGTCGTCAAGCAGCTGATCGAGAGCGGCCGCGCGGCGCGCATCCAGCGCCGCATCGTCGGCCGTTGGGGGGCGCGGATCGAGACCGCCGGCGGACAGCTCCGCGACGTTCCGTCCGCCCGGCTGATCGCGGGACGGGCGCCGGCCGAACTCGAGCGGGCCGGCCTCTCGCCGAAGCGCTCGGTCGCGCTCGCCGCGGTCGCCCGCCAGATCGCCGGCGGGCGAGCCGCCCCCGGCGAGCGGGACGCCGATCGGCGCCTGCTGGCGGTTCCCGAGATCGGTCCCTGGACGGTGCAATGCCTCGGCCTCTTCGGTCGCGGCGAACCGGATTCGCTGCCCGCGGGCGACCTCATCTACCTGAAGCTGGTCGGCCGCCTGGCACGTCTTGGGCGGCGGGCGACGGTTGAGGAGGTCGAGGAGTTCTACGCGCCCTACGCCCCTTTTCGGGGGCTGGCCGGTCACTGGACGATGCGCATGTAGAGGGAGAGTCGGGTGGCTCTCCGGGCGAATTTGGTCGCACGCCCTTCGGGCTTAGCTCCCAGATCTCGAGCGCGGCTATCGCCGCGCGATAGACAGATTGCATGTCGCCGCTTCGCGACATTCGCCCAGACAGCCACCCGACTCTCCCTCCAAGCCGCATCATCAGCAGCGTCCGGGACTGGGCGGCGGGGCGCGTGAGCTTCGGGAGCAGCTGGTGAGGGCCGTCAGGGGCCTGGAGCTACGGAGTCGGCGGCCGGGCCTCTTGAAGCTTGAATTTGCGTGAGGCGCCCGTGAGGCGGATGTCGGTCCCCTCCCCGGGAATGTCGCGAAGCGGCGGCAATGCAATCCGGTGTTTGCGCGGCGAAGCCGCGCTCAATATCTGGGAGCAACGCGCGAAGCGCGTGCGACCAAATTCACGGGGAGGGGACCGACATCCGACCCATGACTGCCCACGCCTAAGAAAACTTCCCGATCCGCCGATAACGACGAGTGATGGCGCCGCACTCGTCACCGAAACGAAACTGGCCCGAAAAGCAGGTCTCCGATTTCATCGATCAGCTCTCCTCGGGAGGCGAGGACTACCGGCGCCTGGTCGAGCGGCTGCCGGCGATCATCTACACCGCTGAGATGGGCGAGCGCGGGCGCTGGCGCTACGTCAGCCCGCAGCTCGAGGAGATCCTCGGCTACACCCCCGAAGAGTGGATAGCCAAGCCCGAGCTCTGGGCCGAACTGCTCCATCCCGACGATCGCGAGCGGGCGCTCGAGCAGGAGACCCGGAGGACCCTGGGCGATCGCAACCCCCCGCCCGTCGACTACCGGATGGTCACCCGCGCCGGCGACGTCGTCTGGATCCTCGACGAGGCGGTGCTCGAGGAGGACGAGGCAGGGACCCCGGTCTGGCACGGCGTCCTCTACGACATAACCGAGCGCAAGAGCGCCGAGCAGGAGCTGCAGCGCGCGGCCGCCCAGCAGGCGACCGTCGCCCGGCTCGGGGAGATGGCGCTCCGCGACAGCGACTCAGAGGCCCTGATGGCGGCGGCCGCATCTCTGATGACCGAGACCGAGGGGGTCGAGAGCGCCTGCATCTGGGAGGTCGAGCGCGACGGGCGCCGGCTCCACCTTCGCGCCGGGCTCAGGGGGCAGCTCGCCGGCGCCGACCAGCGGGTATCGGCGGCGCGCGACTCGCATGCCGGCGCCGCGATCGAGTCCGGCTTGCACGTGGTCGTCGACGACTGGTCGAGCGAGAGCCGCTACTCGATGCCGCCCGCCCTGCGTGTGCTTGGCGTCCGCAGCAGCCTCGCAGTGGTCATCAAAGGGATGGAGGGCCCCTTCGGCGTGCTCGACGTGCACTCGACCGAGCCGAGTCGCTTCACCCCCCAGGACGTCCACTTCGTGCAGGCCTCGGCGAACGTCCTCGCCGACGCGATCGAGCGCCATGCCGCCGACGCGGCCCTGCGCCACCGCGTCCTTCACGATTCGCTGACCGGGCTTCCCAACCGGCTCAGCTTCGTCGACTCGCTCTCCGACGCCCTGCGGCGGGCAACCATCTCCGGGACCCCCGTGGGGATCATCTTCCTGGACCTCGACCATTTCAAGCTGATCAATGACAGCCTCGGTCACCACGCCGGCGACGAGCTACTGCGCGCAGTCGCGCCGCGGCTGCGGGCCCATCTGCGGCCCGGGGACATCGTCGCCCGCTTCGGCGGCGACGAGTTCGGGATCCTCGTCGACCGCCTTGCCGACGAGGACGAGGCGGTGGCGATCGCCGACCGCGTCTCGTCCGCCTTCTCCGATCCCTATCTCATCGACGGCGCCGAGCAATTCATCACCGCCAGCCTGGGAATCGCCGTCGCTCGCCCGTCCAACAGCGAGCCGGCGGACCCCGACATGCTGATTCGCAATGCCGACGCCGCGATGTACCGGGCCAAGGAACAGGGCCGCGCCCGCTGCGAGCTGTTCGATGCCGAGATGCGCGCCCGCGCCCTGCGACGGCTTGAGGTCGAGCATGACCTGCGGCAGGGGATCGGGCGAGGAGAGCTGATCCTCAACTACCAGCCGGTGGTCGCCCTTAGCAGCGGTGAGATCACCGGCCTCGAGGCGCTGGTCCGCTGGATGCACCCGAAGCGCGGCCAGCTCGATCCCGCCGAGTTCATCCCCGTCGCCGAGGAAAGCGGCCTGATCGAGCCGGTCGGGCGCTGGGTCCAGGAGGCCGCCTGCCGTCAGATCCTCGAGTGGCACGAGCAGCGGCCCGACCAGCGGCCGCTCGACCTCTCGGTCAACCTCTCCGCTCGTCAGGTCTCCCATCGCGACCTCGCCTCATCCGTGGCCGACGTCCTCACTCGGACCGGCCTCGACCCGGTCAACCTGCGGCTGGAGATCACCGAGAGCGTCCTCGTCGAGGAGTCGGCAACCGCGAGGGATACCCTCGAGGCGCTCAGCGAGCTCGGCGTGCGCCTGGTTCTCGACGACTTCGGCACCGGCTACTCATCGCTGGCGTACCTCAACCGATTCCCGTTGGACGCCCTGAAGATCGACCGCTCGTTCGTCGACGCGCTCGGCGTCGAGCAGGAGCGGACGGCGATCGTCGAGGCGATCATCGGCATGGCGCGGGCACTCTCCCTCGACGTGATCGCCGAGGGGGTGGAAAACGAGGCGCAGCTCTCGGAGCTGCGCCGCCTCGGTTGCGACTACGCCCAGGGCCACCTCTTCTCACGGGCGCTGCCGCCGGAGAAGATCACCGGGCTGCTGGCGGAAGGCTTCCCGGGCTATTCCGGGATCTTGCCCGGCAGATAGGCATCGCTCATCACTTCGGCCGGCGCCGGCTCGGAGCCGATCAGTTCGTTACGGCGCATCCAGGCGATGAAATCCGCCCACTCGGCGGCGTTCATCCGTCCGTCGGCGCTGAGCACCGGCAGGGTCGCATCGACCTCGGCCCTGGTCAGCTTCGGGTCGAGGTCGCCGTTGGCCGCGAGCAGCGCGTCAACCGTGGCTTCGGGGCTCTTGACCGCCGCTGAAGTCCCCCGCGCGAGGGCGGCGAGAAAGAGCCGGTAGGGCTCGGGTTCTTCTTCCAGGCTCCTGCGATTGGCCACCAGGACGAGCTCGTCGTAGGTGGGGACCCCGAGCCGGTCGACCGGCGTCACCACGGGGTCCTTGCCGCGAACCCGGAGGTCGACGCCCTCGACGTTGCTGAAGCCGCCGAGCATCGCGTCGGCCTGGCCGCCGAGGATCGCCGGCAGGAGCCCGAAGCCGACGTTGACCGTCTTCACGTTTCCGGGCGAGAGGTTGGCCCTGGCGAGAATCGTCTTCAGGTAAGCGTCTTGGTAGGGGATGCCGGCGGTCGCGATGGTCTTGCCGCGCAGGCCGGCGACGTCCTTGATCCCCGATTTCTTCAGCCAGATCATCGAGGTCAGCGGCCGGTCGACGAGAGCGCCGATCGCGATCGTGTCGAGTCCCTTCTCGTGGGCCAGCAAGACCTCGGGCTCGTAGGAGATCGCCAGGTCCGAGCGGCCGGCGGCGACCTGCTTGATCGGCGCCGAGGGATCGGACGGAGTCTGGATCGAGACGTCGAGCCCGGCGTCGTCGAAGTAGCCGAGCTTCTCGGCCATGTATATCCCGGCGTGATCGGGGTTCGGGTAGAAGTCCAGCGTCAGCGTCAACGGCGTCCGCTCGGCGCCGACAGCGTCCTCGCTCTTCTCGCCGCAGGCGGCAAGGCCGAGCGCCAAGGCGATCGCGGCGACGATCGCGGCAACGGGGACGGTTCGGGTAAGTCTCACCCCTGCTTTCTATCGCCAAGTGACGATGCGGCGCTCCGCGAGGGCCAGGAGGCCGTAGAGCGCCAGGGCGATCGCCGAGAGGACCACGACCGCGGCGAACTCCCTGGCGGTTTCGAGTTGGGCGTTGTCCTGGAGGATCATGTGGCCGAGGCCGGAGCTCGACCCAGCCCACTCGCCGAAGACGGCGCCGATCGGAGCGATGGCGACGGCGATCCGCGCGCCGCTGAAGAACTGCGGCAGCGCGGTCGGCGCTTCGAGGCGGCGGAGCGTTGCCCAGCGCGATGCATCCAGGGTCCGCATCATCTTGATCGCCTCCGGGCCGGTCGAGCGCAGGCCGTCGATCGTCGAGACCGTGATCGGGAAGAAGCAGATCAGGGCGACGATCGCGAGCTTCGGCCCGATTCCGAAGCCGAGCCAGATGACGAGGATGGGGGCGATGACGACGATCGGGATCGTCTGCGAGGCGACGACCAGCGGATAGGCGGCGAGGCGCAGGGTCTCCGAGATATGGAGGGCGACGGCAAAGGCGACTCCGGCGACCACCGCGCAGCCGAAGCCGAGCATCACCTCCTGGAACGTCACCCAGGCGTTTTCGGCGAGCAGCGAGCGGTTCTCCCAGAGCGACGTCGCGATTTCGGCCGGCGAAGGGACGAGGAAGTCTTCGAGGTCGAGGGCCGAGGCGAGCGCGCCGCTGCTCGCGGCCAGCTGCCAGGCGCCGATCAGAGCGGCCAGGAGCAGGAGCGGCAGGAGCCGCCGCCTCACTGGGAGCCCTCGTGCAGGGCGCGCATCGCTCGCTCGCGGGCGGCGACGAACCCGGGGTCGGTGACGGCTGCGTCGCGGTCGGCAGCGCGTGGAGCCGGCCCGGCCATCTCCTCGACGATCCGCGCCGGGCGCGAGGAGAGGACGGCGACCCGGTCGCAGAGGTAGAGAGCCTCCTCGACGTCGTGCGTGACGAGCAGGATGGTGCGGGGATCCGTGCGCAGGGCTGCGGCAAGCCAGCTCTGCATCTCCCCCCGGGTGATTGCGTCGAGCGAGGCGAAGGGCTCGTCGAGGGCGAGCACCGGCTTCTCGGACAGCAGCGTGCGCAGGAATGCGACCCGCTGCCGCATCCCGCCGGAGAGCTCGGCCGGCCGCGCCTGCTCGAAGCCGGAAAGGCCGAAGTCGCCGAACCGTTGCGCCGCCCGTTGCCGGGCGGCGGGCCGTGAGATCCCCCGGTTGCGCAGGGCCAGCGAGGCATTGTCGAGCGCGGAAAGCCAGGGGAAGAGGACGTCCTGCTGGGGCATGAAGGCACAACGGGCGAGCCGGGCCTCGGCATCGCCCGCGCCCAGCTCGATCGCGCCGCCGTCGGGCTCGCGCAGCCCGCAGACCAGCTCGAGGAGGGTTGACTTGCCGCAACCCGAGGGCCCGACCAGGCCGAGCACGCCGTCCGCAGGGACCTCGAGGTCGAGGCCGTCGAGGGTCTGCAGGGGGCCGTAGGCATGCTCGAGGGCGCGCACAGAAATTCCCCTGTCAGCGCTGCGCATCCTGGTATCCTGCCGCACTCCGCGCTCTTGACTTAAGAGGTCAGGAAAGTCGATAAGCAACCGGCGCGGCTCACACCATGGACCCGGCAATAGTCCTCTTCGGCTTTGGAATCGGCGTCCTCGTCGGAATGACTGGCATGGGCGGTGGGTCTCTGATGACCCCGCTTCTGATCCTGATCTTCGGCACCCAGCCGACGACCGCGATCGGCACCGACATCTTCTATTCGGCGATCACCAAGACCGTCGGCGGCTGGCGCCACCTGAAAATGAAGACGGTCAACATGGAGCTGGTCCGCTGGCTGGCCTACGGCAGCGTGCCGGCGGCGATCGCCGGGGTCGCCATGGTCTCGGTGCTCGAGAAGCACGTCAGCGAAGACAGGCTCGACTCGCTCGTATACGCCGTGCTCGGCGGCACCCTGCTGATGGTCGGGATCATCACCCTGGCCCGGGCCCTGATCCTCCGCGACCTCGTCGAAGAGCGCGACCGCTTCGACGTCGAGCGCCGCCACAAGGTCGCCGCGGTCATGATCGGTGCCACGACCGGGTTCGTGATCGGGATCACCTCCGCCGGCTCGGGGACCGTGATCGCGATCCTGCTGATCGCCGTCTACCGCCTCGCTCCCAAGAAAGTGGTCGGCACCGACGTCGTCCACGCCGCGATCCTGCTCTCGGCCGCCGCCGTCGCCCACTGGGTCGGGGGCAACATCGACTTCGGCCTCGCCGCCAACATCCTGGTCGGATCCCTGCCGGGGGTCGTGATCGGGGCCTCCCTCTCGGGCAAGGCTCCGCAGGGCTTCCTGCGCACCGCCCTCGGAGTGGTGCTGATCGCCTCCGGCTACTTCACCTTGAAAAAAGGCGACCCCAACGTCTGGCCGATCGCCGCCGCGGTCGCCGCGCTCGGGTTGGGCGGCGTCCTCGCCGCGCCGCGCTGGCTCCATCGGCGGCGCGAACGCGAACGCGAACGCGACGGCGGACAAGGCGGCGGCCAGGGCCCGACACTGGCGCCTGATGCCACGAGCTGACTGATTAACTAGGCCAATGCGCGTTTCCGCGAAGGCCGACTACGCCGTTCGAGCCGCCGCCGAGCTCGCGGCGGCGGGCGAAGGCCCCGTCAAGGGCGAGAAGCTCGCCGAGGCGCAGGACATCCCGCTGCAATTCCTCGAGCACATCCTGCTCGAGCTCAAGCACGCCGGGATCGTCCGCGCTCGTCGCGGCGCCAAGGGCGGCTACTGGCTGGCCCGGCCCGCCGACGAGGTGACGATCGCCGACATAGTCCGCTCCGTCGAGGGGCCGATCGCCCACGTCCAGTCCTCGCCCCCCGAGTCGATCGAGTACCGCGGCAACGCCGAGCACCTGCAGGAAGTCTGGATCGCCGTCCGCGCCAGCCTCCGTTCCGTGGTCGAGGAGGTGACGCTGGCCGACCTGGTCTCCGGCGAGCTGCCGTCCGCGGTCAAGGACCTGGCCGGCGCGCCCGGCGCCTGGGCGACGCGCTAGCGGGAGTCCCACGGCCGCTGCATCCAGCCGTGGCAGGTCCAGCCCGGAACTTCGGCGCCCGTCGGGTCCCGGTACTCGCCCCGGGCGAATTCGCTGAGCCCGCAGTTAAGCGAGGCGAGCTGCCAGATCCGCCCCGCCATCGGCGGAGCGAATTCCGAGCCGAGCACGGAGTCGAGCAAAAAGAAGCGGATGAAGATCCCGTGGCTGACGACGAGCGGCAGCCCGTCCGCGGTTCGCTCGAGCTCGTCCTTCAGCCGCTGGACCCGGTCCACGACCTGCTCGAAGGCCTCGCCGGCGCTCAGCTCCTGCGCGTAGGGCAGGACCTCGGTCTCCAGCCCGAGCGACGCGCCGATCGCCTCCGCGGTTTCCGTCGCCCGCCGCATCGGGCTGCTGAGCAGGCGCGTCACGCCCTGCCCGGCAAGGCCGGCTCCGGCGTCCCGCGCCTGTTCCAGGCCGAGCTCGGTGAGGCGGTCGCCGTCCCCGTCGGCGAGGGCCTCGGGCCCGCTATGCGCGTTGTGTGCCGACTCGCCGTGGCGAAGCAGCAGCGCCCGGCTCACTCGGCCGCCGGGACGCCGCCGGCGACGACGTTGACGAAGTTCTCCAGGTGGCGGGTGGTCCAGCACTCGAAGGCTCCGTCGCAGTGGGGCTCGTAGGCGGCCATCACCGAGTCGCCGTAGTTCCAGTAGAGCTTCGGCTCCGGGTTGAGCCAGAACAGCCGCCCGGCGCGTTCGGAGACCTGAGCGAAGACGTCGGCGTGGGGCTCGCGGCCGTTGGTGCGAGCGTCGCCGAGGACGATCACGGTCGAGCGCGGGTCGAGGTCGTCGGAGATCTCGGCGAGCAGCTCGAGCCAGACGCGGCCGTAGTCGGTGTAGCCGGAGACGTCGGCGACGCCGCCCTCGGAGGAGATCCGCTCGGCGATCACGCGGAAGTCGCGCTCGTGCTCGAAGACCTCGGTGACCTCTGAGATCCGCTCGATGAAGACGAAGCTGCGCAGTTTGCGGAACGAGTCGTGGAGGGCGTGGAGGACGGAGAGGAAGAAGACGCTGGCCGAGGTGACCGATGTCGAGACGTCGCAGAGGACATAGATCTCCGGGCGGCGCGGGCGCTTGGGCCGGTAGCGCAGGTACATCGGCACGCCGCCGGTCTGCAGCGAAGCGCGCATCGTGCGCCGCACGTCGACGTTCTGCGCCTTGCGTCGGCCGCGCTGCTCGTGACCCAGCGTTGCCAGCCGCCGCTTCATCTGCGAGACCGCGCGGTGCACGGACGCCAGGTCCTGGGTCGGGCTGCTGGGCAGAGCCCGGTCGAGGTCGGCCAGCGGGCGGGATGGGGGGAGGGTGGAGGTGCGCTCGATCAGGTCGCGCTCGAGCTCGCGGCGCAGGTGACGCTCGAAGCGGTTGAGCTGGTCACGGTCGATCGGCGGCGGCTCCTCGTCGCCGTCCTCGGCCGGCTGCTGGGTCCCGGCCGAGAGGCCGAGCGTGCGGCGAATCCGCTGCACGTCGACCCCGATCACCCCGGAGCCCTCGCCCTGGCGGCCGAAGGCGGCGATCGCCAGGCGGGCGAGGTCGCGCATCTCGTCCTCGTCGCCGTCGAGGATCGCCTGCCGGATCTGCTCGCGTAGCTCGTCGATGTCGAGCCGCTCGCCGCCCTCGTGGCGCCGGCCCTCCTCGCCGATCCCGCGCTCTATCGCCTCGGCCTCGGCGGCGCGGAAGAACCAGCGCTCGAAGAGCAGCTCGAAGAGCCGCCGGTCCTCCGGCGACTTGGCGATCGTCGCCGCCAGCGCCTCGCGGAAGTCGTCCTGCGATGTCCAGGGGACCTGTTCGAGCGCCGCGAAGGCGTCGAGGATCTCCGAGGTCCCGACCGCGATCCCCTCGCCGCGCAGCTCCTCGCAGAAGCCGAGCAGCTTCGACGCCAGGCCCGGCGGGCCGGGGTCAGGCCTGGGGCCGTAGGGGGTCGGCAAGTTTCACCCCGACTCGCTCGGCGACCAGGTCGATGTCGGTGCGGTGCTTGACGATGATCGACATCGACTGTTTGAACGTCTCCTGGTCGATGTCCTCCGATCCCATCAGCAGCAGGGTGCGCGCCCAGTCGATCGACTCGGCGATCGAGGGCGGCTTCTTCAGGTCGAGGGCGCGGACCATCGTCACCACCTCGACCAGGCGCCGGGTCAGGGCCTCGGAGAGATCCGGCGCGTGCAGACGGACGATCTCTATCTCCCGCTCGAGCTCGGGGTAGTCGAGCCAGAGGTAGAGGCAGCGGCGCTTCAGCGCCTCGGTCAGCTCGCGCGAGTTGTTCGAGGTGAGGACGACGATCGGCATCGTCTTCGCCGAGATCTGCCCGAGCTCGGGGATCGTGATCTGGAAGTCGGAGAGAAGCTCGAGCAGCATCGCCTCGAACTCCTGGTCGGTCTTGTCGATCTCGTCGATCAGGAGGACGACGGGCTCAGACCCGGCGATCGCCTGCATCAGCGGCCGCTCGAGCAGGAACTCCTCGCTGAAGATGTCCCCGTGGACATCCTCCCAACCATCCTCGCCGCCGGCCTGGATCCGCAGCAGCTGCTTGCGGTAGTTCCACTCATAAAGGGCCTTGGCCTCGTCGAGGCCCTCGTAGCACTGGAGGCGGATCAGCTCGCGCCCTGTGGCTCGCGAGAGCGCCTTGGCCAGCTCGGTCTTGCCGACTCCCGCCGGTCCCTCGACCAGGACCGGCTTGCCGAGCCGCTGGGCGAGGTAGGAAACGAGAGCGGCCGGCTCGTCGGCGAGGTAGCCGGCGCCGGCCAGCGCCTCCTTGGTCTCTGCGACTGAGCCCGGTTCCATGGTCGGAAGGATAATCCCGGGCCGTGCCCGACCTCGTCCTCCCACTCGCGTCCCTGCTCCCACACAGCATCGGCCCCTACGTCGCGCTGGTCCTGATCGGCTTTGCGATCGGGATCCTCGGCCACCTGAGCAGTTCGCGTGCGCTGATCCTGGCGGGGGTGATCCTGATCGCCCTCGGGGCCTTCCTCTTTCCGGTGGCGCTCAACCTGACAACGGAAACACCGCCGCGGGTCGAGAAGTCGCCACCTCCCTGATTGGCCTTACTATCGGGCGTCCGCATCCCCCCGACCCAGGAGGACTCCTGCTTTGAGCCGTCTCCGAATCATTTTCCTCTTCGCCGCCCTGGCATCCATGGCTGCGGTGTTCGCCGCCTGTGGCAGTAGCAGCAACAGCTCTGACGAAAGCCCGGAAGCGGTTCTCAAGGGCTCGACCTTCGGGGGCATCGAAGACGCCGACCTGGACCTCTCGGTAAAGCTCGACGTGACCGGCGACGAAGGAGGAACCGTCGACGTCGGCGTCTCCGGCCCATTCCAGAGCAAGGGCAAGAACCAGCTCCCCGAACTCGACATGACGGCGAAAGCGAACGGCTCGATCGGCGGCAAGGACGTCAACTTCGAAGGCGGGATCGTGCTCGTCCCCAACAAGGCCTACGTCAACTACGAAGGCGACGACTACGAAGTCGACCCGACCACGTTCAGCTTCGTGCAGTCGGCGGTCGAAGAAGCGCAGCAGAAAAGCGGCGCGGAAAGCGGCACCCAGGGGGCCTCCAAGTGCCAGGAAGAAGCGGCGGCTAAGTTCAGCGCCGAAGACTTTGTCAAGAACCTGACCAACGAAGGCTCGGCCGACGTGGGGGGCACCGAAACGACGAAGGTCAGTGGCGACCTGGACGTCGGCAGCGCCCTGAATGCGGTCACCGAGCTGACCGAACTCCCGGCCTGCAGCTCGCAGCTCAAGGCCGCCGGCCCGCTGCCGCTCGGCGAACTGGAAGAAGCTCAGGGCGAAATCGAAAAGGCGCTGAAGTCGGCCCACGCGGACGTTTACGTCGGCGAGGACAAGATCATCCGCCGCTTCACGGCCAGTTTCGACATCCAGCCCCAGGGCTCCTCGGAAAAGGTCTCGATCGAAGTGGACCTCTCGCTGAACGGCGTCAACGAAGGGCAGGAAATCTCCACCCCCGACAGCGCCAAGCCCCTCACCGACCTCTTCCAGAAGCTCGGGATCAACCCGATCGAACTGCTCCAGGGGGCGCAGAGCGGGGCCGGCCTGGGTGGCCTGCTCGAACAGCTCGGCGGGTCCGGCGGGGCCGAACTGCCCGGAATCGGCTCGGTCCCGGGCACCGGCAGCGGCCAGCCGAGCGAATACCTCGAATGCGTGCAGAGCGCGTCGACATCGGTCGACCTGCAGAACTGCGCGAAGAAGCTCCAGTAGCACGGCCATGGAAGGCGGCGGAATGCCACCGCTGAACGCCGCCTTCCTGCGCAGTCCCTACGGCTGGCCCTACATCCTCGTGCCGCTGATCCCGGCCGCGGTGGCGCTCGACCTCGGCGGTGCCTCCGCCGGCCTGGTCTTCGTGGCGGCGGCGCTCGGCATCATCCCGACCGCGGCGCTGATGGGGCGCGCGACCGAGGAGCTGGCAGCTCGCTCGGGCCCGGGGATCGGGGGGTTGCTCAACGTCACCTTCGGCAACGCTCCCGAGCTGATCATCGCCCTCTTCGCCCTCGGCCAGGGCCTGCACGAGGTGGTCAAGGCCTCGATCATCGGCTCGATCATCGGCAACATCCTCCTGGTGATGGGCGCGGCGATGCTGGCCGGCGGCCTGGGCCGGGACAAGCAGACCTTCAGCCGCACCGGGGCGAGCATCCAGACCTCGATGCTGCTGCTCGCGGCGGCGGCGCTGATCATGCCGGCGATCTTCGAGTTGGTCGAGGGCAGGGGCCTGCCCAAGCCCGGGGCCGAGATCGTCAACTACGGCTCGACCGTCGAGCACCTCTCACTCGCGGTCGCCGTCGTCCTCATCGTCACCTACGTGCTCGGGCTGCTCTTCTCGCTGCGCACCCACCGCGACCTCTTCAACCCCGAGTACGGCAACGAGGACAGCTGGGGCTGGTCGGCGCGCACCTCGGTGATCGCACTCGCAGCCGCCGGCGTCCTCGTCGGCGTCATGTCCGAGGTCCTGGTCGGCTCGATCAGCGAGGCCTCGAAGTCGGTGGGGCTGTCCGAGTTCTTCATCGGCGTGATCGTCGTCGCGATTGTCGGCAACGCCGCCGAGCACTGGGTTGCCGTCGTGGTCGCGATGAAGAACAAGATGGACCTCGCCGTGAATATCGCGATCGGCTCCAGCGCCCAGGTCGCGCTCTTCGTCGCCCCCGTACTCGTTCTCGCCTCGTTCTTCATCGGCCCGCACCCGCTGGCGCTCGTCTTCAACGGCTTCGAGCTCGGGGCGATCCTGATTGCGATCCTGATCGCCAACTACGTCACCCAGGACGGCGAGTCGACCTGGTTCGAGGGCGTGCAGCTGCTCGCCGTCTACCTGGTCTTCGGCATCGCCTTCTACTACGCCTGAGGCCACCTGGGCGCGTCTGGCTGTGTCCTCGGTCGCCCGCCCGCGGGTCGCGCACCGGAAGTGCGCTCCCCTTGCCGGCCTCCCTGCGTCCTGGCCAGACGCGCCCAGGTGACCTCAGGCAGCGCTGAGCTCGGCGAGGGCCGCGAGAACGACGGAATCGTGCTTTTTCGGCTGCACCTTGGGGAAGACGCGGGCGATCCTGCCGTCTGTGCCGACGATGAAGGTGCTGCGGACGATTCCCATGTACTTCTTGCCGTACATCGACTTCTCACCCCAGGCTCCGTAGGCGTCGGCGACGGAGTGGTCGGGGTCGGCGAGCAGCGTGAAGCCGAGGTCGTACTTGCCGGCGAACTTCCTCAGCGCCTGCGGCTCGTCCGGCGAGACCCCGACCACCCTCGCCCCTGCCGCCTCGTACTCCGCCCGCCGGTCGCGGACCCCACAGGCCTGGGTGGTGCAACCGGGCGTGTCGGCGCGCGGGTAGAAATAGAGCACCACCGTCTGCCCGCGCAGCGAGGAGAGCGTCAGCGCCTCGCCGTCCTGATCGAGCAGCGTGAAGTCCGGCGCCTCCTGTCCCGCCTCCAGCATCAGACGCCCGAGCCCGCGGCCGGTCAGTCCTCGCGGCCGGGCTCCTGCCCGTCCTCGTCCTCGTCGAGCTCGTCGTCGCCCTGCTCCAGGGCGGTTTCCGAGACCGAGCCGGTGGCGCCGGGGTGGTAGTGGGTCTGGAAGGCCTCGAGCAGCTGGTCGCGGCGGTCCTCGTCGACCGGCACGTCGTCGGAGACCCGCACCCAGTCGGCCCCCTCGTACTCCTCCATGTTGAAGACCTCCTGGTCGAGGGAGGTCGAGTCGTCGACGATCACGACGACCTCCGTCTGCGGGTTGAAATATGTCCCGGGCTGGACCAGGAGGTCATCCACCTCGTAGAGATTCTCGTCGCTGACGCGCTCCATTACCCCGATCCTACGCAAACTCGGCGAGTTGACGCTCCGTCTCCGCCTCGACGTCGAGCGGCTCCTCGCCCCGACGGGCCCGCCGTTCGTTGCCGGCGATCACCAGCCGCCGCACCTCCTCGCGCAGCTCGGCGTCCAGCGACGGCCTCCCCGCCCCGGCCCCGGAGAGAAGCTCGCGGACCTCGGCCTCGATGTCGAGCGGCGCGAGCCCGCTCCGAACTCGCCGGTAGGACTTCGCCTCCAGCATCTGCCGGGCCTCGGCCTCCTGGGCCGCCCGGTCGAGCCGCGCCGGACCCCTCTGCTGTTGCTGCTGCTCGATCGCGAAGTCGCCCTTGCCGATTCGCCGCCAGGCCCCGCCCGAGCGGGCGAAGGCGACAGCGGCGACCGGGACGACGGCAAGCGTGATCAGGATCAGGACGGAGCCGTTGTCGATTGCCATGTGCGAAGGGTAATCCGCTACTCTCTCCCTTGATTGACTGACTAGTCAATCGGCCCTCCACACCACGGAAAAGGAGCTTCGAGCGGTGGTTGACTTCACCCTTACCGACGAGCAGAAGGACCTGCGCGAGCTGGCCCACAACTTCGCTGAGAAAGATATGCGCAGCGTCGCCTGGGAGTACGACAAGGACGGCGCTTGGCCGCAGGATGTCGTCGACAAGGCCTGGGAGGTCGGGTTGATGAACACCCACATCCCCGAGGCCTACGGCGGTCCCGGGCTCGACTACCTCTCCGGCTGCCTGATCGAGGAGGAGATGGGCTGGGGCTGCTCGGGCATCGGCACCTCGCTGATGGCCAACGGCCTCGCCTCGGCGCCGGTCACGATCGGCGGCTCGGAGGAGACCAAGAAGAAGTACCTGGGGATGCTCTGCGAGGCGCCGAAGCTCGCCTCGTTCGGCCTCACCGAGCCCGACGCCGGGTCCGACGTCTCGGGGATGAAGACCCGCGCTGTCAAGCAGGGCGACAAGTACGTCCTCAACGGCTCCAAGTGCTTCATCACCAACGGCACCTACGCCGATTACTTCACGGTCTTCGCGAAGACCGACCCCGAGGCCGGCCACCGCGGGATCAGCGCCTTCGTCGTCGACGCCGACGCCGACGGCGTCACGGTCGACAAGAAGGAGGACAAGATGGGCCAGCGGGCGTCCAATACCGCGACCATCTCCTTCAACGACGTCGAGGTCCCGGCCGAGAACCTCCTCGGCGAGGAAAACAAGGGATTCAAACTGGCGATGATGACCCTCGACCGGACCCGCCCCGGCGTCTCCGCGATGGCGGTCGGCATCGGTCGCGCGGCCACCGAGTACGCCACCGACTACTCGAAAGAACGGGTCCAGTTCGGCGTCCCGATCGCCATGCACCAGGCGATCCAGTTCATGATCGCCGACATGGCGACCAAGGTCGAGGCGGCCCGCCTGCTGGTCTGGAGCTCGGCGGTCATGCTCGATCAGGGCGTCCGCAACAGCAAGGTCTCCTCGATGGCCAAGCGCTTCGCCGCCGACTCGGCGATGGAGATCACCGTCGATGCCGTCCAGGTCTACGGCGGCTACGGCTTCATCAAGGAGTACCCGGTCGAGAAACTGATGCGCGACGCGAAGATCATGCAGCTCTACGAGGGCACCAGCCAGATCCAGCGCCTCGTGATCGCCAAAGAAGTGCTGCTCCCGCGCCAGGCCGAAGAGCCGACTCCGGAGGCCGATGCGAAGGCGAAAGCCTCCGAGGAGAGCCAGAGCGAGCAGGCAGCCGCTACGGTCTGACCGATGACCGTCTCTGAGCGCGCAGCCGCGGGAAAGGCGGCGCGCTCCAGGGCTCCCCGTTCCTCGCATGGGGAATGGGAGCCCTCCGACGGCCGGGAGGATCCGGTCGCGATCCTCGAATCCCAGGCCGAGTCGCGGGTCCAGGAGCTGCTCCCGATCCGTTACGGGCGGATGTCGGTCTCGCCGTTCACGTTCTTCCGCGGTGCCGCCGCGGTGATGGCGGCGGACCTCGGCGTCACCCCGACCTCGGGCCTGCGGGTACAGGCCTGCGGAGACGCCCACCTCTCCAACTTCGGGGTCTACGCCGCGCCGGACCGGCGCCTCGTCTTCGACCTCAACGACTTCGACGAGAGCCTGCCCGGGCCCTGGGAGTGGGACCTGAAGCGGCTCGCGGCGAGCTTCGAGATCGCGGGTCGCGAGAACGACTACACGGGCAAGCAGCGCGCCGCCGTTCTGGCGACGCT
Organism: uncultured Solirubrobacterales bacterium; assembly: GCA_963837735.1. Lineage (GTDB taxonomy): Bacteria > Actinomycetota > Thermoleophilia > Solirubrobacterales > 70-9 > VRUE01. Next base: position 359,182 of record CAWIOM010000004.1, on the reverse strand, counting down.
CGGGCGCCAGTACCGGGCGGCGATCCGCGGCTTTGCCGGGATGCGCAATCTGGAGGTCTGGTATGCCCGTCTCGACGAGGACGCGATCCGCGAGCAGCTCCGCAACGCCGGCCAGAAGCAGCTCAGAGAGAAAGCGGAGAAGAGCGCCGCCAAGGCCCGCGCCAAGGACAGCCTGCGGGCGCTTGGCAAGCTCACCGAGCGGGTCGACGGAGAGCTCCGCATCGTCAGCCGGCCGCCGCTGATCGTGCCGATCGAGGAGCTGCTGCCCGAGGACGAGAAGATCGACGTCGAAGGCATGCTCGAAGGGGTCCTCGAGAGCTACGCGGCGACCCTGAAGGGCGACCGGCGGCGGCTGCTCGAGACCTACACCCTGCGTCACGTCGCCCACAAGGTCGTCGGCGTCGGCAGCGTCGGCACCCGCGCCTGGATCATGCTGCTGACCGGCCGCGACGACGAGGACCCGCTCTTCCTGCAGGCGAAGCAGGCACAGGCCTCGGTGCTCGAGCCCTACGCCGGGGCGAGTGAGTTCGACAACCACGGCCGGCGGGTCGTCGAGGGCCAGTGGCTGATGCAGGCGGCGAGCGACAGATTCCTCGGCTGGTGCCAGGTCGTCGGCATCGACGACGTCCGCCGCGACTTCTACGTCCGTCAGCTCTGGGACGGCAAGGGGTCGACCGAAGTCGAGGGGATGCCGCCGGCCGGCCTCGAGATCTACGCTCGGCTCTGCGCCTGGACCCTGGCCCGCGCCCACGCGCGGTCGGGCGATGCGATCGCGATCGGGGCCTACCTCGGCTCGGGCGAGCGCTTCGACGAAGCCCTCGCCGAGTTCTCGCGCCATTACGCGGACCAGAACGAACGCGACCATGCCGCGTTGAAGGCTGCGATCGACTCGGGCGCATTGCCGGCCGAGGACGCCTGACGCCCGGATAGGCTGGCAACCGTGGCGAAGTGGGGAGTGCTTTCCGTGCTGGGCGCAGCGCAGTTCCTGATGGTCCTCGACCAGGCGGTGATGAACGTCGCCATCTCCCAGCTGGTCGAAGACTTCGACACGACGGTGACGACGATCCAGGTCGTGATCGCGCTCTACGCCCTGGTGATGGCGGCGCTGATGCTCACCGGCGGCAAGATCGGCGACATCTGGGGGCGCAAGCGGGCTTTCCGGATCGGGCTATGCATCTACGGCGCCGGCTCGGCGCTGACCGCCGCCTCCTGGAGCGTCCCCAGCCTTACCTTCGGCTGGTCGATCCTCGAGGGCATCGGCGCCGCCCTCGTGCTGCCGGCGATGATCGCCCTCGTCGCGACGAACTTCAGGGGCCAGGACAGGGCCCTCGCCTACGGCGTCCTCGGGGGCGTCGCGGGGGCGGGCATCGCGGTCGGCCCGATCCTCGGCGGCTGGGCGACGACCGAGCTCAGCTGGAGGGTGGTCTTCGTCGGCGAGGTGGCTCTGGCGCTCTGCATCCTGATCGGCACCCGCCTGATCCAGGAGCCCGAGAGCCAGGGCCCGAGGAAGAGCCTCGACGTGATCGGCGGGCTGCTCTCGGCCGGCGGCCTGGGGATCGCGGTCCTCGGGGTCCTGCAGGCGAGCAACTGGGGCTGGCTGCTGCCGAGCGACTCGCCGGTGGAGCCCTTCGGGCTGTCGCTGACCCCCTTCGTGATCGCGTTCGGGATCCTGATCCTGGTCGGCTTCGGGCACTGGGAGAGGCGGCGGGAAAGCCGCGGCGAGGATCCGCTCGTCCACCTCTCTCTGCTCTCCATCCCGCGTCTGCGCGGCGGCCTCGGGATGCTGCTCTCCCAGAACCTGGTCCTGATGGGCGTCTTCTTCACCGTTCCGCTCTTCCTCCAGGTCGTGCAGGGGCTCGATGCGCTCGAAACCGGGGTGCGGATGCTGCCCGCCTCCGCCGGCCTCTTCGTCGCGGCCCTGGCCGGCTCGGCGCTGGCCAAGCGTTTCCCCGCCAAGACCCTCGTCCGCGCCGGTCTTGCGATCGTCTTCGTCGCCGTCCTCCTTCTGCTCGACACGGTCGAAACCACGCTCGACAACACGTCCTTTCTGATCGCGATGGGGGTGCTCGGCGTCGGCATGGGGCTGGTCGTCTCGCAGCTCGGCAACGTGATCCAATCGGCCGTCGACGACAGCGACCGCAGCGAGGCCGGCGGCCTCCAGAACACCGCCCAGCAGCTCGGCTCCTCGCTCGGCACAGCGATCCTTGGCGCGATCGTGATCACCGGCCTGGTCAGCGCCTTCACGGCGAACGTCGCCGACGACCCGCAGATCTCGAGCGACGTCGTGCAGCAGGTCAACATCCGCATCAGCAGCGGCGCCAGCTTCGTCGCGGCGGAGGAGGTGCGGGCCGCGGCCAAGCAGGAGGGCGTGGACGCGAAGACGACCGAAGCCCTGGTCGGCGATTATGAATCCGCGCAGCTCGACGCGTTGAAGATCGCCTTCCTGGCGGCGGCGGCCCTCGCCCTTGCCTCGATGTTCTTCACCAGGAACCTGCCGACGCGGCGTTTCGACGAGCTGCAGGCGGGCCCGAGCCCACCCGAGCCGGCCTCCTCCTGAGCAGCTGCTGGACCCGCCGCCGCACCGCTGTTAGCCTCGGTCCATGAGACCGCGGAGAGGCGGTTGCCTGTGTTCGTCGGCGGCGTGTTCGCCGCCGCGGCCGTGCTCGCCGGCGGAAGTGACGCCAGCCCCGGCGCCGACGAGCAATTCTTCGAAGTTCGGCTGGTCGGCTCGGGGTCGGCGGCGGCCGACTATGGCGAAGACCGCAACCAGCCCGGGCGGACCACCGCCACCGGCGTCGACGGCGAGGAGTCCCTCGTCTGGCGGTGGGAGGTGCGGGCGGCGGCGAAGAGCACCGGCTCGGGCCCGCTGGTGACGAGGGCGAAGAGCGGTCGCATGCGGGCGGTGCTGGAAAATTCCCTGGTCTCCTACTCGATCCAGATGGGCGCGCTCAGCGAGGAACGGCTCTGCGCCGAGTACGCGGGCACGACGACCTTTCTCTCGAACGACGGCAGGGGTAGGGACGCGAGGAGGTCGGGCCGGGGAGATCTCGTCCACGACGCCGGCTTCAGGCTCTATGGAGGCCAGCTCGAAGCTTCTGCGCCACGGGGTCACTCCCCACACACGTGCCTTCACGGCCCCACCGCGTGACGGCAGCGTCGATTTCTTCGAGGGCGTCCGCGCCGGTGAGGCGGCGGTCCCGCGAGGCGCCTTCAACCCACGCTCTGACCGCTCTTTCGAGCGCACCTACCGCCCCGACCCCGTGAACCTCGGTCGTTCACACGGGGGAGACCCGAACAGCGCCCACACGTTCACCGCGCAGAGCCGGCTCCAGGTGGAGATTACGGCCGTCTCGGAGCGCAGGTTCAACAAGCTCGTGAAGAAGTACCAGCACCTGCCGGTCAACCTGCCGGGCAGCGGCGAAAAGGAGTACCAGCGAGCCGCCCGCCCGTTCCCCCTGACAGGCGGGGGCCTTCGCCCGCGCCGTCTTCTGCCGTCTGATTTTGTCGAGCTCGACCTTGCGCAGGCGGACCGACTCGGGGGTGATTTCGACGCACTCGTCCTCGCGCAGGAACTCGAGCGAGGCTTCCAGTGTCAGCCGCGTCGGCGGCTCGAGGCGCTCGAGGACCTCGGCACCGGCGGCTCGCATGTTCGTCTGCTGCTTTTCCTTGATCGCGTTGACGTCCATGTCCTCGCTGCGCGCGTTCTCGCCGACGATCATCCCCTCGTAGACCTCCTCGCCGGGGCCGACGAAGAGCGTGCCGCGATCCTGCAGGCCGGCCAGCGAGTAGCCCGCCGTCTTGCCGCGGCGGTCGGCGACGATCGAGCCGCTGGCCCGCGTCCGCAGCTCGCCGAACCAGGGCTCCCAGCGGTCGAAGACGTGGTTCATGATCCCCGTCCCCCGGGTCTCCGTGAGGAACTCGGTGCGGAACCCGATCAGCCCCCGAGCCGGGACCAGGAACTCCATCCGCACCCAGCCCGTCGAGTGGTTGATCATCTGCTCCATGCGGCCCTTGCGCGAGGCCAGGAGCTGGGTGACGGCGCCGACGTGCTCCTCGGGGGCGTCGATCGAGAGGCGCTCGACCGGCTCGTGCAGCTTGCCGTTCTCCTCGTGGGTGACCACCTGCGGCTGGCCGGCGGTCAGCTCGAAGCCCTCGCGCCGCATCATCTCGAGCAGGACGACGAGCTGCAGCTCGCCGCGGCCCTGGACCTCCCAGGCGTCGGGGCGGCCGATGTCGTTGACGCGGATCGAGACGTTGCCGACCAGCTCCGCGTCGAGCCGGTCGAGGATCTGGCGGGCGGTCAGCTTCTTGCCCTCGAGGCCGGCGAGCGGCGAGGTGTTGATCCCGATCTGGATCGAGAGCGAGGGCTCGTCGACGCTGATCACCGGCAGAGGCGTGGGCTCGTCGGGATCGGCGAGGGTCTCGCCGATCGTCACCTCTTCGATGCCGGCGACGGCGATGATTTCGCCGGGGCCCGCCTCTTCGGCCGGCACCCGCTCGAGCGCCTCGGTCACGTAGAGCTCGGAGACCGATGCTTTCTGGATCGAGCCGTCCGCCCGGCACCAGCCGAGCTGCTGCCCGGAGCGGATCGTCCCGTTGCGGACGCGGCAGATCGCCAGTCGACCCACGTAGGGGGAGGCGTCGAGATTCGTCACGTGCGCCTGCAGCGGCTGGTCGGGGTCGTACTCGGGGGCCGGGATCTTCTCCAGCATCAGGTCGAGGAGAGGGGTGAGGTCGGTCCCCTCGACGCCCTCCTCGAGCGAGGCCCAGCCCGCTTTGGCGTTCGCGTAGACGATCGGAAAGTCGATCTGGTCGGAGTCGGCGTCGAGGTCGATGAAGAGCTCGTAGACCTCGTCGACGACCTCGGCGATGCGGGCGTCGGGGCGGTCGACCTTGTTGACGACGAGGATCACCGGCAGCTTCGACTCGAGCGCCTTTCGCAGGACGAAGCGGGTCTGCGGCAGCGGGCCCTCGGAGGCGTCGACGAGCAGCAGGACCCCGTCGACCATGGTCAGGCCGCGCTCGACCTCGCCGCCGAAATCGGCATGGCCGGGGGTGTCGACGATGTTGAGCTTGACCCCGTCGTGGTGGATCGCGGTGTTCTTGGCGAGGATCGTGATCCCCTTCTCACGCTCGAGGTCCATCGAGTCCATGACTCGATCGGCAACCTCCTGGCCCTTGCGGAAGGCACCGGTCTGCCAGAGCATCTTGTCGACCAGCGTCGTCTTGCCGTGGTCGACGTGGGCGACTATGGCGATGTTTCGGAGGTCGTCTCGGGTGGTCATCTCGGCTCGCAAATCTAGGGGAAAGGGTTGCAACAAAAACGAGGCCCGCCAGCAGGCGGGCCTCGTCAAGTTAGTGGCGGTGAGCTGCTACGAGGTCTGCTGGACGCTCGCCGCGGCCGGGCCTTTGGGCCCTTCCTCGGACTCGTAGCTCACTTTGGAGCCCTCGGTCAGGGACTTGAAGCCCTCGCCGAGAATCGCGCTGTGATGGACGAAGACGTCCTTAGAGCCGTCGTCGGGCGTGATGAACCCGTAGCCCTTATCGTCGCTGAACCACTTGACTGTTCCAGTGGGCATGCATTGCCTCCACTTCATTGTGCTGCGAACGCGGAGGATGCGGTGAAGCAACGGACGCGAGCGCTAGACACACCTTTTGCCGGGTTGTTGGACCCGACCCAAAGTCGGGACCGTAGCAAGGTTCGCGCCGAGATCGCCTTACATGCCCCTTACTTGGGCATGACGCTGTCATCATCGACTCGGCGGAGGGTTGGGGCCGTCCACGAGGAGAGGGAGTGATCATGAGCCGTTCGACCTTCAAGCAGGTGCTGGCCCCGCTCGGCCTCTGCGCCGCCGTGATGGCGCTGACCGGGTTTGCCGCCGGCGGCGCCACCCTGGCAGCGTCGGGCTCATCGTCCGTCAACCCGGCCTTCCTGCCGATCGGCGACGGCAAGGTGACCACCTCCAGCGCCCGGCGGGGCTACGTCTACGTCTGCCACGCCGGGATGGCCCCGCCCGGAGGGGCCGGCGCCTTCACGGAAGGGCCCTGGATCCGCGCCGACGGCACCTACGACCTGACCGCGAAGGCGATCGTCGACGGCTCGGTCCACTGGTCGGGCGCCCTGCGGACCAGGCTGACCAAGCGGCGCCGGGTGTTCACCGGCAACGGGCTTCCCCGCAAGCAGACGACGGGCGAATTCCCGATCCAGGCCGGCGACGACGCCTACCGCTACGACCGCAACCCGAACTCGATCCGCGCCCAGAGTGCCTCCTACTCGCTGCCGCGCCATCCCCGGAAGGCGTCGCGGCCCGGCTGCCTCTCGGGCGGCCCGATCGGGATCGCCAAGAACGGGGTGGCGATCTTCGACGCGCTCGACGCGGAAGACCGCGACGCCGTCGCCCACGAGGTCCAGGACTCCTGCGGCGGGCACCCCCAGCAGCAGGGCGTCTACCACTACCACTCGATCCCCTCCTGCCTGACGGCCGGGGAATCGACGAAGAAGCCCTCTGGCCTGGTCGGCTGGGCGCTCGACGGCTACCCGATCTACGGCCCGCGCGGGACCGGCGGCAAGCTGCTCACCGACGCGGACCTCGACGCCTGCCACGGGCAGACCAGCAGGGTCTGGTTCGAAGGTCGCCGGCAGCGGATCTATCACTACAACGCGACGCTTGAGTACCCCTACACTCTCGGCTGCTTCCGGGGTGCCGTGAGGGGAAGCGGTTGAGCGCTCGGATCTGCGTCTGAATGTGTTTAGTGGGAGTCAACACCGGTCGATACTCCAAGCGATGACGCCCGCCGGGAACCGAACGCGCCGCGTGGCCGCGCTCGTCCTTGGGGCGCTGGCGCTGTCCGGCGTGGTCGCGGCGCCGGCGAGCGCCCTGCAGCATCCGGAACCGCGGGCGGTTCCCGCAGAGGGCCCCGGTAGCCCCCTGCGGATCGGCGGCAGGGTCCTCACGGAAGTCCGCTTCGACCACGGCGCGCTGGCCTCGATGCATCGACTGCGCTCCGCCGGTGCCCGGGTCCTCGACGCCAGTCGCCGCTATCAGACGGTCACGGTCGCAGCCCGGCCCGGGAAGCTGAGCGCGCTCTCCGCCGTCGACGGGGTCGACGGTGTGGATCCGGTCCCGACGCCGTTCACCTCAGGCACCTGCGGCTCGGTCGACTCCGAAGGCGACACCCAGCTCGCTGCGGCCGAAGCGCGCGCCGACTTTGGCGTCGACGGCAGCGGTGTCACCGTCGGGATCCTCTCCGACTCCTTCGACACGGACAGCGGAGCGGCAACCGATGCCGCGGCCGACGTCGCCAGCGGCGACCTGCCCGGGGCCGCAAACCCCTGCGGCTACACGCAGCCGGTCGGGGTGCTCAGCGACTTCTTCTCCGGCGAATCGGCCGACGAGGGAAGGGGGATGGCGCAGATCGTCCACGATCTCGCGCCCGGGGCAAGGATCTCCTTCGCGACCGCATTCACGGGCGAAACGGCCTTCGCCAACAACATCCGGAGCCTGGCGTCAGCCGGCGCTTCGGTGATCGTCGACGACGTCGGCTACCTCGAAGAGCCGTTCTTCCAGGACGGGCCCATCGCGGTTGCGATCAACGAAGTCGTCGGCAAAGGGGTCTCCTACTTCTCGGCCGCCGGCAACGACAATCTGATCGTCGGCGGCCGGGACGTCGCCTCCTGGGAAGCGCCCCAATTCCGCGACGCGGCGAGTTGCCCGCCACTGCTCAAAGCCGCGGCGCCGGTCACCGACAACTGCCTTGACTTCGACCCGGCCCCCGGGGCCGGCAACGAAGACAACACCTTCGGGATCAGCGTCGAAAAAGGCGAAGAACTGACGGTCGACATGCAATGGGCCGAACCCTGGCACGGGGTCAAGGCCGACATCGACGCCTATCTCCTCGACGCGACCGGCAAACCGCTGCTCAACTCGAAAGCGCAGCTGATCGGCAGCACCGAAAACAACGTCGGCGCCGAAGGCACGCAGAGACCGGTCGAGTTCTTCAGCTGGGAGAACAAGGGCGCCGAAACAGAAGTCCAGCTCGTGATCGACCGCTGTTTCAGCTCTGAAAAAGAAGCTGAAGAAGAAAAAGGCTGCAACCCGGGGGCCGACGCTTCTGCGAAACCGCGGATCAAGCTGATCCTCGCCCAGAACGGGGGAGGCGTGACGGCAACGGAGTACCCCGACTCGGCGGGGGGCGATCTCGTCGGCCCGGCGATCTACGGACACTCGGGGACCGCCGCCGCGAACTCGGTGGGGGCGATTCGGGCCGGAGTCACGAACGCGCCCGAGGCCTACTCCTCGCGTGGCCCGGTCACACACCGCTTCGGCCCCGTCCTCGGCGTCACGGCGGCGGCGCCGCTCGAACAGGCGATCGCGAAGCCCGACTTCGTCGCCACCGACTGCGGCCGGACGACCTTCTTCGCGACCAAAGTCGGCGGTGTCTACCGCTTCTGCGGCACCTCGGCCTCGGCACCGCACGCGGCGGCGGTCGCGGCGCTCGCCAGCCAGGCGAACCCATCGCTGACGCCGGCGCAGATCGGCGCCGGCCTCGCGGCGACGGCGAGACCGGTTGGGAGCTTCGGTCCCGATGCCGTCGGGGCTGGGCTTCTCGACGCCCACAGGATGCTCGAAGACGTCGCCCTGCCGCCGGCGATCACGATCGTCAACCCGCCGCCCGCGATCGGCAAGAACGCCTCGCCCAGCATCGGCTTCACCGCCAACCGCCCGGTCTCCTTCGCCTGCTCACTCGACGGCGCGCCGCCGACCCCCTGCGCCTCACCCTTCACGCCGCCCTCCCCGCTGCGCGACGGCCCGCACGGGTTCGCCGTGCGTGGCGAAGATCTGGCCGGCAGGGTCGGGACCAGCCAGACGGTCAGCTTCACGGTGGACACGATCGCTCCCCGGACCAGGTTCACCGCCCACCCCCGCCACAGGATCCGCACCCGCCGGCGGCGGGCGAAGGCCGTGTTCCGCTTCGTCTCGAACGAGCCGGGCTCCAGCTTCGTTTGTCGCGTCGACGGGGGCCTGGTCCATTTCTGCTCGCGGCGCTTCGGCCGGCGCTTCGGCCGCGGCCGCCACGTGATGCGGGCGATGGCTGTCGACGCGGCCGGCAACGTCGACAAGACGCCCGCGACGTTCCGCTTCAGGGTCAAGCGGGTCGGCCATCGCTTCTCGGTTCGCCACCGGTCGCACTCACGCTGACTCGCGAGAGTGGCGGCGCAGGATGCGGTGCCCGACGAGTAGCAGGGCGAGCAGTGCGGCGACGCTGCCCAGCGCCAGCGGGTCGGTCGGGCCCAGTCCCTCCACCCTCGTACCGAAGTAGACGGCGAGCGCCGTGATCGGCAGGTAGCCGACCACGGTCGTCCAGGCGAAACGCCAGGGTGGGACCCGGGCTGCCCCCGCGGCGTAGGAGACGAGGCTGAAGGGAACGATCGGGATAAGCCGGATCGCGATCAGGAGGGTCGGGCCGCCGCGCTCGAGAATCGCCTCGGCACGCTCGAACCGGCTCGGGCCGAGCCAACGATCGAGCAGCGGCCGCGCGACCGTGCGGCCGACCGCGTAACAGAGCAGCCCGGAGAGCAGCCAGCCCACCATCACCAGGGCGAGTCCCGGCAGGAACCCATATGCGAAGCCGGCCGCGGCGTCGACGATCTCGGCCGGGTAGAAGACGACGGAGTGGATCAGCGCCAGGCCGACGATCAGCAGCGGCCCGAAGACGCCGAGCCCGTCCAGCTCTTCGCGGACCTCGGCGGAATCGCCGCGGACCGCAGCCTGGAAGGCGTCGCGCAGATCGGGGACGGCCAGCACGAGCACCGCCAGCAGGGCGATCCCCGCCAACGTGACGCCGATCTCGGCGAGCGGTGGCCGCCAGCGGGCCTCCTCCGCCGGGCGGCCACCGGGACCGTTGTTCACCCGAGCAGGCGCTCCGCCAGCCCCGAGTGGCGCCCGCCGCCGTCGTCGCGGCGGACCGCGGCCCGCAGTGCGGCCGGGTCGCCGACCAGCACGCAGGTGCTGCGGGCCCGCGTGATCGCGGTGTAGAGCAGGGGCCGGGTCAGCATCCTCATGTGCGAACGGTGGCAGACGCCGACCACCACCGGCACCTCGCTCCCCTGCGCCTTGTGGACGGAGATCGCGTAGGCGAGCCGCAGGGTCGCGGTCTCGCCGTGGGGAATCGAAAGCGTTTCGCCGTCGTCGGTGTCGACGACGATCTGCTCCTCGTCGGGGTCGTCGTCGCGGAGGAAGACGATCGATCCGTTCATCAGGCCCAGCTCATGGGAGTTTCGGGTCTGGATCAGCCGGTCGCCGAGCCGGAAGCGGCCGCCGAGCACGGTGCGGCCTTCAGGGTTGAGCCGCTGTTGGAGGCGCTCGTTGAGGGCGTCGATGCCGACCGCCCCCCTGTACATCGGCGCCAGCACCTGGACGTCGCGGACGGGGTCCATGCCGAACCGTTTCGGCACCCGCTCGGCGACCACCTCGACCACCGTCTCCAGCGCCCTCTCCGGGAGCGGTCGGTCGATGAAGAAGAAGTCGTGCTCCTGCCCGCTTTCGGGCTCGAGGTGGGGCTGACGGCCGCTGTTGATCTCGTGGGCCGCGGTCGTGATCATCGACCGCGCCGCCTGGCGGAAGATCTGGTTGAGCCGGACGACCGGCGCGATTCCCGAGGCGATCAGGTCTGCGAAGGGCTTGCCCGCCCCGATCGGCGGCAGCTGGTCCGCGTCGCCGACCAGGACCACGTGGGTCGTCTCGGCGAGCCCCTCGAGCAGGACCCGGGTCAGGCGCAGGTTGAGCATCGAGGACTCGTCGACGATCACCAATTCGGCCGGCAGCGGGTGGCCGGGCCGGAACGCCGGCTCCCTGCCCGGCTGCCACTCGAGCATGCGGTGGATCGTCTGCGCCTCCGTTCCCGTCGCCTCCTCGAGCCGGCGGGCCGCGCGGCCTGTCGGCGCGCATAGCGCGATCTTCGCGCCGGCCTCGACGGCGGCCTCGACGATCGCTCGTGTGCAGACCGTCTTACCGACCCCGGGACCGCCGGTGAGGACCGAGACCCGCGCCGCAAAGGCCCCCCGCACCGCCGCCCACTGCTCGTCGGTGAGACTGCCCTCGGGCGCCTCGCCGGGATCGTGTTCCAGATCAGGGGGCGCGGCGCAGCGGGCGCGCAGGGCCTCGGCGACCGCGATCTCGCTCTCCAGGGTCGGCTCGCGGTAGGCCCGATGCTCGTCGAGCGCCAGGCCGCGGGCTTCGGCGATCACGTCGGGATCGGGGGCGAGGCCGATCAGCCCTTCCGTCCGCGCGGCGAGCTCTTCGAGGGGCAGGTAGGTGTGGCCCTGCTGCTCGGCCTCGGCGAGTGCGTAGAGGGCGGCGGCCTGGGCGCGGCGGCTCGACTCCGGCGGCACGTCGGCAGCGAGGGCGATCCTGTCGGCGCGGGCGAATCCGACTCCGTCGACCTCGGTCAGTCGGTAGGGGTCCTCCTGGAGGACCGCCATCGAGCGCTCGCCGAATCGGTTGTGGATCGGAGCGGCGAGGTGGGCGAGTCCGTGCGGAGCGAGTTGGACGTGGAGGTCGCGCACCGCCCGCGAGGCCTGCCACGACTCGGCGGCCGCGGCGGCCTGCTTGCCGCTCACTCCACGCAGGGCGCCGAAGACGCCCGCCGGGTCAGCCGAGATCGCGCTGAGCACCGACTCGCCGTGCTCCTCGACGAGTCGTTCGGCCCGGGCGGGCCCGATGTGGCGCAGCGAGGTCAGGTAGGCGACCCGCCCGGCACGGTCGGCGGGATCGAGCGGAAGCGCCCCGCGGGCGCGGAGCTGGCGGCCGTAGCGCGAGTGGGTCTGCCACTCGCCGCTCACCTCGGCGCGGTCGCCGGCGCTCAGGTGGGCGACCGGGCCGACCAGGGCGAAGCCGTCGCCCGTCTCGGTGTCCTCGACCTCGAGCACCGCGTAGCCGTCGTCCTCGGCGCTGAAGATCACGCCGATCACCTCGACGGTGGCCGCGTATTCGGTCGCCTCGGCCCCGAACAGTGTCGCCATGCCCTCCATGGCTTCAAAGCTAGCCCCCGTCGAGGCGGCATCCCCCCATCGGGGGCCGCATTTTCCGCGGAACGCCTACCATCGGGGCCGATGAACGAGACGCTCAGGATCGGGCCCCACGGTTCGCTGGAGATCGTCTCCTCGAGTGAGGAGGCGTTCGAGGCGGAGGCCACCTACCGGCCCGGCGGCTCGCCGGCCCCGGCGCACTTCCATCCCGCCCAGGACGAGCGCTTCGAGGTCCTCGAGGGGTCGGTCGCGACCCGCGTCGACGGCGAGGAGCGCGAGCTCGCCGCGGGCGAGCGGATCGAGATCGGCCGCGGCCAGGTACACCAGATGTGGAACCCGGGCGAGGTCGAGGCCCGTGTCCGCTGGGTGACGACGCCGGGCGGGCGCACCGAGGAGTGGTTCCGGGCCCTCGACGGCCTCTTCCGCGAGGGAGGCGACATCGCCGCGGGCCGCGAGGTCGACTTTCCGGCCCTGCTCGAGCAGTACGGCGACGTCTTCCGGCTCGACCTGTGAGAGCCGGGCCGCCGCGTGCCGCAGCCGGGCTCTGCGACAGCTGCCGGCACCAACAGCTCGTGCCGAATACGCGTGGCTCGGTCTTCTCTCTCTGCCTGAGGTCGCGCGCCGACGCCACCTACCCGCGCTACCCGCAGACCCCGGTCGCCGCCTGCCCCGGCCACGAGCTGCGTGACCGGGGGGCGGCAGCCGGGCGCGCCTAGCGGTGCCTAGCCGGCCGCCATCGGGTCGGGGTTGCCGAGCTTGCTGATCTCGGGGGCCTCGTAGGACTCGCCAACCTTGCCGCCGAGTACGAGGATCCGGATGCCGTCGTCGCCGGGCCAGACCTTGCGGCCGATCCCGGGGCCGACCCGCGCCACGTGGTCTTCGTCGAGCGGGAAGCGCTCGCCGTCGATCTCGATCTCGCCGCTTCCGCGCAGGGCCAGGTAGACCTCCTCCTGGCCGTCCTCGGCGTGGTCGTGGTCGGGGTAGCCGTCGTAGTTGGGCGGCATGTCGATGATCTGCATGCCGAACGATTCGACGCCGAGCTCGGCTCTGGCCCGCTTGAAGGCGCCGCCGAAGACGGCCTCCATGTCGTCGATCTTCTTCACAGCGTGGGTGCTCATTCAGCTCTCCTTGGCTCGGTTCGGTGCCCGTTTTTCGGACCGGCGCGATCCTATTCCATTGGCACGAACGTTCGTGCTTTTGTTAGCCTCCTCGAATGACCGGCGCAACCGCAACCCGTGGTGAGGCGACCCGAGCCGCGATCCTCGATCGGGCTGTCGACCTCGCTTCCGTCGAGGGCCTCGGCGGGCTGACGATCGGCCGGCTTGCCTCCGAGCTGGAGATGAGCAAGAGCGGGCTCTTCGCCCACTTCGGCTCCAAACAGGAATTGCAGCTTGCCACCGTCGAGGCCGCCGCGCTGCGCTTCCGAGAGGCGGTGATCGACCCGGTCGCCGATACCCCCGACGGCGCCCCGCGCCTGCGGGCGATGGCTGCCTCCTACCTCGCCCACCTCGACTCCGACATGTATTCGGGCGGCTGCTTCTGGGTCGAGACCTCGGCCGAGTTCGACGACCGGCCGGGCCCGGTCCGCGACGCGATCGCCGGTGCCCTCGACGCCTGGCTCGGCGAGCTCGAGCGCCAGGCCGGCGCCGCCGGCGTTGTCGAGCCCGAGCGGCTCGCGTTCGAGCTCTACGCGCTGATCATGGGCGCGAACTCGCGCTTCCGCCTCTCCGGCGATCGCCGCGTCTTCGGCTATGCGCGCGACTCGGTCGAGGCGCTGCTCGCGGAGCTGCCGGGGTGAGGTCGGGCCCGGGCGCCTGCAGCGATAACTTTGGCGAGCCCCTTCGAATCAAAGGAGTAGTGGATGGATCTGGCAATAGGGCTTCCCAACGCGGTTCCGGGCACTACCGGCGCGGAGTTGACGGAGTGGGCGCGGCGGGCCGAGGCCCGCGGCTTCTCGAGCCTCGGCACGATCGACCGCGTCGCCTACGAGAACTACGAGCCGATCACGGCGCTCGCCGCCGCCGCTGCCGTCACCGAGCGGATCGGGCTCTGCACTTCGGTTCTGCTCGGGCCGCTGCGGCCCAACGCAGCCGAGCTCGCCAAGCGGGCCCTGAGCCTGCACGCCCTCTCGGGCGGCCGATTCACCCTCGGCATCGGGATCGGCGGGCGCGCGGACGACTACGAGGTCAGCGGGATCGAGATGAGCGGCCGTGGCGAGACCATCGACCGGATGCTGGAGAGGATCGGGGAGGTCTGGGACGGTGACGAGGTCGGCCCCTCGATCGCCGGTCGCCCGGGATTGCTGGTCGGGGGCGGGGTCGACGCCTCGTTTGCGCGCGCGGCGCGGTTTGGCGACGGCTGGATCGCCGGTGGATCGGGCCCCGAGGTCTTCGCCGACGCCGCCGGGAAGGTCCGGGCGGAGTGGGCGAAGGCCGGTCGCGAGGGAGAGCCACGATTGGTCGGGCTCGCCTACTTCTCGCTCGGCCCCGACGCCGCCGCCGATGCCGAGCGCTACCTCGGCCATTACTACGCCTGGCTCGGCGAGGAGCTGGCTGCGATGATCGCCGCCGGGGCCGCCAGGGACGCTGAGACGCTCGCCGGCTATGTCTCCGCCTACGAGGAGGCCGGCTGCGACGAGCTGATCCTCTCTCCGTCCGCCGGGAACCCCGAACAGGTCGACCTGCTCGCCGACGCCGCGGGGCTCTGAGCTTCGATGGCGCAGGAGATGACGATCCGCGGCACCGAGGACCGGGTCAAGGTGCGCAGCCCGTGGGCGGTGGCGCTGCTGCCGATCGCCACCCTCGGCGTCTACCACCTGGTCTGGTGGTACCGGATCAACCGCGAGCTCCGCGACTACGGCTACATGAGGGAACAGGACCTCGGCCAGAGCCCGACCAACTCGGTGCTGGCGCTGTTCCCCGGCGGGCTGATCATCGTCCCCGCCCTGATCACCTACTGGAACGGCTTCAAGCGGGTCCAGCTGGCGTCGAGGCTGGCCGGCCGGGAGCAGGCCAATGGCTGGATCGGGCTGATCCTCTACCTGCTGCTCGCGCCGGCCCTCTGGGCCTACATCCAGGTCTCGCTGAACGAGATCTGGGAGCAGGACGCCGAGCAGCTCGGCCCCCCGCCGGCCCCTTAGCCCGCTCCCAGGATCCGGTGCGGGCCGCGTCGGCAGACGATCGACCGAAGGCCGCCGGCAGGTCGCAGGCAGCTGAAACCCCGGGCGCGAGCCGCCCTGGAGCGAGTCAGCTTCGCGGTGGCGCGCTTCAGCACCTGCCGTCCGCGCCGACAGCTGACCAGGTGGGTGAGCAGTGAGCCCCGGCAGTGTCGCCAGTAGGAGTTCGCCTCGCCCGGCTCCGGGGATGCGAGGCGCCCGCCCTCGCTGCTTGCGGTCATCGCATCCGGCGTCGCGGGGATGGCCGCCGGGGTCGTGCCGCCTTCGGCTCCGGGGCCCCCCGGTTCTCCGGTCGGTTCGCCGCCGCCGCCTTCCTCGGGGCCCGGCGGCGGGTCGTCGGCTTCTTCGGCGGGCGTGCGGTAGCGGACTTCGGCGGAAAGGCCGTAGTCGGGGCAGGTCAGGCCCGGTTCGCTGGAGACGCCGTTGCTGAGCTGGGTCAGCACCGTGTAGGTGACGGCCCGGGCTCCGGGAAGGTGTGGGAGCCGGTGAGGCCTTTCGAGCCGTCGAATTCGTAGTCCTGGCCGGTGCTGTCGCCGAAGTCGACGTGGACCTGCCAAGTGCAGGCCGCGTACTCCTTGTAGAAGAGCGTCGTCGTCAGCGGCGGCACCGAGAGCACGTATTTGCCCTGAGAGTCGGTGCAGTATTCGACCGGGCAGGGCTTGGTCGCGCCCGCCGACGGGGCCACGGCGGCGCCGGCGCAGAGGGCTGCGACCGCCGCCGCGACGAATGCGGACCTTCCAGACACCCGCTTACACGGTAGGTCCGAGGCGCCCTCCAGTCAAACGGCCCTACACTCGCCGGGTGGACAGGGCAAAGCTCTCAGCCGTGCTCGCCGACGCCGGCGAGCCCGAGTACCGCGCCTCCCAGGTCTGGGAGTGGGTGGCGCGCGGCGCCGCCGACTACGCGCAGATGACGAACCTCCCGGCCGGGCTGCGCGAGCGCCTCGCCGAGTCCGTGCCGCTCACGACGCTGGCCCTGGAGGCGGAGGCGCACTCCGATGACGGAACGGTCAAGGCCCTGTTTCACACGGCCGACGGGCGTCCGCTGGAGGCGGTCCTGATGCGCTACCGGGACGGCAGGCGATCGGTATGCGTCTCATCGCAGTCGGGTTGCCCGCTGACCTGCGCCTTTTGCGCAACCGGGCAGATGAAGTTCGGTCGCAACCTGAGCGCCGACGAGATCCTCGACCAGGCCCTTCACTTCCGGCGCCTCGAGGCGATCGACCACGTCGTCTTCATGGGCATGGGTGAGCCGACGATGAACATCGACGCCGTGCTCGCCGCGTGTGAGGCGCTGCCGGGGCTCGGCGTCACCCACCGGCGCACGGCGATCTCCACCGTCGGCTGGGTGCCCGGAATCGACCGGCTCGCCGAGTGCGAGATGCCGGTCAGCCTGGCTCTGTCCCTGCACGCGCCTAACGACGGCCTGCGGTCGCAGCTGATGCCGGTCAACGACCGCTACCCGCTGGCCGAGGTGCTCGCCGCCTGCGATCGCTACCGGGCCCGCCGCCGGCGCCGGGTCTTCGTCGAGTACGTGATGCTGGACGGCGTCAACGACCTGCCCGAGCACGCCCGCGAACTCGCCGCGCTCCTCGACCCCCGTGTCTACAAGGTCAACCTGATCCCTTACAACCCGACCGGGGCCTACGACGGTTCCTCGCCGGAGCGGATCGAGCGCTTCCGAGCGATCCTTGCCGAGCACCGGCTCACGGCGACCGTCCGGCTCACCCGGGGCCGGGACATCGATGCCGCCTGCGGCCAGCTGGCCGCCTCGAATGCCTGACCCGCTTGGCCGGTCAGCCAACTAGGATCCTCAAATGGCGAACGAGACAATTGCCAAGACCGGCGCGCCGGCGCCCCCTGCCGCGGTGCCGAGGCCGCCGCAGATGTCCTCGAGCCCGATTCGCCGGGTCGCCGGGGACCTCGTGGTCGAGTGGAAGGGGCGCGGCCGCTACCCGCCGGGGCCGGGCGGCAACACGGTCACCCGCACCCTGAGGATCGCCCGCGACCCGCTGCCGATCCTGCTCAGCGCCTATGAAGAGTTCGGGCCGATCTTCACCCTCCGCCTGCTCCACACGCAAGTCGTCTTCATGCTCGGGCCCGAGGCCAATCACTACGTGACGGTCTCCCATCCGGAGAACTTCCACTGGCGCGAGTCGAGCTTCGGCGACCTGATCCCGCTGCTCGGCGACGGCCTCCTGACGATCGACGGCGGCTACCACGACAAGGCCAGGGCGACGATGCTCCCAGCCTTCCACCGCGAGCAGGTTGCCGCTTCGGCGGAAGCGATGATCGCCGAGGCGGCGCCGGCCATCGAGGCGCTGCACGAGGGCGAGGTGGTCGACATCTACGCCTGGATGCGGCGCCTGGCGATGCGGATCGCGATGCGGGCTCTGCTCGGGCTTGACCCCGACGAGGCCGGCAAGGGAGCAGCCGCCGCGGAGCACTTCGAGCGGGCACTCGCGTTCTACGGGATCGACTTCGCCCTGCGCTTCCTGCGCGGGCCCGGTTCGCCGTGGCGCAAGATGCTCGCCTCGCGCGAGGTCCTCGACAAGATCGTCTTCGCCGAGATCGGCCAGCGGCGCGCCAATCCGGACTCCGGTCGGATGGACGTGCTCAGCCTTCTGCTCGACGTCCGCGACGAGGCCGGCGAGGGCTTCTCCGATCGCGAGGTCAGGGACCAGCTGATGACCCTGATGTTCGCCGGCCACGACACGTCGACCTCGACCCTGACCTTCATGATGTACGAGCTCGCCCGGCGTCCCGACGTGATCGAGAAGCTGCAGGCCGAGCAGGACGCGGTCCTTGGCGGCGACACCCCGGACCTCGAGCGGATCGAGCGTCAGATGCCCTATCTGGACATGGTCCTCGACGAGGTCCTGCGGCTCTATCCGCCGGCCTGGATCGGCCCTCGCCGTGCCGTCAAGGAGTTCGAGTTCAACGGCCACACGGTTCCCAGAGGCGCTTACCTCAACTACTGCTCCTGGGCCAGCCACCGCATTCCCGAGTTCTTTCCGGAGCCGGAGGCGTTTCTGCCGGAGCGCTTCTCAAAGGAGCGCAAAGCGGCGCTGCCTCGGGGCGCCTACGTGCCCTTCGGAGGCGGAAAGCGAATCTGCATCGGCAAGCGCTTCGGTCAGATCGAGGTGAAGCTGGTCGCGACGATGCTGTTGCAGAAGCTGCGCCTCGACCTCCTGCCCGGTCGGACGATGACGGTCCGCCAGATGCCGACCCTCTCGCCGACGGGCGGCCTGAGGATGCGGGTCGACCCGCGCCGACCCGGCGCTTGACCTGAACCACCGACGCTCGGCGTCACTGGAGCTGGCGAGTAGGCGCCGGTCGGGCGGGGGTGGAGCGTCTTGTACTTTTTCGCCAATTCCAATCTCGGACGGCCCGAGCGCGATCCACGAAAAAGTTAAGCGAAACCCCCGCCCGACCGGCGCCGCCCCCCGCCTACTTGATGAAGAGCATCTCCTCGTACTTGGGCAGCGGCCAGAGGTCGTCGGCGACGACCTTCTCGAGCTTGTCGGCCGCTGCGCGCACCTCGCTCATCGCCGCCAGCTGCTTGTCGCGCGCGTGGATCGCCAGATCGAGGCCCTCCAGGTGGTCGGGGTATTCGTTCGCCTCCTCGAGCGAGAGCAGCGCCTTGCCGAGATCCTCGAGCAGGCCCCCGAGCTGGCCGGCGAGGCCCTCCGCGACGCCCGACTCGGCGATCAGAGCCATGTAGCGCAGCGCCGCCGGCAGGATCATCGTCTGGGCGATCGAGTGCGTCGTCTCCGCCTCGATATTGGCCCGGATCGCGTACTGCTCGACCCAGACCTCGAAGCGGGATTCGAGCTCTCGTTTGGAGAGCACGTCGTACTTCTCGAAGGCGGCCACGGTGTCGTCGGCAAGCACCTCAGGCAACGCGTCGGGCGTCGTCTTCAGGTTCTTCAACCCGCGCTGCTCGGCCTCGGCATGCCACTCCTCGGAGTAGTTGTCGCCGCTGAAGCAGACCTCCTTGTTGGCCAGGTAGGCGTCTTTGACGATCTCCATGACGGCCTCGGCCATCTCCGTGCCGCCGGAGATCTTCTCCTCCAACTTGCCGGCCAGCTCGTCGATCGCCTCGGCGGCAATCGTGTTGAGGACCGTGTTCGGGAAGGCGAGGGACATGCTCGACCCGAGCGCCCGGAACTCGAATTTGTTGCCGGTGAAGGCGAACGGCGAGGTGCGGTTGCGGTCGCCGCCGTCCATCGGCAGCGACGGCAGGACCGTCGCGCCCAGCTCGAGGAAGGAGGCGGGCGTGTTGGGGTCTCCTTCGCCGGTCGCGATCGCCTCGAACACCTTGTCCAGCTCGGCGCCGAGGAAGATCGAGATGATCGCCGGCGGAGCCTCGTTGGCACCGAGCCGGTGGTCCTGGCCGATGTTGGCGACCGAGGCGCGCAGCAGGCCCTGGTGCTTGTTGACCGCCTGGATCACGGCCGCGCAGAAGAACAGGAAGTGGAGGTTGTCCGCCGGCGTGTCGCCCGGGTTGAGCAGGTTCGCGCCGGAATCGGTCCCCATCGACCAGTTGTTGTGCTTGCCGGAGCCGTTGACCCCGGCGAAGGGCTTCTCGTGCAGGAGGCAGACGAGCCCGTAGCGGCGAGCGACGCTCTCCAGCGTCTGCATCAGCATCTGCTGATGGTCGGAGCCGACGTTCGAGTTCTCGAAGATCGGCGCGATCTCGTACTGGGCGGGGGCGACCTCGTTGTGGCGGGTCTTGACCGGGATGCCGAGCTTGCGCATCTCCAGTTCCGACTCCATCATGCAGGCGAGCACGCGCTCCGGGATCGAGCCGAAGTAGTGGTCGTCGAGCTCATGCCCCTTGGGCGGCTTGGCGCCGAACAGGGTGCGACCCGTGGCGATCAGGTCGGGGCGCTCGAAGAAGTACTGCTCGTCGATCAGGAAGTACTCCTGCTCGGGGCCGACCGTGGTGAAGACGCGCGTGCTCTCCTCGTCGCCGAGCAGGCGCAGGGCCTTGATCGCCGAGCGTGAGAGGGCGTCCATCGAGCGCAGCAACGGGATCTTGCCGTCCAGCGCCTCGCCGGTCCAGGAGGCGAACGCGGTCGGGATGCTGAGCAGTGCCCCGTTCGGGTTCTCGATGATGAAGGCGGGGGAGGTCGGGTCCCAGGCGGTGTAGCCGCGGGCCTCGAAGGTGGCGCGGACGCCGCCGGTCGGGAACGAGGAGGCGTCCGGCTCTCCCTGGATCAGCTCCTTGCCGGAGAAGCCGGCGAGCGACGTGCCTTCCCCGGCAGGCTCGAAGAACGAGTCGTGCTTCTCGGCGGTGGAGCCGGTCAGCGGCTGGAACATGTGGGTGTAGTGGGTCGCGCCCTTCTCCAGCGCCCACTCCTTCATCGCATCGGCGACTGCGTCGGCCAGGCTAGGGTCGAGCGCCTCGCCGCCCTCGAGGGTCGCCTGCAGCTTCTCGAATACGTCCGCGGGCAGGCGGTCCCGCTGGACCGAGGTGGAGAAGACATTGGCCCCGAACGCTTCGTTCTCGGGCAGGGTCAGGTCGAGAGCGCCGAGGGCCTCCCCGTTGGAGCTCCACTGGGCTGCGGTCACGTTCTGCTGGCGAATACGGCTCATCGGTGTCTCAGTCCCTCGCTTCTTCGCCCGTGCGCGGGCGGAATCGGTTGGCAGTTCACTCCCCCTGAGAGAGCCAAGGCAGCCTAATGGGAGAGCTCCGCCAATGCCTTTGTACGGGGGTACAAGGATCGCACTGGGGCTTTGTCCGGAGGTCGAGCGGCCAGATCGCCGTCTGGGCGCCGCCTGCCCATGAAATACGACCTCGACGAGGTCTCTATAGCCTTGCGCGGCCCACTAACTGGAGGAATCGCAAGCAATGTTCGTATCGAAGGCCGCCGTGGTCGGCGGCGGCACCATGGGCGGCGAGATCGCGCAGGCGATCGCGGCGGCCGACATCCCCGTCGTCGTCAAGGACATCGACCAGAAGTTCGTCGACGCCGCGGTCGAGAAGGCCCGGGCCGTCACCGAGGGCCAGCTCGGACGCCTGGTCAAGAAGGAGAAGCTGACCCAGGAGCAGGCCGACGCCCGCCTCGCCGAGGTGATGGGCCTGATCGACGGCACGACCTCCTACGAGAGCTTCGGCGACGTCGATTTCGTCGTCGAGGCCGTCCCCGAGAAGATGGAGATCAAGCAGGCCGTCTTCCGCGAGATCGACGCGGCCACGCCGGGCCACGCGATTCTCTCCTCCAACACCTCCTCGCTGTCGATCACCGAGATCGGAGAAGCCACGCTGCGCGCCGACAAGGTGGTCGGCTTCCACTTCTTCTACCCGGCATCGGTGATGCCGCTGGTAGAGGTGATCGTCGGCGACGACACCTCGCGCGAGACGGCGACCGCCGCCTACAACTTCGCCCAGGCGATCAAGAAGCAGCCGATCGTCTGCGGCGAGGTCCCGGGCTTCGTCGTCAACAAAATCCTGATGGCGACGATCGGCGAGATCTGGCGGGCGCAGGAGGAGCACGGGCTTTCGCTTAAGGCAATCGATCAGGCGATCGCCGAGGCCAAGGTCGCCCCGATGGGCCCCTTCTTCCTCACCGACCTGCTCGGTCTCGACACGGTCTGCCATGTGGCCGAGCACCTGAACGATTCCTACGGCGAGAGCTTCTACGTCCACAAAGGCCTCCAGAAGCTGGTCGCCGACGGCAAGCTCGGCGTCAAGAGCGGTGGCGAGGGTTTCTTCAAGGACGGCGAGCAGACGATCCCCGGCGACGCGGAGCCGGATGCCGAGGAGCTGGTCGCGATGTTCACCTGCCGGGCGCTGATCGAGGCCTGCCTGCTGGTCGAGGAAGGCGTCTGCTCGGTCCGCGACATCGACGTCGGGATGATGACCGGCGCCGGCCTCGACCCCCGCAAAGGCCTCCTGCCGCCGTTCTGGAAAGCCGACGTCGAAGGCCTGGGCACGATTCTCGAGCGGATGGAGGCCCTGGAGGAGAAGTACGGCGATCGCTTCGCCCCGCCCGTGCTTCTGCGGCGACTCGTCGCCCAGGGCCGGCTCGGACTCGCCTCCGGCCAGGGCTTCTACCCCTACCCGCAGCCCGACGAGGGTGAGCAGGCGGAGACGGTCAAGCTCGAGACCCGCGACCGCGTCGCCATCGCCTGGCTCGCCAATGCTCCGATGAACGCGGTCTCGCCCGACGTGATCCGCGACCTGAAGACGGTCTGGGCAAAGGTCAAGGCGGACGAGGGGATCGGGGCGATGGTGATCGCCTCCTCGGTGCCGATCGTCTTCTCGGCCGGCGCCGACATCAAGGCCTTCACGCAGATGGACGAAACCGGCGGCGAGGAGCTGATCCACAGCGCCCACGCGCTGCTGCGCGATTTCGGCCAGGCGCGGGTGGCGACGATCGCCGCGGTCAACGCGCTCGCCTTCGGCGGCGGCTGCGAGGTGGCGATGGCCTGCGACGTGAGGATCGCCGCCGAGGCGGCCGTCTTCGGCCAGCCCGAGATCAAGCTCGGGATCATCCCGGGCTTCGGCGGCACCCAGCGCCTGCCACGGCTCGTCGGCGCCAACAAGGCGCTCGAGATGAACCTGGTCGGCGACGCGATCCTCTCCGAGGAAGCGCTGGAGTTCGGCCTCGTCAACCGCGTCGCCCCCGACCACGAGCTGCTCGAGACGGCGCTGATGTGGGGTCGCAAGCTGGCCGCCCAGGCACCCGTCGCGGTCGAGCAGATCAAGCTCGTCTCCGACACCGGCGGCGAGCTGGACGCCGGGATCGAGGCCGAGAAGCAGGGTTTCGCCACGGCCTTCGGCAGCGACGATGCCAAGGAGGGCATTTCCGCCTTCCTCGGCAAGCGAACGCCGAAATGGAGCGGGAAGTAACGACAGCCACGGGGGCCGCCCGGCTCGCCGAGCTGATCGGCGGGTCCGGGCGCACCGTCGCCCTCACCGGGGCGGGGGTCTCGGTGCCCTCCGGGATCCCCGACTTCCGCACTCCGGAGACCGGGATCTGGGCCAACGTCGACCCGATGAAGGTCGCCCACATCGACGTCTTCGAAAGCGACCCGGCCCAGTTCTGGTCCTACTACCGCCCGCGCTTCCACGCGCTCGGCGACAAACGCCCCAACGCCGCCCACGAGGCGCTCGCCGAGCTCGAGCGGCGCGGCCTGCTCGAGGGCGTGATCACCCAGAACATCGACCGCCTGCACCGGGCGGCGGGCTCGCAGAACGTGGTTGAGGTGCACGGCTCGATCGAGACCTCCTCGTGTATGCGCTGCGCCGCGTCCTTCGGCCTCGAGGATGTCGACGGGCTCTTCGACGAGCGGGAGGTGGCGGTCTGTCCTGTCTGCGGTGGCCCGGTCAAACCCGACGTGGTCCTCTTCGGCGAGCTGCTCCCCGAGAGCGCCATGGCGGAAGCCCAGGGCCTCGCCGAGCGGGCCGACCTGATGATCTGCGTCGGCTCCTCGCTGGCCGTCTTCCCGGCGGCGGGGCTTCCCCGGCTGACCCTGGAAAACGGAGGCAGCCT
Organism: uncultured Solirubrobacterales bacterium; assembly: GCA_963837735.1. Classification (GTDB taxonomy): domain Bacteria; phylum Actinomycetota; class Thermoleophilia; order Solirubrobacterales; family 70-9; genus VRUE01. Next base: position 335,476 of record CAWIOM010000004.1, on the reverse strand, counting down.
GGCAATCGTCACCAAGGGCCCGACCCCCTACGACGACGCTGCCGAGGTGAAGCTGGAGGGCGAGGTCGACGAGGAGCTGGCCGCGGCGCTGGCCGCGCTACCCGCTTAGAACTCGACGCCCTCGACCCGGCAGGCCTCGAGGATCGTGCGGGCGCGGGGATCGTCGTAGTTGGACGCGCGCCTGCAGATCTGTTCGGCTTTCGTGCCGCAGCCGACCACCGGTTCGCTGCCGACTCGGCCGGCGACCGCGGTTTCGACGCATCCCGCGCGCTGACCGCCGTTCGACTCCAGCAGGGGTTTGTCGTTGTGGCTCGGCAGGAAGAGCAGCGCCAGGACGGCGACGAGCGTCACCAGCCCGACCCCGATCACGACGTTTCGCTCGCGCTTGGTCAATTTGCGCAGCGGCGTGTTGACCTTCCTGTAGTGCCCTTCCAACGGCATGGGGGCCAGGTTATCGGCCCCGTCCCGAAGGTGAACTCGACATTCGGGCGAAGATCTCGCGCCGATCTTTGGACATCTGTATGTAGAGCCGAACGCGGCTCGGCGAAAGGGTTCGCTGAGACCAATAGGGCGAAGGCGGCGCGCGGCATCCAGAAGCTTCAGGACCGTGATCGCGCGCGGGGCCCGCGATACGAAAGGAAAGTCCAAACCAATGGATTTTGTGCTTGCGTCTTTGGATACGGGCAACAACGCCTGGCAGATGACCGCAGCGACTTTGGTGGGCCTGATGAGCATCCCGGGCCTAGTCGTCCTCTACGGGGGCGTCATGCAGAAACGCTGGTCGGTGAACTCGATGATGATGGCGTTCGTCGCCTTCGCCATCGTGCTCGTGCTCTGGGTTCTGTTCGCCTTCAAAATGGCATTCGGCGAGCCGATGCACATACTCGGCTCAGGCGGCACCGATTTCCTCGCGAACATGTGGGGCAAGCCGGCCTCGATTTTGAGCAGCTCCGCGCTGCTCGAAGACGCGCACATACCCGAGTTCGCGGAATTGGAATTCAGCTTCCCTGAGTCGACGCTGGCCTATTTCCAGATCGTCTTCGCGGCGATCACGCCGATCCTCATGCTGGGGTCCGTCCTCGGCAGGATCAACTTCAAGGCGTGGATTCCGTTCGTGGCCCTCTGGACCGTCCTCGTCTACACGGTCAACGCCTTCCTGATCTGGGGCGGTGGCTACTTCTCCCAGCACGGCGCCGTCGACTTCTCAGGCGGTTACGTGATCCACCTCGCCGCCGGAGTCTCCGGCTTCGTCGCCGCGGCGGTGATCGGGCCGCGCCTGCAGCGCGACCGCGAGGTCGATGCGCCGAACAACCTGGCGATGGTCGCCGTCGGCGCCGGGCTGCTGTGGATGGGTTGGAACGGGTTCAACGGAGGTGACTGGTACGAAGCCAGCAACATCGCCTCCGCCGCGATCATCAACACCAACCTCTGCTGTGCCGTGGCCTTCCTCTGCTGGGTCGCGCTCGACTACATGACGGGCCGCAAGCCGAGCCTGATCGGCAGCGTCAACGGCATGATCGTCGGCCTCGTCGCGATCACCCCGGGGGCCGGTTTCGTCAACGGCTGGGGGGCGATCATCATCGGCGTCATATCGGCGACGATCGTCTACTTCGCGCTCAATTACCTGAGCCGGGTGCGACCGTTCAGGAACGTCGACGACACGCTCGGGGTCGTGTATACGCACGGATTCGCGGGCCTCGCAGGAGGTCTTCTGGTCGGCATCTTCGCCAATGCCTCGATGGCGGAAACGGTGCTCGCCGGAACGATCTCCGGCGGCGGCCTGGAGCTGTTCAAGTGGCAGCTCTTCACCGGCCTCTGGGTGATCGTCTTCTCGGCGATCGGCACGTTCATCCTGCTCAAGATCGTCGGCCTGTTCGTGCCTCTGCGGATGTCCGAGGAGGACATGGAAACCGGCGACATCGCCGTCCACGGGCACGAGGTGTATCCGTCCGACGTTCCATCGCTCGGCTATCCGGCCGGGGTCGGCGCAGCCGCCGGCGGCTCCGCCTAGCGGGCAGCGAGGTCTGTCCCGCCCGGACTCTCCCCGGGCGGGACGACTGGCTCGACAACCGCCCCCGCGGGTTCCGCGGGGGCGGTTTTCGTTATCTCGCGAAGGATGTCGAGCATCGTCGCGACGGCCGGGGTGACGGCGGCGGCTCGCGGTATCGCCGCGAACACCGTGCGTACCGGGCTCGCCGGGCTCAGCCTGCGAATCGCGATGTCCTCGCGTACCGCCGAGAGGGCGAGCTGCGGGATCAGGGCGACGCCGACGCCGGCGGCGACCAGTCCCTGAACCGTCTGGTAGTCGTCGCTCTCGAACGAGACCCGGGGCTCGAATCCGGCGGCGTGGCAGGAGCGGACGACATGCCTCGCGCACGGGCTTGTTGCCGAGGTCTGGACCCAGTCCTCACCGGCGAGGTCCTCGAGCCGCGGCGTCGCCGCGGCGGCGAGCGGATGCCCTGTGGGAAGGGCGAGGTGGAGGGGATCCTCACGGAGCTCGAAGCGACGGATCCCCGCCTCGAGGCGCTCCCCGACGCCCGTGAACTCGAAGAGCAGGACGAGGTCGAACTCGCCTCCCCGCAGGCGCGGGGCGATCTCCTCCGGCTCGCCCTCCGCGAGATTGACGCCGACCCCCGGGTGGGAGGCGCGGAAGCCGGCGATCGCCTGCGGCATCAGCGTCGCTCCGGCGGTTGGAAACGAGGCGACCCGGAGGCGCCCCCCGCGGCCGGCTGCGACGGCCGCAATCTCGTTCTCGGCGGCGTCCATCTGGGCGAGGATCCCGTTCACGTGGCCGCCCAGGGCGGCCCCCGCCGGGGTCGGCCGCACCCCGCCGCGGCGCCGCTCGATCAGCGTCGTGCCGACCTCCTCCTCGAGGGCGGCGATCGCCTGTGAAACGGCCGACTGCGAGTAGGACAGCGCGTCCGCCGCCGCTGAGAAGGAGCCATGGGAGACGACTTCGCGGAAGACGACGAGGCGGGTGGGATTGAGCATAAGGACAGCTTATCCAAAAGATCAGAGATAACAGTTGTGTTAATAGGAGAGCGGTGCAATCGTCGGTCTCGACCTTTCAACTCCAAGCAAGGGAGCAATCCGATGCCACTGAAGATCATCGTTTCCTACGACGACACCGACAACGACCGCGACGCCCTCGCCCTCGGCCGCCTGCTGGCGATCTCGGGCGCCGAGCTCTCGCTCGCCTACGTGCGGCACTCCTACGGCGAATCCCTCGAGCAGCACGAGGCAGAGGACCTGCTCGCCCGCGGAGCGGAGGCGGCCGGCACGCCGGACATGCCCAAGCACGTCGTCGTCAACCCGGGGACCAGCGTCGGCCTCACCGAACTGGCCGAGCGCGAGAACGCGGACCTGATCGTCTTCGGCTCCGAATACCGCACCGCCGCCGGCTCGTTGAAGCCCGGGATCTCGGCTCACAAAATGCTGCTCGGCGGCCCGGCGGCGATCGCCGTCGCCCCGGCCGGCTTCCGCGAGAGCCCGGCGGTCGGCGTCAACACCGTCGGCTTGATCGACGAGGGCGACGAGGCCGCGCGGCAGACCTCCGCAAGCCTCGCCGGGGCGCTCGGCGCCCAGGTCGGCGATCCCGGCGCGGGCCCCGTCGACCTGCTCGTCGTCGGCTCGCGGCCGGAGTCTCCGCAGGGCAAGGTCACGCTCAGCGCCTCCAGTGACTACGCGGTCGAGGCCGCGACCTACCCGGTGCTGGTCATCCCCCGGGGCGTGGCCGTCGATTTCGGCGCCGCCCCGGCGGCGCCGGCCTCGGCCTGAGCTAGGCCCTGCGGGTTACGAGGATCACCGCCGCGATCTCAGGGTCGCGGCGGTCGATCCTTGCCTTCGCCTCGCCCCAGGCGATCGCCTCGCCGCCGTTCCCGGCAACCGCCTCGGCCGCCAGGCCCTCGGGCGACTCGGCGGCGACCACGTAGGCGTCGGGCGTCCAGGCCGTCGCTGCCGCCAGCAGGTCTCGGGTCACGTCCTCCGCCTTGCGCTCGGCGTTCGACCAGCCCTGGCCGAAGGAGAGGTCCGGGGTCTCCATCTGCGGGCCCTCCAGGACACGGATGTTGCTTTCCCGCGGAACCCACTCGCGATCGCCCATCTCGATCACGCGGTTTTCCCGCCACGGTTGAAGCACCTCGGCGAGCAGGTCCTCACGGTTCAGGTTGAACACCCGCGCACGGTGGAGCCCGGCGCTGATCTCGACGTGGAAAGACACGCCGCAACCATATGCTCCGCCCGATGCAGGCACAGCTACCCTCGGCGGTCGTCTTCGACAACGACGGCCTGCTGCTCGACACCGAGTCGGTCTGGACCAGGGCCGAGCAGGACCTGTTCGCCCGGCGCGGAATCGAGTTCACCCCCGCCGACAAGGTCGAGCTTGTCGGTACCTCCGCCGAGATCGCCGGCGGAGTCCTCGAGCGGCGGCTCGGCGAGCAGGGCCGGGCCGCGGAGCTGATCGAGGAGCTGAACGAGCTCGTGATCGCCGAGCTCGACCACGGCGTGGAGGCGATGCTGGGCGCCCGCGAGCTGCTTGGCGCCCTGCGCGGACGGGGCACGCCGATCGCGCTGGTCTCGAACTCGCCGATCGCCTTCGTCCGGCGGTCCCTGGAGATCGCCGCGTTCGCGGACCCCTTCGACGCGGTCGTCAGCGCCCACGAAACGGAGAGGCCGAAGCCGGCGCCGGACCCCTACCTGGAGGCCTGCCGCCGCCTCGGGGTCGATGCCGGCCCCTCGGTGGTCGCGCTCGAGGACTCGCCGACCGGCGTCGCCGCCGCCCGCGCCGCCGGCCTGACGGTGATCGGCATACCCTCGATCGACGGCGTCGGGCTCGACGAAGCCCACCACATCGCCGAGAGCCTCCTCGACGCCGTCGTCTCCCGCCGCCTGGTTCTCTGAGGGGTTGGGATCCAGCCGCCGGGAGGCGGAGGGACTACCCGCCGCGCAGGACTCGGCGCCGCCGGAGAACCCGCTCGGCGATCTCGAGCGTCTCGCCGATTCTCCGCTCGCCATCCTCGTCGAGCCGGCCGCCGGCGGCGGTCCCGGCGTCGCCCGCAATCGCCTCCCGTCGGGTCCCGAGCTCGGCCATGTCCTGCTCGTGCCGCGGGTCGGCCACCGCGCCCCGAAGCTCGACCAGCAGCGCCTCGAGGCCGGCGCGGAGCTGCAGGGCCGCCTCCCGCGGCCGCCCGCCGTCGAGGTCGGCGCGGGCGCGCAGCAGCAGCGCCTCGCAGGCGTCGACCCGCTCCCGCGCGCCGAGCACCGCGGCGACCCTCTCCTGCGGGCGCAGCTCCGCCGCGCGGCGGTGGCGGCGCGAGGCGCCGGTTGCGCGCACGTCGACGGCTCGGGCCGCCGTGTAGCTGCCCGCGGCCACCTGATCGCCGCTGCCGTAGCCGATCCGGACGGCGTTGGCGTCGAGCACGGCTAGCTGGCGGAAATTCGGGTCGGCGGTCGCCGCGCCCTGGGCGAACAGCGCCCGGTTGAGGAGGGCGATCCCCTCCTCGGTGAGGGCATCGACGGCCTCCTCGGACCCGGTCGCCGTCTCCAGCCAGCGCTCCGCATCCACCTCGCTTGCGAGGGGCTCTGCAGCGCGCACCGCGGTGGCGCGGGCCAGCGGCATCTGCGGTGCTGCCTCGTCGGCCCCCGTCGACCGCGGGCGTCGCCGCCGCCGGCCGGGCAGGGGCTGGGCGGCGAGGGTCTCGACGACGAGGATGCTCTGCTCCGCCCCGGCCTCATCGCGGGCCAGATAGCGGCCGTCGGCCACGGCCAGGGTGCCGGGGAAGTCGTACTGCGCGAATCCGAAGAGCCGGGCCAGCGGCTCAGTCGCCGCTGCCGGTGCCACCGGACCCGGCCGGCTTGGCCTTGCCGATCTTCTTGGCGGGCACCGCGAACCCGGAGGGCTCGGTGGACACTTCCGGGTTTTCGATCTGGTCGAGCTGGTCGGTCAGGCGCGCCCACTGGCCCGGTTTGAGCAGCGAGTTGAACTGCTGGTCGAACGGGCCGCTGAGCGGGTGGTAGCCGACGTGGACGTGGTCGTAGTGATCGCTGAGCGGGAAGCTGGTCGGCCCGGGAAGGTCCTCGAGCGAGATGACCTGGTGGGGGTGCATCGTGCCCTGCAGCTGCAGGACCGTGCGGATCAGCTCGTCGGTCAGCGTGCCCGGGCCCTGGTGGCCGGTGACCGGCACCCCGTCGATCATCGCGATGTCGACCGCGTCCCCGGTCGAGTGCTCGGAGACGTAGCCGGAGGAGGTGAGGTAGCCGTGACCGCACTTCAGCGAGGTGATCGTCAGCTTGAAGCCTTTCGAGACCAGGTACTCGAGCATCGCGAGGATGCGGCGGTCGATCTGGCCCGAGGCGATGTCGGTGCGCCCGCATTCGTAGATGTCCAGGTTCTGGTCGGAGAGGACCCGCTTGACCAGCTCCTCCTTGGACAGCAGCAGGACCCCCGCCCCGCCGAGGTCGGTGACCAGCGCGTTCTTGCCCTTGGCACGGTAGATCGCCGTCGCCTCGAGCAGCTTCCAACCGTCGAGGATCGGCTTCGGGTCGATCCGCGGCGCGCCCTTGCCGGCCGGGCGGATCGAGAAGTTGACGTGCGGGTCGACGCCTCCCGAGCCCGCGCCGATCCGGCCGAGGACGGTCCCGGCGATCACCTTGGAGCCCGACTTCAGGCTTCCGTCGGCGCCCGTGGCCGCCGTCGTGTCGACGCCCTCCCGGGCGACCGCCTGCGGCTCGGCGCCGTCACGCCCGGGGAGGGCGAAGAGCCGTGGGCGGATGTTCTCGGAGTCGACCGGGACGCGCTTCTCTCTGCCGGTCGGCATCACCACCTTGCGCTGCTTTGTGACGACCTTGCCGAGCTCGGCGTAGGTGAAGCGGTTGCCGTAAGCGTCCTCGAGGACGACGTACTGGCCGAGCCGCTCGGAGCGGCCGATCTTCTCGATCACGCCGTCGTTGACGGCGACGACCGGAGCCCCCTCTGCGGCGAAGATGTTGATCCCACGCCGGGTCGGCGAGGAGGTGACGACATCGGCCGCGTTGCCGTATGCCTCGCGCTTGCCGGGCGTCGCTCGCCTCAGCGCCGCGCGCGTGGAGATGTCGTCGGAGTAGCTGGCGTCGGCGGCGACGGGGAAGTGGGCACCCTCGGTGAGGCCGGTCAGCGATCCGACGAGGTCGGTCGGGATCTTCCCGTAGGCCCTCGCGTAGAGGAGCACCTCCTGCACGTACCAGTCGGCGTGGTTGTAGGAGAGGATCGCCTTGTAGAGGTCGCCGCTGCCGCCGCTCGCCTTCAGGTAGTTGGCGGCCCCGCAGACGGCGTCGACCGGGTTGTAGGGGTCTTTGCGGCCGTCGCCGTTGGCGTCCACGCCGTAGGTGGCCCAGGTCGAGGGCAGGAACTGCATCCAGCCGACGGCGCCCGCCGTCGAGACATTGAGGTTCGTGCCGAAGGCGGTCTCGATTTTGTTGATCGAGGCGAGCACCTCCCAGGGGATCCCGTACTCGGTTCCGCATGCCTGGTAGATCGGCAGCAGGAAGGGCGGGATCTCGAAGGAGTCGATGATGAAGTTGGGGACGCCGATCGGCGCCGGGCCGAAGGGCGCGATCGTCACCGAGGAGTTGGTGTCGGTCGGCGAGCCGCCGTCGTTGAAGGCCGAGCCGCCGCTGACCCCGGTGACCGGGGGCTGGACGCCGGCGGTGGCGGGCGGGGCGGTGATCGCGCCGCCGCTGCTGCCGACTTCGCCGGCCGAGTCGCCGAGGCTCTTGTTGTGGACGACCCTGTGCTTCTGCACGGCGTCCGGGGCCTGCGCCGCGTTCAGGCTCGACCCTTGCTCGAGGGTCGGGGCGGGGGCCGGCGTCTCGGCCGAGGGAGTTTCCGCTGCCGCCGGCGGTATCGCGGGCGCCGGTTCCTCGCTGGTCCCGGCGGGGTCTTCGAGGCAGTCGGGGTCTTCGAGGTCGATGAGGCCGTCGCCGTCATCGTCGAGCCCGTTGGAGCAGGCCGGGAGCGGGGCGGTGGCGGGGGGCTGCAGCGCCGGCGTCGTCACCTGGGGGAGGGAGGGATCCGGCCCTCCCGGTTCGGCTCCGGCCAGGCTGACGCCGAGGGCCGTCGCAAACGCGAAGCTGGCCAGTGCGATGGTCAGTGCGAACTTGTTTCTCATCCCGGAGCGCCCCCCCTAAACAGGCTCGACCAAGCTACCCGCTCCGCTGGGGGTCCGCAACGGAATGGGGGTCCCCCCAACAAGGCCTTAATCCAGGTTTGCCCAGGCATGGAGAACGGGAGGATTTCAACCTGCTCGGATGTGCTCGTTAAGCTGCTGTCAATGAGCGAGGAGTTCGACGACCAGGAGAGCCTCAGGGCGCGCAGCGAGCAGGTCATCGGCGAGGTCGCGCAGGCGCTGCTCGACAGCCAGGTGCTGGAGAACGCGCTGGCCGCCGCCTTCGGCGCCCGCGAGAAGGCCGCCGAGGCCCAGCAGGCGGCGCTGGCGGCCCTCAATCTGCCGTCGGCAGGCGACGTAGAACGCCTCGAACGGCGCCTGCGCTCCTTCTCCCAGCGCCTCGAAGAGGTCGAGGACCAGCTCGACCGGCTGACCCGCGAGGTGGGCCAGGTGCGGCGCGCCCAGAACGCCCCCGAGGCGGCCGCCGGAGCCTGAGTCTAACCCTCGACTCGAAGGTTAGGCTTAGCCTTTGGAGGGTGCGAGCACGGCTGCGGCGGCCCTCCCGGCACGCCGCTCCGATTCCTCCCTGAGCCGATCGGCGATCGGCGCCGAGCCCTCGGCCTCGAAGACGACGAGGATCGCTGCCGCGGCGATCCCGAGGGTCCTTGCGGCGGCGAGGACTGCGACCGTCTGCATGTCGGCGGCGGCGACCCGGTGCCGATGCGCGGCGCCGGGCGCCGGGGCCGAGTCGACGCTGGCGATGGCGGCCGGCCGCGCCCCTTCCCCGAGCTCCGCGACGAGCGCCGCGGCCAGCGCCGGGTCGGGCTCGACCTCGTCTCCGGCGGAGAGGTCGAAGGAGGCTGCGGACCCACCCGCAGCTATCGCCCGCTCGACGACGATCAGCCCACCGACGCCGACCGCGGCCTCGCCGGGCGACGCCGAGGCCGAGCCGACGCGCACCACCCGGCGGACGCCGTGCTCGGCGAGCTCACCGAGCACGAGCGCCGCGCTCGGGCCGCCGATCCCCGTCGACTGGATCGTCAGCGAATCGCCGGCCGGAGTCCGGCCTGTGTAACCCCAAAGACCGCGGGCGTGGTTGCTCATCAGGGGTTTGACGAGCAGCTCCTGGGCGAGCAGCAGGGCTCGACCGGGGTCGCCGACGAGCACCGCGTCGGTCGCGAACGAGGCTGTCGGGCGGAGTCGCGGCGGCATCGCCGGACGACCCTATTGCGTCCGCTCGTCCAATCGGGAGAGTCCCCGGGCCGGGATTTGCTCCAGTCGTCTAAACACAGCTTTTCGGCCCCTTCGTACCTTGGCGACTCCGACCAAACCGCGACCGTCGGGGCGTCCCCCGGCGGACAAGGAGGCAATGGATTCGATGAGGAAAAAGTTGGGGCTGGCCGCGCTCTTCGCGGCGTTCGTCGTCTTGGTACTGCCGGCGGCAGCGTCCGCGGCGTCGCTTGGCGAAGTGGCAGGGGGCCTGGAAGAAAAGGTCAGCGAGCTGAACATGGTTTGGGTCGCCGTGGCCTGTGTGCTCGTCTTCCTCATGCAGTGCGGCTTCATGTTCCTGGAGGTCGGATTCTCCAGGCAGAAGAACGCCGGCACGGGGGTCGCCAAGATTCTCGTCAATTTCGCGATCGTGACGATCGCCTGGTGGGCGATCGGCTACGGGGTCGCCGAAGGCGGGGGCAACGACTTCTTCGGCAACAGCGGCTTCTTCTTCCATTTCAACCAGACGGTCGCGGGCGAAGCGGTGACTGGCGAAACGGCGATGCTGATGCTTTACGGCATGGCCTTCTGCGCGGTTTCCCTGGCGATCGTCTGGGGAACGACGCTCGAGCGAATCAAGTTCGGGGCCTACGTGATCTACGCGATGGTGTTCGGCGCCGTCATCTACCCGCTGATCGCGCACGCGGTCTGGGGCGGCGGCCTGCTCTCCGACATCGGCGGCAAGCCGGTGATGGACTTCGCCGGCTCCTCTGTGGTCCACCTGACCGGCGCCGTCGGCGCCTTCTCCGCACTGCTGCTGCTCGGCGCCCGCAAGGGCAAGTACGACGCCGACGGCAATCCCCGCGTGATCCCCGGGCACTCGATGCCGCTGGTCGGCCTCGGCGTGATCATCCTCTGGATCGGCTGGTTCGGGTTCAACGGCGGCTCGACGTTCGAAACCGGAGGAAACTTCTTCGGTGAGGTCATGCTCAACACCCAGTTGGCGGCTGCGGCCGGTGTGATCGGGGCCTCGATCGCCGTCTATTTGAAGAGCAGGACCCTGGACGTCGGCATGGCAGGCAACGGGGCGATCGCCGGCCTCGTCGGCATCACCGCCCCGTCCGGGTTCGTCGAGTACTGGGCGGCGCCGATCGTCGGCATCGTCGCCGGATTCCTCGTCGTCTTCGCCGTCCTCGCGATCGACAGGCTGCTCGACGACCCGGTGGGCGCGCTCTCCGCGCACGGCCTGGCCGGAATCTGGGGCACGCTCTCGGTGGGCATCTTCGCCTCGCCGAGGCTGATCGCCGAAGGAGCCGGGCCGGGCGTCTGGTACGGCATCTTCGGGGACCAGTCGCTCAGCACCTGCTTCGGCCAGCTCGGAGTCCAGGGGCTGGCGGTCGTCTTCACGTTCGTGGTCGTGTTCGCGATCTCGATGGTGACGTTCGCGCTGATCAAGTCGACGATCGGGCTGCGCGTCTCCGAAGAGGAGGAGGAAGCCGGGCTCGACATCAGCTCGCACGGGATGTACGGGTACCCGGAGCAGTTCATCCCCCAGCCGGAGTACTCGACGGGGCTTCCGAGCACGATGGAAATGCCCCCTGTATCGGGAGCCGTGCCGGCTCCCGCCCAAATGACAGCTGCCGAGTCCTAGGAGGTCTGGGCGCATGAAAAAGATCGAAGCGTTCATCCGTCACGAGGCCTTCGAGCCGATCCGCACCGAGCTCCTCGAGAAGGGATTCCCGTCCCTGTCGATTATCGAGGCCAAGGGGTCCGGTCGTCAGAAAGGAATCGTGGAGCAGTACCGCGGCTCGACCCTGACGGTCAACGTCCGGCCGAAGCTGAAGCTGGAGGTCGTGGTCGAGGACAAGGACAAGCCCGTCGTCGTCGAGGCGATCCTCAAGCACGCCCGCTCGGGCGAGGTCGGCGACGGCAAGATCTTCGTCCTTCCGGTTGAGGAGGCAATTCGGATCCGCACCGGAGAGGACGGGGAGCCGGTTCTCCAATCTCATCCCGAGGAGGAGATCCCGGCTTAGTTCACGAGGTCCCTGTAGAGACGATCCACCCGAGCGGGGCGGCGCGAGCCGCCCCGCTCGGCTTTTCCGGGCCGGTCGTACTAGCCTCCGGTCGGTCTGATGGCGGCAGAAAAGCGCATCTCCCTGAGTGAGGCCGCGCGCCGCTCCGGAGTGTCCGCGAGCACGCTCAAACGGTGGGCAGCCGAGAAGGTGGTGCCGGTCAGGCGCGGCCGCTGGACGGAGGCCGCCGCGGCGCAGGCACGGGTCGTCGCGCGAATGCGCGAGCGCGGCCACTCGCTCGAGGAGCTGCGCCGGGCCGGCCGCGAGGGCCGTCTTTCCTTCGGCCTCGCCGAGGACCTCTTCCCGCGGCCGGCGGGCGAGGTCACGGTCGAGGAAGTCTCCGAGGAGACCGGCCTCGAACCGGAACTGATCGAGCGGATCCTCATCATTCTCGGCACTCCGCTCGAACGCGAGCGCATGCTCAGCGCCGAGGACGTCGAGGCGATGCGCCACTGCGCCCGGGTGCTGGCGGCCGGCTTCCCGCTTGTCGCCTTCCTGCAGCTCGTCCGCGTCTACGCGCAGAGCCTGCGCCGGATCGCCGACGCCGAGGTCAGGCTCACTCACCTCTACGTCCACGAACCGATGATCCGCGACGGAGTCCACGAGCTCGAGATGGCGGAGGAGATCGGCGACCTCGCCGCCGACGTGCTGCCGCTCGCGACGCCGCTGACCGAGTACCTGCACACGCGCTACCTGCGGTTCTTCCTCGAGCAGGACGTCGTCGGCCACATGGAGAACGAGCTCGGGACCCATTCCCCGCAGCTCGGCCAGGTGCCGATCGCACTCTGCTTCATCGACCTCACGGGGTTCACCCGCTACACCGAGGAGGAGGGCGACCTCGAGGCCCTTGACGTGGTCGAGAGATTCGTCGACACGGTGGAAGCGACGCTGCCGCCCGAGGCGACGATCGTGAAGACGATCGGCGACGAGGTGATGGTCGTCTCCCCCGACACCGGTTCGCTGACCGAGTGGGCGGCGGGGATCCTCGACCGGCTCCCCGAGCGCCCCAGGCCCCGGGTCGGCATCCACTGCGGTGACGCCGTCTACCGCGACGGCGACTACTTCGGCACCCATGTCAATCTCGCCCACCGGGTCGTCAGCCGGGCCCACGCCGGCGAGCTGCTGGCCACCGACCGCGTCGTCGCGGCGATCCAGGGTCGCGAGGGACTGCGCTGGGAGGCGATCGGCGAGGTCACCCTGAAGGGCTTCCCGGAGCCGACCGAGCTGTTCGTGATCAGCGCCGCATGATGCTCGAGCAGGTGCGCGAGGAGGGCCTCCTCGATGGCGATGCGCCGTTGGTGGCGATGCTCTCCGGCGGCCGCGACTCGGTCTGCCTTCTCGACCTCGCGGTGCGACTGCTCGGGCCCGGGCGGGTCACGGCGCTGCACGTCAATTACGGGCTGCGCGAGGGTGCCGATCCCGACGAGGCCCACTGCGCGGCTCTGTGCGAGGAGCTCGGCGTGGCCCTCGCGGTGGAGAGGCCGCGCCGGCCGGAGGGGCCGGGGAATCTCCAGTCCTGGGCCCGCGACAGCCGCTACGCCGCCGCCGCTGCCCTCGCCGAGGCCGGCGGCGCGCTGATCGCCACCGGCCACACCGCCGACGACCAGGTCGAGACGATCCTCTACCGCCTCGCCGCCTCGCCGGGCCGCCGCGCACTGCTCGGAATGCGTTCCCGCGCCGGCCGCCTGGTGCGACCCCTGCTCGGGTTCACCCGCGAGCAGACGACGGCCTATTGCGAGGATCGCGGCCTCGCCTGGCGCGACGACGCCACCAACGACGAGCAGACCTACGCCCGCAACCGGGTCCGCCATGGGCTGGCCGCGGCGCTCGCCGACGTGCACCCGGCCGCGGCTCGCAACGTGCTGCGCACCGCGGAGCTGCTGCGCGAGGAGGCGGAGGTGCTCGACGCTCTCGTCGACGCCGAGCTCGACGGGTCCGGCGGCGTGCAGCGGGGGGCGATCGCGATCGAGCGTCTCGCCGAGCTGCCGCCGGCGCTGCGGCGCCTCGTCGTCCAGCGGCTCGCCGACCGGGCGGCCGGGCGCCCGGTGCCCGGGGCGGGGCGCCACGCCGACGAGGTCGCGGCGCTGACCCGGGGCGGCTCGATGCTCGACCTCGGGTCCGGCGTCCGCGCGGTGCTCGAGGCCGGCGCCGTCCGCGCCGAGCAGGACTGACCCCCTGTATCTAGACTGGCCCGGTGACCGACCCCGCCATCGGAGAGACCCTCGTCTCCAGCGAGGAACTGCAGCGACGCGTCGCCGAGCTGGGTGCGCAGATCAGCGAGGAGTACGCCGGTCGGGACCTCTTCATGGTCGGCGTGCTCAAGGGAGCCGTGCTCTTCCTCGCCGATCTCATGCGCAGCATCTCCGTTCCCTGCGAGATCGACTTCATGGCTGTCTCCAGCTACGGCTCTCAGACCGACTCCTCCGGCGTTGTCCGCATCCTCAAGGACCTCGACGCTCCGATCGAGGATCGCCACGTGCTGATCGTCGAGGACATAATCGACTCCGGCCTGACGCTCCAGTACCTGATGCGCAACCTGAAGGCGCGGCGGCCCGCCTCGCTCGAGGTCTGCGCTCTCCTGACCAAGCCCGAGCGGCTTCGGGTCGACCTCTCACCCCGCTACGTGGGCTTCGAGATACCCAACCGCTTCGCCGTCGGGTACGGGTTGGACCACGCACAGCACTACCGCAACCTGGAATACGTCGCGGCGTTGAACGCCTAGAGGGCAAAACCGCCCTGGTACGCTGAATTTTCGCTATGAGGCGTTTCGTCAAAAGCGCAGCTTTCCCGATCCTTCTGGTCGTCATCCTCGCCTTCGTCGCTTCGAAGGTGATCAACAACGACTCGGGCACCCCGGCGCCGTCCTACAACGAACTGATCACGCCGAAGTCCGGCCTGATCGCCGAAGGCCGCGTCGAAGAAGTCGACATCAACACGAAGGACAACACGCTCGACGTCAAGCAGGCGAACGGCGACAGCTTCTCCACCGGATACCCGCCCAACACCGAGCAGAGCCTGATCAACCTGCTCGACCAGAATCAGGTCAAGACCGATGTGCACGGAACCGGCGGCAACGGCCTGCTCTCGCTGCTCACATACATCCTCCCCTTCGTCCTCTTCCTCGGCCTCTGGATCTTCCTGATGAATCAGATGCAGGGCGGCGGCTCGCGGGTGATGAACTTCGGCAAATCGAAAGCCAAGCGGATGTCGGTCGACGCGCCGAAAATCACCTTCCGCGACGTCGCCGGAGTCGACGAGGCGGTGCAGGAGCTGCACGAGATCAAGGAGTTCCTCGAGAACCCGAAGAAATTCCAGTCGCTCGGCGCTCGCATCCCCAAGGGTGTCCTCCTCTACGGCCCGCCCGGAACCGGCAAGACGCTCCTCGCCCGCGCGGTCGCCGGCGAGGCCGGGGTGCCTTTCTTCTCGATCTCGGGCTCCGACTTCGTCGAGATGTTCGTCGGCGTCGGCGCCAGCCGCGTCCGCGACCTCTTCGAGCAGGCCAAGCAGAACTCCCCCTGCATCATCTTCATGGACGAGATCGACGCCGTCGGCCGCCACCGCGGCGCCGGCATGGGCGGCGGTCACGACGAGCGCGAGCAGACGCTCAACCAGCTGCTGGTCGAGATGGACGGCTTCGAGATGAAGGACAACATCATCCTGATCGCCGCCACCAACCGGCCCGACATCCTCGACCCCGCCCTGCTGCGGCCGGGCCGCTTCGACCGCCAGGTCGTCGTCGACCGCCCCGACCGCAAGGGCCGTAAGCAGATCCTCGAGGTCCACACCCGCGGCAAGCCGCTCTCGAAGGCGATCGACCTCGACACCCTCGCCGGCCAGACCCCTGGCTTCACCGGCGCCGACCTCGCCAACCTGATCAACGAGGCGGCCCTGCTCACGGCGCGCACCGGGCGCCGTGAAATCTCCATGCAGGAGCTCGAGGAGGGGATCATGCGGGTGATCGCGGGCCCCGAGAAGAAAACCCGCGTGATGTCGGAGAAGGAGCGCCTGGTCACCGCGTACCACGAGATGGGGCACGCGATCGTCGGCCACCTGCTGCCCAACTGCGACCCGGTTCACAAGATCTCGATCATCAGCCGCGGCCAGGCGCTCGGGTACACGATCAGCCTGCCGACCGAGGACAAGTTCCTCACCTCCCGCGCCGAGCTCACCGACACGATGGCGATGACCCTCGGCGGGCGCGCCGCCGAGGAGATCGTCTTCAGCGAGATCACGACCGGCGCCTCCAACGACCTCGAGAAGGTGACCGAGACGGCGAAGCAGATGGTGATGCGCTTCGGGATGTCCGAGCGCCTCGGGCCCCGTGTCTTCGGCCACGATCGCGGCCAGCCCTTCCTCGGCCGTGAGTTCTCCTCCGAGCCCGACTACTCGGATGAGATCGCGAGGGAGATCGACGACGAGATCCGGCGCATCGTCGAGTCCGCGCACCAGACCGCCAAGGACCTGCTCACCGACAAGCGCGACCAGCTCGAGCAGATTTCGAAGGTCCTGCTCGAGCGCGAGACGATCGACGCCGAGCAGTTCGTCGCCCTGCTCGAAGGCAAATCCGAGGACGAGGTCTTCGTCGACGAGGAGGAGCCGCCGCAGCAGGTCGAGCCGGCGCCGGAGCCGGAAAAGGCTCAGCGCGAGGGCGCGCGGCCGAATCCCGCGCCCCCGCCCAGGTTTCGCGGGCGGCGACGCGTCCTGAGCTTCGCATTGCTGCGTCCTCGGTCGCTCGCGTGCGGAGCACGCCGCGCTCCCTGCGTCCTTGCACTGCTCGCTCAGGACGCGTCGCCATGAAGCTGATGGGGGTGGTGAATGTGACCCCCGACTCGTTTTCGGACGGGGGCCTGTTTCTCGAGCCCGAGGCGGCGATCGCGCATGGGGTGTCGCTGGCGGAAGACGGGGCGGACATCCTCGACGTCGGTGGAGAGTCAACCCGGCCGGGGGCCGAGGAGGTCGGCGCCGAGGAGGAGCTGCGCCGGACGCAGCCGGTCGTCGCCGACCTTGCCGGGATGGGCCACGTGGTCTCGATCGACACTTCGAAGAGCCGCGTCGCCGAGGCGGCACTCGACGGCGGCGCGACGATCGTCAACGACGTCACGGCAATGCGCGGCGACCCTGAGATCGGGCCGCTCTGCGCCGATCGGAAGGCGAGCCTCGTGCTCATGCACATGCAGGGATCGCCGCGGACGATGCAGGACGACCCCGCCTATGACGACGTCGTCGACGATGTCAGGGCCTTCCTCGCCGAGCGGATCGAGGCGGCGCTCGCCGCCGGGGTCGCCGAGGAGCGGATCTGGGTCGATCCCGGGATCGGCTTCGGCAAGACGCTTGCGCACAACCTGGAGCTCCTGCGCCGGCTCGGCGAGCTGCGCGCTCTCGGCCGCCCGATCCTCGTCGGCACCTCGCGCAAGAGCTTCATCGGCAAGGTCGACGGCTCCGGGGCCGGCGATCGCGCGGGGGGGACGATCGCCTCCTCGGTCCTGGCCGCCGCCGAGGGCGCCGACGTGCTCCGTGTCCACGACGTCGCCGCACTCGCCCAGGCGACGAAGGTCGCGGCGGCGATCCTCGGGTAGTTTCATCGCCATGGAGGCTCACGGAAACGGGATCGAGTCGAGCGTCGAGGTCGAGCTGCGCAGCCTCTCGATCTACACGCACCACGGGGTCAGCGACGCCGAGAAGGAGGTCGGTCAGCGGCTCGAGTTCGACGTCTCCTTCGACGTGCCCGACTGCGATGCCGTCCTCACCGACCGCCTCGAGGACACCGTCGACTACGCCGAGGTCTGCGACATCGTCGCCCTTGCCGCGACCGAGCGCAGCTACCGGACGCTCGAGCGCCTCGCCCAGGTCGTCGGCCAGCGGATGATGGAGCGCTACGGCTGCGACTCGGTTCGGGTCCGGGTCGCGAAGCCCGAGCCGCCGCTGCCGCTCGCGATCCAGGAGGTCGCGGTCGAGGTCGTCCAGGACCGCTCCGAAGGCGCGGACGACGAAGAGGAGGAGTAACCGGTGCGCCGGGGCTACCTGGGCCTGGGCTCCAACGTCGGCGATCGCGAGGCGCACCTGCGCGCCGCGGTGCGGATGCTGGGGGAGCGCGGGGTCGAGGTCGAGGCGATCTCCTCCGGTTATGAGACCGAGCCGGTCGGCGATCTCCTCGACCAGCCGGACTTCCTCAACGCGGCGGTCCGGATTCGCACCGGCCTCGAGCCGGACGCGCTGCTCGACCTCTGCAAGGAGATCGAGGCCGGCCGGGGCCGGGAGCTCGACGCCCCCAGGCACAGCCCCAGGCCTCTGGACCTCGACCTGCTGCTGCTCGGCGACCTCGAGATCGCGACGGAGCGCCTGACCCTGCCGCATCCGCAGGCCGCCCGCCGCCGTTTCGTCCTCGAGCCGCTGCTCGAGCTCGACCCGGAGCTGGCGCTGCCCGACGGCACCCGGCTGGCGGAGGCCCTCGCCGCTCTCGGCGATCGCGAACGGGTCGAGCGGTACGGGGCCCTCGGGGCGAGCTCGGGCTAACCGCGAGAACTAAGCGGCGGCGGTTTTTGCGCGCAGGGGCGTGAGCCACTCCTGCGGCAGGATCGGCGGGAAGTCCCCGGCAATCTTCGGCTGCACCCGCCGGACCAGCTCCGCCGCCGGGCGAGACTCGATCAGCGGACGCAGGTCCTGCATCGTCATCGCCAGCTTCAGGGTCGGGGCGATCTGGAAGTCGGCGGCGTTCAGCTGCTCCCCGTTGAGCGTGCCGGCGGCGATCATCTCGTCGACCCGATCGAGCAGGCCGCCGAGCTTCTCGAGGTCGGCGCGCACGTTCTCGTCGGAAGCCTCGTTGATGCGGGCCGCCATCGCGACGACGGGGCCGGCGGTCTTGACCGCGAGCGAGATCGGGATGCCCAGCTTCGCCCCCTCGGAATAGCCGGCGAGCGGCTCCTTGTTCTTGCGGAACGCCCACCAGATGGTTTGCCGGACCGGGTGCTGGAGCTCCTCGTCGCCAAAGCGCTCCGCCTCCTCGACGGCGGCGCGCCGCTCGGGGTCGGCCGGGAAGAGGGGAGGGTCGGGCTGCAGGCGGTCGAGCTCCCGCGCGATCTGCCGCGAGCCCTGGACCTTCTCGCCGTCGATCTTCATCGCCGGGACCCTGCTGCCCGGAAAGCCCACGGCCCGCACGATCGCTCGCGAGGCAACCGGGAAGAGGTCGGTGCGCTTGAAGGGGATGCCCTTGTAGTCGAGCATCAGTTGCGCGGCCATCGCTGGATGCGATCCCGGGATGTTGTAGAGCCGGACGTTCACCGGCGGCATCCTAAACGCATCGGCTGGTCGTACAGCCAGTCCGTCCGCGTCAGTCGGTCCAGAACCCCGGGTCGATCTCGCCGTCGCCCTTGTGATGCGTCCCGAAAGCGAGCAGCTCGATGCCCTCGTCCCCGGCCTCGAACGCCCTCATCACGCCCGGCGCGACCCGGATCGCATCCATCGGGCCGATCTCGATGACCTCGTCCCCGAGCCGCATCCGGCCGCCGCCGTTGAGGATCACGTAGACCTCCTCGTCGCGCTCGTGACGGTGGCCGAAGGCCTGGCGGGAATTGGGCTTGACGCCCTCGAACGCGAGGCCGATCGTCTCGCAGTCGAGGTCGGCCCCGGCGAAGCGCGCCATCTGGGTCTCCGAGAAGCCGTGGCTGACCGCGGCGTCCTCGATCTCGTTCAGGTTCTTCTTCGTGAAATCGCTCATCTCATTCGCCCTACCCGCTGAGAGCGCAGTTATGCCCGGTATGCGGGAACAACTGCGCTCTCACTAGATAGGCTCGCGCCGTGCTCCTCGCGATCGACGTCGGCAACACCCAGACCCACCTGGGGGCCTTCGACGGCGAGCGCCTGGTCGAGCACTGGCGCTTCCAGACCCGCTCCGGCGCGACCGGCGATGAGCTCGCCGAGCGGATCGCCGGCTTCTTCTCGCTCAGCGGGATGTCGTTCGACGACGTCGACGCCGTCTGCGTCTCCTCCGTGGTGCCGCCGCTCGGCAGCCAGTTCGAGGCGCTGTCGGAGCGATACCTGAAGGCGGAGTGCCTGACGATCGGGCCGGGCCTGAAGACCGGGATGCCGATCCGGATCGAGAACCCGCTCGAGGTGGGGGCCGACCGCCTCGTCAACGCGATCGCCGCCTACGACCGTTTCGGCGAGGCCTGCGTATCCGTCGACTTCGGCACCGGCATCAACATCGACGCGGTCTCCGCCGACGGCGAGTACCTCGGTGGCGCGATCGGCCCCGGCCTCGCGCCCTCGCTCAGCGCCCTGATCGACCGCGCCGCCCGGATCGCCCGGATCGACCTCGAAGAGCCGAAGGAGGCGATCGGTCGCTCGACCCGCGCGGCGATCCACTCCGGCTTCATCTTCGGCTTCGCCGGCCTCATCGACGGCATCGTCGGCCGGATCGAAGAAGAGCTGCCCAACCCGCACGTGCTCGCCTCGGGCGGATACGCCTCCCTCGTCGTCCCCTTCACAGAGACGATCGACGAGGTCGACGAGATGCTTACCCTGAAGGGTCTGCGTCTCATCCATGAGCAGAACTCCTAAGACCCCCGCGGATCAGCCACCCCTCACCGACCCCTTCGAGATCGGCGGCGTGCGGCTGGCCAACCGCGTGCTGCTGGCGCCGCTCGCCGGGATCGGCAACTGGTTCGTGCGCCTGCAGGCGAAGCGGCACGGGGCCGGTCTGGCGGTCTCGGAGATGATCTCCAGCTTCGGCCTCCACCACCGCAACGAGCGCACCCTGCGCGAGCTGATGAGGATCCACCCCGACGAGCACCCTGTCTCGGTCCAGCTTTTCGGCCACGACGCCGAGGTGATGCGCTCCGGCGCCGCGGTCGCCGCCGAGGCCGGCGCCGACCTGATCGACATCAACATGGGCTGCCCGGTCCGCAAGGTGCGGCGCACCGGGGCCGGCGTCGAGCTGCTCAGCGACCCGGATCTCGCCCTGGCGCTGACGCGCGCCGCCGCCGAGGGCAGCGGCCTGCCCGTCACCGTCAAGCTGCGCTCCGGCCTGCGGGCGGGCGATCGCTCCGGCTTCGACCTTGCGATCCGCCTCGTCGAAGAGGGGGGAGCGGCGGCGATCGGCTTCCACCCTCGCCCCGCCACGGCCGGCCACAAGGGCGA
This sequence comes from uncultured Solirubrobacterales bacterium, assembly GCA_963837735.1. GTDB lineage: Bacteria > Actinomycetota > Thermoleophilia > Solirubrobacterales > 70-9 > VRUE01. The sequence goes on along the minus strand of CAWIOM010000004.1, from coordinate 314,919 downwards.
GCCCGACTACGCGCTGACCCGCGAGCTGGTCGGGCGGATCGGGGTCCCGGTGATCGTCTCCGGCGGCCTCAAGAGCGCCGCCGCCGCCCGCCGCGCCCACCACGAGTCCGGTGCCGCCGCGGTGATGATTGCTCGCGGAGCATTGGGCAATCCGTGGGTCTTCGAGGAGCTCACCGGACGCCGCACCGAGCCGCCCCCGCGCGATCTGGTCGCCGCCGAGCTGCTCTGGACGATGGACCGCGCCGAGGAGCATCTGGGGACGGAGCGCGCAACTCGATACCTGCGCAAGTTCTACCCCTGGTACATGGAGTCGCTGGGCGCCGCCGCCGAGGTTGCCGATGAGTTGCAGCGGAGCGCCGACCTGCCGCGCGCACGGGTCCTGGTCGCCGGCCTCGGCGAGCCCGCGGGAGTCGCCTAATCGCCTCGCTATAATCCCGCGACTTCCGGCCCAGGTGCGTGCAGGCTAAAGCCATCGCACCCGGGCATTTTTGGGTTTCGGGAGCCGTCTCTCCGCCCTTTATCGAGCAAAGCGAGGTAGTGCAAATTGAGTCGCCAGGCCGTAATCACCCCTGAAGGGCTCGAGAAGCTCAAGGAAGAGATCGAGCATCTCACGACCGAGAAACGGCGCGAGGTAGCGGAACGGATCAAGGAGGCGCGCGATTTCGGCGACATTGCCGAGAACGCCGAGTACGACGACGCCAAGAACGAGCAGGCTCTGCTCGAGGGGCGTATCGCCCAGCTCGAAGAGCGCCTGCGCCGGGCGACCGTCATCGACGAGAAGTCGGTCGGCACCGACGAGGTCACCTTCGGCTCGGTTGTCCACGTCAAAGACCAGAAGACGGGTGACTCGCAGAAGTTTCAGATCGTCGGCTCGACCGAGGCCGACCCGCTCGAGCACAAGCTCTCCAACGAGTCGCCGATCGGCAAAGCGCTGATCGGCCACAAGCGCAATGACGTCGTCTCGGTCGAGGTTCCCCGCGGGCCGAAGAAGAAACTCAAAATCACCAAGATCGAGACGGCCTAGCGGTCGGTAGGCTCGCGCCGATGAGCGAGCCCGAAGAGCAGGAGCTCTCCGACGTCCTTCGCGACCGCCGGCAGAAGCTCGAGCGGATCAGGGAGAGCGGGACCGAGCCGTTCCCGCACGGCTTCGACGAACGCGAGGACATCGCCGAGGTGCGCGCCGCCCACGAGGGCCTGGCGCCGGGCATCGAGACCGAGTCGCGCCACCGCGTCGCCGGCAGGATCGTCGGCCGCCGCGGCCACGGCAAGGCCTGCTTCCTCGACCTCCGGGACGGCAGCGGCCGGATCCAGCTCCACGCCCGCGAGGACCTGCTCGGCCCGGAGCCCTACGAGCTCCTCGTCCACCTCGACATCGGCGACATCGTCGGGGTCGAGGGGCTGGCGATGGCGACCCGGCGCGGGGGCGAGCTGACCCTGACGCTGGACCACTGGCGCCTGCTCTCGAAGAGCCTGCGGCCGCCGCCGAGCGAGTTCCACGGGCTCGAGGACGTCGAGACCCGCTACCGGCGGCGCGAGCTGGACCTGATCGCGAACGAGGAGAGCCGCCGGGTGTTCGCGACCCGGGCCCGGACGATCGCCGAGATCCGCCGCTGGCTCGACGAGCACGATTTCATGGAGGTCGAAACACCGGTCCTGCAGCCGCTCTACGGCGGCGCGCTCGCCCGCCCCTTCAAGACCCATCACAATCAGCTCGACCGCGACTTCTACCTGCGGATCGCGACCGAGCTCTACCTCAAGCGCCTGGTCGTCGGCGGCATCGACCGCGTCTATGAGCTCGGCAAGGACTTCCGCAACGAGGGCGTCTCCCACAAGCACAACCCCGAGTTCACGATGCTCGAGTGGTACGAGGCCTATGCCGACTACGAGAAGACCGCGCACGACCTGGAGATGATGGTCGGCGAGGTCGCCGAGCGCGTGCTCGGGACCACCGTGGTCGAGCGCCACGACGGCACGAAGATCGACCTGGCGCCGCCCTGGCGCCGCGTCACCCTGCGCGAGGCGATCCTCGAGCGGACCGGCGTCGACATCGCCGAGCACCCGACCCGCGAGGCGCTGGCGGCGGCGATCGGCACCGAGTCCGACCCGAAGGAGGGCTGGGGAAAGCTGGTCGACGGCCTGCTGTCGAAGTCGGTCGAGCCCGACCTGATCCAGCCGACCCTGGTCCTCGACTACCCGGTCGAGCTCTCGCCCTTCGCCAAGGCCCACCGTTCCAAGCAGGGCCTGGTCGAGCGCTGGGAGGCCTTCATCGGCGGGGTCGAGATCGCCAACTCGTTCAGCGAGCTCAACGACCCCGACGAGCAGCGCCGGCGCTTCGAGCAGCAGCGCGCCGAGCTCGATCGGGGCGACGAGGAGGCGCAGCCCTACGACGAGGCATTCGCCGAGGCGCTCGAACAGGGAATGCCCCCGACCGGGGGGGTCGGGGTCGGGATTGACCGGCTTGTCATGATGTTGACGGGGGCGCAGAGCCTCCGCGAGGTCATCCTCTTCCCGGCCATGCGGACCTGATTCGTTCCGCTGTTCCTTATGGCGGCATAGCGATCAAAAGGAACAGCGGAAGGTCCATGGGCCCCCAGAAGCCCGCTAAGTGCGGGTATTTGGGTCCCAAGGCCGGGCGGGCGGTCCCGGTATCGTTTAAAGGGAGATCAGGTGTATCCCGATAGTCGAGATACATCGTTGCGGTACTTCCACCCTTCAATTGCGTTTTGACTGAGTAAGGAAAGTCACTTTGTTCGAGCGATTCACAGAGCGAGCCCGTCAAGTCGTCGTCCTGGCACAGGAAGAGGCGCGCACGCTCAAGCACAACTACATCGGCACCGAGCACATCCTGCTCGGCCTGCTGCGCGAGGAGGAGGGCCTGGCGGCCCGCGTCCTCGAGTCGCTGGACATCACCACCGAGCGCGTCCGCTCTCAGGTCGTCCGCATCGTCGGCTCCGGCGAGGAGGTCACCTCGGGCCAGATCCCGTTCACGCCGCGCGCCAAGAAGGTGCTCGAGCTGGCGCTGCGCGAGGCGCTCTCGCTCGGCCACAACTACATCGGCACCGAGCACATCCTGCTCGGCCTGGTGCGTGAGAACGAGGGCGTCGCCGCCCGCATCCTGCTCGACTTCGACGCCGACTCCGACAAAATCCGCAACGAGGTGATCCGGATGCTCTCCGGCCCCGGTGGCCGCCGTCAGGGTGCCGCCGCCGGCGGTGGCGGCGGCGAGGGCGGCAAAAAGTCCTCGAAACTGCTCGACCAGTTCGGCCGCAACCTGACCAAGCTCGCCGAGGAGGGCAAGCTCGACCCGGTGATCGGCCGTGAAACCGAGATCGAGCGGATCATGCAGGTCCTCTCCCGCCGCACCAAGAACAACCCCGTGCTGCTCGGCGAGCCCGGCGTCGGCAAGACCGCCGTCGTCGAGGGCCTTGCCGCTCGCATCAACAAAGGCGAGGTGCCGGAGCTGCTCAAGAACAAGCAGATCTACACCCTCGACCTGGCCGCCCTCGTCGCCGGCTCCAAGTACCGCGGTGAGTTCGAGGAGCGCCTCAAGAAGGTGATGAAAGAGATCACCCAGCGCGGCGACATCATCCTCTTCATCGACGAGCTCCACAACCTGGTCGGCGCCGGCGCCGCCGAGGGCGCGATCGACGCCGCCTCGATCCTCAAGCCGGCCCTCGCCCGCGGCGAGCTGCAGACGATCGGCGCGACGACGCTCGACGAGTACCGCAAATACCTCGAGCGCGACGCGGCGCTGGAGCGCCGCTTCGCCCAGATCAAGGTCGACCAGCCCTCGGTCGAGGACAGCGTCAGGATCCTCGAAGGGCTGCGCGAGCGCTACGAACAGCACCACCGGGTGACGATCACCGACGAGGCGCTGAAAGCCGCCGCCGAACTGGCCGACCGCTACATCTCCGACCGCTTCCTGCCCGACAAGGCGATCGACCTGATCGACGAGGCCGCCTCGCGGATGCGGATCAAGTCGATGAGCGCCCCGCCCGTGTACCGCGACCTCGAGGAGGAAATCGAGACCACGCGGCGCGAGAAGGAGGGCGCGATCGAAGCCCAGGAGTTCGAGAAAGCCGCCAACCTGCGCGACAGCGAGCGCCAGCTGACCACCCGCAAACGCCAGCTCGAAGACGAGTGGGCCGAGGGTGAGAACGGCGACCGGCCGGAAGTCGGCGAAGAGGAGATCGCCGACATCGTCTCGATGTGGACCGGGATCCCGGTCTTCAAGCTGACCGAGGCCGAGACCCAGAAACTGATCCGCATGGAGGAGGAACTCCACAAGCGCGTGATCGGCCAGGAGGTCGCGATCACCGCCGTCTCGAAAGCGATCCGCCGCTCGCGCGCCGGGATCAAGGACCCGAAGCGCCCGGCCGGCTCGTTCATCTTCCTCGGCCCCTCTGGGGTCGGCAAGACCGAGCTCGCCCGCACGCTCGCCGAGTTCCTCTTCGGCGACGAGGAGGCGATGGTCCGCATCGACATGTCCGAGTACATGGAGAAGCACGCGGTCAGCCGCCTGGTCGGCTCGCCGCCGGGATACATCGGCTACGACGAGGGCGGCCAGCTGACCGAGGCCGTGCGCCGCAAGCCCTACTCGGTGCTGCTCCTCGACGAGATCGAGAAGGCGCACCCGGACGTCTTCAACATCCTCCTGCAGATCCTCGAGGACGGCAGGCTCACCGACGCCCAGGGGCGGACGGTCGACTTCCGCAACGCGATCGTGATCATGACCTCGAACATCGGTGCCGCCGAGATCTCGAAGAACACCTCGATCGGGTTCACGGTCTCCGACGAGACCGGCATGTCCTACGACGACATGAAACACCGGATCATGGGCGACCTGAAGAAAGTCTTCCGGCCCGAGTTCCTCAACCGGATCGACGAGGTGATCGTCTTCCACAAGCTCGCCAAGGAGGAGGTCAAGGAGATCGTCGACCTGATGATCAACCGCGTCCGCGTCCAGGTGGCCGAGCACGAGCTGCAGCTGGAGCTGGCCGAGGACGCCAAGGACATCCTCGTCGACAAAGGCTGGGATCCCTCGATGGGCGCCCGGCCGCTGCGCCGCGCGATCCAGCGCTACATCGAGGACCCGCTCGCCGACGAGGTGCTGAAGCAGGGCGAGATGGTCCCCGGCTCGACCGTGATGGTCGAACGCGACGAGTCCGGCGACGAGGAAGACAGGCCGCTGAAGCTGCGCATCGTCAAACCGAAGAAACCGCCCAAGCCGAAGGCGAAGTCCGAGCCCGAGAAGGTCGGCGTGGGCGCCAAGGGCGAGGACGGCAACGAGCCCGATTCGGCCGAGGACGCCCCCGAACCTCCTGCCGAGTAGCAGGCCCACTTCGCCCGAGGGCCGGGTCCGGAGGGCCGTGCCCTCGCTACGGTTCATTTCATGCGCGAGCCCGGCCGCACGGCGATAGGCACCTGGAGCGGGGGACGTTTCCTGCGCTTCGGCGAGACGATCGAGGAGGAGCGGCTGGAAGCGCTGCTGCGCCCCGGCGAGGGCATCGACACGGTGCTCAGCGCCGACACCTACGGCCAGGGCGAGGCCGACTCGCTGCTCGGCAGGGCGCTGACCGGCGTCCCCCGCGAGGACTTCTGCCTGGTCGGCGCCGTCGGCCACGACTTCTACGAGGGCGAGCGCGACGGCCCGCGGGGCTTCCCCCGCTTCACGGACCCGCGGCTGCGAGGCCCGGACGCCTACGCCTCCTACCTGAGGATGGCGACCGAGCGCAGCCTCGAGCGCCTCGGCGCTTCCTCCTTCGACCTCCTCCTGCTCCACAACCCCGACCGCACCGGCTACACGAGCGAGGCGGTCTGGGACGGGATGGCGGCGCTGCGCGAGGCCGGGCTGGCGGCGCGGATCGGGGTCGCGCCGGGCCCGGCCAACGGCTTCACCCTCGACCTGATCTCCTGCCTGGAGCGCTTCGGCGACCGCATCGACTGGGCGATGATCATCCTCAACCCGTTCGAGCCCTGGCCCGGTGAGCTCTGCCTCGACGCGGCAGCCGAGAGGGGCGTCCGCGTGATCACCCGCGTCGTCGACTACGGCGGCCTCTTCTGGGGCGACATCCAGCCCGGGATGCAGCTGGCGGCGGGCGACCACCGCGCCTTCCGGCCCGAGGGCTGGATCGAGGCGGGGCTGGAGAAGCTCGAGCGCGTCCTGCCCTTCGCCGAACGGGCGCGGCTGACGCCGATACAACTCGCCTGCCAGTGGAATCTCGCCCACCCGGCGGTCGACTGCGTCGTCCCCACCTTGATCCAGGAGGCGCACCCTGAGGCCTGCCCGATCGAGGCCAAGCGGGTCGAACTGGCGCATCTGCCGGTCGAGCAGCGGCTCAGCGGGGAGGACGTCGCCGCGATCCGCGCGATCGGCGACAACACCGGCGCCATGGCGCTGAAGGGCGCCAATCCGGGCCACGAGGGCGAGGAGCGGCCGGACCGCTGGCCGCTCGACGAGGGCCTGGTCGAGGTCGGGCGCCGTTGGGGCGTCGACCCCGAGCGCGACCTCGCCGGAGCGCCCGCCGCCTGAGCTCATAGCCTGCGTCCATGGAGCTCAGGTGGTGGACCCTGATCGGCACCTGCGCCGGCCTCTTCCTGCTCATGCTCGACTCGACGGTCGTCGCCCTGGCGCTGCCCAGCATCCGCCACGACGTCGACGCCTCCTCGGCCGGCCTGCAGTGGATGATGAACGGCTACCTGCTGACGATCACCGTCCTCGTCGTCACCGCCGGGCGGCTCGGCGACATGTTCGGCCGCAAGCGGATGTATCTGGTCGGGACCGTCATCTTCGCGCTCGGCTCGGTGCTGTCCGCGGTGGCGGGCGACGAACTGACCCTGATCTGCGGCCGCGTCCTGCAGGGCATCGGCGCGGCGCCGATGCTGCCGCTCTCGCTGGCGATCGTCTGCAACGCGTTCCCCGCCGAGGAGCAGCCGCGGGCGCTCGGCATCTGGGCGGGCATCTCGGCGGTGGCACTGGCGATCGGCCCGCTGGTCGGCGGCATCCTGGTCGAGGTCGACTGGCGGGCGATCTTCTGGATCAACCTGCCGATCGGCGCCTTTGCCTTCCTCGTCACGGCGTGGGCGGCGCCGGAGTCGACCGACCCCGGGTCCGGGCACAGGGTCGACCTCGCCGGCCTGCTCGCCCTCAGCCTCGGCCTCACCGCCGCGATCCTGGCCCTCGTCCAGGCTCGCTCCTGGAGCGCCGCCGCCGACGTTCGGGCTCGCCGCTCTCGGGCTGGTCTCGCTCTACGCCTTCTGGCGCATCGAGCACCGTGTCTCCGGCCCGATCGTCGACTTCTCGCTGTTCCGGAACGGGCCCTACTTCGGTGCCAGCGCCGCCGCCTTCGCCCTCGTCGGCGCCTACTGGAGCGTGATGTTCTTCCAGTCCCAGTACCTGCAGGACGTGCGCGGCCACTCGGCCGTCCTCAGCGGCCTGCTGATCCTCCCGATCACGCTGCCGATGGTCTTCATCTCGCCGCTGTCGAGCCGCCTGATCGCCCGCTTCGGGGCCCGGAGGCTGATGACCGCCGGCATGGGCTTCGGGATCCTCGGCCTGCTTTTCCTGACCCAGGTCGATTCCGGCAGCCCCTATGCGCTGCTTCTCGCCGGCTACCTGCCCTTCGGCATCTCCCTCGGCCTCGTGTATGCGCCGATGTCGACGGCGGCGATGGCGGCGATGCCCGCGGAGAAGGTCGGCATCGCCTCCGGAGTGCTGGCGATGGACAGGGTGATGGCGGGCACGATCGCCCTCGCCGTGACCGGAGCGCTCTCCCACGCGCTGATCGAGGGGGGAGACAGCTTCTCGGCATCGATCGCGGGCTCGACCTGGTTCCTCGTCGCCCTCTGCGGCGTCGGGGCCTCCTTGACCTGGGCATTTGTCCGCGATCTGGAGCCGCCCAGGCACGATCCGCAGCATCGCCACGCGCACCTGTGACCGATCGGCTTGACAAAGGCCATCCCGACCTGTCCACTTGGATATGCCCAGACCGCATTCCAGAGCGGTATTTGCAATCCTAGGAGGCGATGTCAGGCCTACCAGGGGATGAGCTTCACGAGTTGTCGGAACGTCAGGATCCCCGGCTTCTCAGGGCTCTCGACATCGTCGCGCCCGGGGGGGCGCTGCGCGAGGGGATCGACAATATCGTCCACTCCCGCACCGGCGGCCTGATCGTCGTCGGCGATCCCGAGGACATCTCGCACATGCTCTCGGGCGGGATCCGGCTCGACATCGACTACACGCCGGCGATGCTCTACCAGGTGGCGAAGATGGACGGCGCGATCGTCCTCAACGCCGAGGCGACCAAGATCGCCTGGGCCAACGTGCAGCTGATGCCGGACCCGACGATCCTCTCCAGCGAGACCGGCACCCGCCACCGCACGGCGGAGCGCGTCTCGAAACAGACCGACGCCCTCGTCGTCGCGATCTCCCAGCGCCGCGACGTCGTCTCGCTCTACGTCGAGGGAACCAAGTACATCCTTCAGGACATCCCCGCGGTCCTCGCCAAGGCAAACCAGGGCCTCGCCACCCTCGACAAGTACCGCGACCGGCTCGACCAGGTGACGACCCGGCTGACGATCCTCGAGTTCGACGGCGGCGGCGTCCTCTACGACGCGCTCGCCGTCCTGCAGCGGGCCGAGCTGACGACGCGGATGGCGGTCGAGGTCGAGCGCTACATCGTCGAGCTCGGCACCGAGGGCCGGCTGATCGAGATGCAGCTCGAGGAGTCGATGGTCGGCGTCGCCGGCGAAAAGACGGCGCTGATCCGCGACTACTCGGTCGAGGACTCCGAGCAGAACCTGGCGACCGTGATCCAGTCGCTGGCCCGCCTGCCGCACGAGGACGTGCTCGATTTCGGCCGCCTCGCCGAGATGCTCGGCTACGACCGCAAGCTCAACACCCTCGACTTCCCCGTCGCGCCGCGGGGCTACCGGGTGCTGGGCCGCATCCCCCGGATTCCCAAGCTTGTCGTCCAGAAGATCATCCACGAGCTCGGCGGTTTGGAGGAGGTCCTGGCGGCCTCCGACGCCGACCTGGAGGCAGTCGACGATGTCGGCCCGACGAGGGCCAAGGACATCCGCGAGGGCCTGCGGAGACTTCGTGAGGTCGATTTGGTCGACAGGTACTTACAGAGCTGACGGCGATCGGCGCCGTCGCATTACCGAAAGGAGCAAACGATTTCCGAGCTAGATGAGGCCATGGAGGCAGGCTTCGAGGAGGACGTCCCGTACGTCTGTGACTTCGAGGAGGGGGACAAGGTCGTCTATCCCCACCACGGGGCCGGAATCGTGCTGAAGAAAGAGAGCCGCGAGCTGATGGGGGAGGAGCGTGACTACCTCACGATCAAGATCCTCCACAACGAACTCACGGTGATGGTCCCCTGCGAGAACGCCGGCGTCGCCGGGCTGCGCCGCGTGATCGACGAGGTCGAAATCAAGAAAGTCACCGACGTCCTCACCGACGACGTCTCCGAGATGCCGAAAAACTGGAACCGGCGCTTCAAGTACAACAGGGAGAAGATCAAGACCGGTGACGTGTTCGAGCTCGCAGAGGTGGTCCGCAACCTGGCCATCCGCGAGATGGAAAAGGGCCTCTCCACCGGCGAGAAGCAGATGTACACGAGGGCGAAGAAGATCCTCGCCTCGGAGTTCATGTACGCGCTCGACAAGGACGAGGAGGGCGCGGAGGAGTACCTCGACGGGCTGCTGGAGGAGCGCTTCGCGGCAACCGCGTAGCGGTCCGGGGCGGGTTCCCCGATGAACCCCCGTTCGGCAGATTCCGTCACAGCGGTCATCGCGGCCGCCGGCTCCGGAGAGAGGCTCGGAGCCGGCGGCCCGAAGGCCTTCGTGCCGCTTTCGGGGCGGTCGATGGTCGAGTGGTCGATCGAGGCCTTCCGGGCCGTCGCCGCGGTGCGCTCGATCGTCGTCGCCTGCCCTCCCGGGCACGTGCACGACCTCGGCGGCCACGACCTCGGCGTCGTCAGCGGCGGCGCCACCCGTGCCGTGTCGGTCTCCAGGGCGATGGAGGCGGTCGGCACCGAGCTGGTCGTCGTCCACGACGCCGCGCGGCCCCTGGTGACGCCCGAGCTGATCGAGGGGGTGATCGCGACCCTCGCCGCCGACCCCGAGGCCGCCGGCGCGATCGCCGCGACCCCGGTCAGCGACACGATCAAGCGAGCGGCCGGCGGCGCGAAACGTCAATTGAGTTCCTCAGGGGACCTAAATCGACGGCTCGTCGTCGCAGAGACCGTCGATCGGGACGAGCTCTGGGCCGCGCAGACCCCGCAGGCCTTCCGGGTTGCGGCGCTGCGCGCGGCGCTCGCCGGCGACGCCGAGCAGGTCGCCGCCGCGACCGACGAGGCGATGCTGGTCGAGGCGGCCGGCGGCCGGGTGCTGATCCATCCCGCGCCGGCCGAGAACCTCAAGGTGACGACCCCGCTCGACCTTCGTCTCGCCGAGCTGCTGCTAGCCCAGGACTGACGCGGAAGTTTGGGTCGACGTCTCTCAGTCGATCAGCAGGGCCCAGGCAAGCGCCGCGACGAAGCAGAGCTGGCCGATGCCGAGCGCGACGCCGAAGGTGATCGCGCCGAGGGCGGCGGCGATTGCGGTGCCGAGCGCGAAGGCGCCGAGCATGATCGCGAGCTGGCGGATCATCGGCGAGACCGCGCCTTGCTCGGGGCCACGGTGGGCAGTCCGGCGATCGCCCGGGATCCGTCGCCGAAGTGGTTGCGGCGACGGCGGTCGAACAGCCGTCGTTGAATCGAGAGCGTGACGACCCCCGCGAGGGTGATCGCGGTCAGGTTGACGATCAGCTGCGCCATCGCCCCGCGCCATTCCGACCAGTCGGCGAGCGCCGCGGCGATGCCGACATTGGCCGCGGCCGGGATCGTCGTCACGGAGATCAGGACGCCGACCAGGGCACCCGACTTCGCCGAGGTCAGGGAGAGCATGCCGGCGGCGCCGGCGAAGCAGGCGACGATGAACGAGAAGGTGTCGGGATGGCTGATGAACTGGGTCAGGGCGTGCTCGGTGCCGCTGAAGTCCGACTCGATCAACCCCGTCCACTTGGCGATCAGGGCGAAGACGAATGCCGCGGTGATGCCGAAGGGGAAGCCGATCGCGAGGGCGCGGAAGGAGCGCAGGGCGACGTCGCCGCGGCGCTCGACCAGGGCCACGCAAAGCCCCGCGAGCGGCCCGAACTCGGGGCCGACGACCATCGCGCCGATGATCAGGATCGGCGAGCCGAGGAAGATGCCGACCGAGGCGATCAGGCAGGCGAGCACGAAGAAGGAGAGGTAGTTGGCGTTCAGCTCGGTGCTCTCCGAGGTGCGCGACTCGACCTCCTCCCAGACCACGGCGTCGCCGGGCGCCCCGGGGGCCGCCCGCTCGGCGACATCGGCGGCGTCGGAGATCTGCGAGTCGATGTGCTCGATCGTGATCGACCCCTCGTGGGCGACACCGAGCTCTCTCAGGTCGTCGATGACGACGCTGGCGTCCTCGCGGGCGACGTCGCAGAGGATCACGTCGCCCGCCGGCCGCAGCGCCGCGCCCGGGAAGTGCGCGAGGTTGCAGGCGGAGGGCGTCGCGTCGAGCAGGTCGAGGACCTTCGCGCCGCTCTCCGTGGGCAGGACGATCCGCAGGTGGACCATCGACGCAGCGTAGCCGTGGCCCTGGTCGCCCGGGCCGCCGCCGACCATCTAGGCTCGGCGGCGATGCTCACCGACTACCACCTCCACCTCCGCCCCGACGAGGACGGCACGCCGCCGGAGCGCTACTTCACGGCCGCCAACGTCGACCGCTACCTGGAGGCCGCGGCGGAGGCGGGGATCGCCGAGCTGGGCGTCTCCGAGCACGTCCACCGCTTCCGCCAGGCGCTCGAGCTCTGGCGCCACCCGTTCTGGGAGGAACAGGCCGTCGACGACCTCGACGCCTACTGCGAGTTCGTCCGCACGACGCCCCTTCGGCTCGGGATCGAGTGCGACTTCGTGCCGGGCGCCGAGGACCGCACGGCCTCGATGCTCGAGGCGCGGGACTTCGACTACGTGGTCGGCTCGGTCCACTTCGTCGGCGAGCAGGCCGTGGACCATCCGGGGTGGGACGTCTGGGAGGAGGGGGGCGATCCCGACCGGGTCTGGCGCCGCTACTTCGAGACGCTCGCCGAGTGCGCCCGCTCGGGCCTCTTCGACATCCTCGCCCATCCCGACCTGGTCAAGGTCTGGGGCAGCGGCCGGCCGCTGCCCGACCGCGACCCGCGCCACTTCTACGAGCCCGCCGTCGAGGCGATCGCCGAGGCCGGGATCGCGGTCGAGGTCTCGACCGCCGGCCTGCGCAAGCCGGTCGGCGAGATCTACCCGGCGCCCGCCTTTGCCGAGATGTGCGTCGATGCGGGTGCCGCCTTCTCGCTCTCCTCCGACGCCCACCTGCCCGAGCAGGTCGGCTACGGCTACGAGGAGGCGCTCGAGTTCCTCGACCGGCTCGGCGTCGGGCAGATCGCCGTCTTCGAGCGCCGCCGCCGCCGCCTCGAGCCGCTCGGCGCGCCGGTGGGAGAGAATTGAGCAGATGAGCGTCGGCATCGGCTACGACAGCCACCGCTTCGCCGAGGGTCGCCCGCTGGTCCTGGGCGGGGTCGAGATCGAGCACGAGCTCGGCCTCGCCGGCCACTCCGACGCCGACGTCCTCACCCACGCCGTGATCGACGCCCTGCTCGGCGCCTCCGGCGGCGGCGACATCGGCACGCTCTTCCCCGACGACGACGAGCGCTGGCGGGGCGCCGACTCGATCGACCTGCTGCGGACGGTCGTCGGCACGGTCGCCGGGAGGATCGTCAACGTCGACGCGACCGTGGTCTGCGAGCGGCCGCGCCTCGCAGGGCAGAGGGCCGAGATGGAGCGCCTCCTCGGCGAGGCCACCTCGGCACGGGTCAGCGTCAAGGCGACGACCAACGAGGGGATGGGCTGGATCGGCCGGGGCGAGGGAATCGCCTGCATCGCCGTCGCTTCCATCGAGAGCCAATAGTCTTCCTGGGGCGCATGGGGAGTCTCAACTCAATCGTCGCCGGCCTGCGGCAATCGGCAGCGGACGCCGCCTTCGAGGCGAGGGTTCTGCGCGAGTCGGGGATCCTCGGCCTCCACCGTCCCGACAGGTCCGTCAAGGTCGCCTCCGCCTTCCTGCGCTGGGGCGCGTCCCCCGCTCTCGGGATTACGACCGCGGCGATCCACTATCCGGATGAGATCGCCCTGATCGACGAGCGTGGATCGCTGACCTTCGATCAGCTGCAGCGACGCTCCAACGCCCTCGCCCGCGCCTTCGCCGAGATGGGGATCGGGTTCGGCGACGGGGTCGGGATCATGTGCCGCAACCACCGCGGCTTCATCGAGACGACCCTGGCGGCGGCCAAGCTCGGCGCCAGCGCCCTCTACCTGAACACGATGTTCGCCGGGCCCCAGCTCGTCGAGGTGACCCGCCGCGAGGGCCCCAAGGTTCTCGTCCACGACGAGGAGTTCACCGGCCTGCTGGGCGATGTCGACGAGGGCGTCAAGCGGGTTATCGCCTGGACCGACGGCGGCGCCGAGGGGCCGACGATCGACTCGCTGATCGCCGAGAGCGACGACTCGAACCTCAAGCCCCCGCCCGACAAGCCCCGCTTCGTGATCCTCACCTCGGGCACCACCGGGACCCCGAAGGGCGCCCAGCGCTCCAGCCCCGACGGGCTGTTGGCGATGGCGGCGATCATCGACAAGATCCCCTACCGGGCCCGCGAGACGATCGTCGTCGCCGCGCCGCTGTTCCATTCCTGGGGCTTCTTTCACTTCATCGTCGGCCTGCCGACCGCCTCGACCCTCGTGCTGCGGCGCCGCTTCGACCCCGAGGAGACCCTGCGGGCGGTGCGGGAAAGCCGCGCCGAGGTGCTGGCGGCCGTCCCGGTCATGGTCCAGCGCATCCTCCAGCTTCCCGAGGAGACGCTCGCCGAGTACCGCCTCCCGTCGCTGCGGATCACGGCGCTCTCGGGCTCGTCGCTGCCCGGTGAGCTGGCGCTCGCGTGGATGGACCGCTTCGGCGACTCGATCTACAACCTCTACGGCTCGACCGAGGTCTCCTGGGCGACGGTGGCGAGGCCGGAGGACCTGCGCGCGGCTCCGGGAACCGCGGGCCGGCCGCCGCGCGGCACCGTGGTCAAGCTCTACGACGAGGCCGGGAGCGAGGTGCCGCAGGGAGAGGTCGGGCGGATCTTCGTCGGCAACGAAATGGCCTTCGAGGGCTACACCGGCGGCGGCGGCAAGGAGGTCATCGACGGCCTCTTCAGCAGCGGCGACGTCGGTCACATGGACGAGGACGGCCGCCTCTTCGTCGATGGCCGCGACGACGAGATGATCGTCTCCGGCGGCGAGAACGTCTTCCCCCGCGAGGTCGAGGACCTGCTGGCCGACCACGAGGAGGTGGTCGAGGTGGCGGTGATCGGCGTCGAGGACGAGGAGTTCGGCCAGCGGCTCAAGGCCTTCGTCGTGCTCGACCAGGGCGCGGGCGCCGGCGAGGACGACCTCAAGGCCCACGTCAAGGCGAACCTCGCCGCCTACAAGACCCCGCGCGAGATCGAGTTCCTGGACGAGCTGCCCCGCAACGCCACCGGCAAGGTGCTGAAGCGGGAACTTCACCCCCGCCGGGCCGAGACCTCGGCCTGAGCCGGCGTCTCCCGCAATTTGCGCCAATTTCGCCCGCCGGCGGGGTGGCGTCCCTTCCGGCGCCCGTAGTAGTTTGCGGCGAGTGAGTGCTGAGGGCGCCAGAGTGCATCTCGAGGAGGTCACCCAGGCCACCGATGAGGTGCGCGGAATCGCCAGCCAGGCACTCGAGTGGGTGCGGGTCAGCGAGCAGCGCGTCGGCGAGGCCGAACAGCGCGCCGCGGACGCCGAGTCGAGGGCCCGCCGCGCCGAGGAGAGCGGCGGCGAGGCCGCCGAGCGGGTCCGGTCCGAGGTCAAGGAGCGGGCGATGGAGACGCTTCGCAAGCTGGGCGAGGAGGGTCGCGAGCGGGTCGCCGCCGAGCGCCAGAAGCGCGCCCTCGCCGAGAGCCGTGCCGCCGCCGCCGAGCAGGCTCGCGACCGCGCCGAGAAGGCCTTCGAGCAGGAGCGCCTTGTCGAGCGCTCCGACCGCGAGGCGCTCGCCGCCGAGATGATCGCGCTCAAGGAGCGCTCCGAGGATGAGCGGCTGGCGCTGGCGAAGAGCGTCGAAGCCGAAGCTCAGGAGCGGGTTCGGGCAGCTTTGGAGGAGGTTCAGTCGGACGCCAACGCTCGCGTCGCCGCCGCCGAGCAGCGCGCCGCCGAAGCGGAGTCCGCGGCGGAGGAGGCCCGCGCGATCGCGGTCAAGCTCGAGTCCGAGATCGAGGACCGGGTCATGCAGGGCACGAAGGACGTGCGCCGCGAGGCCGAGGAGCGGGTCCGCGAGCTGGTCGAGAAGTTCGAGGGCGAGGCCGAGGAACTGGCGCGCAACCGGGCCAAGGACCAGCTGCAGGCGGAGTCCGACCGGATCCGCAAACAGGCCGAACAGCGAGAGGAGCGCGCTCGCGTCACGCGCCGAGGAGGAGATCCGGGCCAGCGCCAGCCGCGCCCGCCGCGAAGCGGTGGCCGCGGCTGAGGAGACGGCGCCCTCCTGGGCGCCGCGCGGCGATGCGGCCGAGAGCCCGATCGCGGGCTACCGGACCTTCTGAGCGCCTGCCGCGGTCGTAGTCTCCGAGCGGCGATGCGCGAGGTTCGGATCAAGGACACGCTGAGCGGCGAGTCGTTCTCGCTCGAGGCCGGCGCCGGAGAGGTCGGCATCTACGCCTGCGGCCCGACCGTCTACAGCCGCATCCACATCGGCAACGCCCGGCCCTTCGTCGTCTTCTCGCTGTTCGCGCGATTCCTGCGCGCCGAGGGCTACCCGACGAAGCTGGTCGTCAACGTCACCGACGTCAACGACAAGATCTACGCCGCCGCCGCGGAGGCGGGGGAGCCCTCGGCGGAGTTCGCGGCCCGGATGACGGAGGCCTACTTCGAGGACACCGGAAGGCTCGGCCTCGGCCGCCCCGACGCCGAGCCGCTGGCGACGGAGACGATCGACGGCATCGTCGCCCTGATCGCCGAGCTCCTCGAGGGCGGCCACGCCTATGAGTCGGAGGGCGACGTCTACTTCCGGGTCGCCGGCTTCGCCGCCTACGGCAAGCTCTCCAACCGCCGCCCCGAGGACATGGACCAGGGCGAGGAGGCGGGCGCCGAGTCGCTGAAGGAGAGCCCGCTCGACTTCGCCCTCTGGAAGTCCCACAAGGAGGGCGAGGACACGAGCTGGGACTCGCCCTGGGGGCGCGGCCGCCCGGCCTGGCACATCGAGTGCTCGGTGATGGCCGAGCAGGAGCTCGGCCCCTCGTTCGCGATCCACGGCGGCGGCTCGGACCTCGTCTTTCCCCACCACGAGAACGAGATCGCCCAGTCCGAGGCCGCCGGGCACCCCTTCGCGCGCGCCTGGATGCACAACGGGATGGTCGAGACCGACGCCGAGAAGATGTCGAAGTCGGAGGGCAACATCTTCCAGCTCTCCGAGGCGCTCGACCGCTACGGGCGCGAGGCCGTCGTCCTCTACCTGATCTCCGGGCACTACCGGCAGCCGTTGGCGTTCGGGCCCGAGCAGATGGAGCAAGCGGTTGCGCGGTGTGAGCGGATCCGGAATTTCTTCCGTGAGCACGGCGAGGGGGAGACAGGGGAGGTCCCGCCGGAGCAACAGCGGGGAGGCTCCGTCGGGACCCCCCCTGCCTCCCGGCTCGAGGCGTTCAAGGAAGCCCTGGCGGACGACTTCAACACGCCGAAAGCGCTCGCTCAGATGTTCGAGCTGATTGCCGAGGCGAACCGAGGCCCGGTGGCGGGTGCGGTCGCCGAGCTGCGGGAGATGCTGGAGCTCGTCGGCCTCAGCTCCCTTACCCAGCCGGATGAGGGAGCTGAGGCCGACGACGAGGCCGAGAGGTTGCTCGCCGAGCGGGAGGAGGCGCGGGCGGCGAAGGACTTCGGGCGGGCGGATGAGATCCGCGACCGCCTCGCCGAGCTCGGCTGGGAGGTGCGGGACGGCGCCGAGGGCGCCCGGCTCGTGCCGAAGGCCTGATGGCGGCCGCTCAGACGATCTACGGCAAACGCCCGGTCGAGGAGGCCGAGCGGGGGAGGCGCGCCGTGCACCGCGTCTGGAGGGCGCCGGAGACCTCCCCCGAGGAGCTGGAGAGGCTCTGCGGCTCGCCCGACCACCAGGGCGTCGTCGCCGAGGTCGATCCCTATCCCTACGCGGACCGCAACGCCCTGCTGCGCAGGGAGGACGCGCTGATCGTCGCCCTCGACCAGGTCCAGGACCCGCGCAACCTCGGCGCCGTCTGCCGTTCCGCCGAGCAGGCCGGGGCCGCGGGCGTCGTGATCCCGGAACGGCGGGCGGCGGAGGTGACCGCCGCCGCGTGCAAGGCCTCGGCGGGCGCCGTCGAGCACCTGGCGGTCGCCCGTGTCCGCAACCTCGCCGACTGGCTCGCCGAGGCCAAGGAGGCGGGGTTCTGGATCTGGGGCGCCGACGCGGGTGCGTCCTCGCCGCCCTGGGAGGTCGACCTGGGCGGCCCGACGATCCTCGTCCTCGGGGGCGAGGGCAGCGGGATCCGTCCCCGCGTCGCCTCGGCGTGCGACGGGCTCATCGCCCTGCCGGCGAAGGGGAGGGTCGACTCCCTCAACGTCTCCGCGGCGGCCACGGCGCTGCTCTTCGAGGCCGTCCGCCAGCGCTCCTGAGGCCGGATCGGCCGTAGCAACTGCAACGGCGGTTGCACGAACCTCAGTTCGGGGTTGACAGAACTCCGCAGAGCGGTAAGACTTCCGCGCCAACAAAGGGTGAAGCTCAGCTTGAGTCTGAGATTACCCAGTCCATATGGGCGCCTCGGGGGAGGTAAGCGGCGCCACGACCCTTCAAAGGAGAAGGATCTGTGGCTCTATCTACGCCTACGCAGGAAATGCGACTCCCGTCGGGACGCCTCAACGGCTCCATCCACCCGTCGGACGCTAACTCTCAACCTGAGCTTGATGACCACTATCTGGTCGCCCTCGCCAAGGATGGAAGAGCCGACGCCTACGACTCGATCGTCCGCCGCTACCGCGGCTTCGTCCGTCTCAAGGCCTCGTCCTACTTCCTGCTCGGCGGCGAGTCCGACGACCTGATTCAGGAAGGCCTGCTCGGCCTCTACAAGGCGATCCGCGACTACCGCACCGATCGCGAGTCCTCATTCCGCAATTTCGCCGAGCTCTGCATCACCCGCCAGATCATCACCGCCGTCAAGACCGCGACCCGCAACAAGCACACGCCCCTCAACCAGTACGTCTCCTTCAGCCAGACCCCCGCGGCGGCCGGCGACTCCGACACGACCCTCGACGAGATCCTCCCCGGCCCCACGGTCCACGACCCGGTCAACCAGGTCATCGCCACCGAAGAGCTCTCGAGCCTCGTCTCCTGCCTCTCCGGCGTCTCCGGCGTCCTCTCAGACCTGGAGTCCCGAGTCCTCTCCCTCTACCTCGACGGCCACTCCTACGAGACCACCGCCGAGAAGCTCGAGTGCGACACCAAGACCGTCGACAACGCCCTCCAACGCGTCAAGCGCAAGGTCGGCGCCCATCTGGAGTCGCGCGAGGTGGCGCTCTGATCGCCGGCCGCCCACCCGGGGGTGGGGTCTAGCCCAGACACCTTCGAATTCGGCGCTGCCCCTTTACGCAGCCGCCACACTCCGTGCCACCTCGAACAGCTCCTCGGGCATCCGTGTCTTGAGGCGCCAGGTGAAGGCGACTGGGCGTTCGCCTTCGTGGCTGACGTAGGACGCTGGGCCCAGGAAATGAAACGGCGCGGTTCCTAGGGCGTCGCGGCGCTGCTCGCGGACGAAAATGAGGACGTTCGTTTCTTGCTGGACGTGTTCAATGTACCGACGGACGGTTGGCTGGTGTGGGGCCTGGCGCGACTGTGACTCCCAGTGGAATAGATCTCGGCTGATTGCGTAGTCCCGGTACATCGTGGTCGGTGAGTAGTCGCGCTCGGCCTTGCGCAGGTCAACAAAGAAGACGTCGCTTCTGGCCCCTGGGATCCAAAGCACACCGCCCTGGGTGACTTTGGGCTTTGCGCCTTCCTCAAAACCGAGCGCGGCGACGACCTCCTGACGCGTGTAGCGCGCATGTGGTGCAAGGGGGATCTTGGGGTCGAGTGGCGAAGGCCGTGGTGCTGTGCGTGAGCGGGCGTCCAGCACTGAGAGCAGCTCGACCATCTCGCCTCGAACCGCGGTCTCTGCCCAGAGCGCGTCGAAAAAATCCTCGAGAGAGTCGTGGTTGTTTCCGGAGCCGAGGCCCCAAGCGAGCATCGTCAGCAACCGCCGAGTCCGTTCGTCTCTGTCCAGGCTTGGGGGTTCCGCCGATTCCAGGGTTTCGGCGTAGAAGCGAACACGCTCGGGGTCGTCGATGTGCGTGAGCCTTCCCAGCGCTGCAAGGGCCTGCGCCTCGAATCCGGGATCGCCTGATGGTGGGGTCTCTCGTCCTGCTTCGCGGCATAGCTCGGTCCAACTGTGGCGATTGCGGTAGAGGTCGCCCACGTCGAGGTCGTATAAGTCGAGGAAGTCGGCCAACGGGGTCTCAGGCGGCATGCCCGCCACGTAGTCCACCAACGCGCCCCAGCGTCGCTGCCGAACTGCGGCCCTGATGTTCTCGAGGACGATCTCGCGGCTCTTGCGGTCGAGCTCGACCGCGCATCCGGCTGGGAGAAAAGGGAAACCGCGCTCAACCTGCTCCGCGATTCGGCCTCGCCGCAGATCGACAATCGCCCGTAGTTTGTCCTCGAAGCGAAACTCGGCACGGTGTTGGCCGATCAGGTCGATAACCGTGAGATGGCTCTTCCCTTTGGCCCGTCTCAATCCTCGCCCCAACTGCTGTGTGAACAGGGTCGCTGACTCGGTGGGACGCAGCAATAGCAGGCAGTCGACATCGGGGACGTCAACGCCCTCACCGAGCACCTCGACCGAGAAGACACAGCGCAGCTCACCGCGGCCGAGTCGTTCGAGGACGGCTCGAACGGGTGGCGGCGTCGTCCTCACCGCTCAATGCGACACTATCCAGGCCCGCTTCCGTGAACCGCTTTGCCATGAAGCGAGCGTGCTCCACCGAAACGCAGAACCCGAGCCCCCGCATCAATTTCGGCTCACAAACGATCCCGCCGATCGCCTCAAGCAGCTTCGCGACCCGCCGATCATCGCCGCTGTAGAGGTTGTTGAGCTCCTCAGTCGCGTAGCGGCCGCGGCGCCAGGTGACCGCCGAAAGGTCGATGTCATCGGCGACGCCGAAATATTGGAACGGAACAAGGAAGCCCTCGTCGATCGCCTCCCAGAGCCGAAGCTCGACGGCCGTCCTACCGCCGAACCAGCGGCTGACGTCGCGTCCGTCTAGGCGCTCCGGAGTGGCCGTCAGCCCGAGCAGCTCAACCGGCCGCAACCGCTCCAGCAACCTCTCGTAGCTGGATGCAGCGGCGTGATGGAACTCGTCGACGACAATCACCTCGAAGGCGTCGGGATCAAGGCGCTCCAGTCGCTCAGCCTGGAGGGATTGGATCATCGCGAACACATACTTGCCGCCGGCGAATTGGCCGCCGCCGTGAATCTCGCCAAACGAGCCGTCGCGGAGAGCGGCACGGTATGTAGCCAGCGACTGCCGCAGGATCTCTTCACGGTGGGCAACGAAAAGGAGCGACGGTCTGCGGCCCATCGCCTCGCAGAGTGCGCGGTAGTCGAGCGCTGCCACGACAGTCTTGCCGGTCCCCGTTGCCGCAACCACAAGGTTACGGTGGCGGTCGTGGCGCTCACGCTCCACCGTTAGGGTGTCGAGCATCCGCTGCTGGTGCGGATATGGACGCACATCGAGGTTGGCGAAGTTGATCGTTGTTGCAGCGCCGACCGACCGGCTCTCGTGTTCACGCAGGGCGCGCGCCAGCTCCTCACCGTTGCGCTCAGGGTCGTATGGGACGAAGTGCTCGGACTCCCAGTGGCTGGCGAACGTCATCCGCACCCTGTCGATCACGTGGCCGGCATCGCCCGCCGAAAGCCGGACGTTCCACTCGAGGCCATCGAATAGCGCGGTGTGAGAGAGATTGGAGGAGCCGACAAACGCCGTGCTCAGTCCCGAGCCGCGCTCGAGCAGCCAGGCCTTGGCGTGCAGTTTGGTTGTGCGCGCGTCAAGCGCTACACGCACCTCGGCGCCTAGCCGGGCCAGCTCGTCCACCGCTCGTTTCTCCGTGGCCCCCATGTAGGTGGTGGTGATCACCCGCAGCTTGCCGCCGCGGTTGACGAGGTCCGCGAGCGCCTCGCGCAGTTGGCGCACCCCAGACCAGATCACGAAGGCGCAGATGAGGTCGACAGCGCCGGCGCTAGCGAGCTCGCGGCGGAGCTCTGTGCCGACATTTGGTTGACCCTCTGCGTTTACCAGTAGGTCGCTCTGGGACAGCGGCGTCGACGGCAGCGCTGGCAGGGGGGCTACTGAACCGAGCGGAGTTCGCTCGCTGATGCCCTGCAGGATCCGAGCCGGCAACACGACTTCTGCCGTGTGCGATTCCGCAGGTGTGAGGGCTCTGCTGAGAAGCGCGTTGACTTGTCTTGCCTGCAGATCGGCCGAATCCTCGCCACCGAGGGCACGGCACACCTCCACCATCAGATGGCGGGCGAGCCTGTCGGGCGCCTCAGTTGGATCCAGCGCCTCTTCAGCGATGAGCTCAGGGTCGAGTCCAGCAATTGCCTCCCGCAGCGCGCGGGTGAGGAGGTGATCTCTTGGTCCAGGTGTCAGATCAGGCAAGCGCTGGCTCCCGCCTCCCGGCGTGCGGACAACACCCTAGATCCTGACTGCTCTGAGAGCTACTTAACGTAGGTCGTCCAGGACATACTCGAGCAGCTCGCGCCCGTGCTCCGAAGCCGTCGCCACGTCCTCGGCCGTGATCCGCACCCGGTGCAACGACTGCATCCTCAGCACGTCGCCGTCAACGTGGTGGTTGGGGAAGACGCCGGCGTAGGAGACGCCGAGGGTCTCCAGATGGTCGGAGACTAGGGCGGTGGCGGGGTTCTCGAGGGGGAGGTCGAGGTAGACGGCGTCGAGATTTCTGGTGTGGAAGAGGTGGCGGCGCTCGGCGGCAATTGCCGTCTCGAGGTCGGCGCCCGGGGTCTTGACCGTGATCAGGGCGAGGTTGTGGTCGGGGTTGATCTCGAGTTCGTTCAGGGGGTTGGCCCAGCCGAGGGGCGACAATCTCTATATGGCCAGCAAGGAAAAGCATGAGCGAAACCTCAGGATCTTCCGTCTTAGTTGCTCGGGATTCTCCGCTCGGCGGATTGCGGAGGTTGTCGGGCTGACGCAACGTCAAGTGCAGCGCATCACGGTCGAGATGCGCCTTCAGCATCGTGAGCGCTAGATGTTGTTTGCATGCACCTTGTGGCGTTCAGTTCTCGACTTGGTGGGGCAGGATCAGCCGAGGTTCTACTGCACGAATGCGCCAAGCGCGGTGGCCACATCAACCGCTGCGAGCGGCCCGAAGCGCAGGGTCCAACCTCCGTCGAGCTCTTGCCGAAGCGAGTAGTTGACACCATTCTCATCGAGAGTGCTCGAATGGCGCTCCGCTCGTTCGTAGCCACTGACCCCTTGGAAAGTGGCATCTAAGCCATAGCTGCCGTCATCAAGGGGCCAGATCGAGATCCGGTCGGGTACGGGACCAGCGGCTGTGGGTACGTCGCTCACTCCAGGCTAGATCGGCCGATTGTCCTCTCGGCTTAAGACCATGAATCCACTCTTACGTTCCAGCCCATTCAGTGTCTCGCGTCAACGAGATCCGCCAGAACGTACTCCAGCAGTTCCCGCCCGTGATCCGAAGCCGTCGCCACGTCCTCGGCCGTGATCCGCACCCGGTGCAGCGACTGCATTCGCAGCACGTCCCCGTCGACGTGGTGGTTGGGGAAGACGCCGGCGTAGGAGACGCCGAGGGTCTCCAGGTGGTCGGAGACGAGGGCGGTGGCGGGGTTCTCGAGCGGGAGGTCTAGGTAGACGGCGTCGAGGTTGCGGGAGTGGAAGAGGTGGCGGCGCTCGGCGGCGATTGCGGTCTCGAGGTCGGCGCCCGGGGTCTTGACGGTGATCAGGGCGAGGTTGTGGTCGGGGTTGATCTCGACGTGGAGCTCTGAGCGCTCCGGCAGCTCGGTGTCGGCCGGGGCGTGGGAGAGGGTGCCGCGCAGCTCGCAGAGCTCGAGGGTCTGGCCGATGATCTGGTGGTGGCGGGGCGGGGCGTAGACCTGGCGCTCGTGGCCGTCGTTGAGCTTCGAGTAGAAGAGCGCGGCCGATTGGCGCTTCGGCTTCTCCGCGGCGGCGGCGTCGTTGGAGACGGTCGCCGGGATCCAGCCGAGCAGGAAGCCGGTCTCAAACGCCCCGAGCTGGACGTTGGCCTTCTGGCTGTAGGGGTGGGCGGCGGTCGCCTCGCTGAAGAGGCCGGCCAGGCCCTCGCCCTGCGCCCAGTCCATCAGGAAGCGCTTGGTGCGGGTGAAGAGGTGGTGGCCGCGGGCGGCGGGCATCGTCACCGCCTGGCCGGCGTGGGCGACCGCGTCGCCGGCGGCGGCCAGGCTCATCCCCTCGTGGCAGAGCAACTCCCCGCCGGCGGTCTCGGCGACGCAGGAGACGTAGGTCCCCGCCGCCAGCCGCGCGTTGACCTCGTCGCGGTCATACACCCAGAGCACGTCGTAGCTGTCGCCGTAAGCAGCCTGGATCGCCTCGCTGAGCACGTGGCCCTCGTCCGGTTGCAGGAACCGGAACCGGCAATCGATCGGTGGATCGGACGCGTCCACATCGGAAAGATGGCACGGATCCCCAATTCGCGTGGGCCATCAATCCATCTGGCCAGGGCAATAGCCTGATCGAACATGTGTTCGCTTTTGAGCACTCGGCCCCCGAGCAGGCACCCCGTCGACATCGGGCATCGAAGCGAGGCCGCAATCTGGGGTCGGCTCGCCAAACACGGCCATGCAGTGCTGTTGCCCTGTGGTGTCAACCAGCGCTACGACCTTGTCATCGACGATCCGAAAAGGGGCTTTCTGCGGGTCCAATGCAAGACGGGGCGGCTACGAGTCGGTGCAATTCAGGTCACGACTTGCAGCACCCGTTCGAACACCCGTGAGGCTCGGTCGCGCGACTACTCAGGCGAGGTCGACCTGTTCGCCGTGTACTGCCCGGAGAACGACGGCGTATACGTGATCCCCGCCAAAGAGGCCCCCCGGAGAGGCATGTATCTCCGGGTGGAGGAGTCCCTCAATAATCAGAGTAAGCGCGTACGCTGGGCACGCGATTACGAACTGCCCGCCTAGCTTAACTGGCTAAAGCACCGGATTTGTAATCCGGAGAGTTCCGGTTCGATCCCGGAGGCGGGCTTACCCGGACCGAATCGCCGGTTCCCGGGTTTATGGATTTGTGGAACGCAGGGCTCCGAACAACCTCGTCGCCTTCCTGGCACTCGCCCTTCTCGGCATGCTCGCGCTCGGGCCGAGCCACGCATCCGCCGCCGAATGGAAGGAACGCCGGCTCTACTTCGCGCCGCGCTTCCCAGGCGAGCTCGCGCAGGGTTTGGGCCCCCTGCTCGCGGTCTCCTGCCCGAGCCGGTCGTTCTGCGTCGCCGCGGGGCAGATCGGGATGATCGGCGCTTCGACCAATCCGACCGGCGGAACCGGTGACTGGAAGTCCTTCTACGGCCCCAAGGGGTCCGACCCCCACGGGCCTCCGCCGCCGCCCGGCTTCCCGATGCCGGCGGGGTCGGTGACGATCAAGGGCGTCTCCTGCCCGTCGGTTTCCTTCTGCGTGGCGGTCAGCGGCAACGGCGACGTCTACACGTCATTCGAACCCGACGGCGGGGAAGCGGCCTGGGTCCGGGCCGATGTCGATGGGGACGAATTCGATACCCACCTCGAAGGAGTCTCCTGTCCCACCGTTTCCTTCTGCGTCGCCGTGTCCGGAGGCGTGAAGGACCACAACCACCCGAGGACCAGCGGCAAGATCCTCTCCTCGACGAATCCCGCCGGCGGCAGCTCCGCCTGGCAGGTGACCCAGCTCGATCCATCCTTTGACCTGCGTGGCGTTTCCTGCGCAACGCCGTCGCTCTGCGTCGCCGTCGGCCAGGACGGCCTCCTGCTCGTCTCGACCGATCCCACCGGGGGCCCCTCGGCCTGGCGCGACACAGGGGCCCCGGGCGGGCCCGGCCACCTGCAGGGCGTCGCCTGCGCCCTCGGTGGCGCGCTCTGCGTCGCCGGCAACTCGGGCGGCAACCTGATTACCAACACCGACCCGGGGGGCAGTCCGGCCCGCTGGTCGGAGCGCAACGGCGGCGGCTCGGTCGCGATCACCGGCATCTCCTGCCCCTCGGCCTCCCAGTGCATCGCCGTCGACAACAACGGCGACGTCCTCACCTCGACCGACCCGACCGGTGGCTACGGGTCCTGGTCCCTCACGAACGTGATCCCGTACGTGCCGCCCACCCCGGACCGGCCGCCGCTCAACGCGATGTTCGGCATCTCCTGCCCGTCGCCGGCGTTCTGCGCGATCGCCGCAGCGGACGCGACGGTGCTGACCAGCACCGGCCCCTTCAGCGCGTCGCCGGAGGATGAAACGAAGACCCGCCGGGTCCGGCGGCCGAAGCGGCCGCGGACGATCCTCGCCCACGTCGACCGCAAACGCTCGGAAACGGAGAAGGCCCGGATCCGGGTCCGCTTCCGCTTCTACGCGGTGGGCCGGGCGCGCGGCTTCGTCTGCAAGCGCGACCGGCGCCGCTACAGGCACTGCAAGTCACCGGTTCGCTACTGGGCGGACCGCGGCCGGCACGTGTTCCGTGTGCGGGCGATCGGCGTCACCGGCCTCAGGGGGCCCGTCGCCCTCGACCGCTTCAGGATCCGACCTATTTTCGGCGTGCGCCACTAGCGCCGGGCAGCCGAACCGGCCGCTTCAGCGCCAGGATCTTGGCCCGCCCGCTCAGCAGAACACTTCCAGTTCGAGGCAGATTTCGCTGACGGTTTCTTCGGTGCCGGAGAGGTCTTCTTCGAGTTCTTCGACGCGGCCTTCGGTGGCGCCGAGGTCGCCGAGTTCCTTCGCCAGGTCTTCGACTTCGGATTCGAGGAAGCCGAAGTCGGGGACTTCGACGGAGCCTTCCGCGCCTTCGGGGCCGCGGGGCCCCACCGGCCCCCGCTCTCCCTGCTTGCCCGCCGGGCCGGTCTCGGCCAGCAGGGTGATGCTGGAGCCGATCGCGGCGCTGAGGGCGCAGACGCCGACCAGCGTCCAGATCGCCAGGTTGCGTGAGACCTCGATCCTCTGCGGCATTCAGGTCTGGTCGGAGCGCCGAGCAGGCGGGCCTTCTCGGCGGCCAGCTCCTCGTCGCTGAGGATGCCCTTCTCGTGCAGGGCACCGAGCCGCTCGAGTCGTTCGAGGCGGGCGTCGTCGGCGGTCGCGGAGGCCGCCCGTTCGCCACCCGCGGCCTCCCCGCCGCCGGGCATCCGGACCTCCGGCATCTTCATCTTCGAGGCGCGCTCGCCGAGGTTGGCGCCGCCGCTCTTGACCGCGCCGACGAGGCGATCGCGCGTCGATCCGAAGAGCTCCTCGTAGGTCGTGTCCGGGTACTCCTCTTCGGTCTGCTTGCGAAGCCCGTGGATGCCGTAGGCGGTCAGGCCCGCGATCGCCAGCGTGGTCAGGAACGAGCGCAGGTTCTGGACCGAAGCCGAGAGGAAGTAGAGGCCGACGATCACCGCCAGGCCCGAGTAGACGTAGGCGGGGTGATCGCGAAGCGGGGGCGCGAGGTACCGGCGGGTCGATTTCGCGGAGCCCGTCGGCGAGGCGAGCCAGCCGGCGACCCCGAAGAGGACGCCGACGACGATCACCGTCGTCGCGATGCTCGTCATCAGCGATGTGGCGATCGACCAGGTCTGTTCGGCGGCCGGCTTGACGCTGTCTTCCGTCACCAGGGCGCCGACGACGATCCCGCCCGACACCTCGCGGGCGACGATCACGGCAAAGCCCGCCGCGACCAGCCCGATCCCGCAGAAGAGCACCGTCACCCAGCGTTCCTCCCCCGAGAGGTAGATCGCGAGGCCGAAGGCGACGAAGGTGAGCAGCGAGAGGATGATCGCCAGGCCCTTCATCGCGATCGCGATGTTCTGCGCGGTCTTCAGCTGGTCGGAGCGCAGGATCGTCACGTCGGCGGCATCCGGCGGCAGTTTTTCGGCCAGGGAGGCGCCGATGCCGACCTGACTGGCGAGGTTTGTCACGAGGCTGGCCAGCTCGAGCTTGACTTCGCCGTTTTCGGTCGAGACGGCTTCCTTGTTGTTTTCGAGCACGTCGACGAGCTGTTCGTGGGAGGAGCGATTGGCGTCCTCCCAGAGGTTCTGTGCGGTCGAGGTTTCCAGCAGCTTTTCGGCACCGTCGCCGGCCACCTGGCGCAGCCCGCCGGAAACCGGCCCGGCCAGCTGCTTCGTTTCGCCGGGAAGGATTTCTTCGAGTTCTTTTTCGATGTCGACGTTGGTGTAGAGCTGGTCGACGAGGTAGTTCGAGAGCGCCGAGCGGATCGTCTTGTCGCGGATCAGCTTGTCGCTCGTGTGGACCCAGTCGTCGGTGTTGAGAACCTGGCGTTCGACCCAGATCCCGAAGACGCTGAGGAAGGCGAGGACGGAGCCGAGCGCGACAAGGGCCTTGACCGTTCGTTTGCGTCCGCGGCTCATGCGGCCCTGATGCTATACGTGAGGCGATGAAACTCGAGGGAATCCACCACATAACCGCGATCACCGCGCGACGCCCAGGACAACGTCGACTTCTACGCCGGGGTGCTGGGGCTGCGGCTCGTGAAGAAAACGGTCAACCAGGACCAGCCGACCGTCTACCACCTCTTCTTCGCCGACGAGAAGGGCAGCGCCGGCACCGACCTGACCTTCTTCGAGTTCCCCGGGGTGCCGCCGGGACGGCCCGCCGCCGGCGACGTCCACCGGATCGTCTGGCGGGTCGGCTCCACCGCGTCGCTCGATTTCTGGGAGAAGCGGCTGGCGGCCAACGGGACCGGTTCCGAGCGCGAGGGGGAGAGCCTCGTCTTCTCCGACCCCGAGGGGCTCGAGCACGAGCTGGCGGTCGTCGAGGTCGGCGACGAGCCGCTGATCGCCGAACACCCCGAGGTCCCGGCGGAGCTGGCGCTGCAGGGGTTCCATGCCGCTCGCGCCTACAGCGCCGCCCCCGAGACCAGCCAGAGCCTGCTCGAGGCGCTCGAGTTCGAGCGCTCCGGAGACGGCTGGGAGGCGCGCGGCTCCCAGCGCGGCGGCCTCTACCTCTACGACGAGCCGCCCGCCGAGCGCGCCGTGCAGGGCGCCGGCAGCGTCCACCACATCGCCTGGGCCTCGACCATCGACGAGCACGAGGAGTGGCGCGAGCGCGCGATCTCCGCCGGGGCGCGGCCGACGCCGGTCATCGACCGCTTCTACTTCAAGTCGATCTACTTCCGCGAGCCGAGCGGCGTGCTCTTCGAGATCGCGACGCTGGGCCCGGGCTTCACGGTCGACGAGGAGCTCGAGCACCTGGGCGAGAAGCTTTCGCTGCCGCCCGACTTCGAGCACCTGCGCGACCAGGTCGAGCCCAAACTGCGCCCCGTGGTGAACCCCCGCACCAGGTGAGCGCCGCGGCGACGGCCCCTGATTTCATCTGGCGGGACGCCGGTCGCACGATCGTCTTCCGCAGGACCGGGTTGAGCGACGCCCCGGGGCTGCTCGCCGAGCACGGCTTCGAGTCCTTCGACCTATTCACGACCGAGCGCGCGATCGGCGCCGCCGGCCCGCTCCGCGAGGCGGCGGCGGCCGTCCACATCGTCCCCTCCGGGCAGGTGCCGGAGACGGCGGCGGCGCTGCTCGACGCGGCGGGCTCCAGCCGCCTGGTCGCACTCGGCGGCGGTCGGACGATCGACACCGCCAAGGCCGTCGCCTCGGTAACCGGGGCCGAGGTCGCGGCGATCCCGACGACGCTTTCGGGCGCCGAGATGACCGGGATCCACCGGATTCCGAGCGGCGCCGAGGACCGGGTCAACGCCCTCGTCCGGCCCGCCCTGACGATCGCCGATCCCGAGGCGATGACCGGCCTTCCCGAGCCGCGCCTGCGGGCCAGCGCCATGAACGCGCTCGGCCACGCCGCCGACTCCCTCTACACGACCCTCGCCAACCCGGTCTCGCGGATGACGGCCCTGCGCGGCGCCGAGCTGATCGCGACGGCGCTCGACCAGGAGCCTGGGGATCGCGATCGCGGTGCCCTCGCGCTCGGCGCGATCCTCAGCGGCTACGCGATCGACTCCGGCATGTACGCGATCCACCACGTCGTCTGCCAGACGCTGGTCCGGGTCTGCGGCAGCCCCCACGCCGAGACCAACGCCGGCATCCTGCCGCGGGCGATGGCCTTCATGGCGCCGCGGGCCCCTCGCGAGATCGCCGAGCTGGCGGCGGCGATCGGCGCCGACGCCGACGCGATCGAAGGCCGGATCCTCGACCTCGGCGGCCGGCCGCCGGGCCTCGGTGCGCTCGGCGCCGACCGCGGGCGCCTCGAGGAGGCCGTGGAGGCGATCCTCGAGCGGCCCGAGCTCGACCTCGCGCCCGGCCGGCCGAGTCACGAGGAGCTCGTGGCGCTGATCGATCGCGCCTGGTAGCCGGTAACCGGGCGCCCCCGGCCGTGTAGCCAAGTAGGTGACCCCCGAGCGTCTCGCGCGCTACCACGCCTACACGCGCCGTCACGGTGTCAACTGGCCTCTGTACCTGCTGGCCAGGGTCTTCATGACGCCGTTCTTCCTCGCCTACTTTCGCTACGCCCGCAACGGGCGTGAGCACGGCCGCCTCCGGGGCGGCCTGATCGTCGCCGCCAACCACCGCAGCTTCCTCGACCCGTTCGCGATCGGCGGCGCGCTGCCGTGGCGGCGGCCGATGAACTACGTCGCCAAGATCGAGCTCTTCGAGCGGCGCTGGCAGGGCTGGGTCCTCTCCCGCCTCGGCGCCTTCCCGATCCGCCGCGGCGAGTCCGACGAGGAGTCGGTGGAGACCGCCCGCCTGATCGTCGAGCGCGGCGGCACGGTCTGCATATTCCCCGAGGGGACGCGGATCAGGACCGGGGCGCTGGCGACGCCGAGGCGCGGCGTCGGCCGTCTCGCCCTGCAGACCGGCGCCCCGGTGATTCCCGCCGCCGTGCTCGGCACCGAAGACGTCCGCCGCGGCTGGAGGATCCGGCCGCGCCGGGTCAGGGTGCGGCTCGGCAAGGCGATGACCTTCCCGCGGGCGGCCGAGCCCTCGCGGGCGCTGGCCGAGACCGTTACCGCTCGAATCTGGCCCAACGTCGAGCTCCAGTGGGAGGACCTCGGCGGCCTGCCGCCGATGCGCCGCGCCGCCGTCATCGGCGCCGGCAGCTGGGGCACCGCCGTCGCCGTCCTGCTCGCCCGCGGCGGCCTCGACGTCCAGCTCGGCACCCGCACCGGCAAGCAGGCGGCCGAGCTCGACGCCGCGCGCGAAAACAGCCGCTACCTGCCGGGAGTCCCCCTGCCCGGCTCGCTGCGCGTTCGCCAGGCGGGCAAGATCGAGCTCGGCGGCCTCGACCTCGTCTGCCTCGCGATTCCCTCGATCTCGCTGCCCCAGGCCGTCGGCGGGATCGCCGACCGGATCGGGGACCGGACCGCCGTGCTGCTGCTGACCAAGGGCCTGATCGCGCCGCTGGGCCAGCTGCCGGCCGAGTACGTCGGCGAGCGGGTCCGCGCCCGCGCGATCGCCTGCCTGGGCGGCCCCGCGCACGCCCGCGAGGCCGTCTCCGGCTCCGCCGCGCTCGTGCTCGGCTCCGCCGACGCCGATCTGCGCAGCCAGCTGGGCGGCGTCTTCGACACGGCCGGCCTCGTCTGCGAGCGCTCCGGCGACATCACCGGCGTCGAGATGGCGGGCGCCGCCAAGAACGCCGCCGCCCTCGCCGCCGCGGCGGCCGAGCCGTACGGGCTGAACGCGGCCGGAATCGCCGCCGCCGAGGTCTGGCGCGAGTGCGCCGACTACGCGATCGAGCGCGGCGCCGAGCTCGAGACGTTCGCCGGCCTGGCGGGAGTCGGCGACCTGACCGCGACGATGATGGCGCCGAACGGCCGCAATCGCCGGGCGGGGGAACTGCTCGGCGGCGGCACGCCGGCCGGGGAGATCCCGCGGATCATCGGCCAGGCCTCGGAGGGCCTCGACGCCGTGCCCCTGCTCGCCGAGGCGATCTCGGCGGCGGGCTGCCCGGCGGAGGCGCTGAGCGGCCTCGCCGCGCTGATCCGGGGGGAGATCGACCCCGACGCCTGGATCGAGGGCCTGCGCCGGGTCGAGCGCTCGCGGAGGGCGGCATGAGCGCACCAATAGGCTTGACCCGTGAGCGAGCAGCCGCAGAGGGACACGAGCTTCGAGCCCTCGAACCTGGACCCGGCCGCGAAGGCGGAGCTCGATCGCGACTTCGAAGAGCTGTACCGCACGCACCTCCGCGACGTCTACTCCTACGCCTACTACAAGGTCGGCAACCAGCACGACGCCGAGGACCTCACCGAGCAGGCCTTCCTGCAGGCCTATCGCCACTTCGATCGCGCCCGGCGCGAGTCCGACGGCCGGCCGCTGCGGCCCTGGCTGATCCGGATCGCCCACAACCTCGCCTCGAACTACTACCGCGACCGCTCGCGCCGTCCCCAGACGCCGCTGGAAAACGCCGACCCGATCCCGGCCAAGCACGGGACCGAGGCGATCGCCGAAGGCCGCGAGGAGCTGCGCCAGGTGATGGAGAACCTCCAGCACCTGCCCGACGACCGCCGCGAGGCGCTGATCATGCGCTTCGCGCTCGGCATGGACAACCGCGAGATCGCCAGGGCGCTGGGCCGTACGGACGGGGCCACCAAGGTCCTCATCCACAGGGCGATCAAGCAGCTCCAGGAGGAGATGGGGGTGGACGACGATGACTGACGTCGAGCAGATGCTGGCGGACGCGCTGCGGCCGATCGAGCCGCCGGAGCGGCTCTCGGGCCGGGTCGAGGACACCCTGGGAGCGATAACCCAGGCCGCGGCCGAGGAGCTCTCGGACTGGGCCGAGGCGCTCTCCGAGAGCGAGCTGCGCGCCCTGCGCGACCCCCGCAACTGGGTGCGGCCGGTCGTCGCCGTCGGCGCCGGCAGCGTCGCCACGGGCGCCCTGATCCTGCTCGAGATGCGCCGCCGCGGCCGCAGCCAGGCGAAGGGCGGCCTGCGCTCGCTGACCGAGCGGGTCAGGCCTTAGCCGACGCGTTGATCGCCGATGGGGCGGGTGCCCTGCGCGGCTTCTCGGGAGTCGGCCCGGTCCGCCGCTTTTTCGGGGTTCCGAGCGCCGCTCCCAGCCCGAGCAGCCCGAGGGCGAGGTTGAGGAGGTTGTCGCCGCTGCCGACCGGAAAGAGGCCGAGGATCGCCTCGCCGCTGCCGAGCGCGAAGCCCCAGAGCGCGACCGCCAGGAAGGCGATTCCGAGCCAGAGCGCGTAGCGCCGGGCGGCGAAGCCGGCGACGAGCAGCCCCGTCGCGCCGGCGAGGACGTGGGCGAGGTTCTGCCAGCCGTTGACGCCGAACACGCCGAGCGCCTCGACGACCTTGCCCGGGCTGCCGAACGAGGCGCTGTAGAAGAAGCCGGCGATGCCGACGATCACGAGCGCGCCCCCGATCAGGGTCGCGTACAGCTTCGCCGGGCTGGCGTCCCGGGTTTCGTCTGGTCTGGAGCGGGCCAAGGGCCGCCCGATTGTAGGCTCAGCGATTCCGATGGCGCAGACCTGTTACCGACATCCGAGCCGTGAGACCGGCGTTTCCTGCTCCTCCTGCGGGCGGCCGATCTGCCCCGAGTGCATGACGCCGACGCCCGTCGGCATGCGCTGCCCGGAGTGCGCGAGCCAGCGGACCCGCGTCACGAGGGGCGTGCCGAGCGGCTCCGGCGCCCTCGGTGCCTACCCCGCGACCCTCGTCCTGATCGCCCTCAACGTCGTCGTCTTCGTCGCCGAGATCGCGCGCAGCTCGGGCGGGCTCAGCCCCGAACACAGCATCCTGCTTGCCGAATTCGGGCTCTTCGGCCCCTCGGTCGCCGAAGGCGAGTGGTACCGGATCTTCACCTGCGCCTTCCTGCACCAGAACCTGATCCACATCGGCGGCAACATGCTGCTGCTCTATTTCCTCGGCCGGATCCTGGAGCCGGGGATCGGCACGGCGCGGTTCACGGCGGTCTATCTGGCCTCTCTCTTCGCCGGCTCGTTGGGAGCGCTGATCGTCACCCCCGATGCGCTCTCCTTCGGCGCATCGGGCGCGGTCTTCGGCGTCCTCGGCGCCACCTTCGTGATCGCCCGCCACCGGCGCGTGGACTCGCTCGCCTCCTCGGTCGGCGTCCTCATCCTCCTCAACGTCGCGATCAGCGTCGGCGTCCCCGGGATCAGCCTCGGCGCCCACGGCGGCGGCCTGATCGCAGGCGCCCTCTCGGCCCTCGTGATCGCCGCCGGTGAGCGCGGCAGGCTCGGCGAGAATCGCTTCGCGATCGAGATGGCGCTGATCGGGGCCCTGGCCCTGGGCGCCTTCTGCGCCTCGATCGCAGTCGCCTGAGGCGGCGGCCTAGCCGTGGCGGGCGTCCGGCCCGCGCAGCTGGGCGAAGCCGATGTTGCCGGGGGGCTCGACGCGATCGGGATGGAAGAGGTGGCCGAGCAGTTCGACTCCGTCGACGAGGCGCGGTCCCGGCCGCGAGAACGTCGAGGCGGCGTCGACGGCGAAGACCGACGTGGCGCCCAGCGCCTCCACGCGCTCCCACTGCGCCAGCGTCTGCGCGCGGGACTCCTCGACGTACCAGCCGCAGGGCATCGAGACGACGACGTCCGGGTTGAGGCCCGAGAGCTCGCCCCACCTGACCTCCGGCGAGCGCAGGCCCGGCGGGCCGGCGACGTCCTCGCCGCCGGCTATCGAGATCATCTCCGGCACCCAGTGGCCGCCGACGTAGGGCGGGTCCAGCCACTCGAGCGCGACCACCCGTGGCGCGCTGGTGCCGTCGACCGCCGCCCGGACGCTGGCCAGACGGCCCTCGAGGTCACCGCGCAGCTCGTGCGCCGCCGCCGCGACGCCGGACGCTTCGCCGAGCCCGATCACGTCCTCGAGCACCTCGGCCAGGGTGCTCGGGTCCTGCTGGACGACGGCCGGGCGGCTCGCCAGCCGCCCGGCGACCTCGACCACATCCGCGAAGGAGACAGCGCAGACGTCGCAGACCGCCTGGGTGACGATCAGGTCGGGGGCGAGCTCGGCGAGCAGCGGCTCGTCGAGCTCGTACAGGGCTCGCCCCTCGCCCACGGTCGCCTTCACGGCGCTGTCGATCTCCCGGGCGTCGAGGCCGGCCGGCAGAACCGTCCTGGTCAGATGGGGGAGGCCCTGCGCAGCGGGCGGGTAGTCGCACTCATGAGTGACCGCGATCACCTCCTCCCCGAGCCCGAGCGCGAAGAGCATCTCGGTTGCAGACGGGACGAGGCTGGCAATCCGCATGATGAGAAAGCTATATTCCCTACGCCGAATGGCCGAAGACGACCTCCCCCGAAGTATCGGGCCACATAGACGATGAGCGTCCTGCTGCTCGTCCTATTGCTCCTGCTGGTGGCCATCAACGGCTTCTTCGTCGCTGCCGAGTTCGCGCTCGTCCGCAGCCGCCGCGGCAAGATCGAACAGCTCGCCGAGGAAGGCGAGAGCGGCGCCGACGCAGTCGTCGAGCAGCTCGACAAGATCGACGAGTCGCTCTCCGCCTGCCAGGTCGGGATCACGATGGCCTCGATCGGCATCGGCTTCCTCGGCGAGCCGTCCCTGGCGGCTCTGCTCGAGCCCGTCTTCGGCGGCCTCTCCCACGGGGCCGCGGTCGGGCTCTCGGTGGCGATCGCCTTCACCCTCGTCACCGCGATCCACATCAGCATCGGCGAGCAGGTGCCGAAGATGCTCGCGATCAGCCACGCCGAGCGCACGGCCCGTCGCGTCTCACGGCCGCTCAACTGGTTCCGGGCGGTGACCGCGCCGGCGGTGTTCGCGCTCAGCGGGCTCTCCAACGCGATCGTCCGCCTATTCGGCGTCAACCCCAAGGACCTCGAAGAGCACCACACCGCCGAGGACCTCAAGCAGATCATCGACAGCTCCAAACACGGCGGCACCCTCGACCCGGGCGAGGCGGGCATGCTCGGCGGCGTCTTCCACCTGCACGAGCAGGAGGCCCGCGAGGTGATGACCCCGATCCCGGCCGTCGTCACCGTCGACTCCTCCGACGACGTCGAGACCGCCCTGCGGCGCTGCGTCACCTCCGGACACACCCGGCTCGTGGTGATCGAGGACGACAACCCCGATCGGGTCAAGGGGATCGTCCACAACAACCGGCTCGCCCGGCTCTACATGAACGACGGCCCGAAGGCGCGGATCGAGCCCGTCGTCCGCGACGCCCTGATCGTTCCTGAGACGCGGCCGCTCGACGACCTGCTCCACGACCTCCAGGTGCAGCGCACATCGCTCTCGGTGGTCGTCGACGAGTACGGGCGCACCGTCGGGATCGTCACCGTCGAGGACATCCTCGAGGAGGTGGTGGGGGAGATCGAGGACGAGACCGACCCGCGGGCCGCGGCTCTGCGCCAGCTCACCAGCGGCGACTGGTTCGTCCGCGGCCACGTCTCGCTCGGCGACCTGGCAGACGCCGGGATCGAGCTGCCGGTCGACACGGACGCCTACAACTCGGTCGGCGGCTACGTCTTCGGCGAGCTCGGTCGGCTGCCGAAGCGAGGCGACTCGATCGAGGCGAACGGCTACACCCTGCGGGTCGAGTCGGTCCGCGAGAACCGGATCGAGGCGGTCCGGATCAGCGGTTCCGTCCGCCCCCCTGCCTAGTTTTCCCGAGCAACCCGCGTTCCCGCCGAGCCTTGGAGGTACCGCATGTGGGTTGTGCGCATGAGCGACAAGCAGCTTGAGGTCCTGAGAGCGTTGCTGAGGTCCGAGGAGCATCTCGGCCCGGCCCTGAAGGGCGCTGTCGAGGCCCTCGACCTCGCGCGCTGGGACGAGCTTCCCGACGCCGAGCTGCCCTGGGACGAGGTCGCGTCCGCGGCCCGCCGCCAGGGCATCACCGAGGCCGACGTGATCTGGGACCTGAGCGGCAAACGCCGCGCGGTCAGCTGACACGCGCAACGTCAGCTTTCTGACGCCGCCACGCACGGGTTGGGGTGCGCCCGTGTTTCCTTGGTGAACCCCCCGAGGAGGAGTAGAAAATGCACCGAAAGTCCCTGCGCAACAAGATCGGCCGCCCTTCCCCCGCGATGGCGGTCGCCGTCATCGCCCTGTTCACGGCTCTAACCGGAAGCGCCTGGGCTTTCGGGGAAGGCGCCTTCAGACGCCAAGCACCACTCCCATCTCGGCAAGAACTCGGTCGGCTCGCGGCAGCTGAAGTCGAAGGCGGTCCGCACCGGCAAGATCGCCAACAACGCGGTCACCGGAGCCAAGGTCGCCTCGAACTCTCTGACCGGCGCCGACATCAACTTGAACCAGCTCGGCACGGTCCCCAGCGCCACCAACGCGCAGAGCGCCCAGAACGCCGGCACGGTCGGCGGCCACGCGGCCGCCTGCCCGGGCGGCTCGACTCTGATCCGCGGCGTCTGCTTCGACCTCTCCCTGAACGGGCCGGTGGGTGGCGTCAAAGCCGCCGCCGACGCCTGCGCGGCGAAGGGCGGGTTTCTGCCGAGCACGATGGAGCTCTACTCGGTCCGCAACGTGATCAACCTCGGCACCGGCGTGGCGCCCGACTACGCGGTCACCGACAACTACTACGCCAACACGCTCGGCACCAACTACAGGACGATGGTCGTCGACGGCTCGGGCAAGATCGAAGAGCTCACGGTCGACGCGAGCACGAAGTACATCTGCGCCTACGAGCTGATCAGGTAGCGAGATGGCAAATCGAGGAGCAAGGGCGGCGGCACTGCTGGTGGCGATCGGGGCGGCTCTCGTCCTGGTCGCGACCACCGCGGCGGGGCAGACGGTGCGGGCCGGGAACCTGATCGCCAAGATCGACGGCAGCATCACCCCCGCCGGCCTGCCGCGCAAGGCGCCGGCCCCGATCACGCTGCGGCTCTCGGGGTCGCTGGCCACCGCGGACGGGTCGCATCCGCCCGCCCTGACGAAGCTCGACCTCGACTTCGATCGCCACGGCCACCTGTTCACCAGAGGGCTGCCCACGTGCTCGGTCGGCGAGCTCGAAAACACCCTCACCTCGCAGGCAAAGCAGAGCTGTTCGGATGCCCTGATCGGCTCCGGGCGGGTCGGCGCCGAGATCGCCTTTCCCGAACAGGCCCCGTTTTCGGCCTCGGGCCCGTTGCTGATCTTCAACGGGCGGCCGAAGGGCCACAGGCCGGTGCTGATCTTTCACGTGTATGCGCGGGTGCCGGCCCCGACCACCTTCGTGACGACCGCGGTGATCGGCGGATCCCACGGCCTCTACGGGACGTCGGCCAAGGTCAGGATCCCGACGATCACGGGAGGCCAGGGCTCGCTCACCTTCTTCCGCTCGAAGCTCCACAAAACCTGGCGCTACAAGCACCGGAAGCGGAGCCTGCTGCTCGCCAGCTGCCCGACCGGGCGCCTCTTCGCCCACGGCGACTTCATCTTCGCCGGCGGGACCCGGCTCTCGGGGAAAGTGACGCGGAGCTGCCGGCCGCAGGGGAGCGGCTCGAAGCGGGCCCGGCCCCTCGCCCTGACCTCCGTGGAAACGACCCGCGACACCTACAGGGAAGCGGCGGAGCCGGTCTGCAAGGTGAACGCCAAGGCCAACCAGCGGATCCTCAAGCACGTCCGGGCCGACTTCAAGGCCGACAGGCTGGCGAAGGCGGGCAGGAGCATGCTGACCGCCGCGCGCGCCCTGCAAAAGACCACCGTCCAGCTGAGGGCGATCCCGCGACCCGCCGCCGACACCGCGCGGCTGGGCAAGTGGCTCGCCAAGGTGAAGACGGAGGCGAGCCTGTTCAGGACGGCCGGGAAGGCGCTCAAGCAGGGGAAGAAAGGCAGGGCGAGCGCGATCGTCGTCAAGCTGAACCACAACGCGAGCGCCGCCAACAACCTGGTGCTCCCGTTCGGCTTCAGGTACTGCAAGTTCGAACCGTCCAAGTACACCTGAGCGGCCCGCCGGGGCGCGCGGGCCGGCTTCAGTCGTAGCTGTAGAAGCCGGCGCCGTTCTTGCGGCCGAGCTTGTCTTCGGCGACCATCTTCACGAGCAGCTCCGGCGGCTTCTGGTAGGCCTCGCCGGAGGCCGCGAAGAGGGCGTCGCCGATCGCCTGACAGACGTCGAGGCCGACGAAGTCGAGGAGCGCCAGCGGGCCCATCGGGTGGCCGGCGCCGAGCTTCATGCATGTGTCGACCTCACCGGCCTCCATGCCCGTCTGTTCGATGAAGCGGACGGCGTCGAAGAGGTAGGGAAAGAGGAGGCGGTTGACGACGAAGCCGGCGAGGTCGGGGACCTCGACCGCCGTCTTGCCGAGCGCCGCGCACCAGGCCAGCGCCTTCTCGCGGGCCGAGTCGGCGCCCTCGGGAAAGCAGACCTCGACCAGCTTCATCCGCGGAACCGGGTTGAAGACGTGGAGGCCGAAGAGGCGGCCGGGGATCCCGGCGGCCTCGGCGATCTCGGCGATTCCCAGCGAGGAGGTCGTGGTCGCCAGGTCGGCATTGGGGACGGCCTCGGCGACGCGGGCCAGGAGCTCGCCCTTCGGCGCCACCTCCTCGACGATCGCCTCGACGACGATGTCGCACTCGGAGAGGTCGGCGGGGTCGGTGGTCACCCGCAGGCGGGAGGGCTCGGCGCCCTCGATCTTCGCGCAGGCCGCGACCGCTTTCTCCTCGGCGCGCCAGGCGGAGGCCTCGCTGCGGGCGAGGAGGATCGTGTCCCCGGTCATCGTCGAGACCGCGGCAAGGCCGGTGGCGATCGCGCCGCTGCCGGCGATCCCAGGCGCTTCGTATCCCGTGCCCCCGCTCATCGAGAACGGGTTCCTATCACGCGGCCCCGTTCGGCGGTCGCCAGCCCGCGCTCGTGCCTAGAGTTCCGCCGCCCAGTGGAACGTCGCCTTGCAGCGGTCGCTTCCCTGCGGATCGGGTTCGCCGTCTTTTTCCGGGTTGACCCTGGTGTGGTCGACGATCGTCCCGCCGGCGTAGGGCCCGGTGAGGCGGCCCTTGACCGTGACCTTCGTGGCGCCCCGGTTGCCGGTCAGCTTGATTTCGAAGCGGGTGTTCTTGATCGGCGCGTGCAGGTTGGAGAACTTCCCCTTCGACCCGGACCCGCTCTTGCAGAGGGCGATGGTGTTGAAGCGCATCTTCGTCACCTGGCCCTGGGTCGCCTTGAAGGCGATGACCTCGCCCTGTTCGGTGGTCCCCTTGTACTTCCCGCTCTGGAAGGCGTTCGAGGCGAGGGCGGGGATCGCGACCAGCAGGGTGGCGGCGAGGGCGAGGGAAAGGATCGGAATCCTGAGCCGATTGCTCATGGTCGCCAGCCTACCCGCGATCGCCGCGCGTGAGAAGCGCTACACAACTGGCTGACTGACCAGTCAATCGACTATCGTGGACAGACAATTTCTTCCACTGTTCCTTTTGGTCGCCATGAGGTCCAAAAGGCGCAGCGGAACGGCGAAACGACTGGAGGCTGTGATGGCTGAGAACGGCAACGGCAGGTTCGGGGGGCGCGAGGTGGTCATCGTCGAGGCGGCGCGCACGCCGATCGGCAGGGGGCACCCCGAGAAGGGCTACTACAAGGGCCTGCACCCGTCCAACCTCCTCGCCAAGGTCTACTCGGAGCTCTTCGAGCGCTCCGGCGTCGATCCCGCCGAGACCGGCGACGTCGTCACCGGCTGCGCCCAGCAGTTCGGCGAGCAGGGCGTCAACATCGGTCGCAACGCCTGGCTCGAGGCGGGTCTGCCGATCGAGACTCCGGCGACGACGATCGACCGCCAGTGCGGCTCCGCGCAGCAGGCCGTCAACTTCGCCGCGGCGCTGATCGCGACCGGTGTCCACGATGTCGCGATCGGCTCCGGCGTCGAGCACATGGGCCACATCTCATTCGCCGACGGCTACGAGGTGATGAAGGAGCACGGCAGCCCGTTCTCGCCGGAGCTCTTGGAGAAGTACGACCTGATTCCGCAGGGGCTCTCCGCCGAGATGATCGCCGACAAGTGGGAGATCCCCCGCTCCGAGCTCGACGAGCTCGGCCTGCGGTCGCAGCAGCTCGCCGCGAAGGCGACCGAGGAGGGCCGCTTCGAGCGCGAGATCATCCCCTTCGCCGTCAACGGCGACACCTACATGACCGACCAGGGCCTGCGCGAGACGACCCTCGAGGGACTCGCCGGCCTCAAGCCGGCCTTCAAGGAGGACGGCAAGATCACCGCCGGCAACTCCTCGCAGGTCTCCGACGGCGCCGCCGGCGTGCTGCTGATGGCGCGCGAGAAGGCCGACGCCCTCGGCCTCAAGCCCCGGGCGCGGATCTTCGACCAGACCACGGTCGGCGTCGACCCGGTGATCATGCTCACCGGCCCGATCCCGGCGACGAGGAAGCTGCTCGAGCGCAACGGGATGGAGATGGACGACATCGACCTGGTCGAGATCAACGAGGCCTTCGCCTCGGTGGTTGCGGCCTGGCAGCGCGAGCTGGAGCCGGACATGGACCGGGTCAACGTCAACGGCGGCGCGATCGCCCTCGGCCATCCGCTCGGCTCGACCGGCGCCCGGCTGATCACCACCCTGCTCCACGAGATGGAGCGCACCGACAAGGAGATGGGCCTGGTGACGATGTGCTGCGGCGGCGGGCTCGGGACGGGCACCCTGATCCAGCGGGTCTGAGCGCTGCCGGCGGAGCGACCGCGGAAGAGCCCGCGCGGTAGGTTGGAATCTCCAGATCAATCCCTCCCCGAGGAGCCACCCTTGAACAGATTTCTCGCACTGATCGTCGCCGTGGTCGCGGTCGGCCTGGTCGCGGCCGGCTGCGGCAGCAGCGGCGACAGCACGACCGACTCGACCGCATCCCTGACCAAGGCCGAATTCATCAAACAGGGGAATGCGATCTGCGCCGCAGGCAACAAGGAAATCGACGCAGGCTTCGAAGAATTCGCGAAAGAAAAGAACCTCAGCCAGAACAAGGAACCGAGCGAAGCCCAGCTCGAAGAAGCGGCCGAAACGATTCTGCTCCCCTCGGTCGCGAAGCAGGTCGAAGAACTCCGCGCCCTGGGAGCGCCCGAAGGCGACGAAGGCGAAGTCGACCAACTACTGACCGGCGTCGAAGAAGCGATGGAAGAAGGGGAAGAAGACCCGGTTTCGCTGACCCAGGAAGGCGCCGGGCCCTTCACCGAAGTCAACAAAGAAGCCCAGGCCTACGGGCTCACCGCCTGCGGCGAAGAAGAAGAGAACGAAGGAAGCTGATCGCCCAGACCCTGCGTGAGGCGGACTGGCCGTCTGGCCAGTCCGCCTATATGCTGGTTCGCCGATGGACCTGACGCTCTCCCCCTCCGAGCAGGAGCTCCGCGAAGAGGTCCGCACCTGGCTCGAGGAGAACGACCCGGGCCCTGAGCCCGAGACCGGCCTCGACGAGGTGATCGCCTTCCGGCGCGAGTGGCAGGGCAAGCTCCACGAGGCGGGCTGGGCGGGGATCTCCTGGCCGAAGGAGTACGGCGGCCGCGGCGCGACGCTGATCGAGCAGGCGATCTTCGTCGGCGAGGCGGCCCGCGCCGAAACCCCGAGCCCGGCAAACGTGCTCGGGCTTGCGATGGGCGGGCCGGTCGTCATCGCCCACGGCACCGACGAGCAGAAGAAGCGCTACCTGGAGCCGATCCTGACCGCCGAGGAGATCTGGTGCCAGGGCTTCTCGGAGCCGGAGTCGGGCTCCGACCTCGCCTCGCTGAAGACGCGCGCCGTCAAGGACGGCGACGAATGGGTCGTCACCGGCCAGAAGGTCTGGACGACGCTGGCCCAGTTCTCGAAGTGGTGCATGCTCGTCGCCCGCACCGACCCCGACGCCCCCAAGCACAAGGGCCTCACCTACTTCCTCATGGACATGGACCAGCCCGGCGTTCAGGTCCGCCCTCTGGTTCAGATCACGGGCGAGGGCGAGTTCAACGAGATCTTCATCGAGGAGGCGCGGATCCCCGACGCCAATGTCGTCGGCGGCGTCGGCAATGGCTGGACCGTTGCGATCACGACGCTGATGAACGAGCGCGCCGGGCTCGCCTTCGGCGCGATCGCCTCGGTCTCCAACCAGCTCAAGAAGCTCAACTCGCTGGCCGCGGAGACCCGGGTCAACGGCGGCACCGCGGCGGAGGACCCCGTCTTTCGCCAGCGCATCGCCCAGCTCCACATCGAGGCGGAGACGATGCGCCTAAACGCCTACCGCGGCCTGACCAAGACCATGCAGTCCGGGATCCCCGGCCCCGAGGGGTCGCTCGGCAAGTGGCAGTGGGCTGACATCAACCAGACGATCGCCGAGCTGGCGCTCGACATCGAGGGCGCCTACGCGCCGCTCAGCCGCGGCTCCGAGCACGCGCCCGTCGAACGGCGCCTGGGAGTACTCCTTCCTGCGCTCGCGCGCCAACTCGATCGAGGGCGGCACCACCGACATCCTCAAGAACATCATCGCCGAGCGGGTCCTCGGCCTGCCGAGGATGCGCTAGGCGACCGCCGTGTACTTCGACCTCACAGACGAGCAGCAGGCGATCAAGGCAACGGCCAAGGGCTTCCTCGCCGCTCGCTACAAATCGGAGCGGATCCGCGAGCTCGCCGCCTCGGACACGGGTTTCGACCAGGCCGAGTGGGACGAGATGGCCGAGCTCGGCTGGACCGGCCTGGCGCTGCCCGAGGAGTGGGGCGGCCAGGGACTGGGGATCGTCGACCTGGCGGTCCTCTTCGAGGAGATGGGATACGCGCTCGCCCCCTCGCCGCTCTTCACCGACACGATCGCCGGCATCGCCCTGGCCCTATGCGGCTCCGACGACCAGCGCGAGCGCTACCTGCGCCCCCTGGCAGCGGGCAGCCTGCGTGGCGCGCCGGCGCTCTGGGACGCGGGCTCGCCGGCGACGCCCGGCGGCTTCACGATGGAGGGTGCCGCCGGCGGCGACGGCATCGTCCTCGACGGCGAAAAGGTGCTCGTCGCCGACGCCGCCTCGGCGGACTTCTTCCTCGTCGCGACCTCCGACGGCCGCCGCCATCTTGTCGACGCGGGCGCTGACGGCGTCACGGTCGTCGGCGAACCCTCGATAGACGCCACCCGCCGCCTCTCCTCGGTTCGATTCGAGGGCGTCAAGGTTGCGGCGGCGGACACGATGCCCGGCGAGGCCGCCGATTACTACCCCGTCTTCCACCGCCTCTGCGTGGCGCTCGCCGCCGAGTCGACCGGGATCGCCCAGCGGACGATGGAGATGTCGGTCGAGTACGCCAAAGACCGCAAGCAGTTCGACCGCCCGATCGGCGCCTACCAGGCGGTGTCCCACCGCTGCGCCCAGATGCTGCTCGAGACCGAGAACTCGCGCTCGGCGGTCTACGGCGCAGCCTGGGCCGCCGATGCCGAGCCGGAGGCCCTGCCGCTGGCCGCCTCGATCGCCAAGGCCTACTCCTCCGACGCCGGCTGGCGGGTCCCCGACGCCGCGGTCCAGGTCCACGGCGGGATCGGCTTCACCTGGGAGCACGACCTCCACTTCTTCCTCAAGCGCGGCAAACAGAACGCGGCGATGTTCGGCGACGCCAAGTGGCACCGCGAGCGGGTTGCCGACGCCGTGCTGGCGGGCGCCGCCGAGCCCGCCGCCGTCTAGGCCATAGCCGCCGTGGGAGCCCTGGAGAGGATCTCGGTCGCCGCGATCGGCACCTCGGTCGCCGACCTGGAGGCGGAGA
Organism: uncultured Solirubrobacterales bacterium; assembly: GCA_963837735.1. Taxonomy (GTDB): domain Bacteria; phylum Actinomycetota; class Thermoleophilia; order Solirubrobacterales; family 70-9; genus VRUE01. Next base: position 270,956 of record CAWIOM010000004.1, on the reverse strand, counting down.
CGAAGCGCGCCGAGGCGGCCGGGGTCGAGTGCGTCTGGGCGCCGGAGCTGTTCCGCTCCTCGATCACCCAGGCCGCCTACCTGGCGGGAAAGACCGAGAAGATCGACGTCGCCACGGGTATCGCCTGGGCGTTCACGCGCAGCCCGTTCATCGTCGCAATCTCGGCTCTCGACATCGACGAGATGTCCGGCGGCCGCTTCCGGCTCGGGCTCGGCTCCGGCGTCAAGCGCCTCAACGAGACCTGGCACAACGCCGAGTACGGCAAGCCGGCGCCGCACCTGCGCGAGGCGATCGAGGCCACCCGGCTGATCATGCAGCAGGCCGGCAAGGGCGAGCCGATCCGCTACGAGGGCACCTACTACGACATCGACATCAGGGGCTGGATCCGGCCCCACCCGGCGGCCCGGGAGTCGGTGCCGATCTACACGGCCGGGGTCCAGGGCGGGATGTGCCGGATGGCCGGCGACGTCGCCGACGGCCTGATCGGCCACCCGATCCAGAGCCTGCGCTGGATCGACGAGGTCGTCGTCGACTCCTTCGAGACCGGCCTCGAGCGCTCGGGCCGCGAGCGCCAGGACTTCGACTACCTGCCGACGGTCTGCTGCGCGATCGACGACGACGAAGAGCGGGCGATCGAGATGGCCCGCCGCACGATCTCCTTCTACGCGACCGTCAAGACCTACATGCCGCTCTGGGAGCTGCACGGGTTCGCCGACAACGCCGTCGCCGCCGGCGACGCCTTCCGGCGCGGCGACCTCGCCGCCGTGCCGGCGGCGATCAGCGACGAGATGGTCGACACCTACTGCGCCGCCGGGCCCCTGGACAAGGTGCGGGCCCGGGTCGAGGCCACGGCGGAGCGTGCCGACGGCCTCTTCCTGACGCCGCCCACCTACTTCATCTCGCCCGAGGAGCTGAGCGAGTTCCAGAACCGGATCATCGACGCCTTCGGGCCGGCGTCCTGATCGCTGAGAGCGCAGTTATGCCCGGTATGCGGGAACAACCGCGCTCTCGCGAGCTCGAAGTCCTGGAGCGGGTTCGGGCGATTCCCGAGGGGATGGTCAGCACCTACGGTGATGTCTCGCCCGGAGCACCGCGCTACGCCGGGGCGGTCCTCTTCGAGTGCGACGAGCCGGATCTGCCCTGGTGGCGGGTCGTGCGCGCCGACGGCTCGCTCGCAAAGGGGACGCGCCAGAAGCGGCGGCTCGCTGCCGAGGGGGTGCCGTTTCGCGGCGAGCAGGTCGAGATGCGGGAGGTGCGACTCCCCTCCTAGCGCGGGATCTACTCCTCGCGCGGGGTGATGCGGAAGATCGAGACGACCTCGGCGTTGTGGGCCTCGGGATGGACCACGTAGGCGCTGGGGCCGCCGCCGAACCAGCCCGAGCTCTCGTTGTCGCCGACGAACACGCCCGGGTGGTGCTTGCCGTCCCCGTCCTCCACCCAGACAGGGTCCCCCTCCTTGAATCCGTGCTCGGCCTCGGCCATCGCCGCCAAGCCTATCCGCTTGGCAGATCCCGGCCCGGCCCCGACTGGGGAGGCGGGGGCCGAGCCGGGAATACCCACTGTCGTGGGCAGTCTTTCTAAGGGCAGACGACGATCAGCTGGAAGTCGCCGTCCTCGTTGTCGCCTTTCGCGTCGCGGGTGCGGACTTCGATCGCGTTCGGGTTGGCGACGGCGATGTTGGTCTGGGCGTATCCGGGCGAGGGAACCGTGACCCCCGCGTTGTCGCGGCCGGCGACGTTGGCGCAGCCGCTGACGTTGGCGGGGAAGGTGACGGCGACCGCGCCGCCGCCCTCGGTGGCGACCACGCCGGCGTCGCTGGCCCGAGCCAGGGTCGCGTTGGCGGCGCCCGCCGGGTTGTCGACGACCGCCCAGTAGGTGTGAGTGGCGCGCTTCGCGGTCGGGACCACGCCGATCTTGTTGACCTTGATCTGGTAGCCGGTCAGCGTGTTGTGCTTCAGCTTGCCGCCGCCGATCGTCTGCTTCTGGATCGCTCCGCCGTTGATGTTCTGAGCGGCGTAGGCGGTGCCCGCGAGGGCGACGATCAGAGCGAGGATCGCGACCACCATCGCCGGCGAGGGATGTCTGCTTCTCGAAGTTCTCATGCCCGGGACCTACCCTCCCCAATCGGCGGTGAAAACCTCCGACAGGGCGGAGCCGGTTCAGTCGGGCAGGGCGGCGGCGAAGCGCCGGAAGGCGTCCATGTTCGTGACCGCGGGCCCGTGCCCGGGCAGGATCAGCGAAGGCTCGAGCGCGGCGAGCTTGCGGATCGAGCGGCGATTCTCGGCCGGGTCGTAGGTGAAGATCGCCGGCGGCTCCTTGATCCCCGGCAGCGCGGTCGCGTAGCTCATGTTGCGGATCACGTCGCCGCAGAGCGCGACCCGATCGGTCTCGCGGAAGAAGACCACCTCGCCGCGGGCATGGCCGGGCGCGTGGACGACCCGGAACCCGGCGACCTCGTCACCCTCGTTGAGCACCCGACCGACCTCGTGCGGGGGGCCCTCCCAGATCGCCTTGATCAAGCGGTTGACTGGATTTCCCGGCGCCGCCTCCTGGATCGGCCGGCGGCCCTCCATCGCATCGACGTCGTCGGCGTGGCAGGCGAGCGGAACCCCTCGCGCTTCGCAGAGGTCCTTCGCCACCCCCTGGTGGTCGGGGTGGACGTGGGTGAGGGCGACCATCGAAATCTCGTGGCCCTCGAGCTCGGCGAAGACCCGGCGCCTGTCCCAGCGCCGGCCGGCGTCGATCAGCACATCCCCCGCGAGGTAGATGTTGATCGTCGGGGACGGCAGCTCCTTGAGTCGCCAGACCCCCGGGGCGACGTTCTTCAATGGCCGATGCCCATCGTTCCGCGGGGGTCGCCGCTGTGCTCGGCGAGCTCCTCGAGCGCGGCGATCTTGCGCTCGCCTTCGGTGCGGGCCGGGTGCCCGGCGGGCAGCGGCTCGATCAGGCGCTGGATCCGGTTGCGGACCTGGAGCGCGAAGTGGGGGGTGGAGGCGCCGGCCAGCGCGCGGATGTCCTCGGCGCTGACCTCGCCGGCCCTTCCCAGCAGCTCCGGGTTCTCTGCCTCGCTCATTGCCCGCCTCCGATCTTCGCCAGCTCGGCGAGGCCGTCTATTTCAGCCTGTTGTCCCACCTCGATGGCCTCCTGGTCTCCGATCACCCAAACATGGTTGTAGAAGGCCCGCGTCGGGTCGTCCGTATAGCCCGGCTTGACGTCGAGCAGGTACCCGCGCAGAGCCGCCGGAAGCGTACCGGCGTCGTCGGTGAGGAGCAGCGGGCCCCAGGTCCCGGCGGCCGAGAGCGGTGCGGCAGCCGCGGCATCGAGGGGCTCGTCGCTGCGGGCGACGACGAAGCCGTGCCCCGGGTCGTTGATGTTCCAGCCGAAGTCGCCGTCGGAGTAGCGGGCCAGTGCGATCGCGTTGGCGACGGGGTCCTCGCCGGAGACGCGGTGCACGGTAGGGCTGATCGCGGCGATCTGGCGGAGGACGTCTGAGGAGATCGCCGAGGAGGGCCCGAGCACGTACGCGGGCACCTTCGAGTGGCTGCGCAGCGCCCTGGCCGTCGCCTTCGGCAGCTTCTCGCGGCCTGCGTAGAGCACCGGGTCGCCGGATCGGGCCGCCCAGGCTGCGGCCGGCATCGCGAACCCCGGCTCCTGCGCGGGCGCGATCACGATGTGCCGGGGGGGAGAGGGAAAGAGCCGGTCGCGCAGGGCCAGGATCGCCGCCGCGGTCGCCGCCGGCCCGCTTCCCTTGACGCGCTTCGTCTTCAGCCCCGTGGGCGCCCCCGCCTCGCCGATCGCGATCGCCGCGGCGCCGTGGGTGGCGCTGCTGCCCCGGGGGTCGAGGGCGCGCAGGGCTTCGACGCTCTCCACCGGCATCGCGTCACGGCCGGAGACCAGGATCGGGGCCCGCAGCGGCTCGGCCATCAGCACCGCCGCGGCGATCGCGCCGGCCCATTCGTCTTCGTCGACGAGGGTCACCGCCGCCGGCCGATCGGCGTCGTCGGTCGAGGGGAAGACGGCGAGCGCCACGCCCGCCGCGTTCGCGGCCGCGTCGGCGCCGCCGACGCGGGTCGTGTTCTTGGTCGCGAAGGCGGGATAGCCGAGCTCCGTCGTCGACTGCCCGGTCGCCCGCGCCTCTCCCGGGGCGCCGCTGACCTGAGGCGCGGCCCGATTCGCCGAGTCGCCGCCGCTGCCGAGGATCGCGGCGGCGATGAAGACGGCGGCGAGGACGACGACGCCGCCGATCACCTTCAGGGCCGGTGCCAGGGGCGGCCGCCTCCTTCCCGGCGCATCCGGGGCATTGATCGGTCTCTCTCTGGCCACAGCGGAAAGCTACAGCCGAGAACTGGCTGGCTGGTCGGCTAAACTTGTTGACTGACTGGTCAATCAACCGTCGTCATCGACCGGAAGCGAGCAGAGGGGACAAATTGGACTTCGCACTTAACGACGAGCAGAGCGAGTACAAGGAGAGGGCGAGGAAGTTTGCCCGCGAGGTGATCCGGCCCGCGGCTCGCAAGCACGACGAAGAGGAGAGCATCCCCTGGGAGGTCATCAAGGAGGCTCGCAGGCAGGGCTTCGGCGGCCTCGAGGGCATCCAGCGGACGGCGGCCGACCCCGACGGCCAGATGTCGGTGATCTCGGCCGAAGAGTTCCACTGGGGGTGCGCCGGGATTGCCCTCGCGATCTCCGGCTCGGGCCTCGCCGCGGCGGGCATCGCCTCCTCCGGGACTCCCGAGCAGATTGCGCAGTGGGTACCCGAGTGCTTCGGCAGCGGCGACGAGATCAAGCTCGGCGCCTACGCCGTCACCGAGCCGCAGGCCGGCTCCGACGTCAAGAGCCTGAAGACGACGGCCAAGCGCGACGGCGACGAGTGGGTCCTGAACGGGACCAAGGTCTTCATCACCAACGGCGGCATCGCCGACGTCCACGTGGTCGTGGCAACCGTCGACCCGGAGCTCGGCACCCGCGGCCAGGCCTCCTTCGTCGTCGGCAAGGGGACACCCGGCCTCAGCCAGGGCAAGAAGGAGAGCAAGCTCGGGATCCGCGCCTCCCACACGGCCGAGATCGTGCTCGAGGACTGCCGCATTCCGGTCGAGAACCTGCTCGGCGGGGAGGAGAAGCTGGAGAAGAAGCTCGAGCGCGGGCGCTCCGGGCAGAAGTCCCGCTCGGCCGACGCGCTGGCGACCTTCGAGATGACCCGGCCGCTGGTCGGCGCCTCGGCTCTCGGCATCGCCCAAGCTGCCTATGAGGCGACCCTCGAATATCTGGACGGGCGCTCGGAGGCCGGAATCCCGATGCTGCAGACGCAGCGCATCCAGCAGACCCTCGCCGATGTCGCCACCGAGATCGAAGCGGCTCGGCTGCTGGTCCAGCGCGCCTCCTGGATGGGCCGCAACGGCATCCCGATGAGGGGCGGCCAGGGCTCGATGTCGAAGCTCAAGGCGGGCGACGTGACGATGTGGGCGACGACGACGCTGATGGACCTCGTCGGCCCCGACGCCTGGAGCCCGGAGCTGCCGCTGGAGAAGTTCTTCCGCGACGCCAAGATCTACCAGCTCTTCGAGGGGACGGCCGAGATTCAGCGGATGGTCATCTCCCGCATGCAGGCACGCGAATACGCGGAGCGGCTCGCCTTCGGCGCCGAGGTCGCCGAGAAGGCGATGAAGGGCGACTCACCGGCGGCCGAGCCCGACAAGGAGCCCGTCCCCGCCTAGCCGTTCGCCCGCCCCCGGGCCTTCTAAGCTCGGGGGCGTGCACGTTCACGCTCACGAGCACGGCCTCGAGGCGCGGCGCAGCGACAGCCGCCGCCGGCTCTGGCTGGCGCTGGCGATCAACGCGGCGATGCTCGCGATCGAGGTCGTCGGCGGGCTCCTCACCGGGTCGCTGGCCGTCCTCGCCGACGCCGGCCACCTGCTCTCGGACGTCGGCTCGATCGGCCTGGCGCTGTTCGCCGCCGCCCTCGCCTCGCGTCCCGGCGGCGCCCGCCGAACCTTCGGCTACCAGCGCTCGGAGGTGCTCGCGGCCCTGGTCAACGGGCTGCTGCTCGTCGCCGTCGCGATCGGGATCGCGATCGCCGCCGTCGGCCGCCTCGGCGACCCCCCCGAGATCGACGGCGCCGGCGTCCTTGTCCTCGGCCTGCTCGGCCTCGCCGGCAACGTGGCGGCGACCGTCGTCCTCGCCGGTGGCCGCCGCGAGGACCTCAATCTCGAGGGCGCGCTGCGCCACAGCTTCGCCGACGCGATCGGCTCGCTGGGCGTCGTCCTCGCCGGCGCCGTCGTCCTCGCCGGCGGCTCCCCCGCCGTCGACCCGATCGTCGGCCTGGTGATCTCGGCTCTCGTCCTCGCCTCGTCCTGGCGGCTGATCAAGGAGCCCGTCGAGGTGTTGATGGAGGCCGCTCCCGAGGGCCTCGACGTCGAGGCGCTGGGAGCGGCGATCTGCACCGAGGAGGGGGTGCGCTCGGTCCACGACCTCCACGTTTGGACGGTTACCCCCGGCTTCGGGGCCCTCGCCGCCCACGTCGTCGTCGCCGTGGGCGCCGATCGCGACCTCACCCGGCAGCGCCTCGAGCTGCTGCTGCACGAGCGTTTCGAGCTCGACCACACGACCCTGCAGATGGAGGAGGAGGCGCCGGAGGTGCTTCTCGAAGTCGAGAGGACCCCTCCGGAGCGCTGATCGCAAGCCGGATTGCACCGTGACGGAACTCGCTTGGGCGAATTCTCGCCTCGGCTAGCCTCGTTGCCGATGCCTGCCAAGAATCGCCTCGCCATGGCGGCTCTCCCTGCCGCCGCGGCGGCGCTCGTCGCGCTGCTCGCGACCAGTCCGGGGGCGTCCGCCGCTGACCTCCAGTCGAAGCTCGAACACAAGGAAGCCAAGCTCTCCCACGTCCGCGAGCGCAAGGGCGTGCTGACGACGACGATCTCCGGCTACGGGGACCGGATCGAGAAGCTGACCTCGGAGGTCGCCGCCCTGCGCACGGAGGAAGACGCGGTCCGCCGCAGGCTCGCCGCCAAGCAGGCGGAGCTCGACAGCGCGGTCGAGGAGCTCGATGTCGCGAAGAAGCACCTCGCCGTCGTCAAGGCACGCCTGCGGCGGGCGCTGCTCGCGCTTCGCGAGCGGCTGGTCGCCATGTACGAGAGCGGGTCCCCGGATGTGCTCGGGCTCATCCTCGGCTCCGACGGCTACGAGGAACTCGCCACCCGCACCGAGTATCTGGAACGGATCCACGGCATGGACGAAGCGGTCGTCGGTCGGGTCCGCGAGCTGCGCGACCAGGTCAAGGACACGGTCGCCCGTCTGCGCTCGGCGAAGAACCGAATCGAAGCGGCCCGCGACGCGATCGCCGCCGAAGAGCAGGCGCTGGCCGGCGCCCGCCAGGCAGTCCAGGCAGCACCAGTCGAAGCTCGTCTCGGCGCGTGCCGAGCGCGAGCACGCGCTCGAAGAAGATCAGCTCGGTCGAGGCAGACCTGGACGGCGACGTCTCCGCGATCCAGGGCGAACTCGCGGCGACGCTCGCCGGCTTCGGCTCGGCGCCGCTGCCCGCCGGCCCGATCCAGCCCGGCAACGGCAGCGGCCTGATCTGGCCGGTGGACGGTGCCGTCGTGTCTCCTTTCGGCATGCGCTGGGGACGGATGCACGAGGGGATCGACATCGCGGTGCCGGAAGGCACGCCGATCCGCGCCGCCGCCTCGGGAAGCGTGATCCTCCAGCAGGGCGAAGCCGAAAGCGGCGGCTACGGCAACTACACCTGCCTCGACCACGGCGGCGGGCTCTCCACCTGCTACGCCCACCAGTCGGCCTTCGCCGTCAGCTCCGGGCAGAGCGTTTCGCAGGCCGACATCATCGGTTACACCGGCTGTACGGGCCACTGCTTCGGTCCTCATCTCCATTTCGAGGTCCGCGTCAACGGCACCCCCACCGACCCGCTCGGCTACCTCTAGGCACGGCCCCGGACGAAGCGGCGCCGGCGGCCCGCAGAAGTCCAAATTTTCGGTATGAGAGTTGGGGTTCGCCCTGCCAGGCTGGGTACAGGCAGCAGCAGATCGATGATCCGCCAGGCCCACACATACCTCGCCGGGGCAGTTTCGGGAACGGTCCTGATCGCCATCGCCGTGGCGATGTTCGTCGCGCTCGTCTCGGTGCAGGCGACCAGGGACTGGCCCTTCACCGACCTGGTCGGCGACGGCGACTCCAGCCCGGCCTCGGTTGGGGCGGCGGCGCCCGCGGCCGGCGCAAGGGCCGCAGGCGAGGCGGCGCCAGCGGCCCATGGCGCGGCGGCCGGCGGCGGCAGCTCGCAGCCCGGGGGCGGGCGGAGCGGCGGGACGCGCACAGGCGATGAGAGCGCGGACGTGATTGCCCCGACACCCGTGGCGGACGCCGGGCCTGGCACCGGCAAGCCCTCGACGGGCAACGGTGGCGGCAACGGGACGACGAGCGCTCCCTCGCAGTCGGGCGGCAGCAATGGCGCCGGCGGAGCGGGTGGTGGCGGCGGCAGCGGCGGCGGCGGCGAGGGCGGCAGCGGGCGAAAGCTCGGTTCCCAGCGGCGGCAAGGTCTCCGAAACGGTGACCAAGACGACCGAAGAAGTCGTCTCGGGGGTCGACCAGGTCACCGGTGGCGCCGTCGGTCAGACCGGCGCCGGCCAGGTCGTCGAAGGTGTCGTCAAAGGCGTCGCCGGGCCCGAATCGACAGTCGGCGGCGCGCTCGACAAAACCGTCAAGGGCACCGGCGAAGCGGTCGGCGGCTTGCTCGGCCACGGCGACTAGCCGGAGAACCTGGCGCAACCGTCACAATGCCCGTCTCATGGCGGAGCGTGGACAGGCGTTGGCCGACCCGATAGCGGGGTCGGCGGTATATCCGATCGGCAGTCGCCTCAACGAGCGCGGTCGGCTCGAGGTGGGCGGCTGCGACGTCGTCGAGCTCGCCGCCGAGCTGGGCACGCCCGCCTACGTATACGCCGAGGACGACATGCGCGCCCGGGCACGGGCGATCCGCGCCGCCTTCGCCGAGCGCACCGACGACTTCGAGGTCGTCTACGCGAGCAAGGCGTTCCCCTGCACCGCCGCCCTGCGGCTCTTCGCCGAGGAGGGCCTCTCCTGCGACGTCGCCTCGGGCGGCGAGCTGTTCCTGGCCCTGAACGCCGGCTTCGACGCCGAGCGGATCTACATGCACGGCAACAACAAGACCGTCGCGGAGCTCGAGCAGGCGGTCGCGGCCGGGGTGGGGCACATCATCGTCGACTCCTTCGACGAGATCGAGAGGCTCGAGCGGGTCGCCGCCGGCCGCGATCAGCGCGTCCTCCTGCGGGCGACGCCGGGAATTCGTCCCGACACCCACGAGAAGATCGCGACCGGCCAGGAGGACTCGAAGTTCGGCATCCCGCTGGCGCTCCTGCCGAAGGCGATCGAGCGCTGCGGCGCGGCCGGGCTCGAGGTCCGCGGGCTCCACGCCCACCTCGGCTCCCAGATCTTCGATCTCGACGTCTACGGCACGCTCGCCGAGGTGCTCAGCGCCGCCGGCGAGTTTCCGCTGATCAACATGGGCGGGGGCTTCGCCGCCGCCTACACCCGCGAAGACGACCCGCCGCCGCCTGCCGCCTACGCGGAGGCGATGCTGGCGCAGGCCCCGGCCGGCGTCAAGGTGCTCTGTGAGCCGGGGCGCTCGCTGGTCGCCAACGCAGGTCTCTCGCTCTACACGGTCGGCACGGTCAAGGACGCCGGTGGGCGGCGCTACGTGGCGGTCGACGGCGGCATGGCGGACAACATTCGCCCGATGCTCTACGACGCCGTCTACGAAGCCGAGGTCGCCGATCGGATCGGCGACTCGACCGCCTGCCGCCTGGTCGGCATGCACTGCGAGTCCGGCGACGTCCTGATCGAGGAGGCCCGCCTCGAGGACCCACGGGTCGGCGACATCGTCGTCGTCCCTGCGACCGGCGCCTACGGCCACTCGATGGCAAGCAACTACAACGCCGTGCCCCGCCCGCCGGTCGCCTTCTGCCGCGACGGCGACGCCAGGGTGGTCGTTCGGCGCGAGGCCTACGAGGATCTCATCGCCCGCGATGTCTGAGGGATCCTCGAAACCGGTTCGGATCGGGCTGCTCGGCCGCGGCACGGTCGGCGGCGCCTTTGCCGAGCTCGTCGACGATCGCGCCGCCGCCGTCGAGGCCGCCTGCGGTCGGCGGCCGGAGATCGCCGGCGTGCTGACCCGCGGCGAGGGCGACTTCGAGCAGATCCTCGCCGCCTCCGACCTGATCGTCGAGTTGCTCGGCGGCACCGAGCCCGCCCGGGAGCACGTGCTCGCCGCCCTGCGCGCCGGCAAGCCGGTCGTCACCGCCAACAAGCAGCTGCTCGCCCAGCACGGCGACGAGATCTTCGGCGTCGCCCGCGAGGCCGGCGTCCAGATCCGCTTCGAGGCGGCCGTCGCCGGGGTGATCCCCATCGTGCGGGTGATCCAGGAGAGCTTCGGCGCCACCGAGATCTCGAAGGTCTTCGGGATCGTCAACGGGACGACCAACTTCATCCTCACCGAGATGGCGGCGACCGGCGCCGCCTACGAGGATGTCCTGGAGCGGGCGAAGGAGCTCGGTTACGCGGAGGCGGACCCGACCGACGACGTCAACGGGGCCGACGCCGCGGCGAAGATGGCGATCCTCGCCCGACTCGCCTTTCACACCCCGATAACCCTCGGCGACGTCGCCTACGAGGGGATCGAGACGATCAAGCCCGACGACCTCGCCTACGCGAAGGAGCTCGGCCTTTCGCTGAAGCTGCTCGGCGTTGCCGAACGCCGCGATGCGGGGATCAGCGTCAGCGTCTTCCCCTGCTTCCTCTACGGCGGCCACCCGCTTGCGCCGGTCGGCGGCCCCTTCAACGCGGTCATGGTCGAGGCGCCGGCGATCACCGAGGTGACGATGTCGGGGCCCGGAGCCGGCGGCATCCAGACCGCCTCGGCGGTGCTCGGCGACGTCGTCTCGATCCTCGCCGGCGATGCCCCCGTCGAGGTGCCGCGCGAGCGGCTGGAGGTCGTCCGCGACGTCACGTCGTCGTTCTACCTCCACCTCGAGGTCGCCGACCGGCCCGGCGTCCTGGCGCGGATCGCCCAGGTCCTCGGCGACAACGGGATCTCCGTGAAGAGCGTCGTCCAGCGCGGGATCGGCGACGACGCGCGCCTGGTGATGGTCGTCCACGAGTGCCTCGAGTCGCAATTCGCCGCCGCGGTCGCGGCGATCGCCGGCCTCGACGACATGCGCTCGGCGCCCCGGTCGATCCGGGTGATCGAGGAGGAGTTCGTTTGAGACAGGCGCTGATCGAGAGGTACCGGGACCGGTTGCCGCTCGAGCCGGGGGACCCGGTCGTCAGCCTCGAGGAGGGGACGACGCCGCTGATCGAGGCGCCGCGCCTCGCGGAGCGGATCGGCGCCCGTGCGTATCTCAAGTTCGAGGGCTCGAATCCGACCGGCAGCTTCAAGGACCGTGGCATGACGGTTGCCGTCTCGCGAGCCAAGGGCCGCGGTGCCGAGGCCGTGATCTGCGCCTCGACCGGCAACACCGCGGCCAGCGCCGCCGCCTACGCCGCCCGCGCGGGAATGCGCGGCGCCGTGATCGTCCCCGAGGGCAAGATCGCGATCGGCAAGCTCGCCCAGGCGCTCATGCATGGCGCCCGCGTCGTCGCCCTGCAGGGCAACTTCGACGACGCCCTGAGGATCGTCCGAGAGCTCGCCGACAGGCACCCGATCGAGCTCGTCAACTCGGTCAACCCGTACCGGATCGAAGGGCAGAAGACGGCTGCCTTCGAGGTCGTCGAGGAGTTGGGCGAGCCGCCGGGTGCGCTGGCGATACCGGTCGGCAACGCCGGCAACGTCACCGCCTACTGGCGCGGCTTCCAGGAGGTCGGGGCCGCTCCGGTTCTCTATGGCTTCCAGGCCGAGGGGGCGGCGCCGCTCGTGCACGGCGCCCCGGTCGCCGAGCCGGAGACGGTCGCCTCCGCGATCCGGATCGGCAATCCCGCTCGCTGGGAGGAGGCGATGGACGCCTTCACCGCCTCGCGCGGCAGGGTCTCGGCCGTCAGCGATGAGCAGATCCTCGACGCCTACCGCTGGCTCGCCGCCAGCGAAGGGGTTTTCTGCGAGCCGGCGTCGGCGGCCTCGGTCGCCGGCCTGCTCGCCCACGGGATGCCGGTCGCACGAGGAGGCGCCGCCGCCGGAGTCTGTCGTCTGCGTGCTCACCGGCCACGGCCTCAAGGACCCCGACACCGCCCTCTCGAAGGCTCCGCCGGTGGTCAACTGCGAGAACGAGCTGAGCGCTGTCGAGCGCGCGGTTTTCGACGAATGACCACCCGGCACCGGTTGGTCCGCGTCCCCGCCTCCTCGGCGAACCTCGGCCCGGGCTACGACGTGATGGCGGCGGCGGTCTCCCTGTTTCTCGAGCTCGAGGTCGAGGAGGCCGGCGATTTCTCCTTCGACCCGGGCGGTGCCGCGGTGCCGACGGGGCGCGAGAACCTGATCGTCCGCGCCTTCGAGAGCCTGCGGCCGGCCGACGGCATCGCCTTCCGGCTGCGCAGCGAGATCCCGCTCGCGCGGGGCCTCGGCTCGAGCGCGGCGGCGATCGTCGCCGGCCTCTTCGCCGCGGACCACCTCTTCGAGCTCGGCCTTTCGAAGGGGGAGATGCTGGTCAGGGCCGCCGAGCTGGAGGGCCACCCCGACAACGTCGCCGCCTCGATCTACGGCGGCTTCGTCGTCTGTGGGGAGGAGGCCGGTGAGCCGGTCGCGGCCCGCTTTGACCCGCCGGAGCGGGCTCGAGGCGGTCGTCGCGATCCCGGCCGAGGAGGTCTCGACCGAGCTCGCCCGCGAAGCGATTCCAGATCGAGATTCCGCGTGCCGACGCCGTCGCCAACCTCGCCGCCGCCTCTTCGTCTGATCCTCGGGCTGCAGACGCGCCGACCTCGATCTGGTCGGCGGCCGGCCTCCGCGACAGTGTCCACCAGCGGCGCCGGCGCGACCTCTACCCGCGCTCGATGGAGCTGGTCGAGTCGGCCGCTGAGATGGGCGCGCTCGGGGCGACGATCTCCGGGGCCGGCCCCACCGTCCTCGTCTGGACCACCTGGCAGGACGCCGGCAGGGTCGTCGAGCAGCTCGAGAGCCGCTGTGCCGGCTGGGCCGAGGTCCGCCGCCTCCCCTTCAGCCCTCACGGCGCGGACGTCCCCGAGCTGTGACCTGGTTGGTTCAGATCGGCCTGATCGAGCTGGCGATCGGCGGCCTGCTGGGATGGGCGATGGTCCTGCGCCAGGAGAGCCCGGACTTCCTGCGCCGAATCGGCATCGTCGCCCCGCAGCGCATCCGCCAGATGCACCTCGACTACGTGATGATGGGCCTGATCCTGATCGGGGTCGGGCTTGCCGTCTCCGACCTGCCGACCGCGATCGGCGTCGCCCTGGCCTTCGGCACCGCCGTCAACCCCTTCCTCTTCCTGCCCCTCGCCTTCGACCCAGACGTCGAGAAGCGGCTCTGGTATCGCTCGCTCGCGGTCGTCTCCTTCCTCGCTGTCAGCGGCGGGCTCGTCGCCGCGGCGATCGTCGGCCCCGGTTAGCGATCTGCCCCTGGTCGGCCGCGGCCCGACCGGTTAGCCTGGGCAGATGGCAAATGAGTTGATGGAACGGGTACGCAGCGCGGTCGAGGAGGTCTTCAACGAGCGCGACCTGACGCGGATCAACGATGAGACCTTCTCGCCGCAGTTCGTCAATCGCAATGCCGTCGAGGGGACGCCGCCCGGGGCCGAGGGGCAGCGCCTGGTCATGCAGCGACTCTGGGCCGCCTTCCCGGACGCCCGCTTCGAGGTTGAGGAGATCGCCGCCGACGGCAACACCGTGATCTGCGTCGGGACGATGTCGGGCACGCACGAAGGCGAGCTGTCGGGGATCCCGGCGACCGGCAAGAAGGTGAGCTGGCGGCAGTGCCACCTGTTCTCGGTCGACGAGGAGGGCCGCTTCGTCGAGCACGACGCGATTCGCGACGACCTCGGGCTTCTGCGCCAGCTCGGCGTCATGCCGGGAGGTGCCGCGTGAGCCCGCGGAGCTGGAGCTGGGCCGGGGCGCTTGCCGCCGCCACGATGCTGATCCTCCCGGCCGCCGCCCAGGCGACGCTCGCCTACGTCAAGGCGCCGCTCAACCCGTCGGTGTACTCGGCCTCCGACAACGGCTCGGGCGCGCACAGGGTCGGCCCGGGGAACAACCCGCAGGTCTCTCCGGACGGGAAATCGATCGCCTACCTCCACGAAGGGCCCGGCCACGGCCAGGAATTGATGCTGGCCCCGGCGTCGGGCGGCAAGCCGAGGGCGTTGATGAGCGGCCTGCGCGAATCCTCCTACCTCACCTTCTCACCCGACTCGAAGACGATCGCGGCGCTGCGCGGCCCTGAAATCGGCAAGCTCAAGCTCGTCGCGATCGACGTCGCCAGCGGCGCCCAGCGGGTTCTCGCGGGGGGCTACTTCAGCGGCTTCAGCTTCTCGCCGGAAGGCGACGAACTCGTCTACGCCAAGGCGCCGAACGACCACTATCCGGTTCCCAGTGACCTCTACCGGGTCTCGACGAACGGCGGCAGGGCCGCGCGGCTGACCGGGAATCGCGCCTCCCTGGACCCGCTCTGGGGCCCCGACGGCAAGATCGTCTACGTGAAGCAGCTGGGCGCCAAGAAGCGCAGGTACGGGCCCAAGAACGAGCTCTTCCTGATCGGCCCGAACGGCAAGGGCAGCAAGCGGCTGACCCACACCAAGGTCGACCCGCTGCTGCAGGGCCTCTTCCCGACCGAGTGGTCGGCGAGCGGCAACCGCCTGCTGGCCGAGTTCGAGGGCCAGGACACCAGCTACGCGGTGACCGTCAACCCGAGGACCGGCGCCCAGCGAGCGCTCGACAAGCGCAACCAGGGTGAGAGCGGCTTCGTCGGCACGGCGATCTCCAAGGACGGCACCACCGTGCTCGGCTACTCCGGCGGCTTCGACCCGGGCTCCGCCCACAACATCGCCGCCTTCCCCTACGGGGGCGGCAGGGCAAAGGTGCTGGTCAAGAACGCCTTCTCGCCCGACTGGAGCCGCTGAGCCTCAGTCGAGCAAGCCGACCTGGCGCAGGATCGAGACGCTGTCGGAGTAGACGTCCTTGCGCTTGACGAGGCCGTCCTCGAAGGGGATCACGTCGAGGCCGTCCCAGGTGACGCGGTTGCCGGTCGGCTCGGCAACCAGGTCGCCGCGGCGCATCGTCTTCGCGTGGGTCGCGCTCGCCGTCCATTCCTGTACGACGAGGCCCTCGCGGACGTACAGGCGCCGAGTCGAGAACTCGATGTCGGGCCAGGTCTCGAAGATCGAGCCGATGTGGGCACGGGCCTCCTCGCCGACCGCCGACTCGCCGGCCGTGTGGTTGTCGAAGACCATGTCGGGGGCGTGCATGGCCATGATCGCGTCGAGGTCGTGGGCGTTCCACGCCTCGTTATAGCGCTGGATTGCCCCCTCAAGGTCCGCCACGATGGATGCGATGGATGTATGGTCGCAGCTGCGATGGCGGACGGCTACTCGATCAAGCACCGCGACGAGTTCGAGTCGATGGAGGGCTCGGGCGAGTCGACCTGGCGGCTCGCCCGCAAGGCGCTCGGCACCGACTGCTTCGGCTACAACCTGGTCGAGATCGGGCCCGGGGGGCAGATCCCCGAGCACGACGAGACCGGCAGCGGCCAGGTCGAGCTCTACGTGATCCTCGAGGGAGAGGCGGTCATGCGCCTCGGCGGCGAGGACCACCCCGCCCCGGCCGGGACCTTCGCCTCGATCGACCCGGGGGCCACCCGCACGATCCTGAACCGCTCCGAGGCACCCGTCACGGCGCTGGTGATCGGCGTCGAGCCGGACGGCGGATACCGGCCGATGAGCTGGGGCTGAGCGGCGGAGACCCTGCATTTACCCCTGCTATTCGGGGCCAAATGCAGATTGGTTGCCTGGCCAGGCCGGCCCACCCTATAATCCCCCGACTCGTCAACCCGTCGCGCGCCCGCTCGAAGAAGGCGTGGAAACCGGGAGGTCAGCATGTCGGACACCCAGTCCCGTGAGCAAAACGGCGAGGGCGTTTTTCGCTACTCGCCCGAGCGCCCGTATCGGCCGCTTGTCTCGCCACCGAGCGTCGAGGACAAGGACGCATGCGCGATCTACGCCTCGGTGCGACGCGACGCGACGCCAAGCCACGAGCCGATCGAGCTGGCGATCCCGGCCCTGCAGAAGATGCTCCACCGGGCCGGCAACGTCGACGGCGAGGGCGACGGCTGCGGCCTGCTGGTCGACATCCCGCGCAAGATCTGGGCCGAGGAGGTGCGGGCAGGCGGCCACGATCCCTCGCTCACCCTCGACGATGCGTTCGCCGTGGCCCACGTCTTCATCGAGCGCTCCCAGGACCTCGACCGGATCCAGCACGACGCCCGCGAGCTGCTCGGCCAGGGTGGCTTCCGCATCCTCGCCGAGCGGATCGGCGCCGTCGACTCCGCCGCGCTCGGCCCGACCGCGCGCGAGGATGAGCCGCACTTCTGGCAACTCGCCGGCCTCGTCGCCGACGCCTCGCGCCGTGACCAGGTCCTCTTCGACCTCCTGATCGAGCTCGAGCAGCGGCTCGGCATCCACATCCCCTCCTTCTCGGCGACGACCTGCGTCTACAAGGTGATGGGCGCTCCCAACGTCCTCGGCGAGTACTACCCCGACCTGCACGACGAGCGCGCCGAGACGATCGGCGCCTTCGGCCACAACCGCTACTCGACGAATACCTGGCCCTCGTTCAAACGCGTGCAGCCGTTCTCGGTGCTCGGCCACAACGGCGAGATCAACACGATCGAGCAGCTGCGCCAGGAGGCGAAAATGCTGGGCGTGCCGATCGAGCCCGGCTCCTCGGACTCCCAGGACCTCAATCGCACGGTCGACACGCTGGTCAGCCGCGCCGGCTTCAGCCTCGCAGAGGCGATGGAGATGGTCGTGCCGCCGATCGTCGAGGAGATCCGCTCGATGCCGCCCGAGCTGCACCGCTTCTACATGTACCTGCACCAGGCGATGGGCCCGTTCGCGCAGGGGCCGGTGGCGTTGATCGCCCGCCACGAGGACGAGTGCGTGTTCTCCGCCGACGCCCTCGGCCTGCGGCCGCTGTGGCAGGTGGAGACCGAGGACGACTTCGTCTTCAGCTCCGAGCCGGGCGTCGTCTCGGTCGCGAAGATGACCGCCGAGCCGAAGCCGCTGGCGCCCGGCGAGAAGGCGCTGGTGACGATCGACCGCGCCGCCAAGAGCTCGACCCTCCACGCCCACGACGAGATGCTGCGCCTCGTCCGCGAGCGCTGGCTGACCCGCAACGGCGCCGAGGACGCGGGCCCCTATGACCGCGCGCTCGACGCCGGCGGGCCGCTCGAGGGCGGCGAGGTGCCGGGCTACTCCGACGCCGGCCCCGAGGAGCCCGTCAAGGTCTCCGACCGCATCCTCGCCGGCTTCGGCTGGCAGCGCGACGACGTCAAACTCGTCCAGCAGATGGCCTCGAACGGTGCCGAGCCGGTCGGCTCGCTCGGCTACGACGGGCCCCTCGCGGCGCTCTCGCCGGAGCGCCAGAACCTCGCCGACTACTTCAAGGAGACGGTCGCCGTGGTCACCAACCCGGCGATCGACCGCGAGCGGGAGATGGAGCATTTCTCGACTCGCTCGGTGTTCGGCAGGCGCCCCTCTCTCGACGCGGCCGGTGAGGACACGGGCACGATCGAGGTCGCCTTCCCGGTGATCCTCGGCGGTCATCACGAGATGGCGCCGCTCTCCGACAAGACGTACCGGCGCATCGCGCGCGAACACCAGACCTACCTGCTCGAGGACCTCTGGGAGGAGTTCCGCGGCCGCGCCGACGCCGTCGACATCTCCCTGCTCGAGTCCGAGACGACCCAGGGGGCGATCGAGCGGATCAAGCAGGAGGCGGTGAAAAAAGTCCGCAACGGCGCCGAGCTGCTGGTCCTCACCGACCGCACCGTCCACGACGCCGAGCGTCGCTACCTCGACCCGCACCTCGCGACATCGGCCGTCGACCAGGCGTTGAAGCAGTTCAAGATCGAGCCCGGCGAGGAGAATTTGCGCCGCCGCTGCGGCATCGTCCTGCGCTCGGCGGCGGTTCGCAACGTCCACGACACGATGCTCGCCCTCGGGCTCGGTGCCGACGGCGTCTGCCCGTACACGATGGTCGAGGTGATCTGCGTCGAGGACTACGAGACCGACGTCTCCAATCTCTGCGCGGCCCTGACCAAGGGGATCGAGAAAGTGATCTCGACGATCGGCATCCACGAGGTGCGCGGCTACGCGCGCCAGTTCTCCTCGATCGGGGTCAAGCCCGAGCTCGCCGAGATCTTCCAGACCGAGGCCTTCGCGGCCTCCGAGGCGGGCGGCGTCGGCTTCGGCGACCTCGACGAGGACAGCAACGGCCGCGCCCGCATCCTCTCCGGCGACGAGGACGCGAAACCGGCGAAGACCTTCCGCTTCTACCCGAAGGTCTACAAGGCGGCGATCGCCACCGCCAATGGCTCCGGCAGCTACGAGGAATACTCGGAGAAGGTCCGCGACCTGGAGCGCCAGAGCCCGATCTCGATGCGCCACGTGATGGCGCTGAAGGGGGATCGGGAGCCGGTCGACCCGTCGACCGTCGACACCTCCGTCGGCCACCACGACTACCCGGTCGTGATCTCCTCGATGAGCTTCGGCTCGCAGTCGGAGCCCGCCTTCCGCGCCTACGCGGAGGCGGCCAAGGCGATCAACATCCTCTGCGTCAACGGCGAGGGCGGCGAGATCCGCGACATGTACGGGAAATACCGCAAGTGGCGCGGCCAGCAGGTCGCCTCGGGGCGCTTCGGCGTCTCCGCCGAGATGATCAACTCCTCCTACGTCGCCGAGATCAAGATCGGCCAGGGCGCGAAGCCCGGCGAGGGCGGCCACCTGCCCGGCAAGAAGGTCTCGGAGAAGGTCGCCGCCGCCCGTAACGCGGCGCCCGGCACCGACCTGATCTCGCCCTCCAACAATCACGACCTCTACTCGATCGAGGACCTCGCCGAGCTGATCGACGAGCTGAAGACCGTCAATCCCGACGTGCGGGTCTCGGTCAAGGTCCCGGTGGTCCCGAACATCGGCACGATCGGGCTCGGGATAGCGAAGGCGGGCGCCGACATCATCACCCTCTCCGGCTTCGAGGGCGGCACCGGCGCCGCCCGCCAGCACGCCCTTCGTCACGTCGGCCTGCCCTCGGACATCGGCACCCGCGCCGTGCACCGGGCGCTGATGGAGGCGGGCATCCGCAACCGGGTCGAGATCTGGGCCGACGGCGGCTACCGGACCGGCCATGACATCGTCAAATTGCACTGCCTGGGCGCCAACCGTGTCGGCTTCGGCACCCTGGCGATGGTCAGCCTCGGCTGCACGATCTGCCGCGGCTGCCAGCTCGACACCTGCCACGTCGGCATCGCCACCCAGATCGAGACCGTCGAGGAGGCGCAGGAGCACGGGCTGAAGAAGTTCACCCCTCAGGAGATCGACGTCGCCGCCGAGAGCTGTGCGCGCTTCTTCGGGGCGATGGGAGAGGAGGTCAAGGAGGTCGTCGCCTCGCTCGGCTACGAGCGCGCCCAGGACCTTGTCGGCCGCTATGACCTGCTCAAGCAGGTCTCGCACGCCGACAGCCTCGACCTGGGGCCGCTGATCACTCCGCTGGAGGAGTTCCTCGACCTCGAGCCGCTCGACCTGCCGGTCGCCGGCGACGACATCGCCGAGACCCGCGCAGAGGCGGGCCTCGTGATGGCGCGCCCGATCCGGATGGAGGCGAAGGAGGCCTCGACCCAGCTCGCCGGCCTCGCCGGCGACATCTGCGCCGGCCGCACGATCCGCAACGAGTTCCCGCGCCCGGCGGACGCCAACGACCGGGTGCTCGGCACCGAGCTGGCGGGCGCGATCGCCCGCTCGCGGATCTTCGACGACGGCCCCGAGTCCAGCGACGACGAAGTTCTCGCCAGCCTCGAGTTCGACGACGGCTCGGTCGCCGGACAGGGGCTCGGAGCCTTCAATGCCTACGGCGTCTCGATCCGGGTCGAGGGCGGCGCCCAGGACGGCGTCGGCAAGGCGATGCTGGGCGGCACGGTGTCTGTGCTGAAGGGCAAGGGAGCGAGGGGACGCCGCCTGAACGGCTCGGTCGGCAAGTCCTTTGCCTACGGCGCCCAGCGCGGCCGGCTCTTCGTCCAGGGCTCTGCCGACTCGCGCTTCTGCATCCGCCTGTCCGGTGCCGACATCGTCCTCGGCGGAGAGCCGGAGCAGGAGATCGACGACAGCCGCGGCTGCATCGTCGATCGCGCCAACGCCAAGGGCTTCGCCTTCGAGTACATGACGTCCGGCCGCGCCGTCGTCCTCGGCGACCTCGGGCCCTGGGCGTGTGCGGGGATGACGGGGGGACGCGTCTACGTTCGCCACAACGCCTTCGGGATCGACGCCGAGGCGATCGAAAGGCGCCTCGGCAAGGGCGCCAAGGTCGAGCTCAAGGCGCTCGACGCCGAGGGCCTGCTCGACGTCGACGACCTGCTGACCGACTATGCCGAGGAGCTGAAGGCGACCGACCAGGGCGACGAGGCCGTGCGGATCCTCGAGCTGGCCGCGAACGCACCCGAGAGCTTCCTCATGGTCGTGCCCCACAAGGTCCAGGCGGACCCGAGCATCTCGACCGAGTAGGGCGCTCTACTTGCGGCGCTGCCCGAGCGGCCTGGGCCCGACTCTGCCGACGGGGGCCTGCGGGGCGGCCGGCTTCGGCGGCGGCGGCGTGCGCTTCGGCGGCGGCGCGGCGGCCGGCGGCGGGTCGGGCTGCCTGGAGAGCTGGTCGGCGATCGAGCGCACGTCGTCCAGGAGGCCGTCGAGCATCTCCTCGGTGCTGTTGTGGATCCGGACCTCGGCCGCTTCCCGGTCGGACTCGACTTCGTCGACGCGCTCTTCGAGCTTGTCCGAGCGGGCCTCGAGCTCGCGGACAGATCGTTCCAGCTTCTTCTCCGACTTGCGGACCTTCTTCTTGACGAAGTTGCGAGTCTCGATCCGCAGCTCGGCGAGCTCGCGGCGCAGCTCCTTGTTCGAGCCGTTTCCGTTTCCGTTCCCGTTGCTCTCCTGCTCGTCGAGCATCTCCTCGACGCCGTTGCGGACCCGCTCGATTTCCTGATGCAGACGCGCCCGCGCGAGCTCCGCGGCCTCGGAGATTTCCGGGGTCCCGTGGCGGAGGGCGGGCTCGACCGGTTCGGGAGCAGCGCTCATCAGCTGGGAATGCTAGGGGTCGGGGTGGCGGAAACTATCGCGGCGCCGCTTCGAGGACGAAAAGCCGATAGCGGCCGATCGCCAGCTCGTCGCCGTCGGCGAGCCGCGCCCACTCGACCAGCTCTCCGTTGAGGTGCACCCCGTTGAGGCTGCGGTCGTCGAGCACTCGCAGAGCCTTCGGCTTTTCAGAGACGATCAGCGCGTGCCGGCGGGAGACGCTCGGGTCGTCGAGGCGGATGTCGGCGGCGGCCGAGCGGCCGATCCTGGTCCAGCCGCCGTCGATTCGGAAGACTTCGACCGAGCCTTCGTCGTCGCGCGCGACGACGACACGGGCCCCCGGATCGAGTTGGGCGCGGGCCTGGCGCAGCCAATCCGGGTCGGCGGTGTCGTGGGCGGCCTCGAACTCCATGGTCTGACCGCCATGATCCTGCCGCGACTCGAAGATCGAGTCGCGGCCGAAGGCGGTTCCGCCGCACCCCGGGCAATCCGGGAGGACATCCTCCTCGAGGAGGGAGAGATGGGCACCGCACTCGATGCAGAAGAAGGTCCCGGCGCCCGGTGTTGCTCCCGTGGCGACGCTGCTGATCGACGTGCGACGCGTATTGGTAAAGATGAGTGCTCCTTCTTCCTCTTGTGAGCATCGTAGCGCGCATCCCCAATCAAGGCGGTGAACTAGAATCGCGCGGCCGATGGGCCCGGTCAGCGCAGAGATCGAAATCGACGTCCCGCGAGCGGAGGCTTTCGCGGCGGTCGCCGACCTCGCCCGGCGCCCCTCGTTCACGGACCACTTCCTCTCCGGCTTCCGCCTGACCCGCATCGAGTCCTCCGGGGTCGGCGCCGGCGCCCGCTTCCGGCTCGGGCCGCGGCGGCGCTCTGTCTGGATGGACACAGCGATCGACGAGGTCGACCCCCCTCACCGGATCGTCGAGCACGGTTGCGGCGGCCGCGCCAACAGGATCCCGGCGACCACCGTATGGGAGCTGCTCGAGGGGCCCGGATCGCTGACCAAGGTCATCGTCTCCCACTGGACCGAGCCCTCCAACCCGGTCGATCGCGTGCTCGAGGTCGCCTCCGGAACCGCGCGCTGGCAGGAGCGGCATTGGCGGGCGGCGCTGCGCCGCCTGCGCGATCTGCTCGAGGCGGGCGAGGCCGCCCCGGCGCCGCTCGCCCTCGCCGGTGGCAATCGCCACGAGACCGGCATCCCTTGATCCACCTCCGTCAATAAACTTCCGCCCGCCGATGCCCAGCCCCCGTCGACTCGTCCCGCTGCTGCTCGCCGCGCTCGTCCTCGCGGCCCTCGCCGTCACCGTTTCGGCCTGCGGCTACGAAAGCCACGAGAAGAACGTCGCCGAGGGTGAGCCGGTCGAGGTCGGGGAACTCCAATACAACGTGGTCTTCTCGCGCTACCTGAACCCGAACGACCACGAGGACTCGGCCTACCTCACCGGCCAGGCACCGCCGAAGCCGGAAACGACCTATTTCGGCGTCTTCCTCGAAGTCCAGAACGAAACCGGCGAGGCGAAGCCGCTGCCGGGCTCGTTCACGATCAGGGACGCGGACCACCAGCCCTTCGAGTCGCTCGACAGCGAAAGCCTCTACGCCTTCCCGCTCGGCGGCGAAGTCGAAGCCGAAGAACAGATCCCCGTGCTCAGCACGACCCCCCAGTCGGGCCCGATCGAGGGCGCCCTGGTCCTCTTCCTGCTCTCCGACGACGCTTCCCAGAACCGTCCGCTGACGCTGCACATCGACAGCCCGGGCGGCGAAAAGGGCGAGGTCGAGCTCGACCTCTAGGGGCTAGATTCCGGCCGAGAGCACCTGCGAGGCGATCGGGGCGGCGACTTCCCCGCCCGCGGCACCGGCGTCGATGAGCAGCACGCCGATTGCCAGCTTGGCGCCGTCGGCGGGCGCGAAGGCGGCGAACCAGGCGTCCTTGATCTGAACCGGGTTTTCCTTGCCCTCCTGGCCCGGCTCGGGGCCGAGCTCGGCGGTCCCGGTCTTGCCCGCGACCTGGGCTTGCGGGATCGCGCCGGCAAACCCGGTGCCGCCGGTGACGACGCCGATCATCAGTTCGGTCAGCTCGTCGGCCACCTGCTTCTTCATCACCCGCACCGGCTTGGCGTCGGGGCGCAGCTTCTTCTCGTTGACGACCGAGGTCGGCTCGCGGACGCCGCCGTTGGCGATCGTCTGGGCGACGCTCGCCATCTGCAGGGGCGTCGCCAGGACCTCGCCCTGACCGATCGCGCTGACGCCCAGGTCGAGGTCGTCGCCGATCTCGCTGGGGATGCTCGACTGCCGCAGGCCGACCCGTTCGGCGATCTGCGGCGCGTAGAGCGTCGGCGGGGCGTTGAAGCCGAAGCGCTTCGCGGTGCCGACCAGTTCGTCGTTGCCGATCTCCGGGCCGAGCGGGGCGAAGTCCGCGTTGCAGGACTCGGCGAACGCTTCCCGGAAGGTCCCGCCGCAGTACTCGCCGTTGGCGTTTTCGATGAAGCGGCCGCCGACGTTGACGCCGTTGGTGATTTCGAATTCGTCGTCGAGCGAGACGATCCCCTTCTGCAGGGCGGCGGTGGTCGTGATCATCTTGAAGGTGGAGCCGGGCGGCTGCGGGGCCGAGAAGGCCTGGCCGGCCAGGGCCCTGACGTCGCCGTTGCGGGCGTCGAGGACGGCGACGCCCCCGGAGCGGCCGGCGAGGGCCGAGACGGCCGTTTCCTGGAGGCCGGTGTCGATCGTCGTCTTCACCGGAGCTCCCGCCTTCGGAGGGCCCTTGGCGATGATCCGCGCCGAGCCGGTCCGGTCGGCGACGGCCAGCAGCGAGCCACCGGGCCTGCCGGCGAGACGGGCGTTGAAGGCCTGCTCGAGGCCGCTTACGCCGACCGGGGTGTCGGCCGAGAAACCCTGCCGGGTCAGGGCGGGGAGGTCTTCTTCTTCGGCGACCCCGATTTCGCCGGTGACGTCGATCGAGGAGCTTCCCAGCGGGTGTTCGCGGGCGTCCGCTTCGCCCGCGGCGAGCGGCGTGCCGTCGGCGGCCAGAATCGGCGCCCGCGGCGCCAGCTCGATCTCGTTCTCGAGGTGCTCGCCCCTGCGCAGGCCCGGGAAGAGGAGCCCCCGGTTCCAGGCGATCCCGCCTTCCTCGTAGGGGACCTCGAGGTCGTCATCGATCAGCCCGAAGGCGACCGTGTCGACGAGGACCGGGACGGGGACGACCTCGGCGCCGTCGACCTCGGCGGCGTCGCCCGGGGACGCGGCTTCCAGCGAGCGCATGGTCGCGACGCCCTCCGCTTCGCGGTAGGCGAGGACGAAGTCGTTGACCGAGATCGCTCGCTTTGAGGCGGGGTTGAGCTCCCGGTACATCGCCCCGAAATCCCCTTCTTCCCAGGCTTCGGCGAAGCGCGCGGCGGCATCCTTTTCGGGCGAGCCGGGGGCTCCGTTGACCGCGCCTGCCACGAAGGCGACGGAGGCGATGACCGCGAGGGGGAGGGCACGGGTGATGAGCCGGCGGCGCCGCTCCACCTCAGAGGGAAGGCTTTTCACTGCCGGGAAATGTAGCCGTCGAATCTCAGCCGGTGCAAGGACCCGTGTCGACCTCGGGCCCGATCTGTCCCAGCGCGGCCTCGACGATGTCGTCGGGGATCGCGAAGCCGCCGGGGTCTCCAAGCGTCGTTGTCGCGAACACGGTGCCCAGGACATGGCCATCGGCGTCGACCAGCGGGCCGCCCGAATTGCCACTGCGCACCGAGCCGCGAAGCGAGCTGATCGAGCGCCGGATCGGCCCGCGGCCGTAGGAGTCCTCGCTGACCACGTCCCTGGTTTCCCCGAAGCGGGCCGCAGCGAGGACGAAGGGCCCGTTGTCGGGATAGCCGAGGACGGCGGCGCCCTGGCCGGTGGAGGCGGTTTCGGCGAGGGGCAACGCCGGGACCGGGGCCTCGACGCTGAGGATCGCAAGGTCGTTGGTCGTGTCGTAGTGGACCGGGGTCGCGTCGAAGGAGCCGCCGCCCCGGGTCGTCACCGTGGTGTCGTCCTCGCCGGCGATGACGTGGGCGTCGGTGACGACCAGGCCCGGGGCGACGACCCAGCCCGAGCCCTCGACTCCGAGGCCACAGGCGCTGCCGAGGACGCGGACCACCGAGCGGCCGGCTGCCCGCACCTCGGGATCGCGGCCGATCCGCTCGTCCGGCGGCGCGACGGGCGTCGCCGGCCCGACTATCGAGGGCGCCGGGTCGACGCGGTCGAGCGCGTTCAACACCGGGCCCGAGGGCGGCAGCAGCTCGTTGAGGCTGCGGACGATCAGAGAGCGCTGCACGTCGCCTCGCAGCTCGGCGGTGCCGGGGGCGTGCACGGCGACCGCGCCGAACACCCAGACGACCCCGAGCGCGACGCAGGCGACGAGGGCGGCGCCGCCGGCGCCGTCGGCGAGATGGAGCCGGTGGCCGCGAATCACCTTCGCCCGCAGCCCCAGGGCCATGCTCTCGAGGGCGACGGCGACCAGCGCCCCGAGGATCAGGGCCCCGAGGGCGGCCAGCAGCGGCGCGTAGGGCGACTTGCTCCCCTGGCTGAGGATCAGGGGCGCCATCCGGCTGCCGATCACGGCGCCGGCAGCGAAGCCGACCAGGGTCAGCACCCCGACGATCAGCCCCTGCCTGTAGCCCCAGAGCCCGAGGGCGAGGGTGAAGGCGATTATTCCCCAGTCGAGAACGGTCAAGAGCTGAATGAAAGCAGGCGGGGCCGGGCCGGAAAAGCCCGTCACTTACGTTCAGTAAGCTCGGAGTGTGGACGCTGCCCCCGCCACCGGACAGCCCCAGGGAGTCTGCCCTCACTTTCACGCCGCGATCGAGTTGATCGGCAAGCGCTGGACGGGCGCGATCGTCTCCGCCCTGACCGAGGGGCCGCTGCGCTTCGGCGAGCTCGCGAGGGCCGTGCCGGGCCTCTCCGACCGGCTGCTCTCTCAGCGGCTGCGCGAGCTCGAGGACGCCGGTGTCGTCGAGCGCCAGGTCGAGGAGGGGACGCCGACCCGGGTCACCTACTCGCTGACCGAGAAGGGCGCCGACCTGAGGCCGGCGATGTCCGAGCTGCGCGCCTGGGCGCGGCGCTGGAAGAGCGCGGCGTAGCCGGCACGTGGAGCAGGAGGAGATATCTCCGCAGGCCGCCGGGCCTGATCTTCCCGGCCCGTTCGCCGTCGGGCCGCTACGCGAAGAAGCTGCAGGAGGAGATGCGGCGGCGCGCCCGCGTGCAGCTGGTCGGCGAGGTGACCGGGATCAGCCGCAGCAAGGTCCAGGCCTACTTCGAGATGCGAGACGCGGAGGGCGCGGTGCCCTGCGTCGATCTGGCTCAACGACCTCGAGCGGGCCGGCCTGCCCGAGGGCGGCCTGCGCGACGGCGCCGAAGTCGTCATCTCCGGCGGCCCCGACTACTACCCGGGCGGCGGCCAGGCGTCGCCGAGCTTTGCTTTCCGCGCGACCCACATGCGGCTCGCCGGCGAGGGCGACCTGATGGCCAGGCTCGAGGCGCTGCGCAAGCAGCTGCAGGCGGAGGGCCTGTTCGAGCTGCAGAAGCAGCTGGCGCGCCCGGCGCTGCCGAAGACGATCGGCGTCGTCACCGCCGAGGGCGGCGCCGCCCGCCGCGACCTGCTCGCCGGGCTCGCGCGGCGCGGTTGGGCGGGAACGATCGTCTGGGCCTTCGCCCCGGTCCAGGACCGGCGCGCGGCGCCGGCGATCGCGACGGCGATCCAGGACCTCGCCGCCCGGCCCGAGGTCGAGACGATCCTCGTCACCCGCGGCGGCGGCAGCCTCGCCGACCTCTGGGCCTTCTGCGACGAGACCCTCTGCCGCACGGTGGCGATGCTGCGGGTGCCGGTGATCAGCGCGATCGGCCACGAGCGCGACTCGACCCTGATCGACGACGTCGCCGCCTTCGCCTGCTCGACCCCGACCCACGCGCCCGAGGCTGTCGTGCCGCTCGACTGCGGCGCGCGCCCGCCTCGATCTCGAGCGCGCGATCGGGGCGCTGCGCCGGGCCGGCGAGCGCGCCGTCGGCGTCCGCACCCGTCACCTGGTCGCCCTCGCCCGCGGCCCGGCCCGCGCCCTGCGCCGCGAGCGGCTCGCCCTCAACCAGAAGACGCGCGAGATCCGCGCCTCCTCCGAACGCGGGACCGAGGAGCGGCTGCGCGTCACCAGCGCCGGGTCGCGCTCGTCCTCCAGCGCGCCGCCGGCGCGCGCCGCGGGCCCCGACGCCAAGCGCCAGCACGAGGCGCTGCGCCGCGCGGTCGTCGCTCTCCGCGCCCACGAACCCGAGCGCACCCTCGAGCGCGGATACGCCCTCGCCGAGGACCCCGGCGGCGAGCCGCTGACGAGCGCCGAGGACGCGCGCGCCGCCGAGGAGATTAATCTGCGGTTCTCCGATGGGACGGTTCGAACGAAACCCGTCCGCGGCGGACGCGGAAGAGAGTGAGCGAGGCTTCCGGTCACCATGAGCGCGAACGAACGAGAGCAGAGCACGCGGGCGGAATTTGACTCCTACGAGCAGGCGGTCGAGCGGCTCGAGCAGATCATCGAGCGCCTCGACTCCGGCCAGGCCGGCCTGCGCGAGACCCTCGACCTCTGCAAGGAGGGCCGCGAGCTCGTCACCTACTGCGCCGCCGAGCTCGACGCGGTCGGCGAGGGTCTGAAGGAGCTGAAGCTCGACGAGCTCGCCGAGAAGCTCGACGCCTCGGCGACGGGCTGATCAGGCCGAGGCGACCTCGGCGATGGCGGCCTCGAGCCGGCGGCGGCCGGCCTCGACCTCGCCGGCCCCCCAGCGATAGACGACCGGCTCGTCGGGGCGCTCGAGGAAGACGTAGGCGAGCTCGACCTCGGATGCTTCCAGGGCCTCGGCGGCCGCCAGCGCATAGATCGCCCGCTGGATCTCGTAGCGGCCGGCGAGCTCGGCGGGGTCGGCGCCATCGAGTTTGTCGGTCTTGAAGTCGACGATCAGCGGCGCTGATCCCGGCCGCTCGACGAGGAGGTCGATCTTGCCGCGCAGGACGGTGTCGGCGACCCTGACCAGGATCGGCACCTCTGCCCGGCTGCGCTGGTCCCGCACGCGCTCGGCGAAGAGCTCCGACCCGAGCCAGGCCCGGCAGGGCTCCAGCAGGCCTGCCGCGGGCAGCTCGGAAACGGCGCCGACCTCGGCCGAAGCCGAGATCCGCTCGATCAGCTCAGCGGGTGGCTCGCGCCAGCCGTTGGCCTGGCTCCACTCGAGCAGCGAATGGACCGCCCGGCCCCTGGCCGCGGCCTCCTCGCCGCCCGTCGAGCCCTCGCCGACGCCCTCGCGCAGCGCCACGTCGCTCTCGAGGGGGGCGGCCTCAGCGCCGCCCCGGGCCGCGATCGCGGTGTAGGAGAGCGGGCGGCTCGGCGCCCCCGCCGAGCGCCGGCCGACCAGGGGAGCGGGGCCCTCGCCGGGTTCGGCCTCCGGATCCGGCTCGCGCCGCAGGGCGGTCAGCTCCCGCGCCCGCTCGGCGGAGGGCCGGTTCACCCTCACCGCGATCTCGGAGGGCCCGAGCTCCAGGTCCAGCCCCGGTCGCTGCTCCGGCGGCGGGACGGGGATCGCCGAGTCCTCCTCGCGGTCGATCTCGAAGGCGGCGGCGAGGCGCTCCATCACCGCCATCCCGGGTGTCGGCTGCGAGCTCGGCTTCGGGTTGACGACGCCGCTGAGCAGGAGGCGCTCGCGCGCCCGGGTGGCGCCGACGTGGAAGAGGCGCAGCTCCTCGCCGGCTTCGCGAGCCTGCGCCTCCTCGAAGAGCTCGCGCTGCGAGTAGAGGTTGACCCCGCGGGCGCCGAGCCGCCGCAGTTGCATCCCGACCCGGGGCCGATCGGCCTCGCGACCGAGGGTGAGCAGGGGGGTCCCGGCGAAGGGCAGCAGGCCGCGCGAGAGGTGGGGGATCGCGACGACGTCGAACTCGAGGCCCTTGGCGCTGTGGATGGTCATGATCCGAACGCCGTCGTGGCCCTCGACGGCGGTTGCCGCCTGGGCGTCCGCGTCGGCGTCGGCCCGCGCCCTGAGGAAGTCGAGCAGCCCTCGCAGATCGCGCCCCTCGGCGGCCTCGAAGTCGGCTGCCAGGCGGGTCAGCTTGCGGACGTTTGCGAAGCGCGCCTCGCCGGAGGGGCGCATCAGCACCGCGAGGTCGTAGCCGGTCTCGGTGACGGCGGCGTCGATCAGGTCGGGGAGCGAGAGCGAGGTTGCGCGCCGGCGCAGGCCGTGCAGCGTCTCGGCGAAGCCACGCAGCAGCGACAGCTCGTCCTCGGGGATCGCCCCGAGCCGCTCGAGATCGGTGCCCTCGGCCCCCGCCAGGCCGGCCGCCGTCTCGATCGTCGGCCAGATGTGCCGTCCCCTGCCGGCGGCGGCGCGAAGCAGCCAGAGCGTGTCGGGGGCGAGTGCGCAGGCGGGCGAGGCGAGGGCGCCCAGCAGCGCTTCGTCCTCGAGCGGGTTGGCGATCGTCGCCAGCAGGGCGCAGACGTCCGCGACCTGCTGCTGGGACCAGTAGCCGCGGCCGCCGACGACATAGGGGCGCAGCCCGGCCCGCTGCAGCGAGTCCTCGTGGGCGTCGAGCCGTGTGAAGGAGCGCAGCAGCACGACCATCGAGCCGCGATCGACGCCCTGATCGGCCAGCTCGCGCAGGCGCAGGGCCAGGAACCGCGCCTCGGCGAGCTGGTTGGCGGGCGTGCGCGCGTCGGTGGCGGGGTCGAGCCGGATCTCGTCCTCGTCCCAGCCCTCGCGGGTGCTGAGCAGCATCTCGACCGCCGGCCCTTCGCCGGGGGGCTCAGCGGATCGCGGCGGGGCGCCGACCCGCAGGGGCCGGAACTCGTCGCCGAGCAGGCTCGCGCCGAGCGCGTTGACGGCACCGATCACCTCCGGCCGCGAGCGGAAGTTGCCGGTCAGCGGGATCGCCTCCCCGCCGGGGCTCGCCTCGATCGCGGCCGCGCCGCTCGCGGAAGACGTCGAGGTCGGCATGCCTGAAGCCGTAGATCGACTGCAGCTCGTCGCCGACGACCATCAGCTGGGTCGCGGGCCCGCGCAGTGCTTCGATCAGCCGCAGCTGCAGGCGGTTGGTGTCCTGGAACTCGTCGACGAGCAGGTGGCTGAACCGCGAGCGGTACGCGGAGCCCGCCTCGGTGCGCTCGAGCAGCCGCGCCGCGAGGATCTGCAGATCCTCGAAGTCGATCCCGGCGCGCCGTTCCTTGGCCGCCGCGAAGCGCGCCGAGAAGAGCGTCAGCAGCTCGCCGACGTGGCGGTACGCGCGCCCGCCCTCGGCCGCCTCGGCGACCGCGGAGAGCGCCGCCTCGATCGCCTCCCTGTACTCGGCGAGCGGCTTCGCCCTGCTCCCCGTGCGCAGTGAGGCGAGCTGGTCGAGCGACGGTGGGCGCCCCGGGTCCGCGAGCAACTCGACTGCGCGCTCGGCGAGCTCGCGGTTGGCGCTGCCGGGCTTCAGCTCCTCCACCGCGCGCTCGGCCGCATCGGCCGCGCGCCGCAGGGCCCCGGGCAGGTCCGGGGCGGGGGGCTCGGGCAGGGTGGGCTCGGCGGCGCCGCGGCTGCGCAGCTCGGCGTGGGCGCCGACCACCATTCCCCGCAGCCCGCCGACGTCGAAGGCCGCGACCGTGTCCTCGCGCTGCTCCTCGCCCAGGGCGAGGAACTCCTCCAGCGCAGCGTCGAAGGCCTCGCCTGCCGCCCGCTCGGCCTCCGGGGCGTCGATCACCCGGAAGCGGGGGTCGATCCCGATCGCCACCGGGTGGGCCGCGAGCAGGCGGTTGCAGAAGCCGTGGATCGTCGTCACCCAGGCGCTGCCCAGGCCGGGGAGCAGCTCACGGGCGCGCTCGGACCCCGCTTCCGCGCGCAGCTCGATCTCCGCTCGGATCCGCTGGCGCAGCTCCGCCGCGGCCTTGTCGGTGAAGGTGAAGGCGAGGACGGCATCGGGGGAGACGCCCTGC
The DNA here is from genome assembly GCA_963837735.1 of uncultured Solirubrobacterales bacterium. GTDB lineage: Bacteria > Actinomycetota > Thermoleophilia > Solirubrobacterales > 70-9 > VRUE01. The sequence goes on along the minus strand of CAWIOM010000004.1, from coordinate 239,704 downwards.
TCGCAGACAAGGCGGCAGTAACGGTCGACCATCACGCCGGTCTTGCCCGTGCCGGCGCCGGCCTCGACGATCGCCTCCGCGGCCGTCGTCTCGATCGCGCGCCGCTGCTCCTCGGTGGGCACCCGGCCGCTCATCGCTCGCCCTGTTCGTCCTCGTCGTCGCTCGGCTCGACCGGCGCCCGGTCGCGACGGCAGATCGGCGCGAACTCGCAGAACCGAGGGCAGATCCCGTGGCCGCGCATGCCGCGCCGCGGCCCGGGATCGCGGTCGATCCGCCCGGCGCGCATCCGGGCGACGATCTCGCCCGCCCGTCGCCGGGCGTCGGCGAGCAGCTCCTCGTACTCCTCGCGCCCGATCGCGTCGGTGCGGGAGATCCCGTATGAGGCGACCAGCGTCGGCGGCCTCCTCCTCGAGCACGGCTCCCCGGGGCCGCCGGACGGTGGTGCCGCGGAGCGGAAGGTAGATGCCGCCGATCGCCTCCGCGCCCCAGAGCTCGGCGACGGCGATCAGGTAGAGCTGCAGCTGCAGCTTCGCATCCTCCTCGAGCTTTTCGCGCGGGGTGACCGAGGCGGAGAGCTTGTAGTCGAGGACGAGGGCGCGGCCGTCCGCCGCCCTGTCGACACGGTCGACGGCGCCGTGCAGGCGCCAGCCGTCGATCTCGAGCGCCGGCCGCTCGGTCTCCTCGGCGTCGGAGAACCCGGCCTCGAGCAGCCAGGGCTCGAAGCCGGCGCCCTCGCGTCGCGCCTCCTCGGCGAGGAAGCGGGCGAGCCAGCCTTCGATGCGGCGCAGCATCGCCCGCTCGGCCGGCTGTCCGCCCATCTCCCTGGCGGCCGCGGCCGCGGCGGCCAGCTCGCGGCTGCGCCCGATCCAGGCGTCGAGCGAGCCGGGCCGGGGGAGGGGGTCGCCGCCGGGGCGCTCGCCGTAGAGCGTGTCGAGGACCTCGTGCACGATTCCTCCCTGGAGGAGCGGGTCGGGCACAGGGTCGAGCAGCTGGGGGGAGAGCTCGTGGGAGACGAACCAGCGGTAGGAGCAGACGTCGAATCCCTCGAGGGTCGTGCCCCCGTAGGCGGACACCTCGCTGAGAGCGGCGATAACCGCCGGGTTGGAGAGCGGCCCCGGCGCCCGGCCGGCGGCCTCGGCCCGGGCTGCCGCGTCGAGCCGGGCACCGATCCGCTCGGCCACCTCGTCCTCGACCCCCGCAACCCCGAGCAGGGCGGCCGTGTCGGCGCCGGCGACCGCGATCGCGCGGGCCAGCTCGGTCTCCGACGGCGCGTCGCCGACCCGGTGGACGACCCGGGCGAGGTCGCGGCTGCGGACCCGGGCCTCGACCGGGTCGGGGCCCTCGGCCCCCGGGGCCGGCTCGAGCAGGCGGCGGACCTCGTCGAGGAACGGGGAGGGAGCCTCGGCGGCCCCGTTCTCGTCGCTGTCGCGGTGGGAGAGGAAGAGCCGCCTGCGCGGCAGCGCCAGGCAGGCGTGGAACAGGTAGCGCTCCTCGGCCTCCGTCTGGCGCCGCGGCGGCAGGCCCAGGGAGCTCCGCTGGGCCTCGGAGAGGAAGGGGTCGGCGCCGGTCGCGCCGCCGCGCGGGAACTCGCCGTCCTGGAGGGAGGCGACGAAGACGTAGTCGAAGCGCGCCGCCCGCAGGCGTTGGGGGTCGGCGATCCTCACCCGCGCCCCGACCGGTCCGTGCCAGATTCGGACGAAGATCGCCGAGAGCGCCTGGGCGAGCGAGTCGGGACGGGGCGCGAGGCCCTCGAGCTCTGCCCGCTCGGCGATCGAGGTGGAGATCGCCGCCGCGGCCCTCGCCTCGAGCTCGGAGCCCGCCCGGGCGCCCATCGCGGCCGCCATCTCTGCGACCGCCGCGGCCAGGGCGGCGGGGCGGGCGGCGGCCTCGCGCACTCGCGCCACATCCTCGGGGAGCTCGCCGAACTGCTCCTCCCAGAGCTCGAGCGCCGCAGTGGCGCTCACCGTTCGGGTGCGCCGGACCCGGCGCTCGAACCAGTCGACCCGTCCCGGGGAGGCGCCGGAGGGGCCGCGCAGGTAGCGCAGCAAATCCCCCGCGCGCCCGCTGCCGATCAAGGCGTCGAGGAGCGCGACCAGCGAGCCGCCCACGGCCGTGGTCCCGGCCGAGATCTCCGCCTCGAGCGCGACCGGGACGCCGTAGGACTCGAGCACGGAGGCGAGCAGCGGGCCACGCCGGCCGGGGTCGCGGACGACGATCGCGATCTCCTCCGGCTCGGCCCCGTCGGCGAGCAGCCGCGCCACCGCTGCCCCGATCGCCTCGGCCTCGCCGCGCTCGCCCGCCGAGCGCAGCAGGACGAGGCTGTCGTCGGGCGGCATCCGCGCCGGCTCGGCGGCGCCGAACCCGCGCTCGAGGTGGAAGAGGAGCGGCGCCTCGGGGGTGTTCGCCGGATCGGCCTCGAGCTCCTCGGTGTCGGCGACCCCGATCTCCTCGAGGCTCTCGAGCAGCGGCGCGGTTCGCTCCTCGAGAACCGTGTTCCCCCTCTCGTGAGGGAGGGCGACGGTGACGTTCGAGACCGCGGCGAGCGCCCTGATCAGGTCGAGCTGGTTGCGGGTCAGGTCGTCGAAGCCGTAGATGAAGACCGGCCGCGGCCACCAATCGGCGCTGCCGGCACCGAGCAGCTCGATCGCCCCCCTTGCGACCGCGTGCCGGTCGGCCAGCCCGAGGCGGTCGCGGACGGCGGCGTATCCGGCGAACAGGGTGGAGACGTCGCCGAGATAGGCGGAGCCCTCGAGGGTGCCCGCCTCCGCCTCCACGGCGGCGGGCTCGAGGCCGGCGCCCTGGAGCTCCTCGAGCAGCCGCTCGAGCGCGACCGGGAAGCCGGGCTGCGAGGCCGAGCCGCGCAGCGGGCGCAGCCCCGGTCGCAGCTCGCCGACCGCGGCCGCCACAGCGCCGAGGCGCTGGGCCGGCGTCAGGCCGGGGCCGGGCGGGGTGCCGCCGGCCGTTGCCACCGCCCGGAAGAGCCCGTCGAAGGTGGTCACCTCGGCGCCCAGCACGGCACCCTCGCCGCAGAGCTCCTCCTGGAAGCGGTCGACGTCGTCGACGTTCGGCACCACCAGCACCGGTTCGTCGTCGAGGACGGCCGTCAGGGCGCGCCGGACCCGGCCCGCGCGACCGGAGTTCGGGGGCCCTTGGATCAAGTTCAGCGGCACCCTTCCCACCCTATGCAGGGCCGCGGCGCGTCGGATCGCAAATTCCGTCTTCGCTGCCCCGCTTTGCCGTCTTCCGGCCTCTCTAAATTGATTCCCGATGGCTCTCTGCTTCGTAGACCCGGCCGATGCGATCCGCGCGATCGCCGACTCGATCGGCCGCGAGGCCCGGCGCCAGCTGCTCGGCGAGGCGGTGCGCGCCTGGGTGGACGAGATCCCCGACTCCGAGCTCGAAGTCCACTACGCCAAGGCGCTCTCCGAGCTCGACGAGCACGACCTCTCGATGCTCGCCGCCTGGCACGGCTCGCTCGAGGTCGGCCAGCCCGTCCCCAACCGCGACTTCCTGATGGGTGCCTTCCCCTCGCTCGGCGAGAACCGGCGCGAGGCGCTGAAGCTCGCCGCCGGCTTCCGCGGCGAGGAGGCGGTCGACGCCGGCGTCACCGAGGAAGACGCGCTCGAGCTCGTCCTCGGGCTGCTCTCGCCGCCGCGCCTGATGGAGCTCGCGGTCGAGGCCGTCGAGCTCTATGTCTGGGATCGCGGCGGCTCGGACAACTAGCCGCAGGGGCGCCCCGCCGAGCGCGGCGCGGATCTCGGCGATCGCCTGCTCGTTGTCGCGGAAGTGGACGGCGTTCATGCCCGCCTTGCGGGCGCCCTCGATGTTGACCTCGACGTCGTCGACGAAGAGGCAGGACTCGGCGGGGGCCGCGATTCGCTCGAGGGTCAGCGCGTAGATCCGCGATTCCGGCTTGCGGCAGCCGACGAAGCCGGAGTCGACAACCGTCTCGAAGATCTCGTCCACGGGCAGCATCGGGCGCCACAGCGGCTCCCACTCCCGGACGTTGTTGGTCAGCATCGCCATCCGGTAGCCCGGCCTCCTTCAGCTCCCGCATCAGGTCGATCATCGGCGGGTTGGGCTGCAGCGCCTCGAAGTAGATCTCTTTGAAGCGGTGCATCTCCGGCACGTGTCCGAGCAGCGGCTCGAGCGCCGCGGTCAGCTGCTCGAGGAAGGCGACCTCGGTTATCTCACCCCGCTCCATCTCGAACAGCGGGTTCTCGCCGTTGGCCTCGGCCGTCGCCGCCATCGCCTTGCCGAGCGCTTCGGTGGTGATCCCGGTCTGATCCTGGAAGGCCATGAACGACTCGACCAGGGGGCTGGTGAGCACGCCGCCGAAGTCGGAGACGACGACCTCGATGCGCGCCGCCCTCACTCACCGGCGCGCACGATCTCGTAGTGGCCGAGCCCCTCGCGCCCTTCGAGCGACCAGCGGAAGAAGGCGACGTCGGTATCGAGCCCGGGGCGGTGCACGGCGCTCGAGCTGATCAGGGTGCCGGCGCCGCGCAGCGGCGGGCCGCCCTCGTCGGGCCAGAGCTCGAGCGTCGCCCGCCGCTGGACGCCGTCCGGGCCGTACTCGGTGGAGAGCAGGGTCTCGGAGATCTCGACCGGGGCGCCGTCGGGGTCGCAGAGGATCGTCGCGACCTGCTCGGCCCCGTGGTCGCCGGAGCCGGCCGGCCGCACCGCGCTCAGCGCGAGCAGGCCGCCGTCGGCGAAGACGATGCCGATCGAGCGGCGCAGGGCCGCCGGTTCCTCATTCATCGGCCGCGACTATATTTGGCGCAATGGTCCGCAGCGCCGATCCTCGCCTCGATGCGGCGGCCTGCGCGGCGATCTACGCGCCCCACGTCGAGGGCTCCCCGACGTCCTTCGAGGAGGCGGCTCCCGACCCCGAGGAGATGGCGGCGCGGATCGAGCGGGCTCGGCTCGACCCATGCCTGGCTCGTCGCCGAGCAGGCTGGCGAGGTCGTCGGCTTCGCCTACGCCTGCCGGCATCGCTCCCGCCCCGCCTACCGCTGGGCGGCCGACGTCTCGGTCTACGTCGCCGGCGGGCACCACGGCGAGGGCCACGGCACACGGCTCTACTCGGCGCTCCTCGAGGAGCTGCGCGAGCGCCGCTTCCGGGTCGCCTGCGCCGGCATCACGCTGCCCAACGAGGCGAGCGTCGCGCTCCACGAGAGCTTCGGGTTCGAGCCGGTCGGCGTCTACCGCGGGATCGGCTGGAAGGCGGGCGCATGGCGCGACGTCGGCTGGTGGCAGCTCGAGCTCGCCCGGCCCGCCGCCGGCCCGCCCGGCGAGCCGCGCTGAGCCCGGCCGCGGACCCCTCTACCATTGGGGCCATGGCAGACGAGCAGGCACCCATCACCCCCGCCGATCCGGCGCCCGTCGAGGCGGCCGATTCCGAAGGCCTCACCGAGGAGGAGGTCTACGAGGCGCTCGAGGAGGTGATCGACCCCGAGCTCGGGCTCGATTTCGTCTCCCTCGGCCTCGTCTACGACGTCGCGATCGAGCAGGAGGACGTCTACGTCACCTTCACCCTGACCACGCCCGCCTGCCCGATCGGCCCCCAGGTCTCCGAGCAGATGAAGGAGTTCGTCGGCGACCTCGCCGGCGTCTCGGCCGTCCATCCGAAGATGATCTTCGACCCGCCCTGGTCGCCGGAGATGATGACCGACGACGCCAAGTTCGCTCTCGGCTTCTAGGCACGGATTCGGGGGTCATGGGGGTGCATAGGGTCTATTTCGACCCCCATTCCATCCCCACGAGTCACCATCGGTGGGCTTGCAATATCGCGATACGGCGACTCCTGGGCTGGTCCAGTGTGAACCGCCGCAGCCAAAATGCTCAGAAGTCTGTTCTGAGCCTTCGCCAACGAGCTCCCTGACCAGATCCTTGGAGCTCGATGACGTCGTCGTCGCGCAGTTGCCGCAGAATCTGGCCGATATAGACGTCGCTCACGTTCGGGACCACGTTCCGATATCGGAGATGCTGAAGGTGTCGCTGACATTGGTTCGAACGAAGCGCCGCACGGCCTCAGCTTTGCTCCCCTTGGTCGCTACGGTCTCCAGTCGGGCCTCGAATCGCGGTAGGAGACATGAGGACGCCGAGAATACTCGAGCCATGGTTGAGATCATGGGTGCCCTCGTGCCATCGACCGTGGGCGGCCGTGCCTCGTGTAGCTCTCACGAGAGTCGTTGTCACCTTCTCCCAGCTGACGTAGCGACCGACTTCATATCCCGCGTGGTATAGGAGGAGAGAGGTCGAGGGCGAGACATCCGGCCGTTCCCGTCTTGGATGGGTGGATCTGGAGTGGACCGCAGCAGGGTGTCGGCGGTGGCCCGCTCGTCCCGGCGGTCCGCTCGTAAGTCCTCCATCGCTGCGGCGTGCCGCTGCCTTGCTGGCCGGTCGACTGATTCGGTCCCGTCTGGTGGTTCGGTTACTCGTCTCGCCGCGCGGTGGCCGCCGCGCTCGTGGAGTGAGCCAGCCGTGCTGGGTAGACGTCTGGCGACGGATTTGGGAGCGTTGGTGGATCTCGTCGAGCCGCGACGATGCCGCGTCAGCCTCTGATCTACTTTGGCGTCGTCTGTCCAGGCTAGTCTCGCCGCTTAGACGGGCGGGATGTCCTCATCGCGTTGATGCCTCGACACTTGTGACGGCGACTGCGCATGGGAGGACCATCGGTTGCTCTGGGCGCTGCGCCACGGGCCTTCGTGCCAGAGCATGACACGGGTCGGAGAAGGCCTAGGGCTGGAGTCGCGGAGGTAGCAGGGCTCGAACCCTAGAATCTGGAACATGGTAGGACGGTATATGCTCAAATAAAGACCCTAGGTTCGCTCAACGCTAGGTTCGCGATAGCGTTCAAGTCCCGAATAGGGATGCGAGTGTCGGATCCAACTCCGCAAGCGTCGCAATCCCGCGCATCTCGGCTCCAATCGCTCCTGGTCTCCAATCGCTCAACGGGAGGGGAGTCCGTGACCGGTCGCCGGAAGCCCGAGGCTCCCGCTGGCGACGCACGGAACCGCGGTGAGAGTCGAACGTGCGCTGCCGCTGACTACCGATACTGAGTGATACAAACACTCGGAGGTAGAATCTCGAGGCTCCACGGCAGGCGGCGGGCGAGGCTCGGCGGCTCTGCGGGCGGGCGTGGGGGCCCCTTCGAGCGCACGGCAGCGTCGAGCAGGTCTACGCGACCGGCCTGCACCCCGGGCGCCGCGATGACGCTGCTCGACGGACAGCGGCCAGGAGGTCGCCACGCAAGAACGCCGACGAGCTCGGCGGCGTCCTGCTTTCGCGACGTCAAGCCCGGGCGGCGGCTATCGCGTCAGCCTGCCGGCGGCGAGCGAAGTCCGAGCCGCTGAAGGTGCTCTCGACGCGCCTCGGCGCCGCCCAGCACCGAGCATCTACAACCAGACGATCCCGAGCGAGCGGCTACGGGTACCTGACGACGCGCGACGGCACCAAGCTGGCGATCGACGTCCATCCGCCCTCGGACGTCACCAACGTCCTGCCCGGGCGTCGAGCTGCCGCCGCTGCCCGCCGGGCCCCACGCCGACCCTGATCGAGTACTCCGGCTACGGCTACGCCGACCCCGCCGGCCCGCAGAGCGGCATCTCGATCCTCGCCAACCTGATGGGCTTCACCGTCGTCGACGTCAACATGCGCGGCACCGGCTGCTCGGGCGGCGCCTTCGACTTCTTCGAGCCGCTGCAGAGCCTCGACGGCTACGACGTCGTCGAGACGATCGCGCGCCAGCCCTGGGTGCTGCACCACGAAGGTCGGGATGATGGGCATCTCCTACGGCGGGATCAGCCAGCTCTTCACGGCCGCCACCGAGCCCGCCGAACCTCGCCGCGATCTCGCCGCTCTCGGTGATCGACGCCACCCAGACGACCCTCTACCCCGGTGGCATCCTCAACACCGGGTTCGCCCTCGCCTGGGCGAAGGAGCGGGTCCACGACGCCGAGCCGCGCGTCGCCCACCAGCGGCCAGCCCTGGGCCTACAAGCACATCCAGGAAGGCGACCAGACCTGCGCGGCCAACCAGGCCCTTCACCCGCGAAGCCGTCAACCTGCTCAAGAAGATCGAAGACAACAACCACTACAGGCCGAAGGTCGCCGACCCGCTCTCGCCGATCACCTTCGTCAACAAGATCGACGTGCCGATCTACATGGCCTGCCAGTGGACCGACGAGCAGACCGGCGGCACTGCCCGAACCTGGCCGAGCACTTCACCGGCACGCGAGCGCAAGTGGTTCACCTTCACCAACGGCACCCACGTCGACTCGCTCGACCCGGCGACCTTCAACCGCTGGTCCGACTTCCTCGAGCTCTACGTCGCGAAGCAGGCGCCGATCACGACTCGGCGGCGGTCCAGGCCGCCGCACCCGTGATCTACGAAGAGGCGATGGGGATCCCGGGGTGACGATGCCGCCCGATCCCGATCCAGCTCCAGCCCACCTACGACGGCGGCGCTGGCGGCCTTCGAAGGCGCTGAAGCCGATCCGCGTCCTCTTCGACAACGGCGCCGGCGGCCTCTCGGCCGGCCTGCCCTACCCAGGCTTCGAGCAGTCCTTCGACGAGTTCCCGATCCCCGGCACCAAGGCCGCAGTCCTGGTACCTCGCGCCCGAGGCGAGCTCGCGCCGGCCAGCCGGCCGACAGGCCGCAGGCCGACGCCTTCAACTGGGATGCCGCACGCCCTGCCGCCCACCGACTTCACGCGGCGACACCGCCGCGGGCGACGGAGGTCTCTGGACCGCCACGCCCGCCCTACCATGGGAGCAGAGCCCGCCGGGCAACGCCGTCTCCTATCTGAGCGCGCCGCTGACCGCGGACACGACCGTCATCGGTGCCGGCGCCGTCCACGCCTGGGTCCGCTCCTCGCGCCCAAACGTCGACCTGCAGGCCACGGTCAGCGAGGTCAGGCCCGACGGCAAGGAGACCTTCGTGCAGAACGGCTGGCTGCGCGGCGACGAGCGCAAGCTCGACCCGCGCAAGAGCACGCCTCTGGAGCCCGTCCTCAGCCTGCGGCAAGCGCGACGTCTCGCCGCTGCCCGCAACCGCTTCGTCCCGGTCACGATCCCGCTCTACTACGAGGGCCACGCCTACCGCGCCGGCTCGCGGATCCGGGTGACGATCGCCGCCCCGAACGGCAACCAGCCGATCTGGGCGTTCGCGCAAGCCGCAGCCCGAAAAGCACGCCGAAGGTGGCGATCGCCTACGTCGAAGAGCATGCGCTCGAGGCTGCCGCTCCCCGTCGTGCCGGGCGTGGAGGTCCCGACCGGGCTGCCGCCCTGCCCGGGGCTGCGGGGCGAGCCGTGCCGCGACTACCAGCCGCTCGCGAACCCCCCTCTCACGTCACAGCAACACACCCCACGAGCGGCGAGGCCCGAAGCACCACAACCAGAAAACCTAGCCACACGCAACACCAGCGTCGCTGTCGAACGCACGCCGCCAAATCGCCACCACACGACGGACACCCGCCCCACCCCTATCCCGCCCGCTGTGCTGGCGCGGGTCGGCGGCTTCGGCCATGTCGCGCGTCGCGGCTACGGCCTCGTCGCCCATTTTCGCCAGCCCCTCGCTCGGCTTGCCGCCGACGATGTCGCGGAAGGCTTCCTTGAAGCGCTCGGTTCGGCGGTCTGGCTGGAAGCGGGCCTCGGCCTTCGCCTGCTTCTTCGGCCGCCGCTCGCCGTAGCGGCGCCCCGCCCATGAAGAGTTGGGCTTGCCGATCCGGCAGGCGCCGTAGATCGCGATCGGGAAGACGAAGAACCCGACCGTCGCGTGGAGGATGCGCCCCTTGAGGAAGCAGATCGCGACCATCGCGAAGAGGAAGAGGGTCGAGAGGATGCTGGCGACGACCAGCGACGGCGAGCCCGTATCGATCGCGACCGGGTTGACGCCGAGCAGGATCAGCAGCATCAGCGAGGCGGCGATCACCATCGCGTCGATCGAGCTGCGTCCCTCGCGCGCCCAGTAGACGTCCTCGAGATGGACCCAGAGCGCGAACTCGTCGATCGTCAGCCCGACCCCGATGCCGAAGCCCAGAGCGCAGATTTCCATGAACGGCGTGCGGCCGTCGGCGACGAAGGCGAGGGTGCCGGCGACCATCATCGTGACGATCCCGAAGACCAGGTGATGGACGTGGACGCCGCTGTCGCTTTCGATGTTCCCCGGCCACCAGGAGATGCTTTCGCTGCGGATGATCCGCGTGCTCATCCGGATGAACCCGAACGATCCGATCAGGCCGACGAGGACGAGGAAGACTCCCTGCTCGTGATGGTCGGCGAGGTTGTCCCAGAATTCGCTGAAGATCGAGGCGACGATCATGCTCAGCGCGGCAGTTGGGGGTCGTCCTCGTCGATCTCCTCGGCCGTCCCCTCGTAGTCGTAGTCGCTGCGCGACCCGTTCGCGCCGCCGCCGGCTCCGGGCCCGCCCGGTCCGCGGGCGTAGTCGTAGGCGCGGCTGCCGGCGCTCGCGGCGCCGTACGCGGCCCCCGCCGGCCCGCCCATGAGGATGAAGCGCCTGCCGACGACACCCCTGAGCAGGCGCCGGACGATCGCCCTGGTCGGCGGCAGAAGGAGGAGGATGCCGAAGAAGTCGGTGATGAAGCCCGGCGTCAGAAGCAACGTGGCGCCGATCGTGATCAGCAGCCCGTCGGCGACCTCCCTGCCCGGGAAGCGGCGCTCGGCGATTGCTTTGTTGAAGCGCTCCCAGGCGCCCCGGCCCTGGTGGCGAAGGAGCAGCGCCCCGAGCAGCGAGTCGGCGAGCAGCAGCGCCAGCGTCGGGACGATGCCGATCAGGCCGCCGACTTCGATGATCACCCAGAGCTCGAGGATCGGGACGACGATGAAGAGCAGAACGAGAAAGATCACATTGAAAGCCTAGTGGCGGGGCCGAACCGGCATTTGGACCCCTCGGGCGGGCCGAATCGACGGTTCAGGCCGGAGCGGCCGCCGAGGCGGCCTCCTCGAGCTCGGCCAGGGAGGCGGCGATGCCGTCGGCGATCGAATCCGCGTCCTCGACCGAGTCGTAGTCGGCGAGCAGGCCGAAGCCGATGCGGCCGTTGTAGCTCATGATCGCCACCGCGAGGACGTGGTTCTGGGGCAGGAAGGCGACCGGGAAGATCTCTTCCATCTCGCGCCCGAGGACGTAGAGCGGAAGCTGGGGCCCGGGGACATTGGTGACGATCAGGTTGAAGAGGCGGGTCGAGAAGTTGACCCGCGAGGCCTGGGCGAGCAGCGTCGGCGGCGCGAAGTCGTTGAAACGGGAAATGACTTCGGCGCCGAGCGCCTGCTTGGAGCGCTTCAGCCCCTCCATCTCCTCGCTGACGATCCGCAGCCGGCGCACCGGGTCCTCGACGTAGACGGGCAGCGGCCCCCGCATCACGGCGATCTTGTTGCCGAGGTTGCCGCGCTCGTCCTCGGCCCGGATCGAGACCGGGACCAGGGCGCGCAGCTCGAGCCCCTCGGTGCGGATGCCGCGCCCGTGCAGCCACTCGCGCAGAGCGCCGGTGACGACCGCGAGCACGACGTCGTTGACCGTCCCGCCGAGGCTGTCCTTGATCCGCTTGAAGGTGGCCAGCTCCGAGCGCGCCCAGACGAAGCGCCGGTAGGGACCGATCTCCTGGTTGAGAGGGACGTCGGGGGCCGGGTCGGCGAAGGCGCCGACCACCTCGCCGACTCCCTCGAGGCCCTCGGCGATCCGGCGCGCCGTCGTCTCCGGGCTGCGCACGGCCTCGATCGCCCGCTCGGCGAGCTTGATCGGCGCCGAGGCGATGTCGTGCGCGGCGCGGGTGACGAGGGCCGAGGTCTTCGGCTCCGGGGCCGGCTTCCAGTCGTCGACGTGCTCGGCCGGCTTCGGCACCGGCTCGAGGTCGAAGAGCACGGTCCCGATGTCGACTCCGGAGACGCCGTCGACCATCGCGTGGTGCGTCTTGGTCAGGATCGCGAAGCGGTCACGCTCGAGGCCCTGGACCAGCCACAGCTCCCAGAGCGGCTTGGAGCGGTCGAGCTGCTGCGAGAAGACGCGTGCGGCCAGCTGTTTGAGCTCCTCCTCGCTGCCCGGTTCCGGCAGGCCGGTGTGACGGATGTGGTAGGTCAGGTTGAAGTTGACGTCGTCCGCCCAGAGCGGCCGGCCCGCCTCCAGCGGCGGCACGACGATGCGCTGGCGGAAGCGCGGCACCTGGTCGAGGCGGCCGCGGACGTGCTCGACGAAGTCGACGTAGAGCGGCGGCGGCCCCTCGAATATCAGGATCGCCCCGACGTGCATATGGCTCGAGGAGGTCTCGTTGCTCAGGAACGAGGCATCGACGGCCGTCAGGCGATCGAGATGGTTTCCGGTCGTCGGCATGCTGCAAGGCTAACTGCCATCGCTACCCTGCTGTGAATGTCGTCAATCGCGACCACGGCTCCGAAGCGGGTTCTGCTTGCCGCGCCGCGTGGATACTGCGCCGGCGTCGACCGCGCCGTGCAGACGGTGGAGCGTGCCCTCGACCTCTACGGGGCGCCCGTCTACGTGCGCAAGGAGATCGTCCACAACAAACACGTCGTCGAGGAGCTCGCCGAGCGCGGCGCGATCTTCGTCGATCAGGAGACCGAGGTCCCGGAGGGCGAGATGGTCGTCTTCTCGGCCCACGGCGTCGCCCCGGCGGTGCACGAGAACTCCGCCGCCCGCGAGCTGCGCACGATCGACGCCACCTGCCCCCTGGTCACCAAGGTCCACGTCTCGGCGCGGCGCTTCGCCGCCGACGGCTACACGATCGTGATGATCGGCCACGAGGGCCACGAGGAGGTCGAAGGCACGATGGGGGAGGCGCCCGAGAGCATCGTCCTCGTGCAGACGGTCGGGGAGGTCGACGGCCTCGAGGTCCCGGACCCCGAGCGGGTCGCCTTCATCACCCAGACGACGCTCTCGGTCGAGGAGACGGCGGAGATCATCGCCGCCCTGCGGGCCAAGTTCCCGGCGATCGTCAGCTCCAAGTCCGACGACATCTGTTACGCGACGACCAACCGCCAGATCGCCGTCAAGCAACTTGCCCGCGAGTGCGAGCTGGTCCTCGTGATCGGCTCGACCAACTCCTCCAACTCCAACCGCCTGGTCGAGGTGGCGCGCGAACACGGCGCCGCCTCGCATCTGATCGACAACCAGTCGCAGGTCCGCGAGGAGTGGCTTGAGGGCGTCGAGACGGTCGGCATCACCTCCGGCGCCAGCGCCCCCGAGGAGCTGGTCGAGGCGCTGGTCGCGCTGTTCCGCGAGCGCGGTGCCGAGGACGTCTCGGAGCTGCGCACCGTCCACGAGGACGTGCGCTTCATGCTGCCCAAGGAAATCCGCGAGGAGATCGCGGCCCGCGGATAGGAGCCGCCGGGCGCGACGCCCTGTGACGAAAGCCCGGTTCGCCAGTAGTGACCCAGATGGCGAGCGTGGTGAGAACAGCCCCAATCGAACGACGCTCTTTCGGCGTCGCGGGGCTGCTCGCAGCTGTCATGTCGGCGCTGGCCCTGGTCTCGCCGAAGCCCGTGGCCGCGGTTGAGATGCACACATATGGCAAGTCCTTCTGCGCCGGGGCGTCGATTCACGACTATGGCCGGGCTCTCGATTTGATGCCCCCGGTCCATCGTCCACCCGTTTCCGGACAGCTGCCGTTCGGCCCGCGCAATCTCTTCCTCTATCAATCGGCGAGAAGCCGGGTGATAGTCGGCCGGGGCGGATTCGGCTACGCCTTCTTCGACGAAACCTATGGAAGACGCCCCCGGGTCGATCTCCAGTGGGACGTGACGGCGACCCTCTCCGAGGTCGATCGGCGGGGCCGGGCGCTGCGCGGCGTCGACTCTGAAAGCCAGTATCTGGGCGTCGTCAGCCGAATCGACGAGCTCGGCTTTTGGCTCGATACGCCGCCCGGCCCGGCCCTGTATCGCTACGACCTGGAGTTCAGAGATCACGGGACGGGTGAGATCCTCGGCAGCTACTCGGAATACCTCCGGGTCGTCGAGCCCTCCTTCCACGTTCGCCTCGCGACGAATCGCGACGCCTACCTACAGGGGCAGACCGCCTATGCACGGGTCGAGAACGCGGGGACGCAATCGGCCTCTTTCGGGCTCGGGTTCAATGTCCAGCGACTCGCGCCGGGCGGCTGGGTTCCCGACCACCTAAGCCCCTCCGGCGCCGTGCCTGCGGTGGGCCTGGTGATGGGCGGGGGTGGGTCGGGGTGGTGCATGCGCTTGAAGATCCCCCGCGACCAGCGACCGGGCAGGTACCGATTCGTCAGGTCAATCGGCTCCGAAGACGGGCGCCACGGTGGTGCGCGCCGCGCAGAATTCCGAGTCCTGGCCCGCTAGCCGGTCGAGCTGCCTCCGCCTACTCGGCGTAGCGGTGGTGCAGCATCAGGTCGTTGCCGTCGGGGTCGGCGAAGAGGGCGATGTGGCAGACGCCGGTGTCGAGCGTGTCGCCTGCGAACTCAACCCCCTTGCCCTCCAGCTCGGCCCGGGCGGCGGCCACGTCGTCGACGTGAAGCGCGGGGGCCGCGTTCTTCTGCGGCGCGAACTCCATGCCCATTTTGCTCGGCTCCCAGATCCCGAAACAGGTGTCGCCGACCCAGAACTCGAAGCGGGCCCCCTCGTCCGGCCTCAGGCCGAGCGTCTCGACGTAGAAGGCGCGCGAGCGCTCGGCGTCGGTCGACGGGATTCCTACGAAGTCCAGCTTGGAGATCATCGCTCCTCCTCGATCGTGGTTCGGTGCACGTCCCCAGGCTATGGAATCCCGGCGGCAAAGCTCACCGACCAGATGCGCAGGCCGGGGGTCGGGCGGAGGACGAGCTCGTGGCCCTCGTGCCGCGGGTGCGCGGCGAGGTCGTAGAGGGCGGCGCCGTCGACGGCGAGCGGATCGAGCCTGGCGCCGTCGAGCTCGATCGCCAGCTCGCCGGCGCCCTCGAGCGTCGCGTGGGCCGAGCCGGCCTCGTAGGAGACGACGAGCTCCTCGCCGTCCTCGCCGGCCGTCCAGGGTCGCTCCCAGGAGCCGCCGGGGAAGAGCTCCGGGGCCGGTGCCATCACCCGCGCCCCCGGCGCGTCGGTCGCGCGCCGGGGCTCCAGCGGCGCCGGCAGGTCCTGGCGCAGTGCATCCTGCTCGCGCAGCTCCGCCTGGATCGCCTCCTCGGTGCCGAGGTATTCGCCCTCGCCGAAGTGGAACCAGCTCAGCGCCCCGCCGAGGCTCCAGAGAAAGAGGCTGGGCCAACCCTCGCAGCCGTAGGCGTGCCAGAGGGCGCGCTCGGAGTCGATCGCGACCGGGAACCCGACTCCGAGCCGCTCGAGGCCGGCGGTGACCGCGGCGGCCTCGGCGCCGAAGGGAAAGCGGGGGGCCTGGACGCCGATCGTCCGCAGCCCCGCGTCGCGGTAGCGGCGATCCCACTCAATGACGTAGGGGAGCGTCCGCACGCTGTTGAGCTGGGCGAAATCGATGAAATGAACGAGTGCCGGGCCGCCGGCGGTGAGCACCGGCATCGACTTCGGCTCCTCGCCGATCCAGGGGATTTCCGCGGGCAGATCGGGGGCGGCGATGTTCTCCCTTTCTGGGCGCACGCGCCGGACGTTATCCTGGGGCCGACCAGTTGAGACGGACCCCCAAGGAGGACTCAGTGAGCAACGACGTCTGGCAGAGGATCGAGCAGGCCCGCGACCGATGGAACGTGCTCGAGCACCCCTTCTACCAGCGCTGGTCCGCCGGTGAGCTGAGCCGCGAGGAGTTGGCTGCGTACTCGGGCCAGTACCGCCACGCGACCGCCGCGCTCGCTCGCCTCAGCGCCGACGTCGCCGATTCGGCCCCCGACGCCGAGCGCTCCGAGCTGCGCCGTCACGCCGAGGAGGAGGCCGTCCACATCGCCCTCTGGGACGGGTTCGTCGAGGCGGTCGGCGGCGAGGTTGCGGCGGCTCCCAACTCCGAGACGAAGGAGTGCGTCGACGCCTGGACGGCGAAGGACGACCGCATCTCCCAGCTCGTCCGCCTCTACGCGATCGAGAGCGGACAGCCGGCGATCTCGAAGACCAAGCGCGAGGGGCTCGCGGCCCACTATGAGATCGGCGACGGGCCCGGCAACGAGTACTTCCGCGTCCACGAGGAGGCCGACGTCGGTCACGCAGCCGAGGGCCGCTCGCTGATCGAAGCCCACCTCGCCGACGCCGACCCGGACGTCCTCGTCGCTGCTGCCGAGTCGGTGTTCAAAGCCAACTGGCGACTGCTCGACGGCGTCAGCGCCGCCTAGGAGCACTTGCGCGGCTACTACCCCGGAGAAAGGGAGTACCGCGATCGGCCGAGCAGCCGCCCGCCGCGGCCGCGGGTCGCTGAGCCCGCTGCGCTTCCCGCCACCCCGCCCGCGGAGGTCCCCGAGCGGCAGGCGGTGGAATCGCGCGAGCGGGCCGTGGGCGGTCGCCGGATCGACCGGGCGCTCGGCATCGTTCTCGGCATCGTCCTCGGGATTGCGGTCATCATCGCCTTCCTCCTCTTCGGCAGCGAAGCCACGATCGACGCCCCCAGCGTCTCTCACGGGAACGGCGCCCGGCCGGCCAGGGAATCGCCGCCACCGGCCCCTTCCAACGAATCGCGCTAGCGTTCCCGGTCGATGACCGAGGTGCTGATCGCCGCCCTGCCGCTGCTGCTCCTGCTCGGCGCCCTGCTGCTCGGCCGCTATCCCGGCTGCGAGGCGATCGTCCGTCTCTCGGAGCGGATAGCCGCCCTGGGCCCGGCGAGGCCCTCGGCCCGGCACCGCGCTCGGCGCACCGCTGCGCCGCGGGCCTTCGCCGCCAGGGGCGGGCTGCTGATCGCCTTCGGCCTGGCTCAGCGCCCGCCGCCTCTCGCTCAGTAGCCAGGAATCGGCCCGCGGCGAGATTGCCGGGGCCCCATTCGCGCCGGGCCACCCGGCGCCCGAGCTAAGGAGCTTTTGATGAATTCGACTATGCGTGTGGTGATCGGCGTCGGCATCGTGATCGTCGCCGTCGTCCTGCTCGTCGTCCTCAAGGACGACGGCGGCGACAAGGCGAGCGGGCCGACGACGACGAAGATCGTGATCGAAGACGGCAAACCCGTCGGCGGGATCGCCGAAATCACCGTCAACGAGGGTGAAGAGGTTCGCTTCAAGGTGGAATCCGACGTCAGCGACGAGGTCCACATGCACGGCTACGACATCATGAAGGACGTCGAGGCAGGCGGATCGGTGACATTCGATTTCCCGGCCACGATCGAAGGCATCTTCGAGGCCGAGCTCGAGGGCCGCAAGGAACAGATCCTGCAGCTGCGGGTCAACCCCTGAGTGGCACCGTGACGACCCTGCTCCAGGCCCTCCCGTTCGCCCACGCCCTGGTCGCGCGGCAGGACCTGCCGATCCCGGCCTGGCTGTTCGCCTGGGGGGCGTCGATCGTCCTGATCGTCTCCTTCTTCGCGCTCTCGGCCGCCTGGCGCGAGCCCCGCTTCGAGAGCGAGCGCTGGCGGGCGCTCGGGACCGGCGTGTCGAGAGCCCTGCTCGGCACGCCGGCGCAGGTCCTCTGCGGGTTGCTCGGTGTCCTCCTCCTCGGCGTCTCGATCTACGCCGGCCTGCGCGGCACCGAAGCACCGGATCGCAATTTCGCGATCACGTTCCTCTTCGTCACCGCCTGGCTCGGCTTCCCTGTCCTCAGCGTCGTCTTCGGCAACGTCTTCAAGCCGTTCAACCCATGGCGGGCGATAGGCCGCACGGTCGGCGGCGCCTTCGAGTCGATCGCCGGCCAGCGCTTCGCGCACATCTCCTACCCCGAGGGACTGGGCCGTTGGCCCGCTGCGGCCGGCCTCGTCGCCTTCGTCTGGCTGGAGATCGTCTACGGCGTCAGCGGCGGCGTCTCGGTCGGCCTCTCGCCCCACGCCGCCGGTGTCGCCGCCCTCGCCTACAGCGTCTACACGCTGGCGATGATGGCGCTGTTCGGGGTCGAGGAGTGGTGTGAGCGCGGCGAGATCTTCTCGGTCTATTTCGGGATGTTCTCCCGGCTCGGGTTCCTGGGCGTCCGCGAGGGCCGCCTCGGCCGCCGCCGGCCGCTCTCGGCATCGACCAGTTGGGCCACGGTCCCGGGGTCGCTTGCCGTGGTGATCGCCTCGATCGGGACGACCAGCTTCGACGGCGCCCAGGAGGGGGCCTTCAAGGGCGCGCTGGGCTCCGTCCTCCGCTGGCTGCTCGATCGCGGGCTCGAACCGACCCTGGCCGTGCGAGCCGCCGACACCCTCTTCATCCTGCTGACGCTCGCCGGCGTCACCGTCGTCTACCTGATCGGCGTGCGGGGGATGTCGACGGTAGAGGGGGCACCGCCTTTCCACAAGCTCCTCACCGGCTTCGCGCACACGCTGATCCCGATCGCGTTCGCGTACCTGGTCGCCCACTACTTCAGCCTCTTCGTCTTCCAGGAGCAGGCCCAGTTCACCTACCTGCTCTCGGACCCGCTCGGCACCGCGACAACCGACCTCTTCGGCACCGCCTCCGGGGGCATCGACTTCAAGGTCCTGAGCGCGAACGCGATCTGGTACGTCCAGGTCGCGGCGCTCGTCATCGGCCACGTGATCGCCCTCACCCTCGCGCACGACCGGGCGACTGCATATTGGGGCGACTACCGCCAGGCAGCCCGATCCCAGTACTGGATGCTGGCTGTGATGGTCGCCTTCACCTGTTTCGGGCTCTACCTGCTCTCCGTCGCGAACAAGTGACCCGGCGGGGGTCGTACCCTTGGGGTCGATGCCGCCAATCGCCCACGTCGGCCACTGGCTCTGGGCCCTCTACCTGCCGCCGATCCTGATCGTCGCCGGCTCGATCGTCAGATCCAAGCTGTTGGAACGCCGGGCCGCTCGCGACGACGCATCTACCGACCCCGAGACAGCTCCGGACGAGAGTCGCTAGCGCCGCGGCCGGGGGTGGCAGGGGATGAGGGGGGTCGAGGACAGCTTGGCCCGCAGCGCCCCCCTCATCCCCTGCCAGGACCCGCGGCCGGGGCTCTAGAGGATCTCTGCGAGGCGCTTCTCGAGCGCCGCCGAAACCTCGTCTCTGACCGGCCCCTCGGCCAGTCGTTCGACCAGGGACTCGAGGAAGCCCTCGATGATCAGGCTCTTCGCCTCTGCGGGATCGAGCCCGCGCGAGGTCAGGTAGAAGAGCTGGTCGCGGTCGATCTGGGCGATCGCCGCCGCGTGGGTGCAGCGCACGTCGTCGGCTTCGATCTCGAGGCCGGGGATCGCGTCGGCGTGGGCCTCGGGGGAGAGCAGCAGGTTGCGGCACTCCTGGAAGGCGTCGGTCTGCTGGGCGCCGGGGTCGACGCGGATCATCCCGCGCCATACCGCGGTCGAGCCGCCGGCGAGGACGCCGCGGAAGGCGAGGTCGGAGAAGGTGTTGGGAGCGGCGTGCTCCTGGGTCGTGTCGAAGTCCAGATGCTGGCCCGGGCCGCCCGCGTAGCCGCCGGTCACCCGCGCCTCGGAGCCGGGCCCGGCGAGCTTCGTCTCCATCCGCACCTTGCCGTTGGCGGAGCCGAAGCCGAGCGCCGTCCAGTCGAGGCGCCCGTCGCGCTCGACCTGGGCGCGCTGGGTGGAGAAGATCCAAGAAGACTCGGAAATATCCTGCGTGCTGACGTAGCGAAGGGTGGCGGCCTGGCCGACGTGCAGCTCGACGACGGAGTTGAGCAGCGCGCCCGTCTCGTCTCCGGCCGAGGAGCAGTGCTCCCAGACCTCGGCCTCGGCTCCCTCCTCGAGGACGATCAGCGTCCGCCAGGCGATCGCCGCGCCGTCCTCGTCGACCGGCAGCTCGACCTTGATCGGCTCGGCGACCCTGACTCCGCTCGGCACATGGACGAGTACGCCGTCACGCCAGGACGCGTCGTTGCGGGCGACGAACGGGTCGTCGGCGGGGACCAGCGCCCCGAGCCTTCCCTCGACCAGCTCCGGGTGGGACTCGGCCGCCTCGGCGAGGGGAAGCACCGTGGCGCCCTCGGCCCCGGCTATCGAGGCCCCGGCGTCGGCGGGCTCGTAGGCGTCGAGGTCGAGGCCCGAGAGGTCGGTGAATTCCCACCCCTTCTGCTTCTGGTCCGGAAGGGGCGGGAGGGCCAGGGTCTGCTCAGCCAATCGAGCCCTCCATCTGCAGCTCGATCAAGCGGTTGAGCTCGACCGCGTACTCCATCGGCAGCTCTTTGGTGACCGGCTCGATGAAGCCGTTGACGATCATCTTCGAGGCCTCCTCCTCGTCGAGGCCGCGGCTCTGCAGGTAGAAGAGCTGCTCGTCGCCGATTTTCGAGACGGTCGCCTCGTGGCCGACGTCGGCGTCGTTCTCGTCGATGCGGATCGTCGGGTAGGTGTCCGAGCGCGAGTCCTCGTCGAGGAGCAGCGCGTCGCAGACGACCTTGGAGCGCGATTCCGAGGCGCCGTCGGCGACCTCGAGCAGGCCGCGGTAGGTGCTGCGGCCGCCGTCCTTGGAGATCGACTTGGAGAAGATCGAGGACGAGGTCCGCGGGGCGGCGTGGATGATCTTGCCGCCGGCGTCCTGGTGCTGGCCCTCGCCGGCGAAGGCGATCGAGAGGATCTCGCCGTGCGCTTCGGGGCCGAGCAGGTAGATCGACGGGTACTTCATCGTCAGTTTCGAGCCGAGGTTGCAGTCGACCCACTCCATCGTCGCCTTCTCGTGGGCGACGGCCCGCTTGGTGACGAGGTTGAAGACGTTCTGAGACCAGTTCTGGACCGTCGTGTAGCGGACCCGCGAGCTCTTCTCGGCGACGATCTCGACGACCGCCGAGTGCAGCGAGTCGCTCGAGTAGACCGGCGCCGTGCAGCCCTCGATGTAGTGGACGTCGGCGCCCTCCTCGCAGATGATCAGGGTGCGCTCGAACTGGCCCATGTTCTCGGTGTTGATCCGGAAGTAGGCCTGCAGCGGCATCTCGACCTTGACGCCGGCCGGCACGTAGACGAAGGAGCCGCCGGACCAGACGGCCGAGTTGAGCGCCGCCAGTTTGTTGTCGTTGGGCGGGATGATCGTCGCCCAGTGCTCGCGCACCAGGTCCTCGTGCTCGCGCAGCGCCGTGTCCATGTCGGTGAAGATCACGCCCTGGGCCTCGAGCTTCTCGTTTACCTGGTGGTAGACGACCTCGGACTCGTACTGGGCGCCGACCCCGGAGAGGAATTTGCGCTCCGCCTCGGGGATCCCGAGCCGGTCGAAGGTGTTTTTGATGTCCTCGGGGACCTCGCTCCAGTCGCGGCTGTTCTTTTCGGAGGCGCGGACGAAGTAGTGGATGTCGTCCCAGTCGATCTGGCCGAGGTTGCCGCCCCAGTTCGGGGTCGGGCGCTCGTAGAAGTGCTGCAGCGCCTTGAGCCGGAAGTCGCGCATCCACTGCGGCTCGTCCTTGTAGTCGGAGATCGATTCGACGACCTCGCGGCTGAGGCCCTTCGGGGCCTTGTAGGCGTAGCCGGTCTCGGAATCGTGGAAGCCGAACTTCTCCTTGTAGTCGGCGTTGATCCCGGCGAGCTCTGTTTTCTCTGCGACGGCCTCGGGTGTGGCCATGTCAATCGACCTCCAAAATGATCGTGTCGTCCTCGATGGACACCGGGAACGTTCGCACCGGAGCATAGGCGGGGAGCGTCTTGGGCCTGCCGGTGGTCAGGTCGAAGAGGGAGCCGTGGCGGGGGCACTCGACCGTGCAGGTCGAGGCGTCGAACTCGCCCTCGGCGAGCGGCCCGTCGTCGTGGGAGCAGCGGTCCTCGATCGCGTGGAGGGTCCCGTCGCAGTTGAAGACGCCGATCTTCGTCCCGTCGTGCTCGACCAGGCGCATGGCGCCCGGCCCGAGCTCGGAGAGCGGGCAGACCGAAACGGATGTTCCTGCGGTGTCGGACAAGAGGGCGATGGTTCCCGCGGTGATTGAGAAAGTGCGGGTTGAGACTTAATCCTACTTCTACGGTCGGATTTTAGCGTTAGCGGGCGACGGGCATGGGCGGCCCGGGGCTTCACGGGCGGTTGACCTCTGCGGGCCCCGGGGTGAGAGGATCGGATCGCAACCCGAACTTCGAGGAGAGGAATCAAGATGCCGCAGCGCACCAGTTATGAGCCGGGGACACCGAGTTGGGTCGACTTCGCGTCGCCCGATCTCGACGCGTCGGTCGATTTCTACGGCGGCCTCTTCGGCTGGGACGTGCCGGAGACGGAGAACGCAGAGCAGACCGGGGGGTACCGGCAGGCGATGAAGGACGGCATCCCCGCCGCCGGGATGATGCCGGTGATGCAGGAGGGCCAGCCGACGGCGTGGTCGACCTACATCTCGGTGGCCGACGCGGACGCCACCGCGACCGCGGTCGGCGAGGCAGGCGGCACGGTCCTGGCCGAGCCGATGGACGTCATGGACCTCGGCCGGATGGCGGTCTTCGCCGACCCGACCGGCGCGGTCTTCGGGATCTGGCAGCCGGGCAGCTTCGCCGGCGCCGGCCTGGTCAACGAGCCGGGCGGGATCGCCTGGAACGAGCTCAATACCCGCGACCTGGCCGCCGCCAAGGAGTTCTATGGCGCCGTCTTCGGCTGGACCTTCCAGGACCAGGAGGCGGGCGACGGCAACTACTCGATGATCGTCCTCGGCGAGCGGCCCGTGGGGGGCATCCTCGACATGGCCGAACGCGGCGTTCCCGAGCAGGTCCCCGCCCACTGGCAGGTCTACTTCGGCGTCGAGGACACCGACGCGACGATCGCGGCGGCAAAGGAGGCCGGGGGAGGGGTGATGCTCGAGCCGGTCGACATCCCCTTCGGCCGCTTCGCGATCCTCACCGACCCGCACGGAGCGAGCTTCGCGGTGATCGCGCTCAGTGAGATGGCGCAGGAAAACGTCTAGGGCGAGTTGAGGTCGGCGGCCGCCTCGCTCGGGCTGCCGGCCTCGCCCTCGTCCTCCCAATCGGCGGGCTCGCCGAGGGAGGCGCTCTTCACGATCTTCAAGCCCAGCATCGCGCACTTCATCCGCGTCGCCGAGATGTCGATGCCGAGCAGCTCGAGGACGAAGCTCTTTCGGCAGCTTCAGCAGCTCCTCCCGGCTCTTGCCGGCGAGCTCGTCGGTGAGCAGCGAGGTCGCCGCGGTGGAGATCGCGCAGCCCCTGCCGTCGAAGGCGATCTCGGCGACACGACCCTCCTCGTCGAGGCGGATCGTCACGTGCTGCTCGTCCCCGCAGAGTGGGTTGGTGTCCTCGAACTCGAGGTCGGGGTCCTCCAGCCGCCCGAAGTTGTGGGGCCGCTTGTAGTGCTCGAGGATCTGGTCGCGGTACAGCTCGTCCACGCTTCCGAGGCTAGCGGACGGGTCAGCTCAGCCCGGCTCCCGGGGTTGACATTGCCGCCGAGTGTTGCGTAGAGGGGTCTATGGACCCTTCAACTCGACACTCGGCGGTCAGTCGAGCTCGAAGACGCGGCGGGCGTCGTGGAGGCCCTCGACCAGGCGGTCGATCTCCTCGCCCGTCGTGTAGACGCCGAAGCTGGCGCGCGCCGTGGCGGCGATCCCGAAGCGGTCCATGAGCGGTTGCGCGCAGTGATGGCCCGCGCGCACGGCGACCCCGTGGCGGTCGAGGATCTCGGAGACGTCGTGGGCGTGGACGCCCTCGAGCTCGAAGGAGACCGGGCCGAGACGGTCGGCCCCGCGCGGCGGGCCGAAGACCCGCAGGCCCGGAACCTCGGCGATCCGTGCCAGCGCGTAGTCGGCGATCTCGATCTCATGGGCCCGGACGGCGTCCATGCCGAGGCCGTCGAGCCAGCGCAGAGCCGAGGCCATGCCGATCGCCTGGGCGATCGCCGGGGTTCCCGCCTCGAAACGGGCCGGCACGTCGGCGTAGGTCGTCCCCTCCTTGGTCACCTTGCGGATCATCGAGCCGCCGCCGAGGAAGGGCGGCATCTCGCGCAGCAGGTCGAGCTTCGCCCAGAGCGCCCCGATGCCGGTCGGCGCGTAGAGCTTGTGGCCGGTGATCGCGTAGAAGTCGACCCCGAGCCCGGCCATCTCGAGCGGCAGCTTCGGCGCCGCCTGGGCCCCGTCGGCGAGCACCAGGGCCCCCGCCTCGTGCGCCAGCCGCGAGATCTCTGCAAGTGGGTTCTCGGTGCCGAGGACGTTGGAAACGTGAGCTACCGCGACCAGCTTCGGGCGGCGCTCGAGCCGCTCGGCGAGCGCCGCCAGGTCGAGCAGCCCCTCATCGGTCACCGGCGCCCAGTCGATCTCCGCCCCGACCCGACCCGCCAGCTGCTGCCAGGGGACGATGTTGGAGTGGTGCTCCATCTCGGTGAGCAGGATGCGGTCCCCCTCGCCGACGTTGGCGTCGCCCCAGGCGCGGGCGACGAGGTTGATCGCCTCGGTCGCGTTGCGGACGAAGATCACCTCGCGACGGTCGCCGGCGCCGATGTGGTCGGCGACCGTCGCCCGCGCCCCCTCGTAGGCGGCGGTCGCCTCCTCCGAGAGCGTGTGGGAACCGCGGTGGACGTTCGAGTGGTGGGCGCGCTCGTAGCGGTCGACCGCCTGGATCGAGGCCAGCACCCGCTGGGCGGCGGCGCCGCTGTCGAGGTAGGCGACAGGCTGCCCGTTGACCTCGCGCTCGAGCGCCGGGAAGGAGGCGCGGACCTTCTCGATCGGGAGCTGACGCCGCGGCAGGCTTGGCGGTTGTCGCCCCCATGGTCGAGAGGCTAGGCCGAAGCCCCGGCCTCAACCTCCTCGCGGATCCAGCCGTAGCCCTTCTCCTCGAGGGTCTCGACCAGCTCCGGCCCGCCTTCTTTGACGATCCGGCCCTCGAACATGACGTGGACGGAGTCGGGCTTGACCATGTGCAGGATGCGCTGGTAGTGGGTGATGATCAGGACGCCCATGTCGGGCCCGGCGAACCTGTTGACACCATCGGCGACCGTGCGCAGGGCATCGATGTCGAGGCCCGAGTCGGTCTCGTCGAGGACCGCGATCTCCGGTCGCAGCAGGGCCAGCTGGAGCAGCTCCATGCGCTTCTTCTCGCCGCCCGAGAAGCCGTCGTTGAGATAGCGGCTGGAGAAGTCTTTCGGGATGTTGGCCAGCTCCATCGCCTCCTGCGCGGTCTTGGCGAAGTCTTTGATCTTGATCTCCGCTTCGCCTCGTGCCTCGCGATGAGCGTTGAGGACCATCCGCAGGTACTTGCTGACCGAGACGCCGGGGATCGAGACGGGGTACTGGAACGCCATGAAGAGGCCGGCTCGCGAGCGCACGTCCGGATCCGCCTCGGTGATGTCCTCGCCCTTGAAGGTGATCGTGCCCTCCGTCACCTCGAGGGCGGGGTGGCCCATGATCGCGTTGGCCAGCGTCGACTTGCCGGAGCCGTTCGGGCCCCATCAGCGCGTGGACCCTGCCCTTCTCGACATCGAGATCGAGGCCGCGGAGGATCTGCTTGTCCTCGACGCTCACGTGCAGGTTTCGAATCTCCAACTCAGCCAATTTCGCTCCGTTTCGGGTGTTTTGAGGTCAGGTCAGGCGGCGCCGGCGACCGGGGCCAGCGGCTTCTCGGGCTCCGCCGGGCTGGCGAACTCGACCAGCTCCGCCAGCGTCGTCCCGGCCAGGGCCTTGGTGACGCCGCCCTGGACCCTCGTCCAGAGCAGCTTCGTCGCGCAGGCGCGGTCGCCGTCGTCTTCGTGCGAGCAGAGCACCTTGCCCTCGGGCGTTTCGTGGAAGCACTCCATTGGCGCGATCTGCCCTTCGAGCGCCTCGACGACGGAGTCCATCGTGATCTCGTCTGCCGGCTTGGCGAGGCGGTAGCCGCCGTGGGCGCCCCGGGTGGAGGCGACCAGGCCCGCCTTGCGCAGCTTCGCGACAAGGTGCTCGAGATAGGAGAGCGGCAGCCGCTCCGCCTCGGCGACGGTGCTGAGGGAGATCGGGGTCGAGTCGGGCCCGACACGGCCCAACTCGACCATCAGGCGCACCCCATACTCGGCTTTGGTCGAGAACAACATTCGCGATCTAAATCCTACTGAAGCGGTCGGTTATGCGGATTCCGTCACGGTCTCGCCGAGTTCGACGTGGGCGCGGCTGTCGCTGGTCCGGATCAGTACGAGGGTGAGGACGAAGCCGAGGAGCGCGATCGCGGCGCCGCCCAGGAACGCGGCCTGGAATCCGTCGGTGAGCGCGCTCGGCAGGTCGGTGCCGCCGCCCGCCAGGGCGTCGTTTGTGCGCGAGGTGGCGATCGAGGAGAGCACCGCCAAGCCCAGGGCGCCGCCGATCTGTTGAGAGGTGTTGATCAGGCCGCTCGCCAGGCCCGCCTCCGCTGCCTCGACCCCCGACACCGCCGCGATGGTCGTCGTCACGAACGCGAACCCGAGCCCCGCCGCGGCGAAAAGGGACGGCCCGAGGATGTCGGTGGTGAAGCCGCCGCCAACCGAGACCCGGCTGAACCAGGCGAGGCCGACGACGATGAAGAGCAGCCCGGCGGCAAGCACGGGCTTGTAGCCGATCTTGGTCACGAGCTGTGAGGCGACGCCGGCCGAGGCCATGATCACAAGGGCGAGCGGCAGGTAGGAGAGCCCGGCGTGGATCGCGCTGTAGCCGAGTACCTGCTGCATGTAGAGCGAGATGAAGAAGAACATCGAGAACAGCGAAGCGCCGACCAGCAGGCCGACGACGTTGGCGCCGGTCAGGGTTCGGATGCGGAAGATCGAGAACGGCACCAGCGGCTTGGCGGCGCGCATCTCGATGGCGACGAACGCCGCGAGGAGGGCGATCGAGACAGCTATCAAGCCGATCGTCTGAGTCGAGCCCCAGCCGACGCTGTTGGCGTCGACGAGGGCATAGACGAAGACCGAGAGCCCCGCGGTAACCGTGACCGCGCCGGCGACGTCGTAGACGCGAGTGCTCTCCTCCGCGCGGCTTTCGGCGATCAGCCGGGGGGAGAGCACCAGGGCGATCAGGCTGACCGGGACGTTGACCCAGAGCACCCACTCCCAGCCGAGCCATTCGGTCAGCACCCCGCCGAGCAGGACCCCCGCCGCGCCACCGGAGCCGGCGACCGCGCCCCAGACCCCGAGCGCCCTGTTGCGCTCGGCGCCGTCGCTGAAGGTCGTGGTGACGATCGAGAGCGCCGCCGGCGAGATGATCGCCGCCCCCAGGCCCTGCGCCGCCCGCGCCGCGATCAGCTGCCCCTCGGTCGCGGCGAAGCCGGCGGCCAGCGAGGCGACGGCGACGAGTCCCAGGCCGGCCATGAAGACCCGGCGGCGGCCGAGCAGGTCGGCGGTGCGCCCGCCGAGGAGGAGGAAGCCGCCGAAGGTGAGCACGTAGGCGTTGACGACCCAGGGCAGGTTCTCCTGGGAGAAGTCGAGCGCATTGCCGATCGTCGGCAGGGCGACGTTGACGATCGAGGCGTCGAGGACGACGACGAACTGCGCCGAGCAGAGAAGGATGAGCGCGAGCCAGCGCTTCTCGCGGAAATCTCCGGAAGCGGAATCCATTGCTTGGCGCTCAGTCAAGCAAATCGAGCCGGCCGACCATCACGGCTCGATCAGGCCGCGCCGGATCGCGTAGCGGACGAGCTCGACCCGGTCGCGCATCCCCAGCTTGCGCATCGCGTTGGCGCGATGGTTCTCCACCGTCTTCTCGGAGAGGTGGAGGATCGCGGCGATCTCCTTCGTCTTGTGCGCCTCGGCGACGAGCTTGACGATCTCCTCCTCGCGCGGGGTCAGGTCCTCCTCGCCGCTCGAGCCGCGCTCGAGCACGTCTCTGATCAGCGTCCGCTGTGCCTCCGGGGTCAGGAACGGCTCGCCGCGCTCGACCGCGCGGATCGCCGCCAGCAGGTCGGTGTCGGCCTGGGCCTTGAGCACGTAGCCCGAGGCACCGGCCTTGAGCGCCTCGAACAGGTAACGCTCGTCGTCGTGCATCGAGAGAATCAGGACCGCGACCTCCGGGGCCTGGCTCTTGATCTCGCGGGTCGCCTGCAGGCCGGTCAGTTTCGGCATCTTGACGTCGAGAATCGCCAGGTCCGGGCGCATGCGGACGGCGAGCTCGCGCGCCTCGGCGCCGTCGGCCGCCTCGCCGATCACCTCGATGTCGGGCTGGCGCTCGAGCAGGAGGCGCAGGCCCGAGCGCACGATGCCGTGATCGTCCGCAATCAGGACTCGCATCACCGCCGCCTCCTCTGCTCTCGCTCCCTCGCGCTCATGACCACCGGAGATCTCGCTCGGTCGCTTCCGCGTCCGGGGGCGGCGGGTCAACCGCCAGCCTCACGGTGGTTCCGTTTCCCGGGCGCGACTCGATCGTCAGCTCGGCACCGAGCAGCAGCGCCCGCTCCCTCATCCCGGTGATCCCGAGGCCGCTCTCGGACTCCTCGAAGGCGAATCCGCGGCCGTCGTCGGAGACCTCGAGCTCGACGCCCTCGCCGCCGCGCCTCAGCGTGACGTCGATGCGGTCGGCGCCCGAGTGCCGCGCCGCGTTCGACAGCGCCTCCTGGGCGACCCGGTAGACGACGAGCTGCACGTCGCTGTCGAGGTCGGAGAAGTCGCCGTCCTCGACCAGCTCGGTGGAGATTCCGGAGTGGGAGACCTGGTCGACCTGGCCGGCGATCGCCGCCGCCAGGCCGAGGTCGTCGAGAGCCGTGGGGCGAAGCTGGCGGGCCAGCGAGAGCAGCTCCCGCATGGCCTGGTTGGCGAGCCCCTTGGTCTCGGCAAGCTCCGCCTCGAGGTCGGGGGGCGCCGCCTCGCGGACCGCCTCGAGCCGCAGCAGCAACCCTGTCAGCGACTGGTTGACCTCGTCGTGGAGATCGCGCGCCACCCGCGCCCGCTCCTCCTCCTGGGCGCGCAGCGCCGCCGACCCCGCCCGGCGTCGTTCGGCCTCCAGGCGGCTCATCATCCGCAGGAACGCGAGCTCGATCCGCGCCACCTCCTCGGTCGCCCCGACCCCGTCGATCGAGGGCGGCAGGGTCGGGCCAGGCCGGCTCAGGTCGACCTTCTCCATCTCCTCGATCAGTTTCTCCAGCGGCGCGAAGCGCCGCCGCTGCAGGATCAGGTCGACGCCGAGCACCAGCGCCGCAGCGGCAAGGACGACGATTGCGACGGTGGCCACCGTCGGATCGTCGCACGGGTGGGGGGTGGGGAAGGGCGAATAGGGGTTGGCACCTATGGCCCGAATGCCCCCCGACCGGAATACTCTCGGCAAGCAACTCGATCAAGGAGCCAAGTGACGCGATGACGACCACCAAGCAATCAACCTGGGGCGCGACCCTGCGCACGACGATCCTGCTGGCGACCCTCTCGGGCCTGCTGGTCGTCATCGGCTACGCGATCGGCGGCATCGGCACCGCGACCCTCTTCCTCGGCATCGCCCTGCTGATCAACTTCTTCTCCTACTTCTTCAGCGACAAACTGGCGCTGAAAATGAGCCGGGCGCAGCCGATCGAGGAGTCGGAGAACCCGCGCCTCTTCCAGATCGTCCGCGAACTGACGACGCGCGCCGAGCTGCCGATGCCGCGCCTCTACATGATCCCCCAGGACCAGCCCAACGCCTTCGCCACGGGCCGCAACCCCAAGCACTCCGCGGTCGCCGTCACCCGCGGGATCACCAAACTGCTCTCCGAGGACGAGCTGCGCGGCGTCCTCGCGCACGAGCTCACCCACATCCGCAACCGCGACATCCTGATCCAGTCGGTCGCCTCGGCGATCGGCGCCGCGATCACCTACCTGGCGTACATGTTCATGTGGTTCGGCTCCGAGGACGATTCGCCGCTCGAGCATCGTCGCCTCGCTGGCGATGGTCCTGCTGGCGCCGATCGCGGCGAGCATCATCCAGCTCTCGATCTCGCGCCAGCGCGAGTACGCCGCCGACGCGGGTGGCGCCGAAATCTGCGGCAACCCCGAGTCGCTGGCGAGCGCCCTGCTGCGCCTCGAGCAGGGGGCCGAGGCGATGCCGATGCAGGTCAACCAGGCGGCTGAGCCCCTGTACATCGTCAAGCCGTTCTCCGGCAAGGGGATCGCGGGCCTCTTCTCGACCCACCCGCCGATCGAGGAGCGCGTCAAGAGGCTGCGCCAGATGCGCCCCTCGTTTTAGGCTGCGCTTTACTCACGCGCCTGGACCTCCCCCGACGCCTCGCTATACTTTTTGAAGTAAAGCCGGATCGGAATTAAGGTATTTGTTGATCAGGTCCTAGGAGAGCGATGGCCACAGGCGCGGAAATTCAGCAGCAGGTCGAGGAGATCGAGCCCTTCGAGGCCGCCGAGGAGATCGACGGCGGCGATGTCGTCCTGATCGACACCCGAGAGCCCCACGAGTACCAGGAGGCCCACCTCGAGGACGGCAAGCTGGTCCCGCCGGGGCTGCTCGCCGACGAGATCGGAAGCGCCGCGCCGGACCTCTCGGCCCGCACGATCCTCTACTGCCGCAGCGGCAGCCGCTCCTACATCGGCGGCGCAGCAGATGCAGGCGCTCGGATACGAGAACGTCGCCTCGATGGCCGGCGGGATCCTCGCCTGGCAGGAGCAGGGGCTGCCGGTCGCGGCCGCCGAGGGCATGACCCCCGAGCAGCGCGATCGCTACTCGCGCCACACCCTGCTGCCCGAGGTCGGGGTCGAGGGCCAGCTGAAGATGCTCAACGCCAAGGTGCTGCTGGTCGGCGCCGGCGGCCTCGGCGCGCCGACCGCGCTCTACCTCGCCGCGGCCGGCATCGGCACGATCGGCCTCGTCGACGACGACGTCGTCGACGCCTCCAACCTGCAGCGACAGGTGATCCACAACACCGAACGGATCGGTGAGCCGAAGACCGCCTCGGCGCGCAAGACGATCGAGGCGCTCAACCCGGACGTCGACGTCGTCGAGCACAACTTCCGGCTCGACTCCTCCAACATCGTCGAGCTGCTCGAGCAATACGACGTGATCGTCGACGGCGCCGACAACTTCCCCACCCGATACCTGCTCAACGACGCCTCGGTTCGGCTGCGCAAGCCGGTCGTCTCCGCGTCGATCCTCAGCTTCGACGGGCAGATCTCGACCTTCGTCCCCTTCGAGGGGCCCTGCTATCGCTGCCTGTACCCGACGCCGCCGCCGGCGGAGCTGGCGCCGAGCTGCTCGGCGAACGGCGTGCTCGGCGCGATGGCCGGGACGATGGGCCTCCTGCAGGCCAACGAGGTGCTGAAGCTGGTGCTCGGCATCGGCGAACCTCTGATCGGCCGCCTGCTGCTCTTCGAGGCGCTCGGCACGAGGTTCACGGAGCTCAAGGTGCGCCGCGACCCCGAGTGCCCGATTTGCGGCGAGAACGCTCCCGAGGTCCCCGAGTCCGAGCTCGGCAAGTTCCCCGACTACGACCTCTTCTGCGCCGGCTAGCCGGTAGGTTCTCCGGCTGATGGCAACGATCCGCATCCCCCCGGTGCTGCGCTCGAAAACGGGCGGGCAGCCAGAGGTCGAGGCGGCCGGCTCCAACGTCGGCGAGGTCCTGCGCGCGCTCACGGCGGAGCACGCCGACACCGAGTCGCAGCTCTTCGGCTCCGACGGCGAGCTCAACCGCTACGTCAACATCTACCTCAACGACGAGGACGTGCGGGTGCTCGACGGGCTGGACACAGCGGTCTCCGACGGCGACACCGTCGTCATCCTGCCGGCGATGGCCGGCGGCGCGCCGGTCGTCTAGCGGTCGAGCACCAGCCCGAGGAAGCGTTTGGTCCGCTCCTCGGCTGGGTTGTCGAGAACGACCGCCGGCGGGCCGTGCTCGACGATCACGCCCTCGTCCATGAAGACGACGGCGTCGCCGACGTCGCGGGCGAAGTCGATTTCGTGGGTGACGATGACCATCGTCATGCCCTCCGCGGCGAGCTCCCGAATCGTGTCGAGGACCTCCTTGACGAGCTCCGGGTCGAGCGCGCTGGTCACCTCGTCGAAGAGCATCACGTGCGGGTCCATCGCCAGCGCTCGGGCGATCGCGACCCGCTGCTGCTGTCCACCTGAGAGGCGGTCTGGAAACTCGTCGAGCTTGTCGGCGAGGCCGACCCTCTCGAGGAGCCCGGTGCCCTTCGCCCTCGCCTCCTGCCCGGAGCGCCCGAGCACCTTTTCCTGGGCCATGGTCACGTTCTGCAGCGCCGTGCGGTGGGGGAAGAGGTTGAACTGTTGGAAGACGATCCCGACCCGCTGGCGGACGAAGTCCAGATCCCAGCTCTGGTCGCCCGATCCCGATCCCGGCTTCCTGCAGATGTCGCGGCCCTCGAGCAGGATCTCGCCCTGCTCCGGTGGCTCAAGCAGGTTGATGCAGCGTAGGAGAGTGCTCTTGCCCGAGCCGCTCGGGCCGAGGACGCAGACGACTTCGCCGCGGGCGATCTCAAGGTCGATCCCACGCAGCACCTCGAGCTCGCCGAAGCGCTTGTGGATCCCCGCGAGTCTCAGCATCGGCTCGGCCAAAGGTCCTCCTAGTGACGCATTATCTGGGCTGGGCCGCCGCGCGACGTGCGCGCCTTCTCGCGGGCGATCAGCCGGTCGACGATGCGCGCTAGGGGGAGGACGATGATCAGGAACATGATCGCCCCCAGGGTCAGGGAGGAGCTGTTGAAGGTCTTCGACTGGATGTCGCGGCCGACCAGGGCGACCTCATTGAGGGCGATCACGCTGACCAGGGTCGTGTCCTTGAGCAGGGCGGTGAATTCATTGAGCAGTGGCGCGATCACCTTCCGAACCGCCTGCGGGACGATCACGTTGCGCATCGCCTGGCTGTGACTCATTCCCAGCGATCGAGCCGCCTCCATCTGGCCGCTTGGGACTGCTTCGATCCCGGCGCGGTAGACCTCCGCCATGTAGGCGCCGTAGACGAGAGTCAGAGCCATGATCCCGTACCAGAAGTTGTCCGGTTTCCCGAACCAGTGAGGGATGGTGAACGCTTCGGGCAGCGGCAGGAAGGCGAGGCTGCCCGAGATCAGCAGGATCAGGATCAGCAGCGGTATGCCCCGGAAGACGTCGATGTAGGAGATCGTCAGGAACCGCACCGGGACGAGCGCGCGACCGGGCAGCTGGCGCAGCAGTGCCAGGACCATCCCCCAGAACAGAGCCAGCAGGGTCGCGACGATCGCGATTTCGAGAGTGATCACGAAGCCGTTGAGGACCTCGCCGAAGTGGCTCGACATCTGGTCGAGGTCGAAATACTGTTCGATGATCTCGTTCATCCGGTTCTCCTATGAGAAGGGGCGCCGCCCTGGACGCCCCTTCTCAGTTTGCCCTGCTGCCGCCCCCAGGCGGCTCCGTTCAGGTCGCTTCGTGGGTCGTCGTGCCGATGCCGGGGGGTACCGGCTTGTGGAACCACTTCGTGTAGATCGTTTTGTATTCGCCCGAGTCGATCACTTCTTGGAGCGCTTCATTGAGTTCGTCGAGCAGTTCTTCGTCGCCTTGCTGGACCACGAATCCGTACTGTTCTTCCGTTTCGATCCCGCCAGAGATTTCCAGGCCGGCATCGGCCGCGATGATATTTTCGGCGACCGGCCGGTCGATAACGACGGCATCGATTGTGCCCGCCTTCAGCGCGGGAATCGTGTCCGGGCCCTGCGGGAATGTGCGGAGTTCCTTGGTGTCGATTTCTTCTTCGACGTATTCCTCGCCGGTCGTACCCTGCTGGACACCGACGACCAGGCCTTTGAGGTCATCGGCCGTCTTCAGATCGGGGTTGCCCTTGGTGACGACGATCGACTGCGCCGACGGCAGGTAGTAGGGGTTGGTGAAGTCGACCGTTTCCTCGCGTTCGTCGGTGATCGTCGTCGCCGACGCGACCATGTCGAACTTGCCCTGGGCGAGGTCCCGGAAGATCGTGTCGAACGAGGTGTCCTTGAATTCCGGGGTGCGGCCGATCTTTTCGGCCAGCGCTTCGACGAGTTCGATGTCGAAGCCCTTGAATTCGGTCTTGGTCTTGCCGAATTCCTCGAAAGGCGGATAGGGGACGTCGGAGCCGACCGTGAGCTTTTCACCGCCGCCACCGGACCCGGTGGTGCTGTCGCTGCTTCCGCAGCCTGCGGCAAAAGCGGCGATGGCGAAGAGCGCCACAGCCGCGAGCAGCGCTGTCAGTCGAGAGTTACTGGGCATTGGGTCGAGCCTCCGATCGATGGGACTTGGGGGAGTCCAGTCGAAAATACCCGTTCGCAGCCCATTCGCAAGGCCGGCGCAGCCTTCGCCCATGGCTATACTTTTTGAAGTAAGGGACCTCGATGGTGCGCGATCAGCTTCTCAACCGGCCCTGCGGAGGGCGTTTCGGCAATGTTGTCGAGTCGATCGGCAATACGCCGCTGGTCGAGCTGCCGCGTTTCGCGCCCAAGCCCGAGGTCCGGATCTACGCGAAGCTCGAGGGACGCAACCCGACCGGCTCGGTCAAGGATCGCGTCGCCCGCGCGATGATCGAGGCGGCCGAGGCCGAGGGCGCGATCCAGCCCGGCCAGACGATCCTCGAGCCGACCTCGGGCAACACCGGGATCTCGCTGGCGATGATCTGCCGCCGCAAGGGCTATCCGCTGAAGGTCGTGATGCCCGACAACGTCACCGAGGAGCGCACCCAGCTGCTGCGCATGTACGGGGCGGAGATCGTCTATTCCGAGGGCGCCAAGGGCTCGAACGGAGCGGTCGAGGTTGCGCTGGAGATGTCCCAGGACTCCGGCTACTACATGCCCTACCAGTACGGCAACGAGGCCAACCCGCTGGCCCACTACAACGGGACCGCGGTCGAGATCCTCGAAGAGCTCGACGAGGTCGCCGCCTTCGTCGGCGGCCTCGGCACAGGGGGCACGCTGATGGGCAACGGCCGGCGCCTCAAGGAGGCGAACCCCGAGACCCTGGTCGTCGCCGCCGAGCCGATGCAGGGGGAGCTCGTCCAGGGGCTGCGCTCGCTCGATGACGGCTTCATCCCGCCGATCATCGACATCTCGCTCTTCGACCGCAAGATCATGGTCTCCAACCGCGACGCGATCCTCTGGACTCGCAAACTCCTCGACGAGGAGGGGATCTTCGCCGGCGTCTCCGCCGGCGCGATCGCCCGCATCGCGGTCCGGATCGGCGAGGAGCTCGAGGGCGGCAACGTCGTCTTCCTGATCCCGGACGACGGCTGGAAGTACCTCTCCTCCGGCGTCTACACGCTGCCGGTCGACGAGATCGAGAACCTGGACTCCACCGTCTGGTGGTAGGCGGGCGCCGCATCGGCGCCGGGCTCGCGCTCGGCGTGCTTCTCCTCTTCGTGCTCGGCGGCACGGCGCTCGCCAAGCCGGGTCAGGTCGACACTCGCTACGGGTTCAACGGCACGGTCGACATCACCGGCGCGCTGCCGGGCCCGGAATACCAACGCGGAGTGCTGGCCGAGGCCGTCGGGCCGCAGGACGAATCGGTTGTCCTCAGCTACGCGACGAGGTCTTGCCCTGGAGTGCGCACCTGCGCCGACCTCTACGTCACCCGGGTGCTCGCCGACGGCAGCCTCGACGCGACGTTCGGCGCCCGGGCGGGGGTGGTCGCCTCGGTCGAATGGGCGAGTCCCGGCCGCGCCGGCGACATCCCGCGTGGTGCGATCGGGGTGCAGGGGGACGGCAAGGTCGTGGTCGCTTCGGGGAACGGCCTCTCGGTGCTGATCGCCCGCCTCGATCGCGATGGCAGCCATGACGCGACCTTCCACGAACCCGGCGTCCCGATCCCGGGCACGCCCGGCCAGGTGACCCGCTTCACCAGCGCGGAGACGATCGTCTCCAGCCTCGCGATGCGCCCAAAGGGCGGCTTCGTGCTCGCCGGCAGCGCGGCGTTTCCGCTCGGGCCCGGATCCTTCGTCTCGCGGACGCTCGACCAGGGCCAGGCGGACCAGGAATTCGGCACCGGCGGAACCGTCTACACCGGCCTCGGCGGCGACGAGCTTCCCGCGGACCTGGCCCTCCGCGGAGCCTCGACCGTGGTCGCCGGTCCCGCCTGCTGCACCGTGCCGGTGGGCCGGATGAGCGTCGTTGAACTCGACCCGGCGGGACGGGCTGCACGGTCGTTTCCCGTGCGCCTCCCGAAACGGCTCCGGGCGGGAGCCCCGAAGGGCATCTCGACTGTGATCCCGGGCCCGAAGGGCTCGTATTTCCTCGTCGGCTCGGCCGCCAAGGGCACGTTCGTTGCCAAGTACCGGCGCGGCGGGCGACCGGACGGCAGGTTTCGCGACGGGGGCTTCGCGCTGATCAGGGGCCTGACCAGCGAAACACCCTCGTCGGCGATCCTCGACAGCAAGGGCAGGATCGTCATCCTCGGCTGGCGGCGCGACGTCCCCGACACCGAGGGGTTCCGCGCCAGGTACGCCGCCAGCGTGAGGCTGCTGCCGAGCGGCCGGTTCGATCCGACCTACGGAGGCACCCGTCCGCTACTCGTGGTCGAAGAAGAAGGGCTCAGGGTCGGCCTCGACTTCAACCGCATCGCCGGGCTCGCGCAGCGCTCCGACGGCCTCCTGATGATGCTCGGGGAAGCCGCCCCGAACCGCTACGCCCGGACCCCTTCCGGCCCCGGCTTCGGCCTCGTCCGCTATCTGGCGGGCGGCCGGCTTCGAAAGCCGAAGTAGGCTCGGAGCGATGCGGATCTCCCAGGACCTGATCGACGAGATGGTCGCGCACGCGGGCGAGGACCTGCCCAACGAGTGCTGCGGGATGGTCGGCGGCCGGGACGGCATCGCGGATGCGGTCATCCGCGTTCGGAACTCCGCGGCCAGCCCGCTCCGCTACGAGATGGACCCCCAGGAGCAGTACAACGCGCTGAAGGCGATCGAAGACAGCGGCGGCGAGCTGCTGGCGATCTACCACTCGCACACCAAGAGCGCCGCCTACCCCTCGCAGACGGACGTCAACCAGGCTGTCGCCTGGCCCGACCAGGTCTACCTGATCGTCTCGCTCGAGGATCGGGACGCGCCGGACGTGAAGGGGTACCTTCTAAGGGACCTGGCGATCGCCGATGCCGAGATCGACATCACCCCATAGCCGCAGCTCCGAGCCCCGAGTCGGCGACTCCGGCGGTGGCGGCGGCTCGCGCGGAGATGGCGACGGCGGCGGTGGCGGCGGTGGCAAGCTGGTCAAAGTTGCCTTCGCGCCCAACCAGATGGAGGCCGAAATGATCCAGGGTCTGCTCAAGGATCACGGCATCCAGAGCATGTTGAAGCGCGGTCCCGGCTTCGACGTGCCCGAGTTCCTGACCAGCGGCCCGCGCCAGGTCTTCGTCCTCGAGTCCGAGGCCGTCCGGGCCCGTGAGGTGCTCGAGGGGACGCCGGGCGTCAGCTAGTTGCACCGCTAGTCGGGCGGCGGCCGGGCGATCGTTCGCAGCAGTGCCCGCCAGGCATCCTCGATCTCGCTGATCCGAGCTTCGAATGCCGCTTCCAGCGTTGCCGCCGGCCCGCCGGGGAGCAGCTGCAGAGCGAGCCGCTCGCAGGCGTCCGGGCCGCGCTCGGTCTCGAGCAGGTCGAAGATCGTGCCGCCGAGGATCACGGCGTCGCGGCGCGAGGGCGGGAACGAGGGACGGGCGCTCTCGCGCAGCCGCCTGATCACCGCCGCCCGGTAGAGGCCCACCTGGCGGGCGAAGTACTGGGCGCCGCCTTCGACCAGCCAGGCCCAGCGCAGATAACGGGCGAAGCGGCGCGGCGTCCACGACGGGGGAAGGGCCGGGTTGTTGGCGGCGACGACAAGCTGTGCATAGAGGCGCTCGGCGGTTCCCCGCAGCGCCTCGCGGGAATCATCGCCTGCGGCCCTGCGCTCCATCGACGGGTCGTTGAGCACGTGCAGCTCGGTCGCCATCGCCCAGCCGGCGAGGTATCGCCTGCCGGCCGGTGCCGCCGACCAGCGCGCGGCGGGAAGGAACGGGTGGGCCATGGCCAGCAGCGTCGGGTGGGTGTGGACGACGACCGTGATGTCGCCGGGCACCTCCTCGAAACGGTCCTCGAGGCGCAACCGCAGGTCCTCCATCCGATCCAGCGTTCGCTCCGCATAGGCGGAGTCGCCGCTGTCGTGCCGGGCGGTGAAACTCAGCGATTCCGTCTCAACCCACGGCATCTAAAGCCACCTGGCCGGTGCATTTCCGCGTCCTCGGTCGCTGACGTGCGGAGCACGCGGCGCTCCCTGCGTCCTTGAACTGCTTGGCCAGATGGCCTTAGACCAATACCGGCTCTGCGGGGGCGCAGACGGATTTGATCTCGGCGCGGGCCCGGTCGAACTCTTCGTCGGCCATCACCGGCGTGCCCTCGAATGGCAAGTCGCGGTCGATCTCGACCCAGGAGTGGCAGCCGTGGTACTCGTCACGGACCTTGACGGTCACCGGCCTCGGGATGCGGTGGACCCGCAGCAGCAGGATGTGCAGCGGATGGCGACGCTTCCAGTTGAGGCGCTTCTCGGCGTAGTCGGGGGTCCAGATGTAGAAGGGGGAGAGGGCATCGACGGCGCGCGGGTCGGTGACCGTGATGTGGTCGGTGACTTCGGCCCAGGCCCGCAGCCGCACCCGGTCCGGCTGGGTGATCCCGCCGTCCTGGATCAACGCCCGCGGCGGCGGCTCCTCGTCGGGCCAGACGCCCTCCTCGAGAGCGCGGCGCAGCTCGGGATGATGGGACTCGCGGACGAGGTTGTTCTGCTGGTGATCGAAGGTCGGGTAGAGGAAGAAGCGCTCGTGCTCGACCTCGAAGTGCTTGTTCTCCTCGCGGATACCGCCCTTGCGCAGGGTCAGCAATTGCTCGCCCTCGGCGAGCGCGCGGACCGTTACGGCCCATTCCTTGAAAGCGATCGGCATTTAGCTACCTAAGAAGGTTTCTTACTCTGAATCGACTGGGGGAGGGCGGTGCCCTCAACCTAGTTAACGAGGGGGGATCCCCGCACGGCCAGGCATTTTAGACGAGGTGGTCCAAATCGCCAAATAAACTTCGTCTTAAGGACGCTTGACCGAGGCCGCCGCCGCCCGGGGTCTCGATTCGGAGTCGGTCACCGTGACGGATATCACCCTCGGCCTTGCCGGCCAGGGGCTGCCCGTTGAGCAGGTTGCGACCGGCGGCGCCGTCCTCGCCCCCCTCGCGGCCCCGCGGGGCGTGGCGGCGACGCTCGCCGATCAGGCTGAAGCGCATCGGCGCCAGGGCTTCGATCTCGCGGACGACTCCCTCGCCGCCCCGGTGTTCGCCGCCGCCGCCGCTGCCGGGACGCAGGGCCAGCTCCCGCACCCGCATCGGGAACTCGGTCTCGAGCGCCTCGACCGGCGTGTTGAGGGTGTTCGACATCGCGACGTGGACGGCGCTCGGCCCGTCGGCGCCCGGGCAGGCGCCCTGGCCGCCGCCGAGCGTCTCGTAGTAGGTGAACTGCTCGCCGGCCAGGGTCAGGTTGTTCATCGTTCCCTGGCCCTGGGCGGGCGCCGGCGTGGCGCCGGCGAGCGCCGCGATCACCAGGTCCGCGACCCGGCTCGAGGTCTCGGTGTTGCCGGCGACGACGGCGGCGGGCGGGGAGGAGTTGAGCAGGCAGCCCTGCGGCGCGATCACCTCGATCGGGCGGAAGGCACCTGCCGAGGGCGGGGCGTCGGGGTCCGTGAGGACGCGGACGGCGAAGAAGGCGGCCGATCTGGTGACAGAGAGCGGACAGTTGAGGTTCCCGGCCACCTGCGGGTCGGTGCCCGTGAAGTCGAGTGTCAGCGAGTCGCCCGAGATCGTCGCCTCGACCCGGAGTGTGATGTCGCGCGGCTCAGCCCCGGCGTCGTCCTCGAGGAAGTCCTCGGCCCGGTGGCTGCCGTCCGGCAACTCGGCCAGCGCCGCCCGGGTGCGGCGCTCGGCGTAGGCGAGAATCTCGTCCATCCCCGACCGCAGCAGCTCGGTCCCGTGGCGCTTCGCGAGCTCGGTCAGGCGGAGGACGCCGACCCTGTTGGCCGCCTGCTGGGCGCGGAGATCGGCGAGCCGCTGCTCGGGGAAGCGCATCAGCGCGGCGAGCTCGGCCAGGACATCAGGGTCGGCCGGGGTCGGCGCGATCACCACTCCCTCTTCATCGAGAGTTCGCGAGCCGGCGGGCATGCTGCCCGGCGTCGGGCCGCCGACGTCGGCGTGGTGGGCGCGGCAGGCGGCGAAGCCGATCGGTGAGTCGCCGACGAAGACCGGAGCGATCAGGGTGATGTCGGGCAGGTGGGTGCCGCCCCGGTAGGGGTCGTTGAGGATCCAGCTCCGTCCTGGCCGCTGCACCTCACCGAGCACTGCGGCGACCGCGTCGGGCATCGAGCCGAGGTGGACCGGGATGTGCTCGGCCTGCATGACCAGCTCGCCGCGCTCGTCGAAGAGAGCGGTCGAGCAGTCGCGGCGCTCCTTGATGTTGGCCGAGTAGGCGGAGCGGACCAGGACCGCGCCCATCTCCTCGCAGGCGGCGCGCAGGCCGCCTGCAAGGACCTGCAGGCCGATCGGGTCGACGGCGCTCAACGTTCGCCTCCGCTCGGTGCGCCGGCCTCGGCGATGATCGTCCCCGCCTCGTCGACCCGCGCCGAGAAGCCCGGCGGCACGACGAATGTCGCCTCGGGCAGCTCGAAGACCGCCGGTCCCGCCATCTCCGTGCCGGCGGCGGGCTCGCCGCGGAGAACGGCAGCGCTCACCCACTCGCCGTCGAAGCGCACCTGTCTGGAGCCCTGGCGGGAGCTGCCGGTGGTCGCGGCTACCGGCCTCGGGTCGGGCCGGGCGGAAACCATCGCCAGGCGGATG
Organism: uncultured Solirubrobacterales bacterium; assembly: GCA_963837735.1. Taxonomy (GTDB): domain Bacteria; phylum Actinomycetota; class Thermoleophilia; order Solirubrobacterales; family 70-9; genus VRUE01. Next base: position 199,084 of record CAWIOM010000004.1, on the reverse strand, counting down.
GTGACGAGGACGACCTCACCGGTGGGGTCGCGGTGCCCGTAGCGATCCTCGTGGGCTCGTTCGAAGCCCTCGATCAGCGCCGCCGGGTCAGGTTCGGCCGGTCCGGCCACGGGAAGCTCGAAGGCCTGTCCCGCGTAGCGCAGCTCATAGACCACCTCGGCCTCGGCCCCGGAGAGCTCCTCGCCGGCGGCGGCGATCAGCTCGCCGACCTCGGCCGCGACCCGGGTGGCGCTCAGGTCCGCGGCGGCGAGCATCACCGTGCGGGCGGTGTCGCGGCGGCGGTCCGAGGCGCACAGCCCGAGCGCCGAGAGGACGCCGCCCGCCCGCGGGCAGGCGATGCGCTCGATGCCCAGCTCGGCGGCGATCGCGGCGGCGTGCATCGGGCCCGCGCCGCCGAAGGGGAGGAGGGCGAATCGTCGCGGATCGACGCCGCGCTCGACCGTGACCACGCGCAGGGCGCGGACCATCTCCTGGTTGGCGACTCGGACGATTCCCTCCGCGGCCTCCAGCTCGCTGAGGCCGAGCGATGCGGCGAGCCCGCGGACCGCCGTCGAGGCCGCCTCCGCATCGAGCTCGACGCCGCCCGCGAGGCGGGTGTCCCCGGCCAGGTTGCCGAGCAGCAGGTTCGCGTCGGTCACCGTCGGCTCGGTCCCGCCGCGGCAATAGCACGCCGGACCGGGATCGGCGCCCGCCGAGCGCGGGCCGACGCGCAGCGCCCCGCCCCTGTCGCGCCACCCGATCGAGCCGCCGCCGGCGCCCACCGTGTGGACGTCGACCATCGGCAGCTGGATCGTGCGACCGTCGATCTGCCGAGAGTCGGTCCGCCGCACCTCTCCGTCTTCGACGACGCAGACGTCGCAGGATGTGCCGCCCATGTCGAACCCGATCGCGTTGCCGTCGCCGGAGGCCCGGGCAATGAGCCCGGCGCCGACGGCGCCGCCCGCCGGGCCGGAGAGCACGCTCCAGGCGCCGGCCCGGGCAGCCTCCGCCGCCGGGGCGACCCCGCCCGAGGACTGCATGACGACCGGGGCGGGCAGGCCGGCGTTCTCCGTCGCCCTCTCGAGCCGGCCCAGATAGCGGCCGAGCAGAGGCGAGAGGTAGGCGTCGATGGCGGTTGTCGAGCATCGCTCGTACTCGCGGAAGCGGGGAAGGACCTCGTGCGAGGCCGAGACGTGGACCTCGGGCAGGTGCCGGCGCAGGTGCTCGGCGAGCGCCCGCTCGTGGGCCGGGTCGAGATAGGAGAAGAGCAGGCAGATCGCGACGGCCTCGGCGCCGCTCTCTCGGATCAGCTCGGCGAGCCGTTCCGGCTCACCGCCGGCCAGCGGCTCGACAACTCCCTGAGGGGAGATCCGCTCCGCCGCCTCGAAGCGCAGCTCGCGCTCGATGAGCGGGGCCGGCTTCGGCGAGCAGAGGCGGTAGAGATGGGGACGGTCCTGGCGGGCGATCTCCAGCATGTCGGCGAACCCCCGAGTGGCGATCAGCGCCGTGCGGGCCCCCCTTTCCTCGAGCAGGGCGTTGGTCCCCACGGTCATCCCGTGGGCGAAGGCCTCGACCGAGGAGGGAGAGGCGCCGGCCCGGTCCAGCACCTCCTCGATCGCCGCGAGCACGCCGGCCGACTGGTCGTCGGTTGTGGTTGGCAGCTTCGCCGAGTGGATCTTCCCGCCGTCGACGAGGACGGCGTCGGTGAAGGTCCCGCCGACGTCTACTCCCAGGAGCATCGGCGCGTCTCGCCCTCCGGGTTGAGCACGATGTGGATGCGGTCGAGCTCGTGGTCGACGTCGGGGAAATCGGTGCGCAGGTGGCTGCCGCGCGACTCGCGGCGCTCGAGTGCGGAGCTGGCGATCGCCGCTGCCAGCGGGTACGGGTCCGCGGTCAGCTGCTCGAGCTGCTCGGCGTCGCGGATCGGCCCGGCGAGGCGCCAGACCGCCTCGCGGGTCGCCTCCGTCGGCGGTTGGAACCGCCACGGCCCGGGCTCCGGGCGGCCGGCGGCCGGCGTCTCCTCCAGCGCCGCGGCTGCGGCCCGGCGGCCGAAGACGAAGCACTCGCTGAGCGAGTTCGAGGCGAGGCGGTTGGCGCCGTGCAGGCCGGTGCAGGAGCACTCGCCGACGGCATAGAGGCCGGGGAGCGAGGAGCGCCCATCGAGGTCCACCGCGATCCCACCCATCATGTAATGAGCGGCGGGGGCAACCGGGACCGGCTCGGTGGCCGGGTCGAGCCCGGCCTCGGCCAGGGAGGAGAAGACGTTTGGGAAGCGGGCCGGGTCGAGGCCGCGGAGGTCGAGCTTGACGTCGGCCGTGCCGTCCGCCTCGAGACGGTCGAGGATCGCCGCCGTGACCGCGTCGCGGGGTGCGAGCTCGTCGGTGAAGCGGCGGCCGGCGGCGTCGAGCAGCGTCGCCCCCTCGCCGCGCACCGCCTCTGTGATCAGGAGGCCGTCGTGGGGGCTCCCGGGGAGCGCCAGCGCGGTCGGGTGGAACTGGCAGAACTCGAGGTCGGCGAGGTCGGCCCCGGCGGCCGCGGCGAGCACGGGCCCGGCGCCGATCGCCCCCCAGGGGTTGGTCGTCCGGCTCCAGAGGGCCCCGGCGCCGCCGGTGGCGAGGACGGTCGCGGCCGAGGAGACCTCGACGCCGTCGGCGATCAACCCGTGGCAACGGTCGCCGTCGCTCCAGAGCGCCATCGCCGAGGTCCGCTCGCGGACCTCGACCCGCTCCTCGGCGTCGACCATCGCCGCCAGCTTCGAGGTGATCTCGTGGCCGGTCTGGCTGCCCCCCGAGTGGACGATTCGGCGGCGCGTATGGCCGCCCTCGAGGCCGAGCGAGAGCTCGCCGTCCTCGTCGCGGTCGAAGACGACGCCGCGGTCGAGCAGCTCATGGACCGCGCCCGGCGCCTCTTCGACGAGGACCTGGACCGCCGAGGGGCGGCAGAGGCCGCGGCCGGCGGCGATCGTGTCGGCAGCGTGGCGGCTGGGCGAGTCGCCGGGCTCCAGCGCGGCGGCGAGGCCGCCCTGGGCCCAGTAGCTGGCGGACTGGGAGAGCGGCTTGCGCGAGATCAGGCAGGCCCGGGCGCCGTACTCGGCGGCCCGCAGCACCGTCCACAGGCCGGCGGCGCCGCCGCCGACGACGACGACGTCGAACTCGGCGGCTGCCCCTATCTCCCCGCCGCCTCTCGGCGGATCGTCTTGACCTGATCGCGCAGCCAGCTTGCCGCGGCCTCGCGGGCCTTCGCCTGAGCGTCGGCGATCCTGCTCTCGGCCTCGGTCGCCCGGCGCTCGGCGTCCTTGACGCGGCGCTCGGCCGCCTCGGCGTGCGCCTCGATCTCGGCGAGGCGCTCCTCGGCCGCGGCGATCGCCGCCTCCTTCGCCTCCTGCTCGCGCTTCAGGTCCTGCTGGAAGCTGGCACGCACCGACTCGAGCGCCTCGGCCGTGCTCAGCTTCTCCTTTTCCAGGTCCGCTTCCAGGGTGCGGATCTCGGCGGTCGCGCGCTTCTCCGCGGTCTCGGCCGATTCGGCCGCATCGCTGAGGCGCCGCTGCGCCTCTTCGATCCTCGCGCTCAGCGCGTCACTCCCCGAATCGGCCCACTGATCGCTCATTGCAGGACAAATCTATTACGAGGAGGCGAGAAGGTCGCGATAGGCCTCGATCGTGCGCTCCGCCGTGCGCGTCGATGAGAGCCACTCGGCGCGTCCGGCGCCGGCAATCCTCGGGTCGGGCGAGTTCAGGTGGGGAAGCGCCGCCGCCCTCCAGGCGTCGAGCTCAAAGGGCGCGCAGAGCGCCCCGCCGATCCCGTCGAGCATCAGGGGCGCGATGCCGACCGGGGTGGAGAGGACCGGGACCCCGCAGGCCAGTGCCTCGATGCAGATCATCCCGAAGCCCTCGTAGTCGGAGGTGACGAGGACGGCGTTGGCGGCGTTGATCCAGAGCCGCATCGCGTCGGGCTCGATCGACCCGCCGTCGAGCAGCTCGGCCTGACAGGCCCGGGCGAGCTCCCTGGCGCGGTCGGCCCGCTTCTCGGGGCGCGCCGGGTCGGCGGGAAAGAGCAGGTAGCCGGCCTCGGGGTCGAGCCCCAGCTCGCGCCGCGCCTCTGCCCGAGGCAGGGGGCCGAAGCGGGAGAGATCCGGCCCGCAGGGAAGAACGGCGGCTCCGTGCACGAGGGGCAGGCCGGGCCGCCCGTTCTCCTCCAGGAAGAGCGCCTGCGAGACGACCGCCGTCATCTCGACCCGGCGGATCAGCCGGCGAGAGAGGGCGCCGACGACGGGGTGGCGGACGTCGGTGCCGTGGAAGCTGACGAGGAGCGGCCGCGCCCCGGCCAGCTGCGCGCACCAGCCGGGCAGCCCGTAATGGGCATGGACGAGGTCGAACGGCTGCTCATCCCGGAGCAGGCGGCGCAGCCGGCGGGTCGCCGGGATGTAGTGGCGCGAGCCGGGTGGGAAGGCAAAGACCTCGACCTCGATCCCTCGCCGCCGCATCTCCTCGACCTGGTCCCGCACCCAGCGCCCGCGTTGCGGCGTGGCGGCGTCGGGGACGAAGTTGGTGACGACGAGGACGCGCACCGGCTGAGCGTATCCGCGGCGGTGGCGTCCAGGTGAGGCGTGGTTCGGCACACCCGGGTCGGGGAATTGGCGCATCCGCGTCTGGATCGGTGAGCGGACCGCGGCCAGGGTTGCCCCAAACCACGACACGGAGGCAATCCGATGATCTACGCGCTGATGGAGTACCTGCACTCGGCGGTCGCCGAGCGGGTGAGGACGATCCGCACTCTTGCCGAGGGCGAGCGCGGGCAGGGGACGGTCGAGTACGTCGGCCTGATCCTGCTCGTCTCGCTGCTCATGGTGGGCATGGTGGCGGCGATGAAAGGGTTCAACGGCCAACAGGGGACCGAGCTGGCGAGCCTGATCGTCAACAAAATCACCGAGGCCGTCGACAAGGTGGCATTCAAATAGCGGGCGGGGCGCCCCCCGCCTGGCGGGGGCGCCCGCTTGGCCACACTCGCCGGCAGGTGATTGGCGGCGGAGCTTCGCGCCCCTGCCGAGTCCTACTCCAGCAGCAGCGCGGTGAGCGCCCCGCGCGAACCGACGCCGGTGTGCTTGTAGACGTTCTCCAGGTGGCGCTTCACGGTGTTGGGGGAGAGGAGCAGCTGCTCGGCGATCTCGCGGTTGGAGAGGCCGCGGGCGGTCAGTCGGGTCACCTCCGCCTGGCGGTCGGTCAGGCCCAGGGCGGCGATCCGGGCCTCCAGCGACGATCCGGCTCCTCCGGCCTCCGTCAGATCGGCCTCGGCCCGCGCCTTCCAGAGCGGCGCTCCCATCGCCGCGTAGGCATCGATCGCCGCCCGCAGCGAGCGCCGGCCCGCCTCGTCCTTGCCCAGCAGCAGCTCGAGCCGGCCGAGTGGGTGGTCGACGACGCCCCAGATGGCCACAGCGGTCGTCGCCAATCGCCCTCGGTAGGGATCCAGGATCCCGTGCAGGAGGGCCGCCGCCTCGCGGTCGCCGAGACGGCCGACGGCGTATGCGTAGTCGACGACGGTGGCGATCCAGAACGGGTCGCGCGGCAGCGCCTCGAACCGCGTCGCCACGTCGCCGGCAAGCACATCGCGGGCAAGGGCGAGCTCGCCGGCTTCGGCGTGGGCGAGGGCCACCAGCGAGCGGAAGCCCGGGATACCCGGGTACTGGCGGAGCGCCTGCGCCAGCATCGGCGCCAGCTCGCCGAGCCGCCCTTCCTGCCAGCGGATGCTGCAGAGCTGGCTGATGTAAGGGGGAAGGGCGTCGGGCTGGGCGCTGTGCCTGGCGCTCTCGACCGCCCGCTGGGCGCGGGCCTCGGCCTCCTCCAGCCGCCCGTGCAGGGAGAGATGCAGCGACTCCGTCCATTCGCACAGCCAGAGGGCGGTGGCGTCGCCGATCCGCTCGGCGATCCTTTCCTGCTCGCGCAGCGAGCGCTCCGCGGCCTCGACCTCGCAGATCTCCAGTTGTGCCACCGCCTGCCAGTGGAGAGCGTGGAACAGATCGAGCGGCTGATCGAGCTCGGCCCCGATCTCGATGCTCTCGGCCGCCATCGCGATCCGCTCGACGGCGTTGTCGGGGTCCCAGCGGGCGATCAGGCAACGGACCAGCACCTGGGCGAGGACGCGACGGTCGCCGGACTTGCGCGCCGCGACGAGGGCGCTCTCGGCCAGCCAGCGACGGCGGTCGACCTGGTCGGTGAAGGTCAGCTCCAGCGCCAGTTGGGCGAGCACCAGGGCCGCCTCGGGACCGTTTCCGTCGAGCTGTTCTCCGGCGCGTCGCAGCATCGCGCCGCGCTCGCGGTCGAAGCCGCCCACCTGGGAGACGAAGCCGCGATGGTTCGCGAGCGCCGCAGCGACCAGCCGATCGACCTCGCCGAGGCGGTCGGCCAGGCGCGCCGCCCTGAGCAGGCACTCGCGCGAGCGCTCCTGGTTTGTGTAGCGGAGCGCGACCCCGAGGCCGATCAGCAGGTCGCAGAGCTCGACGTCCTCCCGGTCTTCACCGCGCTGCTCCAGCGCCCGCTCGAACCAGCTCGCCGCCAGCTCGTGGTCGTAGCTGCGCAGCGCCGCGTCGCCGGCCTCGGCGCAGTAACGGGTGGCCCGCTCGCGATCGGCCGGCTCGGCGCGCCACCAGTGGTGGGCGAGCTGGGCGGACCGGCCCTCTTCGGCGATCAGCTCGGGCTCCGCCTCGAGCCGCTCGCCGAAGCGCCGGTGCAGCCTCCCGCGCGCAGCGGGTTCGATCTCCTCGTAGAGGCAGTGGCCGACGATCGCGTGGCTGAATGCGTAGTGGCCGTCGCTCTCGGCGGCGACCAGGCCGGCCCGCTCGGCCGCTCCTAGCGATTCCTCGACCGCCTTGGGGTCGATCCCCGCCCCCGCGGCGAGATCGGCAGGGGCGAAGGAGCGGCCGAAGGCCGCGGCGGCGGCCAGGCAGGTGGAGGCCGGCTCACCGAGGTCGTGCGCGCGGGTGGCGATCAGCACCCGCAGCGAGCGGGGTGCAAGCGGATCCGGAGGGGAGGGCGATCTCAGGTCGCCCATCGATTGCAGCAGCTCGCAGGCGAAGAGGGCGTTGCCGCCGCTCTCGCGGGCAACCGCCGCCGCGGCGCGGTCGAGTGCGTCATCGTCGGCGTCCGGGTTCAGCGAGGAAGCGATCTCGCGCAGGGCCGGCGGCCCGAGGGCCCCGAGCTGCAGGTGCCTGGAGCCGGCGTTCGAGCTGAGCTCGGCGATCGCCTCGGCCACCTCGCCGCTCGGGTCGACCTCGGTAGGGCGGTAGGTGGTCAGGAGCAGGAACGGAGCTCCGCTTCCCGCGCGGGCCAGGTGCCGGATCAGGGCGAGGGTCGAGGGGCCACAGCCGTGCAGGTCGTCGATCGCCAGCAGCAGCGGGCCGTGGCGGGTGATGCGCTCGAGCAGCTCCAGCGCCGCCGCGAACAGCTTGGCCCGGTCGTTGCCCAGGCCCCAGAGAGCCTCTCCTGCGGGCTCCGCGGCGAGGGCGCCGAGCGAGGAGCCGCGCAGCTCCTCGCGTCAGCGGCTCCGTCCCGTGGCGGTCGAGTTCGCGCAGGGCGTTGACGAACGGCCCGTAGGGCGTCTCGGCGGCGCCTTCGCCGCTGCCGTAGAGGACCAGGGCTCCATCGGCGTGGGCGGCCCCGGCCGCCTCGGCGACCAGGCGGCTCTTGCCGGCGCCGGGCTCGCCGGCCACCAGCGCCGTCTCGCTGCCGCCTTGAACGACCCGCTCCCAGGCGGCGGCCAGCTCCGCCAGCTCGGCGTCGCGGCCGACGATCGGCCAGGGGCGCGCTCGGGCGCTGCGCAAAGGGCCCGGCAGCGGCACCGGCTGGCGCGACGCGGTGTGGGCGGAACGGGACACGAATCGCTCGTGGAGCCTGCCTGGCCCCAGCCTAGATGACCAGCGTGACGGAGCGAGCCGACGCCCCGGCTGACCGCTTGGGCCGATCGGCCCAACTTGCGCTCGCGAGGTTGCGGAACTTGGGTGCGAACGCTCAAATCGTTCTGGTGCTCGGTACGGGAAAATCCAAAGGAGGATGGATGCGCCGTCTCGCCGTCCTTGCCTGTGCGTTTGGCCTGCTGCTCGCGCTGCCGGTGTCGGCGGCCACCGCGAAAGTCGTGGCGCTGCCGCTATCGCTGGAGGTCCGAAGCGGAAACAGCAGCAACAACAACTGCGCGGCAATCGCGTATCTGCAGTGGCCGGCGCAAAAAGACGCGGCGGCATGGCAGATCGAATATCTCTGGAGCGGCAGTCTCACAAAAGCTAACCCAGTACCGCCCTTTCACGACGATCCCTAACCGATATATGGCTGGGCTCCCCCGGAAGGCTCTCACTGGTACCGCGCCAGTGCCCCAAGCACCCACAGCGCCGCAAACCCGGATACGCATGTCGATTGCACGGACTTTGCGGTCGCGAAGACCAACGCCTTCGGCGGCGGCACGATCTACATCACCGTCCCCGACGCCACCGAAGAAGAAGAAAAAGAGAAAAAGGCAGAAGAAGAAAGAAAACGCAAGGAAGAAGAAGAAGCTGCTTCGCGGCCGCCTGGAGCGCCCGAAGACCCACCGGGGAAGAAGTCGAAGGTGACCTGCCGCGGCAAGACACCGACGATCTTCGTCAAGCCAGGCCCTCCGACGAACGGCACGGCCGGCCGGGATGTGATCCTCGGCACCCCGAAGCGCGACGTGATCCGGGCAGGGGGCGGCAATGACCTGGTCTGCGGGCTCGGCGGCAACGACATGATCCTCGGCGGCGGCGGCAACGACGTCGTGCTCGGCCAGGGCGGTGGGGACACCCTCCACGGCCAGGCGGGCAAGGACACCGTGCTCGGCGGTGGCGGCGCCGACCACATCTTCGGCGAGGCGGCAGCCGACCGGCTCTTCGGCGAGGCCGGGGCCGATGCCCTGAACGGCGGCGCGGGTCGCCCCGACCTGTGCAACGGCGGGCCGGGCCGTGATCAGCAGCGAAGCCCCGGTTGCGAGCGCCGGCACTGATTCCCTGAGCGCCGACGCGGGCTCGCCCAAACGACCCGCTGCGGCTGAGTCACGGATATAGCCCTTCGAGCTTGATCCGGAATAGAAGTGAAAGACTCGTGCCGGTGAGCGAGGAGCGACAGAACTGATGCCTGAGTCGCGCAGCTACGACCGCGCCCCTGCCGACATCCGGCCGGTGACGATCGAGCCCGAATTCGTCGCCACCGCAGACGGCTCGGCGCTGATCTCGATCGGCGGCACGAAAGTGATCTGCACGGCGTCGGTCAGCGACCAGGTTCCGCGCTGGATGCAGGGCCGCGGCCGCGGCTGGGTGACGGCGGAGTACTCGATGCTGCCCGCCTCGACCGGGGAACGCAAGGCTCGCGACATCTCGCGCGGCAAGCAGGACGGGCGGGGGGTTGAGATCCAGCGCCTGATCGGGCGTTCGCTGCGGGTCGTCGTCGACTTCAAGGACCTCGGCGAACGCAGCGTCTACGTCGACTGCGACGTGCTCGAGGCCGACGGCGGCACCCGCTGCGCTGCGATCACCGGCGGCTACGTCGCCCTGCGCCTGGCGCTGCAGAAGCTGGTCGACGCGGACGAGATCGAGAAAATGCCGCTGAACGGCTCGGTGGCGGCGATCAGCGTCGGCATGGTCGACGGCCAGGCCCTCTGCGATCTCGACTACTCCGAGGACTCGACCGCCGAGGTCGATGCCAACGTGGTGATGACCGGCGGTGGCGGCCTCGTCGAGGTGCAGGCGACGGCCGAGCGCACACCGCTCTCCCGCGCTTCCCTCGACGAGCTGCTCGGCCTGGCGGAGGCCGGGATCGAGCGCCTGCGCCAGGTCCAGGAGCAGGTCGCGGGAACTTGATCTTCGCCACCGGCAATCGGCACAAGCTGCGCGAGCTTCGCGAGCTGCTGCCGGGTGTCGAGCTGGAGCCGCTTCCCGACGACGTCATCCTGCCGCCCGAGGAGGGCGACTCCTTCGCCGGGATCGCGCTCGAGAAGGCGCGGGCGGCCCGGCGGGCGACAGGAGAGGCCGTGGTCGCCGACGATTCCGGGATCGGCGCGGCGGCGCTCGGAGGGCGGCCCGGGATCCACTCGGCGCGCTATGGCGGCCCCGGGGCCAGCGACGAGGAGAACCTCGAGAAGCTGCTGCGCGAGGTCGCGGCGGCGGGCGACGATCGCCGTGCCCACTACACCTGCGCGCTGGCCCTGATCGACGAGGACGGCACCGAGCACGTCTTCGAAGCGCGCTGCGAGGGCCACCTGATCGGCGAGCCGCGGGGCAGCGGCGGCTTCGGCTACGACCCGGCGTTCGTGCCGGCCGATACCGAGGACGAGCGGACGATGTCGGAGCTCAGCGACGCCGAGAAGAACGAGATCAGCCACCGGGGACGGGCAGCCCGGATGCTCGCCGCACATCTGGCGGTTCGAGGCGCGGCCCACAGCGGTCGATGATCCGCACGAAGAGCGGCGCCGCGGCGCTCTCGATCGCTTCGAACGCGGCCCTGATCGCGATCAAGCTGGCGGCGGGGGCGATCACCGGCTCGATCGCGATCCTCACCGAGGCGCTGCACTCGCTGATCGACCTGGTCGCCTCGGTGATCGCCTTCATCTCGGTCCGCAAAGCCGACGAGCCCGCCGACGAGGACCACCCCTACGGCCATTCCAAGGTCGAGAGCCTGGCGGCGACGATCGAGGGAATGCTGATCCTCGTCGGCGCCGGGATCATCATCTACGAGGCGACCCACCGGCTGGTCGTCGGGGCCGAAGTCGAGAGGCTCGGGGTCGGGATCGCGGTGATGGGCCTCTCGGTGGTCGCCAACCTCGCCGTCTCGACCGTGCTCTCCCGCCAGGCGCGGGCCCACGAGTCGCCCGCCCTCGAGGGCGACGCCTCCCACCTGCGCACCGATGCCCTGACCTCGGCCGGCGTCCTCGGGGGCCTGCTTCTGGTCGAACTGACCGGCGTCGTCGCCTTCGACTCGATCACCGCGCTCGTCGTGGCTGCGGCGATCGTCGGCGCGGGGCTGCGGATCATCCGGCGCTCCTCGGGCGCCCTGGTCGACGAATCCCTGCCCGCGGACGAGGTCGACCGGATCGAGGCGGCAATCGCCTCGGTGCGCACGGAGGAGGTGGCCGGCTACCACAAGCTGCGCTCGCGGCGGGCGGGTGCGCTTCGCTACATCGATCTCCACGTCCAGTACCGCTCGGGCACGAGCCTCGAGCGTGCCCACGCGCTCGCCCACCAGATGCGCGACGCGATCGAGGCGGCGCTGCCCCGCGCCGAGGTCCTGATCCACGTCGAGCCTGAGACTTCGCTGCGCGAGGGCGCGGGCGGCCCCTACCGCTCAGGGTGAAGGCAGCAGGTTGACCGCGGCGGCGAGGCCGACGGCGCTGACCGTGACCGTGTAGCCGGTGTATCCGCTGATCGCGAAGAGGACCGCGGCTATCGCGCACGCGCCGACGACGACTATCCATGAGACCCGGGCTACCGACACGGAACGGTATTTTGGCTGATCCGATGGTCGACACCGCGAAAGACCGCAGTTCGGTCCCTGGAGAGGACGCCGAGCGGGCCCTCTCCCTGATGGCGGAGCTCTCTCCCGACCTGCGCGGCGCGGCGATCCTCGAGGCCCGGGGCTCGGTGCTCGCCGCCACCGGCGAGCCGCTCCGTTGGGGCGAGGACGTCGCGGCCCTGCTGTCGGTTGCCGACCGGGCCGGCGGCGAGCCCGTCGAGCAGGTCCACATCGCGACCGAGCAGGGTGAGGTGTTCGCGATCCGGCACGACGGCCTCGTCGCGGTCGCCGTCACCGAGCGCTTCGCGCTCGCCTCACTGCTGCTCTTCGACCTGCGCTCGATCCTTCGCGACCTCGCCGCCGGCGGCGACGGGGGAGGCCCCGAGTGACCCCACCGAAGCCGCACCGCGTCCTCCTCGACCGCGTCTCCGGTTACGCGGATGAGGCCGCCGCCTACATGCGCCGGCGGCGGGTCTCTCGGCGGCCCTTCGCCCGGCTCTACTACCCCGGAGGCCGCGCCGCGGACCATGCCGCCGACTCGGTGTCCGGCGCCGAGCTGTTCGTCGCCGTCGGGCGGCTGATCGAGTTGGCGGGGAAGAGGAGTCAGCCATGACCTCGCCCCTGGTCGACCCCGACGTCGCCGAGCGCGTCCTCGCCGCGGCGCTCGCCAACGGCGGCGAGTTCGCCGAGGTCTTCGCCGAGCGCCGAGCCGGGCTGGCCATGGCGATCGACGAGTCGCGGATCGAATCGGTCCAGTCAGGCGCCGGGGAGGGAGCCGGAATCCGGGTGATCGGCGGCGGCACCACCTACTTCGCCCACGTCGACGGGCTCGACCCGGCCGACCTCGAGCGCGCCGCCTCCGAGGCCGCCTCGGCACTGCGGGGCGAGAGGGCCGAGCCGCGCTCCCTGACCGCGGTCGAGACCAAGCCGGAGCCGATCGGGCGCCGGCCCGAAGACGTCCCCGCCGAGCGCAAGGCGTCTCTGCTGCGCGAACTCGACGAGCGCGGCCGCGCCGAGGGGGCCGAGGTGGCGCAGGTGCTCGCCTCCTACGCCGAGGCCCGGCGCCAGGTGACGGTCGCGAATTCCGACGGGCTCTTCACGGGCGACGACCGCACCAGGACCCGGATCGGGGTCCAGGCGGTCGCCCGTCGCGGCGACCTCGTCGAGACCGGCCACGAGACCCTCGGCGCCCATCGCGGGTTCGAGCTGCTCGAAGACGATCCCGGCTCGATTGCGAGCCAGGCGGCGGCCAAGGCCCTGACCCTGCTCGAGGCAGGCCCAGCCCCCGCCGGCTCGATGCCGGTGGTCGTCGGCGGCGGCTTCGGCGGCGTCCTCTTCCACGAGATGACCGGTCACGGTCTCGAGGCCGACCACGTCCAGAAGGGGGCGAGCGTCTACGCCGGCAAGCTCGGCGAGCAGCTCGCACGGCCGCTGCTCAGCGCCTACGACGACGGCCGGATGCCGAACGAATGGGGGACCGACGCGATCGACGACGAGGGCACTCCCACCCAAAAAACCCTGCTCCTCGAGGAGGGCCGGATCGTCTCCTTCCTCTACGACCGCCTGCGGGCGGAGCGCGACGGCGTCGACTCGACCGGCAACGGTCGCCGCGAGAGCTTCCGCCACCTGCCGATCCCGCGCATGACCAACACCTACATTGCCCCCGGTGACGCCGAGCCGGAGGCGATCATCGGCGAGGTCGAGAAGGGCTTCTACGCGGCATCCTTCGGCGGCGGCCAGGTCGATCCGGCGACCGGGGACTTCGTCTTCGGCGTCTCCGAGGGATACCTGATCGAGGGCGGTCGTGTGACCAGCCCGTGCCGGGGCGCGACCCTGATCGGCAACTGCCTGCAGGCGCTGGCGGCCATCGACGCGGTCGGCAACGACTTTGCGATGAAGACCGGCATCTGCGGCAAGGGAGGGCAGAGCGCCCCGGTGGGCACCGGCCAGGGCCATGTCCGGATCGCCGCGATGACGGTCGGGGGGACCGACGTTTGACCGCCGGGGGCTCGCCGTGATCGCGGTCGCCGAACAGGCGGTCGAGGCGGCGTCTGACGCCGGCGCCACCGACGCCGAGGCCTACGCATCGGAGGCCGGCGAGCGCGAGGTGCGCGCCCACGGCGGCGAGATCGAAAGCCTGACCGCGGCAACCCAGCTCGGAATCGGCCTGCGCGCCTGGATCGGCGGCAAGCTCGGCTACGCGTACGGGACGGACCTCAGCGGTCCCGGGATCGCGGCGCTCGCCGCCCGCGCCGTCGAGGCGGCTGCGGTGGCCGACGAGGACGAGTTCGCCGGCCCCCCGGTGCCCGGCGTCGGTCCGCCCCCGGCGCTGGCGCTCCGCGACCCCTCGATCGAGTCCTGGTCGATGGCCGAGGTCGCCGACCTGGCGCTCGCGGTCGAGCGCGAGGCTCTCGCCGCCGACCCGCGCATCGCCGGCGTCGAGCAGGCGGTCTACGCCGGGTCGGCGGACCGGATAGCGATCGCCTCCTCGACCGGGATCGCCGGCGAGTACGAGTCCTCGAGCTGCTACGCCTACGCGACCGTCCTCGCCAAGGGGCGAGGACGGCGGCACCGAGACCGGGCTCGGCTTCGACCTGGCCCGTGGACCGCAGGCGCTCGACCCGGCCGCCGCCGGGCGCGAGGGCGCCGAGCGGGCGACGGCGCTGATCGGCGCCGGCAAGCCCGAGTCGCGCAGCTGTGCGGTCGTCCTCGACCCGATCGTCGCGGCGAGCTTCGTCGGCCTGGTCGGCGGTGTGCTCGGCGCCGACGCCGTCCAGCGCGGCCGCTCACCCTTCGCCGAGCGGGTCGGAGCCGAGGTCGGTGGGCGGGCCCTCACCCTCCATGACGACGGCCTCGACCCGGACGGGCCGGCGACCGCGCCCTTCGACGGCGAGGGCTTGAGCAGCGCCCGTACCCCGCTGATCGAGGACGGCGTGCTCCGCACCTACCTCTATGACACCTACACGGCGAGGCGCGGGGGGGTCGCCTCCACCTCGAGCGCCGGGCGCTCCGGATATCGGAGTCTGCCGCGGGTCTCGGCCTCGAACCTGGTCGTCGCGACCGGCACGCTCGACCTCGAGGGCTTGCTCGGCGAGGCGGGCGAGGGGATTCTCGTCACCGACGTCGCCGGCCTCCACTCTGGCGTCAACCCGGTCACGGGCGTCTTCTCGGTCGGCGCCTCGGGCCGCGCGATTCGCGGCGGCGAGGTGGCCGAGCCGGTGCGCGAGTTCACGATCGCCAGCGATCTCGTCTCGATGCTCGGCGCCGTGCGGGCGGCCGGGTCGCAGCCGCGATGGGTCCCGTTTGGGGGGTCGGTCAGCACGCCGCCGCTCCTGATCGGCGAGATGACCGTGGCCGGTGCCTGAGCCCATGCGTGGACACCGGTTCGAGGCGGCGCCCGTTGGCGCCGTGGCCACTGTTAGATTGCGGCCGACTTTCAACTACCGAAAGAGGAGCTTTCGACGTGACCAAGGCTGAATTTCTGGATCAACTGGCAGGCGACGACCGCATCGGCAGCAAGAAGGCGGCCGGCGACGCGGTTGACGCGGTGCTGGAGGCGATCACCGACACGCTGAGCGGCGGGGGCGAGGTCAGCTTCACCGGCTTCGGCAAATTCCACGTCGCCGAGCGCGGCCCCCGACAGGGCGTCAACCCGCGCACCGGAGAGCGGATCACGATCCCGGGCGGCAAGGTGCCGCGCTTCTCCGCCGGCTCCGCCCTGAAGGCCAAAGTCAAGGGCGGCTGAGACGGTAGCTCCCTTCGCAGACCGGCTGGCGGCGCTCGTCGAGGAGCGCCGCAGCCAGGTCTGCCTCGGGCTCGATCCCGACCCGGCACGGCTGACCGGGGAGGACCTCGGGCCCACGGTCGAGGGCACGCCGGCCGAAGTCGCCGCCCGCGCCGTGGCCGCCCACTGTCGCTCGCTGATCGAGCGGGCCGGGCCCGCCTGCGTCGCGATCAAGCCGCAGCTCGCCTGCTTCGAGCGGCTCGGCGCCCCCGGTTGGGCGGCCCTCGTCGAGGTCTGCGGCGCGGGGCGAGAGGCGGGACTGCTGGTCGTCGCAGACGGCAAGCGCGGCGACGTGCCGGTCACCGCCGCGGCCTACGCAGAGGCGCTCGTCGGCGTTACGCAGACTCCCTGGGGGCCGGTCCCCGGCCTCGGCGCCGACGCGATCACCGTCAACCCGCTGCTCGGCGCCGACGCGCTGGAGCCGCTTGTCGTGGCCGCCGAGGCGGCCGGCGCCGGCATCTTCGCGTTGGTTCGGACAAGCAACCCGGGTGCCGCCGACCTGCAGGACCTGGAGACGCCGGAGGGGCCGGTGCACGAGCGCCTGGCGGCCCTGGTCGACGAGCTTGCCGGGCGTCTCGCGGGGGTCGAGTCCGCGCCGTTGAGCGGGATGGGAGCTGTGGTCGGAGCAACCGAGCCGGCCCATATAGCCCGCCTGCGGGAGCTGATGCCGCGCTCGATCTTCCTGATCCCGGGCGTCGGCGCCCAGGGTGGCCGGCCCGAGCTGCTCGGCGCCGCCTTCGGGGCGGGGCCGGCCGCGGCGCTCGTCCCCGCCTCGCGCGGGATCGCCTCCGATCCCGATCCAGCCGCCGCGGCGGAGCGCCTCCGGGCCGCGGTCTGGGACGTTTCGGCCGCCTGAGAACCGCGGGTCCGGCGGATATACGATCCCCGACGCTCATTCCCCTCCTCCGCCAATGACCAAACGATCGACAGCACCAGCCCGGGCCCTCGCCGTCGTCGCCCTGATCGGCGGTTTCGTCGTCCTCGTCGTGGTCTTCTCGGCCGCGCTCGGCGGCAGCGACTCGGGCGGAGGCGGCGGCAACGGCTCCTCGCCGGGGAAGGTGACGCACAGGCAGAGCACCAGGGACACGCCCAAGGCCTACGTGATCGAGAACGGCGACACGCTGACCGCGATCGCCCACAAGACGGGGGTCCCCGTCGCCAAGATCGAACGGCTCAATCCCGAAGTCGACCCCTTGAGCCTGATCTCGGGCGAAAAGCTGAAGCTGCGCTGAATGCCTTGACTCGAAGATCTTGATTCTCATCCGGATCTCCCTGGCGCTTGTGGCGGGATCGCTCCTGCTGGCCGGCCCCGCCGCCGCCGAGCCCGAGGCCGAGAAGCCGAAGGCGGCCAAGGAGCCGGAGCGGGAGGCGCGTGCCTGGACCCTGGTCGACGCTCGCACGGGACGGGTGCTCGACTCCCACGCGGCCGCGAAGCATCTTCCGATCGCCAGCACGACAAAGCTGATGACCGCCTACGTCGCTCTGCAGGAGCTGCGGCTCGGCGAGACCGTCAGGGCCGCCCCATACGACCCGATCTACGGCGAGTCGCTGCTCAACCTCCGCCCCGGGCAGTCGGTCAGCGTTCGCGACCTCCTCTACGGCCTGATCCTGCGCAGCGGCAACGACGCCGCCTACGACCTGGCCCGCGCCGCCGCCGGCAACGAGCGCGCCTTCGTCCGCGAGATGAACCGGCGCGCCGCGGCCCTGGGCCTCTCAAACACCCACTACGCGAACCCGATCGGGCTCGACCAGCGCGGCAACTACTCGAGCGCCGCCGACCTCGCCGTGCTGACCGCCCACCTGCTCCGCGAGCCGGCCTTCGCCAAGATCGCCGCCTCGACCGAAGCGAAGCTGAGGAGCCTGCACCCGCCGCGGCGGATCACGACCATCAACGAACTCCTCCGCCTGGAGCCGTGGGTGACGGGCGTCAAGACAGGTCACACCTTCGACGCCGGCTACGTCCTCGTCGGCGCCGGGCGGCGCAAGGGCGTCGATCTGATCTCCGTCGTGATCGGCGCCCCGACCCCCGAAGCCCGCGACGGCGAGAGCCTCGGGCTGCTCGAGGAGGGTTTCTCCCGGTACCGCAAGCGGGTGCCGATCCGCGCCGGCCAGGACCTCGCCTCTCCGTCGATCCGCTACGCCGGCGGCGAGCTGCCGCTGCGAGCCGCGCACAGCGTCGCGGCGGGCGTCTATCGCGGTCAGCACCTGAGCCTCGACGTCGAGGCTCCCAGGGAGGTCGAGGGCCCGCTCGAGCGAGGCGCCGCTCTCGGGCGGGCGACGGTCCTCGTCGACGGCCGGCCGGCCGGCTCGACCGCGTTGCGGGCCGGCCGCTCGATCCCCGAGGCCAACCTCTTCGACCGGGTCCGGACCTTCGTCTCCGATCACACGATTCTCACCGCGATCGGCCTGTTCGTGATACTGATTGGAGTAGTCCTCGTGTGGCGCCTCCTGCGCCGGAGGAGTAGGGGAGATCGGATGTCCGGAGGTATGGCCCAGTGATCCTCACAGTCACCCTCAACGCTGCTATCGACCGCACGGTGGCCGTCCCGAACTTCCGCCTCGGGCGCCGCCACCGCGCCGTCGAGAGCCGCACGGTCGCCGGCGGCAAGGGCATCAACGTCGCTCGCGCCCTGGGCCTGCTGGGCCAGCCGGTGATCGCGACCGGCTTCGTCGGCGGGCCGACCGGGACGCGGGTGCTCGAACAGCTTCGCGAGGAGGCTGTTCTCACCGACTTCACGAGGATCGCCGGCGAGACGAGGATCAACCTCGCCACGATCGACCCGACCTCCGGCGAGCAGACGGAGATCAACGAGCGCGGCCCGGCGGTCAGCCCCGAGGAGGTCGTCCGCTTCGTCGAGCGCCTCGACTACCTGGCGGCCGGCGCCAGCGTCTGCGTCCTCGCCGGCACCCTGCCGCCGGGCGCCGGCGACGACCTCTACGCGCGACTGATCAAGGATTTGCTGAAGCGGGACATCCTCGTCGTCCTCGACGCCGAGGGCGAGGCGATGCTGGAGGGGGTCCGTGCCGGCGCCTCCGTGATCACCCCCAACGAGCGCGAGGCCGAGGAGCTCGCCGGGCAGGAGTTCGCCGATCCCGGCGACCTCGCCCAGGGCCTCTCCGAGCTGCTGCGGCTGGGTGCCGGCGAAGCCGCGATCACCCGGCCCGACGGCTGCGCCGCCGTGGTCGGCGAGGGCGCGGAGAGGCGCTTCCTCGAGGTCCGCACCGAGCCGCTCGAGCCGGTCTCGACGGTCGGCTCCGGCGACGCCTTCCTGGCCGGCTACGTCGCCGGCCGCTACGAGGGCCGCTCGCCCGAGGACTGCCTCGCCTACGGCGTCGCCTGCGGCGCCGAGTCGACCCAACACTTCGGCGCCGGCACCGTCGACCGCAACCAGGTCGAGCGCCTGCTCGGCGAGGTCCACGTGCATGATCTGGAGGTCCCCGCCGAAGTGTAGGCTGACTGTTCAACGCCACCCTGGAGGATCAATTGGAGATTGACATCGGTCGGGGCAAGAAGGGGCGGCGCGCATACGGATTCGACGACATCGCGATCGTTCCGTCGCGCCGGACCCGCGACCCTGACGACATTGACATCAGCTGGACCCTCGGCCCGTACCGGTTCGATATACCGCTCGTCGCCTCGGCGATGGACGGAGTCGTCAGTCCCGACACCGCCGCCCTCGTCAACCAGCTCGGGGGGCTCGGCGTCCTCAACCTCGAGGGAATCTGGACCCGCTTCGAGAACGCCGAGGAGAAGCTGGAGATGGTCGCGGCCGCGCCCAAGCACGAAGCGACGCGGATCATGCAGGAGATCTACGCCGAGCCGGTCAAGCCCGAGCTGATCGGGCAGCGGATCGCCGAGATCAAGGAGAAGGGCGCCGTCGCCTGCGGCTCGCTCACCCCGCAGAAGGTCCGTGAGCATTACGAGATCGCGATCGAGGCGGGGATCGACATCCTCGTCATCCAGGGCACGGTGATCTCCGCCGAACACGTCTCGACGACGGTCGAGCCCCTGAACCTGAAGGAGTTCATCTCCGAAGTGCCGGTGCCGACCGTCGTCGGCGGCTGCGCCTCCTACTCGACCGGGCTGCACCTGATGCGGACCGGCGCCGTCGGCGTCCTCGTCGGCGTCGGCCCAGGCGCCGCCTGCACGACCCGCGGCGTGCTCGGGATCGGCGTTCCCCAGGCGACCGCGATCGCCGACGTGGCGGCCGCCCGCTCGCAGCACATGCTGGAGACCGGCGAGTACGTGAACGTGATCGCCGACGGTGGCATGCGCACCGGGGGCGACGTCTCGAAGGCGATCGCCGTGGGCGCCGACGCGGTGATGGTCGGCTCGCCGCTGGCCCGTGCCAAGGAGGCGCCCGGCCGCGGCTTCCACTGGGGGATGGCGACATTTCATCCCTCGCTGCCGCGCGGCACTCGCGTCTCCACCAAGCAGGACGGGACGATGGAGGAGATCCTGCTCGGCCCGGCCCAGGAGAACGACGGCACCTTCAACCTGATGGGGGCGCTGAAAACCTCGATGGCGACAACCGGGTACGAGGACATCCGCTCCTTCCAGAGGGCCGAGGTGATGGTCGCCCCGGCGCTGATGAGCGAGGGCAAGAAGCTGCAGAACGAGCAGTCGGTCGGGATGGGCTCGAACGGGCGTGCCGCTGTCTCCGCCGGTGTCGGGGTCGCCGACGATTGAGCGAGGTCGTCGAGCAAGCGGAGCGGCAGCCGGCGGCGGCTGAGGTGGGCCCGGGTGCGCCGACCGAGAACGAGGAGGTCCTGGTCCTCGACTTCGGGGGCCAGTACTCGCAGCTGATCGCGCGTCGGATCCGCGAATGCGGCGTCTACTCGGAGCTGCTGCCGGCGACCGCCTCGATCGACTCGATCCGCGAGCGCAGGCCGAAGGCGCTGGTGCTCTCCGGGGGCCCGGCCTCGGTGTATGAGCCGGAAGCGCCGCCGTTCCCGACCTCGCTGCTCGACCTGGAGATCCCGATGCTCGGCATCTGTTACGGGATGCAGGCGATGGTCCAGTCCCTGGGCGGGAAGGTCGAGGGGGCCGAGTCGGGCGAGTTCGGGCGGGCCGAGCTGACGCTCGTCGGCGGCGGCGGCTCGCTGCTCGGCGGGCTGCCGGAGGAGCAGAGTTGCTGGATGAGCCACCGGGACACGGTCTTCGAGCCGCCCCCCGGCTTCGATGCGCTCGCCTCGACGCCGGGCTCTCCGGTCGCCGCCTGCGAGGCTCCGGATCGCGGCCTCTACGGCATCCAGTTCCATCCCGAGGTCGTCCACACCCCGTACGGCACCGAGATCCTGACCCGCTTCCTGCGCGACATCGCCGGTTGCCGGCAGCAGTGGTCCCCGGAGTCGGTGATCGCCGAACAGGTGGAGCGGATCCAGGCTCAGGTCGGCGAGGGCACGGTGATCTGCGGCCTATCCGGCGGCGTCGACTCCTCCGTCGCGGCGCTGCTCGTGCACCGGGCCGTGGGGGAGAAGCTGACCTGCGTCTTCGTCGACCACGGCCTGATGCGGATGAACGAGGCCGAGCAGGTGGTCGGGGCCTTCGAGCAGTTCGGGATTCCGCTCGTCCACGTCGAAGCCGAAGAGCGCTTCCTCGCCAGGCTCGCCGGGCACGACGACCCGGAGACGAAGCGCAAGATCATCGGCGAGGAGTTCATCCGCGTCTTCGAGGAGGAGGCGGGGAAGCTCGAGGACGCCCGCTACCTGGTCCAGGGCACGCTCTACTCCGACGTGATCGAGTCGGGGGGCAGCGAGGGGGCGGAGACGATCAAGTCCCACCACAACGTCGGCGGTCTCCCCGAGGACCTCGAATTCGAGCTGGTCGAGCCGCTGCGGATGCTTTTCAAGGACGAGGTCCGCGCGGTCGGCGCCGAGCTCGGCCTGCCCGAGCGCCTCGTCTGGCGCCAGCCCTTCCCAGGGCCCGGCCTGGCTATCCGGATCGTCGGCGGCGAGGTCAACCGGGAGCGCCTCGACATCCTCCGCGCGGCCGACTCGATACTGCAGGAGGAGATCCGCGCCGCCGAGCTATACCGCCAACTCTGGCAATCGTTCTGCGTGCTGCCCGTGGTGCGCTCGGTCGGGGTCCAGGGCGACGGCCGCACCTACGCCTACCCGATCGTGATCCGCGCCGTCACCTCCGACGATGCGATGACCGCCGATTGGGCGCGGCTTCCCTACGACCTGCTCGAGCGCGCCTCGAACCGAATCATCAACGAGGTCCGCGGCGTCAACCGCGTCGCCCTCGACATTTCCTCGAAGCCCCCGGCCACGATCGAGTGGGAGTAGCCGCCGAGTGCTGCATTAGCCCCCCGATGAGGGGGACAATGCAGCACTCGGCGTGAGATGCCGTCCTTCGCCGTCTCGATAGCGATTCTCGGCTTGGTGCAGGGCGCGCTCGTGGCGCTGCCGGGGCGGTTGCCCCCGTTGCCCTGGGGCTTGGGTGAGCTGCGCAGCCGCTGGTGGGCGCTGGTGCCCGCGGGGTCGATCGTCGTCGTCGTCCTCGTCGTCAACCTTTACGAGGACTCCGCCACCTTTCTCACCTATCTGGCATTGGTCGGGGTGCCACCCCTCGCGGCGGTTGCCCTGGGCTGGTTGGTGCGCGGGTCGCGCCCGGCTTGGGCTCTGGCCGCCGGGCCGCTCTTTGCGATTGCCTGGGCCGCCGTGGACGCATTGCTCGGCGAGCTGGCCGCGACGGTGCTCACGGGGCTCGCGTGCATCACCCTCGGCTGGCTCCTGGTCTCCCTGGTCTCGGCGCGCTGGCTGCGCTGGGGCGTGTACGCGATGGCCGCCGTCGACGCCTGGTTGGTCGCCGGCGACCTGCTCCAGGGCCCCAACTCGGTGCTCAGCGCCGCCGCTCCCGCCGCCGAGCTGCCCAGCCTCCAGGCCGTCCACTTCGGATCCGCTGCGATGGGCTTCGGCGACCTCTTCGTCGCCGCCCTGGTCGGCTGCCTGCTCACGGCTCCCGCCGCCGGGCCGACTTCCGTGGGTGTGGAGACCTCTTCGGCCCGCCGGCAGGCGATTGCCGCGGCCCTCGTGGCCGTTCTGGCGCTCCTTTTCGACCTGCTCTTCTTCGCGGTTGACACGCTGCCGGCGACGGTGCCGGTGGCGGTGGCGCTGGCGATCGTGCAGAGGGGCCGCGCTCGGGATACGCCGGCACGGGCCGGAGCGCTGCATCGGCGAAGGGGACGAGGTGGGCGGCGAAGCCCGCGGGTCGCTGACCTGCGGTGAGTGGCCTGTGTCGAGGACGACTGCTCGGCGCCTGGGATCGACGCCGCTGCCCTGCGCCGAGCTTCAGCGGGATCACCGGGTCGCGCCTGCCCCAGACCATGAGGGTGGGGGCGGCGATCGACGGCGCCCCCTCGCGAAGGTCATGCTCGGGTGAGGCGAAGCTGTGCCATGGCTCTGCGACCGCTTTGCCGTAGCCGCGGCGCCCAGCTCCAGGGCGATGGGCTGGCCCGATGCGCCCGCCGCCTCCCACCTGTTGGCTGCGATGGCCGCGGAGATCGCGATCCGCAAGCTGGAAGCGGGACGTCGCCTTCCAGCCTCGCGACGGTCACTGCGTCGATTCCTCGGGCTCGACGGCGATCGTCGGGCCGGGAGGGCGGCTCAGCTGTAGGCGTCCCACTTCTTGAGGAACGGAAGCGGGTCGATCGGGCTGCCGCCCTCGTACCAGCCGGGCGCTGTCCAGACCTCGAAGTGGAGGTGGCAGGCGGTTGCGTCGCCGGTCTCGCCGACGATCCCGATTGGCTGGCCTGTGCGCACCGCATCGCCGGTTTTGAGCGGCGTCGGCTGGGCAAGGTGCATGTAGGCCGTGTCGTAGGGGCTGCCCTTGCCGTCGATCACCAGGTAGTTGCCTCCGAGGTTGTCCCAGCCGGCGTATTGGACCCTGCCGCCGCGGGCGGCGACGACCGGCAGGCCGCAGGCGGCCATCACGTCCTGGCCCTGGTGGGTGTGGCCGGCGCGGCCGGCGCCGAAGCGTCCTCCCGCGCCGCCGTAGTCGTGGGCGCCGAGGATCGGGAAGGCGAAGCCGTAGAAGTCGAAGCCGAGGCTGAGCGGCTCGCTCGACGTCGAGGCGCGATGAGCGGCGCGCGCGGCCCCCTGGGCTCCGACCCGGAAGCTGTAGTGGCCGTTTGGAGCCGGCCGCCTGGCCGCCGTGACGCCGTCCCAGCGGATGCCGACCGTGGTCCTCGGTTCGACGTCGTTGCGGTAGAAGCTGCGGACGACTGCGCCCGCTTCGTCGATCACGTCGATGCGGAGGTCGTTCTGCGGCTGGCTGCTTTCGAGTTCGAAGCGGAGGCTGGGGTTGCGGACGCCGTAGTAGAAGGACACGCGCGGGTAGGTCTTCGCCGAGAGCAGGGTCAGGCTGCCGGCGCTGGGAGTCCCGGTGGCCGGCGTGCCGGTCGCGCTCGGCGGCGCCGGAGGGCCGCCGGCGGCCGTCGGTGCGCCCCCGGTCTCCACAGCGGCCCCGGCGCTCCCCGGAAGGATCGCCAGCAGGGCCGCCGCTGCGACCGTGAACGCCATGCCCGCCAAAATGGGCCGGGCTCTCGAATAACTCGGAACCACGTTCCCTCTCTTTCGACCGCCTGCGGAGTTAGCTGTCGGGCTCGCGCTGAAAGAGATGCGCTACGGACGTCTTCGTCCGATTCGCCCCCGGGACCTGCACACTGCAAAGGTCCCTGCGGTTCCCCCGCTCCCCTCCGACCGTCCGGAGGGGATTCGGCGTATTGCGCGCCAGTATAGGACGACCGCTTGACGGCCGCCGCGTCGTCGCGGCGCGTCTGTGACTATCATCCCCTGGCCGCGCGGGAGTCCTCCGCGTGGTTTTTTCACGATGAAGACCTATGTCGCCACCCCCGCCGACCGCCAGCGAGACTGGTATGTCGTCGATGCCGAGGGCCAGACCCTGGGCCGGCTCGCGACCCGGATCGCCAACGCCCTGCGGGGAAAGCGCAAGCCCGAGTACACGCCGCACGTCGACACTGGCGACTTCATCGTCGTCGTCAACGCCGAGAAGATCCACGTCACCGGCGACAAGCTCGCGCAGAAGACATACTGGCGCCATTCCGGCTACCCAGGCGGGATCAAGTCGCGGACCCTGGCCGAGATGCTCGAGCGCCGGCCCGAGGAGGTCATCCGCAAGGCGGTCAAGGGGATGCTTCCCCGCAACCGCCTCGCCCGCCAGCAGCTCACCAAGCTCAAGGTCTACGCCGGCCCGGACCACCCGCACGCCGCCCAGCAGCCCAAGCCGATGGAAGTAGAGAGATGACAGAGGACGAGAACAAAGAGACTTCAGAGGACGCCCCGACGCCGGAGGAGACTCCCGCCGAGGAGCCCCAGGCCGACCAGGAGGAGACCCCGGCCGCCGAGGCTGAGGAGACCCCGGCCGCCGAGGAGGCCCCGCGCGGCCGAGGCCGAGGAGCCCCCCGCCGAGAAGCCCCAGGTTGAGTCCGCCGAGGAGACACCCGCCGCCCCCGGGAGCGAAGCTGAGGAGGTGGCCGCTGATGGCCCTGACGCAGAGGCCGAGTCGCCCACCGAGGAGGCCGAGGAGAAGCCCAAGCCCGAGGAGAAGAAGAAGGACGTCATTCCGGGCGCCGACCTCGAGCCGATCGCCGTGGAGAGCAGCGCCGAGCGGCCGCTCAGCGCGGAGGAGCGCGCCCGCAAGGAGGCCGAGGAGGAAGAGCGCGCCCAGCGCGAGGCAGAGCTCACCGGGGACGGCGAGGTGGAGGAGAGCGCGGCGAGCCGCGCGCCGGCAAAGATGGAGAGCGGTTCCCGCTTCCAGGCGACCGGCAAGCGCAAGCGCTCGATCGCCCGCGTGACCCTGCTCCCCGGGGACGGCAAGTTCGACATCAACGGCCGCTCGATCGAGGAGTTCTTCCCGCGTCCGCTGCACCAGACCATGGCCAAGCAGCCGCTCGCGACCACCGGCTATGAGAAGAGCGTCGACGTCCGCATCCGCGTCCACGGCGGCGGGATCGGCGGCCAGGCCGGCGCCGTCCGCCACGGGATCTCGCGAGCGCTCACCGAGATCGACCCGGAGTTGCGGGGAGAGCTCAAGCGGCGTGGCTTTCTGACTCGCGACGCGCGGGTCAAGGAGCGCCGCAAGGCGGGGCTCAAGAAGGCCCGCAAGCGGCCGCAGTTCAGCAAGCGCTGAGCGGGGTCTGATGGCGACGGGGCGCAGGCTCTTCGGCACCGACGGTGTCCGAGGAGAGGTCGGGACGTTCCTGACCGCCGAGCTGGCGACCGCTCTGGGCAGCGCCGCGGCTGCCTCAGCGGACGCCGAACGCCCCCAGGTCCTGATCGTCCGCGACACGCGCGAGTCGGGCCCGATGCTGGAGTCGGCGCTCGCCGCCGGGATCGCCAGCGCTGGGGGCGACGCCCTGCTCGGCGGCGTGTTGCCGACTCCGGCGGCGGCGATCCTGGTCCGCAAGCTCGGCTTCGATCTCGCCGCGGTCGTGTCCGCCTCCCACAACCCCTACTCCGACAATGGGATCAAGTTCTTCACCGCGGCCGGCACGAAGCTCGACGACGACGCTGAGGAGCGCATCGAGGCCCTCGTCGGGTCGGCCCCGGGCCCGGCCGCGAGCCCCGGCCGCGTGCGCGAGCTGCACGGCGGCCTGGAGGACTACCTGCGGTCCCTGCAGGCCAACTTCCCGTTCGACCTCTCCGGTCGCCGCGTGGCGCTCGACTGTGCCAACGGAGCCACCTACCGTGCCGGGCCGGCGATATTCGAACGGCTCGGCGCCGAGGTCGAGGCGATTGCCGTGGAGCCCGACGGGCGCAACATCAACGCCGGATGCGGGTCCACCCACCTTGACCGCCTTGCCGCCCACGTCGCCGCCGGCGGCGCCGAGATCGGCTTCGCGTTCGACGGCGACGGCGACCGGGTCCTGGCCGTCGACGGCAGCGGCGGGGCCCACGACGGTGACGAGCTGATCGCGCTTGCCGCCAAGGGGATGGACGCCCGCGGTGAGCTCGGCGGCGGCGTCGCTGTCACGGTGATGAGCAACTACGGATTTCACCGGGCGATGGAGGACGCCGAGATCGAGGTGGCGACGACCACGGTCGGCGACCGTCATGTGCTCGACGAGCTGCGCGCCCGAGGTTGGGCGGTGGGCGGTGAGCAGTCTGGGCACATCATCGATACCCGCATCGTCGCCACCGGCGACGGCATCGGTGCGGCTCTGGCGACGATGCGCGAGCTCGCCGGCCGCGACCTCGCCGACGCCGTGCCGATGGAGAAGCTGCCGCAGGTCTTGATCAACGTCGAGGTCGCCGCGCGCGAGGCGGTTGCCGGCGCCACCCCCGTCTGGGAGGCCGTCGAGGAGGAGGAGGCGGCGCTGGCGGGGCGCGGCCGGGTCCTCCTGCGCCCCTCCGGCACCGAGCCGCTGGTGCGGGTGATGGTTGAGGCGCCGACCGCCGAAGAGGCCGACGCGGTCTGCGAGCGCCTGGCCGGCGTGGTCCGGCGCGAGCTCTCCTAACCCTCTCCCTCTACCCTTAGTCGCCTTCCATGTGCGGAATCGTCGGATACGTCGGAGGTCGTCCCTGTCGAGATCTCCTCGTCGCCGGGCTCGAAAAGCTCGAATACCGCGGCTACGACTCGGCAGGGATCTCGGTCATCGAGGACGGCCGGGTCGACAGCGTGCGCGCGGTCGGCCATCTCGGCAACCTGCGGGCCGCTCTCGAGGAGCACGACAAGGGCGGCGGCGTCGCAGTCGCGGCCCCCCCGGCGACCACCGGTGTCGGCCACACGCGCTGGGCGACCCACGGGCGGGTCACGGAGGAGAACGCCCACCCCCACAGCGACGACTCCGATCGCGTCCACATCGTCCTCAACGGGATCGTCGAGAACCACGCGAAGCTGCGCAGGCGCCTCGAGCGCGAGGGCGAGGTCTTCAGCTCCGAAACCGACGCCGAGGTCGTCGCCCACCTGATCGCCAGCCACTACGACGGCGACCTCTCCGCAGCCGTCCGCTCCACCTTCGCCGAGCTGCGCGGCCACTACGCCTTCGTCGCCATGCACGCCGATCAGCCCGGCCTCCTGGTCGGAGCCCGCAAGGAGTGCCCGCTGGTCGCCGGGATCGGAGAGGGGGAGAGCTTCCTCGCTTCGGCGATCCCAGCCTTCCTCGCCGAGACCACCGAGGCGGTGACGATCGAAAACGACGAGATCGTCACCATCGACGCCTCCGGGGCGACGATCACCGACGCCGAGGGCACCCCGGTCGCCCGTGAGCCGGAGCAGATCAGCTGGGACGCCGACACCGCCGAGAAGGGCGGCTACGAGACCTTCATGCTCAAGGAGATCCACGAACAGGCCGACGCGGTCGCCGAAACGATCGCCGGGAGGCTGCCGGGGGACGACGGTGTCGACCTCTCCGAGGTCGAGCTCGACGACGAGTACCTGCGCGACCTGAAGCGGATCGTGATCGTCGCCTGCGGTACCTCCTACCACGCCGGCCTGGTCGGCCGCTACGCAATCGAGGAGTGGGCGCGGGTGCCGGTCGAGATGGACATCGCCTCCGAGTACCGCTATCGCAATCCGGTGGTCG
This sequence comes from uncultured Solirubrobacterales bacterium, assembly GCA_963837735.1. Lineage (GTDB taxonomy): Bacteria > Actinomycetota > Thermoleophilia > Solirubrobacterales > 70-9 > VRUE01. The sequence continues at coordinate 171,270 of CAWIOM010000004.1, read as the reverse complement.
GCCAGGGCGACCTGGTGATCGGGATGACCCAGTCGGGCGAAACCGCCGACACCCTGGCGGCGATGCGGCTCGCCCGCGAGAAGGGGGCCAAGGTCCTGGCGATCACCAACCTGATGGGCAGCCAGGCGACCCGCGACGCCGACGCCGTCCTCTACACCCGGGCCGGGCTCGAGGTCAGTGTCGCCGCGACAAAGACCTTCGTCGCCCAGATCGCCGCCATGTACCTGGTCGCTCTGCGACTGGCCGAGCTTCGCGGGACGCTGTCCCAGGAGAGGCTGACCGAGCTGGTCGCCGAGCTCAAGCACCTGCCCTCGAGGATCGAGGAGACGCTCGCCTCATGCGAGGACCGGGTCGGCGAGGTCGCCGCCACCCACCATGACCAGAAGTTCTTCCTCTACCTCGGCCGCCACGTCGGGCTGCCGGTATGCCTCGAGGGAGCGTTGAAGCTGAAGGAGGTCTCCTATATCCCGACCGACGCCTACGCGGCGGGAGAGATGAAGCACGGGCCGATCGCCCTGCTGGACGAGTCGACCCCGGTGGTCTGTGTCGCGACGGATAGCCCGGTGCTGGCCAAGGTCCTCTCCAACGTCGAAGAGGTGCGCGCCCGCGGCGCCCAGACGATCGCGATCGCCACAGAGGGCTCCGAGCGCGTCTCCGACGTTGCCGACGAGACGATCGAGGTCGCCCGCACGGACTGGATCCTGCAGCCGGTCGTCGCGATCCTGCCGCTCCAGCTGCTCGCCTACGACATCGCCAGAGCCCTTGGCCTCAACGTCGACCAGCCCCGCAATCTGGCCAAGACGGTCACCGTCGAGTAGCGCCTCGCCGAGCACCGCCGCTAGGGTGCGGGAATGACCACGACACGTTTCGTCCTCCCCGTTCTGGCGGCCGCCGCCGCACTAGCGATCCTGGCCGGCTGCGGAGGCGACAGCGGCTCGAGCACCGACCCGGCAAGCGTTGCGCCCGCCGAAACCCCGGTGTACATCGAGGCGACCATCCAGCCGACCGGCACCCTGAAGGCCAACCTGGAAGGCCTTGCGAGCCGTGTCGCCGGGATCGACGACCTCGGCGGGACACTCCTCTCCTACGTCGAACAGTCCGCGGCTGACTCGAACGAAGCGCTTGATTTCGACAAGGAAATTCAACCGTGGCTCGGCGAAAGCGCCGGGATCTTCCTGACCGAATTCGACGGCAGCGACTTCGAAGGGACCGGATTCGCTGTCCAGGTCGACGACACCGGCGAAGCGCAGGCCTTCATCGACAAGAAGACCGAATCCAGCGACCGGAAGTTCGAAGACAGCTCCTATGAAGGAGTCGACTACAAGCTCGATCCCTCCGATGAATCGGCGGTCGGGATAGTCGGCAATTTCATCGTCTACGCCGAGGACGTGACGACGTTCGAAGCGGCGGTCGACGCCGATCGAGGCGACTCGCTGGCTGACGAAGAGAACTTCAAGAACCTCAGCCCCTCCTCTCCTGAAGGCAGCCTCGCCGATGTCTTCGTCAACATCGGCGGCCTGATCGAGGCGGCCGGCTCCGAAGTCGACCCCGAAGCGCTGAAGATCTTCGAATCGGCCGGTGTCGAAGCCGAAAAGGCCTCGGCTTTGGTCAGCCTCGTGCCCGGCTCCGACAACGTCGAGATCGACCTCACCAGCGATCTCGGCGAAGCAAAGAGCTCGGTCGGCGGGTCGGGCACCGAGGCGTTGCTCGGCTCCCTGCCGGCGAACTCGACGGCCGCTATAGCCCTCGCCAATTTCGGCGACACGGTCGGCGGGGTGATCGACGGGATCGACGAATCCGGGATTTCCGGCCAGGTCCCGGCGGGCAAGCTGAAGAGCACGATGAAGCAGGCCGGCATCGATCTCGACGAAATCACCGGCTCGGTCGAAGACGCCGCAGTGTTCGCCGTGGGCAGGAACAAGCGCAGCCTCGAAGGCGCTCTCGTGCTGACCACGGACAGCGCCGACCACGCCAGCAGCACGGTCTCCAGCGTCACCTCGCTGCTCAGGGCCACAGGCACGCCCTTCGTCCCGATCGACGGGGAGGCCAAGGGATTCGAAATCCGCTCTGCGGGCCCCGGCAACAAGGAGCTGGTGGTCGCCGCGCGGGACAAGCGGATCGCGATCGGCTACGGATCGGTGGCCGCGACCCTGGCGCTGACGCCGCCCAAGGACTCGACCCTCTCCAAGACCCGGGCCTACAACGAAGCCCTCGATGCTCTCGGCAGCACTCCGATCAGCGGCTTCGCCGCCGGGAGGCCGCTGGTGCGATTGGTCGAAGGCCTGATCTCGGCCGACGAACGGGAACAGTTCGCCGAACTTCGGCCCTACCTGACGAAGATCCCGTTCCTGGCGATCGGCTCCGAAGTCAAGGGCGACGTCGCCCAGGCGAGGCTCATCCTTGGAGTGACCAAGTAGGCGAGGCCAGGTGGCCGCCGGAATCGGCATCGACCTCCTCGAGATCCGCCGGCTGGAGCGGGCGCTGGAACGGCACCCGCGCCTCGCCGAAAGAGTCTTCACCGAGGCCGAACGCGAGTATGCCGCGGCCCGAGCCCGCCCCGGGCGCCATCTCGCTGCCCGCTTTGCAGCCAAGGAGGCGGTGGTCAAGGCGCTCGGCCTAGCCGGTGCCTTCGGCCTGCGCGAGGTCGAGATCGTCGCCGGTGAGCCGCCGTCCGTGCGGGTCACCGGCGCCGCCGCCGAAGCGGCGGCGGGCGAGCGGATCGAGGTCTCGCTGACCCACTCGCGAGATTTCGCAGCCGCGGTCGCGGTCCGCGGCGGTCCGCCCGGGTCGGGCTAGGCTGGGCAAATGGATGCATGGCTGAGGCCGCTTTTCGATGCAGCGGGGATGCGCGCCACCGACCGCTGGGCGATCGACGAGCGGGGGGTGCCCGAAGCCGAGCTGATGGAGGCGGCGGGGGTGCTCTCGCCGACGCGGTCGCCGGCCTCGCCCCCCAGGGCCCGATCCGGATCCTCTGCGGCAAGGGCAACAACGGCGGCGACGGCCGTCTCGCCGCCCGGCGCCTGGGGGCGATGGGCTTCGGAGTCGACGTGCTCGAGGTCTTCGGCGCCGCGGGCCCGGGCGACCTCGACGCCTGGTTGCAGGGCTCGGGCGTCATCGTCGACGCGATATTCGGCACCGGCTTCGAGGGGGCCCCGCGCGAGCCGGCGATTGCCCCGATCGAGGCCGCCAACCGCTGCGGGGCGCCGATCGTCGCCTGCGATATCGCCTCCGGCGTCGACGCCTCGACCGGCGAGGTCGAGGGGGTCGCGATCGAGGCCTCGATCACGGTCTCCTTCCACGCCGCCAAGATCGGCCACCGGGTCGCGCCCGGGAAATCGTGCACCGGCAGGCTGGTCGTCGTGCCGATCGGGATCCCCGACGGGGCGCCGGTCGAGCCGGCGGCCGGCGAGATCGACGCCGCGGTGATCGGCCTGGCGCCCGGCCGGGGGGCGGCTTCGACGAAGTTCAGCTCCGGGCAGGTGGCGATCGCCGGCGGCTCGCGCGGCCTCACCGGGGCGGTCCGGATGTCCTCGCTGGCGGCGATCCGGGCAGGTGCCGGCTACGCCACGGTCGCCGTGCCGGCCGATCTCGAGCAGGTCTTCGAGATCGCCCAGCCCGAGGTGATGTCGGTCGGCTGCCCGGGCGGTGACGGCTGTCTGGCGCCGGGCTCGGCAAAGGCCGTCCTGAAGACATTCGAGGGCGCCGCGGCCGGCGTCTTCGGGCCCGGCCTCGGACGTGACCCCGGCACGGTCGAGCTCGCCCGCGAGGCCGTCCCCCAGATCGAGGCGCCGCTGGTCCTCGACGCGGATGGGCTCAACGCCTTCGCCGGGCGCCTCAGCTGGATCGCGGCGCGGCCCGCGCCGACCTTGCTCACACCGCACGCCGGCGAGCTCGGCCGGCTGCTCGGGCGCCCGTCCGAGGAGATAGCCGCCCACCGCGTCGAGCTCGCCCGCGAGGCCGCCCGCACCGCCGGCGCCGTCGTCGTCCTCAAGGGCGACGACACGATCGTCACCGACGGCGAGCGGCTCGCGGTCAACGTCCTCCCGGCGCCCGCCCTGGCGACCGCCGGTACCGGCGATGTCCTCTCGGGCATCGCCGCGGCGATGCTTGCCCGCGGCCTCGAGCCCTTCGCGGCAGCCTGCGCCGCCGTCATCGCGCACGCCCGCGCAGGGCGCGCCGCCGCCGCACGGGTCGGCGCCGCCGAGTCGGTCATCGCCACCGACGTGATCGACTCGATCGCGGCTGGGCTGCTTCCCGCCCCCGCGGTCGAATAACCTCGTCGTCCGATGAAGACCGCCGCCGAGATCATGGACACCGATGTGCCCTCCGTCACCCGCGAGGAGGACGCGAAGAGGGCGATCGACCTGCTCGCCCAGACCGAGCTCGGCGCGATTCCGGTCGTCGACTCCGAGAGCCGGGTCGTCGGCATCGTCAGCGAGTCCGACCTGATCCTCAGCGAGGAGCAGTCCGACCTCCACCTGCCCCACTACCTGAACATCATGGGCGGGATCGTCTTCGTCGGCTCGATGAAGGGCTTCGACGAAAAGCTCGAGAAAGCGTTTGCGACCAACGTGCGCGACCTGATGACCGCCGACCCGATCGTCGCCACGACGGACGAGGACGCCGAGTCGGTGGCGAAGAAGATCGCCGACAAGCACCACAACCACCTTCCGGTGGTCGACGGCGAGGGCCGCCTGGCCGGCATGGTCACCCGGGCCGACGCGCTGGCCGCGCTCGTCGACGGTTAGCCAAATGGCGCGGGCGCTCGCCCGGATCGACGTTTCCGCGGTGGAGCGCAACTGCGCTCATCTCGCCGCGACCGTCGGCGAGGGCGTCCAGCTCTGCGCGGTCGTCAAGGCCGACGGCTACGGCCACGGCGCCGACTCCTGTGCGAGCGCGGCGCTGGCCGGCGGCGCCACTCGCCTCGCGGTCGCGACCGGGGGAGAGGCCGCCGAGATCGGCAGGCGCCTGCCCCACGTCCCGCTGTTGACGATGGGGGCGCTGGCCGAGACGGAGCTCGACATGGCGTTGGCGGCCGGCTCGGAGGTCGCGGTCTGGCACGAGGACTTCCTTCGCCTGGCGGCGACCCGGGCGCGTGCCCAGGGCCGGCCGGTCCGGGTCCACGTCAAGCACGACAGCGGCATGGGGCGGTTGGGCAACCGCGACCCCGAGGCGGTGATCGCCCTCTGCCGCGCCTGTGAGCAGGAGCCCAACCTCGAGCTGGCCGGCGTCTGGACCCACTTCGCCACCGCCGACGAACCGGAGTCCGACTTCTTCGACGAGCAGCTGAGGCGCTTCTCCGAGGTCGCGGCCGCGGCGAGGAATGAGTTCCCGGGGGTCACCGTCCACGCCGCCAACAGCGCCGCCGTCTTCCGCGAGCCCGGCGCTCACTTCGACATGGTGCGCTGCGGGATCGCCGTCTACGGGCTCGACCCCTTCCAGGGCGACCCCTCCGAGCGCGGCCTCAGCCCGGCGCTCTCCCTCCACTCCTACGTCGCCGACGTCAAGCGCCTCGGCGCGGGCGACAGCGTCGGCTACGGCCAGACCTGGAGCGCGGCGAACGAGACGAGGATCGGGGTGCTGCCGATCGGCTACGGCGATGGGGTCCGTCGCGGCCTCTCCAACAACGGCGAGGTGCTTGTCCGCGGCCGGCGGCATCCGCTCGTCGGCACGGTCTCGATGGACAACCTGACGATCGAGCTCGGGGGCGAGAGCGAGGTCGAGCCCGGCGACGAGGCGGTCCTGATCGGCGCCCAGGGCGGGGAGGCGATCCTCGCCGAGGAGGTGGCGGCGCGGCTCGACACGATCAACTACGAGGTCACCTGCGGGATCTCCGCCCGGGTGCCGCGCGAGGCGGCGTGAGGGCCGGAGGGCGGCGGTGAGCCTGGGCGAGCGACTGTCCGCGGCGCCGGTCGTCGAGCTCGCCCGCGGGGCACTGGCCGGCGCCGGGACCGACGCCTGGGTCGTCGGCGGCGCCGTCCGCGACGCCGTCCTCGGGGCCGACGTCACCGACCTCGATCTCGCCGTCGCCGGCGATCCCGAGGGCGCCGCCCGGGCAATCGCCGCCGCCTCTCGAGCCCACGCCTTCGAGCTCTCGGCCGAGTTCGAGACCTGGCGCGTCGTCGACCGCGAGAAGGCCTGGCAGGTCGACCTCACGCCGGTTCGCGGAGCGGGGATCGAGGACGACCTCGGCAAGCGCGACTTCACCGTCGGCGCCGTCGCGGTGCCGCTCGCCGGGGGGGAGCCGGTCGATCCGTTCGGCGGGCTCGCCGACCTCGACCGGCGCCTTCTGCGTGCGGTCGGCGAGGGCAGCTTCTCGGCGGACCCCCTGCGCCTGCTGCGCGCACCCCGGCTGGCGGCCGAGCTCGAGCTGACGGTCGAGGAGGGCACGGCCGAGCTGGCCCGGGCCGGCGCCGCGCGCGCCTGCGAGCCGGCCGGGGAGCGGCAGCTCGTCGAGCTGCGGCAGCTGATCGGCGGCCGCGACCCGCTGCGCGGCCTCGCCCTGCTCGACGAGCTCGGCGTCACGCCGGTCGTCCTCCCCGAGCTCGCCGAGCTGCGCGACGTCGAGCAGGGGCCCAACCACCACCTCGACGTCCACGGCCACACGCTGGCGGTGCTCGAGCAGGCGCTGGCCGTCGAGGCGGACCTCGACCGCTTCGCCGGCGAGCGCGCCGCGGAGGCGCGGGCGCTGCTCGAGGAGCCGCTGGCCGACGACATGACCCGGGGCACCGCGCTGCGCTTCGGCGCCGTCCTGCACGACATCGGCAAGCCCGCGACCCGCGGCGAGCGCGGCGGCTACGTGACCTTCATCGGCCACGACAGCGTCGGTGCCGAGATGGTGGGGGAGGCCTGCCGCCGGCTCCGGGCCGGCCGCACTCTCACCGCCCATCTGCAGGCGCTCACCCTCCACCACCTGCGGCTCGGGTTCCTTGTCCATGAGATGCCGCTGCCTCGCACGCCGAGTCCACGAGTACCTGCGGGCGACCGAACCGGTCGCCGCCGACGTCACCCTGCTCACCGTCGCCGACCGACTCTCCGCTCGCGGCAGCGGCCCGTTCGCCACCGAGGAGGCGATCGAGGCCCACCTCGAGCTGGCCCGCCGGATGCTCGCCGCGGCGCTCGACTGGCGCCGGGACGGGCCGCCGCCGCGCCTCCTGCCGGGCGACGAGCTCGCCGCCGAGCTGGGGATACCCGAGGGGGCCGAGCTGGGGGAGCTGCTCGCCGAGCTCGAGGCGGCCCAGTACGCGGGCGAGGTCGGCACTCGCGAGGAGGCGGTCGCCTGGGCTCGCGGGCTGCGCGGGTAGGCTGCCCGAGCTTTCTGTGAACGAGAAGAGGAGAACGAGATGGCTGACCCGGTGAGGCTCGAGCGCGACGGCGACGTGGCGGTGCTGGTCCTTGACGACCCGCCCCTCAACCTGTTCGGGCGGGAGGCGTTCGAGGCGCTCGACGTGCGGGTCGGGGAAGTCGAGGAGTCGGACGCGCGGGCGCTGGTCTGGCGCGCCGAGGGCGAGGTCTTCACCGGCGGCGCCGACGTCAACGTCTTCGACGGGACGAGCCCCGAGGACGGCGGTGAGATGTTCGCGGCCCTGGTCGCCGGGGTGCGCAGGCTCGAGGCGCTGCCGATCCCGACCCTCGCCCTCGTCCACGGGCTCTGCCTGACCGCCGGCCTCGAGGTCTCGCTCGGCTGCGACCTGATCTGGGCGACCGAGTCGGCGCAGTTCGGCCTGGTCGAGGCCGTCGTCGGCCTGACGCCCGGCGCCGGCGGCACGCAGCGGATGGCCGAGCGCGCCGGGCCGGGCCGGGCGCGCGAGTTCGTGATGACCGGCGGCCTCTACGATGCGCCGACTCTGGAGCGTTGGGGGGTGCTCAACCGGGTGGTCGGCGACGAGGAGCTGCTCGAGAAGGGGATGCGCTTCGCCCACAGGCTCGCCGCCGGCCCGACCAAGGCCCATGGGGCGACGAAGAGGCTGGTCCGCGCCTACCTCGAGGGCGGCGTCGACAAGGCCGACGCCGAAACTCCCGCGGTCTCCGGCGGGCTGTTCGCCACCGAGGACCTGCAGAACGCGGTCTCCTCGTTCCTCGCCGAGGGCCCCGGCAAGGCGACGTTCGAGGGGCGCTAGGTAGGCGGGGAACGGCCACTCGGTCCGCTACGCTGCTCGCCGCATGGGCAAAGAGGAGAAGATCGAGATGGAGGGCGAGATCACAGAGGCCCTCCCCAACACGATGTTCCGGGTCAAACTGGACAACGGGCACGACGTGCTGGGGCACATCTCGGGCAAGATGCGCCGCCATTACATCCGCATTCTTCCCGGCGACCGCGTCAAGATCGAGCTGTCGCCGTATGACCTCGATCAGCGGCCGAATTACCTATCGGTACAAATAGCCGTCTGACGGCGTCTTCGGTCGCTTGCGTGCAGAGCACGCGGCGCTCCCTACATCCTTGTCACACGGCTATTTGTCCTCGGTAGGGTCGGCCATCTCGCAGATCAGGGCCGACCAGGCGAAATCCCTGGCGCCGAGGCCGGTGCCGTCGCGCGGGTCGTAGTACTCGCGCAGGCCTTCGCGCTCGACCGCGCCGATCAGGCCGGCGGCCAGGTTGCGTGCCTCCTCCTCGTAGCCGAGCCGCCGTAGCCCGATCCAGGCCAGCCAGGCCGTGTTGACCCAGGTCGGCCCGCGCCAGTAGCGACGGATCGGGCCGTGTCCGCCATGCGGTTCGTAGGTGGGCTCGGAGGCGGCCACCGATGGCGGCGCGACTCGGGTCAGGAACTCGCGCGGGTCGAGCAGGTGCTCCTCGACCAGGCGCCTGCCGATCTCCTCGGGCAGGTCGGGCAGCGCCAGCGGCGCCAGCGACGCGCAGGTGAGGACGGCCGGCCGCTCGCCGCCCGGCTGGGCCTCGTCGAAGAACGCGCCCCGCCGCTCGTCCCAGAGCCGCTCGACCAGCGCCGGGGTCGCCGATGGCCTGCCCAGCGCCTGCAGCGAGAGCGACCAGAAGGTGTTGACGATGACCTCGCAGAGGATCGGGCCACCGCGCTCGCGGACGCGGCGGGCGTCGAAGCCCAGCCGACGATTGCGGCCGACGAGAAGCGGGAAGCCGATTCGCGAGTTCGCCCGCCGGCCCCAGACCGGGTCGAACTTGGGCGAGGCGTCGAGGCCGGACTCGTCGGGCTGGACGATCCAGAGCAGCCCGTCCCCCTCGAGGTCCCGATTGGCGGCGAGCCACTCGACCTGGGCGGCGATCCGCGGCTCCCCGGCGGGGTCGCCGACCGCGATCCGCCAGGCCCAGGCGAGCAGCGGTGGCTGGATCGTCTCGGTCTGGAAGGCGCTTCGCGAGAGCACGTTGTAGAAGGGCAACCGCGTCAGCGCGACCTTGCGGTCCCAGAAGATCGTGTGGCCGATGAAGCCGTCCTCGCGCTGGGCGGCGAGCAGGCTCTCCAGCTCCGCTCGTGCGCGGGCCCCGTCGAAGCGCCGCCAGACGATCGCCGCGAAGCACGAGTCCCAGTACCACTGCCATGGGTAGCGTCCGGGGCTGGGCTGCGTATAGGCGAAGCGGCGACCGTCGCGCTCCCCCTCCCGCCAGTTCTGGCGGAGGACGCGCTCGGCGATCTCGACCGCCCTGCTCACACTCCCATGCGGCGCATCTCGCGCAGGGCGAGGGTCCCGAGCAGAAGAAAGAGGGCGGCGAGAGCGAGCAGCCCGGGCCAGGTGTCGCTCCAGGTGACGGCGCCGACGAAGCCCTGGCGGGCGGCTTCGATCACGTCGGTCACCGGGTTGACGCGGGCGACGTCCTGGAGCCAGCCCTGGAGCAGCGCCAGCGGCGCGTAGGCGGTCGTCGTCAGGATCAGCGCCATCATTCCCGCCTGCATCAGCGGCGCCGCCGACTGGCTCTTGAAGCGCAGGGCGAGGAACGAGCCCCAACAGGCGGCGACGGCGGCCATCGAGGCGACCATCGCGTAGGTGACGAGGAGGCCGTCGACGCCCGGCCAGCCGGCGCCCAGCGCCAGTGCCACCCCGAGCACGAAGGTGGCCGGGATCAGCGCCCTGGCGCCGGCCGCGAGCACCGTGCCGGAGAGCAGCACCCAGCGCGGGGCCGGCGAGACCAGCAGCCGGTCGAGCCAGCCCTGCTCGATGTCGCGGGCCAGGTTGACGCCGGCCGCCGCCCCGGTGAAGCCGGCACCCTGCAGCATGCTGACCGGGACGATGAAGCTCTCGTACGTCCCCGTGTCGAAGCCCTGCAGCTGCGTCAGGGCGCCGAAGACGCCGTTCAGGCCGAGGAAGAAGATCGTCGGCGCCAAGACCCCCGGGATCGCCGCTCCCGGGACTCGCAGCAGCTCGTTCCGTGCCCGCGCCATCAGCGCCGAGATCGTCGCCAGATTGGCTCGCCAAGCCGCCAGCTCCACCGTTTCCTCCATCAGCCGACCCGCAACCGGTGGCGCAGGGCGCGGGCGCTGAGCACCAGGCCGAGCCCGAAGATGCCGATGATCGCGGCGACCGCGCCGAGCAGGTCGGAGGCGTCGATCCCGGAGATGATCGGCCCGCGAATCCCTTCGACGATGAAGCTCAGCGGGTTGTATTCGGCGATCGCCTTCGCCGGTTCGATCATCAGTTCCACCGGGAAGAACGCCGAGGAGACGAAGAGGACGACGAGGACCAGCGGGAAGAGGCCCTGGACGACGCTGGCGCTGCCGGTGCGCAGGGCGATCGCGGCGCCGATCCCGCCGACCGCCAGCGCCGAGGCGGTGACGAGGACGATCGCGATCAGGGCGCCGGCGACGCCGCTCTCGATTTCGGCGCCGAAGACGAGGCCGATCGCCAGGAACCAGAGCGAGGCGAAGAGTCCGAGCGCGGCCGTCCCCGCGAGCCGGCCGAGGACGATCGTGAAGCGGGAGATCGGCGCCGAGAAGAGGCGGTCCGTGAAGCCCATCTCGATGTCGACGGCGAGGGCGATGCCGCCGCTGTTCCCGGCCAGCATCAGCGACTGCATCATCGCCCCGGCGAGCATGAACTGGAGAAAGCTCTGGACCGGGGGAAAGCCGGGCAGGTCGACCGCAGCCCCGGCTCCGCCGGTCTGGATCGCCAGCAGGATCGTCGGGAAGACGACGATCGGGGCAAGTAGCTGGGGCCGGCGGAAGGTCTGCCGGACCGAGCGCAGGCCGAGCGCCTTGACGACCCTGAGGTTCGTCGCCAGGGCGCTCAAGTCTTGACCGGCTCCTTCTCTTCGTTCTCCTCGCTCTCCTCGGCCAGGTGATGGCCGGTCTTGGCGACGAAGACGTCGTCGAGGGTGGGATGGACCAGCTCCAGCGCGCCGACGGCGATGCCGGCCTCGTCGAGCGCCCTGACCACCGCCGGGATCTCCGCCGCTCCACCGGCGACCTCGACCAGGACCGTTTTGCCGTCGACGGGCGGCAGCAGCTTTCCGATCCGGGCGCAGGCGCGCTCCGCCTCGGCGATCGATCCCTCCTCGAGCTGGAGGCGGATGTGGGGGTGGCCGATCTCGGATTTGAGCGCCTCCGGGGTGCCCTCGGCGACGATCCGGCCGTTGTCGATGATCCCGACGTTGTCGGCGAGCTGGTCGGCCTCCTCCAGGTACTGGGTGGTGAGGAAGACCGTGGTGCCGTCGTCGTTCAACTGCCCTTACCTCCTCCCAGATCGTCTTGCGGCTGACCGGGTCGAGGCCGGTGGTCGGCTCGTCGAGGAAGAGGACGCGGGGTTCGTGGACGAGGGCGGCGGCGAGGTCGAGGCGGCGCTGCATGCCGCCCGAGTAGCCGCCTACGCGGCGGTCGGCGGCGTCGCTGAGGTCGACGCGGTCGAGCAGGTCGTCGGCGCGCCTGCGGCCTTCGGCGGTCGGGATCCCCTGCAGCGTCGCCTGCAGGCGGATCAGCTCCCGGCCGGTCATCAGCGGGTCGAGCGCCGCTTCCTGAAGGGCTACGCCGATCGTGCGACGAACCTGCCGTGCTTCCCGGGCGACGTCGTGGCCGGCGACCGCAGCCCGGCCGCCGGTCGGCAGCAGCAGCGTCGTCAGCATCCGCACGGTCGTCGTCTTGCCGGCGCCGTTGGGGCCGAGGAAGCCGTAGATTTCGCCCTCCGCGACCTCGAGGTCGATGCCCTGCACGGCCCTGACCTCGCCGAAGGCGCGTTCGAGGCCGGCGACGACTATCGCCGACATTCAGGCCTCGGTCTTGCCGGCGGCCAGCGGTGAGAGCGCCTCGACCCAGCGCCTCTCGTTGGCCCGCTCGAGGGCCTCGGCTGCGTCGAGCAGAACCTCATCGCGACCCCAGGCCGCCTGCAGCTGCAGGCCGATTGGCATCCCGTCCGGCGCTGAGCCCGACCGGCGTCGTGATCGACGGGATCCCGGTCAGGTTGGCGAGGCCGGCGCCCCGCACGTTGGCCTGGTCGGCGGTGGTCGTGCCGGAGGGAAGCTCGACCATCGGGGCCTCGAGCGGCGGGGCGACAGCCGGCACCGTCGGCCAGGCGAGCACGTCGATGTGCTCGAAGAGCGCCGCCAGGCGCCGGCGCATCGCGGACCGCACCAGCCCGGACTTGACCACCGCGGCCGCCGGGATCAGCATCCGGTACTTGGAGAAGCCGCGGTTGATCGGCGTCAGCTCGGGGCTGAGTCGGTTGAGGCGCTCGGGGGTGATGCCCCCGATTCCCTCGGCGTTGGCGATCAGGACCGCGGCCAGCGCCGAGGCGTCGAGGTCGTCGAGCTCGACCTTGCGGACCTCGCCGCCGGTAGCCTCGCGCAGCAGGTCGATTGCCGCCTCGCAGGCCTCGCGGACCGCCGGTCGCGACGTCCTCGGCGACCCGATCCTCGATAACGCCGATCCGCAGGCCGCTCGCCTCGCCCGTCTCCAGCTCTTCGCCGAACAGGGCCGATCCGAGCAGGCGGCAGTCCTCAGCGTCGGCGCAGAGCGGCCCGGAGACGATCATCGTCGTCGCCGCGGCCATGTGGTGGCCGTCCATCGCCGAGCGGCCGAAGGTGGGCTTCAGCCCGGTCAGGCCGCAGTAGGCGGCCGGAAAGCGGATCGAGCCGATCCCGTCCGCGCCGACGGCGCCGGCGACGAGCCGGGCGCCGACGGCGGCCCCGGGGCCGCTGGAGGAGCCGCCGGGGCAGCGCTCGGTGTTCCAGGGATTGCGGGCGGGCCCGTAGACGGAGAGGTTGCCGGTGCTGCTGGCCCCCGCCTCGTGCATGTTGCCGACGCCGACGATCACCGCGCCGGCGTCGCGCAGGGCGCGGTATGGCCCCGACTCGGCGGGCGCAGTTGGGACCGGCGTTTCCGCCATCCCGAAGCGCTGCGCGCGCCAGGGCAGCGGCCACTCGTCCTTGATCACGACCGGGACCCCGTGCAGGGGGCCGTGGGGGGCGGCGGCGAGCATCTCGCGCGAGCGCTCCGGAAAGGTCTCGACGACGGCGTTGATCGCCGGGTTGCGTTCCTCGATCCGGGCCAGCGCCGCCTCGAGCAGGTCGGCCCCGTCCGTCTCGCCGGAGGCGACCGCCGCCGCCTGCCCCCGCAGGGAGAGGTCCAGCGCGCTCAACCGGCCGGCTCCCCGCTCGCCGGCGGCGCCCGCGAGAGGTCGGGGTCGCGCTCGGGCTCGGTCCCCGCGAGGTCGAGCGCGAGCAGCTCCATGATCCCGGGCCAGAAGAGCGCGTGGGCGCCGCCGATCACGGCCCGCTCCACCTCATCTGCCTCGATTCCCAGAGAGGCGAGGCCGCCGTCGATGAAATCGTCCGCACTGTTCGCTGACCCGGCCATCTCGGATGGCAACCCTACAGAGGCGCCGGGGCCGGAATCCTGCAAGGCTGGCCGGGATCGTGCAACGCCGCGAGCAGGGTGCGATCCGGCGACGGCGAAGGCAACATCCCTGCCGCAACCCCGGTGGAACACCCGGGTTCCAGAAGCGGATCTTGTTTTCCACAGCCAAAAAATTCCCCAATCGCGTGTCTGCGGCGACGGCCGCGGCCTTTGCCTGCCTGCTCGCCGCGCTGGCGCTCGTCGCCTGGCCGGGGACGGCCGACTCGGCGCCGGCCCGCGTCATCGTGCTCGGCCAGACCGCGACGACGCCGCGGCCGACCTGCCCGGGAAAGATCGTCAACGGGGTCGAGGTCATCCCCTGCCGGGTCGAGGGCCACGTCAGTGGGTTCCAGACGATGGCCGGGGGAGTGGCGGCGCCGTATGAGGCCCCCTTCGACGGCAAAGTCGTCGCCTGGTCGATCACCCTCGCCCGCCCTTCGCGCACGGAGACCGACACGACCAGCGATGAGATCGCCTACTTCAACGAATTCCTCGGCAGGCCGTCGGAGGCACGGATCGGCGTCCTGCGCCCGGTCGAAGGCAGCAAGCCGCCCAAGTACACGCTGGTTCGCCAGAGCCCGCTTCAGATCCTCAACTCCTACTTCGGGGGCAAGGTCATCTTCGCCCTCGAGCACCCCCTGACCGTGCTCCAGGGCCAGGTCGTCGCTCTCACGGTCCCGACCTGGGCGCCGATGTTCGCCTTCAACGTCTCCGGCGAAAACACCTGGCGCGGAAGCCGCCGTCCCGATCACTGCTCCAACCGCGCCGACATCCAGGCGGGGCACCCCCAGCAGGGCGTCGGCAAGAGCAAGGTCTACGGCTGCTCCTACTCGAACGCGCGCCTCCTCTACACGGCGACGCTCGTCAAGGGCTCCTGACGCGCGCCCTTGTGGCGCTAGAGGGCCGACTGGCGCAAACCGCAATACGGGCAATCGCTGACGTCGAGGCCGATCAGCTGATCGCAGCGGCGGCAGGCGCGGAGGTTGTCGGGCGTGCGCGGCAGCGCGGAGGCGGAGGGCGCCAGCGGCAGGACCATCGAGACCGGGTGCATCTCCTCGCCCGTCTCGCGATCGACGTAGACCTGGCCGGGCTCGGCCTTGGCAAGAGCCTCGCGGCCGGAGGCCGGGGCCCGCATCCTGAAGGTCTGCTTCTCGTTCACGGCCGGGACAATAACGTCCCGGGCCTCTGATTAGCGAGCATCGAAATCCGATTCCCTGCGAGCGGCGCCGATGAAGGTCCTCCTCTTCCACGGCTACATGCTGCGCGGCACCGGCAGCAACATCTACAACGCCAGCCTCGCCCCGGCTCTCGCACGCCTGGGCCACGAGGTCCATCTGCTCTGCCAGGACCGCCAGGTCGAGATCGAGGGGGTCGAGATCCACAACCCGGACATCGGCGGCCTGCTGCCCGTGTACGTCAAGGACCCCTACGAGGGCTTCGAGGTCAGAACGTTCCCGGAGCTGAGCGAGGGGGAGCTCGCGCTCTACATCGATGCCAACGTCACCGCAGTGCGGGCGGTGGCCGAGCGGGCCGGTGGCATCGACCTGGCCCTCGCCAATCATCTGGTCATGGGCCCGGCGATCCTCGCCCGCTCCGGCATCGCCCCCTTCGCCGCCAAGGTCCACGGCTCAGCCCTGGAGTACACGGTCAAACCCCACCCACGTTTTCTGCCCTACGCGGAAGAGGGCATGAATGCTGCGTCCGGAGTCCTCGTCGGCTCCCGTCACACAGCTGAGTCCCTCTGGGCCGCCCTCCCGAACGTCACTGGCCTGGAGACAAAGACCAGGCTCGGACCCCCGGGCGTGGACACGGACGCTTTCAGCCCGCGGACGCCCCTTCCGCGGGTGGCGCCGGGAGAGGGGGGGTCGAGGACAGCTTGGCCCGCAGCGCCCCCCCTCTCCCGGGGTCAGGACCCGCGGTCGGGAGGCCCGCCCTTGGTCGTATTCGTCGGCAAGCTGATCGTCTCCAAGGGCGTCGACCTACTGATTGCCGCCTGGCCCCTGGTCATGGCGGCGCACCCCGACGTGCGAGCTTCAGATTGCCGGCTACGGTGGGTACGAGGAGGGGCTGCGGCGGCTGCTTGCGGCCCTCGACCGCGGCGACCTGGCGGACGCGCGTGAGGTCGCGAGGCTGGGGCGGGCACTCGAGGGCGGGGAGGAGGCCCCGCTGCCGATCCTCTCGGCCTTTCTCGCCGATCCGCCCGACGGCTACCTCGAGGCCGCCCGCGGGGTCGCCGCCTCGGTCGACTTCGTCGGCCGGCTCGAGCACGACGAGGTCGCCGAGCTGCTGCCGCGGGCGGAGGCGCTGGTCATGCCGAGCACATTTCCCGAGGCCTTCGGGATGGTCGCCGTCGAGGCCGCGGCCTGCGGAGCACTGCCGGTCTCCGCCGACCACTCGGGGATGCGCGAGGTGTCCCGGCAGCTCGCCCCGGCGCTCCCCGGGGACGTCGGCCGGCTGACGTCCTTTCCCGTGCGAGAGGGAGCGATCGAGGCGATTGCCGATCGCATGGGCGCCTGGCTGGCGCTGCCGGAGAGGGAGCGGGAGGCAGCCCGGGCGGCGCTTGTCGAGACGGCGCGGAGGCTCTGGAGCTGGGAGGGGGTGGCCCGCGGCGTGCTGCTTGCCGCGCGGGGCGAGCTTGACCGTCTGCCGCTTGCATAGAATGCGCGGCCCGGGTCCCGGGACCCGGATTTCCGAATGATTGGACGCCTCCCGATAGCGAAGATGCTCGCCGCCACCGTCGTCCTGACGGCGGTGATCTCCGTGGTCATGCTGCAGGTCAGCTGGGACGGCCAGCAGGCCTCGACCGCGGCGCCGAAGATCGACCGGCTGCTCGACGTGCTGATCATCCTCTCGTCGTTCGTCTTCTCGCTGGTGATGGTGATGCTGTTCTACGCGCTCTGGAAGTTCAGGGCCAAGCCCGGCGACGAGTCCGACGGCGAGCCGATCCACGGCAACACCAAACTCGAGATCGCCTGGACGTTGATCCCGACGATCATCGTCCTCTTCTGCGCCGGCTACAGCTGGGTCGTCCTCGACGAAATCGAAGCCAAGGAGAAGGACTCTCTGCGGGTCGACGTCTTCTCTCAGCAGTACGCCTGGAGCTTCGGCTACCCGGGGAAGGGCAACGTCTGGTCCCAGGGGGAGCTGCACGTTCCGGTCAACCGCCAGGTCGAGTTCAAAATGCACGCCGAGGACGTGATCCACTCCTTCTGGGTGCCGGAGTGGCGGATCAAGAAAGACAACGTCCCCGGGATCACGACGACCGCGACGGTCACCCCCGACAAGGTCGGCACCTATCAACTGATCTGCACCGAGCTCTGCGGCTTCGGCCACGCGACGATGCGGGCGAAAGTCGTCGTCCAGCCGCCGGCCCAGTTCCGCAAGTGGGTCTCGGGCCTCGATACGCCGATCCCGTCGTCGCTGCTCGAATCGATCAGCGACGACGCCGAGACCACCCCCGAAGCCGTCGGCGCCGGCGGGGCATAATGGAGGCCCTCTGATGGTCGAATCGATCAAGCAACCGGGTTGGATCCGCGGCGCGCTCGGCGCGATCCTCGCCGCCGCCTTCGGCGTCGCCCTCGTCTACGTCCTGCGCAAGGCCTCCGGCCTCAGCGCCTGGCAGACCGAACAGACCGGCTACCCGCAGGTCGTCGTGCCGCTGGTCACCGCGCCGCTCGGCTTCCTCGCCGGCTTCGGCTGCTTCGACTACTGGCTGCGCTGGGCGGCGGGCATGCCGACGATTCCCGACGACCACTCCCAGCACGGCGCCAAGAGCTGGAAGGACTACTTCAAATTCAACACCGATCACAAGGTGATCGGCATCCAGTACATCGTCACCACCTTCTTCTTCTTCTTCTTGGGCGGCCTGATGGCGATGCTGATCCGCGCCGAGCTCGCCCAGCCCGGCACCCAGATAGTCGATGCGGCGACCTACAACAGCCTCTTCTCCACCCACGCCGTGCTGATGATCTTCGTCTTCGTGATCCCGGTCTTCGCCGGCATCGCCAACTACGTCCTGCCGCTGATGATCGGCGCCCCGGACATGGCCTTCCCGCGGCTCAACGCGCTCAGCTTCTGGATGCTGCCGCTGGCGGGCCTGCTCTTCATCGGCAGCTTCCTCGCCCCCGGGGGCGCCTTCGACGCCGGCTGGACCGGCTACGCGCCGCTCTCGACCGGGGCGCCGCTCGGGCAGTCGTTCTTCAACCTCGGCGTGCAGTTCGCGGGCGCCTCGTCGATCGCGACCGCGCTCAACTTCCTGGTCACGATCATCACGATGCGTGCGCCCGGAATGACCTTTTGGCGGATGCCGCTGCTGGTCTGGGCGAACCTCTCGACCTCGCTGCTGGTCGTCGCCGCGACGCCGTTCATCGCCGGCGCCCAGTTCATGGTCCTCTTCGACCGCGCCCTCGGCACCCAGTTCTTCCAGTTCGCCGGCGGCGGTGACGTGATCAGCTACCAGCACATCTTCTGGTTCTACTCCCACCCGGCCGTCTACATCATGATGCTGCCCGGGTTCGGGATCATCTCCGAGGTTATCTCGACCCATGCCCGAAAGCCGATCTTCGGCTACCGCCTGATGGCCCTGGCGCTGCTCGGCATCGTCGTCCTCAGCTACTCGGTCTGGGCGCATCACATGTTCGTCGCCGGCATGTTCAGCTGGCTGCGGGTGCCGATGATGATCACCACGCTGCTGATCGCGGTGCCGACCGGGATCAAGATCTTCTCCTGGCTGGGAACCCTCTACTTCGGCAAGATCCATACCTATTCGACGTCGATGCTGTTCGCGCTCGCCTTCATCGTCACCTTCACGATCGGCGGGATCAGTGGCGTGATGCTGGGCATGGTGCCGATCGACATCCACGTCTCCGACACCTACTTCATCGTCGCCCACATCCACTTCGTCCTCTTCGGCGGCTCGGTCTTCACGATCTTCGCCGGGATCTACCACTGGTTCCCGAAGATGACCGGCCGCATGTACGACGAGCGGCTGGGCCGCGTGCACTTCTGGGGAACCCTGTTCGGCACCTGGGTGACCTTCATCCCGATGCACTGGGTCGGCATGGACGGGATGCCGCGCCGGGTCGCCGACTACGCGGCCCAGTTCGGCGACTGGAACCTGCTGATCAGCTGCGGCGCGTTCATCCTCGGCGCCGTGCAGCTCGTCTTCCTCTACAACATGATCGTCAGCTGGCGCTTCGGCCCGAAGGCGGAGGCCAACCCGTGGCGCGCCAACTCGATCGAGTGGCAGGTCAGCTCACCGCCTCCGATCTTCAACTTCGACGAGATCCCCCGTGTTGTCGGCGGCCCCTACGAGTACGGAGTTCCGGGCGCCAGGCACGCGATCATGGCCGGCGAAGGCGCCGAGGCCCCGGATCCCGAGCCCGCTGTGGCGGGGTCGAGATGAGCGACGCCGGCGGCAGGCCGTTGCTCGTCTTCCTCAACGAGGTGGCCGGTGGCCGCAAGCTGCTCGCCGCGATCCGCGAGCGCGCCGATGCCGCTTCGATGATCGCCGTCGCCGCGCCTCAGAACCAGCCGTCCGTCGGCCAGCTGATCGACGCCGGAGAGCTCCGCGAGGCGGCCCGCGCCCGAGTCGAGGTGACGATGGCGATCCTCGCCGAGTACGGGATCGAATCCGTCGGCGAGGTGATGGACCGGGACCCGTTCCTCGCCTTCGACGACGCCGTGCGCGCCCACGAGCCCTCCGAGGTCCTGCTCTCCTGCCTCGCCGACAGCCGCTACGGCTTCACCCGCAAGGACCTGGTCGAGTGGGCACGGCAGAGGGTGGAGCCGGAGATCGGCTTCACCCACATTCCCGTCCGGGTCGCCGATGACTCCGTGAGCTGGGAGAAGAGCCACACGCTGGTCGTCGCGACCCAGACCGTCGCCGCCCCCGACCTCGTCGCCAGGCTGAAGGAGCGCGCCGCCGGCCACCCCCACCGCTACACGATCATCTGCCCGGCGACGGAGGACGTCACCGAGGCCGAGATCGTCGCCGACCTCGCCTCGACCCTTGCCGAGCTCTATCGCGCCGACTGCGACGCGACCGGCCAGCCGATGAGCCCCGACCCGTTCCACGCCGTCCAGAACGCGATCGAGCACTACAGCATCGACGAGGTGCTGATCTCGACCTTCGCCGGCGAGGAGTCGAAGTGGCTCGACGAGGACCTCGTCGGCCGTACCCGCGAGATCACCGACAAGCAGGTCGAGCACATCGAGGTCGGTCGCCCGGCGGCGGCGGTCGCCGCCGCGGTCGCCGAGGGGGAGGAGGCCTGATGGAGAGCGCCACCGTAGCCCTCGACCACCAAGGGCACGACGAGCATCACGGCCCGCCCGAGGCCAACCAGAGCTCGCGGATAGACCGCCAGACGCTCGGCATCCTGCTCTTCATCGTCTCCGAGGTGATGCTGTTCGGGGCGTTCTTCGCCGCCTACTTCTTCCTCCGCGTGGTGGTCGATCCGCCGACCTGGCCGCCGCACCCCTACCAGCTGCCGGTCCACGTGGCCCTCGTCAACACCTGCATCCTGGTCTCGTCGAGCTTCACGATCCACTACGCGCTCGAGTCGATCCGCAGGGGAAACCGCAGGGGCCTCAAATTGGGCCTGGTCCTGACCTGGCTGCTCGGCGCGACGTTCCTCTTCATCCAGGTGAACGAGTACGCCCACATCGGCTTCAGCGCTCGCGACCTCGCCTTCGGCTCGATCTTCTACAGCCTCACCGGCCTGCACGGAGCCCACGTCTTCGTCGGCCTGATGCTGCTCAGCTTCGCGACGATCCGTGCCTTCCGCGGCCACTTCGGGACCGAGGAGAAGGACCACCTCGGGGTCGAGGTGCCGGGGATCTACTGGCACTTCGTGGACATCATGTGGATCGTGGTCTTCCTGACCGTCTACGTGCTCTAGGGTGCATCCGCCTCCGGTGTGATTTCCCGCACGTTCGGGCGGGGTAGCACTGGAGGCATGCACAACCCGCTGAGATCCGAGGCGGACGCGTTTCGGTGGTTCGTGGCGATCCTGGGAGGGGGGATCGCGGTCGGGGCTCTGGCGGCTCTGACCAGACCCGTCGTCGGCCTCGTCCTCGCGGCCCTCCTGATCGGCGCCGGCGCCGCGGTCGCCTACCGGGCGTCGCGCGGCAGGCTCTCGGGCGAGGTCCCGCTGACCCGGGGCGGGGACGGGCGGCACAGGCTGCTGGTCGTGGCCAACGAGACGGTCGGCGGTGTCCCGCTCCTGGACGAGATCGGCGAGCGCTGCCGCGGCCACGAGTGCGAGATCCTCGTCATCACCCCGGCGCTGACCGCCTCGCGTGCCGAGCACTGGGCCTCCGACATCGACGAAGCGATCGTCCTCGCCCGCCAGCGCATGGAACTCTCCGTGATCGAAATCAAGCAGAGGCTGGACATCAGGGCCCGCGGCGAGATCGGCGACTCCGACCCGAACGTCGCGATCGAGGACGCTTTGCGGGCCTTCCCCGCCGACGAGATCGTGATCTCGACCCATCCGCCGGCCAGCTCGCGCTGGCTCGAGCAGGGTGTCGTCGAGCGGGCCCGCGAGGGGATCGACCTGCCGATCTCCCACGTGGTCGTCGATCTCACCGCAGACGGCGCCGTCACTCGCTGAGCCGGCTCGCGGCGGCCGCTCAGGCCTGGCCGACGGGCGTCGGGGCAGCGGTCGGCGGACCCGCCTCCGGGCCGATCGCCTCGCCGGCCCGGTGCGGCTCCAGGCGGCCCGCCGTCGCCACTGTCCAGAGCATCGCCAGCCAGGTCACCGTCGCCAGGGCCACGTGGACCCAGACGATCTCCGATGGAAGCTTCAGGGACCACTGGAGGCCCCCCACGAGCCCCTGTAGCGCGAGCAGGACAAGGACCGCCCCAAGGGGCCTCTGCGCCCTCCTGTCGCCCCCAGGGCGCCTGAGCAATAGCCAGACGCCGATCGCCGCCAGGCCGAAGACCGTGGCGATCGCCGAGTGGCGCTGGACGACCCACTCGAGCGTTCCCGTCCCCTCGAAGTCGAAGCGGTGGACGAGCTGGCCAGCGTGGGCGCCGGCGTGCGGCCCGGAGGCGGTCGCGATCGTGCCGGCGAGGATCGTCAGCTGGCCGAGCGGGATCAGCGCCCGGACCGCCCAGACGCCGAGCCTGTCGCTCGAGGCACGGCGCTCGCCGGGTTCATAGCGCGAGCACCAGGCGAGGGCGAAGGAGGCGTCGAGCAGCAGCATCGAGAGGATGAAGTGGCTCATGACCAGCCCTGGGGCGAGGTGGTACTTGACGACCAGCGCGCCGAGGATCGCCTGCCCGACGACCCCCAGCGGCAGCAGCGCGCCGAACAGTGCCAGGTGCCAACGGTAGGGCTTGCGGAAGAAGGCGAGCACGGCTGCGGCGATCACCGCAAAGCCGACGAACCCGGTCAGCAGCCGATTTCCGTACTCGATCACGGCATGGGTGTCGAGCGGCGGAACCGTTCCGCCATAGCACTTGGGCCAGTCCGGGCAGCCCAGCCCGGAACCGGTCAACCGCACCCCGGCGCCGGTCAACACGATCAGCGCCAGCGCCGCCAGGGCGACCGCGGTCACCTTCGCGTAGAGATCGGGGCTGATCGCGATCCGCTGAACTCGCTGGCGCATCGCCACAGGATGACGCCTGCCGCCCGCCGACGGGGTCGAGCGCTCAGCCGCCCTTGGGCTTCGAGCCGCCGGCCTTGCCGCCCTCGGGCCGGCCTCCTTCGCCGCCGGTTTCTTCGACCAGGTACTGAACCAGGTCTTCGAGTTCTTCGGGGCTCAGCGATTCGCTGAAGTTGAGAGGCATCACGTTCGCCGGGTAGCCGCTGGCGATGACCGCGTTCGGGTCGACGATCGATTCCTGCACCATCGCGGCGCTCTGGCCGCTGAGCACTTCGTCGAGGTTGGGGCCGACCATGCCGCCGGCGTTGGCGGCGGCCAGCGTGTGGCAGGTCCCGCAGCCGTTGTTGGCGAAGACCTGGGCCCCCGCCCCGCCGGGCACTTCGGGCGGCGCCGCGCCGGGCACGCCGGCCCACTTGCCGACGTAGGCGGCGACGTCATCGAGCTCCTGACCCCCGACCAGGTCGGCCGGCATCGAGACCGAGGCGTCGCCGTTGCTCGGGCGCGGGTACTCGACCTGCGCCTTGACCACGCCTTCGATCGTTTCGCCCCCCTCGCCGGCCGCCCGGGCGGAGGCGAAGGCGCTATCGAGGTTGGGCCCGATTTCGGCGGTCGTCCCCGCCTGAGCCAGCGTGTGGCAGGTGCCGCAGTTTGCGCGGAAGAGAGTGCGCCCGTTCTCGACGTCGGCGGTGGTCGTCCCGCAGGCGGAAGCGACCAGCATGACGCCGGCGATTGCGGCGAGGACGAGCAGCGTTCTGATGGGGGTCGGGAGCGTGGTCATCTTGCGGCGCGAGGCGCGCCGGAGTCTATATGTCGGGACCCCCTTGAAAGCGGTTCGAGGCCGTCCCCCGTCGGGTAGGCTTGAGTCGATCATCACGAGGTCCAGGTCGAACCGAGAAAGGGCGCCAAATGCTGGTCAGCGAAGGTATGTCCGAAGTGGTCCTGACTGTGGGTCCGACGCACACCCTGCGCGAGGCCGCCCAGCAGATGACGGCCAAGGAGATCGGCGCCGCCCTGGTCAACGACGACGAGACGCCCGTCCCCTGCATCATCACGGAGCGCGACATCCTGATCTCGCTCGGCTCCGGCGAGGACCCCGACAGCGAGCGGGTCGGCGACCACATGAGCGACGGCGTGATCACGGCTGCGCCGGACTGGAGCCTGGAGCGGGCGGCGGCCGAGATGTCGAGGCGTGGGATCCGGCATCTGGCCGTCTACGAAGGCCCCGTGCTGGTCGGGGTCCTGTCGATGCGGGACATCATCCGCGTCTGGACCTCGGACGGCGCCACATCGGGGATGAGCCCGGAGTAAGGCGCCGAGCGCTCAGCCGCGCCGGGGCGGCTGAATCGGTTCCACCGGGAGGACCGCCCCGCGGACCGTCTGTTTGCGCCGCAGGCCGAAGAAGTCGGCGACCGAGTCCTTGACCAGCGCGCGGAAGATCAGCAGCGCCGCAACCCCGCCGATCACGGCGTAGATCCAGCCGCGGACCATGAAGCCCTCCGCGTAGACGCCGACGAGGACCAGGGCGAGGGCGAAGGCGAGGAAGGCGGGCAGCCAGGAGGAGCGAGGCGCGTAGACCAGCTCGCCGGGCTCGGGGATCTCGCGGTGCTCGCTCATCCGGTTGCGAGTTCCGCGCTCACGAGGCGATGTAGAGGACGGCGACGACGAAGGAGAGCGCGAAGATGCCGGCGGCGATTCCGCCCGCCACCAGCCCGGCGGCCATGTTGCGTCTTGCGCTCTCGCGATCCACGGGCGGATTTCTACCAGACGACCGACTCGGAGCCGGCCGTCAGAGCACCCGGTCGAGGGGCATGGACACGAAGAGCAGTGCCAGGTAGGCGAGCGAGAAGAGGTACGTGCGCAGGGCCCAGGTGCGGTCGGCGGCGCGCAGCAGGCGCACGGCGAAGTAGATGAAGCCGGCACCCAGCGTCATCGACGCGACCAGGTACACGGCCCCGAAGCCGCCGGCGCAGAACGGTAGCTGGGTGACCGCGTACAGGAGGATCGTGTAGAGCAGGATCTGGCGGCGCGTCTCCTGCTCGCCGCGGACGACCGGCAGCATCGGCACGCCGACCTTCGCGTACTCGTCCTTCATCAGCAGCGAGAGCGCCCAGAAGTGGGGCGGAGTCCAGAAGAAGACGATCGCGAATAGATAGAAGGCCGTGCCACTGAGCCCGCCCGTGACCGCCGCCCAGGCGACCAGGGGCGGCACGGCACCGGCGGCACCGCCGATGACGATGTTCTGCGGCGTGGCCCGCTTCAGCCAGAGGGTGTAGACGAAGACGTAACCGAGCAGGCCGCTGAGCGAGAGCGCCGCGGCCAGCGGGTTGACGGTGAGCGCCAGGAGCGCGAACGAGGCGCAGCCGAGCAGTGAGCCGAAGGCGATCGCGGCCGCGGGTGAGATCCGCCCGGCGGCGACCGGCCGGCTCGCGGTGCGCGCCATCAGGCGGTCGATGTCGCGGTCGATGGCGTGGTTGATCGCGCCGGCGCCGCCGGCTGAGAGGGCGCCGCCGAGGCAGGTGAGGAAGACGAGCTCGATCGAGGGGTCGCCGGCCACGTACATCGTCGTGATCGTCGTCAGCAGCAACAGCGACTGGACCCTGGGCTTGGTCAGCGTCAGGTAGTCGCGCAGCGACCCCCAGCGCCACCGGTCGCCGGTTGATCGCCGCAGTCTGGGCGCCGCTCATAGGAGAGTCAGGCTACCGGCTGCGACTCGGGTGCCGGGCTCTCCTCGGCGCGGCTGGTGCTGTGCGCGATCGCCTCGCGGATGTCCCGCATCGGGCGATCGCTGCGCACGTCCGGCAGGACGTCGAAGTTGTGGGGGACCGGGGGCGAGAGCGCGAACCACTCGAGCGAGTCGCCGCCCCAGGGGTCGTGCCCGGCCTCGGTGCCGCCCTCGCGGCTGAGGACCGCGTTGACCAGGGTGAGGACGATCCCGGCGGCAAGCACGAAGGCCCCGATCGACGCGATCAGGTTGTAGGCATTGACGCCGGTCCCGTCGAAGAACTTGTAGGCGTCGACGACCTGGCCCTCCTCGCCGCCGGCGAGAAAGAGCGGCACGAAGGCGAGCAGTGTGCCGAGGACGATCGTCCAGAAGGAGATTCGCGCCAGGCTCTCGCCCATCGTCCGCCCGGTCATCTTCGGGAACCAGAAGTGGAGGGCGGCGAAGCCGCCGAAGACGGCGCCGCCGATCAGGGCGAAGTGTGTCGCCGCGGTCGCATCCGTCGTGTTCTTTAGCTGCCAGGCGACGGCCACCATCGAGTGCTCGATCTCGGCCGCGAGGCCGATCGAGATCATCGAGATCGCGCCCGCCGCGAAGAGCAGCGGCGCCCGCATCCGGATCGTGCCGCCGACGAGCGTCGCGATCAGGTTGAAGAGGACCAGCCCGAAGGGCACGATCAGCGCCAGCGAGAGGATCATCGCGAAGTACATCCAGCCGATCCCGATCGGCGCGGTCAGCATGTTCTGCATCCAGGCGAGGGTGCCGATCACGGCGATTGCCACCAGGGAGCCGATTGTCGCGTTGCGGTTGAAGAGCGGTTTGCGGGCGAAGGCGCTGACGATTTCGGCGATCGCGCCGAGCGAGGCGATCAGGATCAGCATGTAGGCGCCGGTGAAGAAGATCCAGCTCAGGTGCTGCCAGAGGAGCGGCGCGCCGCCGGAGCCGTCGGCGAAGAAGACGCCGTCGAAGTTCCGGTCGATCTCCAGCATCGTCAGGGCGGCGAGGAAGACCGCACCCGTCGCCAGCATCAACCAGGCGCCGGTCGCCGCCGCCCAGGAGAAGACCGGCAGCCGCCGCCAGGCCATTCCAGGCGCCCGCAGCTTGCGCAGCGTGGTCGTCAGGTCGATCGAGATCAGGATGAAGCCCAGCGTCGCCAGGCCGACCGCCGAGGTCCAGGCATCGACGCCGTCGTTGGACAGGAAGGTGAGCTCGGAAAGCGGCGGCAGGGGGTTGATCCCGGCCTCCGACGGCGTGAACAGGAAGCCCGAATAGAGGACGACGGCGCCGGCGATCATCAGCCAGGCGCCGAGCTGGCCGAGCCGAGGCAGCGCAGTTCCCCGGGCGCCGATCTGCAGCGGCGCCACGTAGTAGAAGAGGCCGAGGGCGAGGGGCAGGGCGAAGAAGAAGATCGCCGTCGCCCCGTACATCGAGAGCATCCGGTTGAAGGCGACCGGGGAGAGGAAGGTGTTTTCCGGGATCGCCAGCTGCAGGCGCATCAGCAGGTACTCGATCAGGGCGACGAAGAGGAAGCCCAGCGAGGAGCAGATCATGACCCTGGCGACGTCCTTGTGGTCGGCGCTGGTGGCGATCTCGATCCAGCGCGCGCGGCGCTTGGGGAATCCGTCGACGACGATCTCGGGGGCTCTCAAGGCGTTTCTCCGTTTTCGATCAGGCCGACGACTCGGTCCTGGGCGGACTGGATGTCAGATTTCCGAGTCTTGATGAAGGCTTCGTATTCCTCCGGCGAGACTACTTCTACCTCGGTGCGCATCGCCGCGTAAGCCTGCCCGGAGAGCGTCGCCGAGTCGCCGTCGAAGACGCCTTCTTCGTCGGCCCGGAAGACGACCTGGTTGTGCTTGCCCGGGACCGCATCGCGCTTGCCGGCCAGGTCGGGGACGAACCAGGTATGGATGACGTCGGTGGAGACGAGGTCGAGGACGACGGTGGTGTCGACCGGGACGACGAGCGTGTAATAGGAGAAGGCTTCGTTGGGGTAGTCGTAGCGCCACAGCCACTGCTGGCCGGTCGCTTCGATCTTCAGCGGCTCGGAGTGGGCGACCTGGAGGCCGTCGGGGCCGCTGGCGGGAGTTTCGCGCGCCCTGTCGGTGAAGACGATGCCGAGGACCAGGAGGACGGCGGCGAAGACGGTGAGCACGCCGCCCACCCGGAACTGAATCCGGCGTCCGCCGCTGACCTGCCGCGGCTCGGCGCCACGCTCGCTGCGGTAGCGGCGCAGGGCATAGAACAGGCCGAGGTTGACCGCCACGATGAGAATCGCGGCGGCGACGAAGCCGATCGACATCAGCGTGTCGATCTGTTCAGTGCCGGGGGAATGGGGCGCCAAAGCGCGGCCATCCTATACTCGCGCGCTGATGCGCAGCCCCTCCCGGCCATCTCCGGCATTGCGGGTGGCTCTGCGGGCCGGCGCTGCCGGTGCCGTGGCAGCCGCCTTCGCGGTTCCCCTGCTGCGGAAGCGGGCTCGGATACCGGCCCCGGTGACGGTTGCCGCCTGCGCCGCCGGGCCGCTGGGGTCGCGGTGCTGCGGCCCCGCTCCCGTGGCCGCGATGCCGTCCTCTTCGCGATGCAGATGTGGGCCTTCATCATGGTCCACGAGCTTCCATACGACAGCCCCGAGCGCCTCCGTGCCCGGCTGCGCGCCCGATACCCGATCGCGATCGACCGCGGCATCGGCCTCGGCCGCCTGCCGAGCGTCCGCCTCCAGGGTGCCCTGGCCCGCCTGCCTGGGGTCGGCATGTTGAACCTCTGCCTGACCTGGGTCCACTGGCTCTGGTTCCTCGAGCCCTACTTCGCGCTGCTCTACATACTCCTTCGCCATCCCCAGCATTTCCCGCGCGCCGCGCGGCGCCTGGCCGCGGTCTTCGACACCGGTTGCGTCGTCTACTTCGCCGTGCCGACGGCGCCGCCCTGGTGGGCCTCCGAGCAGGGTCTGACCGGGGAGCCCGTGAGGCGGATCATGGTCGAGGTCGGCGAGAGATTTCTGGGGCTCGGCCTGGCCTCGCATGTACGACGCGCTCGGCGGCAATCCCTGGGCCGCGATGCCTTCGCTGCATTTCGCCACCTCGCTTGTCGTCGCCGACTCGCTGGCCCAGACAGGGAGGGCGGGGGGCGCGGTCGGCTGGGCCTACGCGCTGACCCTGGGCTTCGCGCTCGTCTACCTGGGCGAGCATTACGTCACCGACTTGGCGGCTGGAGCCGCCCTGGTCGTCGCCGTGCGCGAGGGCGAGGAGCTCGCCGAGCCGCTCGTCCTCGGCGTCAATCGGCAGCTGCAACGTCTGGAGCGCCTCGCGAACGGGTAGCGTCCGTAGGGTGTCTGAGGAGGACTCGGTCAAAGCCAATCTGGCGGTAGAGGCCGAAGACACCGCCGAACTCAACGGCGCCGGCTGGCTTCCGCTTTTCACGCCGCGGCGCATCGTTCAGACGGTGGTGATCGTCGTCGTCCTGCTGGTCGCGATCTACTTCCTGTTCCCGAAGCTCGTCGGCCTCGGCAACGCCCTGGAAAAGCTCGACGAGGCGGAGCCGGTCTGGATCGTTGTTGCGATCGGCTTCTGCGTCGCCTCCTTCGCGACCTACATCGCCCTCTTCAAAGCTGTCGTCGGCGGCGACGCCCTGCGGCTGAACTGGCGGGAGACCTACGAGGTCAACATGGCCGGCGTCGCCGCGACCCTGCTCTTCTCGGCCGGCGGGGCGGGGGGGATCGCGCTGACCTACTGGGCGCTGCGCAAAGCGGGAATGGCGAGGCATGACGTCGCTCGCCGCATGGTCGCGTTCCTCACCCTCCACTACGCCTTTTACCCGATCGCGCTGATCGTCTTCGGGATCCTGCTGCGGACCGGGGTCCTGAACGGCCGCGACGACGTCGAGCTGACGATCGTGCCGGCGGCGGTCGCCGGCCTCATGCTCGTCCTCGGAGTCCTGGTTGCGCTGATCCCGCCCGACCTCGCGAAGAGGATCGAGCCCTTCGCCGAGGCCCACTGGGGGGAGCGTGCCGGGGCGATCGCCGCCAACGTCGCCAAAGCGCCGGCGATCGCCGGCGAGGGCTTCCGCTTCGCGATCGGGCTCTTCACCCACCCCCGAAAGGGAGGGCTGGCGGTGATCGGCGCCGCCGGCTTCTGGGCGACCAGCATCGGCGTCCTCTGGGCCTCGTTCCACGCATTTGGCGTCCACGTGCCGCTCGCCGTCGTCGTCCAGGGATTCTTTCTCGGCATGGTCGCCAACCTCTTCCCGCTGGCCCCGGCCGGCGTCGGCGCCGTCGACGCCGGCCTGATCGGAGCCTTCGTCCTCTTCGGGATACCGGAGGCGACCGTGTTCCCGGCGATCCTCGTCTACCGCCTGGTCGCCTTCTGGCTGCCGATCCCGTTCGGGGTGGTCGCCTTCTTCCAGCTCCGCAAGACCGTCCAACGCTGGGACGTGGAGGGGCTGCCGATCGACCGCCGGGGCACCGCTGCGCCCGTTGCCCAACGATGACCGAGGCGTTACTATACAAAGTGAAGTATTAGACTGCCACGCCTGGAAAACCAGCTCAGAAACGGTTGAGAAATGACTGACAACGGCGAGAAGAAGATCGAGAACGTGATCATCGTCGGCGGTGGGCCGGCCGGCTACACGGCGGCGCTCTACACGGCGAGGGCGAACCTCGAGCCACTCGTCTTCGAGGGCTTCCAGTGGGGCGGCCAGCTGCAGAACACGACCGATGTCGAGAACTACCCCGGCTACCCGGAGGGGATCATGGGGCCGGAGATGATGAACGAGTTCCGCGCCCAGGCCGAGCGTTTCGGGACGCGTTTCGTCACCGACGACGTCGACCGGGTCGAGCTCTCGGACGGAGGCGTCCAGAAGGTCCACCTGGGCGATGAGGAGTACCTCGCCAAGACCGTGATCCTGGCGATGGGGGCTGAGCCGCGCCGGCTCGGCGTCCCCGGCGAGCTCGAGCTCAGCGGCTGCGGCGTCTCCACCTGCGGCGTCTGCGACGGGGCCTTCTTCAAGGACCGCAAGGTGATCGTGATCGGCGGCGGCGACTCGGCGATGGAGGACGCGATCTTCATCTCCAAGTTCGCCAGCGAGCTGACGATCGTCAATCGCCGCGACGACTTCCGCGCCTCGAAGATCATGCACGACCGGGCGAAGGAGAAGCCCAACATCGACTTCAAGACGCCCTATGTCGCCGAGGAGTTCGTCGGCGGGGACGCCGGCAAACTGGACAACGTGCGGTTGCGCAACGTCGAGACCGACGAGACCGAGGACCTCGCGACCGAGGGTGCCTTCATAGCCATCGGCCACCTTCCCAAATCGGAGATCGTCGCCGGCCAGGTCGACACCGACGAGGACGGCTACATCCTCACCGAGGCGGGCTCGACCAGGACCAATCTGGGCGGCGTCTTCGCCGTCGGCGACGTCGTCGACCACACCTACCGCCAGGCGATCACCGCGGCCGGCTCCGGCTGCATGGGCGCCCTCGATGCCGAGTGGTTCCTGCGCGACACGCCGCCCTCGCCGGAGGCGCACTGGCAGTCGGGCGGCGAGCCGGTCGAGATCGCGCCGACGCCCGGCAGCTAGGGCACCCGGCCGGTCTTCCATCGCGACTAGGCTGCGGAGATGGGCGAGCAGCTCTCGAGGGCCTTTCCGTTCGCACTGGCCGTGCTCTTCCCGCCTGCCGGGGCCCTGCTCGGCCTGGCCGGGCTGCAGCAGGGGAACCGCGAGCTGGGCAAGCGGCTGATCGTCGTCTCGCTGCTCGCCGCCGTCGTCTGGGCGCTGCTACTCGTTGCCTGACCGGCCGGCGTCCACCGGTTGGGCAGCGAGCGCAAAGGGGCTGCCCTCGGAGTCGCGGCAGATCGCCCAGCGCTCGCCCGGGTGGACGACCGAGCCGCCGAGCGAGCCGACCTGCTCGATCGCCGCCGGCAGGTCGGCGACCGTGAAGTAGGGCAGGGAGGCGGTGTCGCCCGGCCCGCTGCCGCGCTCGTGGAGGCCGAGGCGGAGGCCGTCGGCGTCGGCTTCCCAGCCCTCGCCCGCCTCCGGGCTCCTGGGAGCCAGCTCGGTCCCCAGCACTCCCTGCCAAAAACGGAGGGCGCGATGGGGGTCGTCGGCGGGGAACTCGATCAGCGTCGAGGGCACGGCTACCCCACGAGCTTCTGGACGGTGAAGATTTTCGAGCCTTTCGGCGTCTCGACCTCGACGTGCTTGCCGACCTTGGCGTTCATCAGCGCCCGTCCGATCGGGGACTCGGCGGAGAGCCGGCCGGCGGCGAGGTCGGCCTCGGTCGAGCCGACCAGCGTCCAGGTGTTGACATTGCCGCTCGCTTCGTCGAGCACTTCGGCGGTCAGGCCGAAGGCGAACACGTCCGCCGCCCCGGCGGGCACCTCGACGACGACGGCGTTCTTGAGCCGTTCGCGCAGGCGCTTGATCCGCGTCTCGAGGTGGGCCTGGTCCTCTTTGGCGATGTGGTACTCGGCGTTCTCCTTGAGGTCGCCTTCCTCGCGGGCAACCTTGATCCGCTCGGCCATCGCCAGGCGTCGCGGGCCTTCCAGGTCGGCGAGCTCGGCGCGCAGGTCCTCGAGGCCCTGCTCGGTGATCGGCTCTCCGGTCTGTTCGGTGCTGTCCATCGCTCGCAGGCTAGTGGAATTCTCTGACCTCAGCGGTCGGTCTCAGGCGTTAAGGTCGTCGTACGTCTCCCGTCTGCTCACACCTCGACACGATCCAGCGGGTCGACCTCCCCGCCGAGGTGGCCGGCTGCGAGGAGTGCCTGAAGCTGGGGATGCGGTGGGTCCACCTGCGGATGTGCCAGGAGTGCGGCCACATCGGTTGCTGCGACAACTCGGAGGGCAAGCACGCCACCGCGCATTTTGGAGCAACCGGGCACCCGATCATCCGTTCCGCCGAGCCCGGCGAGGACTGGAGCTGGTGCTACGAAGACCAGGTGACGTTCCGGCTCACCGAGTGAGTCGCGCTACTCGCGGGTGACGATGGCGAAGCCGGGGTCCGGCTCGTCGAGAAGCCCGAGCAGCTCGCCCAGCCTCTCTCCGTCGCCCTCGACCCTGAGCCGGCCGCTGCCGGCAAGCTCGGCGATGTCGGCGGCTTTGAGCAGCAGCTCGTCGAGCGCGCCGCGGTCGACGACGAGGCGGGCGTCGGCGGCGGGGTCGTGGCGGCCGGGCCGGTGGCTGAGGACGCCGTTCCGGAGGGTGAGGCGATGCTCCTCGTCGGGTTCGGTGACGACCCAGTCGATCCGCAGGCGTCGATCGCCGGCGCGGGGCCCGTCGAGGCGGATCGCCATCGCGTCGAGAAGCTGGGCCACCGAAAGGCGGGAGACGACGTCGCGGGGTGCGGTTGAGGTCGGTGTGCCCGAGATGCCCTCGCGCAGCTCCCGGGCGCCCATCAGGAAGAAGTTGCGCCAGGTCGCGTTCTCGGCGCCGTAGCCGAGCTGCTCGAGGGCGTCTGCCTGCAGCGCCCTCGCCTCCTCGTTCTCGGGCTCGGCGAAGACGAGGTGGTTGACGAGCTCGACGACCCAGCGGTAGTCGCCGTCCTCATAGGCCTCGCGCGCCCTGGCGAGCAGCGTCCCGGAGCCGCCGAGCGCTTCGACGTAACGGCGGGCCCCCTCGGTCGGCTCGTGCTGCCAGAGGTGGGCGGGGTTGCCGTCGAACCAGCCCATGTAGCGCTGGTAGATCGCCTTTACGTTGTGGCTGACCGAGCCGTAGTACTCGCGGCAGTGCCACTCGGCGGCCAGGCCCGGCGGAAGTTCGATCCGCTCCGCTATCTCGGGGCCCGTGAGGCCCTGGTTGAGCAGCCGCAGGGTCTGATCGTGGAGGTAGGAGTAGAGGTCGCGCTGCTTCTCGAGCAGGTCGACGATCCGCTCTCCTCCCCAGGCGGGCCAATGATGGCCGGAGAAGAGCACGTCGGAGCGCTCGCCGTAGAGCTCGATCGCCTCGTCGATGTAGTGGGCCCAGACCCTCGGGTCGCGGACCAGGGCGCCGCGAAGGGTGAGGATGTTGTGCATCGAGCGGGCGACGTTGTCGGCGACGCAGAGGACGCGGGCCTCGGGAAAGTGGATGTTCATCTCGGCCGGCGCCTCGCTGCCGGGGGTGAGCTGGAAGGTCATCGCCACCCCGTCGACGGTCTCCTCCTGGCCGGTCTCGGTGACCTCGAGGTTGGGCGGGATCAGGGTCAGGTTGCCGAGCGACGTGGTCATCCCCAGCCCCGAGCCGAGCTGCCCGTCGGCACCGCGGCCGAGCAGCGCCCCGTACATATAGCCGGCCCGCCGGCCCATCGCGGTGCCGGCGAAGACATTCTCGCTGACCGCGTGGTGGAGGAAGCCGGCAGGGGCGATGACCGGGATCGAGCGCTCTTCGATCTCCCTCTCGTCGAGTATGCCGCGGGCGCCTCCGAAATGGTCGACGTGGCTGTGGGTGTAGACAAGCCCGGTCACCGGACGGTCGCCGCGGTGCTCCCGATAGAGGGCGAGGGCGGCGGCGGCGACCTCCGCCGAGACGAGCGGGTCGATGACGACGATGCCGTCGCGACCCTCGACGACGTGCATGTTCGAGAGGTCGA
This sequence comes from uncultured Solirubrobacterales bacterium, assembly GCA_963837735.1. Taxonomy (GTDB): domain Bacteria; phylum Actinomycetota; class Thermoleophilia; order Solirubrobacterales; family 70-9; genus VRUE01. Next base: position 137,592 of record CAWIOM010000004.1, on the reverse strand, counting down.
AGCCGCGAAGTTGGAAGAAGCCAGGCGCCAGCTCGAAGAGGCCGGCGATCCGGTTCAGGCGGGCGAGCCGCCAGAGGCTCGGGTGGGCGGTGTCGGGCGGCTTCTCCGCCTCGAGGAAGTCGTAGGACTCGAGCTCCCAGACAGTGCGACCGGAGCTCGACTCGACCCGAGGGGGGTCGAAGGCGGCGATCAGGCCGCGGCGTGCCTCCTCCTGTTCGAGCGAGTCGTCTGCCGGCAGGGAGGCGAGCGCCTCGCGATTGCGGGCGGCGGTGCGGTCGGTCGCCGGTTTTCGGCCCGCGGTCATCCTCATCCCCCGCGTCGCGGCGGCGAACAGCCCGGGCGCCGGCCGGTAGGCGTCTCCGTGGGTCGCCTGCAGCCGCTCGAGCACGTCGACGGCCCGCTCGACGCCGATCAGCTCGGCGAACTCGACCGGTCCCAGGGGCCAGTTGAAGCCGAGCTTCATCGCCGTGTTCATGTCCTGCGGCGAGCCGACCCCCTCTTCCAGCGCGAAGGTCATCTCGTTGGCGATCTGGGCGACCAGCCGCGGCAGGATCTCCGGGCCCGCGGGATCGATCTGGGCGAGGTCCTCGTCGGCGAGCGTCGGCGTGTCGAGCCGCAGGTCCGGGTCCTCGTCGCGATCGGCCCCCTCGCCGTAGGAATAGAAGCCGGCGCCGCTCTTGCGGCCCAATTTCCCGTTGCCGACCATCTGCTCCTGGATCTCGCTCGGACGCCAGCGCTCGGGCTCGCCGCCCTGGGCATAGAACGAACGGGCGACGCTGAGGTTGACGTCGAGCCCGATCAGGTCGAGCAGCTCGAACGGGCCCATGCGGAAGCCGCCGCCCATCCTGCAGACCCGGTCGATCGCCTCCGCGCCGGCGACGCCGTCGGCGAGCATCCGCAGCGACTCCAGCGAGTAGGGCCGGGCGAGGCGGTTGGCGATGAACCCCGGGCTGTCCTTGGCGCGGATCGGGGTGCGGCCCATCCGCCGGCCGACCTCGGTCGTCGCCTCCAGCGCCGCCTCGGAGGAGTCGGCTGTGGCGACGACCTCGACCAGCTTCATCAGCGCCGGTGGGTTGAAGAAGTGCATGCCGAGCACCCGCTCGGGTCCGGGCGTCCCGGCGCCGATCGCCGTCACCGGCAGCGAGGAGGTGTTGGTGGCGAGGATCGCGCCGGGGCCGCAGGCCCCGGCGAGGTCGGCGAAGATGCGGCGCTTCAGCTCGAGGTCCTCGGGAGCGGCCTCGACGACCAGATCGCAGCCGGCCAGCTCGGCGACGTCGCCGACCGCCTCGAGCCGCCCGCCCGCCGCCTCGGCCTCCTCGGCGCTCCACTTCTCGCGCTCGACTCCCTTGGCCAGCGACCCGACCACGCGCTCGGCCCCCGCCTCGAGCGCCTCCGGCACCGGGTCCTGCAGAACCGCCTCATACCCCCCCAGGCAGGCGAGCTGCGCGATTCCGGCCCCCATCGTCCCCGCTCCGACGACGCCGATTCGCTTCACGGTCATCGCTCCGGGGGCGGGTCCTCGCCCTCCCAGAGGGGGACCTCGTCGCGCTCGTAGAAGACCCGGTGGATGCCCTCGGCGTCGCTGCCTGGCGGGCGCCCGAAGGCGCTGAGCTTGCCCGACTCGGGACGGACGACGACCTCGGGCGAGTTCATCTCGCTGACCAGGAGCACGCGCGCCTGCTCGGCGGAGCGGTTGAGGACCTGGTGGGCGCCCTGCTCGCCGCGCGGGAAGCAGACGACCTCGCCTGGCTCCAGCGCCCGCTCGCCGGCGAGGGTGCGCAGCGACGGGGAGCCCTCGAGCACGACGAGCATCTCCTCGTTGCCGAGGTGGTAGTGGAGCGGGAACAGCGCCTCACCCGGCGGCAGCGCGAAGAGGCTGGCGCCGAGTCGCTCGCCGCCCGCCTGGCGGCCGAGCGCTGCGCGCCGCCATTCAAACCCGGGCCGGTCGCTCGAGGAGTCGAAATCCGGTTCGAGGATGTTCGCCACTAGCGGCCCTCGAACTTCGGCTCGCGCTTCTCGACGAAGGCGTTCATCCCCTCGACCCGGTCCTCGGTCGCCATCGCGATCTCGAACATCCGCCGCTCGCTGTCCATCCCCGCCGAGAGCCCGGTCTCGTCGGCGGCGAGCACCGCCTGCTTCGCGAGCCGGGCGGCGATCGGCGGGCGGGCGGCGACCGTGCCGGCGAGCTCGATCGCCTCCTCGAGCCAGCCCTTCTTCTTGGTCACCCGGTTGACGAGGCCCATCTCCAGAGCCATGCCGGCGTCGAAGCGGCGACCTGTCAGCACGTACTCCATCGCCCGCTGCTTGCCAAGCACCCGAGTCAGGCGTTGCGTGCCACCGCCGCCGGGGATGATCCCGAGGGTTATCTCGGGCTGGCCGAAGAGCGCCGTCTCGGAGGCGACGATCATGTCGCAGGCGAGCGCCAGCTCGCAGCCGCCGCCGAGCGCGAAGCCGGAGACCGCGGCGACGAGCGGTGTCTTGACGGCGCCGAGGCGCCGCCAGAAGCCGGCCGCGGGGTGGTAGAGGGCCTCGGGCAGCGTGCGCTCGGCCATCGCCCTGATGTCGGCGCCGGCGGCAAAGACGTCGTCGGACCCGGCGATCACGACGCAGCGGACCTCGGTGTCGGCGTCGAGGCGCTCCAGCACGCCGGCGATCTCCTCCATCATCTCCGCCGAGAGCGCGTTGCGTGCCTCCGGCCGGTTCAGCCGCAGACGGCGACGTGGCCGTCGATCGAGGTCTCCACCTGGTCCGCCACGGCCTATAGGGGCGTCATCGCGTTGATCCCGGTCGCGGCGCGGCCGATGATCATCTTCTGGATCTGCGAGGTCCCCTCGTACAGAGTGGTTACGCGGGCGTCGCGAAGGTAGCGCTCGACCGGGTAGTCGTCGACGTAGCCGGCGCCGCCGTGGACCTGGATCGCCAGATTCGCGCACTCGACCGCCGACTCGGTCGCGTAGAGCTTGGCCACCGAGGTCTCCGTCGTGTTCGGCTTGCCTTCGTCCTTGAGCGCCCCGGCCCGGTAGACCAGCATCCGGCTGGCGTCGCGCTTGAGGATCATGTCGGCGATCATCTCCTGGACGAGCTGGAAGCGGGCCAGGGGGACGCCGAACTGTTCGCGCTCTTTCGCGTAGGCGACGGACGCTTCGACGCAGCCCTCGCAGATCCCGACACAGCCGGCGGCGACGCTGTAGCGGCCGTTGTCGAGGGCGCTCATCGCGACCTTGAAGCCGTCGCCGATCTCGCCGAGCATCGCGTCCTCGCCGACCTCGACGCCGTCGAGCGAGAGCTCCGCGGTGTCGGAGGACCGCAGGCCGAGCTTGCCGTGGATCTCCTGTGTCGTGAAACCCTCGCTGGCGGTCGGGACGAGGAAGCAGGCGAGCCCCTTGTGCTTCTTCTCGGGATCGGTCTGGGCGAAGATCAGCGCCACCTCGGAGAAGTTGCCGAGGCTGATCCACATCTTCTGGCCGCTGATCGACCAGCCCGAGTCGGTCTTCGTCGCCCTCGTGCGCAGGTTGGCGGCATCGGAGCCGGTGTCGGGCTCGGTCAGCCCGAAGCAGCCGAGCCACTCGCCCGAGCAGAGGTTCGGCAGCCAGCGCTGCTTCTGCTCCTCGGTGCCCCACTTCTCGATCGAGCCGGCGACCAGCGAGGTTTGCACCGAAACCACCGTTCGCGCCGAGGAATCGGCGCGGCCGACCTGTTCGACGATCAACCCGTAGCCGAGGTAGTCGAGCCCACGGCCGCCGTACTCTTCGGCGACCGGCGCCCCGAGGTAGCCGACCTCGCCGAGCTTGCTCGCCAGCTCGCGGTCGAAGCGCGCGGCGCGGTCGTTCTCCTTGACCCGCGGGGCGATCTCCCTGTCGGCGAATTCGCGCGCCGCCTCGGAGATCAGCTTCTGCTCGTCGCTCAACTGGAAGTCCATCTCACCCCTTGCTTTCTGGATTCGCTCGTCATTCTCGAAGCTCGCGGCCGAGGGTCGCGGCGAAGGCCTCCTGGGCCTCGAGCGTGCGCGGGCCGGGCGCGGCGGCCAGCTCGACGCCGTCGATCGCGGCGACCGGCTGCACCTCGCGTGTGGTCGACGCCAGGAACGCCTCCCCGGCGGCGCGCAGGTCGTCGACCGGCCAGGAGCCCTCCTCGACGTCGAGCGCCTTGACCAGGCGGTCGCGGGTGATCGACTCGAGCACGCCCGCGCCGAGGGCCGGCGTGCGCAGGCCGCCCTGCGGGGAGACCCAGAAGATCGAGGAGGTCGGCGGCTCGAGCACGGTGCCGTCGAGGCCGACCAGGACGGCCTCGTCGGCGCCCGATCCTTTGGCGATCCGCGTCGCCTGCATATTGGCCGCGTAGGACAGCGACTTGACCCCGTTGAGGATCACGCTGGGCGCGTAGGTGACCGTCGCCACGCGCAGCGATTCACCGTGCGGGGGGAGTGGCTCGGTGGCCGCGATCCGCCGGCCGCCGCGGGTGACGATCAGGCGCAGCTGACCGTCGCCCTCGCCGTGCTCGGCGAGCAGGGCGGCGATCTCGGCCTCGAGCGCCCCGCGGTCGAACTCGAGCTCGATCGAGGCGGCAGAGCGCTGCAGCCGATCGAGGTGGTCGACGAGCGCGAATGGGCGGCCCCGGTAGAGGCGGATCACCTCGAAGGCGCCGTCGCCGCGGTAGAGCCCGTCGTCCTTCATCGGCACCATCGCCTCGGCGGTGGGGGTGACGGTCCCGTCGACGCTCGCCAGCTCCGTGAAGTCGTTGGTCATCGCGTCGCCACGCTACCTAGACCGCTTCGAACACCGTCGCCAGGCCCTGGCCGACGCCGACGCAGAGCGAAGCGACGCCGTACTTCCCGCCGCGACGTCGCAGCTCGCGGACGAGGGTCGTCGTCAGCCGGGCGCCGGAGCAGCCGAGCGGGTGGCCGAGGGCGATCGCGCCGCCGTTGACGTTGAGCTTCTCCTCGTCGATTCCCAGCTCCTTGACACAGGCGAGGACCTGGGAGGCAAAGGCCTCGTTGATCTCGATCAGGTCGACCTGATCGAGGCTCAGGCCGGCCCTCTGGAGCGCTCGCGGGATCGCCTCGACCGGGCCGATCCCCATGTAGGCGGGGTCGACGCCGGCGACGCCGGTGGAGACGATGCGGGCGAGGGGCTCGGCGCCGAGCTCCTCGATGCCCGCCTCGGATGCGACCAGCGCGCAGGCGGCGCCGTCGTTGAGGGTCGAGGCGTTGCCGGCGGTGACCGTTCCGCCCTCGCGGAAGACCGGGCGCAGCGTCGCGAGCTTCTCGGCGGAGGCGTCGGGGCGGGGGCCCTCGTCGGCGTCGACGACGACGGTCTCGCGGCGGCCCTTCGGGGCCTCGACGGCGACGATCTCCTCGGCGAAGACCCCCCGCTCGGCGGCGGCCACGGCGCGCCGGTGGCTGTGCAGCGCGAAGGCGTCCTGGGCCTCGCGGGATATTCCGTAGCGCTCGGCGACGTTCTCGCCGGTCTCGCCCATCGACTCGGTCGAGACGCCGAGCTCGGCCATCCGCGGGTTGACCATCCGCCAGCCAAGGGTCGTGTCGTGCATCGTCCGCGGACCCCGCGGCAGTCCCTGCTCGGGCTTCTCGACGACCCAGGGGGCGCGGCTCATCGACTCGACCCCGCCGCCGAGGTAGAAGTCGCCCTCGCCGGCCCAGACCGCGCGGGCAGCCGAGTTGACCGCCTCCAGGCCGGAGGCGCAGAGGCGGTTGACGGTCGCGCCCGGGACGCTCCGGGGGAGGCCCGCGAGCAGCGCCGCCATGCGGGCGACGTCGCGGTTGTCCTCGCCGGACTGGTTGGCGGCGCCGAGGTAGACGTCCGTGATCCGCTCCGGGTCGACGCCCGTGCGCTCGACGACTGCGCCGAGCGCCCGCGCCGCGAGGTCGTCCGGCCGGATGCCGGAGAGCGCTCCTCGATAGGCCCCCATCGGGGTCCGCACCGCGTCCACTACGAAGGCCTCGGTCACGGCCCGGGATTAAACAGGGCGGTAGAAATGGGTGAACTCCGCGCTCTATCCTTGTCCTGTGGTCTTCGTCCTCGGCTCAGTGGCCATCGTCCTGTTCTTGGTCGGCGTGCTCGTCGTCGTCGGCCACTTCTACGGCGGCAGCGACGCCGGCCTCGTCGACTGGTACCCGACCCGCTCGCCGCAGGTCGAAGCCGAAAACGAAATCGACGACGTGCGTCAGATGGTGGAGGCCCAGAACGAGATGCGCCGGCGCCGCGGCGCCAGGCTCCTCGACGAGAGCGAGCTGCGGCGCGAGGTCGCGGCCGAGGAGATCGACCGCCTCGAATGGCCCGAGCGCTGATCGTCGGCTGCGGCTGCCGCGGCCGGGAGTTGGGGGAGCGCTTGCTCGGGGAGGGCTGGGCCGTGCGCGGCACGAGCCGCCGCGAGCAGGGCCTGGCGCAGATCGAGGCCGCCGGGATCGAGCCGGCGCTCGCGGACCCCGAGCGCCCGGGGACGGTGCTCGACCTGGTCGGCGACATCACGGTCGTCCACTGGCTGCTCGGCTCCGCCGAGGGAGAGCCCGAGCAGCTCGAGGCGATCCACGGCTCGCGCCTCGAGCGCCTGCTCGAACGGCTCGTCGACACGCCGGTCCGGGGGTTCGTCTACGAGGCGGCGGGATCGGTGCCCGCGCCGCTGCTCGAAGGGGGAGCGGCGGCGGTCGAAGGGGCGGCGCACCGATGGCGGATCCCGATTGCGTTGCCGACCGCCGGCCCCCCCGGCGAGGAGGCCTGGATCGAGGCGATGGTCGCCGCGACTCTCGCCGTCACCAGCGCATGATCGCCGCCGCTTGACCCATATAGCTAAACTCCGATAGGAATTCAGGTAAATCTCCCGAGCGCGACTTTGAAAGGGGCGGTCCGATGACGTTGCAACTTGGTGACACAGCGCCGGATTTCGAGGCCAGCACGACCGAGGGCCCGATCGACTTCCACGATTGGATCGGCGATTCCTGGGCGGTGCTGTTCTCACACCCGAAGGACTTCACGCCGGTCTGCACGACCGAGCTTGGCTACATGGCGAGCATCGAGCCCGAGTTCGCGAAGCGCGACGTGAAGGTGATCGGCCTCTCGGTCGACCCGCTCGACAAACACGAGCAGTGGGCGGAGGACATCGAGGCGACCCAAGGGACCGCGCCCAACTACCCGATCATCAGCGATGCCGACTTCCACATCTCGAAGCTCTACGGGATGCTGCCCGCCGACGTCTCCGGCGACGCCGCCGACCGCACGCCCGCCGACAACCAGACCGTCCGCAACGTCTTCGTGATCGGACCGGACAAGAAGATCAAACTGATCCTCGTCTACCCGATGACCGCCGGGCGCAACTTCGACGAGGTTCTGCGGGTGATCGACTCCCTGCAGCTGACGGCCGAGCACAAAGTCGCGACGCCGGCCAACTGGCAGCAGGGCGACGACGTGATCATCTCCGGCTCGGTCAGCAACGACCAGGCGAGGGAGCTCTATCCGGACGGTTGGGAAGAGCCGCGGCCTTACATCCGCATCGTTCCCCAGCCCGAAAAGGTCGTCAGCAGGACCGCCTAGTTGTCCCGGTCGAGCCGCTCGAGCAGCTCGCCGAGGATCCGCGCCGTCGCCCCCCAGATCATCTGCCCCTCGACCTCGTAGGTGGGGGTGTGGAGGGGGACGCCGCGGCGGACGATGCGCCGCATCGCGTAGCCCTTTCGCAGCGCCTCGAGCGAGTAGGCGAGCACCGTCTCGACCTCGTCCGGGTTGGGCACGAGACCGAGGTCCTCGGGGTCGGGGACCAGCCCGACGAAGGAGTAGATGCGGTAGCCGGTGGCGAAGGTCGTCGTCGGCGTGAGGGCGCCGGCGAGGTCGACGGAGGCCGGGTCGAGGCCGATCTCCTCCTCGGCCTCGCGCAGGGCCGTCGCCGCGAAGTCGGCGTCGCCCTCGTCCCGGCGCCCCCCGGCGAAGGACACCTCGCCGGCGTGGCGGCGCAGGTCGGCGCGCCGCTCGGTGAAGATCAGGCCCGGCCTCTCGGGCCAGCCGAAGAGCGGCAGGAGCACGGCTGCGTCGGTGCGCCCGCGCGTCTCCAGTGCCAGCGCCTCCTCCGGTGTCAGGAGGCGCTCGGAGAGGCTCAGATGATCACCTGGACGGTGCCGCCGTCGACCGACCAGGCGGCGCCGCTGACGTAGGACGCGCGCTCGGAGCAGAGGAAGGCGATAGCCGCGGCGATCTCGCCGACCTGGGCGAGGCGCCCGATCGGCCGCTTCGACCCCGCGGCGGCAAGCGCCTCCTCCCGGCTCGAGGCGCCCGACATCTCGGCCGATTGGTCGAGCAGGCCGCCCGGCTCCATCCACATCTCCGATTCGACCGGGCCGGGGCAGATCGCGTTGACCAGCACGCCGCTCCGCGCGTGGCGGTCGGCGAACAGCCGCGAGAGCGAGAGCTCGGCCGCCTTCGCCACCGAGTACTCGGGCATCGCCGCCGAGGGCCGCTTGGCGGCGGTCGAGCAGACATTGACGACGCGGCCCCAGCCGCGCTCCTCCATCGCCGGGATCGCGGCCCGCATCAACCGCAGCGGCGCGATCACGTTGAGCTCATACGCCGCCCGCCACTCGTCGTCGGTGACCTCGTCGAGGTCGCGCCAGGCGGCGGCGCCGGCGTTGTTGACGACCACGTCGAGGGTGCCGAAGTCCTGCTCGGCTGCGGCGAGGACGTGATCCGCCGCCTCCTCGCGGGTGATGTCGAGCGCCGCATGGGCGGCCCTGCCTCCGGACCTGGCGCCGGCGGCGCCGACCTCCTCCGTGGCCTCGACCAGGGGTCCCTCGTTGCGGGCGATGAGCAACACGTTGGCGCCCTCGGCACAGAGCAGCTTCGCCGTCTCGCGGCCGATGCCGCGACTGGCTCCGGTCACCACGCAGGTCCGCCCGCCGAGGCCGAGGTCCATCTAGAGGACCTCCACGCGGTCGGAGATCGTCACCGTCGTCTCGCCGGTCAGCGCCCTGTGGACCGGGCACTTCGAGGCGATGACGAGCAGCCGCCTGCGCTGCTCGTCGTCGAGGTCGGCCGGCAGCCGCACCGTGAGGTCGAACGAGCGCGGGATGTGGTCGTCGTAGGTGGCATCGACCTCGACCTCGAGTGGGCCGACGTCCCAGCCCTTGCGCTCGGCGTACATCTCCATCGTCACCGCCGTGCAGGCGGCGAGGCTGGCGGCGAGCAGGCGGCCCGGGGAGGGGCCGGTGTCGGTCCCGCCGAAGTCGGGCGGCTCGTCGACGACGATCGTGTGCCCGCCCTCGATGTCGATCTCGTGGGCGAAGCCCTGGAGCCGGCGGGCGAGGACCTTCAACGCGGTCAGCCCCGGTCGCGGCCCTCGAACAGGGCCGGGTCGTCGACGTCGGCGTAGCGGGCCATCGCGTAGGCGAGGTCGGAGGCACGGTTGACGAGTCGGATCACGGTCTCGCCGGCGAGCTCGCCCGCCTCGGCCAGGGCCGTCAGCCGGCGCTCGGCGCGGCGGATCACGGTGCGGGCGACGTCGAGGTGGGCCGAGAGCGGGGTGCCGCCGGGGATAACGAACTTGGGCGGCAGCTCGACCTGGCCCATGTAGAGGTCGATCCGCCCCTCGACCCAGGCGACCATCTCGTCGGTCGTGCGGCTGATCCCGTCTTCGAGCCGCTCGGCCGCCTCGGGCGCGGTCGCCAGCTCGGCGCCGGCGACGAAGAGGTCGTCCTGAAGGCGGAGGATGTCGGCGGCCAGTTCCCCCTCGCCCGCCTCGCGGCAGAGGGCGCGGGCGACCCCGAGCTGCGAGCAGGCCTCGTCCAGCGATCCGTAGGCGTCGGTGCGGCCGTGGTGCTTTGGGACGCGGCCGCCGTACCAGAGAGAGGTCGAGCCGTCGTCGCCCTTTCTGGTGTAGATCTTGACCACGGCCTGATCCTACGCCGGTCAGCCGACCGGGTTGAAGACCAGCCCGGTCAGCACCTTCGGGTAGAAGTAGGTCGACTTCGGCGGCATGTTCTCGTCGCTTTCGCAGATCGCCCGCACCTGGTCGACCGGGATCGGGCGGAGGATGAAGGCGACGTCGTAGGCCCCTTCCTCGAGCAGGGCCAGCGAGTCCTCGACGCTCTTCGAGTAGCCGATCCCGCGCTTGGCGAGGATGTCCTCCTCGCTCATCCCGGCGATTCCCCTGAGCACCAGGGTCTCGAGGATCGCGGCGTCGAGACGGCGGAAGGCCTCGGGCTTGCCGGCGAGCTGCTCGTCCAGCGCCTCGACGGCGGAATCCTTGAGCCGCAGGCGGAAGGCCTTCTTGTGGTGAGAGTCATAGAGGCCGAAGACCCCGACGCCGTCGACGCCGAGCGGGTCGAGGGCGTCGAGGGCGACCTCCTCCGCGTCGAAGAGCTCGCGCAGCCCGGCGCCCAGCTTCGCCTGGCGCTCGGGGTCGGCGGCGAAGCCGGAGAGGAGCCGGTGGGTCGGGAAGACGGTGAGTCCGGGGTCGGCGAGGCCGGTCAGCGCCATCAGGGTGAAGTTGTGGGGGGCCTCGGCGTCGTCGCCGCCGACCTCGTCGCGGTAGGCGATCGCGGTCTCGTAGCGGTGGTGGCCGTCGGCGATCAGCAGCTGCGCGCCGCCCAGCAGCTCGGTCACCGCGGCGAGCACCTCCGGGTCGCCGACCCGCCAGACCCTGGTCAGGACCCCGCCCTCGGTCGCCTCTCCCCAGGGCTCGTCGGGGTCGATCGCCGGCTCGACCAGCGGCCACGGGTCCTCGGTGCTCAGCGAGAAGATCGGCGAGAGGTTATGCCGCGTCGCCCGGGTCAGGTCGAGGCGGTCCTTCTTGGGGCCGGGAAGGGTGCGCTCGTGGGGGAGGACCTGGCCGGCGGAGAAGTCCTCGACCCGAACCCGGCAGAGAATCCCGTGGCGGGTGCGGCTCTCGCCGTCGGGGCCCGTGTAGTCCTGAGTCATCGCCCAGATCGCCGGCTCAGGGTCGTCGAGAAGGGCGCCCGCCCGGCGCCAGGAGTCGATTGTCGCGGCGGCGGCCTCGTAGGGGTCGCCCTCGGTTTCCTGGGGCCCGGCCTGGCCGTACGGCTTGGGCAGGTCGATGGCGACCGCGTTGTGGGGCGAGCGCTCGAGCAGCGCCGCGCGCTGCTCGAGATCGATCACGTCGTAGGGCGGCGCCGCGACGTCGCCGAGCGACCCGACGACGTCGAGGTCGTAGTGGAGAGCGTTGATCGGGCGGACGTCGGCCATCGCGGCGAAACCTAGCGGTTGAAACACGTCGGACGCGGGCGCGCCCCCGCTTCTCCTCCCGGCCGCCATACACTGGGCGCCTCGGGGTGTGGCGCAGCCTGGTAGCGCGCCGCCTTTGGGTGGCGGAGGTCCCCGGTTCGAATCCGGGCACCCCGATTGCGAGCCCGCCCCGGAGGGGCCGGCCTGGCGACGGGTAGTGTGGCGGCCATGCGCGCCCTCCTCTACGCGGGTCCCGGGCAATTGGAGTGGCGCGACGTGGAGGAGCCCAAGCTCGCCGGCGAGGGCGAGGCGATCGTTCGCCACCTGGCGGTGGCCACCTGCGACCTGGACGCGTTCATCGTCTCCGGCGCGTCACCGTTTCCACCGCCCTTCCAACTCGGCCACGAGGGCGTCGCGGAGGTGCTCGAGGTCGGCGACGGGGTGCAGGGGGCACGGCCCGGCGATCGGGTTCTGGTCCCGTTCCAGATCAGTTGCGGCACCTGCGTCGCCTGCCAGCAGGGCAGAACCGCCAACTGCGAGGCGCTGCCGCCCGCGCAGACTTACGGATTCGGGTTCGGGGAAGAGGGCACGCGATGGGGCGGGTTCCTCTCCGACAAGGTGCGCGTGCCTTTCGCCGACGCGATGCTGATCCCAGTCCCCGAGGGCCTGGCGCCGGAGCTTGCGGCCTCCGCCTCGGACAACATCACCGACGCTTACCGGACCGTCGGCCCCCATCTGAGCGCCCGCCCGGGAGCGCCTGTCCTGGTCTGTGGCGGGGCGGGGCCCGGGTCGATCGGGCTGCTGGCCGTGGCGCAGGCCCTGGCGCTCGGCGCCGAGGGCGTCCTCTACGCCGACGAGGACCCCGCTCGCCGCGAGATCGCCGAGGCCTACGGGGCGGAAACGCTCGACCACTTCCCGGAGAGGCTCGAGCACCGCTACCCGATCGCCGTCGACGCTTCCGCCAGCCGCGACGGCCTGGCGCTGGCCCTGGGCAGCCTCGACCGCGACGGCGTCTGCACGAGCACCGGCATCTATTTCGACCCCGAGACGGTGCCGCCGTTCCCGCTCCTCAACCTCTACGTGATGGGCGCGACGTTCCACACGGGGCGGGTCCACGCCCGTCGTGACGCGCCCGCCGTCCTCGAGATGCTTGCCCGCGGGTCCCTCGACGTCGAGCCGGTCATCTCGACGGTGGCCTTCGACGCGGCCGCCGACGCCCTGCTCGAGCGCTTCACCAAGCTGGTCTTCGTCCGTTGAGCGGTGCCCCGTGCCAACCGTCCATGCCCGCTGAATTCCGGCGTGGAATGATCCGGGAAAGTCTTCGGCGGCCCGCGAGCTGCTTCCGGGCGATTGATTCAAAACTATCCACGCTGTTGTTTGTCCGTCCTGTACATCATTGGAAACTCCGAATAGGACAAATTGATGGAGGGCATGGGAGACCACATCGAGCGGCGTGTCGAACGGGTCCAGTTCGAAACCGAGCGGCACCGGATCGTCGGCAATGTCACGCTCCCGCCCGAGGGCTACCAGAGCCGCTTCTCGGACTCGCTCAACCGCCCTGACGTCGATTTCATTCCGGTCGTCGGCGTCGAAATCTGGCCGCTCGAAGGAGGAGACGTGGTTCGCCGCGACTTCATCGTCGTCAACAAGCACCACGTCCTCCTCGCCTTCCCGATCGAAGAGGTGGCCTAGTCGCCGTCAGGCGGCGCGTCGTTCCCTGTGGCCCTCTGCCCAGGAAGCGAGGTCGAAGAGGAACGCGAGGATGACGATGAACCACTCGAACCCCTTCACCCCGTGGCTGCCGACATCCCACATCACGGCGTAGGCGAGGGTCGTCCAGGGCAGGAGAAAGAAGCCGAGGAGCGGGACGACCCAGCTCTCATAGGCGTTGGCGAGTAGGTCGCTGAAGAGGAAGAGCAGGAAGATCGCCAGCCGCGGCGAGATCAGCGCGAAGAGGACGACGAGGCAACCCATAGTCTGAAAGTTACGCGAACGGAGGGCGGCATGAGCGAAATGTGGACGGCGACCGACATTCCCTCCCAGGACGGGCGGGTCGCCGTGGTCACCGGGGCCAACAGCGGCCTCGGCCTGGCCGCCGCGACGGAGCTGGCGCGGGCCGGGTCGACGGTTGTGCTCGCCTGCCGAAATACCGCCAAGGGTGAGCGGGCGACCGCTCAGATCGCGGCCGCGGTGCCGGGCGCGGCGCTCGACCTGAGGCAGCTCGACCTCGCCTCGCTCGACTCCGTCCGGGCCTTCGCCGACGGTTACGCCGCCGACCACGGGGGGCTGGACATTCTCCTCAACAACGCCGGGGTGATGGGCTCGCCGCGACACGAGACCGCCGATGGCTTCGAGTCGCAGCTCGGAACCAACCACCTGGGCCACTTCGCGCTCACCGGCCTCCTGCTCGGCTGCCTCCAGGGTCGCGAGGACGCCCGGGTCGTGACCGTCAGCAGCACCGCCCACAAAATCGGCCGGATTCGCTTCGACGACCTGCAGGGGGAGAGGCGCTACCGGCGCTGGCGCGCCTACTGCCAGGCGAAGCTCGCCAACGTCCTCTTTGCGCTGGAGCTCGACCGGCGCCTGCGGGCCGCCGGCTCGAACGTCAAGAGCCTCGCCGCCCACCCGGGCTACGCGGCGACCAATCTGCAGACGGCCTCGCCTCCGCCGCTCGACCGCACGATCCTGACGATCACCAACAGGCTGCTCGCCCAGAGCCCCGAGATGGGGGCGCTGCCGCTGCTCTACGCCGCGACCCGGCCCAACCTCGAAGGCGGGGCATTCGTCGGCCCTGACGGCTTCGAGGAGCTGCGCGGCCATCCACGGGTGACCCGGCCGGTGAAGGCGGGCCGCGACGAGCAGACCGCAGGCCGGCTGTGGTCGGTATCCGAGGAGCTGACCGGGGTCAGCTACCCGTCCGCGGCGATCTAGAGGCCCGCGGCCGTGCCGGGCAGCGGCGGGCCGTCGATTATCCGGGCATGGGATCAGATGGACGCGACCGGCCTGGCGGCGCCGATCCGCAACCCGGCTGGACACGCTCTGTAACTTTGAAAGCAGATGAACAGGCTTGGAAAGCTGATGGCTGCGATGCAGCCCGAGAAGACGAAGATGCCGAGCCCCGAGGAGGCGCTTCCGGGGCGCAGCGAGCCCGCCTTCGACGTGCCCGAGAGGCACGCGATCCTCGACGCGCCGCTGAAGCCGCCATTCCCCGACGGGATCGAGGTCGCCTACCTGGCCCTCGGCTGCTTCTGGGGCGCGGAGCAGCTCTTCTGGGGGCTCGATGGCGTCTACTCGACGGCGGTCGGCTACATGAACGGGACGACGCCGAACCCGACCTATGACGAGGTCTGCACCGGCAGGACCGGCCATACCGAGGCGGTGATGGTCGCCTACGACCCGCAGCGGATCTCCTACGCCGACCTGCTCAAGGTCTTCTTCGAGGAGCACGACCCGACTCAGGGCATGCGCCAGGGCAACGACGTCGGCACCCAGTACCGGTCCGGGATCTACTTCACCAACGACGCCCAGAAGGAGATGGCGGAGATGGCGCTGCAGGCCTACGACGCCGATCTCAGGGCGGCGGGCCACGAGCCGATCACGACAGAGATCGAGGCGGCCGGGCCCTTCTACTACGCGGAGGATTACCACCAGCAGTACCTCCACAAGGTTCCGAACGGGTACTGCGGCCTCGCCGGGACCGGCGTCTCCTGCCGGATTCCCGCCCCCTCCTAACCGCCCACCCGGCGCTCCGAATACCATCCCGCGCCGGTGAACCCCTCGCTCGGCTCCTACATAGGCGGCTGCTTCGCGCTGATCGGCATCCTCGCCGCCCTCGGCCTCGGCGGCTACTGGCTGCGGCGCTGGATCGTTCCCGAGTTCTCGGGTGCCCTCGCCCGGCTGGCGGACGCGACGATCGCCACCGCCCTTCTCGTCCTCTCGCTCGAGGTGCTCGGCACGCTCAGCATCCTGACGATCGGCCCGACGATCCTCGTCTGCATCGGGGTCGGCCTGCTCGCCGCCTGGATCGGTTGGCGCAAGGCGCCGCGCGACGGCCAGGAAGTGAAAGCCCCGAAGGTGCAGACGATCGCCCTCTGGATCGCGATCGGCGTCGCCTCCTTCACGGTCGCCGAGTGGACCTTCCCCTCCCAGCTCAGCCTCGACCAGGGGATGTACGGGGGCGACACGACCTGGTACCACATGCCCTTCGCGGCGCGGATCGCCCAGGAAGCGTCGACGGTCCACCTCCACTTCACCGATCCGCTGCGGCTCGCCGCCTGGTACTACCCGCAGAGCTCCGAGCTGATCCACGCCGGCGGCATCGTCCTCTTCAAGAGCGACTGGCTCTCGCCGCTGATCAACCTCGCCTGGCTCTCGATCGCCCTGCTCGCCGCCTGGTGCGTGGGCCGCCCCTACAAGGTCGGCCCGGCGACGCTGGTCGCCGGCGCGATCGTCCTCGACGCGGGGGTGATGATCGAGACCCAGCCGGGCGAGGGGCGCAACGACATCATGGGCCTCGCCTTCCTGCTCGCCTTCGCGGCCATCCTGATCAACGGCCATCAGCGCCGGGCCCCTGCGGAGGGGGACGCGGTCAAGGACGCGCCCGAGCGCGATGCGCCGCTTCTCGACCGCGGGCCGCTGGTGATCGCCGGCATCGCCGCCGGACTGGCCGCCTCGGTCAAGCTCACCTTCCTGATCCCGGTCGTCGCGATCACGATCGGCGTCGTCCTCTTCAGCGGCAAGGGGCGCCGCTTCACCACCGCCTGGGTGCTCGGCCTCTCGGCCCTCGTGGTCGGCGGCTACTGGTACCTGCGGGCGGCGATCAAGACCGGCGGCAACCCGATCCCCTACTCGAGCTGGGGCCCTCTGCACCTGCCCAAACCCGACCAGATGCCGCTCGACCCGCGGCCGCGTTTCGCCGTCGCCCACTACATCACCAACCCGACCATCTACCGCAAGTGGTTCTTCCCGCGGCTCGACGACGCCTTCGGTCCCCTGTGGCCGCTGATCCTGATCGTCGCCGTCGCCGTCGCCGTCTTCCTCGT
Organism: uncultured Solirubrobacterales bacterium; assembly: GCA_963837735.1. GTDB lineage: Bacteria > Actinomycetota > Thermoleophilia > Solirubrobacterales > 70-9 > VRUE01. The sequence continues at coordinate 121,373 of CAWIOM010000004.1, read as the reverse complement.
CGTGCGCTCGCGCAACCGGATCATCCAGGTGTTGGCGGCTGCGGCGCTGCTGACGGCGTTGGTCTACGTGTTCACGCCGCTCACGGCGGCCGGCCAGGACGGCTCCCCGACGGGATTCTTCACCAACACCCGCTACCTGGCGCCGGGCCTGTTGCTGGCGCTGACGATGCTGCCGATCGCCCGGCCCCTGCGCGCCCCGGAGGCGCGCGCCCGGCAGACGCTGTTGTTCCTCCTGGCGATCTACGCGATCACCGTGCTGACGACGCCGCGCTGGTATCCGGGCTTCATCGTCGGCACGATCTTCCTCACCCTCTGCCTGGTCTGGGTGCCGGCCGGCCTCGGCCTTCTGCGCGCCCAGCGCCGCATCACCCGCAGGCAGGTGGCACTCGGGGTCGCCGGGGTCCTCTTCCTCGCGATTCTCCTCGGTCGTGCCCAGGAGGTCCAGTACTTCAAGCACCACTACACGAACGTCGACCACTTCCTCCAAGACGGTGGGCCGAAGAAGGCCTACCGGTTCGCCCGCCGCCAGCACGACAAGAGGATCGGGATCGCCGGCGACGGCGAGATCTTCTTCGGCCAGTACGGCTTCTACGGCGAGAGCCTCGACAACCACGTCCAGTACATCGGCGTGCCCGGCGACCACGGCTCCTATCGGCTGGCGATGAGCTGTCCCGCCTTCCGCCGCGAAATCAACGCGGGCGACTACGACTACCTGATCCTCAGCCAGTACACGGTGGACGCCATCGGCCCGTACCGGAAACCGGTCTACGCCTGGATCAAAAACGACCCGGCGGTGAAGCTGCTGATCGAAGAGGACGACATCGAACCGCAGCCCGACTACGTCTTCAGGGTCGACGGCAAGCTCGACCCGTCGGCCTGCAAGCCCGAATAGAAGGAGCGGGGCCGGCTCAGACCGCGGCCAGGGCGTGCTCGCGGACCAGCTCGGCCGAGCGCTGCGGCTGCTCCCACCAGAACATGTGGCCGACGCCCTCGAGCGGCTCGAGGCGGGTGGGGATCAGCCGCGCGATCAGCTCGCCGTTGGCGAACTTGATCAGCCGGTCGGCGGTTCCGTGGATGACGAGGGTCGGCATCGACAGTTCGCCGAGGCGGTCGCTGGTGTCGTGCTCGGCGCAGGCGCTCATCTGCTGCATGACCACGGGGCGCGGCGCGGGCAGGGCGCTGCCCATCTCACGGAAGGCGGCGAAGCGCGAATCGTCGGCGGCGAAGGCGGGGGAGATGTTGATCTCCCACATCGCCCGGAAGACCTGTTCGGGGTCGCCCGAGGCGTAGGCGGCGCCGAGCATCTGCAGGTCCGCGCGGTCCATCAGCGTCCCCTCCGGGCCGCCGCAGAAGGTGGCGCCGAGGGTCAGAGTGCGGACGCGGCCGGGGTGGGCGAGGGCGAGCTCCTGGGCGATCGCGCCGCCCATCGAGATGCCGACGACGTGGGCGCGCTCGATCTCGAGCGCGTCGAGGAGGCCGATCGCGTCGCCGGCCATCTCGGCGATCCCGAACGGCAGCTCGGCCTCCCCCGAGCGGCCCATGCCGCGGTTGTCGAAGGCGATCGTGTCGAAGTCGGCCTCCAAAGCGGGGCGGAAGGTGGGCCCCCAGGCCAGGTGGGTGGCGCTCATGCCCTGGATCAGCAGCATCGGCTCGCCCTTGCCGGCGCGCTCGTAGTAGAGCTCGGTCCCCGCTGCGTCGACGCTCGGCATCGCGGCGATCGTAGTCGAATCGGGCCGATCGCCGTTCCACTGCAGGCCGGCGCGACCCTCGCGCCTAGAATCGGTCCCACCCGGCGGTCTCCGGGTTCCCGCCCCCGTAGCTCAGTGGACAGAGCGTCGGACTTCTAATCCGAGGGTCGTTGGTTCGAATCCAACCGGGGGTGCTTCGCCACCGGCGGCCGGTGGCCCTATTTCGTGCCGATCACGTCCAGGGTCACGCTTTGGGCGGTTACCCCGCTACCGGAGTCGCACGATCCGATCAGAGCGATGCCGTAGCTGTGGGTGGTCGCCGTCGAGGGAGCGGCGTTGGTCATCGTGCCGCCGCCGGGGACCGGATATGGCCCGATCTGCACCGTCCTCGTCGACGCACCCGAGCCTTTGTCCTGAATGAGCCCGAAGCCGATGATGCTGGTCGGGGACGCTTCGGCCAATTTGGCCGGGGGATCGATCAGGAGAAGCACCTGCGCGACGCGTTCGGGTTCGCATCCGGCGCCGAATTCGAAGCTCACCGACCCGATCATCTGATCGACCTCGCCGACCGGTTGCGTGTAGGCGCCCAACGGGTACAGAGCCGGTTCGCCCGACTCGCTGAACGCAACCTGGGAGCTCGATCCCAGTCTGGCGACGATCTGGGAGAACGGCATCGTCGACGCGTTGACGTCGCCTCCCGTGAGGGAGCCGTCCGCGACCTTGTCGCTGTTCACGGACCCGTTCTTGATCTTCGCCGCGTTGATCGCGTTCTTCCTAACCTTCGCGGCGGTGACGGCGTTCTTCTTGATCTTCGCCGTGGTGACGGCGTTCTTTCTCAGCTGCTTGGGACCGACCGAGTTCTTTCCGAGGTGGGCCGCCGCGTAGGCCGTGCCCCCGGCGAGAACCACGAAGGCAAGAATCGTGACCATGACGTTGGCATAGGTGAGCCTGCCGCGAAAGTTCTCTCTCATCGATCCCTCCAGGTGAGCATTGGACGATTGACCGCCGACTATGGCAGCCCGTCCTCCCGGCCCGCCCGGACCGCTTTCCGCCTAGCCCCAGGTTCCGGCTTTTTTCGCCGTGCCCGGGCAGCCGCCGCGGTCCGTGCCGGCGACGGTGCAGGTGTAGGACATGGTGCCGTCGACGGCGCGCACGATCGAGAAGGCGTTGCCCCCGGTCGCGGTCACCTTGACCGTGTAGCCGCCTTTCGCCGGGGCCGTGACCTTGACTCCGGAGGTCGGGATCGTCGGCTCGATCGCCTGCAGGGTGGCCAGTTTCTTACAGCCCGTGTAGGAGCCGTCGGCCTCCGACGCACAGGCCTCGACCGCGACCTGCGTCGTCTGCGCCAATTCCTTCGCCTGGGCGTCGTGGGACTTGGTGACCTGGTTGAAGAAGGCGGGCAGCGCGACCGCGGCGAGGATGCCGAGGATCAGCATCACGACCAGCAGCTCGACCAGGGTGAAGCCGCGCTCGTCGCCGAGCCGGCGGCGGGAATTTGCGAGCAGAGGTGTCACGCGGTGCTTATCGGCCCCAGTCCCGCCGGCTGTCGGCCTGAACGAAATCGCCCGGCCCGCGGAGGTCTAGAGTTCGGCCGCGATGGTCGACCTGATCGTCTACGCGATACCCGCCTTCGTCGTCCTGCTGGCGCTCGAGCTGCTCGCGTTCAAATACGCGCGCGAGGACCACGACCTGGTCGGCTACGAGTCGCGGGACACTCGCACCAGCCTCTCGATGGGCGGCGGCAATGTCGTCATCAACGCGGTCTGGAAACTGGTCGTGCTGGTTGCCTATGCCGGCCTCTACGAGCTCACCCCGCTGCGCATGCCCGCCGACGAGTGGTGGACCTACGTCGCCCTCTTCCTCGCCGACGACCTCGCCTATTACTGGTTCCACCGCGTCCACCACGAGATGCGGGTCTTCTGGGCCAGCCACGTCGTCCACCACTCATCCCAGCACTACAACCTCTCGACCGCGCTGCGCCAGACCTGGACGCCGATGACGGCGCTGCCCTTCTGGGCGCCCCTGGCGCTGCTCGGCTTCGCGCCCTGGATGATCCTCATGCAGCTGGCGATCAGCCTCACCTACCAGTTCTGGATCCACACCAGAGAAAGTCCGCAAGCTGCCGGCGCCGGTCGAGCTCGTCTTCAACACGCCCTCCCACCACCGCGTCCACCACGGCGCCAACGAGGCCTACCTCGACAAGAACTACGGTGGGATCCTGATCGTCTGGGACCGGATCTTCGGCACCTACCAGGGGGAGACCGAGCGGCCGGTCTACGGGTTGACGAAGAACATCCGCACCTTCAGGCCCCACCGAGTCGCGTTCCATGAGTTCGTCGCGATGGCGCGCGACGTGCGGGGCGCGAGGAGCTGGCGCGAGCGACTCGGCTACGTCTTTCGCGGCCCCGGCTGGTCGCCGGACGGCAGGGGCGGCGGCACGCGCGGCTGACCCCGGAAGGTTTCCTCACCGGTCCTGCGGGTACCGAAGAGGCATGGGATTACCGCTGCTTCTCATAGTGATCGGAATCGTCCTCGCGATCCTCGTGCACTACGCACTGGGGATCATCGTGATCCTGATCGGGCTGGCGCTGCTGATCGTTCCGCGCCTCTCCGGCGGCGGCAGTACACGAGCCTAGGGCGAGCGAAACCTCCAACCTCAATCCGCCCGGGCCGGTTAGCCTTGGCGGTTTGAGCACCGTCCCCGTCCCTCTCAGCTGATGGCATCCTGGAAGCTGCCCCTGATCGTCGCCGGCCTGATCGTCCCGATCGTGGCGGGTTTTGCGGTTGGCGGCGCCGGCGTCGGCGTCGCGGTCGGCGCCCTGTCGGCGGTGGCGCTGGTCGTCGTCGCGGCGCGCCAGCGGCCGCTCGGCCCGATCGGCTCGGCGGCGGCATCCGGATACGCGCCGCCACCTGCTGCTCGTCACCACCTGCCCGGTGGAGGAGCCCGGCGCGGTCGCGGAGATCGCCCGGGTGGCGGAGCTGGGCACGGGCGAGGACGTCGACGTGCTCGTCCTGGCCCCGGCGCGGATCCGCTTCTTCGACCGCTGGGCCTCCGACGTCGAGCCGGCCCGCCAGGCGGCGCAGAGGAATCTGGTCGCGACCGTGGCGGCGCTGGCGAAGGCGGGCGTCGAGGCGGAGGCGCGGGTCGGCGACGAGGACATCGTCCAGGCGGTCGAGGACCAGCTGCAGACGTTCCCGGCGACCGAGGTGGTTCTGGTCGGCGGCGGCGCCGGGGCGAGCGACGAGCAGGCTGCCGCCGAACTGGGAAGGCGACTCGAGGCCGAGTTCCACCGGGTCACCCTCGCGAATTGAGGCGCGTCAGCAGACGTGCGGGCGGGCCCTGCTGCGAACGACCTGGAAGGCGCTGCCGGGGATCCGCTTCAGCTGGTTGAGGCTCTCGTCGTTCCAACGAGCGTCGCTGGTGCCGCTGAAATACCAGTTGGAGCCGTTGTCGGCGACGATCATTCCGTAGTGCTTCAGCGCCAGGGCGATCGATTTGCCCTCTCCGCTGAACCTGCCGAGGCCGTAGCCCGCCTTCAGACGCAGTCGCGTCCCCATCGCCGGCGCGTTCGGGTTGTCGGTGTCGCCGGCGCAGTGCGAGGCGGGGTGGACCCAGGCGTCGCGGGTGCTCTCAAAGGTGACGCGGATCGCGTGTTCGACCCGGTGGCCGGCCGCCTCCTCGTAGCGGACGAGGCCGGGGAAGATCGGCAGGCCGGCAGCGTCGGCCGAGGTCCATGAGTCGGGGCGGCCGGCGGCCGAGCGCAGGTCCCACTCGGCGCCCGAGTCGGCGTTCCAGCGCCCGCCCCTGAAGAAGGCGCGGTAGAGCTCGTAGAGGAGGCAGCGGCCGCGGTCGACGACGAGCACGTGGCGGTCGCCGTCGCTGCCCTTGCCGCCCTCGACCGGCGCCCCCTTGGGGATCGGGAAGGGCCCCCGGTCGCTCTCGTCGCCGTAGGCGGTGTAGTGGACCGGCAGCCGGCGCTGGCCGGGGCCGACGACGGCGTAGGGGAAGCCGTAGGAGCGCGGCGAGCCGAAGTCGGGGTGCAGGCGGTCGCCGCCGTGGGCGTCGATGTAGGCGATCGTGGCCGCCGAGTTGCGGGCCACGGGAGCCCTCGAGACGTCCTGGTTCCAGGCGGCCTCGGTGGGCAGGGACGGGGCGTGAGGGGAGATGCCCGCCGGCGGCTCGGGGAAGACCGGGCAGCCGCCGAGCGCCGGGCCGGGGCCGGCAGCCGCCCCGGTTCCGGCGAGCAGCAGCGCGGCGCAGGAGAGAAGCGCCGCGAGGGCGGCGAGGGCGGGGGTGGGCCTCACGCCGCGGGCGGCCGCTCGCGAACCGAGAGGCGGCCGATCTCGACCTCCTCGACCTCGAGGCGGCCGATCTTCGTGCGGCCGGCCGCGACGCGCCCGACCGCGAGGCGGCCTATCGCGAGGCGGCCGACGCTGAGCCGGCCGATCGCGAAGCCGCCGATCGCCGCCGCGCCCGCACGCGCCAGCGCGCCGACTGCGGCCGCGCCGGTCGCCGTGGCGGGCCGCGCCTCCGGCTTGAAGATCGCAATTGCCCTCATCTGACCCCGCTCACCGTAGCGCGGCTACCCTCCGCGTCTCTTGACCGCGCTGCTCGTCCTCATACACGCGTCCTGGGAGCGCCCCCACCGGATCCGCGACGCCTTCGGCCCCGGGGTCGAGGTGCTCGAGGTCGAAGCGCTCGCCGGCGACCCCCTGCCCTCCCACGAGGAGGTGGACGGCGTCGTCGCGATGGGCGGGCCGATGAGCGTCGACGAACTCGAGCGCCACCCGGAGCTCGAGGCCGAGCGCGAGTGGCTGGCGGGGGCGGTCGACCGGCAGATCCCGGTGCTCGGCATCTGCCTCGGGGCCCAGCTCCTGGCCCGGGCGCTGGGGGCCGAGGTGCGGCCGGGGAGGAGGCCGGAGATCGGCTTTCTCGGCATCGAGGTCTCCGACCCCAACGACCCGCTGATCGGCGCCCTGGCACCCGAGGCGACGGTCCTGCACTGGCACGGCGACGTCTTCGACCTGCCCGCGGGCGCTCGCTCTCTCGCCTCCTCGGCGGCGACCGAGCACCAGGCCTTTCGCTACGGCAACGCCTGGGGGATCCTCTTCCACCCCGAGGCCGACGCCGCCATGGTCGAGTCCTGGCTCGAAGTCCCGGAGATGGTCATGGAAGCGGGCCGCGCGATCGGCCTCGGCGCCTCCGGCCTGCTCCCGTCCCAGGCAGAGGATCTCGAGGCCGAACTCGTCGCCCGCACGGCCCCGGGCTTCCGCGCCTTCGCCGAGCTGGTCGAGTCTTCAGAATGAGTCGCGATGAGCGACGCGATCGCGGTTGAGCAACTGAGCAAGTCCTTCGGCGAGTTCGAGGCGGTCCGCGGCGTCAGCTTCGAGGTCGCCGCCGGCGAGGTCTTCGGCTTCCTCGGCCCCAACGGCGCGGGCAAGACGACGACGATCAACATGCTCTGCACCCTGGCCCGCCCGAGCGGCGGCCGCGCGAGCGTCGCCGGCCACGACGTCGTCGCCGAGCGCGACGACGTGCGCCGCCACATCGGCCTCGTCTTCCAGGAGCCCACCCTCGACGGCTACCTGACCGCCGAGCAGAACCTGCGCCTGCACGCCGAGCTCTATGGGGTGGAGCGCAGCCTGGTCAGGCCCCGCATGCGCCAGGTGATGGAGATGGTCGGCCTCTGGGAGCGACGCGACTCCCAGGTCATGACCTTCTCGGGCGGGATGCGGCGGCGGCTGGAGATCGCCCGCGGGCTGATGCACTCGCCCCGCGTCCTCTTCCTCGACGAGCCGACGATCGGCCTCGACCCGCAGACGCGCAGCTCGATCTGGAGCTACATCCGCCAGCTCCAGGAAAACGAGGAGATCACGATCTTCATGACCACGCATTACATGGACGAGGCGGAGTTCTGCGGGCGGATCGCGATCATGGACCACGGTGAGATCGTCGCCCTCGACTCGCCCCAGGCGCTGAAGGAGCAGGTCGGGGCGGACCGGATCCGAATCGAGACCGACGACGACGAGGCGGCGATCGCCGCGATCGGCGAGCGCTTCGGGCTCGAGGCGCTGGTCTCCGAGGGCGCGGTCACCTTCGCCGTCCCCGACGGCGAGGAGTTCGTGCCGCGGCTGTTCGCCGAGCTCGGGGTGCCGATCCGCTCGGTCAGCCTCTCCCGCCCGACCCTCGACGACGTCTTCATGTCCCACACGGGGACGACGATCCGCGACGCCGAGGACGGTGACGGCCGCAAGGTCGAGCGCCAGGTGACCATGCAGATGCTCTCCGGGGGGCGGCGGTGAGCGCGGCCCGCGAGCCCGCCCTCGGCACCGTCGGCGAGGGCGGCGCGCCCGAGGTCGTCCGCGTCCACGTGCCGGTGCGCAGCTGGCGCGGCGAGCTGCGCGCGATCAGGATCGTCTGGCGTCGGGAGCTGATCCGGTTCGCCAACGACCGGGTCCGGATCGTCACCTCGCTGGTCCAGCCGCTGCTCTTCCTCTTCGTCCTCGGCGCCGGCCTCCAGCAGCTCAGCTCGGCGAGCACCCACGGCCTCAACCTGAAGACCTTCATCTACCCGGGCGTGCTCTGCATGTCGGTGATGTTCACGGCGATGTTCTCCGCCGCCTCGATCGTCTGGGACCGCGAGTACGGCTTCATGCGGGAGATGATGGTGGCGCCGATCCGGCGCAGCTCGATCGTCGTCGGCAAGTGCTTCGGGGGCGCCACGGTGGCCGGCTTCCAGGGCGTGATCATGATCCTGCTGGCGCCCGCGGTCGGCGTCCCCTACAGCGTCACCCTCGTCCTCGGCATCTTCGCCCTGCAGATCCTGCTCGCCTTCAGCATCACCGCCTTCGGGGTGATGGTCGCGGCGCGGATCACCCAGATCCAGTCGTTCATGGGCGTGATGCAGCTCGTGATCATGCCGATGTTCTTCATCTCCGGGGCGCTCTTCCCGGTCACCGACCTGCCCGGCTGGCTCGCCGTGCTCAACCGCCTCGACCCGCTCACCTACGCGGTCGAGCCGATGCGCAGCCTCGTCTTCGCCCACCTCGATCTGAGCGCCGGCGCCGAAGCGTCGCTCAACCCGGGCATCACCTGGTTCGGGTGGACGGTCCCCGTGGCGCTCTCGGTCTTCGTCGTCTTCGCCCTGGGCATGACGATGCTCGCGATCGCGATCTGGGAGTTCAACGCCGGCGAGTAGGGCGCCCGGTCGGTAGATTGGGCTCTCGCTTGGTGGGCGTAGCTCAGTTGGTAGAGCTCCTGGTTGTGGTCCAGGCGGTCGCGGGTTCGAATCCCGTCGTCCACCCTAAAGTCCTGCAAATCGGCATTTTTTTTGACGTTGTAGGACCGCATGGAACTTGCCACGGACACTCGGGAACATTTTGCCCCGCTGCAAAACTCCTGCAAATCGGGTGTTGGGAACTGGGCTGGACCTGCTGGATCCGGATGGTCGAGTCCTAGGAGCCACGCCATTCATCAGCGAGAGCGAAGAGCTCGCGTTCGGCTTTGAAGCGCCGGCACCGGAGTGGTGGAAGCGAAGCCCCATCAGGGCGACGTCTACTGGGCCGACCCCGATCCGACACGAGGACGGCAGCAGGAGTAGCTCCTCCCTTCGTCGTCGCATCGGTCGACCAGCTAAGTCAAACGAGCCTCGATCTCCCTCGCCGTACCGCTCACGCGAACCGACTTCGGCAACACTCTGCACCTGGCAATTCCAGCATCGGAGGGTGGCTTGAGAGATGCCGGTTTCGCAGCAGCCGGGTTCGGCGTGAACGTGGGTACTGGTGTCGTCCTCGCCGCCGCCGGCTACTGGTCAGACGGTCACATCGATGCCCTGTGCGAACGCGGCATGACTCCGATTGTCGCCCCCGACACCAACCGCAACCGACCGCGAAACACACGCCTCGGCGGGCCCTACGACTTCATGCGACGAGTGCTCGCCACCGAGTCCGGTGGCGGCCTCTACTCACAAAGGCAGTGGATGGTCGAGCCGGTCTTCGCCCAGATCAAGTCGAACCGGCGGATTGAGCGCTTCAAACAGAGAGGCCGGGCAGCCGCACGCTCGGAATGGCGCCTGATGCCGCCACTCACAACCTTCTGAAGCTTCACCGGCACTCCCTGGCGGCCGCGACAGCCTGAGTTCGGGATCGAGCCCCTGCCGGTTTCGCACCGCGCCAATTCATGGCCGAAGGACCTCTCCGCTGTGTGTTTGCGCGACAGCCTCCGCGGTGGCGAAAGCAACCCCACCCCAGCGGGGTGCGACTCTCATTGTCGACCGCGACCAGCCTATGCTCCTGCCGCCTGACCTGCGGAGGTCATGATGCGCCTCCGGGAATCGCGCCGAGCTGTCGCAGTCTGCGAGAGGACGTCGACCACCCCCCAGGTCTCGGCGATGCGGCCGCCCGCGAAGCGGCAGATGAAGATCTCGTTGTACGTGATCGACTTGCCGGTTGGCGGAAGGCCCATGTACTCGCCTCGGTGGGTCCCGGTAACTACGTCGCGGGCGACGACCTTGTCCCCCTCCGCGATCAGATCCTCGACCGCGATGTGAAGGTCCGGAAAGGCCCGATGCAGCCTCGCGAACACCTCCTTCAGCAGTTCCGCGCCGGTGGCTTCAATCGGCAGCGGGGTGCGGATCAGCGCGTCCGGCTGGACGACCTCGTCGATCGTCTTCGAGATGAGCTCCCAATCGCCGCTGCTCAGGGCCTCTTGAAAGCGTGAGAGCGTCGCTTTGTTGCTTGTTACCTGGTCTGTTGACATTTGGCTTCTCCTTGAGCTGATGTGAACATCGGGTGGCTAAGAAAGAGCCGCATCCGGCGAGGCGGCGAGAGCACCGGGTTCATCTCGCCGCACAGTAGTGACGTGAGGTCGCCGAGTGGCCCGAGGTGCGTCAGCTTGTCGGGGTTGACGATCGAGTTGATGCCTCTGACCTGGCCGCCGGCGATATCGAGCGCCACCACGCCGATCAGCCGCTCATCTGGGTCGAGATAGAGCACTCCCGGGACCGCCGTTGACCTCGGCGGGGCGCAACGACACGCCCGGAACAGCGATCAAGCGGGCCCAGTACTTGATCAGCCTCCGCGCGACCCGGTTGCGGCCGCGCAGCGACCGCGTCAGGGCCGGAACCTTGCCGCCGCCGTCCGCGGTTAGCTCCACGTCGTGAGCGAGCAGCGCCTCGAGCTCGGCGAGATCGCCCTGCTCGGCCGCCGCGAAGAACCGTCGCTGCCAGCTCCTCTTGCTGCTCGCGCGTCGTTTGGAAGCGAGGCCGCTCCTGCTCGACGTGGCGCCTGGCGCGGGTGGCGAGCTGGCGCATGTTGTCCTCGCTCTTGCCGACGATCGCCGCGATCTCCCGGTACCCGTAGTCGAACACGTCGTGAAGCAGCAGCACGGCTCGCTGCTCAGGCGAGAGGCTCTCCAGCAGTGCGAGCATCGCCAGCGACAGCGAGTCGGCCATCTCCGCTTGCTGGGCCGGGTCATCGGTGCCCTCGGTGATGATCGGCTCCGGCAGCCACTCGCCCACGTAGCGCTCGCGGCGGGCGCGCGCGGAGCGCAGCTCGTTGATCGCCAGCCGGGTGGTCACGGTGGCGACAAACGCGCGCGGCGATGCGATCGGCTCGTCCGCCGTCGAGCGCCTGATGCACCCGCAGCAGCGCCTCCTGGACGATGTCCTCGGCCTCGGAGACGCTGCCGAGCATCCGGTAGGCGATCGCGAACGCGACCGGCCGCAGCTCGTCGAGCAGTTGCTCGCGATCGGTCATGCCGCAGTGAACCCCTGCCGCCAGCTCGGGTGCGCCGGGCGCCACGCCAGCTCGCGCTTGGCCTTTGCGTTGGAGGCGCCGCGGAGCTCGGTCATCATCACCACGCCGGCCTCACCGGCGAACAGCCGCCCGACGAACCGCGGCACGCGCATGGGCTTCTTGGCGCCGAGCTTCTGCGCCAGCGCCGGCAGCCACTCGGCGACCGGGGCGGGATCGTCGTCGACCACGTTGTAGACGCCGCGGCTGCCGTGCTCGACGGCCGCCACCGTCGCCTCCGCCGCGTCGGCGACGTGGATGAACGACCACACGCCGCCGCCGTCGCCGACCAGCGGGAACTTGCGCTTGCGGACCAGCTCGAACTGCTCCTCGCCGGGCGCCAGCGATGTGCCCGGCCCGTAGAGAGCGCCGTAGCGCAGCACGATCCCCTCCGTCCACCGCGCACCGAGGACCGCCTCCTCGAGGTGACGGATCGCGGCCAGGTCTCGCGCATCTCGCGCGCCGGCGCCGGGTCGAGTGGGTCCTCCTCGCTCTTCACCGGCCCGCCGCTGCGCGCGTACGCGCCGAACGCCAGATATGCCCTGTGCCACGAAGCGCCGCACCCCCACCGCCTGCCCGGCCGAGAGCAGGTGGTCCGTGCCCTCGGTCCGCAGGCGGTTGGTCAGCGCGAAATCGCGCTCCATGTGACGCGTGTCCACCGCTCCGATCGCGGTCAGCTGATGGACGATCACGTCCGGCCTCGCCGTGGGCCACGGCCTCCGCGACCTGATCGGGATCGAGCGCGTCCGCGACCACCGGCACGGCGCCCAGCTCAGATAGCATCGCCCGCTTTGACTCGCTGCGCGTCATGCCCGTGAACCTCGATGACCGGCGGCGACCAAACGCGGCACCAGCTGCCTTCCGATCGCCCCCGTCGCTCCTGCCACAAACACTCTCATCATTCACTCCTTGCTCTAGGACTTCCTCTACCCACTATGACAAAACGAGCAGCCCCGGCTGTGACACCGGTCAGAACCCGACGACCGCTCGGATCAGGACGACGTGGATGCGGCCGGGGTCCTCTTGGTGTATCTCCAGGATCTTGCCGACGCGGCTGTTCTTGCCGTAGGCCTCCAGGGCGCGGGCATCCTCGAGCCTGAGGCTGTGCTCGGTAGATCCGTTCGCGCGCCGCATCGAGATCTGGGACGAGCTTCTGAGCGCCGACAACGAAGATGACGTTGGCGGCGCCCCAACGCGTAGGAGGCGAGCTGGCTCCCCAGGGCAGATGCGATGACGAGCGTGCCGTCGCGCGTGATCGCGTGGACGCTGCCGAGGGCGAAGTCGGGCTGGCCCATCGTCGCCTTGATCTCTCGCAGTTGAGTTGCGCGGTCGAGCGCGAGCACCTTGTACGCGCCGAGTCGTAGCGCTCGCCCTCGTCGACCGCCTCGCGCGATTCCCGTGGACTGCAGGGTGACCGATGGGTTGGTCATCACCGACGAACCTTCGGGCATGCGGGCGAGCACGCTTTCGCGTGCCAGCGTCGAGGTCGTCAACCACCTCGACGCTGATTCCGTGCTCTTCGAGCGCCGGCGACGGTGTCCGCCAGCGTCCCCTCGTCGGGCAGCGCAGTGAATCGGTCTGATCTCTGGATCGTGGTGCTCATGGCGCTCGGCTCCTTCTGTTTCGGGGTGGTGGATCAGGCGGCTGCCGCGGCAGCCGCCGGCTCCCCGGCGGCTCCGTCGTCGTGGCCTTCCGCCGGTTGGATGAGGTCGCGTTCGCGGACCGTCAGCAGCGTGAGGGTGGCGGCGGCGAACGCGACGGCAGCGCCGACCAGCAGGATCAGGTTCAGGCCGCCGACGAAGCCGACGCGGTCGGCGTGCGCGATCGCCGCGTGAAGTCCCGGCTTCGCGGCAACGGCCCCGCCGACCTGGCCCCCGGCAATCCCGTGGCCGATGCCGGCGGCCGCGTGGGCGCCGACGATCGGCTGGAGAGTATGGGTCACGCTGGTTCGGATGTGGCTCGTGAAGATCGCGCCTAGCGCCGCGACCCCGGTCGCGGTGCCGACCTGGCGAAAGGTGGTGTTGATCCCGGAAGCCATTCCCGCACGACCAGGCTCGACCACCCCGACCGCAGTCGCCGCCAGCGGGACGTTGACGAACCCGGCCCCCACACCGGCAACGATCATCCCGGCCAGGAGATGGGTCCAGGTCGATCCGGGCGTGATGTCGCGCATGAGCAGCAGGCCGCCGCCGACGAGCGCGAACCCGAGGGAGATCAACAGCCGGTTGGGCACGCGCTCGCTAATCCGCCCCGCGATCCCTGAAGCGAAGAAAATCGCCACAGTGAGCGGAAGGAATCGCACGCCTGCTTGGGCGGCTGAGAGGTGAAGCGGCTGCTCGTAGTAGAGAATCAGGTAGGTCAAGAGCGCGAACAGCGAGCCGTTGATCGCCAGCGCCGCGCCCAGCCCCCCGCAGAAGGTCGGCAAGCGCAGCAGCCCCAGGTCGAACATCGGCGAGCTCTGCAGGTGCTCGGCGATCACGAACGCCACAAGCAGCGCTCCAGCTCCTACAAGCGACCCGACCACGGTGGCCGATCCCCAACCGTCGGTGTTGCTGCGGATCAAGGCGAAGACCAGGGCGGCCAGCCCTCCGCTGAAGGTGAAGAAGCCGAGGAAGTCGAGGCGCTGCGCGAACGGATTGCGCGACTCTTCGACCCTCGTCAGGGTGGTGAGCAGCGCGAGCACTCCGATCGGGAGGTTGACGAAGAAGATCCAACGCCAGGAGATCCCACTCGTCAACGCGCCTCCAAGCACCGGCCCAACCGCGACCGCGACCCCCGTAGTCGCCCCGAACACGCTGAAGGCGATCGCTCGCTCTCGGCCAAGCGGGAACGCCTGCGCGATCAGCGCCAGCGATGTGGCGAACATGACCGCGCCGCCGACCCCCTGTCCCGCCCGCGCGAGGATTAGGAAGAGTGGCCCACTCGCCAGCCCGCACAGCAGGGAGCCCATGGTGAAGATGGCAAGCCCGATCGCGAACAGGCGCCGCCTTCCGAACTGGTCGGCGAGCGAACCCGAGGTGAGCAGGAACGCGGCCAGCGCCAGCGCGTAGGCGTCAATCGTCCACTGCAGATCCGACAGCGATGCGCCAAACGCGCGCTGGATGTCCGGCAGCGCAACGTTCACGATGGTCAAATCGAGCAGCAGCATGAAGATGCCGGTGCATACGGCAACCAGCGTCCACCACTTCCGGGACATCTGGAACCTCGTTCGGTCGGTGCCGGTCGCGCCCAATTCAAGCGTCGACCGAGCCAACTTTCTGGATCGGTCGGGGCGGTTGGTGATGCTCATTGCCGGGGTCCCTTCTTCGAAGGCTCGTGCTGTCACTGCACCCCATAAGACAAGACGGCAACCCCATGTGTGACACCCCCCCGAACAACCAGACACCGGAACGTCTGGCGATAGGCGACGAACGTCCATGCCGGGATCAGTCCGTCGTGACGCTCTGCACCACTGAAGCGGCGATCGGCAGGCAGTTGGTGCCGCGGCTGGTCGATGGTGGCCATGCGGTGGTCGGCAATCGGGGCCTGATCCTGAGGCGACCACGGCCAGGTCAGGACCGGTCGTCCCCCTTGGAAAAGCCCCGTTCAGGCGACTTCAAGACCGCGCTGATCTACGCCGACTACCAGCCCTCCCAGCACGAGGCGGAGTTGATCCAGCGTGCCTTCGGCCGGATGGAGACGTCGCGCGGTTCCTACGAGATCAGCAGTGCGAAGGCCTGTCTTGCGCGTGCCAGCTGCTCGGGGCTGAAGGCGTCGCGCAAGGCGACGTCGGAGAAGTCGAGCTTCGCGTCAACGGCGCGAAGCCATTTCTTCTCGGTCTCCTTCAGCCCCTCCGTTGCTGCCAGGCCCCGCGGATCCTCGACGAGGCCGAGCAGCAGGATGAGGTCCTGGCGATCGGACTCGAACTTGTCCTTGCGCTCCTTCGCCACGGCCCGCGCCTTGATCAGAATCGCGCCCAGCAGGCTGGGTCTCGGCACAGCGACCGGAGCTCCGCCATCGATCGAGACCATCACGACCTCGGTCCGTTTGAGGGCCTGGGTTCCGCCGGGGATCTGAATGGTGCTGTAGTTCCCGATCGTCTTCGGGTCGCTTCGAAGACCCTCGGAGCCCAGCACCTCGACCAGCTGACCGTTCAGATCGAACTGGTATCCCAGGTCTTCGTTGGTGGCCGGAGGCATCCGCATCTCCGCCCCGAGTCCTTGAAGGGTCTCAGCGATCCGCTGCGTCATCGACGGGCGCCGGCGGGCGTCGCCCAAGACGTCGATGTCTCTCGTCAGGCGTGTGTCGCTCGCGTGCTCGAAGGCGTGGAGCTGGACCATCAGCCCGCCGACGAGCGCCCATCGTCGATCCTCGCCGAGTTCTTTCGCCAGGGAGATCAACTGCTCCCAGAGGCGCTTCGAATCCTCGGTGGGCGGGCTGATCTCGACGATGTCTCTAGCGCCGGTCGCCATCATCTTCGTCGGCGATTGCGACGGTCGAGTTCCCGCAGGGCTTTCTCGCCGGCTCTTGCCGAGCGAGGGTCGGAGGCTTCTGCGAGGTCGAGCGCAATCGCGGCCGCAGGGGCGACCTCCCGGCCGGCCAGGAGTGGCCAGGCCTCATCCGGCACGACTCGCAATCGCACATTGCCCTGCGCCCCGCTTGGCTCCAGCGCGTGGGTGGCCACCATTTGATCGAGCCTCGCCTCCTGCACGTATCCGTCGGCCTCTCGGCCTGAGACGAGGCCGAAGTCCTCGGCACCGGCGCTGATCCCGGAGCGGACGAGATCGGGGTCCTTGAGCAGGTGTGCGATCTCGCCGGGGTGGCTTCTGAAGCTCTGGGGGGCTGCCCGGTCGGTGAGGCGAGGGGCGAGTTCGACAAGGCCATCGCGAGCCAGAGCCCGTTTGAGGCGGGATCGGACACTCGGGTCGATGTCCCCGACCCGCTCGCCGGAGGCCAGCAGCAGCAATGCCCAGGCGTTCCTTGGCGAGAAGCGTCGGCCCTCGAGGGCTCCGTGGCGGAGCCGCTGCTCCACGGCGGCGCGCTCGACGAACCATCGGTCGCCAAGCTTTCGGGCTTCGAGCTGCCCGCCGACGGCCAGCGCCCGCGCCCGGTCGGCGCTGACGCCGAGGAGGCGGGCTGCTTCGGGGATTGGGACAGGCTGGTACATGGTTGACGCAACTATAGCGTCTAAATGCTAGTTGACGCAACTATTACGTCAAGCCGATAGTTGTGTCGTTGAGCGACCTCGTCGGCACAATCTCGGAACAAATTGCGGAAAAGGCAGCAAACCGAGCTGACTTGAAATCGCTCTGGAAAGCCAAGTGGATTATCAGGAATCAGGCCAGGTCCGATTGTGGTCCAGGCGGTCGCCGGTTCGAATCCGGTCGTCCACCCTTCATATAGAGCCAATTCTGGAGACCGTGGCCGCCTACGGCCTCGATGACCCGTTCGACCCGGTCGCGGCGATCGCGGCCCAGGCGCTCCTGATGCACGACCTGATCGCCGAGCTCGGCTCGCCGCAGCTCGCCCTCGCCTCCCTCGAAAACGACCGGACTACGTCAGCCGCATCCTCGGCCTGTTCGTCGGTGCCGGCGCCCTGGCGCTGCCGGCCCTTGAGGTGCAGCTCGTGGCGTGGGCTTCTGCTGGGGGCTCAACCTCGCCGACCCTGCAGGAAGAGCGTCAGCGGCATGAAGATCAGCGTCAATACGGCCGCCGAGAGCAGCGCCCAGCCGATCTGAGCGGTGTCAACGGTGCCGTGGATCAGGCCGCGCTCGGCGGTGACGACGTGGGTGATCGGGTTGATTTCGGTGAACGTCTCGAGCCAGGCGGGCAGGGTGTGGACGTCGACGAAGATGTTGCTCATGAAGGCCAGAGGCATCAGGATCACGAAGCCGACGCTCATCACGGCACTGGGACTGCGCAGGACGAGGCCGAGGGCGAGCCAGGCCCAGGAGAGGCTGAGGGCGAAGGCGACCGCGAGGGCGACCCCGCCGAGCACGCCCGGTACGCCGCCTCCTGCGTCGAATCCCATGACGAACCCGAGCCCGAGGACCAGCACCGCCGCCAGCAGATAGCGGCCGACGTCGCCGAGCAGGCTGCCGACCAGAGGGGCGGGGCGCCAGACCGGCAGCGAACGGAAGCGATCGAAGGCGCCCGTCGTCAGGTCCCGGTTCAGGTTGACGCCGCTGTAGATGGTGAGGAAGACGACCGCGAGCACCAGGGTCCCGGGAAGCAGGTACTGCAGGTAGCTGTGAATCGACCCCTCCAGCGCCCCGCCGAACAGGTATGTGAAGAGGACCGTGAAGAGCAGCGGGATGCCGACCGCGTCGCCAAGCTCCTCGGGAACGTGCTTGATCTTCAATAGCACCCGCCACCCGTAGGTGATCGAGGCCGATAGGGGGCTGGCGAAGGGTGGCCGCTCACCGTCTCCCAGGGCCCGCCGCGCCAGGGTCTCGGGGCTCGCGTCGGTCGGCTGCGCGTTCACCCGCCGCCTCCGTCGGCGGTTCCCTCCGCCGGCTTTCCCGTGAGGGCCAGGAACACCTCGTCCAGGCTCGGCTGCCCGTAGGTGAAGTCCCGCACGTCGAGTCCCTCGCCGGTCAGCTCGGCGACCGCGGCCGCCGCTTGCCCGGCGAGCCCGGCGCCGTCGCCGGATAGCCGGGCGGTGAGCTCCGTCGATCCAGCGTTCCCGTCGACTCCGACCCCGAGTCTGCTTTCGAGCATCCCCGCTGCCCGGCGCCGCTGCTCGTCGTCCGGCACGTGGAGGCGAAGCGTGCCTTCTCCGATCGAGGCCTTGAGCTGATCGCGACTTCCGTCGGCGATGATCCGGCCGCGGTCGATCACCGCGATTCGTTCGGCCAGCTGGTCGGCCTCCTCCAGGTACTGAGTGGTGAGAAGCACCGTCGTGCCGGCCGATGCGACAGCGCGGATCAGGTTCCACAGCTCGATCCGGTTGCGCGGATCGAGCCCCGTCGTCGGCTCGTCGAGGAAGAGCAACTCGGGGGTGACGATCAGGCTGGCGGCGATGTCGAGCTTTCGTCGCATGCCGCCGGAGAGAGCCGAAGCCTGGCGGTCGGCGACGTCGCTCAGCCCGAAGACGTCGAGCAGCTCGGCCGCCCGCCCGCCCGCGCCTCGCCATGAGTACCCGAGCAGTCTGGCGGCGAGCACCAGGTTCTCGGTCGCGGTCAGGTCCTGGTCGACCGAGGCGAACTGGGAGATCAGGCTGATCCTGCGGCGCACCGCGGCCGCTTCCGAGACGACGTCGTGGCCGAGCACGCGGGCCCTACCCGCGCTCGGTCGCGAGAGCGTGGCGAGGATCCGGATCGTCGTCGTCTTGCCGGCGCCGTTAGGCCCGAGGAAGCCGAAGATCGAGCCACGCGGCACGGCCAGCTGGATTCCGTCGACCGCTCGCGCTTCGCCGAATTCCTTCACCAGCCCTTCGCAATGGACGGCAGGGTCCTCGCGCGCCGTGGACATCGACGTCGGTAGGTCCGCAATCTGCTCCACGATCGGTACAGTAACCGATGGTTGGCCACATGGACAGTCCAGATGGACGAAAGCGAGAGAGTTCCGCGCGGGACGCGGGGTCGACGTCGACGCGAATGCGCCTCCTCGAGGCGGCGGCAGAGCTGATTGCCGAGCTCGGCTGGGGCCGCGTCACGACCCGCGCGGTCGCCGAGCGGGCCGGGTTGCCGCACGGTGCGGTCAGCTACCACTTCGCCGGCAAGCAGGAACTCCTCGCCGATGCGGCCGTGCTGGTGTTCGAGCGGGCATTTCCGGTGGAGGACTTCGAATCGCTCGACTCGCTGGAGGAGATGCTCGCTCTCATGGAGCGTTGGATGGAGGAGTCGCGAGACAAGGACTCGCTCGTTTCCGGAATCGGCGTCGAGACTCTGCTGGAGTCCTCGCGAGATTCCGGGCTGCGCGATCGGGTCGGCGCGATGCTGGATCGATACAGGGCCATGCTGCTCGGAGTGGTCGAGGCCGAACGAGACCGAGGCGCCGACTTCGCCGGCGCCTCGCCGCGGGCCGTTGCGACGCTGATCCCGGCGGCGATCGACGGCCTCTTCCTTCATGCACTGCTCGACTCGCGGCTCGAGATCGTCGAGGCGATGGCAGCTTTTCGGGCTCTTCTCCTGCGGTAAAGGAAATAGCGCCGGCGGCGGGGGGCGGGGGAGACGGGACGCTCTCAGGCAGGCAGTTTCGCGGGCTGGCTTGCAATCGGCGCGGGGAGCGCAGGCGCGGCGAACGTGGTCGCCACTCGCCGAGAGTAAGCACGACGGCCGGGCCGGTCGCCGGTTCGAATCCGGTCGTCCACCCTCGTCACCCCGCCGGTGCCGCCTAAAGCGCCTCCGCCAGCGAGGCGAGGTCGGCGATCTCGGCTTCCGGCGGCGCCAGGGAGCCCGGCCAGGCGCCGGCGTCGCGGTTCAGCCAGATCGAGCGCATGCCGGCGCGCCGGGCCGCGTCGACGTCCTCGTGCGGATGGTCGCCGACGTGGACGCAGGCGCCGGCCTCGACGCCGAGGCGCTCGGCGGCCAGCTCGAAGATCCGCGGGTCGGGCTTCTGCATCCCGATGTCGGAGGCGAACAGGACCTCCGCGAACGTCTCGCCGAGGCCGACCCGGGCCGGGTCCGTGTTGCCGTTGGTGACGACGGCGAGCCGGTAGCGGCCGCGCAGCCCGGCGAGTGCCTCGGCGACCTCCGGGTAGAGGCGAAGCTCTGTCAGTCGGTCGGCCATGTAGCGGTCGCAGACCGATGCGGCGAGGTCGATCCGACCGGGATCGCAGCGCCCGATCGCCGCTTCGAACGCCGCCAGCCGGATCGCCGCCATCGTCGCCCCGCGCAGCCGCGGCTCGGCGGCGACCTGCTCGCGGACGGCGGCGAGCCAGTCCGCCTCGATCGGCCCGCCGGCGTGGCGCAGCCCGGCATCGTTGAGACCCTCCGCCGAGCGCCGCAGGGCGGCCCGCATCGAGGTCTCGAAGTCCCAGAGGGTCCCATCGCCGTCGAGGCTGATCGCAGCGACGCTCATCGGTCCGGAACACTATGAGCTCGGTGGCACGGAAGGAGAAAGCGGGCGGCAAGGCGGTGCGCGCCGTCGTCCGCGGCAGGGTCCAGGCGGTCGGCTTCCGCGAGGAGGTGAGACGGGAGGCGCGCCGCCTCGGTGTCATGGGCTGGGTCCGCAACGCGGAGGACGGGACGGTCCTCGTCCACGCCGAGGGCGCCGAGGACGCGGTGGACGACCTGGTCGCACTGCTCGGCACCGGCCCGCCGGCCGCCCGCGTCGCCGAGGTCGAGGTCGAGGCGGCCGGGGTCGAGGGCCACGAGCAGTTCGCGATCCGCGGAGTCAGCGCCGGCGTCTTCGTCGTCCAGGAGCACGCCGCCACCGCGCATCACTTCGACCTGCGCCTCGAGGTCGACGGGGCGATGCGGTCGTGGGCGGTGCCGAAGGGGCCGTCGATGGACCCGGCCGTCAAGCGCCTCGCGGTCGAGGTCGGCGATCACGAGATCTCCCACAACGATTTCGAGGGCGCGCTCGGCGAGGGGCGGGTGATCGTCTGGGACCGCGGCCGCTACGAGCAGGGCGGGCGGGTCGCCTGGCCGGAGGCGATCGAACGGGGCCACGCGGTCTTCGTCCTCCACGGCGAGAAGCTTGGCGGCGGCTTCGCGCTGCAGCGCACCCGGGACGGAGAGAAGCCGCAGTGGCTGCTGATCAAGCGCCGCGACGACCGCGCCCGCCCGGGCTCCGACGTCGTCGCCGAGCAGCCCGGCTCGGTGATCGGCGGCGAGCGGCTCTAGCCAAGCGGCGCTATCGCCGCTTGGTGTGGACCCGGCAGGAGCGCCGATGGCCGCTGCGGAACCAGCAGCGGTCGTTGACCCAATTGATCCTGAACCTTTCCTTCCAGAGGACTTCGCTGCGGCTGACGGCGAGGTAGATCGTGATCGACCCGAAATAGTCGTTGGGCCCCTGGTACCAGGCGACCGAGCACCTGACCTTCGACCGCTCGACCCGCCGGCACGAGATCAGCTTTTCCCTGCCGTGCCCGAACCGCCGGTGGAAGGCCTCGAGCAGGGCGATGTAGGCGAGCTCCCTGGCGCCGAGGACGGGCAGGAAGGGCGGCCGGGCGACCGGAGTGGAGACGGCGGGCGGCGGCCCGCCGCTTTCCACGGCGTCGATCCAGCTCCTGACCCAGTCCGAGACGCGGTCAACCCGCGTGAATACCGTCGCGCTCCCGGCGCGGCAGGTTTCCTCTCCGAGGCTGGTTATCCCGACCGCGACCAGCGACCCGTCCTCTCTTCGGGCGATCGCCGGGCCGCCGCTGTCGCCGTGACAGGTGCGCGCCGGGGACGAGGGCGAATCGAGCGCGCAGAACTGGGCCGCGGCGGAGAAGTACGGGTAGAAGACCCTCGCTCTCTTCGCGCAGGCCCTCGCGCTGCCGGCGGCGGTCTCGCCGGCGAAGAGGCTGTCCGGAGCTCGGCGCCGGTTCCCTCTCGTCAGTCCCCAGCCCGCGATCACGAGCGGGGTGCCGGCCGTGACCGGCGGCCCGCTGACCGGGTCGGCGAGCGGGATCGCCGGGACGGTCACCGGTGCCGCGAGCTGCAGCAGGCCGGCGTCGCCGAGAATCCTCGAGATGTTGAAGCGGGGGTTGACAAGAGCTCGGACGACGCTCGAGGTATTGGCCGGCCCGGCGTCCCTGATGTTGGCGACGCCGGTGAGAACGGTGTAGCCGCCGGGCGGATAGATGCCTCCCGATTCGAGGTTCTCCACGCAGTGCCCGGCGGTGAGCACGAGCCGGGGCGAGACGACGGTCCCGGTGCAGGCGAAGCCGCCGCCCCGGCCGTTGTCGAAGCGGACGTGGGCCAGCCAGGGGAAGGCGGCGATCGAAGCCGGCCGGCCGGCGATCACCGAGGCGCCGGCGCCGCCCGCGGGCGAGCCCTGAGCCGGCGCGGCGAGCGTCGCCAGCATCAGAAGCGCGCCCAGCGAGAGTGCCGCGGAGCCGCCGCGAATGCTTCGGGCGCCCGGCATCGTCACGTCAGTCGCTCGTGGACGAAGCGGACGATCGTCGCCCCCTCGCCGACCGCCGTCGCGCAGCGCTTGATCGAGCCCGCCCGCACGTCGCCGGCCGCGTAGACGCCGGGGACGCTGGTCTCGAGCAGGCCCTCGGCGCCGGCCTCCGGACCGGTGAGCACGAAACCCTTCTCATCGCGGGCGACGACGTCGCGGAGCCAGTCGGTGCAGGGCGAGGCGCCGAGGAAGAGGAAGAGGAAGGAGACCGGCTGCCGCGTGCCGTCGGTGAGGGTGACCGCCTCGAGCCGCCCCTCCTCGCCGTGCAGGGCGCTGACTTCGCTGCGGTCGCGGACGGCGACGCCGTAGCGCTCGAGCTCCTCGATCAGGTAGTTGGACATCGTCTCGGCGAGGTCGGCCCGCCGGTGCATGAGGGTTACCAGCGCGCCTCCGCGGGCCAGCCATATCGCCGCCTGTGCCGCCGAGTTGCCGCCGCCGATCACGCCGACCCGCTGCCCGCCGCAGAGCTGCCCCTCGGGCGGGCCCGCCGCGTAGAAGACGCTGATTCCCTCGTACTCGTCGAGCCCCTCGACCGGCAGGCGCCGGTATTCGGCGCCGGTCGAGAGCAGCACCGCGCGGGCCGAGATTTCGTTGCCTTCCTCGAAGGTGACGACGTGGCTCTCCGCGCCCGGCGCGAGGGAGCGCGCCCGGTAGGGCGTCGCCGTGCGGGCGCCGAACTTGCGCGCCTGGGCGATCGCCCGGCTGGTCAGTTCGGAGCCGCTGATCCCGGCCGGGAAGCCGAGGTAGTTCTCGATCCGGCGCGAGGTCCCGGCCTGCCCGCCGAGCACGGTGCTCTCCACCACCAGGGTGTCGAGGCCCTCCGAGGCGCCGTAGACGGCGGCACCGAGCCCGGCAGGGCCGCCGCCGACCACCAGCAGGTCGACCTCCTCGCGCTGTTGCAGCTCGAGCCCGATGCCGAGGGCGCGGGAGAGCTCGCCGTTGCTCGGGCGCCGCAGCTCGCCGCCGCCCGGCAGCCGCACGAGCGGGATCTCGTCCGCGTCGAGCTGCTCGATCGCCGCCGCCGCCTCCTCGTTCTCCTCCGGCGCCAGCCAGGTGTGAGGCAGACGCAGGCGTTTGGCGAAGTCGAGCAGACGTCGGGTCTGCGCCGAGTCGCGCGGGCCGAGGATCTCGATCCCGATCCCCTCCCGCTGTTGGAGCATCTCGCGGCGCTCGATAAAGGCGGAGAGCAGCAGGTCCGAGAGCGAGCCGTCCTCGAAGAGCAGCCGCCGCAGGTCCTCGCGATCGACGGCGATGAAGCGCGTGGGCTCGGTGACGACGGCGGTGAGGAAGACCGTCTGACCCGAGAGCAGGTTCATCTCACCGAGGAATCCCGAGTCCCCGTGGCGGATGATCTCGCCGCCGGTGGCGTCGAGGATCGCCACCTCGCCTTCGACTATCGCGATGAACGGGTAGGTCTGGTCGCCGACCTCGAAGAGCTTCTCGCCGACCTCGGCGCGCCGTTCCCGGCCGACCCCGGTGAGCGTCTCGAGCTGGGAGCTCGAGAGGACCCTGCTCGCCGGCGCGGCCATCCGATCAGCCCCGCAGCGCCGAGCCTAGGCCGGCCCGCGCTCGGACTCCTCGACCTTCAGCTCGGCCGTCGGGAAGGCCTCGAGCCTCGCGTCGGGGATCGGCTCGCCGCTCTGCACCGAGAGACCGAAGGTGCCGGCCGCGAGGCGCTCTTCGGCACGCTCGACCGCGGCCAGCCGCGTCTTCAGGTCGTCGGCCCGGCCGGCATCGAACTCGTCCTGGTAGAGGCCCTCGGAATCCCGGTCGCCCGGCTCGACCCGCGCGTCGCCCTCCTCGGGGCCCTGGCGCTCGAGCGCGGCCAGCTCCTCCTCTGCTTTTTGCCGCTCGGCGGCGAGCAATTCCTTTGCGCGTGCGTTGTCGATGGCGACACGGTACTCCCTGCGGGAGTTTCGATCGAGACGAGGGAGGAGGCCCGGTTAAAGGAGTAGTGGAAGCGGGGCGATAGAAGGGGCAATGAGATTCCTGAGCGGTGCCCTCGTGGTCGCAGTCCTTGCTCTCGCCGGACCTGGGACCTCGGTCGCGGCGCCGAAGCCGTCGGTCGTGACGCTGAAGACCGTGAAGGTCGGCGCCCGGGGGAATCCCTCGGTCGCGATCGTCCCGTTCACGGACGCGATCTACAGGAGCTGCGAAGAAGCGCCGCAGACGAAGGCCGGCTGCCAGACGGTCGGTGGCGTCGGCTACGGCTACCGCATCGGTCAGCTCGAGGTCACCGTTGCCCAGTATGTGGCGTTTCTCAACACGGCCGATCCAAGGGGCGTCGACAGACACCATCTCTACAGCTCCACCGAGAGCTCCACCGCCTGGCCCAGGTTCGGCCAGATCGACTTCTCCTCCGGCGCCGGTCGCGGCCGCCATTACTCGGTCGCCTCGCCCGAATGGGCCGATAAGCCCTACGGCTTCGCCAACTTCCTGCGATCCGCGCGCTTCGTCAACTCTCTCTACAACGGCACCCTGCTCGCCAAGCGCACCGCCGTCGATGGTGCCTTCGCGGTCACCAGCTACAGGGTGCGGCTCTCGCGCAGGACGGAGCGGGGGATGTACAAGATGTCGGATCGTGAAATGACCCGCTCGCACAGGGCCGGCTTCGTCGTGCCCAGCCAGAACGAGTGGATCAAGGCCGCCTACTACGACCCCAACGGCGGCGGCACCTACTCCTACTGGGAGTACCCGACCAACCCGGGCGGGTTCGGCGACGAAGGCGCGACCGCCCCCCAGCAGTCGATTCTCGACCCCTCCAACGGCAACGTCACCAACGCCGGCGAGCGGGCCGCTGGCGACCTTTCACGCCTCCGGCACGACGGCGCCGAGCTGGTGCCCGACGACCCAGTCCGCCGAAGCCTGCGCGACCGTCAACCCGTTCGGGATCCCGCCGACCGCCTACGAAAAGGGCTTCCAGGGCAGCCTCAGCACAGTCGGCCAGGCGCTGACCACCTCTCCCTGGGGCACCCTCGACCAGGGCGGCAACGCGGTCGAGTGGACCGACACGATCACTCCGCCGCCGTTCGGGGTCAAGGGGCACCGGGTCTGGCGACGGTTGCACGGCGGCATCGCCAACGCGCCCGTCTACCAGCTCTGGCTCTCGGCGGTCGGACCGCAGCCCCAGGACAACACGTTCTTCACCGCCACCTACCCATGGCTCGGCATCCGCGTCGGCGTGCTCGGCAACCTGAAGCCGGGTCGCTAGCCGTACGATTCGCCCGATGTTGATCGACGGCGACCCGCTCGAGAGCCCGGCCGCGCCGCTGAGCGAGCTGCTGAGGGTGGGCCTCGCGGCGCCCGAAGAGGTCGCTCTTGTATCGGCCGACCGCTCGCTCACCTGGGGGGTGCTCGAGGAGGAGAGCGCGAGGCTGGCCGGCGGATACCGCGGGATCGGGCTCGAGCCGGGCGACCGGGTCGCCTCGCTGATGCCGAACCGGGTGGCGCTCGTCGTCCACTACCTGGCCTGCTTCAAGGCGGGGCTGGTGGCGACCCCGCTCAACTACCGCTACACCTTCCGGGAGATCGACCACGCCCTCGAGGTCAGCGGAGCGCGGGTCCTCCTCGCCCACGTCGAGAGGGGGGAGGACCTCGCCCGGAGCGGCCGGGCGGGCGAGCTGGAGCTCGGCACGCTCACCTATCCGGAGGACTTCGAGACGCTGCTCGCCGCCGACCCGCTGCCGAGTGAGGATTTCGGCCCCGCCGAGCCGGCGGCGATCTTCTTCACCTCGGGCAGCACCGGCCCGGCCAAGGGCGTCACCCACACCCGCGAGACGCTGCGTTGGATGATCGCCAGCGCCGCGACCGCCTTCGGGCTCGGGCCCGAGGACGTCTTCCTTCCCGGCTCCTCGATGTCCCACATCGGCTCCTTCCTCTGGACGCTGAGCACGCTCTCGACCGGCGGCCGCGTCGTCGTCGCGCGCAGCACCGATGCCCACGAGCTGCTGCCGCTGCTGCGCGAGCAGCGGCCGACCGTGCTGGCGATGATCCCCGCGGCGCTCTCGGCCCTGATCCACGATCACGACCTCGAGCCCGAGGACTTCTCGTCCCTGCGCATCTGCCGGGCCGGAGCCGACAAGGTCTCGACCGAGTTGCTGACCGAGTTCGCCGCCGCCGCCGGCTTCCCGATCGTCGAGGGCTACGGGATGACCGAGGTGGGCCTGGCCACCCTCAACCCGCCGGCGGGAGAGATCAGGCTGGGCTCGATCGGGCAGCCGATATGCGGCTTCAGCATCGCGATCCGCGACGACGGGGGCGAGCCGGTCGGGGCGGAATCGGTCGGCCGCATCTTCATCCGCTCGCCGAGTCGGATGGCCGGCTACTGGAATGCGCCGGAGGCGACCCAGGAGATCGTCAGCGAAGAGTGGCTGGACTCCGGCGACCTGGCGCGCGCCGACGAGGACGGCTACCTGTGGTTCTTCGGGCGCAAGAAGCAGGTGATCGTCCACGACGGCTCCAACGTCAGCCCGCTGGAGGTCGAGGGGGCCCTGGTCGAGCATCCGGCGATCGCCCTGGCCGGGGCCGTCGGCGTCCACGACGAGGTGCACGGCGAGAACGTGCGCGCCTACGTGACGCTCAGCGAGGGCTCCGAGCGCCCCTCCAGGGCGGACCTGATCGTCTTCTGCCGCGACCGGATCGGCTACAAGGCTCCCGAGGAGATCGTCTTCCTCGATCGGATGCCGCTCAACCCGACCGGCAAGATCGACAGGGTCGGGCTGAAGAAGATGGCCGAGGACCACCTCCACCCGCACGGCCTCGAGACCTGAGCCGCGGCTCCGCCTCAGGGGCGCGTGAAGGGCGTCCAATCCTTGGTGCGGCCGTCACGCGGGCGGGCCATGTAGCGGCCCGGCGGCAGCGGCCCGTACTTCGCCTCGAGCGAGGCGAAGGCCTCGTCCCGGGTCTCGCCCTTGCGGAAGCCGCTCGAGCGCCACTTGCCTTCGACGTTCTTGTGGCGGAAGTCGAAGACCATGCAACGACGGTAGCCGATCCGGCTACTGTCCGCATGTGGCCCCGACTCTCGACGAGCTGACGGTCGCCGATGCGCCGGGCGCCTGGCGGGCCTGCGGGTTCGAGGTGGACGGCGATTCCTGCGTCCTCGATGGGACGCGGGTCAGGCTTGCCGGCGAGGACGCGGGCAGGGGGCTCGTCCGCTGGTCGCTCCGCGAGGTCGCCGAGCCGCCGCAGCTGGACGGCCTGCCGACCGAGCACTCGAACCGCCCGCCTCCCGCCGCCGCGCCGGCTCACCCCAACGGCGTCACCGGGCTCGACCACGTGGTCGCGGTCACTCCGGTGCTGGACCGCACGGTCGCCGCCCTCGAGGCCGCCGGCCTCGACCTGCGCCGGGTCCGCGAGGAGCCGACCCCGGCGGGTGCGCCGCGCCAGGCTTTCTTCCGGCTCGGGCGGGTGATCCTCGAGGTCGTGCAGGAGCCCGAGCAGGCGATCGAGAAGGCCGGCGGCAGCGACCGTCCCGCCTTCTTCTGGGGCCTCGCCCTGCTGGCGCCGGATCTCGACGCGACGGTCGCCCGGCTCGGCGATCGGGTCGGCGAGGCCCGCGACGCCGTCCAGCCCGGGCGCCGCATCGCGACGTTGCGCCGCTCGGCGGGCCTCTCGGTGCCGGTCGCGCTGATCACTCCTCCGGCCAGGGCGTAGGATCGAAGCCGTGAAGGCGGCTGTGATCTATGAGAACGGCGCCCCCGACGTCCTCCGCTACGAGGATGTCCCCGACCCGCAGTGCCCGGAGGGCTGCGTCGTCCTCGACGTCGAGGCGATCAGCATCGAGGGCGGCGACCTCCTCGCCCGGGCGGGCTCGCCGCCGGCGAGCACACCGCACATCGTCGGCTACCTCTGTGCCGGCACGGTCGCCGAGGTCGGCGCCGGAGTCGAGAGCCCGGCCGCCGGCGAGACGGTCGTTGCGCTGAACGCCGACGGCTCCCACGCCGAGAAGCGGGTCGTGCCGGCGGCGATGACCTGGCCCGTGCCGGAGGGGCTCGACCCGGCGGCGGCGGCCTGCATCCCTGTCGCCTTCGGCACCGCGGAGGAGTGCCTGTTCACCGCAGCCGACCTCGAAAAGGGGCAGACGGTGCTGGTCCACGCCGGGGCCGGCGGCGTCGGCATGGCGGCGATCCAGCTCGCCAAGCAGGCCGGGGCGACGGTGATCTCGACCGCCTCCAGCGACGAGAAGCTCGAGCGGCTGGGGCCGCTCGGCCTCGACCACGGGATCAACTACGCTCGTGAGAGCTTCGTCGAGAGGGTCGGCGAGCTGACCGAGGGGCGCGGCGTCGACGTCGTCCTCGACGCGATCGGCGGCCAGAACCTGGTCGACGGCGTCGAGGCTCTGGCCTACCGGGGAACGCTGGTCAGTGTCGGGGTCGCGGCCCGGTCGGGCTCGAGCATCGAGGCCAAATCGCTGTGGGGCAAGAACAACACTCTGCGCGGCGTCTACCTCGGCGGGGCGCTGCTCGCCGAGTACCAGCGGGTCCACCCGATGATCGGCGATCTGATCGCAGGCGCCGCCGCCGGCGAGCTGCGCGTCGAGATCGACCGCTCCTTCCCGCTCGCCGAGGCGGCCGCGGCACATGCCTACGTCGAGGGCCGCACCGCCTTCGGACGGGTGACGATGACGCCCTGATCATGTTCGAGGCGGTCGGCGTCGGAGACCGCCCAGCCGACTCGCTCGGCGAGCTGGCCGGTGAAGTGGGTGGAGTCGAAGTCGGTGAGCGCGATCCGCTCGCGGTAGACGACGGTTCTCGCGTCCTCCTCGGGGCTGTCGGTGACGACGAGTATCTGCGGCATCGGGTTCCTCCTTGCTGGCTGGTGGAAACACCTTCCTCGCCGTTTGTGGGGCTGGGGTCAATATTGAGTAAAGAGTCGCTCAAGGGGCGCGGTAGGTTGTCTCCTCCCGTGTTTCCGAACGGCAGGTCGAGTCCCGGTGTCACTGCTGGATAGGTTGCGGCCGCCCGCGCCTCCGGAGGTTCGCGACGACCCCGAGGCGGGCCGCTTCGAGATCTTCGTCGACGGCCGGCGTGCGGGCTATGCCGCCTACCGGCGGCATCCCGGCCGGATCGCCTTCACCCACACGGAGATCAAACCGGAGTTCGAGGGCCGGGGCCTCGGCGGCGCGCTGGTCCGCGAGGCGCTGGCGCGGGCGCGGGCCGAGGGCCTGGAGGTGCTTCCGTTCTGCCCGTTCGTGCGCGAGTACATCGAACGCCACCCCGACCAGCTCGACCTCGTCCCCGAGGCGAGGCGGGAGGAGTTCGACCTGGCCTAGTGTCCTGAGGGTCGGCGAACAGCTCGCCGGCCTCGATCCGCGCCGCCATGTCTGCGGATTCCTCGCGGTAGGCGCTGCCGTCCTCGAACTCGATAGCCGGGTATTTGCGCTGGCCCGTGAGCCGCTCGAGGTCGTCGCGCTTGCCGGGGCGCAGCGGCCCCCTGACGACCTCGTACTCGATGCCCTGCTCGTCCAGCGCCCTCTGCACCTTCCAGCACGGGTGGCCGCCGACCTTCGCCCACATCACGCTGCACCGGTGGAGCTTGACCGCCATCGAGCCCAACCTACTACCGTCCCGACATGGCGCGCAAGGCGGCGGCGGGAGTCCTGGCCCTGGCCGTCCTCTCCGGTTGCGGCAGCGGCGGCGAGCCGACGAAGGCCGTGAACCCGTCCAGCGCCCCGACCGCGCCGCCTGGCGCCGGCGCCGGCCGGGAGCGCCCGGCGCAGAGACTTGAGCCCTCGCACTGCCCTCCCGGCCTGCGCGCCTGCCGCAGCGCCGCGGGCCCGATCGTCTACGTGGAGAGGGTCGACCCCGACGGCGACGGCGACGCTCATTTCGTGATCGTCGACCCGCAGGGGATCTCGCTGCCCGGGATCACCGCGATCGACGTCCGCCGCGGGTTGCGACCTCAGCCGCTGCCCGGGATCGGCGAGCGGATCAGCGCCGCCGGCCCGGTGCAGACCGGCTCCTACGGCCAGAGCCAGATCCACGCTCTGGAGGTGCACGTCGCCGGTGGGGACTGAGGCGCCGCCGCCCGGCCCAGGCGTCCTAGGTGCCGCTCTCGGCGGGCGCGCAGCCGATCCCGCCGACCAGCATTCCGGACCCCAGATGGGCGCCGAGCACCGGCCCGACCTGGGTGCAGAAGAGCGGCTCGCGGCCGAGGATCGCGATGCCCTCGGCGACGAGCGTCTCGGCCTCGCCGGCCGACTGCGCGTGCTGGACGATCCAGTCGCTCGCCCCGCGGTCGCGCAGCTCCCGCAGGTAGCCGACCATGACCTCGCGGGCGCGGCGTCGGGTGCGGACCCTGCCGACCGGCGTGATCTCGGTTCCGAAGGTCAGGATCGGCTTGATTTTCAGCGCTGAGCCGAGCAGCGCCTGGGCCGCGCCGATGCGACCGCCGCGCCGCAGGTACTCGAGGGTGTCGAGGCAGAACCACATCCCGAGCCCCTCGCGGGTCTCCTCGACGGCGGCGAGCACGTCCGCCAGCGGCAGGCCGCGCTCGGCGGCCCGAGCCGCGCCGAGGACGAGGCAACCGAGCCCGCCGGCGCCGGTCCGGCCGTCGACGACCTCGACCCTGCCGGGCAGGCCCTTTTCGGCAACGACCCGGGCGGCCTCGCGAGCGCTCTCGCAGGTGCCCGAGAGGCCGGCCGCGATATGCACGGAGACGACGTCCCGTCCCGCCTCGGCAAGCGGCACGTAGCAGTCGAGAAAGTCTCCGACCGAGGGCTGGGACGTCGTCGGCAGGTCCGGGGAGTCGCGCAACCTCGCGTAGAAGGCGTCGAGGTCGTACTCGTCCTCGCGCCGGAAATCGTCCCCCCAGCCCACGTAGAGGCTGACCTGACGGATCCCGTGGCGCTCGATCAGGTCCGCGGGCAGGTAGGTCGTGCTGTCGGTGACGACGGCGACCCCCTTCGCCGAATCCGATTCCTCTTCAGCGCCTGGCGAGGTGCTCATCCGCCAGAGCCTAGGCGTCGGCGGAGGATGGCGCCAGCCGGCCTCGGGTCGACGGCAGGAAAGCCGCGGCCTAGACTCATGGGATGCCCGAGGCCCGCCTGCTCGATAACTACGTCGGCGGCGCCTGGACCGGCTCCTCGGCGACCGAGGCACTCGACGTCACCGCGCCGGCGAGCGGCGAGCTGCTGGCGCGGGTGCCGCTCTCCACCTCCGCGGACCTCGACGCTGCGGTCGGTGCGGCGCGGGCGGCGCTGCCGGCCTGGCGCGACGTCTCGACGATCGAGCGCGGCCGCCGCCTGTTCAGGCTGCGTGAGGGGCTCGACCGCCGACGCGAGGACCTCGCCCGCTCGGTGACTCTGGAGATGGGCAAGACGCTGGCCGACGCGCGCGCCGAGGTCGGGCGGATGATCGAGATGGTCGAGTGTGCCTGTGCCGTGCCGACGACGATGCAGGGCCGGGTGGCCGAAGACGTCGCCCGCGGCGTCGATGCCGAAACGGTGCGCCAGCCGGTCGGCGTTTGCGCGGCGATCGTCCCCTTCAACTTCCCGGCGATGGTGCCGTTCTGGTTTCTGCCCTTCGCGATCGGCTGCGGCAACGCCTTCATCCTCAAGCCCTCCGAGCAGGTGCCGCTGACCCAGCAGATCGCCTTCGAGGCGCTCGAGGAGATCGACCTGCCGCCGGGTGTCGTCAACCTCGTCAACGGGGGGCGGGAGATCGTCGAGGCGGTCCTCGACCACCCGGGGATCGACGCGGTCTCCTTCGTCGGCTCGGCCCCGGTCGCCCGGCTCGTCTACGAACGGGCGGCGAGGGCGGGAAAGCGCGTTCAGGCGCTCGGTGGGGCGAAGAACCACATGGTCGTCATGCCCGATGCCGTGATCGAGCGGAGCGTCGGCGGGTTGGTCGGCTCGGCCTTCGGCGCCGCCGGCCAGCGCTGCATGGCGGGCTCGGTGCTGGTCACCGTCGGCTCCGCCCACGAGAGGCTGATGCCGGCGCTGGCCGAGGCGACCACGGCGCTCAGGGTCGGGGACGGGATCGAGGAGGGAATCGACGTCGGCCCGGTGATCTCGGCCGCCGCCCGCGACCGGATCGTCGAGGCGATCGGCCGGGCCGAGGACGCCGGCGCGACCGTGCTCGTCGACGGCCGCGGCGTCGAGGTCGACCGGGGAGGCGCCTACGTCGGCCCGACGATCCTCGATGGCGTGCGGCCGGAGATGGATGCGGCCCGCGAGGAGATCTTCGGCCCCGTCCTCTCGGTGATCGCGGTCGAGGATCTGGAGGAGGCGATCGCCGTCGTCGGCAGCAGCCGCTTCGGCAACGGAGCCTCGATCTTCACCGAGAGCGGCGCCGCCGTGCGCCGCTTCCGCCGGCAGGTCGGGGCGGGGATGATCGGGGTCAACATCGGCGTCGCCGCGCCCGTCGCCTTCTTCCCCTTCTCGGGCTGGAAGGACTCCTTCCTCGGCGACCTGCACGCGCACGGGCCCGACGCGATCGAGTTCTACACCCGCAAGAAGACCGTCACCAGCCGCTGGTTCTCGGAGGGCTCGGAGGCCGGCACCTACTTCGTCGAGCGCTCCGGCGAGTGACTCTCCCGGGCTCGACTGGGGCATCTGATTCAATCGGTTCACCAGAGAAAGGAGGTGGTCCTACTTTGAGTCACATGCTGCAGGGGACACTGGAGGTGCAGGGCCGCTAGGCGCCGCACTTGTTCGGCAGCCCGGCGGAATCCAACCCGGGCACCGGCGAGCAAAGGAAGGCCGGGCGTTGTCCCACCCGGTCGCCGTATCCGCGCTCGCTCCAAGCACCTGACCAGGGCCGCCTCCGGGCGGCCCTGGTTCGTTCTGGCTATCTTCGGGTCGGTGGCAAAGCTGGGCTGCCTCCTCGCGCTGTCCTGCCTGGCGCTGACCGCGCCGGCCGCGGCGCCGGCGGGCGCCGCGAGCTCGAGTCGGGACGGCGCCGCCCTGGAGCTGTTGCGGCGCTCCGCCCTGGCCGCGCTGGCGGCGACCCCGGTCGGCGAGGCGCTGAAGGGGGTCGAAGGGAGCCTCGTCTTCCTCGGCTCGAGGTACGGCGGCTCGAGGGAAGAAGAGGGGCCGCGGGCCGCCGCCGGATCGCCGCCCCCGACCGACGCGGGCGAAATACCGCCCGCCTCCGCCGGCACCAACGGCACGCCGATTCCGCCGCCCCCGCCCGGCAGCGGCGACGTCGGAGACCTGACCGCACACGCCCCGGAGCTGCACGGCGCCCGGGTCGAAGGGATGAGTGCGACCTTCGTCAGCGGCATCGTCCTCGCTCCCGCCGGTGTGCCGGACCGGATCAAGGGCGTGATCAACGCCGCGAACACGATCGTCGGCCGGCCCTACGCCTGGGGCGGCGGGCACGGCTCCTGGTACGCGAGCGGATACGACTGCTCCGGCGCGGTCAGCTTCGCGCTGGCCGGCGGGGGATTCCTGGCGAGCCCGCTCGCGTCCGGCCAGTTCGCCGGCTGGGGAGAGCCAGGAAAGGGGCGCTGGATCACCGTCTATGCGGGCCCCTCGCATGCCTACGCGGTGATCGCCGGCTTCCGCTGGGACACGGTCGGCGACGCCAACGGCTCCGGCCCGCGCTGGCATCGGGCCGGGGTGCCCCCGGCGGGCTTCGTCGCCCGCCACCCGCCCGGCTACTGAGATCGCGCCGCGGCCGGCTTCCTCAAGCGCCGAGCAGCTCGTCGAAGCGCAGCGCAGCGCGCGAGGGGATCGCGAACTCGCCATTGCGGTGGACGAGGCCGCTGCGGGCCAGGTCGCGGACGGCGCGCTCGATCGCGTCCCGTTCGGCGAAGTCCTCGGGGTCCCTCGCGACGTCCCTGGTCAGCTCCTCGACGGTCACCTGGCCGGGATGGATGAGCAGAAGGCGGCGCAACACCGTGCCTTCGATCGCGGCATCGTCGCCGGCGACTCGGTTGTCGTCGATTTCCTCCACGGTCCTCTCCGCATCAGGGCATCGTCAGGCGATCTCTTCCCCCCGGGCAGCGGCGCCCTGCTCCGGTCGCTCGTCGAGCGCCAGCACCGCCTGCGCCCACTCCGCCTCGATCGACATTCCGTAGAAGTGCTGGGTCGAGCCGCGCACGGGACGGGTGGAGACCAGTTCCAGGGCACCCGCCTCGGCGAGGACCCGGAAGTGGTAGCTGACGTTGCTGAGCGTGTCGCCGAGGCGCTCGGTCAGCTCCCTGGGGCTGGCCGGGGGGCCGCCGTTCATCTCCCGCAGGATCCGGCGCCTGGTCGGGTGGCCGAGGGCGACGAAGAGGTTCTGGGTGGTGCGGCTCGTGGCTTCCATATGCGAGCGGAAATATAGAGCAATCGAAATGTTTTGTCTGCAGCCGCTCCGTGGGCGTGGGCGGCGGCCGTCAGCCGTCCTCGCGGACCCCGCCCATCTCGCTGAAGACCGCGGTGACGCCGCCGTCTTCGCGCTGCTCGTCGGCGATCACGTGGGAGACGGCGTTGATCAGCGCCAGGTGGGTGAACGCCTGCGGGAAGTTGCCCAGGTGCCGGCCGCTCGGCGGGTCCAGCTCCTCGGCGTAGAGGTCGAGCCAGCCGGAGGACTCGAGCAGCCGCTCGCAGAGCTCGCGGGCACGAACCTGGTCGCCGATCTCCGATAGCGCCGCGACCAGCCAGAAGGAGCAGATCAGGAACGTCCCCTCTTCGCCCGAGAGGCCGTCGTCGGTCTCCTCGACGCGGTAGCGGAGGACGAGCCCGTGCTGGGTGAGGTCGTCGGCGATCGCCTCCACGGTCTTGCGAACGCGCTCGTCGTCGGGTGGCAGGAAGCGGACGAGCGGGACCAGCAGGGTCGAGGCGTCGAGGGCGTCGGTCTCGTAGTGCTGGCGGAAGATGCCGTCGCGGCAGCCGCGCTCGAGGATCTCTGCTCGGATCCGGTCGGCTGTCTTCTGCCAGCCGTCGGCGACCTCGTCGAGGCCGACTCCCCGGGCCAGGCGAACACCGCGGTCGACGGCGACCCAGATCATCAGCTTCGAGGAGACGTAGTGCTTGGGCTCGCCGCGCGACTCCCAGATCCCCTGGTCGGGCTCCGGCCAGGCGGCGATCGCCGCCTCGACCTGCTCGGCGATCAGTTTGCGGTCGGTCTGCGAGCCGCTGCCGCGCAGCGCCTTTTCGTGCAGGTAGATCGAGTCCAGCAGGGCGCCCCAGACGTCGTGCTGGCGCTGGTCGTAGGCGCCGTTGCCGATCCGAACCGGGCGGGCGCCGCCGTAGCCGCCGAGGTGGTCGAGCGTCGACTCCTCGAGCTGCTTCTCGCCGCCGATCCCGTACATGATCTGCAGGTTCGGGTCCTCCCGGCAGAGGTCGAGGACGAAGCGCATGAAGTCGCGTGCCTCCTGGTCGAAGCCGAGCGTGTGGAGCGCCCAGAGGGTGAAGGTCGAGTCGCGTATCCAGCTGAAGCGGTAGTCCCAGTTGCGTTCGCCGCCGGGGGTCTCCGGCAGCGAGGTCGTCGGCGCCGCGACGATCGCCCCGGTGGGCGTGTAGGTGAGGCCCTTGAGGACGAGGGCGGAGCGCTGCAGGTGGATGCGCCACGGGTGGTCGGGGAATTTGCCGTCGCGCAGCCAGCTGCGCCAGAACTCTTCGGTCGAGTCGAGCCGCTCGAGCGCCTCGGGCGAGCTGCGCGGCCCGCCGATGTCGCGATCGCCCCAGGTCACCGCGCAAAAGCCGGTTTCGTCCTCCTTCAGCCTCATCGTCCCGCGCACTGCGCCGCCGTCCACCGAGAGCTCCATATCGCTGGACAGGGCGAGCTGAGTGCCGTCCTCGCCGACCGCGACCGCCTCGCCGAGCTCGCCGCCCGCCCATTCGGCGGCCGCCTCCCCGTAGGCGAAGCGCGGCAGGCACTCCATCTCCATCTCGACCTCGCCGTCGATGCAGGTCATCAGGCGCAGCAGCGAACGGTCCGATTCGTGTTCGGTCCGCGGCCGGCCGTCGCCGTTCGGCGCCCACTCGCCGATCGAGAGCAGGTCGTGGACGACAACCCAGCCCGTATCGGTGACCCAGGTGGTCTCGATGACCAGGGTCCCGGGCTCGTAGCGGCGGCCGATCGGGACGATGACGCCGCGCGGCTTGAGCTTGAAATGGCCGGCGTCGCGATCGAGCAGCGCGGCGAAGGTGCTGGGCGAGTCGAATCGGGGGATGCAGAGCCACTCGACGGCGCCGTCGTAGGAGACCAGGGCCGAGGTGTGGCAATCGGAAAGGAACCCGTAGCTGCCGATCGGCGGGAAGCGGTTGTCGGCGGCGCTCACTGGTGAGTGCCAAGCTACCACCATGGGCGGCCCTCTCACCGCACACGTTGCCGGCTCCTTCGTCCCGATCGAGGTCGTGCCGCTGACCGCGGCGGTGATCCTCTACTGGCATCGGGCGATGACCCTCTCCTGGGACGGCCGCCCCGTCCCGCTCTGGCGCCAGGTCAGCTTCGGCTCCGGGCTGGCGACGGTCGCGATCGCCCTCTTCAGCCCGGTCGGCCACATCTCCGACGAGCTCGTCATCGCCCACATGGCCGAGCACCTGCTGATCGGCGACCTCGCCACCCTGCTGCTGGTCCTCGGCCTGACCAGGTCCCTGCTGCAGCCAATCCTCTCGATCCGGCTCTTCGACCGGCTCCAGGTCCTCACTCACCCAGCCCTGGCGCTGCCGCTCTGGGCCCTGAACCTCTACTTCTGGCACATCCCGGCGATCTATCAGGACGCCTACGGCGCGGCGCCCGTGCACGCGCTCGAGCATGCCACCTTCCTCCTCTTCGGCTGCCTGATGTGGATGCCCGTCTTCGGCCCGCTGCCGAAGCCGGCCTGGTTCGGCGCCGGTTGGAAGGTGGCGTACGTGGTCGCGGTGCGCTTCGTCGGCGCGATCCTCGGCAACGTCCTGATGTGGTCGGGCACGATCCTCTACCCGATCTACGCCGAGGGGGAGCGCTTCTGGAACATCTCGCCGCAGGCCGACCAGAGCACCGCCGGGGCGCTGATGATGATCGAGGGGACCTTCGTCGCTCTCGGCGTCCTCGCCTGGGTCTTCTTCGAGGTCGCCCGCGAAGGGATCGAGAAGCAGCGCCTGCTCGATCTCGCCTACGAGCGCGGCGTCGAGCTCGACGAGCGCCGCGCGCAGCGCGCCGTCGCCGCCGGCCACGGGGCGCTGCTCGGGGAACGGCTCGAACGCGAGTGACGAACAGGGCGAGAGCCTGGCTGGTGACCGGACCGCTGGGGCGAGGGCTCGCCTTCGCCATCGACTTCGGCGCCGCCCTGCGCCGTGGCCTGTTCGAGAATCGCTAGGGTCACTCGCCATGCAGACGACCGTCAAAGAGCTGCCCGGCTCACGGGTCGAGGTCGAGGTCGAGGTCCCGGCCGGCGACGTCGAAAAGGGCGTCAACCGCGCCGCCCGCGGCCTTGCCCGCGAGATGCGCCTGCCCGGGTTTCGCAAGGGCAAGGCCCCGCCCTCGCTGGTGATCCAGAGGCTCGGCTTCGAGCAGGTCCTCGAGGAGGCGATCCGCGACTCTCTGCCCGAGTGGTACGAACGCGCCCTGCTCTCCTCCGGCGTGATCTCGGTCGGCGATCCCAGCGTCGAGATCGTCTCCGCACCGCAGTCGGAGGGCGAGCCGCTCGGCTTCAAGTTCGAGATCGGCGTCAGGCCCGAGGCGAAGCTCGGCGAGTACAGGGGCCTCGAGGTCGGCCGGGCCGAGGCCGAGGTTCCCGGCGAGGTCGTCGACGAACAGGTCGACCGTGTCCGGGAGGGCTTCGCCAAGCTCGAGCCCGTCGAGCGGGCGGCTGCCGAGGGCGACGCGCTGCTGATCGACTTCGAGGGACTGCTCGACGGCAAGGCCTTCGAGGGCGGAGCGGCCAGCGACTACCTGCTCGAGCTCGGCGGCGGTCGCCTGATCGAGGGGTTCGAGGAGCAACTGGTCGGCGCCGAAGCCGGAGACCAGCGGACGGTCGAGGTCACCTTCCCCGACGACTACCAGGCCGAGCAGCTTGCCGGCGAGGACGCGGTCTTCTCGGTCCAGGTCAAGGAGGTCCGCGAAAAAGTGCTGCCGGAGCTCGACGACGACTTCGCCGCCGAAGCATCCGAGTTCGACACGATCGCCGAGCTCCGAGCCGACATCGAGGAGCGGCTCGGCGAGGCGGCCGGAGAGCGCATCGAGCAGGACTTCCGGGCGGCGGCGATCGACGCCGTCGTCGAGGGGGCGAGCATCGAGCTGCCCGACTCGCTCGCACTCGCCCGCGCCTCGGAGCGGCTCGACCGGCTCGAGCGGCAGCTGGCGCAGCGCGGCATGGATCCTGCGGGCTACTTCCAGATGCAGGGGAAGACGCGCGAGGAGGTGCTGGAGGAATCGAAACCCGACGCCGAACAGGAGCTGAAGCGCGAGGCCGTGATGGCGGCCGTCGCCGACGCCGAGGCGATCGAGGTCTCCGAGGAGGAGATGGTCGAGGCGCTCGCCCACACGGCCGAGCACGAGCGCACCACCCCGGAGAAGCTGCTCGAGCGGCTGCGCGAGAACGGCCGCGACGAGATGGTCCGCGAGGACATCCGCATCCGCAAGGCGATCGACCTCGTCGCCGAGCAGGCGAAGCCGATCCCGGTCGGCCAGGCCGAGGCGCGCGAGCAGATCTGGACTCCG
Organism: uncultured Solirubrobacterales bacterium; assembly: GCA_963837735.1. Classification (GTDB taxonomy): domain Bacteria; phylum Actinomycetota; class Thermoleophilia; order Solirubrobacterales; family 70-9; genus VRUE01. The sequence continues at coordinate 82,282 of CAWIOM010000004.1, read as the reverse complement.
GAGAAGGAGCGCGAGGCGGCAGGCGGGCTCTGGACCCCGGACGACTAGCGCGACAGCGCCCCGGAGCGCACTGAAGCGACAATTGCATTTATGGCGGCAGCCGCGCGGGCGCCGATATATGTCGGCATGGATGCGCTCCTCTACACCGTCCCCGCGCTGCTCGCGATCCTCCTCGCCGCTTTCCTGGCGAGCCGGCTGCGGCGCGCCAGGGCGGCGGGGGCGCGCCGCTTCAACCTCTCGCCGGACATGATCTGCACCAGCGGCCTCGACGGTCGCATCGAGTCGGCCAACCCCGCCTTCGAGCGGGTCCTCGGCTACCGCGAGGAGGAGCTGATCGGCCGCTCTCTCACAGAGCTCGTGCATCCCGAGGAACGCGAGCTGGCGGCCGCTTCGGCGGCGATTCCGGGCGGCGACGGCAGCGCATTTTTCCAGAATCGCTGGTTCGACAAGCGCGGCGAGGCGCATTGGCTGGAGTGGAGCGCCGCGACGATTCCCGAGGAGGGCATCGTCTACGTGGCGGCCCGGGACGTCAGCACCCGCGTCGAGCTCGAACGGGAGGTCGAGCGGATCTCCCAGCAGGATCCGCTGACGGGCGTCCTCAACCGCCGGCGCTTCGACGAGGAGCTGAGCGCCGGCCTGCTCGACGCCAGGCGCCATGCGCGGGGTGGAGCCCTGTTGCTAATCGACCTCGACCGCTTCAAGTCGATCAACGACGAGCACGGCCACGCGGCCGGCGACCTCGCTCTCTGCGAGGTCGCGCGAGTCGTCTCCGAGAACACCCGCGGCACGGATGCGGTAGGCCGCCAGGCCGACGGGATCGTCGCCAGGGTCGGCGGCGACGAGTTCGCCGTGCTCCTCGCCGATGTCGGCCCGGTCGAGGCGGCGGCGATCGGCGAGCGGCTGGTCGCGGCGCTCGAAACGACCGACCTGCGGGTCGAAGGCAACTCCGTGCCGCTCGCGATCAGCGTCGGGGTCGCGCCATTCAACGGCCGCCAGGATGTCGCCGCCGAGGACCTGCTGGCCCTCGCCGACCAGGCGATGTACGTGGTCAAGGCGGGTGGTGGCGGCGGCACGAATGAAGCCTCGCCTGCAGGCACCGAGTTCGGGCCCGAGCCCGCCTGACTCCTTCTATAGAGTGCGGGCCATGAGCCCTCTGGTCCCAATGGTCGTCGAGCAGACCTCGCGCGGCGAGCGTTCCTTCGACATCTACTCGCGCCTTCTCAACGAGCGGATCGTCTTCCTCGGAACCGCCGTCAACGACGAAATCGCAAACCTGATCGTCGCCCAGCTCCTCCACCTCGAGTCGGAGGACCCGGACAAGGACATCAGCCTCTACATCAACTCGCCCGGCGGCTCGGTCTACGCCGGCATGGCGATCTACGACACGATGCAGTTCATCAAGCCGGAAGTGCAGACGATCTGCGTCGGCATCGCGATGAGCATGGGGGCGCTGCTCCTGGCTGGGGGCGCCGCGGGTAAGCGGATGTCGCTGCCCAACTCGAAGATCCTCATCCACCAGGTGTCCTCGGGCTTCGAAGGCCAGGCGACCGACATCGAGATCCACGCCAAAGAGATCATCGACACCCGGCGCCGTCTCGACGAGATCCTCGCCAAGCACACGGGCCAGCCCTTCGACAAGATCACCAACGACACCGATCGCGATTACTTCATGAGCGCGGAGGAGGCGAAGGATTACAACCTCGTCGACCGCGTCATCGAGCATCACTGAGGACGCCGATCCCGGTAGGGGTTTCGCTTAACTTTTTGCGCCGGGACGGGAAAAGGCTGGCGCCCGAAGCGGCAAGCGCAAAAAGTACAAGACGCTTCACCCCTACCGGGATCGGCGTCGCCATCGCGGTCATTGCAGCGGTCGTCGCTGCCGTGTCAGCTGGTGTTGCCCCGGCGGCAGGTCCGAATCGCAGCGGGGGGACGGAGTTCTATGGGCATGTGTTTCCGGTTGCGGGGGCGCATTGGACGCGGGGGGCGATCGGGGAGTTCGGGGCGCCGCGCAATGGGGGGCGGACCCATGAGGGGTTTGACGTCGTCGCCGCCTGCGGGACGCCGCTCCTCGCTGTGCGCGGCGGGAGGGTGCGGAAGGCCGGCTATGACCCGGTGCTCTACGGCAACTACCTGCTGCTCCACGGTGAGGGCGAGCACCGCAGCTATTTCTACGCGCACCTGCGCCGGCCGGCGGCGGTCGGCCGCGGCGACCGCGTCTTCACCGGTGAGCGGGTCGGCGTCGTCGGCGAGACGGGCAACGCGCGCACGGTCGGCTGTCACCTCCACTTCGAGATCCACGTGAACGGCCACCCGATCGACCCCGAGCCGGCGCTGAATCGCTGGGACGCCTACAGCTGAGCGTCGCCGAGCGCGCCGCGGACGAACTCCGACTTGGCTTCGGTGTAGGCCTCGCGGTCATCGGGGAAGCGCGCCGCCAGGTCGCGCTTGCAGCTCCTCGTAGGCCGCGGCGGTCGCCGGGTCGGCCCTCAGCTGGTCCCGGAAGGCGAGCTCGTCGGCGTAGCGGCGGCCCGAGGTGGGGATCAGGTGCAGGTGGTGGGTACGGCGGCGCGGGTCGGGCTTGCAGAGCCAGTGCATCTCGTCGGCGAGGTAGGGCGCGTACACGTAGTCGAGGTCGGCGAGCGGGCCGAGACAGGCTCGCGAGCTGGCGAGGTCCTCGACTCCGACGAGGATGTCGACGATCGGCTTGGCTGCCAGGCCGGGTACCGCGGTGCTGCCGACATGGTGGATGCCGCCCACGGCCCAGGCGCCGATTGCGGCCTCGAGCAGGGCCCGCTCGCGCTCGAAAGAGGCCGGCCAGTCCGGGTCGTATGGAGCGATTCGCACCTCCTCGTCACCGCCGGCCACGCTAGAGGGGCCGTTCGAACCAGAGATCGGCTTTGACGTTGCCGTTGTAGTCGGCGACCTCCGCGTAGCCCGCCGTCCGGTAGAGGGCGACGGCCGCGGTCAGGTAGGCGGAGGTGTCGAGCCGGGTTGCGCGGCAGCCGTGCTCCAGGGCGATCGCCTGCAGCTCGTCGAGAAGCCGGCCGGCGACGCCGCTGCCGCGGTAGGCGGGAACGACGTACATGCTCTTCACCTCGGCGACGTCGGCATCCAGGTGGCGGACGCCGCCGATCGCCGCCGGGTCCCCGTTCGCCCGGCCGAGCAGCAGGACACCCGCCGGCGGGTCGAGGTTGGGCGGCGGCCCGGCTGCGATTTCCGCCTCGATGTCGATCAGGCCCGGGTCGAGCGGCCCGTCGGCCTCGCGGATGAAGTCCGCATAGAGGTCGAGGACGACGGGGTCCTCGCGGCGGATCCGAGTTCGAAGCGAATCCCATCCGGTCGCCCGACGCTACGCGTCCGGGTCGAGCCGCAGCTCGTACTCGATCCAGGTCGATCTCTCGGCCCCGGTCGAGTCGTAGAGGCGCTGGGCCGTGCGGTTGTCGGGCGCGGTCGACCACTCGAGGATCGGGGAGCCGCGTTCGCGGCCGACCGCGGCGGCGGCCTCGATCAGGGCGCGGCCGACCCCCTCTCCGCGCGCCCTGCTCGTCGACGTAGAGGTCGTTCATCAGAATCGCCTCGACCGCCCTGATCGAGGAGAAGTGCCAGTAGAGGCAGGCGTAGCCGACGAGCCGCTCGCCCCGCCAGGCTCCGATCAGCATCCCGTCCTCGCTTGGGGCGATGAAGCGGCGGAAGAAGTCGCGGTTGCGGTCCTCGCTGATCTCGCCGGCTTCGTAGAAGCGCTGGTAGGCGGCGATCATCGGCAGCAGTGCCTCGAACTGCTCCTCCTCGATCTTCTCGATGCGAACGTCCACTACGCCGAAGTTATTGCACGGGGAGGGTCCGTGGCCCGGGCGACGTAAAACGACCCCACACCCGCCCGGCCGGCACGCGGCTCCGACTAAGCTAGGAGCGCGACGCCGGTAGGCAAATCGCTACCGCCCCGCAAGGAGGGGATCCCCCTGGCACGTCCCACAGACTCGAACGAGCAGCTCCTCTGCAGCTTCTGCGGCAAGTCGCAGCGCCAGGTCAAGAAGCTGATCGCCGGCCCCGGCGTCTACATCTGCGACGAGTGCATCGACCTCTGCAACGAGATCATCGACGAGGAGCTCACCACGACGCCGGCGATCGAGCTCGAGAACCTGCCCAAACCGCAGGAGATCAACGAAGTCCTCGAGGAGTACGTTGTCGGCCAGGACGCCGCCAAGCGGGCGCTCTCGGTCGCCGTCTACAACCACTACAAGCGCGTCCAGATCGCCCAGTCCGACGAGACCGACGTCGAGCTGCAGAAGTCCAACATCATGCTGCTCGGCCCGACCGGCTGCGGCAAGACGCTGCTCGCCCAGACCCTGGCGCGGATCCTCAACGTCCCCTTCGCGATCGCCGACGCGACGGCGCTGACCGAGGCGGGCTACGTCGGCGAGGACGTCGAGAACATCCTCCTGAAGCTGATCCAGGCGGCCGACTACGACGTCAAAAAGGCCGAAACCGGGATCATCTACATCGACGAGATCGACAAGATCGCGCGCAAAGCCGACAACCCGTCGATCACCCGCGACGTCTCCGGCGAAGGCGTGCAGCAGGCGCTGCTGAAGATCCTCGAGGGGACGACCGCGTCAGTGCCCCCGCAGGGCGGGCGCAAGCATCCCCACCAGGAGTTCCTGACGATCGACACGACGAACATCCTCTTCGTCTGCGGCGGCTCGTTCGCCGAGCTCGACAAGGTGATCGAGCGCCGGGTCGGCGACAACGGCATGGGCTTCGGCGCCGCGATCACCTCCAGGGAGCACAAGGACACCGGCGAGTGGTTCGAGAAGGTCCTGCCCGAGGACCTGATGGAATACGGCCTGATCCCCGAGTTCATCGGCCGCCTGCCGGTCGTCGCCGCGATCCACCAGCTCAGCCGCGACGACCTGATCACGATCCTGACCGAGCCCAAGCACGCGCTCACCAAGCAGTTCCAGCGCTTCTTCGAGTTCGACGACATCGAGCTGGTCTTTGCCGAGGACAGCCTCGAGGCGATCGCCGACAAGGCGCTGGAGCGCGAGACCGGCGCCCGCGGCCTGCGCTCGATCCTCGAGGAGACGCTGCTCGACGTCCAGTTCGAGCTGCCCTCGCGGCGCGACGTCACCAAGTGCGTCGTCACCAGGGAGACGATCGCCAAGGGCCGCCGGCCGACGCTGGTCACCGAGGCGGCCCAGCAGGACATTGGTCCGGCGGACCGAGGACGAGCTCGGCGAGGAAACGGCGTAGCGGGCGATCCCGGCAGGGGTTTCGCTTAACTTTTTCGAGTTCGACGAGCAACGCCCTGAGAGCCCATCCGGCGGGGATTCCACTTAACTTTTTCGAGCTGCGTTCGCGCCTGTCGACGATGGGTCGGCGGCGAAAAAGTACAAGACGCTCCACCCCTGCCGGGATCGGCCGCTGAGTCGTTACTAGACTCGGCTGCCCATGGCTCGCCGACCGCATGAAGAAGCTCGAGCAGACGACGCGTTATGACCCTGCGGAGGTTGAGGCGCGGGTGTTTGCGGAATGGATGGAGGGTGGCTACTTTCACCCCGAGGCGACGGGCACTCCGGAGGAGAACTTCTCGGTCGCGATCCCGCCGCCGAACGTGACCGGCGCCCTGCACATGGGCCACGCGCTGAACGGCTCGATGCAGGACGCGCTCGTGCGGATGAACCGGATGCGCGGCCGCAATGCGCTCTGGACCCTGGGCACCGACCATGCCGGGATCGCCACCCAGGCCGTGGTCGAGAAAGAGCTGCGCGCCGAAGGGACCTCACGCCAGGACCTCGGCCGCGATGCCTTCGTCGAGCGGGTCTGGGCGTGGAAAGAGGAGTACGGGTCGCGGATCGTCGAGCAGTACAAGCGGCTCGGCGCCTCCTGCGATTACGAGCGCGAGCGCTTCACGCTCGACGAGGGCTACGTGCGCGCTGTCCACCGCGTCTTCAAGCAGCTCTTCGACAAGGGCTACATCTACCGCGACAACTACATGGTCAACTGGGACCCCGGCTCGCACTCGGCGATCTCCGACCTCGAGGTCGAGAACCGCGAGGTCGAGGACACGCTCTACTCGATCGACTACCCGGTTGAGGGCTCCGACCGGGTCCTCACCGTCGCCACGGTGCGCCCGGAGACGATGCTGGCGGACACCGCGGTGGCGGTCAACCCGGAGGACGAGCGCTACGCGGACCTGGTCGGGCAGCACTGCGTGCTGCCGCTGGTCGGCCGCCTCCTGCCGATCATCGCCGACCAGCACGTCGACATCGAGTTCGGCACCGGCGCGCTGAAGATCACCCCCGGCCACGATCCCAACGACTTCGAGATCGGCCGTCAGCACGGGCTCGAGGAGATCGGCGTGATCGGCCCCGACGGGCGGATGACGGAGGAGGCGGGGGAGGGCTTCGCCGGCCTCACCGCCGCCGAGGCGCAGGAGGCCGTCGTCGAGGCCCTGCGCGAGCAGGGCGCGCTGCGCGCCGAGGAGCCCTACACCCACTCGGTCCCCTTCTCGCACCGCTCCGGCGAGCGGATCGAGCCGCTGATCTCGCTGCAGTGGTTCTGCCGCATGGACGAGCTGGCGAAGCCGGCGATCGAGGTCGTCGAAGGCGACGAAGTGCGGATCGCGCCCGCCCAGTGGAAGCGGGTCTACCTCGACTGGATGCGCGAAATCCGGCCCTGGTGCGTATCGCGCCAGCTCTGGTGGGGCCACCGGATCCCGGTCTGGTACTGCGACCCCTGCGAGGAGACCTACGTCGCCGAAGAGGCTCCGGAGCGCTGCGGCGCCTGCGGCGGCGAGCTGCGCCAAGAGGAGGACGTGCTCGACACCTGGTTCAGCTCGGCGATCTGGCCCTTCGCGACGCTTGGCTGGCCCGACGACACGCCCGAGCTGCGCGCCTTCTACCCGACCAGCTTCCTCACCACCGCCCGCGAGATCCTCTTTCTCTGGGTGGCGCGGATGATCATGACCGGGATCGAGTTTGCCGGCGACGTCCCCTTTCGCGATGTCTACGTGCACTCGGTGATCCAGGCCCGCGACGGGCGGCGGATGTCGAAGAGCCTCGGCACCGGGATCGACCCGCTCGAGGAGATCGACGTTCACGGCGCCGACGCCCTGCGCTTCGGCCTGCTGGCGATGTCCTCGACGCAGGACGTGCGCTACTCCGACGCCAAGGTCGAGCAGGGCCGCGACCTCACGAACAAGATCTGGAACGCCTCGCGATTGATTCTGCTGAATTGCAAATTTCAGCAAGATGAGCCGCCAAACCCTGTCGCGGTCGAGGACCGCTGGATCCTCTCGCGGCTCGAGCACACGATCGCCTCGGTCACCGAGAAGCTCGAGTCCTTCGACTTCGCCCACGCTTCCCAGGAGGCCTACTCCTTCTTCTGGTCAGAGCTCTGCGACTGGTACCTGGAGATGGTCAAGCCGCGGCTCTATGAGGGTGAGGCCGAGGTCTCGGCCACCCTGCTCTGGGCGCTGGAGCGGGTTCTCGCCCTCCTGCACCCGATGATGCCCTTCGTCACCGAGGAGATCTGGTCCTACCACCCGGGCCGGGCCGGTCATCTCGCGGTCCACTCTTTTCCCGAGGCCGACGAGTCGCTGTTCGACGACCCGGCCGAGGATGACGTCGAGGGCGGCATTGAGCTGACCCGGCGGTTGCGCGCCTGGCGCGACCTGGTCGAGGTGCCGGTCGCGACCACCCTCTCGGCCCGCGCCGACGGGATCGAGCCCCAGGAGTTCGTCGGCCGCCTCGCCCGCTTCGAGTTCACCGACGACGACGGCGAGCCGGTTGCCGCGATCGGTCCCGTCAGGGTGCTCGAATCGGACCGCATCGACGCTGCGGCGGTCGCCGCCCGGCTCGAGGCGCGCCGTGAGGAGCTGCGCTCGGAGGTCGAGCGGGGCGAGCGCAAGCTCGCCAACGAGGGTTTCGTCGCCAAGGCCCCGGTCGAGCTCGTCGAGGAGGAGCGCGGCAAGCTCGAGCGCCATCGCGCCGAGCTCGAGGAGCTGGAATAGACCCGGAGGCATACCTCGAATCGCTCGAGCCGATCGGCTGGAAGCTGGGGCTCGAGAGGATGCACAAGCTGTGCACGCTGTTGGGGATGCCGCAGCACCGCTTCGCCTCGATCCACGTGGTCGGCACCAACGGCAAGTCCTCGGTGACGAGGATGACCGCGGCGCTGCTCGAAGCGCACGGCCTCAGAGCGGGTGCCTGCCTCTCGCCACACCCGTCGCGCTGGGCCGAACGGGTCCTGATCGGCGGCGAGGAGATCGGGGAGTCGCAGTTCGCGGCAGCGGTCGAGCGCGCCGCCGAGGCGGCCGCGAGCGTCAACCGCACTCTGTCCGAAGGCGAGGCCGTCACCCAGTTCGAGGTCGCCACCGCCGCCGCCTTCCTCGCCCTCGCAGCGGCCCGGGTGCAGGTTGCAGTGATCGAGGCGGGGCTGGGCGGGCGGCTCGACGCGACCAACACGATCCCCTCGCGGGTCACCGTGCTGACCTCGATCGGCCTCGACCACACCGGGTGGCTGGGGGAGACCGAGCTCGAGATCGCCGCCGAGAAGCTCGCCGTCCTGCGCGACTCCTCGACGCTGGTCCTCGGCCGCGTCGGCCCCGAGATCCGGGCGCTGGCCGAGCAGACCGCGGCCGAGCGCGGCGCCGAGCTCGTCCTCGCCCCGGAGGACCCCGGCGCGGACGTGCGGCTGGCAGCCGCCGGCGCCTTCCAACGCCGCAACCTCGCCCTCGCCATGTCGGCGGCAGAGGCCTTTCTCCGCGGTCGGGACGGCGGTGACGGCCCGCTCGACCCGGCGCTGGCGGCGGAGGTCGCGGCGACGCTGACCGTCCCCGGCCGCCTCGAGCGCCTCCCCGGTGCCCCGCCTACCTACATCGACGCCGCCCACAACCCCGACGGCGCCCGCGCCCTGGCCGAGGCCCTGCCCGAGGTCGCTGCCGGACGGCCGGTCACCGCCGTCCTCGCCATCCTCGCCGAAAAGGACGCCGAGGGCATGATCGCCGCCCTGGCTCCAGTTCTCGACCGGGCGATCTGCACCGAGCTGCCCGCCGACCGGCCGATCGGTCGAGCCGGGCTTGATTCGATCGGCCGGTCGGCGTTCGGCGGCGGCGGGGGAGCTGGTGCGGTTGTGCGAGGCGGCGGGGCTGGCGGCCGAGGCGGAGCCGGACTTCGCTGCCGCGATCGCCCGCGCCCGAGCCCTCGCCTCAGGGCCACCGGCCGCGACCCTGCTCGTCACCGGCTCGCACTACGTTCTCGGACCTGCCCGGGCAGCTCTTTCGTAGTACCTCTTGTGCGACGATTAGGGCATGGACAGAGGGGCCGGATCGGAACTGCTCTCGATGATGGCGCTGGTCGCGGCTATCGTCGCCGCTGTCATTCTCGTCTTCTTCGGGATCGGCTACCTGTTCGGGAGCATGTTCCTCTGAGCGCGACACTTCCCCGTCTCCCGCGACCGACAGGTTTCAAAGCCGGCGCGGCGAAGTAGACTGCCCGACCGGCCCTCGCCTCCCCAGCCATGCTCCTCGCGATCTTCGACATCACCAACAACGGCCTCAATCTGGTCGTCACGCTCTTCATCCTGATGCTGGTCGTCGTCTGGCTGGCGCTGATCGTCTACACGTACCTCGACGCTCGGCGTCGGGTCTCGGACCCGTTTCTGGTCGCCTGCGCGACGATCGCCGCCTTCATCCCATACATCGGCACCGCCGTCTACGCGATCCTGCGCCCGCCGGAGTTCCTCGAGGACGCGCACGAGCGGGAGCTCGAGATCCGGGCCGCTGAGCTGCGCGTGCGCCAGCTCACGGAGCTCTCCTGCCCGAACTGCGAGTACCCGGTCGAGAAGAACTACCTGCGCTGTCCCAACTGCCAGCACTCGCTCAAGGATCCGTGCCCGTCCTGCGGCAAGCCGGTCGACCCGCGCTGGGCGATCTGCCCCTACTGCGAGTCGGCGCTCGAAGGTCGCTCGCGGCGCCGCGCTCCCGAGAAGCGAGAGCGCCGTCCGGCTGAGCCCAGGCCCCGCGCCGAGGGCGCCACGGAGCAGAGTCGCCCGAAACAGGCGCCCAAAAAGCCCCGCAAAAAATCGTCCGCGTCCGCCCCGAAGAAAGAGCCGGCCACGCGCGCCGCCGATCAGGAGGCGCCGCCAAGCACCCCCAAACGACAGCAAAGGAGCACAAGCCGTGAGCCGGACCCTGATCCTCGTCAAGCCTGACGCCTTCGAGCGCGCCCTGACCGGAGAGGTGCTCGCCCGCTTCGAGCGCAAGGGCCTGCGAATCGTCGCCCTGAAGAAGATTCAGGCCGACCAGGCGATCGCCAACGAGCACTACGCCGAGCACACCGAGAAGCCCTTCTTCGGAGAGCTGGTCTCCTTCATCACCGGCGGGCCTCTGGTGGCCGCCGTCCTCGAGGGCCCCGAGGCGGTCCCGGCCGCCCGCCAGTTGATCGGCGCCACGAACCCGGTCGAGGCCGCGCCCGGCTCGATCCGCGGCGACTACGCGCTCGAGGTGACGTTCAACATGGTGCACGGGTCGGATTCGGATGAGTCGGCGGAGCGCGAGATCGGGATCTGGTTTCCCGAGCTCGCGTAGCGCGGCCGGCGCCGGCAGGGGTTCCGCTTAACTTTTTCGTGGAACGTCGGCAGGGGCCGTCCGAGTTTGTGCAGCGGCGATAAAGCACAAGACGCTTCACCCCGACCGGTTCCGGATCGCCTGAGCACGGTCGCAAGACCAGGCTCGGCAGACGCCCCGTCGCCAGTCCGGAACGATGAACGTAGCTCTGAAGGTCACTCTGGCTTCTGGGTCTCCGCAGCGAGCTGAGTTGCTGACCAAGCTCGGCGTCGAGTTCGAGGTCGTGGTGCCGGGGGTGGAGGAGCTTGCGGACGGGGACCCGGAGCGGCTCGTGGTCGAGAACGCCCTTCGCAAGGCACGTGCGGTCGCCGATGCCCCCGCCCGCCCGCCCGGGCTGGTCATCGCCTGCGATACCGACGTCGTCCTCGACGGCGAGGTGCTGGGCAAGCCCGCCGACGAGGTGGAGGCGCGGGGGTACCTGGACCGGATGTCGGGCCGGGCGCACGAGGTCCTCAGCGGCCTGGTGATCCTCCGCGACGGCGAGGAGCTGAGCGGGCTCGAGCGGACGACGGTCGTCTTTCGCGAGCTGGGCGAGGAGGAGAAGCGGCGCTACGTCGAGTTCGGCGAGTGGCGGGGACGCTCCGGCGGCTACGCGATCCAGACCCTCGGCTCGACCCTGGTCGAGCGGATCGAGGGCAGCGTCTCCAACGTCGTCGGCCTGCCGGTCGGTCTGCTCGCCGAGCTGGTGCCAGAGCTGCTGCAGCGGGGCTGAGCCACGCCTGCCGGCTTGCGTAATTTGGGATGATTTGCCCCTGGTATCCGACGGGAATCACATATGGGATTGATCGGCTACCTGAGAGGCCTGGGTGGTCGCGACATGGCGGTCGACCTGGGCACGGCCAACACGCTCGTCTACGTTCGCGGCCGGGGCATCGTGCTTTCCGAGCCCTCGGTCGTCGCGATCGACTCCCAGACGGGCAAGGTCCACGCTGTCGGGGCGGAAGCAAAGCGGATGCTCGGGCGCACGCCGGGCACGATCACGGCCATCCGTCCACTCAAGGACGGCGTGATCGCGGACTTCGACGTCACCGAACAGATGTTGCGCCACTTCATCAAGCAGGTGCACTCGAACCGCTTCGCCCGGCCGCGCGTCGTCGTCTGCGTTCCCTCGGGGGTCACGGGCGTCGAGAAGCGGGCCGTCGAGGAGGCCTGCCTCTCTGCCGGCGCCCGCAAGGCCTACCTGATCGAGGAGCCGATGGCGGCGGCGATCGGGGCCGGCCTCCCGGTCGCCGAGCCGACCGGCTCCCTGATCGTCGACATCGGCGGCGGCACGACCGAGGTGGCGGTGATCTCGATGGGGGGGATCGTCGTCTCGCGGTCGATCAGAATCGGCGGCGACGAGCTCGATGAGGCGCTCGTCGGCCACTGCAAGCACCGCCACAAACTCGCGATCGGCTCGCAGACCGCCGAGCAGGTGAAGCTCGAAGTCGGATCGGCGTCGCCGCTGACCGAGCCGGCCGATGTCGAGATCCGCGGCCGCGACCTCGTCTCCGGACTGCCGAAGACCCTGACGCTCAGCTCCGAGGAGGTCCGCGAGGCCCTGGACGAGACGGTCGGGCACATAATCGACGCCGTCAAGGACACCCTCGATCGCACTCCTCCCGAGCTCGCCGGGGACATCATGGACCGGGGCGTTACCCTTGCCGGAGGCGGCGCTCTGCTGCAAGGACTGGAGCAACGACTCCGCGACGAGTGCCAAATGCCCTGCCAGCTGGCAGAGTCACCCCTGACCTGCGTAGCGGTCGGCTCGGGTGTCTCTCTCGAGGAGTTCGAGGCCATCCACCGCGCGAACCGAACCTGAGAACCAATCGTGTATCGAAAGCAAGTACGCCGCCGCCGGGCGGTGCTCGCACTTCTCGTGATCAGCTCCTTCGTGCTGCTGACGATCACCTACGGGCAGACCTCGGGCGGGCATTCAGCGCGGCGTCAGCACCATCTTCAGCCCGCTCCAGGACGTCGCCGACCGCGCCCTGAAGCCCGCCCGCGACCTGGTCGGATGGTTCGACAAGACCTTCGACGCGCGCGGCGAAAACAGCCAGCTCAAGGAGGAACTGGTCCAGACCCGAAAGCTGGCCGTCGGCGGCCGGGTGGCGATCCAGGAAAACGAACAGCTGCGCAAGCTGCTCAAGCTCGACCGCGGGCCGGCGCTCGCCGAATCGTCCTACAGGGAGGTCACCGGGCGGGTGATCGCCCGCACGCCGACCGTCTGGCACTCGGCTGTGACGATCGACCTCGGCAGCGGCGACGGCGTCCACGTCGACGACCCGGTGCTGAGCGGCGACGGCCTGGTCGGGCGCGTCGCCTCGGTCGAGGGCGGCTCATCGCAGGTGACCCTGATCACCGACCACGCCAGCGCGATCTCGGCAAAGGTCGTGCCGAGCGGCGTCCAGGGCGTGATCCGGCCGGACCTCGGCGATCCCGAGGACCTGATCCTCGACTACATCGACGCGACCGAGCACATCGGCGTCGGGCAGCCGGTCGTCACCTCCGGCTGGCGGGCCGAGGGTCTCTCCTCCCTGTTCCCGCCCGACCTGCCGGTCGGCGAAGTGACGCGGGCCTCGATCGTCGAGCAGGAGGCGAGCCAGCAGGTGCGGCTGCGGCCCTACGCCGACCTCGCCGACCTCGACATCGTCCAGGTCCTTACCGGGGGGCCGGAAAGGGGCGGGAGCCCATGATCGTCACCCCGAAGATCTTCGTCCGCCTCGCAGTGATCGTGATCGTCGGCGTGCTCCTGCAGCTCTCCTTCTTCTCGCGGGTGGCGCTCTTTCACACGAGCCCCGACGTGCTCCCCGCCCTGGTCGTCTCCCTGGGCCTGCTGGGCGGCAGCATGACCGGCGCCGTCGCCGGGTTCTCGATCGGGCTGCTGGTCGACTGCCTGCTGGTCGAGGCCCTGGGGGCGACGTCGCTGGTCCTGCTCAGCACCGGCTACCTGGCGGGCCTCTTCCGCGAACGAATCGAGATCGACAGCGCCTTCGTCCCGCCGCTCATGTGCATGGGCCTGACGCTCTTCGCCGAGCTCGGCTTCGGCGCCGTGCAGGTGATGCTGGGCATCGATTCTCCGGTCAGCCTGTTGATCGTCAAAGACATGCTGCTGAAGGCCATATACGCGTTCTTCCTCGGCTGGCCGATCTACCTCGCGGTGCGGCGCATCCTGCGGCCGGCGCTGGTCGAGGAGCCGCCGGCGCGCCGCCGGCGGCCGAAGGTGCTGGGGACCTAGCGTATGTACCTGCGCTCTGACGACCGCGGCCCCCAGATGAACGGCAATCTGGCGCTGCGCATCGCGATCATGGGCGGCGTCGCGCTGGCCCTGTTCGGGGTCCTCTTCTTCCGCCTCTGGTTCCTGCAGATCCTCAACGGCGACGAATACCTGGCCCAGGCCAACAACAACCGCACGCGCGAATTCAGGGTCAGCGCCCCGCGCGGCAACATCGTCGACCGCGAGGGCGACATCCTCGTCGCCAACCGCGTCAGCCTGGCGCTCCAGGTCAGCGCCCAGAAGCTCCCCGAAGACGAGAAGCGCAAGCGCCGGGAGCTCAAGCAGCTCGCGGTTCTCACCCACACGACGCTGCCGAAGCTGCGGCGGACGATGCACGAAGAGCTGAAGCTCGCCCCAGGGGTCCCGGTCACCCTGCGGCGGGACGTCGGCAGCTTCCTCGTCTACTACCTGGAAGAGAACAAGGACCGCTTCCCCGGGGTCGACATCGAGCGGGTATTCGTGCGTCGCTACCCGCACGAATCGATGGCGGCCCACATTCTCGGCAACGTCGGCGAGGTGACCGGAGAAGACCTCGAGGAAAACCGTTACAGGGGCCTCGAGGCCGGCGACCAGGTCGGCCAGGATGGAGTCGAGGACACCTACGATCGCTTCCTGCGAGGCAAGCCGGGCGTGACCAGGATCCAGGTCGACGCCTTCGGCCAGCCGACCGCCGGCGCTCGCCTCGTGTCCCAGCGGCCGGTTCCCGGCGACAGCCTCAGGCTGACGATCGACGGCAACGTGCAGTCGGCGGGCGAAGCGGCGCTGGCTTCGGTCGGCCTGCGCGGAGCGTTCGTGACGATGAACGTCCACAGCGGCGAAATCCTCGGCATGGCGTCGTTCCCGACCTTTGACCCGGCCGTGCTCACGCCGCCGATCAGCCAGAGCCAGGTCAACACCCTCTACCGCGACCCGGTCTCGGCGCCGCTCACCAACCGGGCGATCGCCGGCCTCTACCCGACGGGCTCGACCTTCAAGCTCATCACCGCGATCGCGGCGCTCGAAAACGGCGTCGTCTCCGTCGACGAACCGATCAACGACCCCGGCCAGCTGACGGTCGGCGGGCAGACGTTCACCAACGCCGGCGAAGCTGCCAACGGCACCGTCAGCATGGTCCCTGCCCTCGAAGTCTCCTCCGACGTCTACTTCTACATCCTCGGCCTGCGGATGTGGGACAAGGGCTACCTGCAGCAGTGGGCCCACAATCTCGGCATCGGGCGCGACCCGGGGATCGACCTGCCCGGCGCCGCCAAGGGGCTGCTGCCGACCCAGCGCTGGCGCGACAGGCTCGCCGCCGAAGGGGAAGCCGAAGGACGGCCCTGGTCGGCGGGCGACAACATCCAGCTCGCGACCGGCCAGGGCGACCTGCAGACCAACCCGCTGCAGATGGCGATCGCCTACGCGACCCTCGGCAACGGCGGCACCGTCGTCACCCCGCACGTCGGCAAGGAGGTCGAGGACTCGGCCGGCCGGGTGATGCGGGAATTCCAGCCTGGGCCGCAGCGTCACGTCCACATCGACCCGACCCATCGCGCGGAGATCCTCGAAGGCCTCCACGATGCCGCCCAGACCCCGAGCGGAACCTCCTACGACATCTTCGGCGGCTACCCGATCGAGGTCGCCGGGAAGACCGGCACCGCCCAGCGCCCCCCCTACGCGGACCAGTCCTGGTACGCGATCCTCGCCCCCTACCCGAACCCGAAGATCGTCACCGTGGTGACGATGGAGGAAGGCGGCTTCGGCTCCGAAGCGGCGGCGCCGGCGGCGAAGACGATCCTCGACGCCTACTTCGCGAAGCAGCTCTCGCACCAATCGGCCGGCCAGGAAGAAGAAGGGACGGGAGGCTGATGAGCTACGCGACTCGCAGCCGCCGGTCGCGCCCGGAGCCGTTCTCGGTCCGCCCCGGGATCGCCGAGCGACTCAGCCTTCCCTACATGGACGGGGCGCTCGCCTTCGCGGCCGCGGCGCTGGCCGTGGTCAGCGTCTTCGTGCTCGCTCAGACGACCTCGAAGGACATCCCCGGCGACCCCGGTTACTACTCGGACCGGCAAACGATCTACGCTGTAGGAGGCATCGTCGGCATGTATCTCCTGGCTCGCGTCGACTATTCGCGATTTCGGGAGCTGCGGGTCGGGATCTACACATTCCTATGCATAAGCATCTCTTTGGTCTTCGTATTCGGGTTCGCGGCGCGCGGCTCACGGCGCGCGTTCGACCTGCCCTTCTTCAGCTTTCAGCCATCGGAGCTCGGCAAGCTCCTGTTAGTTCTCGCGCTTGCCGGGTTCGTCATCGATGGAGCCAGGCGCGGTTCGCCGAGGCAGCGCACGGTGCGCTACCTCTGTCTGGGCCTGGCACCGGCTGCGCTCGTATTCCTGCAGCCGGACCTCGGCACCTCTCTGGTGTTCGGGGCAATCACGCTCGCCGTGATGTACGTGGGGGGCGTCCCATGGACGCACTTCGCGGTGATCGGCGCGGCTCTCGCCGCATTGATCGCATTGGTCCTCGTGGTGGCTCCCGCAGTGGGAACACCTGTCCTCAAGGGCTATCAGCAAGAGAGGCTCACCTCCTTCCTGAACCCCAGCGCGGATCCCAGCGACGCGGGCTACCAGCAGAATCAGGCCAAGACCGCCATCGGAGCCGGAGAGATGTCCGGCCGAGGCGATCGGGCCACCCAGACACGGCTCGACTTCGTTCCGGAGCGGCACACCGACTTCATCTTCGCGGTGATCGGCGAGCGCTACGGATTCGTGGGAGCCGCTTTAGTCCTATCCCTTTACGCCCTGCTGATCTGGCGGGCGCTGCGGATCGTGACGCTCTCGAAGAACTCGTACGGAATGCTCGTCGCCGGCGGAATCGCCGGCATGCTGCTGTTCCAGGTCTTCGTAAACGTGGGAATGAACCTCGGGATCATGCCGATCACCGGGATTCCCCTGCCGCTCGTGAGCTACGGAGGTTCCTCCGTGGTCGCGACTTTCTTAGCGGTCGGTGTCCTGCAGAGCGTTCACATGCAAGCGCGCCTCAGCCAGAAGGGCAGGCTCGCCTGGAGCCCTCATCGAGCGGCTCCGAGCGATGCGTACCTACTGAACTGAGCTAGCAATGAAAAAAACAATTCTGGTGTCCGCCGATCGCGGCGAGACACGTGTGGCCGTCCTCGAGCAGAAGTCGAAAGGCGGCAAGAAGCCCGACGTGGCCGAGCTCTACATCGAGCGGCGCGGCCGGCGCTCTATCGTCGGCAACATCTACAAGGGCAAGGTCGACAACGTCCTGCCCGGCATGGAGGCCGCCTTCGTCGACATCGGCCTCGAGCGCAACGGCTTCCTGCACGTCGACGAGATCGTCACTCCGGACGGCAAACAGGCGCCGAAGCGGGGTCGCGGCAGCGGCAAGCGCATCGACGAGCTGATCAAGTCGGGCCAGGAGATCATCGTCCAGGTGGTCAAGGACCCGCTCAAGACCAAGGGCGCCCGGCTCTCGATGAACGTCTCGATCGCCGGCCGCTATCTGGTCTACGCAGCCCAGGGCAGCGGCGTCGGCGTCAGCCGGCGGCTGACCGAATCCGAGCGCGACCGGCTGCGCAAGATGGTCGACCGCACCTACAAGGGCCCGGGTGGGCTGATCGTGCGCACCGCCGCGCACGGGGCGAAAAAATCGGACTTCGTGCGGGAGATCGGGTACCTGCACAAGCTCAACGACGTGCTCGAGCGGCGTGCCGAGCAGACCGCCGCCCCCGACCTGATCTTCCAGGAGGCCGATCTGCCGGTGCGAGTCCTGAGGGACGTCTTCCTCAGCGACTTCGAGACGGCGATCATCGACTCCGAGAAGCAGTTCGAGCGGGTGACCAGCTTCTTCCAGCGCACCGCGCCGGAGCTGGTCGACGGCGTCGAGCTCTACAAGGGCAAAAAGCCGCTGTTCGAGAAATGGGCGATCGACAAGGAGATCGAGTCGACCCTCAGCCGCCGGGTCGACCTGCCCTCCGGCGGCTACCTGATCATCGACTACGCCGAGGCCCTGACCGTGATCGACGTCAACAGCGGCAGCTTCACCGGCCGCGGCAAGGGCGGTCTGGAGGAGACGATCACCCGGGTCAACACCGAGGCCGCCGACGAGGTCGTCAGGCAGCTTCGCCTGCGCGACATCGGCGGCATCATCGTCATCGACTTCATCGACATGGCGCGGGCCAGGAACCGCGACAAAGTCCTGAAAACGCTGCGCAAAGCGCTCGACGCCGACAAGTCGAAGAGCTATGTGGTCGAGGTCTCGCCGCTCGGCCTGGTCGAGATGACGCAGGCAGAACATCACCGACGGCGTCCGCGAGATCCTCACCGCGCCCTGCCCGACCTGCGAGGGGGAGGGCGTCGTGCTCTCCGCCGAGACGGTTGCGCTGGAAGGGCTGCGCACCCTCCGCGACGCGGTCGCCGCCTCCGAGGAGGAGGCCTTCCTCGTCCGCGTCAACCCGAAGGTCGCCGCCGAGTTGATCGACCCCGACAGCGGCCTGGCCGAGCTCGAGGCGGAAACCGGCAAGCAGTTCCACTTCGAGGGCGGTGACGCGCTCCCGATCGAGACCTTCCAGGTGACCGAGTCCGGCACCCGCGCGGAGATCGAGGCGCGGGCGCTTCCCTTCAAGGTCGGCGAGGAGGTCCTGGTCAAGATCGAGGAGCCGCACATGTACAACGCCGACGACGCCGTCGCCCGCGTCGACTCCTACATCGTCAGCGTCAGCGGCGCCGGCCGCTACGTCGGCGAGCGCAAGCTGGTGCGGATCGAGGAGGTCGCGAGGGCGGCCGCCGTCGCCTCCCTGTTGGGCGGCGAGAGCGGCAACGGGGCCGGCAAAGGCGACGGGAACGGCGAGGGCGGCGAGGGCCAGCTAGAATCCAGCGCCTCGCGCAGTAGCCGTCGTGGCCGCCGAGGCGGTCGTGATCGGTCGGGCTCAACACAGAGCAAGGACGAATGAGCATGTACGCAGTCGTAGAGAGCGGAGGCAAGCAGTACAGGGTCGAGAAGGGCACCGCCCTCCTCGTCGATCGCCTCGATGCCGAGGAGGGCGACAAGGTCGCCCTGCGGCCGGTCATGTTCCGCGACAAAGAGGTCGTTGCCGAGCCCAAGGAGTTGGAGAAGGTGAGGGTGGAGGCGACCGTTGCCGAGCACCTGCGCGGGCCCAAGATCAAGGTCTTCAAATACAAGCCGAAGAAGGGCTACCGTCGCCGCGCCGGCCACCGCTCCGAGCTGACCAGGCTTGAGGTGACCGACCTGAAGATGGGCGGCGCCGCGAAGCCCAAAGCATCATCAACCCAAATCAGCTGCCAAACCAAAGCAGGCCGCGGAGAAAGCCTAAAACCCACTGCGAGAAAAAGCCCGCTGTGAAAAAGGAGGCCGGAGATGGCGCATAAGAAAGGCCTCGGCTCGAGCCGCAACGGGCGGGACTCGAACCCGAAGATGCTCGGGGTGAAGGTGTTCGCCGGCCAGCGGGTGAGCGGCGGCGAGATCATCGTCCGCCAGCGCGGAACACGCTTCTGGCCCGGCGAGGGCACCGGCCTCGGCCGCGATCACACGATCTTCGCGACAGCCGAAGGGACCGTCGAGTTCAAGCAGGCGCGCAGGGGTCGGACGATTTCGGTCGTCCAGGACTAGCGGGGAAGGGGTCGGGCGCCTCTCCTCTCTCGACTTTTTCGTCTTCGGGGTAGCGTCCGCGGGCGGCCTGGCGAAAAACCCCGAGCCCTTCGCAGCTCCGACCGTCCTCGTCCTCGAGGTCGCCGCGGTGCGCCCGAGGCGAGGTCGGTGCCACTCCCGCGAGCTTCTGTCGCGTGAGAGCGCAGTTATGCCCGCATAGCGGGAATAACTGCGCTCACGACGGCGTCACTACTCTCCCTTGAGCATGTATGACAGGGCGAAGATATTTGTCGAAGGCGGGGCCGGGGGCAACGGCTGCGTGAGCTTCCGACGTGAGGCGCATGTGCCGAGGGGCGGGCCCGACGGGGGCGATGGCGGGCACGGCGGGGACGTGGTGCTGGTCTGCGACCCGTCGCGGCGTGACCTCGGGGCGCAGACCGGCAGCAAGCACTTCCGTGCCGGCCGCGGGAGCCACGGCGAAGGCTCCAACCGCCATGGGGCGCGGGGGGAGGACCGCGAGATCCCGGTGCCGCCCGGGACGCAGGGACGCTCGACCGACGGCGCCTCGCTCGACCTGCTGGAGCCGGGGCAGCGCGCCGTCGTCGCCCACGGCGGCCGCGGCGGCCATGGCAACAAGCGCTTCGCCAACTCGACCCGCCAGGCCCCGCGCTTCGCCGAGCGGGGGACGGGCGGCGAGGACGGCTGGATCGAGCTGCGACTGAAGCTGCTCGCCGACGCCGGTCTGATCGGCCAGCCCAACGCGGGCAAGTCGTCGCTGCTCGGCCGCCTGACGCGGGCTGCTCCGAAGGTCGCCGACTATCCGTTCACGACCATCTCTCCTGCCCTGGGCGTGATCGAGGGCGAGGATCGCCAGGCCGTCCTGGCCGACATCCCCGGGTTGATCGAGGGAGCGGCCGAGGGCGCCGGCCTCGGCCACGAGTTTCTCGCCCACGTCGAGCGTTGCGCGATGCTCGTCCACCTGGTCGACCTCGCACCGCTCGAGGGCGACCCGAGGTCGAACTACGAGTCGGTGCGGGCCGAGCTCTCGACCTACGGCGCCGGGCTCGACCGGCTGCCGCAGCTGATTGCGCTCTCGAAGAGCGACCTGCTGCCGCCAGACGACGTCGGCATGGCGATCCGCGAGTGGCGGCAGGGCCTGGGAGCCGACGCCGTCGACGTCCTCGCCGTCTCCTCGGCGACCGGCGAGGGGCTCGAGGAGCTGCGCCAGGCGATCCTCGCCGGGGTCCCGGAGGACGTCGAGCCGGCGCCTCGCGCCACCGAGACCGCCCCCGCTGCCGAGTTCGAGGCCGAGCACCGCGTCTACCGCCCGGTCGGAGAGGGCGGCTACTCGGTGGAGCGGGAGCCCGATGGCGGCTTCCGCGTTCTCGGCCGCGGAGTCGAGCTGCTCTTCGAGCGCCACGACCTCGCCAACGAAGAGGCGCTCGCCTACCTCGAGAGCCGCCTCAACGAGATTGGCGTCGTCGCCGCCCTACGCGCAGCCGGCTTCGAAGCGGGCGACGACGTTCGAGTCGGCGAGCACGAGTTCGAGCTGCACCCCTGAGCGGATCCGCTCAGCCTTCGCCGAGGAACTCGGTGAGGAGCTGCCCGACCCGCTCGGGCTCGTCGTGCTGGACCCAATGCGAGGCGGCGGGAAGGATCTCGACCCGTTCGAGGTTGCGGACGCCGCCGTGGTCCTGGTTCGCCTGCTCCGGGCAGAACGTAGTTGTCGTTCGCGCCCCAGATCACCATCGTCGGGGCCTCTATCGGTGGGTTGTTCCTGCTTCCGGCCACGCGAACCAGTCGCCGCATCGCCGCGCGGTAATAGTTGAGCTGCGCGGTTATCGCCCCCGGCTGCGACCAGGCCTCGAGGTAGCGATCGAGGTCCGCCGTCGAGAAGGCGCCCGGCCGGGCGTCCTTCTCGATCTGCCTGCGCATCGCCCGCCAGCGCCCCGCCCGCAGGATTGCCTCCGGCAGCCGGGGGATCTGGAAGAAGAAGACGTACCAGGACTTGAGCAGCTGTCTCGGGTTCCGCATCCCGGTGGCCAGCGAGCGGGGGTTGGGAGCGTCGAGGACGACCAGCCGGTCGACCACGTCCGGTCGGTCGGTCGCGGTGTACCAGGCGACGACGCCGCCCCAGTCGTGGCCGACGACGTGCGCCTTCGCGGCGCCGAGATGACGGATCAGGCCGGCGACGTCGCCGGCAAGGCGTGAGCGCTCGTAGTTGCGCCAGCCTCGCGGGCGGTCGGAGAGGTTGTAGCCGCGCATGTCCGGCGCGACGACCCGGTAGCCGGCCTCCGCCAGCATCGGCATCTGGCGCTCCCAGCCGAACCAGGCCTCGGGGAATCCGTGCAGGAGGATGACCAGCGGTCCCTCGCCGGCTTCGACGTAGTGCAGGCGGACGTCGCCGAGGTCGGCGTCGGCGTGCTTCAAGGCTGCGGCAGCGCCTCGGGCCGCTCGACCGGATTTCTGCGCAGGCCGTTCGGTCGCGAGCCGGGAAGGTTCGCGCGCACGATGCGGGCGGCCGTGCTCGGCGTCAGCAGCCGCCGGGGGCCGATCCAGCGCTCGCCGAACAGCGCCATTCGCCCGGCCAGGACGTCGTCTCTCGCCGCCGCCCTGAAGGCCAGCTTCTGGGGCGGAGTGAGGCGACGTGCACGCGAGAAGATCGTGTAGATGCGGTTGTGGCCGTTCACCGCCTTGCGGTGCCGGCGCGCGTACCTGCTCAGGGCACGGTCCAGGTCTCCGCTCTCGCGGAGGGCGGGGCCCGCCTCCTGCGCCAGCCACTCGGCGCTCTGCATCGCCCAGCCGCAGCCGGCGCCCCAGACCGGGTCCGCCGCGGTCGCCGCGTCGCCGATGAAGGCCACGCCCTGGCCGATCGGCCCTCGCGTTTCGTTTGGGGCGTCGAGCTTGCCGAGCACCTTGCCGACCCGCTTTGAGGGATCGACGCGCGGTGCCTCCGGCAGCTGCGCGTAGGCGCGGGCCATCGCCGCCTCGGGGTCGGCCTTGAACTCGGCCAGGCGATCCTTGTGGGGCACGCAGACGAGCAGGGTCAATTCGTCGTCGGTCGGAAAGGCGTAGGTCATGTCCGGATCGGAGAACCAGACCTGGCTGCCGGGCCCCGTGGCCAGCGGCGTGTCCCGGTAGTAGGCCATGAAGCAGAAGCGGTTGTTGGGCCTCACCTTCGTCCTCTGTCCGGCGAGACGCGCGACGCTCGAGTCGCGGCCGTCGGCGGCGACCACGAGCCGCGCCCGCAGCTCGCGCACGGAGCCGTCGCGGTCCCCGGCGACCACACCGCTCACCCGGTCCCCGTCGCGAAGGACCTCGGTGACGGTGTTGCCGAGGATCAACTCGACCCCGTCGGTTTCCGCAGCCGTCTCGCGCAGCATCGGGTCGAGGGTCTCGCGACGGATATTGATGTTGTGGGCGTCGTGGTCGAGCTGCTCGGCGTAGGCACGGGTCGGCGAAATCCACCCGTAACGGCTCCATATGTTGAGCCCGCCCTGACGCGCGCCGGCCCCCTCGACCGCCTCGAGAAGCCCCAGGCGCTCGAACGTCGGCCAGGTGCTCGCATGAAATGCGTGGGTGCACATGCGCTTGAAGAACCTAGGGTCGCTGTGGCTCTCGACCAGTGCGACGCGGGCCCCCTGGCGGCCGAGGAAGGTGGCGGCGGTGCATCCGGCGATGCTGGCGCCGACGACGACGACGTCGTACTCGGTCGGCGGTGCTTCGCTTCCGGGTTCGAACTTCACTGCGAGCCTCCCAGCCGTCAGCCTTGCTCTCGCCCAAGGGTATTCGCTCAATCAAAGTTCAGGGTGGTGCCCTGATGCGAAGGGGGGCGATGGGGGCGAGTATCGGCCCATGCTCAATCTCAGCGGTCTCACCACACTCACGGAAACGGCAACCGCACCGATCGCTCGCGCCGCCGGCGCGCCGGCCTCGGGGTGATCGGCGCCTTCGGCGCCGCCTCGCAGATGGCCCTGCTCTACCCGCCCGGCATTGACGAGATGATGCGGCGGGAGGTCGAACGCGACGCGGCCGCCGATCGGGCAAGCGCACGTTGAGCGTCGCCGAGTCGATCGCCGCGGAGCTCGCGGCGCTCGGGGCCGGCGAGCTGCCCCTGTTCGACGTCCACTCGCACACCGGCGCCGACCTCGACGGCTCGACCCGGACCTGCGAGGAGCAGGCGCGGGACGTCGGCGCCCTCGGCGGCCGCTCGGCGATCTTCCCGTTCTGCGTCGAGGGCGGCTACGAGGAGGAGAACCGCCGGGTCGTCGAGGAGGCCGCCCGCCACCCCGAGGTCCTGGTGCCGTTCGCGCGGCTCGACCCGCACCTCAGCGGCGTGCGCGAGGCCACCGACGCGCTGGCGGCGGGCGCCCGCGGGATCAAGCTGCACCCGCGCGGCGAGGACTTCAGGCTCGAGCACCCGAACGTCGACGGGATCTTCGCCGCCGCCGCAGAGGCGGCGGCGCCGGTCCTGATTCACGCCGGCGCAGGGGTCGGCTCCTTTGGAGAGACCCTCACCGATTTGGCCCGGCGCCACCGCCGGGCGCCGATCGTCCTCGCCCACGCCGGCATCTCCGACCTCTCCTGGCTCTGGCGCGAGCTGCCCGACCACCCCAACATCTACTTCGACACGGCCTGGTGGAACCCCGCGGACCTGCGGGCGCTGTTCGCGCTCGTCCCACCGGGGCGGATCCTCTTCGGCACCGACGCCCCGTACATGGACGTCGGGCTGGGAACGGCGTTCACCCTGCGCAGCGCCCGCCACGCCGGCCTCTCCGCGCGGATGCGATCGAGCTGGTCATGGGGGCGCAGCTGGAGGCGCTGCTCTCCGGCGCCGCGCCGATCGACGCCGGGCCCGCACCCGGCCCCAGGGCGACGTCGTGCTCACCGACCGAGGAGCGGGTCATGGCGCTGCTCGCGGCGGCCGGCGGCTGCATGCTGGGCGGCGGCGACCCCGCCAACCTCCTCGGGCTGGCGGCGGCGGCGACCGAGGTCGGCTCCGGCGGCACGGGCCGGGACCTCGACCCGCGGATCGCGGGACTGGTCGAGGAGGCGGGCTCCGGGGGCGACGAGGCGATCCTGGCACTGGCGCTCGCCCTCGTCCTGGCCGCGACCCCCGGGGTTGGGAACGTGGCACTGATCGCTTGAGGATTCCTTTGCGGCGTAGGATCGGCGGCAGGGTGAACGAGCCGCCGACGACACTGCTGGAGAGGGATTCGGAGCTTTCCGCGATCGAGTCGTCACTGCGCGCGGCGGCGGCAGGCGAAGCGGGCCCGCTGGTCATCGAAGGCGAGGCCGGGGCGGGCAAGACCGCTTTGCTCGCCGAGGGGATCGGGAGTGCCGAGGCGAGCGGCTTCCGGGTGCTGCGAGCGCGCGGCGGAGAGTACGAGCGCGACTTCCCCTACGGCGTCGTCCGCCAGCTCTTCGAGCCCGTCCTCGACCGCGGCCGGAGCGGACCTCGGGCTGGCGGGCAGCGCCGCGATGGCGGCCCCGGCCTTCGCGGGCAGCGGGGCCGAGGACTCATTCAGCATCCAGCACGGCCTCTACTGGCTGGCGGCGGAGCTGGCCGAGTCGCGCCCGCTGCTGATCGCCGTCGACGACGCCCAGTGGGCGGACGCCGCCTCGCTGCGGGCGCTCACCTATATCGGCCGGCGCCTGGAGGGCATGCGGGCGGGGCTCGCCCTCACCGTCAGGGTGGGCGACTGCGAGGGGTGGACGAAAATGATCGACGAGCTCCGCAGCGAGCCCCGCGCCCGGGTCATACGGCCGACGCCGTTGAGCGTGCCCGCGGTCGCGGCGCTCGCCGAGGAGGCCGGCCGGACTCCGACCGAGGAGTTCGCCCAGGCCTGCCGGGAGGCGACCGGCGGCAACCCGTTCCTGCTCGCCGAGCTGTTCCGGGCGCTGGCCGACGAGGGCCTGGAATTCGGGGACGAGAGCTCCGAGCGCCTGGCACGACTGGCCGCCGCCGGCGCCTCGACCGCGATCCTCGCCCGGCTCGCCCGGCTCGGCGACGCTCGAGACCGAGGTCGCGAGGACGGTCGCCGATCCTCGAGCCGCGGGCCGAGGTGCGCCTCGTCTCGCAGGATGAGCGGGCTCACGGTCGAGGAGGCGAACGAGGCGGGCGCGAGGCTGGTTGCCGCCGCGCTGTTCTCGGACGGCCCTTCGCTCGCCTTCGCCCATCCCGCTGGTCCGCGAGGCCGTGCTCACCGATATGGGGGAGAGGGCCCGGCGGTCGGCCAACGCCCGGGCGGCCCGCCTGCTCGACGAGGAGGGCGCCGACCTCGACACCGTCGCCGCCCACCTCCTGCTGGCTGAGCCGATGGCGGACGAGTGGGTCGTCGCCGAGCTGCGCGAGGCGGCCGCCTCGGCGATCGGCCGCGGCGCCCCCGAAGCCGCGGTCGGCTACCTGCGGCGGGCGCTCGAGGAGCCGCCGCCGGCGGCCGAGCGGATCGCGGTCCAGCGCGAGCTCGGCCTCGCCCTGCTGCGCGGGGACGACGAGGAGGGGATCGGGGTCCTGCGCCAGGTCCACGAGACCGCCGAGAGCCGCGAGGAACGCGCCGAGGTCGCCGCCGTGCTCTCCAACTCGCTGATGTTTCGCGCCCGCCACGCCGAGGCGGAAGCGATCCTGCGCGGGGCGCTCGAGGAGAACCCCGATCTCACCGACCGCCTCGGGATCAACCTCCGCCTTCACATTCTGCTGGCGACCCTTGGGGGGTTCGAGCGGCTGCCGGAGCGCTACCTGCCGGGGCCGGAGGAGGAGGTGGCGACCGACCTCGTCGAGGGCCGGGCGATCCTCGGCCAGGCGGCGCTCCTCTACGCGCTCGGGATGGGTCCGATGGGCGAGGTGCCGAGGTTGGTCGAGAGGATGGGCTCCGACGCGGATGTCCAGAGGTCCGACGCGAGGGTCGGGTATCCGGGCAACCCGCCCCTGCTCGCCCTCTCGCTCGCCGACCGCGGCGACCTTGTGCTCACCCAGTTCCCGAACCTGCTCGTCGGGTCCGAAGCACGCGGGACGCTCTCCGGGGTCACCGGTGTCTACGGCACGCGCGCCTACTGCCGGCTGCTCGACGGCGAGCTCTCCGAGGCCCAGGCCGATGCGGAGACGGCACTGAGGATCTCGGTCGAGGCGAAGTTCGTGACCCCGTTGATGAGTTGGCTGGGGGCGGCGGCGAGAGCGATGACGGCTCGCGGCGAGGCCGAGGCGGCGATCGCCCTGGTCGACCGCTTCGCCGACGAGATCGGCGGCGTGCCGCCCGGGATCCCCGGCGCAGCCGCTCTTGTCGGGCGCGGCGAGGCCCTGCAGGCGCTCTCCCGCCACGCCGAGGCATGCGATGACTTCCGCGCCGCGGACGGGCGGCTCGCCTGGATCCCGTGGCTCAATCCCGAGGCGCAGGGGTGTCGCCCCGGCCTGGCCCGCTCGCTGGCGGCGCTTGGCCAGGACGAGGAGGCAGGGCGAGTCGCCGCCGAGTGCCTCGAGCAGGCCGAACGAGCCGGGGGTCCGAGGGGCATCGGGGTCGCCCTGAGGCTGAGCGGTGCCGTCGGCGGCGGTCCCGAGGCGAGTCGAGCTGCTGCGCCGCTCGGCGGAGCTGCTCGCCTCGACCCGCGCACGGCTGCAGCACGCCGAGTCGCTGATCGAGCTCGGCGCCGCGCTGCGCCGTGCCAACCACCGCAAGGAAGCGCGCGAGCCGCTCGCCGAGGGGCTCGAGATCGCCCATCGCTGCGGTGCGGCGCTGCTCGAGGAGCGGGCGCGCACCGAGCTGGCGGCGGCCGGCGCCCGGCCGCGAAGCGTCGTCCGCACGGGGGTCGAGTCGCTCACTCCGAGCGAGCTGCGCGTCGCGTCGCTGGCCTCGCAGGGGATGACGAACCGCGAGGTCGCCCAGGCGCTGACCGTGACCCCGAAGACGGTGGAGACGCCACCTCCGTCATGTCTTCCAGAAGCTCGACCTGACGAAGAGGACCGAGCTGGTCGCCGCTCTCGGCGAGGGCTGAGCATCGGCCCTCGAATCCTGCTCCTACACTGGGGCGGCCATGACCCTCGTCGTCAAGCTCGGTTCCTCGATCGTCGCCGCCGACGACGGCGAGCTGCGCGCCGACGTGCTCGACGCCGTCTGCGAGCAGGTCGCCGAGCTCGAGCAGGGCGGCGAGCGGGTCGTGATGGTCACCTCGGGCGCGATCGCGCGCGGCATGCGCCTGATGGGCCTGGCGGTTCGCCCGCGGGCGATGGACGAGCTGCAGGCAGCGTCCGCGGTCGGCCAGGGCGATCTCTTCAGGGCCTATGAGCAGCGCCTGGCGGGCGGCGGGACCCGCTCCGCGCAGGTGCTGTTGACCGCCGCCGACATCGCCGCCCGGACCAACTACCTGAACGCGCGCCAGACCCTGCGTCGGTTGATCGAGTGGGGAGTCGTCCCGGTCGTCAACGAGAACGACACGACGGCGACCGACGAGATCACCTTCGGCGACAACGACTTCCTCGCCGCCCAGGTGGCGATCCTGCTCGACGCCCGCCTGCTCGTCCTGCTCACCGACGTCGACGGCGTCTTCACCGGCGACCCGCAGGCCGATCCGGAGGCCTCCCTGGTCGAGTCGGTCGGCGACTTTTCCGAGCTCGAGGGGATGGAGATCGGCGACCGCACCTCGGCCTTCGGCTCCGGCGGCATGCGCAGCAAGGTCGCCGCCGCCGAGATGGCGAGCGAGGCGGGGATCCCGGCGGCGATCTGCAACGGGACGACGGCCGGGACGCTGAGGAAGGCCGCTTCCGGCGGTACCGTCGGGACCCGCTTCGCCGCGCAGGAAACCACCGATTCGAGCTTCAAGCTCTGGGTCAAGCACGCGAAGCCGGCGCGGGGCCGAGTGGTCGTCGACGAGGGTGCAGCAAAGGTCCTGCGCGAGCGGGGCTCGAGCCTGCTTGCCGGTCGGCGTGGTGGCGATAGAGGGAGATTTCGACGCCGGCGACGCGATCGAGGTTGTCGCGAACGGCGCGGTCATCGGCAAGGGAGTCACCGAGCTTTCCTCAGCAGAGCTCGGGCGTGTGCGAGGGATGAAGAGCACACAGGTCCGCGAGCTGCTCCCACACGCGGCCGATGAGGTCATCCACCGCGACCGCTTCGTGTTGCTTTGAGGGGGTCGGGGCATCTCCCCAAAACACTCAAGCGAGGCTCCCGCCGAGCGTTTTGGGGAGGTGCCCCGACCCTCATAGCTACCCTTAGCCGTCATGGCGATTGCGACCAAAACGGTCACTGAGCACTGCGAAGCAGCGAAGCGCGCCGCGCTCGTGTTGGGCAGTGCTTCCACCGAGGCGAAGGACGCGGCGCTCGAGGCGACCGCGCGGCTGCTCGGCGAGCGCAGCGGGCAGATCCTCGAGGCGAATGCCGCAGACCTCGCCGACGAGCGAGCCGCGGGGCTGACGGCGGCCCTTCGCGATCGCCTGACGCTCAGCGAGGAGCGGATCGCGGCGATGGCCGGTGGGGTCAGGGCCGTCGCCTCGCTCGAGGACCCGATCGGCGAGGAGCTCGAGCGCCGCACCCTGGAGAGCGGCCTCGAGCTGCGCAAGGTGCGGGTGCCGCTCGGCGTTGTCGCCGTCGTCTACGAGGCCCGTCCCAACGTCACGATCGACTGCGCGGCGTTGACGATCGAGAGTGGCAACGCGATCGTCCTGCGCGGCTCCAGCTACGCCGAGCGCTCCAACGGAGCGCTGGCGGCCGTCGTTCGCGAGGCCCTGGCCGAGGCCGGGCTGCCGGAGGACGCTGTCCAGCTGCTCGCCGGCGGCGGCCGCGAGGCCCTCGCCGAGCTCGCCACCCAGGAGCGGCTCGTCGACCTGCTGATCCCGCGCGGCGGCGAGGGGTTGAAGGCGGCTCTTTCCGATGTAGCCACGGTGCCGGTCATCTACGCGGCGGCCGGCAACTGCCATGTTTACGTCCACGCCGGCGCCGACCTCGAGATGGCACGCCGGATCGCCGTCAACGCCAAGGCCCAGAGGCCCGGTGTCTGCAACGCAGCGGAGACCCTGCTCGTCGATTCCGCCGTGGCCGAGGGCTTCCTGCCGGCCGCTCTCGCCGACCTCGCCGAAGCCGGAGTCGAGCTGGTCGGCGACGAGCGGGTGCGGGCGGCCGCCGGGGGCATGGCGATCGGCAAGGCGAGCGAGGAGGATTGGGCGACCGAGTTCCTCGACCTGAAGCTCGCCGTCGCCGTCGTCGACTCGTTGGAGGAGGCGATCGACCATGTCAACCGCTTCGGCACCCGCCACTCGGAGGCGATCGTCACGAGCGATGCCGAGGCGGCAGAGCGCTTCACGGCCGCGGTCGACGCCGCCGTCGTCTACACGAACGCCTCCACCCGCTTCACCGACGGCTTCGAGTTCGGGATGGGGGCCGAGATCGGCAACTCGACCCAGAAGCTCCATGCCCGCGGGCCGATCGGCCTGCGCGAGCTGACGACCTACAAGTACGTCGTCCGCGGCGACGGGCAAGTGCGTGAGTGAGCCGTCCGCCGGCGGCGGGATAGGCGTCCTCGGCTCGGCCTTCAACCCGCCCCACCTGGGGCACCTGGCGCTGGCCCAGGAGGCGCTCTGGCAGCTCGGCCTCGACGAGGTCGTGCTGATGCCGACCGGCGAGGCGCCTCACAAGCGGATCGCCGACGACCCGGGCCGCGAGCAGCGGGCCGCGATGACGCGGCTGGCGGCCGCCGACGACGCCCGCTTCTCGGTTTCCTCTCTGGAGATCGACCGCGAGGGGCCGTCCTATACGTATGAGACCTTGGAGCTGCTTGCTGGCGAAAGAGGCAATACCGAGCTCGTGTTCGTGATGGGGGCGGACGCTGCCGTCGGGCTCGAGAGCTGGCGGGCGCCGGAGCGGGTCGTCGAGTTGGCCCGGATCGCCGTCGCCCGTCGCTCGGGCATCTCGGACGCCGACGTCGCCGCGGTGATGAAAAGCCTCGGCGCCGGCGGGCAGGCGACGATGCTCGAGATGCCGCAGTTCGGCGTCTCCTCCTCGGCGGTGCGCGAGCGGGCGGCCGCCGGCCGGCCCCTGCGCTACCTGGTCCCCGAGTCCGTCGCCCGCTTCATCGAAGAGAAGGGCGTCTACTCGTGAGCCCCCGGCCGGCCGGCGAAGGGCGAGCGGACGGGCGAGTTCGACTCCGGGGGGCTGGCCCGGAGGCTGGCCGAGATCGCCGACGCAAAGGGGGCGACCGAGATCGTCGTCCTCGACATGCGCAGGCTCGTCTCCTATACGGACTACCTCGCGATCTGCACGGCGCGCAACGAGCGCCAGGCGAAGGCAATCGGCGACGAGGTCAAGCTGAGGCTGAAGAACGAGGACGGCCTGCTGCCCGCCGGCACCGACGGCGAGGGCGCTGCCGGGTGGATCGTGGTCGACTTCCTCGACGCCGTGATGCACGTCTTCACGGAGGACGCCAGGCAGCGCTACCAGCTCGAGGACCTCTGGCGCGAGGCTCCGCGGCTGGAAACCGCGATCGTCGCCGGTTGACGTCCGAAGGCACCTCTACGGTGCCGCGCATGGGTAGCTTCCAGAGGGCCTTCCTGGGCTACCGTCGTCCCCAAGTGGACGCGGCAATTTCAGCACGGGACCGCCAGATCTCCACCAAGGACGCCCGCATCGCCGACCTCAACAGGGAGCTGTTGGCGAAAGCTGCGGTCGAGGAAGAGCTCTCCTCCCTCTCCGGCATGGTGATCGAGCGCGAGCGTGAGATCCGCGGTTTGAACGAACAACTCCGGCAGGCCAATGAAAGGCACGATCGCAGCATCGCCTCGCTCGACTCGGTCAGCGCCCGCCTCCAGGAAATCGAGGCACAGGCCAGGGGGCAGGCGACCCGGATCCGGATGAAAGCGCTGCGCGAGGCGGTTGAGGTCGGCCGGCGCGTCCAGGAGCTCTCCGACGCGGAGGAGACCCCGCGCGCCAACGGCCGGTCGGAAAACTTTGCCGGAATCGGCGATGTCTCACAGGAGACGTTCGCGGGCAGGATCCAGGTCGAGATCGGCCCGCTCGGCGACTATTCCCAGCTCGTCGGCATCGAGGACGCGATCGGCCGGCTGGGCGCTTCGGAGATCTCGATTCAGCGGTTCTCCGAGGGCCGGGCGACGCTCTCGATGAACCTCGATGAGCCGATCGACCTGCTGCGCCAGCTCGAAGAGCACTCCTCGATGGAGTTTCGCGTCCGCCACGCCGCCGACGACAACCTCGTCCTCGACGTCGACGACGACGACCCCGAGCACCGCGCCGCCTGAATCGTTCGCCGCGGTCCGGCTAGAATCCGTCTCTCCCGGGGCTGTAGCTCAGCTGGAAGAGCGTCGCGCTGGCAGCGCGAAGGTCAGGGGTTCGAGCCCCCTCAGCTCCATCGTCTCCCCACTTCCGATCCCGGGTTAATTCGGGATCCCGGCGGAAGCCCTACGCTCGTCGGACCCGATCGGAAGGAATCATGCGAAACGCAGCCGTCACCTGGGCGCGCCACAACGCCATCGCCCTCGTGGCGCTGTTCGTGGCATTGGGAGGAACCGCCTATGCCGCCACCGCGATCAATGGCAGGTTGATCAAGAACGGCACGATCGCCGGCAAGAAGCTGAAAAAGGACACGATCGCCGGCAAGCAGGTGAACGAGTCCGGCCTCGGAACGGTCCCCAGCGCGACCCGTGCCGACTCCGCCGGCACGGCGGAAACCGCGAAGAGCGCGGCCACGGCGCTCAGCGCCGGCACGGCAAACAGCGCCACGGCGGCCCAATCGGCGCAGACGTCGGCGACGCTTGGCGGGCTCGGCCCCGATGCCTTCGCCAAGGCAAGCCAGATCGAAGTACGGGGCCCGTTCGAGACCGATCCCGAAACCGGGACCGACCAGGACTTCTTCTACTTCCCCGAGATCGACTTCACCGTCAGGACACCGCGCGCCCCCAACAAACCCGGCAGCGCCGGGCTTGTGCAGCTCCGGCACCCCGATTCCTCCAAGCGCATGATCCTCCACATCCGCACGCCGACGTTTGAGGAAACGGTCGAGTACTTCGGCGAAGGCGGCATCAACTGGCCCGTCAACAACAGCGGGGCCGCGGAAAACAAGGACTATCTCGAAATGACCGCTATCTCGCTCGAAAATGGCTTCGCGGTTCACATCGAGTGCGTCGCCGACGACAGTGTCGCCGACATCCCCGTCACCTGCGTGGCGGTGCAGAGCAAGCCCTAGCCGACTCGCGTACGATCGCCGCCAGATGACCGAGATCACCGACCGCGAGGCCCAGCAGGTCGAGAAGGCGAACGCCTCCGGCCGGGTGCCGGTGGTCTTCATCCACGGGCTCTGGCTGCTGCCGAGCAGCTGGGACCCCTGGGCCGGGTTCTTCGAAGAGGCCGGGTACGCGGCGCTGACCCCGTCCTGGCCCGACGACCCCGAGACGGTCGAGGAGGCACGCGCCGACCCCGACGTCTTCGCCAAGAAGAAGCTCGGCCAGATCGCCGACCACACCGCGGAGATCATCGGCAAGCTCGACAGGAAGCCCGTGGTCATCGGCCACTCGACGGGCGGCCTCCTGACCTTCATGATCGCCGGCCGCGGGATCGTGGCGGCCTCCGTCCCGGTCGACCCCGGCCCCTTCCGCGGCGTGCTGCCGCTGCCGTTCTCGTCGCTCAAATCGGCGGCCCCCGTCCTCCTCAACCCGCTCAACCGGGGCCGCGCGGTCACCCTCACCCTCGACCAGTTCAAGTACGGCTGGGCGAACGCGCTCGACGACGAGGAGGCGAAGGCGCTCTACGAGGAGTTCCACGTGGCCGCCCCGGGCGTCGCCCTGATGCAGATGGCGAATGCGAACCTCAACCCCTTCACCGAGGCACGGGCCGACAGCAGGAACCCCAAGCGCGGGCCGATGCTGATCATCAACGGCGAGAAGGACCACACCGTCCCTTGGGCGATCGCCAACGCCGCCTACAAGAAACAGAAGCGCAACGAGGCCGTTACCGAGATCGTCGAGATCCCGAACCGCGGCCACGCGCTGACGATCGACAGCGGCTGGCGCGAGGTCGCCCAGACCGCCCTCGATTTCGTCGAGCGCTTCGTCTGAACCACGCCTCTCGCCGCTCAGATCGGCGTTCGCGGATGCCGATGAGTCAGGGATGAGTGCCACCAACGAGCGCGTCTTCTCGCACGGGATGCGGGACACCCGCGAGACCATCGCGCTCTGGAACGACCGGCCGGGGTCCGTGCTCGGTGCCTGGGCTGCGCTCAGTCTGGCGATAGCCATGACCCTGCTCGCGGCCGTCTGGCTCGTCTCGGGCCTGCTCTCGCCGGACATTACCCCGATCCACCTGCCCGGCCTCACCGAACCGTCGGAGCCGCATGACCTGCTGCCGATCCTCTGGCGCAACTCGCTCGTCCTCGCCCTGCACGGGACCGCCTGCGTCGCCGGCTTCATCGCCGGCGCCTCGATGCCGATCGCCGCGGCTCAGCGCACCGGGATCTCGCGCTGGGTCCACGTCAAGGCCGGCGAGCTGGCGATCCTCTTCGTCTGCGCGGTGACGCTCTTCTCGCTCTGCACCCAGGCGCTCTATCTCGGCTTCCAGGGCTCGACGATCTCCTACCAGCTCGGCATCTCCCACGGCGCCCTGATCCTCAGCGTCCTGCCTCATGCCCTGCCCGAGCTGACGGCGCTGTTCCTACCGCTCGCCGCCTGGCTGATCGCCAGCCGCCGCGGCGAGTGGAACCAGCTCCTCGCCGCGACCCTCGTCACCGTCCTGATCGCGATCCCCATATTGATCGCCGCGGCGATCATCGAGGTCTACGTCTGGCCGCACATCCTCGACGCCCTGTCCTCGGGGATCGAAAACAAGCTCGACATGTGGGCGTCGTAGGACCGAGGGCCACCGCTCCGCCCCCTGAGGCGACGAAAGCGCACTAATGCCCGCTATGCGGGAAGAAATGCGCTTTCGTGTTTTGGTGGTGGCGCCGCGGGCCGGGCGCTTCCCTTCGTAGGATCAGGGAATGGCGGGATACGACGCGAAGGCGATCGAGGCGAAGTGGCAGGCGGTCTGGGCCGAGGAGAAGACCTGGGAGGTTCCCAATCCCGGGCAGCCCGGCTTCGACTCCTCGAAGCCGAAGTCCTACGTGCTGGAGATGCTGCCCTATCCCTCGGGGGAGCCGCACGTCGGCCATCTCAAGACCTATGCCGTCGGCGACGCGATCGCCCATTTCCGTCGCCGGCACGGCTACGAGGTGATCCACCCGATGGGCTACGACGCCTTCGGGCTCCCCGCCGAGAACAACGCGATCAAGACCGGCGAGCCGCCCCGCGAGGCGACCGAGCGCTCGATCGAGTCCTTCCGCCGCCAGTTTCGCGAGTGGGGGATCTCGATCGACTGGTCGCGGGAGATCGGCACCCACACACCCGAGTACTACCGCTGGACCCAGTGGATCTTCCTGCGCCTCTTCGAGAGGGGCCTTGCCTACCGCACGGAGGCGCCGGTCCAGTGGTGTCCGAAGGACGCCACCGTGCTCGCCAACGAGCAGGTGGTCGACGGGCGCTGCGAGCGCTGCGGCACCCCGGTGGTGCAGAAAAAGCTCGAGCAGTGGTTCTTCAGGATCACCGACTACGCCGAGCGCCTGCTCGCCGACTTCGACCGCCTCGAGTCCTGGCCCGAGCACGTGATCACGATGCAGCGCAACTGGATCGGCCGCTCCGAGGGGGCCGAGGTCGTCTTCCGTTGTCAAGAAGGGGAGCTCGACCTCGACTTCCCGGTCTTCACGACCCGCCCCGACACCCTCTTCGGCGCCACCTTCTTCGTCCTCGCCCCCGAGCATCCCGAGCTGGAGCGGCTGGTCGCCGGCACCCCGGCCGAGGAGGCGGTCCGCGAGTACGTCAACCAGGTCGCCCGCGAGCCCTCCGAGGACCGCGGCGACGAGGACCGGCCGAAGACCGGCGTGCCCCTGGGCCGCAGCGTCGTCAACCCGGTCAACGGCGAGGAGATCCCGATGTTCGTCGCCGACTACGTGCTGATGGAGTACGGGACCGGGGCGATCATGGCGGTGCCCGCCCACGACTCACGCGACCACGAGTTCGCCCAGGCCTTCGACCTGCCGATCAGGCGGGTGATCGAGGGGGAGGACCCCGAGGCGGCGCGCGACGAACAGGGCCTGCCCTACCCCGGCGACGGGGCGATGACCGGCTCCGGTCGCTTCGACGGCAAGGGCAATCGCGAGGCGTATGAGGAGATCGTCGCCTGGCTCGCGTCCGAGGGCCGCGGCGAGGCGGCGGTCAACTACCGGCTGCGCGACTGGCTGGTCTCGCGCCAGCGCTACTGGGGAGCGCCGATCCCAATCGTCTACTGCGAGGGGTGCGGGATCGTCCCCGTCCCCGACGAGCAGTTGCCGGTCGAGCTGCCGGAGATCGACGACTACTCGCCGCAGGGAAAGAGCCCGCTCGCCGCGGCCGAGGACTGGGTGTCCACCAAATGCCCGGCCTGTGGCGGCCCCGCCCGTCGCGAGACCGACACGATGGACACCTTCGTCGACTCCTCCTGGTACTTCATCCGCTACCTCGACCCGCGCAACGGTGACGCGGCCTGGGACCGGGCGGCGGCCGACCACTGGCTGCCGGTCGACCAGTACATCGGCGGCGTCGAGCACGCGATCCTGCACCTGATGTACGCGCGCTTCTTCACCAAGGCGCTCGCCGACCTCGGCCACCTGGAGGTGCAGGAGCCGTTCGCCAACCTCTTCGCGCAGGGGATGATCACCCGCGACGGAGCGAAGATGTCGAAGTCGAAGGGCAACACGGTGGCGCCGTCGGAGTACGTCGAGCGCCACGGCGCCGACACCGCCCGCACCTACATCTGCTTCATGGGCCCGCCGGAGCGCGGCGGCGACTGGTCCGACGAGGGCGTCGAGGGGGTGAGCCGCTTTCTGACTCGGCTCTGGCGCCTCTGCGAGGAGATCGAGGAGAGGGCGACGAATGCCGACACGGGGTCCTCGGAGAGCGCCGAGGTCAGCGACCTGGTCGGCAAGGCGCACTGGGCGATCGACAAGGTGACGCGCGACTTCGAGCGCGGCTTCCAGTTCAACACCGTGATCGCGGCGGTGATGGAGCTCGTCAACGACGCCTACCGGCTCAAGGACGACCTCTTCGCCGGGGCGGACGGGCAGGCGGCGCTGCGCTTTGCGGCGACGACCGCCGCCTCGCTGATCTTCCCCTTCGCCCCCCATCTCGGCGCCGAGGTCTGGGAGCGGCTGCACGGTGGCCGGGTCTGGGAGGAGCCCTGGCCGAAGGCCGACCCGGCGATGCTGGTCAGCGAGACGGTGACTCTGGTCGTCCAGGTGAACGGCAAGCTCCGCGACCGGATCGAGGTCGCTGCGGATGCCTCCGAGGACGAGTTGCTGGAGCTGGCCAGGGCCAGCGAGAGCGTCAGCCGCCGCCTGGAGGGCAAGGAGATCGTCAAGGAGATCGTCGTTCCCGGCAAGCTGGTCAACCTCGTGGTCCGCTGACCTTTCCCGGTCGGCGAGCCGATATCTGGTACAAAGCCGCCCGATGCTCGTCAGGCGCCTTGCAGACGCCCCCGTGGAGGAGTGGCACCGCCTTCGCTCGCACGTCCTCATGGACGCGGGTGAGCTTGGCTCGCGCAACATGTCGGTGACCTGGCTCGAGGTCCCGGCCGGTGCCGAGCAGGAGCTGCGCTCCCACGAGGAGGCCGAGCAGGTCTACGTCGTCGTCCGCGGCGCCGGCACGATGTCGGTGGCGGGGGACACCCAGGAGGTCAGCGAGGGCGACCTGATCCTCGTCTCGCCGGCGACCGACCACTCGATCGCCAACGGTGGTGACGGCGAGCTCGCCTGCGTCTCCGTGCAGTCGCCTCCGGTGGCCGTCACCGAGCTCTATCGCGGCCAGCTGGCCGCCGATCTGGCCGGCTACGACGACGACGAAGACGTCTAGGGGCTTTCTCAGTCGAATCGTTTGATTGGGCGCGCCACGCGTGCGCCGGCGGCGGGCAGTCTGGGCAGAATGCCGAAGCTGAGCAGATCGCAGGTGCTGGTCTACGGGGCGGTGGCGGTCGCCCTGCTGCTGGTCGGGGCGCGGGCCATCCGAGCCGAGGGTGGCGGGACCTCATATGCCTCGGGCAGCAGCTCACCGGCGGCGAGCCCGGCGGGGGGTGCCCCGACCGGTTTCAGCGTCACCGGCGGCGGGCCCGGCGTCGTCGTCGACGTGACCGGGGCGGTGCACCGCCCCGGCGTCTACAGCCTGCCCGCGGGCGCCCGCGTGGACGACGCCGTCTCGCGCGCCGGCGGCGCGACCGGCGCTGCCGAGCTGGATGCGATCAACCTCGCCGCCAGGCTCAGCGACGGCCAGCAGGTCGCGGTTCCGCTGCGGGCTGCCGCGGGCGGCACCGCGGTTCCGGGCGCCCCCGCCGAAGAGGGGCCGATCGGCCTCGGCAGCGCCACGGCCGAGCAGCTCGAAACGATCGACGGGATCGGCCCGGTGACCGCCGGCGACATCATCGAGTTTCGCGACGCGCACGGCGGGCTCTCCTCGATCGACCAGCTCGACGACGTCTCCGGGATCGGCCCGACGACGATGAAGGCCCTGCGCGACCGCCTCCAACCCTGAGGCGGGTGTGCGGCCGAGGGCGGTTCCCGGGACTGCGATCGCGATCGGGCTCGGCGCGATCGCCGCCGTCGCCCTGACGCTCGCCCACGCAGGCGAGGTTCGCGGCCGGGCCGACGCAGCTCTGGTCAGGGGCATGCCGTCGCGCGAGGCGCAGCTCGCGCGGGGGTTCGTGCTCGGCGAGGACGATGAGATCGACCCGCAGACCAGGGAAGACTTCCGCC
This sequence comes from uncultured Solirubrobacterales bacterium, assembly GCA_963837735.1. Taxonomy (GTDB): domain Bacteria; phylum Actinomycetota; class Thermoleophilia; order Solirubrobacterales; family 70-9; genus VRUE01. Next base: position 43,994 of record CAWIOM010000004.1, on the reverse strand, counting down.
GGGCCGGCCTCAGTCACCTGCTGGCCGTGTCGGGGCAGAACGTCGCCCTGCTCGCCCTTCTCGCGATGCCCCTCCTTGCCCTGCTCGGGATGCCGTTGCGGGCGCGGCTCGTCTGGATCCTGGGCCTGATCGCCGTCTACGTGCCCCTGGCCGGCGCCGGGCCTTCGATTCAGCGCGCCGGGGTGATGGGAGCACTCGCCCTTCTCGCGACGCTCGGTGGGCGGCGCGCATCGCGCATCTACGCACTGGCGGTCGCCGCGATCGTCACCCTCGCGATCGACCCCGGAATCGCCGCCGACATCGGCTGGCAGCTGAGCTTCGCCGCGGTCCTCGGCATCCTCGCGATGGCGGCGCCGCTGGCCGCCTCGATTCGGGCGCGCCTCGGGACGCGCGGGCCGTTCGGCGCCGCCCTGGCGGAGGGGACCGCGCTGACCGTGGCGGCGTCCCTGTCCACCGCGCCGCTGATCGCCTTCCACTTCGGCGAACTCTCGACCGTGACCCTGGTCGCGAACATCCTTGTCCTGCCTGCGGTTGCGCCGGCGATGTGGCTGGGGATGCTGGCGGCGGCGGGGGGCCAGGTGCCCGGCTTCCCGGTCGAGGCGGTCAATGCCCCTGCGGCCGTGCTGCTCGCCTACATCGCCGAGGTCGCCGCCCGCTGCGCGAGGCCCGGTTGGGCCTCGATCGATGTGCGCCTCGGCCCCGGCGGGCTGGTCGCCTCCTATGCGGCGATCGCCGTCGCCGCGGCGCTGGCTCGGCGCCGGCCCGCGATCGCGATCGCGGCCACCGGGGCGGTGCTGCTCGCGACCGCGACCGGCGTCGTCGTCGCCGCCGGCGCGCCGCCGGCGACGACGCCCCCTGCCGGGCTGCGGGTGACCATGCTCGACGTCGGCCAGGGCGACGCGATCCTCTTCCAGCCGGCCGCGGCACCGCCGGTTCTCGTCGACGGCGGCCCGCCCGGAGACGGGCTGGCGGCGCAACTCGCGGATGCCGGAGTCGGCGCCCTCGGCACCGCCGTCCTCACCCACGATCAGTCCGACCATGCCGGCGGGATCGAGGAAATCCTCGGCGAAGTGCCGGTCGGCTCGTTCGCCTACGCGATCGCCGCGCGTCGAACTCTGGCCGAGGCCAGGGCCGCCGGGGCGCGGCCGCTGCGGGTCGCCGCCGGCGGTCGGCTGCGATCCGGCCGCCTCCGCCTCGATGTGGTCTGGCCGCCGCCGGAGTTGCTTGGCGGGCCCCATGCCGGCGAGGACCCCAACCGGCTGGCGCTGGTGATGGTCGCCCGCTGGGGCGGCTTCTCGATGCTTCTGACCGCCGACGCGGAGGCGGAGTCGACGCCGATCGACGTCGGCCCGGTGGACGTCCTCAAGGTGGCCCATCACGGCAGCGAGGACGCCGGCCTCGGCGCTCTGCTCGATCGTTCCCGCCCGCGGCTGGCGCTGATCTCGGTCGGCGAGGACAATCCCTACGGCCATCCGACGGCGGCCACCCTGGCGACCCTTGCCGGGCACGGCATCCCGACCCTGCGCACCGACCGCGACGGCGCGATCGTGCTCGAGGTCCGCGGCGGGCGCGTCGCGGTCGGCTCGGGTTGAGCGCCGGGCGCCGCGACTAGACTCGGCCCATGTCCGAGGAACTGCGCCCGCTCTATCTGATCTCCGGCACGGACGGCGCCAAGATCGACGCCACTCGGGCCAGGCTCAAATCTCGCGCCGAAGCCGACGCCGGGCCAGGCTCGCTCGAGGTCTTCGAGGCGGCGGAGGGCCGCGGCGCGCCCGATCACGAGGCGCTGCTCGGCTCGCTTCCGTCGATGTCGCTTACCGGGGGTCGTCGTCACCTGCTCGCCGACGGGGTCGAGCGCTGGCGCGAGCGCCAGCTCGAAGCGGTCGCCGCGGCTCTCGCCGAGCTTCCCCCCGACCTCACCCTGGTCCTGATCGCGCGCGCCGAAGCGCCCGAGAAGCTCGAGGCGGCGGTCCGCGCCGCAGGGGGCGAGGTCCACCGGTTTGCGGCCCCCGACGCCCGGGCGATGCCGCGCACTCTCGTCGCCGACGCCGGCCGCCTCGGCTTCGCGCTGGAGCCCGCCGCCGCGGTCGCCCTGGTGGAGCGCATGGGAGTCGACCCGGTGCGGCTCGGCAACGAGCTTGCGCGTCTGGCGCTGTGGGCCGGAGACGGGGGGGAGGTGACGCGCGAGGACCTCGATGCGATGGTCGCCGACACCTCCGAGGCGATCGTCTGGTCGCTCGCCGACGCCCTCCAGGAGAAGGACGCGGCGAAGGCGCTTGCGGTCGCCGAGCGGCTGATCTCCCAGGGGGAGAACGTCACCGGGTTGGTCTACGCGCTCGCCTCGCGGATCCGCCGCTCGGGTCGCGGCGATCTCGAGGGAGCCACCGAAGCGCTCGCCGACCTCGAGGTCTGGTGCCGGGGAGGCGCCGACTACGGCGACGAGCTCGCCCTGACTCTGGCGCTGAGGCGGGCAGCCGGCGCATAGCGGCGTCCTCGGTCGCTCGCGTGCAGAGCACGCCACGCTCCCTGTGTCCTTGCTCTGCTTGGCTGCTCGCCTCAGGAGGCGGCGGAAGACGCCAAACGCGCGGCGCGGGACTTCTTGCGAGCGCCGGTGTTCTTGTGCAGGGCGCCCTTCTGGACGGCCTTGTCGATCTTCGAGACGAGGTCCTTGTGCTCGCCGGCGATCGTCTCGGCGTCGCCCGACTCGACGGCGCTCTCAAGGCGGCGGAAGTGCGTCTTGACCGTGCTGGTCATCAGCCGGTTCTCGGTGCGCTCGCGCTCGCTGCGCAGTATCCGCTTCTTCTGTGAGGCTATGTTGGCCATTGAGTCAGTGCCTGAGCGGGCGTCGAGCCGGCTCCCGGCGGCCGCCGACTATAGCGACTGAGAAACCAGTTTGGAGACGCCCAACACACCTGGCCGCGAGGAGCCCGACGAAGATCGTCACGAGTTCCGCACGGAGGCGATGATCGCCGCCGACGCTGCGTTGCGTGCCGCGGAGGCCTTCGATCCCGGGGAGGAACCGACTGTCGAGCCGCCACCGGCGCAGGGGGGAGGGCGGATCGCCCGCTCCACAGCTTTCTTCTCGGTCGCCACCGCCGCCTCGCGGATTGCCGGCCTGGTCCGCGAGGTGTTCGCCGCCAGCTACTACGGGGTGAACGGGCCGATGTCGGCATTCACGATCGCCTTCCAGGTCCCCAACCTGGTCCGCAGCCTGTTCGCCGACGCGGCCCTGCAGCCGGCCTTCATCCCCGTCTTCACCGAGCAGCTGGAGCGCAAGAACTACCGCGAGGCATTCCGCCTCGCCTCGACCCTCCTGCTCCTCGTCACCCTGGTGCTGGGTGCGATCACGGCGATCTTCGTCCTCGCGGCGCCGCTGATCATGCCGCTCTTCGCGCCCGGGTTCTCGGGCTCTCTCCTCGACCTCACGGTCACCCTCTCTCAGGTCCTCTTCCCGATCCTGATCCTGCTCGGGGTGAGCGGGATAGTGGTCGGGATCCTCAACAGCTACGACCGTTTCGGGGCCTTCGCGATCGCGCCCTTCTTCTGGAACGTGACGATCATCCTCGTCCTCGTCCTCGTCGCGCCGCTCTTCCACGGCCAGAACCGGATCTACGCCTACGCGATCGGGATCCTCGTCGGCACCCTGGTCCAGCTGCTGATTCCGGCCTTCGACCTCCGCAACACCCCGTTCCGCTTCGAGCTCAGCTTCGCCTGGCGCAACCCGGATGTCAGGCGGGTTCTGCTGCTGATGCTGCCGGTCACCCTCAGCCTCGGCCTGATCAACTTCAACCTGCTGATCAACAGCCTCTTCGGAAGTCTCGTCAGCCATGAGGGCCCGGCCGCGATCGACAAGGCGTTCCGCATCTATCAGTTGCCGCAGGGAATCTTCTCGGTGGCGATCGCGACCGTGCTCTTCCCGACCCTGGCCCGATTCGCCTCGCGCGGGGAGCACGAGAACCTGCGGGCGACGATGGCGAACGGGATGCGCCAGATCCTCTTCATCCTCGTCCCCGCCGCGGCCGCCGTCCTGGTCCTCTCCGAACCGATGATCCGCCTCGTCTACCAGCGCGGGGAGTTCACTCCCGAGCAGACGACGCTCGTCGCCACCGCGCTCTTCTGGTTCGCCTTCTCGCTGCCGACCAACGGCCTCTTCCTGCTCCTCACCCGGACCTTCTTCAGCCTCCAGCGGCCCTGGGTCCCGACCGCGATAGCGGCCGGCAACCTGGCCGTCACCGCGCTCGCGGCGCTCGGCCTCTATCACCTGGGAGTGGGCGGCATCGTCGCCTCCACCGCGCTGGCCACGACCGCCAGCGTCGTCGCCCAGTGCGTGATCCTGCGCCGCATCCTGCACGGCCTCGAGCTCGGGGCGCTGCTCTCCAGCGCGGTCCGAATCTCGCTCGCCGCGGCCGCCCTCGCCGCGGTCAGCTTCGGCGTCTGGGACGTGCTCGACGGCGCGCTCGGGCGAGGCCTCGGCGGCCAGGTCGTCTCGCTGGGGGTCGCGCTGGGGCTGGGCGGCCTCGTCTACGTGGCCGCGGCGAGGCTGATGCGGATCGCCGAGCTCGAGCAGATCGTCCGCCTCCTGCGCCGCCGCTAGATGCTGGACCTGGGCCGCTATCTGCTCGGCGTCGCGGAGATCCTGCTGCTCGTCGGCTTCGCCTGGCTGGGCGCGACCGCAGCACGTCAAAGGCTGGTCCCCGACTTCTCAGGCGCCCCCGCCTTCCTGGCAACCTCGGTCCTGGCACTCGCCCTCCTGATCTGGCCCGCCGAGCTGCTCGGCTCCTTCGGCGCTTTCGAGCCCCTGCCGTACCTGCTCCTGGTCGCAGCTGCCGGCGTGGCCCTGTGGACGCTCCTCCGCGGGTGGCGCCAGGCGGAGGGGGGCCGAGAACGGACCCAGTTTGGCCCGCCCGCAGGCCCCCCTCCGCCTGGTGACAGGACCCGCGGCCGGGGCGCCCGCGTCCCGACCCTGATCGCCCTGGCCATCGCAGCGATCGCATTGCTCCACTTCGCCAACGGCGTCCGCCTGCGCCTCGACACAGGCATGACCGGCTTCGACAGCACCTGGTACCACGGCCCCTTCGCGGCCGGCTTCCACCAGTCGGGCAACACCTGGGACCTGCACTACATCGCCCCCCAGTTCCTGGCCTGGTTCTACCCGGCCAATTCGGAGCTGATCCACGCCATCGGCATGAACGCCTTCGATCGCGACCTGCTCTCGCCGCTGCTCAACGTCGGCTGGCTCCTCGGCTGCCTGCTCGCCTGCTGGTGCATCGGGCGCCCGTACCGGGTGGCGCCGTGGTCGCTTGCGCTCGGGGCGGTCGCGCTCAGCGTCCCGGCGCTCTCCGACCAGGCCGGCGAGGCCCGCAACGACATCGTCGGGATCTTCTTCCTGCTCGCGGCGGCGGCGATCGTCCTCAACGCCTGGCCCGCCGGTGATGGGCGCGGCGAGCGGAGCGGCGCCGGCTCGCTCTCCGCCGGCGCGCTGGCGCTTGCCGCCCTGGCCGCCGGCCTGGCCGCAGGAACCAAGCTCAACTTCGTCCTTCCGGCCGTCGTCATGGTCGTCGCCATGGCCGTGGCCTCCGCTCCGGGGACCCGTGTTCGGCGCCTCGGCCTCGGCCTCCTCGCGGCCCTCGCCGGGGGCGGCTACTGGTATCTCCGCAACCTGCTCCAGACCGGCAACCCGCTGCCCTGGTTCGACAGCCTCGGGCCGATCTCCCTGCCCGCCCCGGAGCAGGCGCTCGGCGGCCGCGAAGAGCACAGCGTGCTCGGCTACCTCGCCGACGGCTCGGTCTGGTCGAACTGGCTGCTCCCGGGCCTGCACCACGGCCTCTGGCTGATCTGGCCTGCCCTCCTCGCTGCCGCCTTCGCGGGCATCGCGCTCAGCCTGCGCCCCCGCTCGAGCCCCGTCGTCCGGGTCGTCGGCCTGGCCGCCGCCGCCGCCGCATTCGCCTGGCTCGTGGCGCCGACCTCCGCCTCCGGGCCGGATGGCATGCCCCGCGGCTTCGAGTCCGGCCTCCGCTACCTGGCCCCGGCGCTCGTCCTCGGCCTGGCCCTGCTACCCGTCGTCCCCCCGTTCCGCAGCCCCCTCTCCGAGTTCCCCGCCACGAGAGCGCACTTGTTCCCGCATAGCGGCAAGAAGTGCGCTCTCGCTCGTGGTGATGGGCGTAGCTGGGTCTTGGTGGCGGGAATTGCCGCCGTCCTGGTAGCAGTCGTCGCCGGCTTCGTCGTCCAGCGTCAGTACCTGCGCGACCGCTACGCGAACCCGACCTTCACCACGCCGGGACTGAACGCCGCCTTCGAATGGGCGACCCCGATTTCCGGGGCGCGGATCGCGACGACCGGCACGCGTCAGTACCCGCTCTTCGGGACCGACCTCTCCAACCGGGTCGCGTTCGTCGGCGAAGGGCGCCCCCACGGCGGCTTCGTCGCGCCCTCGACCTGCCGCGCCTGGCGCCGCCTCCTGAACCAGGGCGACTACGACTACGTCGTCGCCAGCGACGACCGTGTCGAGCCAGGCCGGCCGCCCTACCCGGTCGCCGCCCGCTGGACCGAAGGCCCGAACTCCAAGGTCGTCCTCGCCGTCCCACCGACCAAGGTCTTCAAGCTCCACGGCCCCCTCGACCCCTCGACCTGCCCGAGCTGAGGACTACCGGCATCCGTCCCCTCAACAGCTGAGGAGCTAAGGAGCTGAGGATCGCGGGATCTGGTCGATCGGGCGTCCTGCGGAGGGCGAGTCTCGCCCGGGTGGCGTGGGCGCGAGGGGGCCGAGAACGGACCCGGTTTGGCCCGCCCGCAGGCCCCCTCGCGACCGCGTCAGGACCCGCGCGCCGACACGCCATACTTCCCGGTCCCCGATGGACCAGATCCGCAATTTCTCGATTATTGCCCACATCGACCATGGCAAGTCGACCCTGGCCGACCGCATCCTCGAGGTCACCGGGGCGGTCGACCCGACGAAAATGCAGGCCCAGATGCTCGACTCGATGGACCTCGAGCGCGAGCGCGGGATCACGATCAAGGCCCAGGCAGTGCGGGTCGAGTACAGGGCCGCCGACGGGCAGGCCTACCACCTGCACCTGATCGACACCCCCGGCCACGTCGACTTCTCCTACGAGGTCTCGCGCAGCCTCGCAGCCTGCGAGGGCGCCCTGCTCGTCGTCGACGCCGCCCAGGGCGTCGAGGCGCAGACCGTCGCCAACACCTACCTCGCGATCGAGAACGGCCTCGAGCTGGTCCCGGTGATCAACAAGGTCGACCTGCCCGGAGCCGAGCCCGAGCGGGTGGCTCAGGAGATCGCCGACCTGCTCGGCGGCGATCCCGAGGAAGCCGTCTGGATCTCGGCCAAGACCGGGGAGGGGGTGCCCGACGTGCTCGAGGCGATCGTCGAGCGCATCCCGCCGCCGAAGGGCGTGCTCGAGGCGCCGCCACGGGCGCTGATCTTCGACTCCGAGTTCGACCAGTACCGGGGCGTGATCGCCTACGTGCGGATGGTCGACGGCTCCTTCCACAAGCACCAGACGATCCTCGCGATGCAGAACGGCACCGAGGCCGACATCGACGACCTCGGATTCTTCCGCCCGGCGATGACCGGTGTCGACGGGATGGAGGCGGGTGACGTCGGCTACCTGATCACCGGCATCAAGGATGTCGCCAAGCTCCGCGTCGGCGACACGCTGACCGATCGCGAGCGACCGGCGGCCGACCCGCTGGAGGGCTACCGCGAGGTGCGCCCGATGGTCTTCTGCGGCCTCTTCCCGATCGACACCGACCGCTTCGAAGACCTGCGCGACGCGCTCGAGAAGCTGGCCCTCAACGACGCCGCCCTCTCCTGGGAGCCGGAGACCTCCGAGGCGCTCGGCTTCGGCTTCCGCTGTGGCTTCCTCGGCCTCCTGCACATGGAGATCGTGCGCGAGCGGCTGGAGCGCGAGTACGACCTCGAACTGCTGTCGACGACGCCCAACGTGCGCTACATGGTCCATCTCACCAACGGCGAGACGGTCGAGGTCCACAGCCCGACCGGCCTGCCCGACCCGGGGACCATCGAGTCGATCGAAGAGCCCTACATCCGTGCCACGATCATCTGCCCCTCCGAGCAGGTCGGCGCCGTGATGGAGCTCTGCCAGGCGCGTCGCGGCACCCACGTCGACATGAGCTACCTGAGCCCGCAGCGGGTCCAGATCCGCTACGACATGCCGCTCGGGGAGATCGTCCTCGACTTCTTCGACCTGCTCAAGTCCTCGACCCGCGGCTACGCCTCGCTCGATTACGAGCCGATCGGCAACCGTCCCTCCGACCTCGCCAAGGTCGACATCCTGCTCGCCGGCGACAAGGTCGACGCGCTCTCGATCATCGTCCACCGCGAATTCGCCTACGAGCAGGGCAAGCGCCTGGTCGAGCGGTTGCGCAAGACGATTCCCCGTCAGCAGTTCGACGTGCCGGTGCAGGCGGCGATCGGCTCCAACATCCTCGCCCGCGAGACCGTCAAGGCGGTCCGCAAGGACGTCACGGCGAAGCTCTACGGCGGCGACGTGACCCGCAAGAACAAGCTGCTGAAGAAGCAGAAAGCCGGGAAGAAGCGGATGAAGGCGGTGGGCCGCGTCGAAGTGCCCCAGGAGGCGTTCCTCGCCGTGCTCCAGATCGACGAGTAGCGGGCGGGTCCTGTCACGGGGACGGGGCCCTCGTCCTCGCAAGCTGCGGGCGAGGGCCCCGCCCCCGCGCCACCCGCCCGCAGCGGATAGGGTGCCCGCTCATGGCGATCAAGACTGAGGCAATCGGGAAGGAATGGCCCGCCACGACCTACGAGGTGGGCAAGGAGAAGATCGGCGAGTACGCTCGGGTCGTCGGCCTCGACAACCCCGTTCACACCGACCGCGAGGCGGCCAGGGGGGCCGGCTACCGCGACGTGGTCGCGCCGCCGATGTTCTGCGTCGTCTACAGCGCCCCGGCCCTGGGCCCGGCGATGTTCGACGACGAGGTCGGGATGAATTTCGCGGCCATGGTGCACGGCGGCCAGGAGTTCGAGTGGGGCGAGCCCGCCTGCTCGGGCGACGTGATCACGACCACCGCCAAATGCCTGGAGATCTTCGAGAAAGACGGCAAGGGCTTCTACGTGTTCGAGACCAACTCGGTCAACCAGGACGGCCGGCAGGTCGTCAAGGGGACCTGGACCAACATCGTCAGGGGGGTATGAGATGACGCTCAGCGAGGGAGACCGGATCGAGGAGCTGCGCGTCACCCCCGACAAGTACCTGCCGCACCGCTATGCGGGGGCCTCGGGCGATTTCAACCCGATCCACATCGACCCCGAGTTCGCGAAGGCGGTCGGGCTTCCGAACACGATCCTGCACGGCCTCTACATGATGGGCCTCGTCGCGCGGGCGAACACCGAGGCGGCGGGCGGCGACCCCGGCGCGCTCAAGCGGCTCTCGGTTCAGTTCCGCGGCATGGGCGCGCCTGAGACGGAGATCGTCGTCACCGGCACGGTCAAGTCCGTGGACGGCGACCGCGCGGTGATCGACACGGTGGCCGCCCAGGGCGACAACCAGACGATCCGCAACGCCGAGGCCGAAGTCCAGCTTTAGCGGTGCGGGGGAGGGGTTGGGCTGCCCTCCTCTCTCAACTTTTTCGTCTTCGGAGGCGGCCGTCCGAGGTCGCCGCCGGCGAAAAAGTACAAGCCGTTCGGAGGGCAACCCAACCCCTCCCGACGGCACCGCTGAGCAGGATCCCGAGCAGCGCTGAGCTGAAACCTAAGATGTAGGGATGCTTTCCTCGCGCCAAGAGCTGATTCTGCGGCTGGTCGTCGACACCTACCTGGTGTCGGCGAAGCCTGTGGGGTCGAAGGAGATCGCCGAGAAGGCCGAGATCGAGTGGGGGCCGTCGACGGTGCGCTCGGAGCTGGCGGCGCTCGAGGCGGCCGGCTACCTGAACCACCCGCACACCTCCGCCGGGCGCGTGCCGACCGATTCCGGCTACCGCCGCTACGTCGACCTGCTGCTCGAGTCCGAGCGCGCCGTCCGCCGAGGCGGGAGTGGAGCCGGACCGCTCGCGCCTGCGCCGCGAGGTCGACGACGCGATGAGGGAGACGACGGCGGCCTTGGCGCAGGTCACCGACCTCGTGGCGCTGGCGACCGCGCCCCCCGAGAGCATCGCCGCGACGATCCACCGGGTGGAGGTCCTGCGGCTGCGCCCGACGCGGGTGATGGTCGTCGCGATCGCCTCCAGCGGCGCCGTCGCCAAGAAGGTCTTCGACTTCGAGGGCCCGGTGGACCCCGGTCTCGTCGAGTGGGCCTCCAGCTACCTCAACGAGTCGCTCGCCGGGATGAGCGTCGGCGCGCGGATGATCGCCGACCGCCTCGCCGATCCCGAGCTCGGGCCGACCGAGGCGTCCTTCCTGGCCACTCTCGGCCCCACCTTCACGGCCCTCGACGACGGCGCCGGCGAGACCCTCTACATGGACGGCGCCGCGCGGCTGCTCTCCGACTCCAGGCTCGGTGACCTGCCCCGGGCCGACGAGCTGCTGGCGGCGCTCGAGGGCCGGGCCAGCGTCCTCGGCGTCCTCCGCTCGGCGCTGGAGGAGCGCTCGGTGTTCCTCTGGATCGGCGGCGAGAACCCGCAGCCCGAGCTGCGCTCGGTCAGCGTCGTCGGCGCCAACTACGGCCTCGCCCATCGCAACCTCGGCTCGGTCGGCGTCGTCGGCCCGCTGCGGATGGACTACGCGACGGCGATCGCCTCCGTCCGCGGCGCTGCCCGCGAGCTCTCCCGCTACTGCGAGACGGTCTACGGCGGGTAGCTGACGATGCCGCGCGACTACTACGACGTGCTCGGCGTCGAGCGCGATGCGAATCGCGGCGAGGTCAAGACCGCCTTCCGCCGTCTCGCCCGCGAGCTGCACCCCGACGTCAACGACCACGACCCCGAGGCGGAGGAGAAGTTCAAGGAGGCCGCGGAAGCCTACGAGGTGCTCTCCGACCCGGAGCGGCGCCGCGCCTACGACGCCTACGGGCACGAAGGGCTGCGCGGCAACGGCTTCGCGCCCGGCGCCGGCTTCGGCTCGATCGACGACATCTTCCAGGCCTTCTTCAGCGGCCAGGGGATCCGCTTCGGCCCGCCCCGCGGCCCCGTCCGCGGCCAGGACGTCGTCCACTCGGTCGAGATCACGGCGATCGACGCGATGCTCGGCGCCGGCATCAAGGTCCCGACCCAGGAGGGCGAGCGCGAGATCGAGCTGCCCTCGGGCACCCAGCACGGGACCCAGTACGCGCTGCGCGGCAACGGCATGCCCGGCGCCAACGGCGGCCCTCCCGGCGACATGGTGATCGTCGTCCATGTGCTCATCCCCAGCGGCCTCTCCGAGCAGCAGGAGGAGCTGGCGCGCAAGCTCGGCGAGTCGCTCGAGCCCCGCAACCTGCGCTCCTCCGGCGGCGAGGAGGAGAGCATCTTCTCGCGCGTCCGCCGCGCCTTCGGTTGATCCGCCTCGCGGTCAGGTGCCGGCCCGAGCAGGCCGAGCTCGTCCTCGCCGAGGTCACCGTGCTCGCTCCCAACGGCGTCGAGGAAGAGCACGGCCCGGGCTACGTCGAGTACGCGATCTACGGCGGCGAGGGCGAGTTGCCGGAGCTCGGCGAGCTCGAGGCGGCGGCCGGCGACGGCCTGGTCGAGGTCCTCGCCACCGAGGTCCCCGACGACTGGGCCGACCGTTGGCAGGACTTCCACAAACCGCTGCTGATCGGCGAGAGGCTGTGGCTGCGCCCCTCCTGGGAGGAGTCGCGTGAGGGCGCCGTCGACGTCGTCGTCGACCCGGGACGCGCCTTCGGCACCGGCGCCCACCCGACCACCCGTCTCTGCCTCGAGTACCTGCTCGAGCTGGAGGCGACCGGGGAGGCCGGCGGTCCGCTGACCGATCTCGGAACCGGCTCGGGGGTGCTGGCGATCGCCGCGGCGAAGCTCGGCTGGGCCCCCGTCCGCGGCTACGACCACGAGCAGGCGGCGATCGAGGCCGCGACGCGCCAACGCGGCGATGAACGGCGTCGGCCGCCGAGTTCGAGCTGCGTCAACCTGCGCGAGAGCTCCCCGACCTCGCTCCCGTGACGGTCGCCAACATGACCGCGCCCGTCCTCCGCGAGCTGGCCGCACAGATGAGCGCCGACGGGCGACGGGGAGGGCTCGGGCGAGCCTCCCCGCTGTTGCTCGAACGAGCCCTTCCCCGTCGCCCACCACGCTCGTCCTCTCCGGCCTCCTGCCTGCCGAGCTCGACGACATCGCGGCCGCCTTTGCCCTCTGGGGCCTCGCCGAGCGCGACCGCCGCCTCGAGGGCGACTGGGCGGCGCTTCTCCTCGAGAAGGTGATCTCGGCCGCCGGGTCGAATATGTTTCGCGTGATGCCAACCGCGTCCATCGTCAGCGTCGACTACAAGCTCGCACTCTTCCTGCATGTGCTCGCGGTCGTGCTCGCCTTCGGCCCGACGTTCGGCTACGCCCTCTTCTTCTCGGTCGCGCCGACCTACCCGCGGGCGACCCCGGCGATCCTCGCCGGGGTCCAGAAGTGCGACAAGTACCTCGTCAACCCGGGGATGATCGTCCTCCTCCTCGCGGGGATCTACCTGCTGATCGCCTCCGACAGCGCATTCGAGGCGAGCGACGCCTTCATCAGCGTCGGCTTCCTCGCGATCATCGGCCTCTTCGGCCTCCAGCACGGCTTCTTCCAGCCCAAGGTCAGGGAGGCGAAGGCGCTGGCGGAGCGCGACCTCGAGGCGGGGGACACGCTCAGCGACGAGTTCGAAGCGCTGGGGCAGCGGATCGGCCAGGTCGGGACCCTCGCCGGGATCGTCGTCGTCGTGACGATCTTCTTCATGACGTACAAACCGTTCCTATAGCGGGCCCTTCTCCACCGGGCCCGCCCGAGGGCGACTCCTCGGCCCCGATCGCGATGTTCGACTCCGGGGTCGGCGGCCTCACGGTGCTCCACGAGTGCCTGGTCTCGCTGCCCGAGGAGGACTTCGTCTATCTCGGCGACACGGCGATGTTTCCCTACGGGACCCGCGACCCGGAGAGGCTGCGGGAGCGGATCCGGGCGATCGCCGAGCGGCTGCTCGGCGACGACGAGGCGAAGCTGCTGGTGATCGCCTGCAACACGGCGACCTCGATCGGCGAGGACGTCGCCCGCGAGGTCGCCGCCGCGCACGGCGTCGAGGTCGTGCCCGTGGTCGAGCCGCAGGCCGAGATCGCCTCGGCGATCACGGACAGCGGACGGGTCGGGGTCCTGGCGACGCCGAACACCGTCGAGAGCGGCGCCTACCGCCGCGCCCTCGAAGCGGAGGGCCGTGCCCTCGAGGTGACCGAGGTCGAGGCGCCCGACCTGGCGCCCTTCATCCAGGACGGCTCGCCCTTCGACGAGGGCGTGCTGGAGATGGCCCGCGCCTACTGCGCGCCGCTGAAGCGGGCCGGCGTCGACACCCTGATCCTCGGCTGCACCCACTACCCGCTCGTCGCCCCGATGCTGCAGCGGATCCTCGGTCGCGACGTGCGCCTGGTGAGCGGCGGCCACGCGGTCGCGGCGGCCGTCCAGCGCACCCTTGTCTCGGCCGGGCTCGCCCGTCCCCCCGAGGGCGAGGGCGAGTACCGCTTCCTCTGCACCGGGGAGGCCGAGTCCTTCCGCGAGCTCGGCACCCGCTTCCTGCAGATGCCGCTCGGGGCGGTCGAGCGGGTCGAGCTCCCTGCTGGCGCCTGAGAGTCCCTACCCTTAGCGCCATGGACACCGTTCTGGAGCAGGTTCAGGCAGACGTTCGCACGGCGATGAAGGCCGGTGAGCGCGAGCGCGCCGGCGCCCTGCGGATGATCGTCGACTCGCTGCAGAAGGACGCGAAGCTGGGCGATGGGGACGAGGTCGCCGTGCTCCAGCGCGAGCGCAAGAAGCGGCTCGAAGCCGCCGAGGCCTACCGCGACGCGGGCCGCACCGAGCAGGCCGAGGCCGAGGGCTTCGAGGCCGAGCTGATCGAGGGCTACCTGCCCCAGCAGCTCTCCGACGAGGAGCTCGGCGAGCTGGTTGCCGCCGCGGTCGAGGAGACCGGCGCCAGCGAGCAGAGGCAGATGGGCGACGTGATGAAGGCGCTGATGCCCAAGGTCGGCGGGCGCGCCGACGGCAAGCGGGTCAGCGCGGCGGTGCGCGAGGCGTTGGGTGCCCTTGGCTCGTAGGCAGCTGACCCTCGACAACACCGTCGCCGCCGAGCTCGCGGGCTCCGAGGACGCCGTCCTTCGCGCCCTGCGCGGTCGGCTCGGCGAGGTCGACTTCCATCTGCGCGGCAACGTCCTCACCCTCGACGGCGAGTCCGGTGACCTGCAGACCGCGGCGACCGTGGTCGACGAGCTTGTCGAGCTGATCGAGAACGGTCACGAGGTGGCCCCCGGGACGATCGAGGCGGTGACCGGCGCCCTCGACGCGCAGGAGAGCCCGGCCGAGATCCTCGACGACGTCGTCTGGCGCCACCGCAACACCAAGGTCTCGCCGAAGACCGTCAACCAGAAGCGCTACGTCGACTCGATCCGCCGCCACACGGTCACCTTCGGGATCGGGCCCGCCGGAACCGGCAAGACCTTCCTCGCCGTCGCGATGGCGGCCGCGGCCCTGGCCGAGAAAGACGTGCAGCGGATCATCCTCACCCGGCCCGCGGTCGAGGCCGGCGAGCGCCTCGGCTTCCTGCCCGGCGACATCCAGGCAAAGGTCGACCCCTACCTGCGACCGCTCTTCGACGCGCTCTTCGACATGCTCGACCCCGACCGCGTCAACGGCTACTTCGAGCGTGGCGTGATCGAGGTCGCGCCGCTCGCCTTCATGCGCGGCCGCACCCTCAACGACTCCTTCGTGATCCTCGACGAGGCCCAGAACACCAGCCCCGAGCAGATGAAGATGTTCCTCACCCGGCTCGGCTTCAACTCGCGGATGGTGGTCACCGGCGACATCACCCAGATCGACCTGCCCACCGACCAGCGCTCCGGACTCGTCGTCGTCGAGGACATCCTCGACCAGGTCCAGGACATCTCCTTCGTCCGCTTCGGCGGCGAGGACGTCGTCCGCCACAAGCTCGTCCAGCGGATCGTCGCCGCCTACGACGCCCACGGCGAAGCGCGCCAGCGCGGCGGCCGCGACGCGTCCGAACACGGGCCGACGCCGAGGGTCTTAGACCGCTCGATGACTCGACGTGCCGGCGAGCTGCGCGGCGCGGTCGAGGCGGCGCTCGGCGCCGGCGGGGGTCGCCGACGGCCACCTCGCGGCTCGAGCTGGTCGAGCGCCGAGCGGATCCGCGAGCTCAACCGCGAGCACCGCGGCAGGGACGCCGCCGACCGACGTGCTCGCCTTCCCGGTCGACGGAACCGGGCCGACCGCCGGCCCGCGGGAGCTCGGCGACGTCGCGATCTGCCCAGAGCACTGCACCGACGTCACCGAGGCGGCGGTCCACGGTGTCCTCCACCTCTGCGGGTATGACCACGAGTCCGACGACGGCGAGATGCTCGCCCTGCAGGAGCGGGTGATGGGGGCCCTTCGGTGAGCGGCGCGACGACGCGCGCTGGTTTCATCGGGCTCGCCGGGCGGCCCAACGCCGGCAAGTCGACGCTCGTCAACGCGATCGTCGGCAGCCACGTGGCGATCGTCTCGGTGCGGCCGCAGACGACGCGGCGGGCGATCCGCGGGATCGCCACGGACGCCGAGGCCGGCCGCCAGCTCATCATCGTCGACCTGCCCGGCGTGCAGAAGCCCCGCGACGTCCTCACCGAGCGCATGCAGCACCGGGTCGAGCGCGAGCTGGCCGAATCGGACCTGGCGCTGATCGTGGTCAACGGCGAGGAGGGAGTCGGGGCGGGAGACCGCTTCATCGTTCGAACCCTGCTCGGCGCCGGCGCCCAGCTGCCGGTGATCTGCGCGGTCAACAAGGCCGACAGACTGGGGCCGAACGAGCTGGTCCCGGTTCTGTCGGACGCGGCCGAGATCGAGGGGGTCGACGAGGTCTTCCCGATCAGCGCCAAATCCGGCGAGGGACTGGCCGCTCTGGTCGGACGGCTGGGGGAGCTGATCCCCGAGGGCCCGTTCCTCTACCCGACCGACGAGCACAGCGACCAATCCAGCGAGCTGCTGCTGGCGGAGCTGATCCGCGAGCAGGTCCTCAACCGGACCCGGGAGGAGATCCCGCATTCGGTCGAGGTCAGGGTCGGGGAGATCGCCACTCGGGAGGACGGCCTGGTCACGGTTCCCGCTGAGATCTGGGCCGAGACCGAGTCGCAGAAGCGGATCCTGATCGGCAAGAAGGGCGCCAAGGTCGGTGAGATCGGCAGCGCCGCCCGCGCCTCCCTCGAAGCCGAGCTCGGCGCCAAGGTCCACCTCGACCTCAACGTCCAGGTCCGCCGCAGCTGGCGCAAGGACGAGGACATGCTCGACCGGCTCGGGCATCGAGTGAGTGCGATGGGCGTTCGCCCGCCTCCATCGGCTGCCATACGATTGCCTGGTGTTCGAGCAGGTGAAATTCGACGAGCGCGGGTTGGTGCCCGTCGTGGCCCAGGACTTCGCCAGCGGCGAGGTGCTGACCCTTGCCTACGCGAACGAGGAGTCGTTACGGCTCACGGTCGCAGACCGGGGAGCTGCACTTCTTCAGCCGCTCGCGGCAGGAGATCTGGAAGAAGGGCGAAACCTCGGGCAACGTGATGAAGGTGCGGGAGCTGCGCTATGACTGCGACGGGGACGCGATCCTCGCCCTCGTCGAGCCGGCCGGCCCCGCCTGCCACACGGGCGAGCGGACCTGCTTCTACACGGGCGATCGACGGCGAGCCCGAGCCGGTCGCCCACGAGGCGCTCGTCGACCCTCGAGCGCACCCTGCGCAGCCGCGCCGCCGAGCGGCCCGAGGGCAGCTACACGGTCCAGTTGCTCGACGACCCGAAGCTGATCGCCGCAAAGGTCGAGGAGGAGGCCGAGGAGGTCGGCCGCGCCGCCCGCGAGGAGTCCGACGAGCGGGTCGCCGAAGAGGCCGCCGACCTGCTCTACCACCTCGGCGTCCTGCTCACCTCGCGCGGGATTCCCCTGTCGGCGGCGATGGAGGTGCTCAATGGCCGTCGCGGCTAGCTCCGAGCTGAACCTCGAGCCGAGCCTCGAGCAGGCCCGCGCCCTCGCCGCCGAGGGCAATGTCGTGCCGGTCCGCGCCCGCTTCGTCGACGACTGCGAGACGCCGGTCTCGGCCTTCCTCAAGCTGCGCGCCGGCGAGGCGCCCGGTGCGCCCTGCTTCCTGCTCGAGTCCGCCGAGCAGGGCCAGGTCGGCCGCTACTCCTTCGTCGGCATCCGGCCGCGTTCGATCCTGCGCTGGAGCGGCGGCAGGCTGACCGAGGGCGACGGGCCGGCCGTCGAGGCGCCCGATCCCTACGGGGCGGTCGCCGATCTGCTGGCCGACTACGAGCTCGCCCCGGTCGATGGCCTGCCGCCGTTCGCGGGCGGCGCCGTCGGCTTCTTCGGCTACGACCTGGTGCGCACGGTCGAGCCACTCGGCGAGCCGAACCCCGATCCGCTCGGGTTGCCCGACATGGCGCTGATGATCACCGACGTCCTGCTCGTCTTCGACCACCTCAGGCACGAGCTGACGATCATGTCCTGCGCCTTCGCCGAGGACGGTGGCGAGGTCGACGCTGCCTACGAGCGCGCCGCCGCGTCGATCGCCGACGTCCGCGCCCGGCTGCGCGCCGCCGTTCCCGTTCCCGAGGCAGCCGATCGTCTCCGAGCCGCCTCGCTTCGTCTCGAACATGGAGCGCGAGGAGTTCGAAGCCGCGGTCGAGCGGATAGTCGAGTACGTCCACGCCGGCGACGCCTTCCAGGTGGTTCCCTCGCAGCGCTTCTCCGCCCCGCAACCGGTCGACGCCTTCTCGGTCTACCGCGGACTGCGCGCCGTCAACCCGTCCCCGTACATGTACTTCCTCGAGTTCGGCGACTTCCAGATCGCCGGTGCCTCGCCGGAGCCGCTGGTCAAGGTCACCGGCGACCGGGTCGAGACGCGGCCGATCGCCGGCACCTACCCGCGCGGCGACGACGAGGAGGAGGACCGCCGGCTTGCCGAGCGCCTCGTCAACGACCCCAAGGAGCGAGCCGAGCACGTGATGCTCGTCGACCTCGGCCGCAACGACCTCGGCCGCGTCTGCGAGTACGGCTCGGTCGAGGTCGACGAGCTGATGGTCGTCGAGACCTACTCGCACGTCCTCCACATCGTCAGCCAGGTCTCTGGAACCCTGAAAGAGGGCGTCGGCGCGATGGACGTCCTGCGCTCGGCGCTGCCCGCCGGCACGCTCTCGGGGGCGCCGAAGGTGCGGGCGATGCAGATCATCGATGAGCTCGAGAAGGTCAAGCGCTGCTCCTACGGCGGCGCGATCGGCTACCTCTCCTGGAACGGCGACCTGGACACCGCGATCCACATCCGCACCGTGGTCGTCAAGGACGGCCAGATCCACGTCCAGGCAGGCGGCGGCACCGTCGCCGACGCCAAGCCCTCCTACGAGTACACCGAGTCGGTCAACAAGGCGAAGGCGGTCTTCCGCGCGGTCGAGCTCGCCTGCGAGCAGCCGGACTGGGAGTAGCGATGCGGGTCCTGCTGATCGACAACTACGACAGCTTCGCCTACAACCTCGTCCAGTACCTGGGTGAGCTCGGGGCCGAGGTCGAGGTCGTCCGCAACGACCGGGCCGAGGTCGGCGAGCTGCTCGGGCGCGGCGCCGACCGCCTGGTCGTCTCGCCCGGCCCCTGCACGCCGGCCGAGGCCGGAATCTCGGTCGAGGCCGTGCGCGCCTTCGCCGAGGCCGGAACGCCGGTGCTCGGCGTCTGCCTCGGCCACCAGTCGCTGGTCGAGGCCTTCGGCGGCCGGGTCGTCGTCGGCGACCCGATCCACGGCAAGGACGCCGAGGTCGAGCACGATGGCCGGGCGATATACGCGGGCGTGCCCAGCCCGCTTGTCGCCGGCCGCTACCACTCGCTGGTCGCCGACCCGGGCTCGATCCCGGACGAGCTCGAGGTCAGCGCCCGCTTCGGCGACGTGATCATGGGCGCCCGCCACCGCGAGCTGCCCGCCGAGGGCGTCCAGTTTCACCCCGAGTCGGTCCTCACCCCCCAGGGCAAAGAGCTGCTCCGCAACTTCCTGAAAGGTGAGAGCGCAGTTGTGCCCGCATAGCGGGCACAACTGCGCTCACGCGAGGTTGAGATGCCAAACGACGTCGTGACACGGGCCATCGACGCGGTTTGCGCCGGCGATCACCTGACCGCCGACCACGCCGCCGCGGTCCTCGCCGAGATCATGGAAGGGCGGGCCGGCGAGGTCCAGACCGGGGCCTTCCTCATCGCCCTGCGGGCAAAGGGCGAGACCGTCCCGGAGCTGGTCGGCCTGGCGCGGACGATGCGCTCGCTGGCGACGCCGGTCGAGACCGCGCGTCAGGACCTCGTCGACACCGCCGGCACCGGCGGCGGCCCCTCGACCTTCAACGTCTCGACCACGGCGGCGCTGGTCGCCGCCGCCGCCGGTTGCGCGGTCGCCAAGCACGGCAACCGCTCCAATACGAGCAAGTGCGGCTCCGCCGAGCTGCTCGAAGCGCTCGGGGTCAACATCGAGCTCGATGCCGGCCAGGTCGGCCGCATCGTCGACGCGGTCGGCTTCGGCTTCATGTTCGCCCCCCGTCACCACGCGGCGATGAAGCACGTCGTCCCCGTCCGCAAGGAGCTCGCCGTGCGGACGATCTTCAACTTCCTCGGGCCGCTGACCAACCCGGCCGGAGCGACCCGCCAGCTGCTCGGCGTCGCCGACCGCCACTACCAGGAGACGATCGCCGAGGCGCTCGTCGGGCTGGGGAGCGAGCGGGCGATGGTCGTCGCCGCCGAGGACGGGCTCGACGAGATCTCGCTCTCCTCGCGGACCAGGGTGATCGAGGTCGCGGGCGGCTCGACCGAGGAGTGGTTCGTCGAACCGGGCCAGTTCGGGCTGCCGCCCGCCGAGCTCGAGGACGTCGCCGGCGGAACGCCCCAGCAGAACGCCGCCGCCACCCGGGCCGTCTTCGACGGCGTGCTGGGCCCCAAGCGCGACCTCGTCCTGCTCAACGCGGGCGCGGCGATCTACGTCGGCGGCGGCGCTGAGAGCCTCGAGGCGGGCGTTGGCAAGGCCGCCGAGGCGATCGACAGCGGCGAGGCCAAGGTCCTGCTTGAGCGGCTTGTTGCGGCAACCGGCGCGGTCGGTGGCTAGGCTCTCTCAGTTCAAGTGGGAATGATCGAGCAGCTCATCTCCGGAGCGCGTGCGGGTGTCGAGGAGCGTCGTAGCAAGACGCCGCTCGGCGACCTCGAGGCGCAGCTCCACGGCCGCGGCGAGGATCGCCCCTTCAACGAGGCCCTGGTCCGGCCCGGCCTCTCGCTGATCGCCGAGTTCAAGCGCCGCTCGCCGAGTGCCGGGGAGATCTCCGCCGGCGCCGCCGTCGCCGAGCGGGTCGCCGCCTACGAGCGGGGAGGGGCGGCGGCGCTCTCCGTCCTCACCGACGAGCGCCACTTCGGCGGCAGCCTCGAGGACCTGCAGGCGGCGCGCTCGGCCTGCGACCTGCCGATCCTCCGCAAGGACTTCATCGTCGACCCCTACCAGCTGTATGAGGCCGCGATAAGCGGCGCCGACGCCGTGCTGCTGATCGTCCGCGCCCTCGACGACGACGAGCTGCACAGCCTCTACGCCGAGGCCCGTGGGCTCGACCTCGACTGCCTGGTCGAGGTCCATGACGAGCCTGAGCTCGAGCGGGCTCTGGAGGCCGGCGCCGAGGTGATCGGAATCAACAACCGCAACCTCGACGAGGGCACGGTCGACGTCGCCACCACCTACGAGCTGATGCCCGACGTCCCCGCCGGCAAGACCGTCGTCGCCGAGAGCGGCATCTCCGAGCGGGCCGAGCTCGAGGAGCTCGACCGCGTCGGCGTCGACGCGGTCCTGATCGGCGGCGCCCTGATGAGCGCCGAGGATCCCGAGGCGAAGGTCCGCGAGCTGACCGGCGCCGAGCCGGGGACCAGCGAGCACCGGCTGCCGTAGCGAATTTAGGAACTCTTTTGTGCGTCTTTAGAGAAGGCTGACGGCAGCTCTGCATCATCGCCGTCGATGAGCAGAACCAGGCGTTTCCTCAAGTCCTCCTTCGGCTCCGCGGTTATCGGCGGGGTGATCGTCGGTCTCTTCGGCTGGTTGGCGATCTCCGCCGGCTGGATCGACTCGCAGAGCGAGCCCGCCGCCGCCACCGGAGTCGCGCCGCTGGCGGCGCCGGTCGCCAGCCACGACAGCGGCGACGCCAATGTCGTCAACGAGATCTACAAGCGCGACGGCGACGGCATCGCCTTCATCGAAGCCAAGCAGGAAGCCCAGAAGGTCGAACCGTCCCCCTTCAACCCCTTCGGCGAAGCGGAAGGGGGAGGCACGGCGACCGGGTCGGGCTTCGTGATCGACTCCGAAGGCCACCTGCTCACCAACAACCACGTCGTCGAAAACGCCTCTGACATCACCGTCAAACTCGGCGCCTCCGACCGCTCCTACCCGGCGAAGGTGGTGGGCGCCGACCCGGCGACGGACGTCGCCCTGCTCAAGGTGGACATCCCCGCCGACCAGCTCCACCCGCTGGCGCTCGGCGATTCCTCGAAGGTCGAAGTCGGTGACCCGGTGGTCGCGATCGGCAACCCCTTCGGGCTCGACAGCACGGTGACCAGCGGCATCGTCTCCGCCCTCCAGCGCCAGATCGAAGCCCCCAACGGCTTCTCGATCTCGCACGTGATCCAGACCGACGCGGCGATCAACCCGGGCAACTCCGGCGGTCCGCTGATCGACGCCGAAGGCCGTGTGATCGGGATCAACTCCCAGATCGAGACGGGCGGCGGCGGAAACGGCAACGTCGGCATCGGCTTCTCGATTCCGATCAACACCGCCCGCGAAGTCGCCGACCAGATCGAGAAGGACGGCAAGGTCGAACACGCCTACCTGGGCATCAGCGGCGGCACGATCACCCCCGACATCTCGAAGGCACTCAACCTGCCCGTCGAAGAAGGCGTGCTGGTCGCGGACGCGGTCAAGGGGGGCCCGGCGGCCAGGGCGGGCATCGAGGGCGGCAATACCGAAGCGACCATCGAAGGCGCGAGCGTCACGCTCGGCGGCGACATCATCACCGAACTCGACGGCAAGAAGATCGCGGGGATGGACGAACTGATCGCGATCGTGGACGGCAAGAAGCCGGGCGACGACGTCGAAGTGACACTGCTTCGGGGCGGCGACACCAAGACCGTCACCGTGACGCTCGCAAATCGTCCGGCTTCGATCGAATAGCGGGCGCGCTGGCCGCGGGGTGAGGGGGGCCTGCGGGCGGGCCAGACCGGGTCCGTTCTCGGCACCCCTCACCCCGCGTCACGCCCGAGCTGGCGGGGGACTTCCGTACCCTGGATGGATGCGGGTGAAGATTTGCGGGATAACGAATCTCGACGATGCGGCGGAGGCGGTGCGCCTCGGCGCCTGGGCGATTGGGTTGATCCACTACGAGGAGAGCCCGAGGAGCGTCGAGGCGGCTGAAGCTGTGGCGATTTCGGCGGCCTTTCGGCGCAAGTGCGAGGTGGTCGGCGTCTTCGTCAACCCCGAGCTCGACGAGGTCGCCAAGGCGGTCGAGGACGCGGGGCTGACGATGGTTCAGCTCAACGGCGATGAGGGCCCCAGCTTCTGCGCCGAGGTCGCTCGCAAAACGGGCGTCAAGGTGATCAAGGCGGTCCATGTCCTCAGCGCCGCGGACATCCACGCCGCCGAGGCCTTCCGCACCGACCTCCACCTCTTCGACCGCCGCGCCCGGGGATTGTGGGGAGGGACCGGCGAGAGCTTCGACTGGGGCTTGATGCGGGAGCGGTACTCCAAGGTGCCGGCGATCGTCGCCGGGGGGCTGCGCCCGGAGAACGTCGCCGAAGCGATCGCCGTCACCCATCCCTACGCGGTCGACGTCGCCAGCGGCGTCGAGGCGGAGGCCGGCCGCAAGGACCACGCGGCGATGGCGGCCTTCTTCGAGGCGGCGAAGGGCGCTAGCGTCAGCGCCCCATGACCGCGAAAGTCGAGGAGCGATTCGGCCTCTACGGGGGCCGCTACGTGCCGGAGACGCTGATCGCCGCGCTCGACGAGCTCACCGAGGCCTGGGCAGAGGCTCGGCAGGACGAGGAGTTCACGGCCCAGCTCGCCTCCCTGCATCGCGACTTCATCGGCCGGCCGACCCCGCTTTACCTGGCTGAGCGGCTCTCCGAGCGGGCAGGCCGCCGGGTCTACCTGAAGCGCGAGGACCTCGCCCACACCGGCGCTCACAAGATCAACAACGCGGTCGGCCAGGTCCTCCTGACCCGCCGCATGGGCAAGAGCCGTGTGATTGCCGAGACCGGCGCCGGCCAGCACGGGGTCGCAACGGCGACCGCCTGCGCCCTGTTCGGGCTTGAGTGCGTCGTCTATATGGGCAGCGAGGACATTCGCCGCCAGAAGCCCAACGTCGAGCGCATGGGGCTGCTGGGCGCCGAGGTGGTGCCGGTCGAGTCCGGCGCCCGCACGCTCAAGGAGGCGGTGAGCGAGGCGATCCGCGACTGGGTCGCCAACGTCGAGACCAGCCATTACGTGATCGGCTCGGCGGTCGGCCCGGCCCCGTTCCCGGCGCTGGTCCGCGACCTGCAGCGGGTGATCGGCGAGGAGGCCCGCGAGCAGGCGCTGGCGGCCGAGGGCGCCCTGCCCTCGCGGATCATCGCCTGCGTCGGGGGCGGCTCCAACTCGATCGGCATCTTCACTCCCTTCATCGCCGATGCCGGCGTCGAGCTGATCGGCGTCGAGGCGGCGGGGGAGGGCCTGGAGACCGGTCGTCACGGCGCCTCGCTCGGGGCGGGCCGCACGGGCGTGCTCCACGGCTCGCTCTCCTCGGTGATCGCCGACGACGAGGGCCAGATTCTCGAGGCGCACTCGGTCTCCGCCGGGCTCGATTACCCCGGCGTCGGCCCCGAGCACGCCCACCTGCGCGACACGGGGCGCGCCACCTACACGGCGGTTACCGACACCGCCGCGCTCGACGCATTTGCGACGCTCTCCCGCCTCGAGGGGATCATCCCGGCGCTCGAGTCCTCGCACGCGATCGCCTGGCTGCTCGAGAACGGCGGCGGCGAGGGGTACGACATCCTCAGCCTGAGCGGAAGGGGCGACAAGGACCTCGCCGAGGTCTTGGCGCATACCGGCGGGGGCACCGGAGGGTGACCCGGCGGAGCAACAGCGGGGAGGCTCCGGCGGGTCACCCTCCGGTGCCCGTCGTCGCAGAGGCGCCAAGCGGCGAGGAGCGGGGTGGGCAAGCCAAGACCGGTGAGGCTCGGATCGCGGCAGCGTTCGAGGCCGCCGGGGACGAGGGGCGGGCGGCGCTGATGCCGTACATGATGGGCTGCTTTCCCGACCATGAGACATCGATCGCGATCGCCGACGCCTATGTCGAGGCCGGCGCCGACCTGATCGAGCTCGGCATCCCGTTCTCGGACCCGCTCGCCGACGGGCCCACGATCCACGCTGCGGCGACGGCGGCGCTCGAGGGCGGGGCCGATGTCGAGGGCGCGCTCGCGGTCTGTTCGGCCGTCGCCGGCCGCGTCCCCGTCGTGCTCATGGTCTACGCCAACATGGTCCTCGCCCACGGCGGCGCCGAGGCCTTTTCCGCCCGCGCCGCCGAGGCCGGCGCCGCCGGGGCGATCGTCCCCGACCTGCCCCTCGGCGAGGCGGAGGAGATCCGCGAGGCGTTCACCGCCGCCGGGCTGGCCCTGGTGCCCCTCGTCGCGCCGACGACGCCCGCCGGTCGCCTGGGCAGGATCTGCGCCGTCGCCCGCGGCTTCGTCTATGTCGTCTCGACCGTCGGCACGACCGGCGAGCGCGATCGGCTGCCGGCGGAGCTCGCCGACCTGGTCGCCGCGACCAAGGCCGAGTCCGAGGTGCCGGTCGCGGTCGGCTTCGGGATCGGCACGCCCGAACAGGCGGCGCGGGTCGGGCAGCTCGCCGATGGGGTGATCATCGGCAGCCGCCTGGTCCGCGCAGCGGGCGAGGCGGGGTCACCGCGGGCCGCGGCTGATGCCGTGGCCGCATTCCTGCGCGAGACGCGCCTCGCGCTCGCCGCCCGCTCGAGCGAATCCCAGGGACCGATCGACTAAGCTCCCGGCCGCATGTCAATGGTCGTCACACTCTTCCTGGCGCTCGCCGCAATGACGCTGTCCTATGCCTTCGGGCAGGGCGGCCCGGTCGCCGGCCTCGTCTTCTTCACGGTGCTCTTCATCGGCGCCGCGATCCGCGTCCTCGTGCCCAGGTCCTAACCGCGCCGGCGGCGCCGGTCAGGCTCGTGTCGCGACCACCTGCAGGTACTCGGCTTCGAGCACGAGCGCCTTCTCGCCGGCGGTGTTGGCCGACTCCAGAAAGGCCCGCAGGTCGTCGGTCAGCGCCTGTTCGCCCTCGCTGCCGACCCGCTCGTAGGCCGTCTGGATGGGCCCGAAGTAGGTGCGGAAGAAATCGATGTAGTGCTCGACAGAGCGGAACGGCTGGCGTGACATGCGGCTCTCGACCCTGAGGTCCGAGATCCCCTCGCCGAACAGCTCGCGGAGGCGCTCCTCCGTGCCCCAGAGCAGCGGCGGGTCGATGCCCGGCGGTGGCGGGGCGTGTTTGGCGATCGTCTGGAACATCGTCCCGACGCCGCCGCTCGGGGTCCAATTGCACATCCCGATCCGTCCACCCGGCCTGACCACGCGCAGGAGCTCGGAGGCCGCCTTGGGCTGGTCGGGAGCGAACATCGCCCCAAAGATCGAGATCGCGACATCGAAGCTGCCGTCCTCGAACGGCAGGTCCTGGGCGTCCGCCTCGACGAACTCGACCTCGAGCCGCTCGGCCGCCGCCCGCTCGCGGCCGCGCTCGAGCAGGGCGGGCACGTAGTCGGCCCCGACCGTGCCGCCCCAGGTGCGACGGGCGGCGGAGATCGCGCCGTTGCCGCTGCCGCAGGCGACGTCGAGCACCCGCTCGTCGGGAATCAGGTCGAGCGCCTCGGCGAGGTCCTCGCTGACTTTGTAGATGATTCCGGCGACCATCGCGAAGTCGCCCTTTGACCAGATCTGCTGCTGGACCTGAGTAACCGCGGCCAGGTCCGGAGGTGCGTCGTTCATCTCTGTCCTCCTCGGGGTCTGACCCGAAACTACCGTGTCGCGCGCGTCGCCGAGTGCCTAAAGTGGGCCGATGCGCATCGGCGTGCTCACAGGCGGCGGCGACTGCCCCGGGCTCAACGCGGTGATCCGGGCGATCGTCCGCAAGGGCGTTGAACGCATGGGCCACGAGTTCGTCGGCTATCGCGACGGCTGGCACGGCCCGCTCGAGAACGACGCGGGGCCGCTCGGCGTTCCCGAGGTGCGCGGCATCCTGCCCCGCGGCGGCACGATCCTCGGCTCCTCTCGCACGAACCCGTTCGCCGAGGACGGCGGCGGCGCGAGGGTCGTCGAGAACCTCGAGGCGGCGGGCGTCGAGGGGCTGATCGCGATCGGCGGCGAGGACACGCTGGGCGCCGCCTCTCGGCTGCACGAGGAGCATGGCCTGCCGGTCGTCGGCGTGCCGAAGACGATCGACAACGACCTCAGCGCCACCGACTACACCTTCGGCTTCGACACCGCCGTCAACATCGCGATGGAGGCGATCGACCGCCTGCACACGACCGCGGACAGCCACCATCGCGTTCTGATCGTCGAGGTGATGGGCCGCCACGCCGGCTGGATCGCGTTCCACGCCGGGCTCGCGGGGGGAGCCAACCTGATCCTGATCCCCGAGCAGCCGTTCGACATCGAACGCGTCTGCGAGCTGGTCGGGCGCCGCTACGAAGCCCACTTCGCGCCGATCGTCGTCGTCTCCGAGGGCGCCCGGCCCCGTGACGGGATGCCTGCCGAGCTCGAGGCCGGCAAGGACGCCTTCGGCCACGCCCGCCTCGGCGGGATCGCCCACTGGCTCGAGGGCGAGATCGAGAGCCGCACCGGCAAGGAGACCCGCGCGACGGTGCTCGGCCACGTCCAGCGCGGCGGCACCCCGACCGCCTTCGACCGCGTTCTCGCCACCCGCTTCGGCCTGCACGCGATCGATGCCGCCGAGGCGGGCGAATGGGGCAAGATGACCGCGCTGCGCGGCACCGAGATCGAGCTCGTCCCGCTGAGCGACGCGACGTCGAAGCTGAAGACGGTGCCGCCCTCGCTGTACGGCGAGGCTGAGGTCTTCTTTGGGTAGGGGGTGGGGAGGATCGGGCAACCCCCTCCCCAAACGAGCAGCCGGGAGGCTGCTCTTGAGTGTTTCGGAGAGGGGGTCACCCGATCCTCCCGACGCGCCTCCCGCAAAGAAGCAGCATCTGTGCGCAGGAACGCGGCACGGGTGGCGGTGGCGGTCGGTTGTCTCTCTGCTCCTGGCGGGTGGCGGGTGCGGGGGCGGGAGCGAAGTCGGGGAGGGGGCGATCGTGACGGTCTACGCGGGCGCGCCGGTCTGTCCGCAGGCGAGGGCAGAGCTCTCGCGGTCCGGGGCGCGGGCGGGGTCGGTCCGGTCCGGGTGGTCTGCGCCGAGCCTGTCGAGGATGGCGGTCGCCTCGACCTCGCCACTGCCGGCGCCAATGCCCGCCGCGCCACCGAGGACTCGACCGCGGTCGCCTACCTGGAAGCCCCCGGTCCCGCGACCAAGTTCATCCGCCCGATCCTCGACGAAGCGGGTCTACGGCTGATCGACGACAGCTCAGGGGCCGACGGGATGGCGACGGCCCTCGGCTGCCCTCCGCTCCCGCGACGGCGACGAATCCCCCCGCGAATCGCTCTGGGCGGGCCGGTGACCGGTCCGACGCGACACTTTGAGCGACCCGCAGGGTCGCGGGTTCGGACGACCGGTCGCCGCCGGCCGCCCTACAACAGGTCCGCGAGCGCCTCGTCGACGTCGGTGAAGCGGAATGCGTACCCGAGGTCGGTGGCCCTGCGGGGGACGACCCGTTGGCCGCCCTTGAGCACGACGCCGAACTCGGATCCGTACATCAGGTCGAGGGCGAAGCCGGGAACCGGCATCGCCGCGGGCCGCCCCAGGGCCCTGCCGAGGGCCTTCGAGAACTCCCTGTTGGTGACAGGATTGGGGGCCGAGGCATTGATCGTCCCGGTCACCTTCTCGTTGTCGAGCGCCCAGAGCAGGATCCCGACCTCGTCCTCGATGTGGATCCAGGAGACGTACTGGGCGCCGCCCGCCAGCGGGCCGCCGAGGCCGAGCCTGAAGGGCGGCAGAAGTTTGGCCAGGAAGCCGCCGTTCGGGTCGAGGACGTGGCCGGTGCGGACGATCACCAGGCGCAGGCCGAGGCTCTCGGCCTCCCCGGCGGCGCTCTCCCACTCTTGGACGACCTCGGCGTCGAAGCTCTCGCCCGGGGTCGCGTCCTCGTCGACGATCGTGTCGCCGCGATCCCCGTAGAAGCCGATCGCGGACTGGTTGACAAGCACCTGCGGCCTGCGCTCGAGCCCGGCGATCGTCCCCAGCAGGTTGCGCGTGCCGGTCCTGCGGCTCTCGAGGATCTTGCGCTTCGCCTCGTCGGTCCAGCGCTGGTTGATCTTCTCGCCGAGCATGTTGAGGACTCCGTCGACGCCCTCGAAGGCGGCGGCGGGCGGTCGTTCCAGCAACGGCTCCCATGGGTGCCAGACGACGCTCGGATTGGTGCCGCGCGCCCGCTCCGGGTCGCGGGTCAGGCCGACGACCGTGTCGCCCCGGAGCAGCAGCGAGTCGCAGAGGGCGGAGCCGATGAAGCCGCTGGCGCCGGTGACGAGGACCTTCACGTCGCTAGCCGACCTCCACGGTGTTGAAGGTTCCCGTCTCCTCGTTGAAGCGGGCGATGCCCGCGCGCTTGGCCTCCTCGACCACCGCTTCGGCGACCTTCGGCGCGACTTCGCGGTTGAAGACGCTGGGGATGATGTAGTCCTCGGAGAGATCCTCCTCGGTGACCGCCATCGCGATGCCCTTGGCGGCGGCCAGCTTCATCTCCTCGGTGATCCGCGGGGCGCCGGCGTCGAGGGCGCCGCGGAAGATGCCCGGGAAGGCGAGCACGTTGTTGATCTGGTTCGGGTAGTCCGAGCGGCCCGTCGCCATGATCCGCGCGTATGGCGCGGCGTCCTCGGGCATCACCTCGGGGTTCGGATTGGCCATCGCGAAGACGATCGCATCGTCGTTCATCTTCGCGAGCGATTCGGGTTGGATGATCCCCGGGCCGGAGAGGCCGACGAATAGGTCCATGCCCTCGATCACCTCGTCCGGGCCGCCGCTGAGCTGGTCGGGATTCGAGTTCTCGGAGTACCAGCGCTTGATTCCGGTCATCTCGCCGGACTCGTAGTCCGCACGGCTGGTCGAGAGCGCGCCCTGGCGGTCGCAGCCGACGATCTGGGTGACGCCGGAGGCGAGCATCATCTTCGTCACCGCGACGCCGGCGGCGCCGAGGCCGACCATCAGCACCCGCAGCTCCTCGATCGGTTTGCCGGTGATCTTCAAAGCGTTGAAGAGCGCCGCCATCGTCACCACGGCGGTCCCGTGCTGGTCGTCGTGGAAGACGGGGATGTCGAGGGACTCCTTGAGCGTGTCCTCGATCTCGAAGCAGCGCGGTGCCGAGATGTCCTCGAGGTTGATGCCGCCGAAGGTCGGGGCGATCAGTTCGGTCGCCTTGATGATCTCCCCGGCGTCCTGCGTGTCGAGGCAGATCGGGAAGGCGTCGACTTCGGCGAACTCCTTGAACAGCATCGCCTTGCCCTCCATCACCGGCATCGCCGCCTCGGGCCCGATGTTGCCGAGGCCGAGGACGGCGCTGCCGTCGGAGACGACGGCGACGGTGTTCTTCTTGATCGTGTACTCGAAGGCCTTGGCGCGGTCTTCGTGGATGTCCTGGCAGACGCGGGCGACGCCCGGCGTGTAGGCCATCGAGAGGTCGTCGCGGGTCTTCAGCGGGTACTTGTTCTCGACCGTGATCTTGCCGCCGCGGTGCATCTGCATCGTGCGGTCGACGTAGTCGAGGACCCTGGCGCCGCGGGTCGAGCCGATCCCGCGCAGGATCCGCTCCCAGTGCTCGCGGTCCTGGGCGTCGATCGTGAACTCGCGCACCCGCTTGCCCTCGCCGCCGGCGCCCGGGACGAGGTCGACTCCCTGCAGCTGGCCCCCGGCCTCGGCGATCACCGCGGTCAGTTTGCCCAGCGGCTCTTTGCGCGCGTCGAGCTCGACGCGGATCGTGACGCTGTATTGGGCGCTGACGGCCATCGGCCGCCTATCGAATCAGATTCGGCGAGCGTTCCCGTTGCCGTTGGCCGTGACCGGTGGCATTTGACAAGGTGAGGCGCCAGCGGGCGTCGTAGAGTGGCGCCGATGGCCGACGACGCGCCGGAGCTCTTCCTCATCGACGGGAACTCGCTCGCCTACCGGGCCTTCTTCGCGCTGCCCGAGTCGATAGCGACCGCCGACGGGAGGCCGACCAACGCGATCTACGGCCTCGCCTCGATGCTGGTGAAAATCATCGACGAGCACAGGCCCGGGGGGGTCGTCGTGGCCTGGGACGCGGGGATGTCGGGGCGCGAGGTCACCTACGACCTCTACAAGGCCCAGCGCTCCCCGCGACCCGACCTGCTGCGCGAGCAGTGGCCGCACCTGATGCCGCTGGTCGACGCCTTCGGGTACACCAACGTCAGGGTCGAGGGCTACGAGGCCGATGACGTGATCGCGACGCTCGCCGTCCGCGCCCGCGAGGAGGGGATCCCGGTGATGGTCGTCACCGGCGATCGCGACGCCTACCAGCTGGTCGGCGACGGAATCCGGGTGATGAGCACCACGAAAGGGATCTCGGAGACCAAGGTCTACGACCACGACGCGGTCCTCGAGCGCTACGGCGTGCCGCCCGAGCGAGTCACCGACCTGATGGGCCTGCGCGGCGACACCTCCGACAACATCCCGGGGGTCCCCGGGATCGGCGAGAAGACCGCCGCCCAGCTGCTGCAGAAGTTCGGCACGCTCGAGGACGTGCTCGCCAACGTCGAGGAGGTGTCCGGCGCCAAACGCAAGCAGAATCTGGTCGAGCACGCCGACGATGCCCGCATGTCGAAGCAGCTCGCGACCCTGCAGTACGACCTCGACACGGGGGTCGACCTGCAGGCGGCGATGGTCGCCGAGCCCGACCGCGGCGCCCTGCGCGACTTCATGCGCGAGTTCGAGCTGCGGGCCGTGATGGAGCGCCTCGAAGAGGCTCTTCCCGAGGGCGATGCGGTTCCCGGCCGGCGGGTCGAGAACGAGCTCGAGGTCGAGGCGGTCGAGGGCACGCCGGCCGACCTCGGCGAGGGGCCGGTGGCCCTGGCCATCGACGGCGATCGCTGGGCTGCGGCCGACGGCGAGAGGATCGTCAGCGGCGAGGCCGCTCACGACGCCCTGGCCGTCGAGCTCGGCTCGCGTCCGCTGGTCGCCCACGACCTCAAGAGCCTCGGCGGCGGTCGTCACGGCCTGCTCGCCGCCGCCGCCCGTGAGGGCGTCGAGCTGAAGCTCGCGGGGGACACGATGGTCGCCGCCTACCTGCTCGAGCCGCAGCGCCGCACCTACGACCTGGTCGAGCTCGCAGCCGACGCCGGCATCGGCCTCGCCGAGGGCGTCGAGGCGCCGCGGGGAGGCGACGATGACGGCCAGCTCTCGCTCGGCGAGGAGGGCGAGGCGGGCCTCGACCCGGCCGAGGAGGCGCGGCTGGTCGCGGCCTTGGCGGAGTCGCAGGCCGCCCGCCTCGACGACCTCGGCCTGGAGCCGCTCCTGCGCGATGTCGAGCTGCCTCTGGTCGAGGTGCTGGCGGCGATGGAGCGAGAGGGGCTGAAGCTCGACGCCGAGCGCCTCGCCGAGGTCGGCGCCGGCTTCGGCGAGCGGATCGCCGCACTCGAGAAGGAGATCCACGAGCTCGCCGGCGAGGACTTCACGATCGGCTCCCCCCAGCAGGTCGGGCGCGTTCTCTTCGAGGAGCTCGGCCTGAGCCGCAAGCGACGCGGCAAGACCGGCTTCTCGACCGACGCCCGGGTCCTGGCCCAGATCCGCGACGAGCACCCGATCGTCGAGAAGATCGAGTCCTGGCGCGAGCTCTCGAAGCTGAAGAGCACCTACCTCGACTCCCTCCCCGAGCTGATCGACCCCGACACCGGCCGGGTCCACACGACCTTCAACCAGACGACGGCCGCGACCGGGCGGCTCTCGAGCACCAACCCGAACCTGCAGAACATCCCGATCCGGACCGAGATCGGCCGCCCGGTCCGAGCCTGCTTCGTCGCCGAGCGCGGTGCCCGGCTGCTCTCAGCCGACTACAGCCAGGTCGAGCTCCGGGTCCTCGCCCAGGTCGCCGACGAGGGGGTGCTCAAAGAGATCTTCCGCGCCGGCGACGACGTCCATGCCGCGACGGCGGCCGAGGTCTTCAACGTCTCCCGCGAGGACATCGACGTCGGCCAGCGCTCGAAGGCGAAGATGGTCAACTTCGGGATCGTCTACGGGCTCACCGGTTTCGGGCTCGCCGACCGCCTCAACATCCCGCGCAAAGAGGGCGAGGAATTCGTCGCCCGCTATCTGGAGCGGTTCCCCGCCGTCCGCGCCTTCCGCGAGCAGGTCGTCGAGCAGGCGGCCGACGAGGGCTTCGTGACGACGCTGATGGGGCGCCGCCGGCCGATCCCGGAGCTGCGCTCATCGAACCCGAACACCCGCCGCCTGGGCGAGCGGCTCGCGGTCAACACGGTGATCCAGGGCACCGCAGCCGACATCATCAAGGTCGCGATGGTCCGCTGCCGGGCGGCCCTGCGCGAGCGGGGGACGAAGACCCGCCTCGTCCTGCAGATTCACGACGAGCTGCTCTTCGAGGGCCCGCCGGCGGAGATGGACGACGTCGCCGAGCTGGTGCGGCGCGAGATGTGCGCCGCCTATGAGCTCGACCCGCCCCTCGTCGTCGACATCGGCATCGGCAGCGACTGGCTCGACGCCAAGTAGCCCCGGCGCGCCGTCAGGACACCGCCGACGGGGGTCGGACGCGGTTCCAGATCGCGTCCGACCCTGGCGACGACCTATTGCGGTGGCTTCACCCGATTCGCCGCCGCCGCTCTGCTGCTGCTCGAGCTCGATCGCCGTGAACGTCGCGACGCCGTTCCTCAGCTTCAGGTCGGCCTCGGTGACGACCGCGCCCTCGACCAGCGCGGCGGTGGTGCAGCCCGCCGAGTTCTCGGCGCCGCGACCGGGGCCCTCGCTCGCTCCGGGGGGCGTCCCGTCCTCGCCCGGGGGCGAGTCGTTTTCGTCATCGCCCAGCCCCGGGGGGCCTGAGGCCGGCGGAGGCGGAGGCGGTCCCTGGTCATGCTCTGAGGAGGATGCTTCCGGGTCTTCGCCGTGCTGATGTCCCCGGCAGCCGTGGCCGCACTTGATCCGAGTCTGGTCGGTGACCGTTCCCGACATCGTCTCGCCGCCGTAGAGGTTGATCACCAGCTTGCCGGTTTCCGCGTCGTAGGAGGCGATCGTGCCGGCGTTCTCTTCGCCGTCCATGACGCCGTCGTTGTCGGTGTCCTTGTCGCGCGGGTTGGTCCCGGCCAGGAACTCGGCCCGATTGCGCAGGTGGTCGCGGTCCTGGTCGCGGCCGGCCTGCTTGACGTTCAGGGAGAGGTGATGCCGCTTCTCCCAGCGGTCGGGGATGTGGTCCTTGTTGCGGTCCTTGGCGGCCGCGATGCCGGGCATCGCGAGGAGCGCCAGCGCGCCCAGGGCCACCAACAGCGCCCCGCCGAGCCGGGCCCGATTGCCGTGGCGACGTCTCATTTCTCCTCCTTGGTTGCGAGAGCGATTGACACTTCACCCGCTCAACCCGGGAGCGGCGCGAAGATCACTCAATCCGGCGAGCCGTCGCCCGAGACCGAGGAAGACTCGCCGCCCGCTGAGTTGGAGTCGGAGCCGTGGCCGCCGGAGTCGGGTGGGGGAGGCGGTGGAGGTGGGGAGGCTGGCCGGTCGCGCCGCCGGATCCCTCCTCGCCGTCGGGCCCCGAGCTCGCCGTCTCCTCCGTGGCCCCCGCCGGAAGGTCCCGGCCCGCCCCCGGGCGCAGGCCCGCCGGCGGGCGGCGCGGATCCCTCGCCGGGACCGCCGCCGTGACCCGAGTGCGAGCCGACCCCGCCGCCTCCTCCACCGGGCCCGGGCCCCGGCCCATGGCTGGGCTGGCCGTGGGGGCCGCCGCCCTGGCCCTGGCCGCCCTTCGAGCCACCTCCGCCGCCGTGTCGAGTCCCGGAGGGCCCGCTCGCTTCGAGGCCCGCGTCAGAGGCGCCGCTCACCTCAGTCCGGCTCTCGCCGATCGAAGGGGCCGACGCCGCGGCGGAGGAGTCGCCCGCGCCGCTGGTGTCGCCCGGGCCGGCTCGACGACCCGGCGCAGGCGCGGCGCTCGGTGCCCCGGAGCCGCCCGCGTCGACGGCGGGGACGGTTGCCGCCGCCGCGGTTTCCGCGCGGTGCTCGTGGGTGCGGTCATCCTTGATCGCCAGCCCGGTTCCCACCGACCCGGCGAGCACGGCGGTGACGACGCCGACCTTGAGCGCCGTCCCGGCACCGGCTCCGCCGACCGCCGCCGCGCCGCCGGCCCCGACCGCGGCGGCCCCGGCCCCGGCATCGGAGCCGTGCTCGATCAGCATCCGCAGGAGGGGCATCGGGACCAGCAGGCCGAAACCGTCCCGCAGGCTTTGCCGCGCCCGGTAGATCGCCTGTCGGGCCGCCCCTCCGCTGAGGCCCAGGGCAGCCGCGATCTCGTCGTGGCTGAGCCCTTCCAGCTCGCGCATCACGATCGCCGCCCGCTGCGGCTCGGGCAGGGCGCGCAGACGGCGCAGCAGCTCCGACATCTCCTCGCGGCGCTCGGCCTCCTCGGCAGCGGAGCCCGAGCCGCGCTCCAGCGCCTCGACCAGCTCTGCCGTGTCCGGCGGCCGGTCGCGGAGGTCGTTGAGGGCGGTGTTGCGGACGATCCTGTACAGCCACGGCTTGAGGTCGATCTTGGCGTCGGAGTCGCGGCGCAGGGCGAGCAGCGCCTTCGAGAAGGCGTCCTGGGTGACGTCCTCCGAGCGCCCGCCCACGATTCCGGCCGCGTAACGAGTCAGGGGCCTGCCGTAGCGGCGGACGATCTCCTCGAAGGCCGCGTCGTAGCCGTCCCGGACCAGGCTCACCAGGCGCCCGTCCGGCTGCGTGCGCAGCGCCGGGCCCAGGAATAGGCGGGAGGCGAGTCCCTCTGCAGGCGGCGGGTTCATCTGTTCCGTTGATCCTCCCGGGTTACTGATATGACAGCAAGGCAAGGCCCTCGACCGGCTGTCTCGATAGATGGAACACGCCAACTGCCCAAAGATCACGCCAATCCGGGAATCCGGCCTTGGATAGGGGCGTCGCGGTCCTGCTCACGGCCTGCGCCGGCGGCCTGATCGCGGTCCAGGCGCCGATCAACGCCGGGCTGGGCCGCTCGACCGGCAGCCTGCCGGCGGCGCTCGTCTCCTTCGGCATCGGCACGATCGCGCTTGCCGCGATCGTCGTCCTCAGCGGCAAGGCGGGCGGCCTCGGCTCGACCTTCGACGTCAGCTGGTACTACCTGCTCGGCGGCCTGCTCGGTGCCGTCTACGTCACCAACGCCCTGATCGCGGTCTCGGCGATCGGTGCCGGAGGGGTCGCGGCGGCGACGATCACCGGGCAGCTGGCCGCCTCTGTGGTGATCGACCGGCTCGGCCTATTCGGCCTTGACGAAATCGCGCTCAGCCCGGGTCGGCTGGTCGGCGTCGGGCTGCTTCTGGCCGGCACCGTCCTGGTCGTCCGCTGAACGGCCTGCGAACTCGGGCGGCGCGAGCCGCAGGTAGGCGTTGAAGGTCAGGTTGATGAGCGGCTGCCAGCTGTAGACGCGGAAGAGGAAGGGCAGGATGCGCGGCGGGATCCAGGGGATCAGGCGCTGGACGAAGAGCAGCACCCCGAACCCCTTTCTGTGGGACTCATGCAGCCGGGTGTAGCCGGCGATCGCCTGGCTGCGGCTGCGGCGACCCTCGAACACCGCCCGCAGCTCGCGCCCGAGGGCGACGCCGTAGTAGAGCGCGGTCCTGATCCCCTCCGCGGTCAGCGGCAGGCACTGGCCGGCCGAGTCGCCGGCGAAGAACACGTTCCCTTCGGTCGGCGGGCGCAGCTCGTGCGGTATCCAGTTGCCCTGGTAGCGGACCGTGTCGCCGCCGACGTCGGCGGCGAGCCGGTCGGTCCCCGCACGGACGTGGGAGACCGGGTCATACGAGCAGGCGCCGACCCTCACCTCCGCGCCGGCCGGGAACGACCAGCCGTACCCCGCGCGCGCGTAGCGGCGGTCGACCCAGACCTCGAGGTCGTCGCTGCTGCCCGCGGGGTGCACCTCGAGGGCGCGGGTGAGCGGCGCTTCGACCGGCTGGAAGTGCTCGGCCGAGGCAGCTCCGCCGCCAGCCGAGGGCGTCGACGACGAGCGGGGCGGAGACCGTGCCCCGGTCGGTCTCGATCGGCGACCTCGCCGCTTGCCGTTGGCGCTCGGCGCCAGGCCGCTGACCGTCGCCGTCTCGAACTGCGCGTCGCAGTCCCGCCAGAGCAGCCTGCACAGCTCGTCGTAGTCGAAGGTCGAGAACGTGTAGGGCAGGTCGAGCACCGTGGTGCCGCCGGGGGTGTGGACGACGAGCTCGCCGAAGCGCTGGATCTCGACCTCCATCAGGCCGAGCGCCCGCAGCCAGTCGGTGGGGATCCCGCAGGCCGAGGTCGGCCGCTCGCCGATCTCGTAGCGGTCGAGGACGAGGACGTCGGCCCCGGAGCCGGCCAGCTCTCGGGCGGCCGCCAGGCCGGCGAAGCTGGCGCCGCAGACAAGCACGTCGCGGCGCCCATTCAACGGCAATTGCTCATCCCTGTTCCCTGTTGCCCGTAAAGGCATCCCCTGAGGGTACGCCAATGTCTGTCGGACGGTGGGCGCCGGGCCCGCGATCGGTCCTAATCGGCCCGGACGAGGTCCGGTTCTATCTCGCGGTGGCGCCGCCGAGGGCTGCGCGTCGGCGGCGGGCGCAGCGAAGTCCGGCGGCGCGATCCGCAGGTAGTGGCCGAACGACCACTCGACGAAGCGCTTGCCGCCGCAGAGCCAGATGATCAGGCGCTGGAGGCGGGCCGGGATCCGCGGCAGGAGCCTCTGCACCCGCAGCAACGAGCGGAACTTCCACTCGTGCGAGTCGTTGAACTCGGCATAGCGGGCGGCGGCCCGTTCGCGGCTCTGGCCTCCCTCGACGACGGTGCGCAGCTCGCGGCCGAGGACGATCCCGAAGTAGAGGGCGGTGCGGATCCCCTCGGCGGTCAGCGGCAGGCAGTGGCCCGCCGAGTCGCCGGCGAAGAAGACGCCGCCCTCGGTCGCTCGCCGCAGCTTGTGCGGGATCCAGTTGCCCTGGTACTCGTTCGGCTCCTTGCCGAGGTCCTCCGTGAGCAGCACGGTCGTGTCCTTGACGTGGAAGCGGGGGTCGAAGGAGCCGATGCCGATCCGCAGCTCGTCGCGGGCCGGGAACGACCACCCGTAGCCGGCGGGGACGTAGCGCCGGTCGATCCAGATCTCGAGGTCCTCGCCGCTGCCGCCGGGGTGGACCTCGAGGCCGCGAGAGAGGGGGGCGTCGGGCGGTTGGTGGCCGTCGCCCGAGGCGAGCACCCGGCGCCAGCCGAGCGCGTCGACGACGAGCGGCGCCGAGATCGTGCCGCGGTCCGTCTCGACCGCGAACTCTCCCGCCCGGTCGGGAGCGGCGCGGCCGTTGACCTTCGCGGTCTCGAAGCTCGCGTCGCAGCCCTCCCAGAGCAGCTCGCAGATCGTCCGGTAGTCGAAGGTCGAGAAGGTCCAGGGAAGCTCGTAGCGGGAGGTCCCTTGCGCGGTGTGGATGACCAGCTCGCCGAAGCGCTGGAGCTCGGCCTCCATCAGGCCCGTTGCCCGCAGCCACTCGGTGGGGATGCCGCAGGCCGAGGTCTGGCGCTCGCCGATCTCGTAGCGGTCGACGACCAGCACGTCCGCCCCGAGGCCGCTCAGCTCCCGGGCGACGGCAAGGCCCGCGAAGCTCGCTCCGCAGATCAGGACGTCATGGCGCCCATCCAGCGGTGTGCGCTCGTCGCCGCGTTTCGTCGCCCTGACCGGCATCGCCCGCAGCGTACCGGGACCCGGAACCCCCCGGACCCGACGCCCGCCCCGGACGCGGGAGCCCCGCTCGCGAGGCCGCCGGTGGTCATGAGCGCGAGCGGGGCGAGCAGAGGAGGTGGCCGGAATGTTTCTGCAATTATGGTCGGCCGTGCCCGCAACCGAGACATTGACGCCCCCCGCGCCGACGGCGACTCCGATCGAGGGGTCCGACGGCCTGCTGATCGAAGTCGACGGCAAGATCGTCCCCAATTACGCGGCGACGATGGTCTCCTTCGACGAGGGGGACGTCGTCAACGGCCGCGTCGTGCGGATCGACAAGGACGAGGTCCTGGTCGACATCGGCTACAAGTCGGAGGGCGTCATCCCCTCCAACGAGCTCTCGATCCGCAAGTCCGTCGAACCGAGCGACGAGGTCGAGCTGGGCGAGGAGGTCGACGCCCTCGTCCTCACCAAAGAAGACGCCGAGGGGCGCCTGATCCTCTCCAAGAAGCGCGCCCGCTTCGAGAAGGCCTGGCGCCGCATCGAGGCCGCCGCCGAGTCCGGCGAGCCGGTCGAAGGAGGCGTGATCGAGGTCGTCAAGGGCGGCCTCATCCTCGACCTCGGGGTGCGTGGCTTCCTGCCCGCCTCGCTGGTCGACATCCGCCGCGTCCACAATCTCGACGAGTTCATGGGCCAGACGCTCGAATGCAAAGTGATCGAGCTCAACCGCAGCCGCAACAACGTCGTCCTCTCGCGGCGGGCCGTGCTCGAGGAAGAGCGCAAGGAGGTCCGCGAGCAGATCCTCGACCGGCTCCAGCCGGGCCAGGTCGTCGAGGGCAAGATCTCCAACATCGTCGACTTCGGCGCCTTCGTCGACCTCGACGGGATCGACGGCCTGATCCACATCTCCGAGCTCTCCTGGAGCCACGTCAACCATCCCTCCGAGGTCGTCGCGATCGGCGACGACGTGCGGATCAAAGTCCTCGACATCGACCGTGACCGCCAGCGCATCTCGCTCGGCCTCAAGCAGACACAGGAGGACCCGTGGCAGCGCGTCGTCAGCACGCATCGCCCCGGCGACGTGCTCGAGGGCTCGGTCACCAAGGTCGTCGCCTTCGGCGCCTTCGTCGAGATCCTGCCGGGGGTCGAGGGGCTCGTCCACATCTCCGAGCTCGCCGACCACCACGTCGAGAGCCCCAGCGAGGTCGTCGAGCCGGGCACCAGCCTCAACGTCAAGATCCTCGAGATCGACGAGGAGCGCCGCCGCCTCTCGCTCAGCATCAAGCGGGTCGAGGGACAGAACATGCCGATGGGGGACCTCGGGGCGCAGATCGCCGAGGCGTCCGGAGAAACAACTTCTGACGCAGACCCCACGGCCGCGGGTCCTGACGCGGCCTCGGAGGGGCCTGCGGGCGGCGACGGGGTCTCCGTTCTCGACCCCTCCGAGTCCGCGCCACCCGCGGACGAGGCGCCCGAGGCAGATGCGTCTCAGGACGAGGCCGAGCAGGACGAGGCCGCCGAGGTTGAGCCCGAGGCCGCTGAGGAGCCCGAGGCTGAGCCGCAGGACGAGGCTGTCGAGAACGAGGCCGCCGAGGAGCCGAGCGGCCGAGAGAGGCGCAGGACGAGGCCGTTGAGGCCGAGCCCGAGGCTGAGTCGGCCGTCGAGGCCGAGGCGAGCGACGAGTCCTAGCGGGGCGTTGTGCCGCCGCTGACGATCGGCCTTACGGGCGGGATCGCGGCAGGCAAGTCGACCGCGCTCGCCGCCTTTGCGCGGCTCGGTGCGGCGACGATCTCCAGCGACGCCGTCGTCCACGAGCTGCTCGAAACCGAACCGCTGCTCGGGCGCCTGGCCGAGCGCTGGGGCGAGGACGTCGCCCTCGGCGGCAGGGTCGACCGGGCGCGGATCGGCGAGATCGTCTTCGCCGAGCCCGAGCAGCTCTCCTGGCTGGAGTCCCAGGTGCACCCGCTGGTCGGAGAGAGGATCGGCGCCTTCCTCACCTCGCTGCCCGACGGGACCGAGGTCGCCGTCGTCGAGGTGCCGCTGCTCTTCGAGACCGAGATGGAGGGGGCCTTCGACACCAGCGTCGCCGTCGTCACCGCCGACGAGGTTCGTCGCGCCCGGGCCGAGGCACGCGGCCACGCCCTGGTCGGCGAGCGCGACGCGCGCCAGCTCGACCAGGCCGAGAAGGCGCGGCGGGCCGAGCACGTGATCGAGAACGACGGCACCCTCGAGGACCTCGAGCAGTCGCTGTCCGCGCTCGTCGAGAAGCTGAAGGGATGAAGCGAAGGAGCCGCCGCCGGCGTTTGCTCGCCGCCGGTGTGGTCGCCGTGGTCGCGGCCGGGGCCGGGATCCTGGTCGCGTCGGGCGCCCTGGACAAGGCGATCGACGAACTGACGCTGCCGCTCGACCACGAGGACATCATCCGCCAGCAGGCCGATGAGAAGGGCGTCGACGCCTCGCTGATCGCCGCAGTCATCTACTCCGAGTCGCGCTTCCGGGACCAGACCTCGGAGGCCGGCGCCCGCGGCCTGATGCAGATCACCCCGGAATCGGCAAAGGAAATCGAGCGACTGAGCGGCGGCACGACCTTCGAGCTGGCGGACCTCTCGGACCCCGAAATAAACATCCGCTACGGGACCTTCCTGCTGCGGGAACTATTCCGTCGCTACGACGGCGACGAGGTCGCCGTCCTCGCCGCATACAACGCCGGTCCGACGAACGTCGACAGGTGGGGCGGCAGCGATCTTAGCCTCAGCGACATCCGCTTTCCCGAGACGCGCGCGTATGTTGAAGAAGTGCTCGACAAGCAGGACCAGTACCGCAGCAAGTACGCCAGGGAGCTCGGCTACCGATGAGCGACTCACCGCGACCCCGGTCGGCGGCGCTGGCGCTCGCCGTAGGCCTCGTGCTCGCCGACTCCTCGGTGGTCGTCCTCGCCCTGCCCGACATCTACCGCGAACTGGGGACCAGCGTCACCGCGGTCACCTGGGTGCTCGTCTCCTTCAACCTGGTCATGGCTCTGGCGGCGGTCCCGGCGGCGCACGTCGCCCGCCGCGTCGGGCCCGGCCGGGCGGCGGCCGTCGGGCTGGCGGTCTTCGCCGGCGCCAGCCTCGCCTGCGCGCTCTCCACCGAGCTCGGCACGCTGATCGCGGCGCGCTGCGTACAGGCCCTGGGCGGCGCCGCCGCGGTCACCGCCGTGCTCGAGCTCCTGCCGGCGACGGTCGGTTCCGAGCAGCGGGCGACGGTGGTCTGGGCCACCGCCGGGGCGACCGGCGCGGCCCTCGGCCCGGCGATCGGCGGCGTGCTCACCGAGTTGGTCTCCTGGCAATCGATCTTCCTGGTCCAGGTCCCGGTGGCGATCGTCGCGGCTGTGCCGATCCTCGCGGTCGCCCGGCACGAGGCGGCGACGGGGATCGTCGAGTCGGAGCTGCGCCGCACCGGGCGGCCCCACCTGCTCGCCAACCTCGCCCTGGCGCTGGTCTCGGCGGCGATCGCCGCCGCGCTCTTCCTGCTCGTCCTGATGCTGATCGAGGGCTGGCGGATGTCGCCGATCGGCGCGGCGATCGTCGTCTCGGCGATGCCGCTCTTCGCCTTCTTCGGCAGGCGGGCCGGCGCCTCGGTGCCGAGCACCAAGACCCGCGCCGCGGCCGGCGCGATCCTCGTCGCCGGGGGCCTCGGCGGCCTGGCGCTGCTGCCCAAGGCCGAGGTCCTGCTGACCGATCCCGCCCCAGGTCCTGGTCGGGGTCGGGCTCGCGCTCGTGCTCTCGGCGCTGACCGAGACCGCCCTGCACGGCCGCGCCCCCCAGGCCCTGCACGGCGGCTGGACGATCTCCGCCCGCCACGCGGGGGTGGTCGTCGGCCTGCTTGCGCTGACGCCGATCTTCACCCACGACATCGCCGTCCAGCGAACCGACGCGATCGACGCCGGCACCGCCGTCGTCCTCGACTCGCAGGTCAGCCCGCTGCTCAAGATCCAGCTCGCCCAGCGGATCGACGAGCGCCTCGGCGAAGAGAAGGGCAAAGTGCCGACCCTCGGACCGGTATTCGAGCCGCTTCCCGAAGACGCCGGCGACCGCGAGGCGGTCGTCGGCCTGCGCGAAGAACTCCAGGACCAGCTCGACCGCGGCGCCACCCACGCCTTCAGCCCCTCGTTCGGGCTCGGGGCCCTGATGGCGCTGCTCGCCCTGATCCCGATCGGCCTGGCGAGGAGGGTGGAGCTGTGATCGACAGGGCGGATCGCG
Source organism: uncultured Solirubrobacterales bacterium (assembly GCA_963837735.1). GTDB lineage: Bacteria > Actinomycetota > Thermoleophilia > Solirubrobacterales > 70-9 > VRUE01. The sequence goes on along the minus strand of CAWIOM010000004.1, from coordinate 1,566 downwards.
GCAAGTTCCTCTTCCTCGGCTCGATCGCGGTCTCGACGGTCCTCGTCCTCGCCTACCTCGCGGCCGGCGGGTCCGACTACTCGCCGGCGAAGACCCAGGACCCCTGCAAGCCGCGTGCATGGCGCAACCCCGAAGGGCTGCAGGAGATCGCGCAGCAGTTCTCGCTATCGGCCCTTGACGGCGCCGCCTGCAAGCTCGGGGTCTCGCGCGAGACCCTCGCCCAGGCCCTGGCCAGCGAAGAGTCCCGGCAGCAGTTCCTGCGCCGTTACGACATCAGCGACGCCGAGCTCGCGCGGGCGGTCCGCGCCGGCCTCTTCCGGGCAATCGACGACGCCGAGGAAGCCGGCGCCCTCAGCCCCTTCCTCGGGACTCCGATTCGCCAGGCGATCCGCTCGATCCCGCTCGACCAGTCGATCGAACTGGTCAACGACGCTCGTTCGCTGTTCGAAGGCGGCGGCTCGATCGTCGGCCTCGGCGAAGCCGGCCTCGGGATCCTCGAAGGGTTCCTGCCCGAATAAGGCGCCGCCTCCTCCGCTCTCGGGCAGGCGCGCTCATCACACCCGGAATGCTCGCGCCTGCCCTTCCGCGTCCGGGGGCGGCTCTTGGCAAACCCTGGGCGCTCTACTTTTTAAACGTGAACCGCTGGGACTTCGTGTTCCAACGGATGCCGGCGCAGAGCTCTCCCGGCGTCGTGTCGAGGGCGGCGCAGAGCTTCATGATCGTCCCCAGGCGCGGCTCGCGGCCGCCGCGCTCGAGCAGCGAGATCTCGGTCCTGTGCAGCTCGCAGCGGAACCCCAGCTCCTCCTGGGAGATCCTCTTGCCCTGGCGGGCCTTGCGCAGGTTGACGGCGAAGCGGTCCCGAGGCTCCATGGAGGCTGGATCTTCTGTGTCTGACGACAGAAACTCTACAGACAAAACATTACATATAGTCCGGGCGCCCGGCGACCGGACCTCGGCCTCAGGCGCGGGTCGCCCGCCAGACCCAGAGCATCGCCAGCGGCTGCAGCGGCAGCCGCGCCCAGAGCGCCCAGCGGGGGACCCGGTTCAGGTCCAGACCTCGGACCTGCTCGGGGTTGACCGCCATGTGCACGTTCGCCGGGAAGACCGCAACCAACAGCCCCAGCAGCCACCAGCGGGCGAAGCGGCGGCTGCTCGGGGGCACGATCGCGGCGCCGCCGACGATCTCGGCGAGGCCGCTGATGGCCACGGCCTCGCGGTGGGCGGGAAGCGACGGCGGCATCATCGCCTCGTAGCTGCGCGGGATGACGAAGTGGAGGACGCCGGTCGTGGCGAAGAAGGCGGCCAGGGCTTTCTGCGACCAGCTCATTGCGCGGGCAGTGTTACAGGCAGTAGGGTGCCCGCGTGCGCTCGTCGATGAAGCTCCCGGTCACGCTGGTCCTTGCCGCCGCCCTCGCCCTGCTGGTCGCGGCCTGCGGCAGCAGCTCCAGCGACGAAACCGGCTCGACCGTGGCCAGCGCCTCCGACTGCACCCCCGCGCAGCTCGCGACGAAGACGAAGGGGGCACTGACCGTCGCCACCGACAAGCCCGCCTACCCGCCCTACTTC
>CAWIOM010000003.1:0-190846 GCA_963837735.1 uncultured Solirubrobacterales bacterium | reverse complement strand
GCAATCGACCCCGACACGCTCAAGGTCTACGACTCGATCGTGACGCCGGAAGACTCGGCGACTCCGACGATCATCGCCCCCTACAAGGGCAAGATCGCGATCTACACGGCGATGCTCGAAAAGGCGTACCGCTTCTTCTGGGACCCAGCCACCAAGACCTTCAGCGAAGACAAGTCATGGGTGGCCAGCTACCTGGCGAAGGGCCAGACGGTGGGCGACGCGCCGACCTACATGGGCAAATGGATCATCATCCAGACGAACGGCATCGGCAGTGAAACCAAGGCTTCCTCGATTGTCGCGATAAGCGTCGACGACGCCTCGAACACGCATACGATTTTCCCGTTTGGCCAGCTCGAATCCGGGCAGAACAGCAACGCGCCGCCGAAGCCCGAGGGCGACCTTCAGAACGACATGGTCTACTCGGCCGACGGCGGCGTCGGCAAGATCGCCGGCATCCACCTCGACCAGCAGACCGGAAAGATGTCGACGAAGTGGACGGTCGACGACCGCAGCTTCGAGTTCCAGCCGCTCTACGGGTCGCCGAGCAAGCGCATCCTGGTGACGACCAAGTGGAACCCCGACGCCGCCTTGGGCAACCTCCTCACCGGCAGCTACACCCAGCAGGTCGTCTGGCGCGACGCCGCTACCGGTAAGCCGCTGGCGGAATCCGACTTCCTGCCGCCGATCGGCTTCAACGGACTGGTTGGGCCCGCTTATGGCGGCCGCTTCGTCTACCCGGCCCAGTCCTCGGGGTCGCTGTATTTCCTGCAACCGATGCCGGCGTCCTCCGAACCGCCGGTTCCGAGCGAATGAACGGCATGAAGGACCGAGACGGCAGCTGGCAGCAATTGGGCGCCGCGAGCGGGCTGCTCGCCACGCTCCTGTTCGCGATCGCCTTCGTCGTCTTCCTTGGCACCAGCCCGGGCGGGGACCCGGCGCTGCCGAACATCAGCCACGCCGACGCCGCACCGTCCTACCTTGCCGCCCACCTGAGCGCGATCCGCGTGGTGGTGCTTCTCAACGACCTGGGGATTGCGCTATTCCTCTGGTTCCTGGTGAGCCTCTGGACGACGCTGCGCCAGGCCGAGGGCGATCCCGGCCGCGGCTCGACGGCCGCCGTGATCGGCGGCGCCTCCGGCTCGGTCCTGGTGCTGGCGGGCCTGGCGCTGATCGCCGCCGCCGGCCTCAGCACCAGCCCGGCCCAGGCCGAAAGCGTCGGCACCCTCTACACGGCCTCCTCGCTGCTGATCGCCCTCGGTGGCGCGCTGTTCTCGCTGTTCTTCTTCGGGGCGGCGAAGGTGATCCTGCACACCGGGGTGCTCGGCCGCTGGCTGGGCGTGCTGGCCGTCATCGCGGCGCTGCTCTCGGTGTGCGGCTTCATGACGCCCTTCTTCGCGGCCAACGTCCTCAACGCGGGGACGGGCGCGCTCGGACGCTGGGCGCCCAGCGTCGCCTTCGTCGTCTGGCTGGGGCTCGCCAGCGCGGCGATGACGCTCGCCCAGCGTCGGACTTCCGCTGACCGGCCGGCAAGCACCCCGCCACCCCGCCCGGAGGCGGTCTCGTGAGGCACGCCCTTCACGTCGCCTGGCGAATCCTCAAGCCGCTCGGCGCGCTGCTGCTCGCGGTGATCGTCCTGCTGATCGTCATCCTGATCCCGACCCTGGGCGGCAGCACTGGCTCGGTGAAGACGAACCTCAACGGCGTCGTGCTGCCCGCGGCGGCGACTACCGGGCCGCTGACCGGCGACCAGTCGCTATTCGATCAGGAAACCAACTGCGTTGAGCAGTGGGCGAAGGATCCGGCGAACAACTACGTCGGCTACTGGCCTGCGATCGGCGCCCCCGAGCACACCGACAACGTCCGCTCCGGCCTGATGCCCTGCGCGAGCTTCACCGGTGACTTCAACGGCCCAAACCAGGTCTTTCAGTACAAGTCCGAAACCACCTACCCCGGAGGCATCGGGCTGGTCGTCTTCGACGGTCCCAATGCCGGCTATCTCTGGGCCGGCGGCATCGTTCCCGGGTCGGGTCAGTACGTCGCGCGCTTCGATCCCTCGACCGGCAAAGAGATCTGGCGCACCTACCTGACCAACGTCAACGTCTCCGGACAGTGGCTCGCCCTCGGCAGCCTGGCGATCATCAAGGACGGCACCCTCGTCGCGGCGGCCGGCCACACCTTCTGGAAGCTGAGCCGCGCCGACGGAGCGCTCCTCGCATCGCAAGAACAGCCGATCGTGGGCACGCCCGCAGTCGACCACAACTTCGACGGGATGGTCGTCGCGCCGGACAGCCAGGGAACCCTGCTGATCAAGTCCCAGACTCGACCGGTCGGCTGTCCGACGCAGACCAACAACGCGATGGCCTCGTGCACCGAAGAATTCGGCAGTGCCCCGAAGAGCAATTTCGTCGCCGCCGATCCGATCACCCTGAAGAACTTGGACTCGATCCAGATCGACCAGAACGTCACCGCGCGCACGGTCGCAGTCAAGCGCAACGGCAAGATCTACATCTACGGGAACGGCGCCAAGAGCCTGGTCCGGGTGATCTGGGACCCGGTAACCCAGAAGTTGACCCAGGACACTTCCTGGGAGCCGAAGGTCATCCTCAAGGGCCAGACCGGCGGCGCCTCGCCCGTCGTCATGGGCAACTGGGTGATCGCCGACAGCAACGCCAACCCCTCGAAGGAAACGCCTCAGTGCATCTTCGCCGTCAACCAGGACAACCCCGAAGACGTGCACAGCGTCTGCCCCTGGGGCAAGTCCTTTCCGGTCAAGTCGGGCGCCACGATCAGCGAGACGCCGGCTGCCCCCGGCATCGACCCACAGAAGAGCCTGATCTTCGTCGACGACTACTTCCTCAAGGGCGTCTACGCGATCCACCTCGACCAGCAGACCGGCGAGATGAAGGTCCAGTGGGGCCGTCCCGACTGGTGGTCGAGCGACTACTTCACGATGGTCGGCCCGAAGGACGAACGGGTGCTGGTCAGCCAGAACATCAACCCCGAAACGACCACCGCCAACATCGCCACCGGCTTCCAGTACACCGAGAGCGTCCTCTGGGTGAACGAGGACACCGGCAAGACGATCGCCGAATCCGAAGACAACCCCTCGACGGCGGCCGGCAGCCTGATCAACCCCGGCTACGGCGGCCGCTTCTACACGATGGGCAACGACGGCTCGCTGTTCATCTACCAGGTGCAGCCGGAATCGTCGGAATAGGGGCGAGACGGCAGCGCACCGCTGCCGTTCGCCTCACTCTCCGGCGTCTGTCCGCCCAGAGCGGCGTTCAGCGGCCCGGGCGGCATCGCGCGAGGAGCGGGCTCGGGTCGAGCGAAGCACCGCCAACCGGCGCAGAGCTCGCCTGCCGACCCGGTGCGGAATGCGGGATCGGGCGATCCCGAACATCAGTCGGGGTCATCCTGCGAGCCTTCGAGCGCGGCCTCGACGTCGTAGCCGAGGGCAAGCGCCAGCTCGGGCGCCGCGGAGACCACTCGCGCCAGGCCGACCGTCGGGGCGATCGCGATCGCGGTCCCGACCACCTCGTCGATGCTCGCACCGGCGGCGAGGGCCGCGTCGACACTCTCCTGGTAGGAGCTGGGCGCCGCATCGACGGCGAGCAGCGCGGCGAGGCGGACTAGGGCGTGGGTCTTCGGGTCGAGGCGGCAGAGCTCCGCCGAGTCGACCTCCATCCCCAGCACCGAGCGCACGAAGCCCTCGTCGTTGATCGCTAGGCTGCGGAGCCTCTCCTCGTACTCGGTCATCGGGCGAAGCGCTCTCTCAATAGGTGGAAAGCCACTCCAGTATCAAACAGCGCCACCCCTGAGCGGGCATCGCCCCGATGGCATGAATCACCGGTCCGCTTGATGGATCTGATGCCTAGAGCAGCCCGAGCTCGCGGGCGCGCTCGACCGCATCGTTGCGCGAGGTGACGTCGAGCTTGCGGTAGACGGAGATGGCGTGCGACTTCACCGTATGGCGGGACAGATATAGGCGCTCGCCGATTTCACGAAAGGTGAGGTGGGTGGCCAGTAGGGGGAGAAGGCGAAGCTCGGCCGTGGTCAGAGTCGAGGCGCCCGGCACCCTCACCTCAGCCGAGTCGAGCTGGGCCCGAAGCTCGTCGACCTGCTTGCCGAGGGTTCCGAAATCCGCCCCCCTGCGCAGCAGCGCACCGGTCTCGCGCAGGAGCGTTCGAGCACCGGCAACGTCGGCGCGGGCGGTGTAGGCACGAGCCAGCTCGAGCCGGACCTGGATCGAATACGGGGCGAATATGTGGGTGAGCTGAGGCCGCATCCGCTGTGCCTTTGCGAGGTGCTCAGAGGCACGGTCATGTTCGTCGCGGTGAATCGCGACACGCGCCGAGGCCGCGTAGACCGACGCGTTCGGCGGATAGTCCTCCATCCTCGCGCGACGCATGATCTCGTTCCCCTTCTCTGCGTGGGCTTCTGCCTCGAGCCAATCGCCGCGCTCGATTGCGACGAAGGCCCGCTCGGCGAGGGCGATGGAGGCCGCGTTCCGCGCTCCCGCGGCAATGGCCGCTTCGGCGATGTCCGCGAATAGATCGTCGGCTCGCCCGTCTTCTCCACTGAAAAGGTGGGAGAGCGCCAGTAGGAACGCGGCGGTGGGCCAGTGCGGGCTGGTGCGTCCAAAGCCATCCAAGGCACGCTGTGCATCGGCTTGCATGGCCTCCACGCCCTGCTGGCACCGGGATGCCCGGAACAGGTCGAGCCATGGCTCGACCTGTTCCCGTTCGCTTTCCTTCTCCAGCTCGATGACGCCCCGCTGTGCCCAGTCCATCCAACGTTCGGCCGAATCCGGATGGCCCCGGATTGCGCTGTACCAGGCGCCTAGCGCGGCGATCAGGGGAGACTTCTCCAACCCTTCGTTTTGCTCCAGCCATTCGAGCCAGCGCTCCACCGTCACCGCGTGGCCACGCTGGTACACGGACTGACCATGGGCCGAAACGAGCGCTGCGACACGCTCGACCTCTCCCGCCTCCTGCGCGTAGCCGACCGCCCTCTCCGGCTCACCGTTCTCCTCACACCAGATCGCGGCTCGGGAGAAGAGGTCTGCTGTCAGTGCGGGCTCGGCTCGTGCGAGCTCGGCCTGCAGCAGCTCCTGGAAGAGATGGTGATAGCGGTACCAGTACCCGGTGCGATCCAACGCGACCACAAAGAGGTTGGAACGCTCGAGCGAGTCGAGGATCTCCGCCGAACCCTGAGAGTCGAGCACAGCGTCGCAGAGCGGCCCGCACATACGCTCCAGGACCGCGGTCCTGGTCAGGAAGCGAATCTCCTTCGCGGGGAGGCTCGGGAGGAGCTCGGCACGCAGATAGTCGGCGACAAAGCGATCGTCGCCTCGGAAGGCGGAGGGGTCCTTCAACCGCCTTCCATCGCCGCCGCGGATCGCAAGCGCCGCGAGGTACAGGCCGGCCGGCCAGCCCTCGGTGTGCTCGACGAGCGCCGCGAGCTGGTTGTCGGAGAGCTCGACGTCCGCTGCCCGAAGGAGCTCCTCGGCCTGGGACTCGTTCATGCGCAGGGCGTCCGGCCCGATCTCACGCACGAGACCCTGCGCCCGCAGAGCGGAGAGCCGGCCCGGCGACTCGGCTCGCCCGCACAGCACCAGTTGGGAGCCCGGCGGCATCAGATCGACGAGTCCGTCGATGGCGTCAAGGGACTGCTGGCCGGTGAGGGCGTGAAGGTCATCCAGCACCAGCACCAAGGAATGCTCCATCCCCGCCAGGGCGGCCCCCAGTCGGGAGAGGACAGTCGCCACGGAAGCGCCTGAGACAAGATCGTCGAAGATGGCAGGGTCGAGTGGCGAGACCCGGTCGAAGGCTCTGGCGATGTTGCCCAGCAGCACGACGGGGTCGTTGTCCAGGTCATCGAGGCTCACCCAGGCGAACGCTCGCCGCGAGCGCGATGCCCACTGCGCCAGCAGGGTCGTCTTCCCGTATCCGGGGGGAGTCGAAATCGAGACGATCTGGGGAACCCCCGGCGTTTCAAGCGTCTCGAGCAGGGTTGTCCTCGACACCGCGGCGGAGCGCAGCTGAGGCGGGCGCAGCTTTGACTCGAGCAGCTCAAGCCGCGACCCGGGGCGATCCGCGGTGGTCTCCTCGTCACCTCCGCTTGTCTTCCCCATCCCGCTCAGCCTACAGCGAATACGCTGGCCTGATGAGCCGTTCGGTGGACTGGACCTTCGACGGCACTTGGCCTTTCGAGCCCAAGTGGCATGAGACTCCCGAGGGGGCGATGCACTTCGTCGACGAGGGCCCGCGGGACGGGCGGCCGGTGGTGCTGGTCCATGGCAACCCGACCTGGGGCTATCTGTACCGCGAGTTCATTCCGGCCCTGGTCGCGGGCGGCAACCGAGCGATCGTGCCGGACCATCTCGGCTTCGGCCGCTCGGAGAAGCCGGGTGAGCCGAAGCTGTACCGGGTTCGCTGCCATGCCCAGCGGCTGGAGGGCTTGCTCGAGTCCCTTGACCTGAGGGGGGCTGCGCTCGTGGCCCACGACTGGGGTGGGCCGACCGGGCTGTCCTGGGCGACACGGCATTCGGATCGCGTCGAGGGCCTGTTCCTCATCAACACCCTGGCCCACAGCTTTCGGCGCGAGGTCTTGCCCGCGGGGAAGGAGAGAGTTCCTCTTCCGCTCCCGCTCCACGTCCTTCGAGCCCCGGCGGTGGGTGAGCTGCTCGTTCAAGGCCTGGACGCCTTCAAGCCGTTGATGTTCCGGTTGGCGATCGAGCGCAAGGAGCGGCTGACGCCGTCCGTGCGGCGCGCCTACCGCGAAGTGCACGGTGGCTGGTCCGAGCGGGCCGCGATGCTGGAGTTCGCCCGACAGGTCCCGACCCGGGCAGAGGGACCGGTCGACGAGCTCAACCGCGAAACCGAGGGGGCGCTGAGAGAGTGCTTCCGCTCCAAGCCGGTCTCCATCGTCTGGGGGACGAGGGATCGCGTCCTATCGCCCGCCTATGTCGACAGTCTCTGGTTGAACACCTTCCCCGACGCGCAGGTCACCCTGATCGACGGCGCCGGCCACTTCGTCCAGGAGGACGCTCCCGAGAGAGTCGTCCCGCTGTTGACGCGGTTCGTCGCGGCACTTTGAAGGGCCAGCCGAGGGTGATTGATCCGATGCGTTCCAAAGATCAACCCGTTCGGATGATGCGCTGCATCCGGCGGGGGGCTTTACTACGCGTAGAGCGGCTTCCCGAGCCCCACTTGGGGTTCATGCGGAATCCGAAACGAAAGGAGTCCGGATGACGTTTCTGTGGGTGGTACTCGCGATCCTGTACGTCGCGATGTTCTTCTGGCTCGGCCTGACGACGCTAAGGAACGGCCACGGCTGGCTCTTCTTCTTCGGGATCTTCCTTCCGATCCTGTGGATCGTGGGTGCCTTCATGGCCCCGACGGCCCCAGCTACCGGCGGCCCCGCGGACGGGACCGGCACCTGAGCAGGTTAGCCCTCCGAGATACTCGGGCTCGAAACCGACCTCTCGCTCCCCGTCAGCGGACACCGCTCACGCTCTCGCTCTGGACGAAGAGGAGGCGTACATGAACGCCGGATTGAGCCCCGATACCTACTGGAAGTTCGGGACACATCTGGGACACATTCGCCCCAAGGGAAGGCCGGTAGAGCGCTGATTCCGCTCTAGAATGGGATGCCGGAGGAGGGACTCGAACCCCCGACACGCGGATTATGATTCCGCTGCTCTAACCAGCTGAGCTACTCCGGCGGGGACGGGAATGGTAGCGGCGGGGTCGGGACCGGGACCGGGTGAGCGAATACCCTTCGGGCCGTGGCTGGAGATCTGGACAGGGCGGTCGGGGCGGTGGTCCGCGACTGCCTGGCGGTGGGCGCCGAAGACGAGGTGCTGATCGTCTGCAACCCGGCCACCGAAGGCCTCGGAGGGGCATTGCGCACGGTCGCCGAGGACGTGGGCGCGGAGGCCACGCTGGCGATCATGGGCGAGCGCGAGTCGCATGCGGCCGAGCCGCCGCGGACGGTCGCCGCGGCGATGCTCGCCGCCGACGTCGTGATCGCGCCCACCGTGCAGTCGCTCTCCCACACCGCGGCTCGCAAGGCCGCCAGCGAGGCCGGGGCCAGGATCGGGACCATGCCCGGCGTCACCGAGGAGATGCTCGCCCGGGTGATGGGCGCCGACATGGACGAGCTTCGCCGCCGCGGCGAGGCGATCTGCGCGCTGCTCGACGGCGGCGCCGAGGCCCGCATCACCTGCGCCAACGGCAGCGACCTGCGCCTCGGCCTGGAGACGCGCAGCTCGATCGTCGACGCCGGCGACCTCAGCGCCCGCGGCGCCTTCGGCAACCTGCCCTGCGGCGAGGGCTTCATCGCGCCGCTGGAGGGGACGGGGGAGGGGACGCTCGTCGTCGACGGCTCGATCGCCGGCGTCGGCCTGGTCTCCGAGCCGGTGCCGCTCACCGTCCGCGCCGGCCACCTGACGGACGCCGTCGGCGCCCCCGGGCGAGGAGCTGCTCGCCCTGCTGACCGCGCACGGCGCCGACGGCACCAACGTCGCCGAGCTCGGGATCGGCACCAACGAAGAGGCGATCCTGACCGGCAACATCCTCGAGGACGAGAAGATCCTCGGCACCGCCCACGTCGCCTTCGGCGCCTCGGCGGCGATCGGCGGCACCGTCCAGGTCCCGGTCCACCTCGACTGCGTGATCCTCGAGCCGACGGTCGAAGTCGACGGCGAGCCGCTCGTCCGGGCCGGCGAGCTGCTCGTCTGAGCGTGCCGCCTCTGCTCGCCGTCCCCAACGTCTCCGAGGGGCGCGACGACGCCCGCATCTCCGACCTCGGAGCAGGCGTTCTCCGGCGGCGTCCGCCTCCTCGACCGCCATTCCGACGCCGACCACGACCGCACCGTCTTCACCCTCGCCGGCCCCGCCGCGGCGCCCGACGCCGGGGCGGAGGCTCTCCTCGACGCCCTTGCCGTCGGCGCCGAGGCGGCGATCGCGGCGATCGACATGTCCTCCTATGAGGGCCTGCACCCGGCGGTCGGCGCCCTCGACGTCTGCCCGCTCGTCTGGCTCGACCCGGCCGACCGCGCCGCCGCCGAGCGGGCGGCCCTCGCCGCCGCCGAGCGGATCGCTGCCCTCGGCGTCCCGGTCTTCCTCTACGGCGAGCTGGCCGCCGCCCCCGAGCGCCGCGAGCGCGCCCACTTCCGCAAGGGCGGCATCGCCGGGCTTCGGCTGCGGATGGCGAGCGGCGAGCTGGTGCCCGACCGCGGCCCCGCGGAGCCCCACCCGAGCGCCGGCGCCACCCTCGTCACCGCCCGCCCGCCGCTGGCCGCCTTCAACGTCGAGCTCGACAGCGGCGATCTCGAGCTCGCCCGCGCGGTCGCCGCCGGCCTGCGCGAGTCCGGCGGCGGGCTGCCCGGCGTGCGGGCGATGGGCCTCCTCCTCGACAGCGGCCGCGCCCAGGTCTCGACCAACGTCCACGACCCCGTCTCGACCCCCCTCGCTGCGGTGGTCGAGCGGGTGCGAGAGCTGGCGGCGCCGCTCGGCGCCCGCCCGCTGGAGGCGGAGCTGGTCGGCCTCGTGCCCGAGGCGGCGCTCGCCGGCTACCCGGACGACGTGCCGATCCGCGGCTTCGACCCGGCCGCGCAGACGATCGAGCGGCGCCTGGCCGACTGACCGGCGCCGCGCCCGGGACGGCCGACCGACTAGATTTGGGCCGTGGCCCAGACCAAGAAGAAGCGCCGCAAGAAGCACAAAGGGACCCAGGGCGGCCGCATCGACAGCAAGCGCCGCGCCCGCCCGCGCAGCCGCCAGGAGGCGAAAGCCCAGGCCCGCTCGAAGCGATCCGGGACCGGCCGGCGCGACGACAGCCCGCCGACCTGGCGCAACTCGGTCATCCGCGGCGTCGTCGCCGCGGTGATCTTCGCGATCCTCCTGCTCGTCGCCTTCAAACGGCCGGCCGGCGCCGCGATCGCCCTCTCGGCGCTGATGCTCATCTTCTACATCCCGGCCGGCTACTACATCGACATGACGATGTGGAGGAAACGGGAGCGGGCCCGGATTCGCTCCCGCGAGAAGGACTGAGCGCCGCCGGTGGCCCTCGAGGTCGAGATGCTCACCGTCGGCCCGATCGCCGAGAACTGCTTCCTGGTCCGTCGCGAGGGCTCGGACCGGGTCCTGGTCGTCGACCCCGGCGAGGAGGCCGACCGGATCCTCGCCGCGATCGAGGCGAGCGGCGCCCAGGCCGAGGCGATCCTCCTCACCCACTGCCACTTCGACCACATCGGCGCCGTCGCGCCCGTCGCCGAGGCCACCGGCGCGCCCGTCTACTGCCCGCGAGATCGAGACCCCGATCCTCGCCGACATCATGGCCTACGTCCCCTGGGAGGGGATCGGGCCGTACGAGAGCTACGAGGCCGACGAGACCGTCGCCGGCGGCGAGACGCTGGAGCTCGCCGGTCTCGAGCTGGACGTCGTCTTCACCCCCGGTCACAGTCCCGGCCACGTCACCTACTCGGTGCGCGAGGAGGACGCGATCTTCTCCGGCGACGTCCTCTTCCAGGGCTCGGTCGGGCGCGTCGACCTGCCGTTCGGCGACGGGCCGACGCTGATGATGTCGATCCGCAAGCTGCTCGACTCGCACGCCGACGAGACGACGGTCTATCCGGGCCACATGGGGATCACGACCCTGGGGGCCGAGCGGGAGACGAACCCCTTCCTCGCCCAGCTGGCGCAATAGCGCCGGCCTCCCGCAGGTAAGGTCGCGAGCACAGTGGCGAGCAAGTACCAGGCACCCCGCGGGACCTTCGACGTCCTGCCACCCGAAGCACTCGCCCGCGCCCGGGTGGAAACCGCTGCCGATGGCATTTTCGCGCGGGCCGGCTACGGGCGGATCGCAACGCCCGCCTTCGAGGACACCGAGCTCTTCGAGCGTGGGGTCGGACGCTCGACCGACATCGTCCGCAAGGAGATGTTCACCTTCGAGGACAAGGGCGGGCGCAGCATCACCCTGCGGCCGGAGGGAACGGCGCCGATCTGCCGCGCTTACCTTGAGCACGGCATGCAGAAACTCGCGCAGCCGGTGAAGCTCGGCTATAGCGGCCCCTTCTTCCGCCACGAGCGCCCGCAGGCCGGCCGCTACCGCCAGTTCCACCAGATCGGCGCCGAGGCGATCGGCAGCGCCTCGCCGCTCGCCGACGCTGAGGTGATCACCCTGCTCGCCGACCTGCTCGCCGAGCTCGGCGTCCCCGGGGTCGAGCTGCGGCTCGGCAGCCTTGGCTCGCTGGACTCCCGCCGCGCCTACCTCGAGGAGCTGAAGGCCCACCTGCGGGCCAACGAGGGCGAGCTCTCCGAGGACGTGCGCGAGCGGATCGAGATCAACCCGCTGCGCGCCTTCGACTCCGACCACGAGGGGACGCGCGGCGTGATGGCGAGCGCGCCGACGATCGTCGAGCGGCTCGAGGACTCCGACGCCGAGCACTTCGCCGAGGTCCGTGCCCTGCTCGAGGCGGCCGGTGTCGCCTACGAGATCGACCCCTCGCTCGTGCGCGGCCTCGATTACTACACGCGGACGATCTTCTCCTTCGTCTGCTCGGAGCTCGGCGCCCAGTCGGAGATCGGCGGCGGTGGCCGCTACGACGGGCTGATCGAGCAGCTCGGCGGCCCGCCGACCCCGGCGGTCGGCTGGGCGGCCGGGATCGAGCGCATCCTGCTGGCGCTCGACGAGGCGGACGCGGACGCCCGCCCCGCGGTCTTCATCACCCACGAAGCCGGCTCGGCCGAGGTCGCCCGCGCGGCGCTGGCCCTCGCCGGCGAGCTGCGCCGTGCCGGCCTGCTCGCCGAGATCGACCTCGCCGGACGCAGCTCCAAGGGACAGTTCAAGCACGCAAATCGGATCGGCGCCGACCTGGTGGTGATCCTCGAGCAGGACGGGACGGTGCAGTTGAGGGACATGGAGAGCGGCGAGCAGGAGACGGTCAACCTCGACGGCCTGGCGGCTGAGATCGAGAGCAGGCGATCGTGAGCGCCCTGCCCGCGCCGAGAGCGAACGCCTATCGCGACACCTGGTGCGGCGACGTGCTCGGCGAGCGGGTCGGCTCCGAGGCCCGGGTCGCGGGCTGGGTCCACCGCCGGCGTGACCACGGAGGCCTGATCTTCATCGACCTCCGCGACCGCACCGGCCTCCTGCAGCTCGTCTTCCACCCGGAGAGCTCCGGGGAAGCGTTCGAGCTCGCCCACCGGCTGCGCGCCGAGGACGTGCTCTCGGCGAGCGGCGCCGTCGTTCGCCGCTCCGAGGAGACCGTCAACCCGGAGCTGCCGACCGGCGAGTTCGAGCTCAGCGTCGCCGCCGCCGAGCTGCTCTCCGACGCAGAGACGCCCCCCTTCCAGGTCGAGGGCTTCTCCGGCGAGGTCGGCGAGGACGCGCGGCTCCGCCACCGCTACATCGACCTGCGCCGCGAGCAGATGCGCGAGGCGCTCGAGCTCCGCCACCGGGTCACCGCGGCGATGCGCGAGTTCCTCGACGGCGAGGGCTTCCTCGACATCGAGACGCCGGTCCTCACCCGCTCGACTCCGGAGGGCGCCCGCGACTTCCTCGTCCCCAGCCGCCTCCAGCAGGGCTCGTTCTACGCGCTGCCGCAGTCACCGCAGCTCTTCAAGCAGCTGCTGATGGTCGCCGGCTTCGAGCGCTACTACCAGATCGCCCGCTGCTTCCGAGACGAGGATCTGCGCGCCGACCGCCAGCCCGACTTCACCCAGCTCGACATCGAGTTGTCCTTCGTCGGCATCGACGACGTGATCGAGGTCAACGAACGACTTCTGGCCCACGTCTTCGCCGCGGTCGGCGGTCCGCAGCTCGAGCTGCCGATGCGCCGCATGCCCTACGACGAGGCGATCTCCCGCTACGGGACCGACCGCCCCGACACGCGCTTCGGCCTCGAGCTGGTCGATCTCGCCGACGCCCTCGCCGAGACCGAGTTCAAGGTCTTCCGCGGCGTCATCGACGGTGGCGGCGCCGTCCGCGGCCTCAACGCCGGCGCTCGCGAGATGCCGCGCTCGGCCCTCGACGGGCTCATCTCCCGCGCCCAGGAGCTCGGCGCCAAGGGGCTCGTCTGGGCCTTTCGCGAGGGCGACGGCTGGCGCTCGCCGACCGCCAAGTTCCTCAGCCCCGAGGAGCTGGCGGCGCTCAACGGCCGGCTCGGCGCCGAGGAGGGCGACCTGCTGCTCGTGGTCGCCGACAAGCCGAAGGTGGCGAACGCCGTGCTCGGCCAGCTGCGGCTCGACCTGGCCGCCGAGTTCGGCCTCATCCCAGAGGGCACCGACGACCTCCTCTGGATCGTCGACTGGCCGCTGATGGAGCGCAACGAGGACGGCGGATGGGATCCGCTGCACCATCCCTTCACGGCGCCCGAGGGCGACTTCGACCCAGCCGACCCGGGCGGTGTGCGGGCTCTTGCCTACGACGTCGTCTGGAACGGCCAGGAGATGGGCGGCGGCTCGATCCGGATCAGCGACTCGGCGCTGCAGGGCAAGGTGTTCGCGGCGCTCGGCATCGACGCGGCGGAGGCCGAGGACCGCTTCGGCTTCCTGCTCGAGGCGCTGCGCTACGGCGCGCCGCCGCACGGCGGCATCGCCTACGGGCTCGACCGGATCGTCCAGCGGCTCGCCGGAGCCGACTCGATCCGCGACGTGATCGCCTTCCCGAAGACCGCCTCGGGCGCCGACGCCCTCACCGGGGCTCCCGCCGCCGTCGACGAGCCCCAACTGCGCGAGGTGGGCCTTCAGCTCCGCGCGCCCAAACCGCCCCCAGCCCGATGATCAAACGAGTGCGCATAGATTCATCTCCATGAGCTTCATGGGTCGGTTTCGTCGCTCCGGCCGCGGGCCCGGTCCGGGCCAGACGCCCGTGCACGTCTCCGACCCGCGTTTCGAGAGCTGGGAGTCCGTGCGCGAGTTCGCCGACGTGCGCACCGCCCGCGCCTGGCACCAGGCCCTGGTCGAGGCCGGGGTCGAGGCGGCGCTCACCGCCGACTGGCCGGTCGACCGCTTCGGCCATGGCGAAATCTGGCTCTGCGTGCGCCCCGAGGACTGGAGCGAGGCCGAGCTTCTCCTCTCCAATCTCGACCTCGACTGAGAGGCTTTGCCCACGACTTTCGCCGGGCCGTCGCCGGTGGTAGGTTGGGACTGAGGCTCGAGCCCGTACGAGAGCCGTCTCACCGTTTGACCCAACACAAACGGCGCGGGAGCTGATCTCTCTCAGTCCCTTGGGATTGCGAGGAGGCTCCCACCCTTTTCTTCAAGGGATCAAAGCCAGAGGCGGTACCGGCGGGCTGGAGCCTCGTTTGCGTGCGCTGGGTCGCAGTGTCGGCGCACAGTCTTGAGCTTTCGCGCGTCACCCGCGCGTTCGTCGCCGCCAGATTGGCGGGGTGGCCACCGAGCCGTCAATTCAGTCTTCATACGCGACCAAAAAGACGGCTCACCATCTGGACCGGGTGGTGTCCGAGTTGGCGGATCGCCAGCACGGGGTTGTGAGTCGGCGCCAGTTGTTGGGGATCGGAATGGGGCACGGTTCCATCGTCGGCCGACTTGCGCGAGGCTCTCTGCACCCGGTGCACCGCGGCGTCTACGCGGTTGGTCGCTCCGGTCTCGGCATCGAGGGCCGGTGGATGGCGGCGGTTCTCGCCGGCGGCCCGGACGCCGTTCTCAGCCACCGGTCAGCCGGGCTGCTCTGGGGGCTGGTCGGGACCGCGACGGGTCCGGTCGAGATCACCCGCCCGAGCCGGTCTCAGACGAGGCGACCCGGAATCCTTGGACACGCGGCCCTCCTCGCGAAGGATGAGATCGCGCGGGCTGACGGGATCCCCGTCACGTCGCCGTTTCGGACCCTGTTCGACCTCGCCTGTGTCCTCCCGCCGCGACGGTTGGAGCGCGCAATGAGCGAGGCGGACGTGCGTTGCCTACGGGACCGGGTCTCACTGCCCCAGCTGCTGGAGCGGCACCCAGGGCACCGTGGAACGGCCAAGCTCCGAATTCTGTTGAACGCCGACACGCCCGGCGGGACCACCCGCAATGATTTCGAGGAGGCCTTCGTCGCGCTTCTCGACGCGAACGACCTACCCCGGCCCCGCCTCAACGCCGACATCGCAGTCCGGGGTCGCTTCTACGAGGTCGATTGCCTCTGGGAGGGGCGGCGGGCGATAGCCGAGCTTGACGGGCACGCGGTCCATGGGACTCGCCGAGCGTTCGAGACCGACCGCGAACGGGACCGGATCCTCCTCGCCGAAGGCTGGCGGGCGATGCGGATCACCTGGCGTCAGCTCGAGGACGAACCGCGCGAGGTCGCAAGCGATTTGCGGTTGCTTCTCGCGGCGTGAGGCGTCATTTGAGTTCGGCTGGGAGACCGAATCGACGCCTCAGCCGGCGCGCCGGCTCTCACGTCTTACCCTTGGCCTATGGATTCGGAGCTTTTCGAGCACTATCTGCGCGACGAGACGCGCCGTGGGCCCGCCGCCGAGGGCGCCTTCACCGGGGCGGCCGGGGGGGCCGCCTGCGGGGACCTCGCGCGGATCTCGCTGGCGATCGAGGGCGGGCGCATCGCGGCGGCGAGCTTCGACGCCGAGGGCTGCGGTGCGATGCGCGCCGCCACGGCCGCCGCCGCCGAGATGGTCGACGGCGACCCGGTCCTCGCCGCGGCGCGCATCGGCAGCGATGAGATCGACGCGGCGCTCGGCGGCCTCACACCCGCCAAGCGCCACGCGGCGCAGCTTGCCGCCGACGCCCTGCACCGGGCCCTGGCGAGTGCCGCCGCCTCGACCGTGCGCCTCGCCGAGCCGGCGCCGAACCGCGTCCTCGTCGCCGTTTCCGGCGGCGTCGACAGCGCTGTCGCCGCCCTGCTCGAGCGCGAGCGGGGGGCCGAGGTGGTCGCCGTGACCCTGAAGCTCTGGGCCGACCCGGAGACAGACGGCGCCAAGGCCTGCTGTTCGCCGGAGGCGGTGCTCGGCGCCCGCGCCGTCGCCCACTCGATCGGCGTCCCCCACCTCACCCTCGACCTCGAGCAGGAGTTCCGCCGCCGCGTCGTCGGCACCTTCCTCGACGGCTACGCCGCCGGCGCCACCCCCAACCCCTGCATCGTCTGCAACGGCGAGGTCCGGATCGCGGCGATGATCGACCTCGCCGAGCGCCTCGGCGCCACCCACCTGGTCACCGGCCACTACGCGCGGATCGTCGAGGATGGGGCCGGGCCGCTGCTCGCCGCCGCCGCCGACGAGGCCAAGGACCAGAGCTACATGCTCGCGGCGCTGCCGCCGGCCCTGCTCGATCGTGTGCGCTTCCCGCTTACCGAGCTGAGCAAGCCCGAGGTCCGCGAGATCGCCGCCCGCCACGGCCTCTCGATTGCCCGCAAGCCGGAGAGCCAGGACCTCTGCTTCCTGGCCGGCCAGGGCAAGGAGCGCTTCCTCGAGCGACACGCCGGCCTCGGCGAGCGCCGCGGCGCCGTCCTCGACAGCGGCGGACGGGAGATCGGCAGCCACGACGGCCAGCACCGGTTCACGGTCGGCCAGCGCCGTGGAATCGGGGTCTCCGCGCCCGAGCCCCTCTACGTGCTGGCCACCGACGCCGAGCGAGAACACGGTCACGGTCGGCACCCGCGCGGAGCTGGCGACGAGGGCCGTCCGCCTCCGCAACGCCTTCCTGCACCGCGACGGCGCCAGCGTCGACGGCGTCCGCCTCCGCTATCACTCGCGCGCCCTCCCGGCCGCCGCAGGGACCGCCACGGCCGCCCTGGGGCCCGGACCGCACGAGCTGCTCGAGGTCGAGCTGGGTGAGGAGTTCTCGGCCGCCTCGCCCGGCCAGACCGCGGTGCTTCTCGCCGGCGAGGCAATCGTCGGCCACGGCACGATCGCGGCCGCGGCCTGACCCGCCGCCCGCCGCCGCGCAGAGTGCTTAGGCTCCCACTCCCATGAAGGCCGCCGAGATCCGCCAGACCTACCTCTCTTTCTTCGAGGAGCGCGGCCACACGATCGTGCCCTCGGCCTCGCTGGTGCCCTCGGTCCACGACCCGTCGGTGCTGCTCACGACCGCCGGCATGCAGCCCTTCAAGCCGTATTTCCTGGGCCGCGAGAAGCCGCCCGCGCCGCGGCTGGCCGACGTCCAGAAATGCTTCCGCACGACCGATGTCGGGGAGGTCGGCAAAACCGCCCGCCACCTCACCTTCTTCGAGATGCTCGGCAACTGGAGCTTCGGCGACTACTTCAAGGAGGAGTCGATCCCCTGGGGCTGGGAGCTCTCGACCGATGGCTTCGGCATCGACCCGGAGCGGATCTGGGTGACCGTCTTCGGCGGCGACGAGGAGCTCGGCCTCGGGCCCGACGAGGAGGCGATCGCAATTTGGAGGGCGACCGGCGTCCCCGACGCGCGCATCGTCCGCCTCGGCCGCGAGGACAACTTCTGGCAGGCCGGCCCGAGCGGGCCCTGCGGGCCCTGCTCGGAGCTCTACCTCGACCGCGGCGAGGCCTTCGGCGGGCCCGACGAGCGCCCCGGCGACGACACCGACCGCTTCCTCGAGTTCTGGAACCACGTCTTCATGAGCTACGAGCTCAGCGAGGACGGCTCGGTCAGCCAGCTGCCGACCCGCAACATCGATACCGGCATGGGCCTCGACCGGATGGCGGCGATCCTCCAGGACGCCCCCTCGGTCTTCGAGACCGACCTCGTCCGGCCGCTGATCGACCTCGCCGAGGAGCTCTCCGGCCGCTCCTACGCCGACGGGGGCGCGACCACCCGGGCGATGCGGATCGTCGCCGACCACGCCCGCGGCGCCACCTTCCTGATCGCCGACGGCGTCGTCCCCTCCAACGAAGACCGCGGCTACATCCTGCGCCGGATCATGCGCCGCGCGATCCAGCAGGGGCGAGGCCTCGGCCTCGAGTCGCCCTGGCTGGGCCGGTTCGCGGCACGGACGATCGAGATCATGGGCGACGCCTATCCCGAGCTCGGCGCCGAGCGGGACACGATCGGGCGCTGGATCGCCGACGAGGAGGAGAGCTTCGGCCGCACCCTGGAGCGCGGCACCGAGCTGCTCGAGCAGCTGATCGAGCAGGCGAAGCAGGCGGAGACCTCATGGATAGGGGCCGAGGACGCCTTCAAGCTGCATGACACCTACGGCTTCCCCTACGACCTGACCAAGGAGCTTCTCGCCGAGCAGGGGCTCTCGGTCGACGACTCGGGATTCGAGGAGCTGATGGAGGAGCAGCGCGAGCGGGCGCGCACCGGGGCCGCGACCGCCCACGGCTCCGAGGACCGCCACGAGGCGGTCCAGTCGTTCGCGGCCGGAGTGCCGCCGACCGAGTTCGTCGGCTACGAGACGCTGCGCGCGACTACCGGTCTGGCGGCGGTCGAGCCCGTCGACGGGGGCGCCCTGGTCAAGCTCGAGCAGAGCCCCTTCTACGCCGAGGGCGGCGGCCAGGTCGCCGATTCCGGCGTCCTGCGTTGGGCCGGCGCGGAGGCCAGGGTGGTCGATGTCTACCGGCTCGCCGAGGACCAGGTCCTGGAGGTCGAGCCGAGTGGGGAGGCGATAGAGCCGGGTGTCGCCATCGAGGCCGAGGTCGATCGGGAGACGCGCCACGCGACGATGCGCAACCACACTGCGACGCACCTGCTCCACGCAGCCCTGCGCGCCCGTCTCGGCACGCACGTCCGCCAGGCCGGGTCCGCCGTCCGACCCGACAAGCTGCGCTTCGACTTCACCCACGGCCAGGCGCTCGGCGCCGAGGAGCTGCGCGAGATCGAGAGCCAGGTCAATACATGGATCAAGGAGAGCCGGCCGGTGCGCTGGCTGGAGATGGATCGCGCCGAGGCGGAGAAGCTCGGGGCGATGGCGCTCTTCGGGGAGAAATACGGAGAGTGGGTCCGGGTGGTCGAGGTCGACGGCGTCTCGCGCGAGCTCTGCGGCGGCACCCACGTCGCCAACACCGCTGAGATCGGGATCTTCAAGGTCGCCTCCGAGGGCTCGAGTGCCGCCAACGTGCGGCGCGTCGAGGCCCTGACCGGGCCGGCGGCGATCGAGTGGTACCGGGAGCGCGAGGACGAGCTGCGCGAGGTGGGTGAGCTGCTCGGCACTCCGCGGGACCCCCTGGCCGGCGCCCGCCGCGCGGCCAAGAGCCTGAAGGAGGCCGGCGAGGGCGCCAAGCAGGCGAAGAGCCGGCTGCTTGGCGAGGAGGCCGATCGCCTGACCGATCAGGCCGAGGAGGTCGGCGGCGTCAGGGTCGTCTGCGCCAGCGCCCCGATCGCAGACCAGAAGCAGCTCCTCGACCTCGCCAACCGCGTGCAGTCGAAGCTCGGCGGTGCCTCGGCGGTGACCCTCGGCGGTGCCGAGGGCGACCGGGTCGGGCTGGTCGCACTCGTCTCCAAGGAGGCGGTCGCGCGCGGGCTCTCGGCGGCGGCGATAGTCGCCGAGGCGGCCCCCGTCGTCGGCGGCGGCGGTGGTGGGCGCGAGGAGATGGCCCAGGCGGGCGGCAGGGACGGCGCCAAGCTCGATCAGGCACTTGCCGCCGCCCGTGCTGCCGTCGAGCGGGAGCTTTAGTGCGGGTGCTCGCCCTCGACCACGGCACCGCCAGGATCGGCTGCGCGCTCTCCGACCCGAGCGGCACGCTGGCCACGCCGCTGCCGACGATCGAACCGCCGGAGCCGCGCAGCGTCGCCGAGCTCGTCGCCGAGCGTGGGGTCGAGCTGGTCGTCGTCGGCCTGCCTCTGCACCTGAGCGGCGAGGAGGGCGGTCAGGCGGGCCTCGTCCGCACCTTCTGCGGCGAACTCGAGGCTCTGCTCGATGTCCCGGTCGAGACATACGACGAGCGCCTGACGACGCGGATGGCCGAGGCGAGCCGCCGCGGCGGAGCCGCCGCGCCCCCGGACTCGCTCGCCGCCGCCCACCTGCTGGAGGCCTACCTGGCCGCCCGCGCGCGACCGCCGCGCGGTGAGGCTGCCGCCGGGGAGGGAACCGATGGCCGATGACCGGAGCGGCGGCGACCCGTTCGCCGACCGCGACGATCCACAGGCGGCCGCCCGCGAGCAGCGCCGGCGCGAGCGCGAGGAGAAGCGGCGCAAGGCGGAAGGCAAGGGCAGGGCCGAGGAGAAGGCACCGCTCCGCCTCCGCCTCCGCCGCCGGTGCCGCCGCGGACTCCCGAGCAGGACTTCTGGGACGAGGACCCGGAGCCGTTCGAGGAGGAAGAGGAGGAGCCGCCGCGCAACCATGCACCGCCGCCCCCGGCCGCCGCGCCGCGCCGCGAAGGCCCGCCCCCGACACCGTCGCGAGGCCCGCGCCCGCCGCGCCGCGGCGCCGGCGTCCTCGCGGCCCTGCGCCGCCACCCGGTGCGCCTCGTCGGGGGGCTCGCGGGCCTCGCCCTGCTCTGGTTCCTCTTCGCGCTCTTCCAGCCGTTCCACGGCGACGGCTCGGGCCGTGTCGTCGTCACGATCCCGAAAGGGGCGAGCGTCAGCGAGGTCGGCGACATCCTTGGCGAAAAGGGCGTCGTCTCGAGCTCCTCGCTGTTCCAGGTCCGGGTGACGATCGCCGGCAAGCGCTCCGACCTCTACCCGGGCCGCTTCGTGCTGGCGAGCGACATGTCCTACGGCTCGGCGATCGACGCGCTCTCGAAGGCGCCGGTGAAGAAGGTCGCCGCGGTCACGATCCCCGAGGGATACAGCCGCGCCCAAACG
Organism: uncultured Solirubrobacterales bacterium; assembly: GCA_963837735.1. Taxonomy (GTDB): domain Bacteria; phylum Actinomycetota; class Thermoleophilia; order Solirubrobacterales; family 70-9; genus VRUE01. The sequence continues at coordinate 170,162 of CAWIOM010000003.1, read as the reverse complement.
GCGCCGGTCGCCGAGGAAGCGGGCCTCACCGGCAGCTACGTCGACGCCAGCGTCCGCTCCAAGTACCTCAACCCGGCGCGGTACGGCGGCAAGGAGGCCAAAGATCTCGAGGGCTTCCTCTTCCCCGACAGTTACGAACTGAAGCCGGCGGCGCCGGTCGCCGACCTGGTCCAGCTCCAGCTCGAAGACTTCAAGCGCCGCATCAAGGGCGTCGACATGAGCTACGCGAAGAAGAAGAACCTGACGGTCTACGACGTCGTCACGATCGCCTCGATGATCGAGCGCGAGGCGATGCTGGACAAGGAGCGCCCGCTGGTCGCCGCCGTCATCTACAACCGGCTCCATCGGGGGATGCCCCTGGGGATCGACGCCACGACCCGCTTCGCGACGGGCAACTACGAAGACCCGCTGACCGAATCGGAACTGGCGATCGACTCGCCCTACAACACTCGCACCAACACCGGCCTGCCGCCGGGGCCGATCGACAGCCCAGGGCTCGCCTCGATCGAAGCCGCGGCCCGCCCGGCGAAGGTCGGCTACCTCTTCTACGTGGTCAAGCCGGGGGCCTGCGGAGAACACTCCTTCTCCTCGACCGATGCCGAATTCGAAGCCGACGTCGCCCGCTACAACGAAGCGCGGGAAGCGGCCGGCGGCGAATCGCCCGATTCCTGCGCCGAATGACTCTGGGCGCCCGCCGCCCCTGAGGGCGGGACAATGCGCCGATGAAGCGCCTCGCCGTCCTCGGCCACCCGGTTTCCCACTCGCGCTCGCCGGCGATGCAGAACGCGGCGCTCGCGGAGCTCGGCCTGGGGGAGGAGTGGGCCTATGAGGCGGTCGACGTCGCCCCCGACGAGTTCGAGCGCCTCGTCCGCGAGCTGCCGGGACGCGGCTTTGCCGGCGCCAATGTCACCGTCCCCCACAAGGGAGCGGCGCTGGCGGTCGCCGAGACCCTGTCGGAGACCGCCCGCGAGATCGGCGCCGCCAACACCCTGACCTTCGCCGACGGGGAGATCCGTGCCGACAACACCGATGCCGGCGGCCTTCTCGCTGCCCTGCCGGCGCCGGCCGCCGGCGGCCGGGCGCTCGTCCTCGGCGCCGGCGGCGCCGCGCGGGCCGTGGTCTGGGCGCTGATCGGCGCCGGCGCCGCGGTCGAGGTCTGGAACAGGACGGCGCTGCGCTCCGAGGGCCTCTGCGCCGAGCTCGGCGGCACGGCGGTCGTCGAGCCCGATCCCACCGCCTACGACCTGATCGTCAACTCGACAGCGGTCGGCCTGCACGGCGAAGACCCGTTCGAGGAGCTGCCCCTCGCCGCCGCCGGATTCACCGATCGCCAGGTCGTCGTCGACATGGTCTACGGGAGCGGGCCGACGGCGCTCGTCAGGGCGGCGGAGGCGGCGGGCGCGACCACGGTCGACGGGATCGAGGTCCTCGTCCGCCAGGGGGCGCTTTCGCTCGAGATCTGGACCGGCCGGCCGGCGCCGCTGGCCGCGATGCGCGCCGCCGCCCGCGCCTAGGTGACCCAGACCGGGGCCCGGAGGTGGAGCTCGGCGCTGTCTGTAACATTTTGCGCTGGGATGGGGAATGGGGTTGTTTACATGGGAGAGAGGAGCAGTCGGTCGATGCTCGCCGCCGTTGCCTGCTGCGGCGCGCTCCTCCTGGTCGCCTCGTCCGCGTCGGCGGCCACGAAAACCCTCTACGCCTCCCCCTCGGGCACTGGCGAAAGCTGCTCCTCGGCGATCCCCTGCGCTATCGAGTAACGCTACGGCGAAAGCGGCCGACGGCGACAGGGTCGTCCTGGCGCCGGGCGAATACACGCTCCCCTTCAGCGGCCTGAAGATCGAACACGAAGTCGACATCGGCGGATCGGTCGGGGTGCCGGTGGTGCTGGAGACGACCGAGGCTCGCCGACGTCCACGTGACCCAGAAATCGGACGCAACTCTCCACGACATGACGATTGGAAGGCGCTGGCAACCTGCGTCTCGGAATCCGGAGTCGCCGAGCGGGTCTTCGTCGCCCAAGAAGGCGTTTTCGCGAGCGCCTGCGAACTGGACAAAGGCACGCCACGCTACTCAACAGCGTCTGCTGGGCCCTGGAAGCGGGATCGGAAAGACAAAGGCGTCTCGCACGCTCTCGAGATCTCCTCCGGCGGGGAAAACCAGGACGAGACCGTCGCTCCTGCGCAACGTCACCGCCTACGCCGACACCGACGAGGGGAAACGCGATCCACGCGATCAGCGCCGCCAGCGCCGATCCTCACCGTCGACGCCGTCAACGTCGTCGCCCGCTCGGTGCACGGGACCGACATCGTCGCGGAGGTCGTGACCGGCGGATTCCCGGAAGTGCACGTCAACATCGTCAACTCGGACTTCGGCGAGTACGACAGACGATCCGTCAGATGCGACCGTGACACCGCTGGGCACGAACGGCAACATCAGCGACGCGCCGGCCTTCGTCGACCCGTCCGCCGGCGACTTCCACGTGGGCGAGGACTCGCCGACCCTCGACGGTGGCATCGCGGCTCCGCTGGTCGGAGCCTTCGACCTCGATGGCAACGATCGCCTACAGGCGGGTTGTTTCGGTGCCGCGCCGCTGCCCGACATGGGCGCCTACGAGCGCACGCCGACGGCCCAATGCCCGCCGCCGCCACCGCCGCCGCCGCGCCCGTAGAACCGCGCAAACCGGTCTTCCGGGTCCTCGGCCTGCGCCTCAACAGGAAGCGAGGCAACGGCAGGCTGCTCGTCGAAGTGCCGGAAGGCGGCGGGACTCTCTCGCTCACCGGCAGCGGCGTCAAGCTGGTCAGGCGCACGGCGCCGGGCGAGGGGGGCGTGATCTCGATCCCGATCCAGACCTGGGCGATCACCAGGGTCCGGCTGGCGAAAAGAGGCAAGACCAGAGTTCGGCTCAAGGTGACCTTCGAAGGCAGGGGCGGCGTCTTCAAGGAATGGTCGAAAGGCCTGCTCCTGCGCAAGAAGAAACGCCGCCGCCACTAGCGGCGGTCGGGCGGCGGAGGCGGCGGGCGCGACCACGGTCGACGGGATCGAGGTCCTCGTCCGCCAGGGGGCGCTCTCGCTGGAGATCTGGACCGGTCGGGCGGCGCCGCTGGCCGCGATGCGCGCCGTCAACCACCCAAGCCAGGGCCCGGAGGGTGGAGCTCGGCGCTGTGTGTAACATTTTGCGCTGGGATGGGGAATGGGATTGTTTGCATGGGAGAGAGGCGCAGTCGGTCGATGCTCGCCGCCGTCTGCCTGCTGCGGCGCGCTCCTCCTGGTCGCCTCGTCCGCGTTCGGCGGCCACGAAAACCCTCTACGCCGCTCCCGCTCGGCGAAGGAATCGTCTGCTCGCAGGAAGACCCCTGCGATATCGAGGTGGCGATCGCCGAAGCGGGCGACGGCGACAGCGTCGTGCTCACCGAGGGCGAATACACGCTGCCGCCGACCGGCCTGAAGATCGCGGACGCGATCGACCTCGGCGCGACGCCCGGGGACCCGGCGGTGCTGGAAACGACCCCGACCCGCAATGTCGAAGTGCCCGAGGATGCCGACGCGACGCTTCACGACCTGACGATCACGGGCGGGGGCGGCCTGCAGCTCGGATCGGGAAGCGCGGAGCGGGTCTTCGTCGCCCACTTCGGCGGCGACGGCAGCGCCTGCGTCCTGCAGAAGTTCGTCACCCTGCGCGACAGCGTCTGCTGGACCCGCGACCCGAGCGGCAAAGGCGAAGGCGTCTCGCATGCGATCGAGGTCTCGGCGGCCGGGGAAGGCCAGGGCGGAACGGTGCTGCTCCGCAATGTGACCGCCGTCGCCGACAACGACGAGCGGAAACGCGATCAACGTCTTCAGCAACGCGAGCGCCGTCCTGATCGTCGACGCCGCCAACGTCATCGCCAGGTCCGTGAACAACACCGACATCTCCGCCAAGCTCGGATCCTCGGGCTTCCCGAAATCCCTGGTCGAAATCGTCAACTCCGACTTCGGCGAGTCGTCGGACGATCCGGGCGCCTTCGCGAGCGTCACGCCGCTGGGAACGAACGGGAACATCAGCGACGCGCCGACCTTTCTCGATCGGGCCGCCGGCGACTTCCACGTCGACGCCGACTCGAAGACCCTCGACGGCGGCATCGACGACCCCAGCATCGGCGGCCTCGACCTCGAAGGCCTCGACCGCTCACAGGCAAAATGCGTCGGCGCCGCGCCGGTTCCCGACATGGGTGCCTACGAGCGCCCGCCGACCGCGGTTTGCCCGCCGCCACCGCCGGGGCCCGAAGTCTTCGAACCGCTCAAGCCGGTCTTCAGGATCCTCCGTCTGCTGCTCAACAAGAAGCGGGGCAACGGCAGGCTGCTGGTCGAAGTGCCGGAAGGCGGCGGCACGCTCTCGCTGACCGGCAGCGGCGTGAAGCTGGTGCGGCGCACGGCCCCCACCGCGGGCGGCGTGGTCACGTTGCCGATCCGGGCCTGGGCCATCACCAGGGTGCGGCTGGCGAAATTCGGCAAGACCAAGGTTCACCTCGAAGTCATCTTCAGCGGCAAGCAGGGCGGGGTCGAGGAATACTCGAGGCGCCTGCTCCTGCGCAAGAAGAAACGCGCCGGCCGCCACTAGCTGCAGCCGCGGCGCCTGCGTATAGCCTTGGCCGCCATGAGTGGCTTCCGCTTCACGACCGCCGGCGAGTCGCACGGCCCGGGCCTGGTCGCGATCGTCGAGGGCATGCCCGCCGGCCTCGAGCTCGACCGCGAGGCGCTCGACGCCGACATGGCGCGGCGCCAGCTCGGCCACGGCCGCGGCGGGCGGATGAAGATCGAGACCGACTCGGTCGAGGTCCGGTCCGGTGTCCGGCACGGACGCACCCTGGGCAGCCCGATCGCCCTGCTCGTCGCCAATCGCGACTACTCCAACTGGGAGGAGCGGATGAGCCCCTGGCCGGTTGAGGGGTTCGAGCCCGACGAGGTCCACCTGCCCCGGCCCGGGCACGCCGACCTGGTCGGCGCCCAGAAGTACGGCCACGCCGACATCCGCAATGTCCTCGAGCGCGCCAGCGCCCGTGAGACCGCCGCCCGCGTCGCGGCCGGGTCGGTCGCCCGCGGATTCCTCTCCGTGCTCGGGGTCGGCATCCGCAGTCACGTCATCCAGATCGCCTCCGTGCAAGCGCCGGAGCGGCCCGACCTCGGCCTCGACGACTTCGCCCGCGTCGACGACGACCCCGTCCGCTGCCTCGACCCGGAGACGAGCGCGGCGATGGTCGAGGAGATCAATCGCCTGCGCAAGGCCAACGAGAGCCTCGGCGGCAGCTTCGAGGTGCGCGTCTTCGGCCTCGTCCCCGGTCTCGGTTCCCACGTCTCCTGGGAAGACCGCCTCGATGGGCGCCTGGCCGGGGCCGTCGCCTCGATCCAGTCCGTCAAGGGCGTCGCGATCGGCGAGGCCTGGGATGTCGCCGGCCGCCCCGGCTCGGAGGCCCACGATGAGATCTTCTGGAACGAGCAGCGCGGATACCACCGCGAGACCAACCACGCCGGCGGCGTCGAGGGCGGGATGACCAACGGCCTGCCGCTCTCCGTGCGGGCGGCGATCAAGCCGATCTCGACGCTGACCAAGCCGCTGCGCTCGGTCGACACGGAGACGAAGGAGCCGGCCCAGGCGCTGCGCGAGCGCACCGACTCGACGGTGGTCCCGGCGGCGGCCGTCGTCGCCGAGGCGATGGTCGCCCTGACTCTCGCCGGCTGCTACCGCGAGAAGTTCGGCGGCGACCACATCGACGACGTGCTGGCCGCGGTCGAGGCATACAAGAAGCGCATCGACTTCCGCGGGTGAGGCCGTGATGTCCCTGTGATGACCCGGCCGTCGCGGACGCGGGAGCGAGTGAGCGAGACTTCCGGAAATGATGAGCGCGAGCGAGCGAGAGCAGAGCAGCACGGCCGGCTGTCGTCTTCATCGGCTTCATGGGGGCCGGCAAGTCGACGGCCCTCGCGGCCGCGCGCGAGGCGGGGCTGGAGACCACCGAGGTCGATGCGCTTATGGAGTCCGAGCTCGGCGTGCCGATCGCCGAGGCCTTCGAGCGCGACGGCGAGGAGGCCTTCCGCGCCCGCGAGGCGGAGGTGGCGGGCGAGCTGCTCGAGGGGGCCGAGGGGGGCGCGATCGCGCTCGGCGGCGGCAGCATCCTCTCCGCGCGGGTCCGCGCCGCCCTCGGTCGCCACACGGTCGTCTGGCTGGAGGTCGATGCCGAGGAGGCCTGGCGGCGTATCGCCCACTCCGAGCGACCGCTGGCGCAGTCGGCCGACGACGTCGCCGGCCTTCTCGAGGCCCGCCTGCCGCTCTACGGGGAGCTCGCCGACGCGGTCGTCCCGGCCCGCGACCGCGGGGCCCTCACCCGCGCCCTGCCCTCGATCCGGGCGCTCGAGGAGCTGCCCGCGGGGACGAGGCTGCTCTGGGCCTCGAGCCTCTCGGGCGAGTACCCCGTCTTCGTCGGCGCCGGGACTGCTCGGCGCGGGCTGGTGGCCGCAGGAGGGCCGCCGCTTTCTCGTCAGCGACGAAAACGTCGCCGCCCGCTACGCCGAGAGCACCGAGCCGCTCGCCGCCCGGGTCGAGGTCGAGCCGGGCGAGGGCGCGAAGACGATGGCCGGGGCGGAGCGGGTCCTGCGCGAGCTGGCCCAGGCGGGCATGACCAAGGAAGACCATCTCGTCGCGCTCGGCGGCGGCGTCGTCGGCGACCTCGCCGGGTTCTGCGCCCACACCTACCAGCGGGGGGTGCCCTTCGTCGGCGTGCCGACCTCGCTCGTCGCCCAGGTCGACTCCGCCTACGGCGGCAAGACCGGGGTGGACCTGCCCGAGGGCAAGAACTACGCCGGCGCATATCACCTGCCCACGGCCGTGCTCGCCGACACCTCCGCCCTCGCGAGCCTGCCCGCCGCCGAGCTCTCGGCGGGATTCGTCGAGGTGCTGAAGACCGGGCTGCTCGCCGGCGGCGCGCTCTGGGATCGCGTGCGAGGGCTCGAGGCGCTCGACCCCGACGGCCTCGAGGAGATCGTCTTCGAGTGCGCTCGCTACAAGTGCGCTGTGGTGGCGGCCGACGAGCGCGACGGCGGCCTTCGCCACGTGCTCAACCTCGGTCACACGGTCGGCCACGCGATCGAGGCGGCCAGCGGCTACGCCAGGTACCGCCACGGCGAGGCGGTCGGGATCGGGTTGCTGGCGGCACTGCGGCTCTCCGACGCCTTCGAGCTCGCCGCCGAGGTCGAGGATCTGCTCCGTCGCCACGAGCTGCCGGTCTCGATCGACCCGGAGATCGGCGCGGAGGCGATCGTCGAGGCCCTGGGCAGGGACAAGAAGCGGACCGCCGCCGGGGTCGGCTTCGTCCTGCTCTCGGTTCCGGGCGAGCCCCGCGAAGGGCAGGTCCTCGATCCGGATAGGGTCCGCTCCGTCGTGGAGGGCCTCTATTGAGCAGCGAGGGAGCAGGCCGGTGAGCAGCGCCCACAACCGCGTCGCCGTCATGCACGGCGTCAACTTCGACATCCTCGAGCGCCGCGACGCCTCTATCTACGGCGGCCTCTCGCTGGACGAGCTGGAGCGGCTGATCGGCGGCTTCGCCCATGAGCTGGGGCTGGAGGCGACCTACTTCCAGACCAATTCGGAGGCCGAGTTCGTCGAGTTCCTGCACCGCCTTCCCGACCTCGCCGACGCCGTCGTCGTCAACGCCGGTGCCTGGTCCCACTACAGCCGGGCGATCGCCGACGCCCTCGACGTCGCTCGCCTGCCGGCGGTCGAGGTCCACCTCTCCGATGTCGAGTCGCGCGAGGACTGGCGTCGCGTCTCGGTCTTCGACGGCATGGTCCTCGCCAAGGTCTCCGGCAGGGGCCCCGACGGCTACCGCGAGGCGCTGCAGGCGATAGCCGCCGAGCTCGGGATCGCCTGATGCGCGGCCGCGGCGACCGGCTCGCGGCCCTGCTGGCCGGCCGCGAGGTCGAGATGACCCTGGTCACCGAGCTCGTCAACGTCGGTTACCTGACCGGCTTCGGCGGCACCAACGGGGCCTGCGTCTGCGGCGAGGAGGTCCGCGTCTTCTTCACCGACTTCCGCTACACCGAGCGGGCCGAGGCCGAGGTCGAGGGCTGGGACGTCGTCACCGTCACCGACGACTGGCTGGGCGGGATCGCCGAGCGCCTCTCGGGAGCGGTCGGCTTCGAGGACGACCGGATGTCCGTGCGGACGCTGAAGCGGCTCGAGGAGAAACTCCCCCAGGGGGTCGCGATGAAGCCGGCGGGCGGGGCCGTCGAGGAGCTGCGCCGGGTAAAGGACGAGGAGGAGCTGGCGTCGATCTCCGCGGCGGCCGAGCTCGCCGACGACGTCTGGCGCTGGAGCCTCGACCGCGGCCTGGCGGGCCGCCCGGAGCGCCAGGTTGCCGCGGCCGCCGAAGCGCGGATCCGCGAGCTTGGCGCCGAGCCCTCCTTTCCGGCGATCGTCGCCGCCGGCCCGAACGGGGCGCTGCCGCACGCCGAGCCCGGCGAGCGTCCGATCGGGAAGGGCGAGCTGGTCGTCTTCGACATGGGAGCCAAGCTCGACGGCTACTGCTCCGACGGGACCCGCACGTTCGCCACCGGCGAGCCCGGCGAGCAGGCCCGCGCGGTCTACGAAACGGTCCGCGAGGCCCAGGCCGCGGCGCTGGACGCCGTTCGCGCCGGGGTCGGGGGTGAGTCTGTCGACAGCGCTGCGCGGGAGCCGATCGACGCCGCCGGCCACGGCGACCGCTTCGGGCACGGCCTCGGCCACGGCGTCGGGCTCGAGGTGCACGAGGCGCCGCGTCTCTCGCAGCGCTCCGAGGACACGCTTGCACCCGGAGAAGTGGTGACCGTCGAGCCGGGGATCTACCTTCCCGGCGAGCTCGGCGTCAGGATCGAGGACCTGGTGGTGGTCACCGAGCAGGGCCATCGCAACCTCAGCGGCCTACCGAAAAACCTGGAGATCGTCGCCTAGAGCGGGATGGTCCGCTGCATATCTAAGGGCTTTCGCCTGCAATTCTCAGCCGGCGCCGGGGCGAGGCCGATTCCCTTGCCGTGATCTCCACCGCCGCCGAAACCGCCAACGAGCCGCTCGCCGAAATCCGCAAATCGGCCCGCAGGGAGCGGCTGCTCGACATGGAGCTGCGCCTGCGTCGTTACCGTGCCGGCTCCTTTGCCGTGCTCGCCGTCGCCCTGATCGTGCTCGCCCCGGAGATCGGCTGGTGGTGGATCGCGCCGATGGCGGCCGGTATCGCCGGCTTCGCCGTCGCCGACCGCTTCATGGTCCTCAGCGCCCATCCCGCGATCTGGGTCGGTGCCGCCTGGGCGCTGATCCCGCTGCTGCTCGCCGGCGCCGTCCTCTCCACCGGGGGCGCGGCCAGTCCGGCGCTGATGTGGTTCGCGCTGCCGGCGATCACGCTCGGTGCGCGCTTCGAGCCGCGTGGGATCGCGATCGGCACGGCCTACATCCTCGCCCTGCTGCTGCTCTGCTCGCTGGTCCTCGGCCCCGGCACGACCGCGGCCCATCATCAGGCCGTCGTCGCCACGGTCGCCCTCGTGCTCAGCACGGTGACGCTCTCCGGCGCCCTGGTCGAATCCGACCGCGCCCACCGGCGCCGCTCCACCGTCGACCCGCTGACCGGCCTCTTCAACCGCAACGCCCTCGAGCTGCGCCTGGCGGAGCTGGAGGGCGACTCTCGCAGCCACCCGAAGGCGTCGCACGCCCTGCTGCTCTGCGACCTCGACCACTTCAAGCGGGTCAACGACCGCCTCGGGCACGCCGCCGGCGACTCGGTGCTGCAGGAGGTCGCCTACGCGATGCGCGCCAATCTGCGCGCCGGCGACTCGATCTACCGGGTCGGCGGCGAGGAGATCCTCGTCGTCCTGCCCGGGGCGCAGGAAGGAGGACGCCGTCGACATCGCCGAGCGGCTGCGCCTCGCCGTTCGCGAGCTGCGACCCGTCGGGGTGACGATGACCGTCAGCATCGGCGCCGCAGTGTCCCGTCCCGGCCGCTTCGACACCGACGACCTCGTCAGCCGTGCCGACGAGGCGCTCTACTCGGCGAAGGCCTGCGGCCGCGACACCGTCTCCTTCGCTGGCCGCCAACTAGGCGACGCCTCGGGGACGGCCCCGGGGTCAGCGACTCAGGTCGATGTCGGCGCTGACGCGCGTCGCGAAGGCGGCGATCAGCTCGACGGTCGCCTCGAGGTCGCCGAGGTCGACGAGCTCCACGGGCGAGTGCATGTAGCGAAGCGGTATCGAGACGAGGCCGGTCGGGACCCCCGAGCGGGAGATCTGGATCACGTCGGCGTCGGTGCTGGTTCCGCGCCCGCTGGCGCCGACCGAGTACTCGATTCCGGCGTCCTCCGCCGTTTCGACCAGGAGCTCGAACATCTTCGGTGAGAGGGTCGAGCCGCGGCCGATCACGGGGCCCGAGCCGAGCGGGTGGGTGCCGACCTCCTTCTCGTCGACGCCGGGGGCGTCGGTGGCGTGGGTGACGTCGACCGCGATCGCCAGGTCGGGGCGGAGCTCGAAGGTCGAGGTGCGGGCGCCGAACAGGCCGATCTCCTCCTGGACCGCGGCGACGGCGGCGAAGCTGGCCCCGAGCGAGTCGCGCTCGCTGAAGCGGCGCAGCGCTTCGAGCGCGACGTAGGCGCCGAGCCGGTTGTCCATCGAGCGCGAGATCAGGCGGTCGCCCGCCAGCATGACCGGCTCGGCGGCGATCACCGCCGGGTCGCCGACCCGGACCAGCTCGCTCGCCTCGTCGCGATCGGCGGCGCCGATGTCGATGTGGAGGCCCTTGAGCTCGACCACCTTCTTGCGCTGGTCGGGCTCCAGCAGGTGGATCGGCTTGCGGCCGACGACCCCCGGCACGAGGCCGTCCCTGCCCCTGACCTCGACCCGCTGGCCGACGAGAATCTGCGGGTCCCAGCCGCCGATCGGGCTGAAGTAAAGGAACCCCTTCTCGTCGATATGGGTGACGACGAGGCCGATCTCGTCGATGTGGCCGACGACGGCGAGCAGCGGCGCGTCCTCGCCGACCCGGGCAACCGAGGAGCCGAGCCCGTCGCTGGAGAGGGTGGCGAAGGATGCGGCGTCGCGCCAGATCTCGGCGGCCGGGCCCTCGTATCCGGATGGCGCGCCCGTGCGCAGCAGCCTGTCCAGGAGTTCGGGCGTCTTGGCCATAAGGCTCGCCAGTATGCCAGGAGGCATAGGCCCGCCACGGTCAGGGGATTCGATTAGGTTCTCCGCTGTGGCCGCACCGATCTCAGCCGTGATCACAGGAGCCTCGAGCGGGATCGGCGAGGCGACCGCGATCCGGCTCTCCCGCGAGCCGGGAGCGGAGCTCGTCCTCGTCGCCCGTCGCGAGGAGCGGCTGAGGGCACTCGCCGCCTCGTTGCCCTGCAAAGCGACTCACGTGGCGGTCGACCTGACCGACGCCGACGCCCCGGCGCGGGTCGCCGAGCACGCCGCCGAGCACCTCGGGCGGCTCACCCTGCTCGTCAACAACGCCGGCTCCTCCTGGCGGGCCGGCTTCGCGGAGGGAGGCCACGCCAACGTCGAGCGCCACATGCTGCTCAATTTCGACGCGGTCCTTCGCCTCACCGAGGCGCTGCTTCCGGCCCTGCGCGAATCGGCCCCGGCCTCGATCGTCAACGTCGCCAGCACCGCGGGTCGCGTCGCCCGCGCCCGAACCGGCGCCTACTCGGCCAGCAAGTTCGCCCTCATCGGCTGGTCCGACTCGCTCTACTCCGAGGAGAGGGCCGCCGGGGTCCACGTCGGCCTGGTCCTGCCCGGGTTCATCGCCACGGAGGGCTTTCCCGCCGCCGAGCTGCGCGAAAAAGCCCTGACCCGCTGGCTCGTCTCCAAGCCCGAGCGGGTCGCTGACGCGATCCTCGAGGCGGGCCCGGGGGGCAGAGCCGAGCGCTACGTGCCGCGCTACTACGCGCTGGCGGCGGTCGCCCGAATCGTCGCCCCGAGCCTCGTCCGGCGGCTGCTCTCCGGCGGCTCGGCCGCGGCGCTGACCACGAGCACTGCCTCTGAACGGCCGGATCCCGACAGCGCTACTTGAACTGGGCCGGCGTCAGCCGGCAGCTGCTGAACCCGAAGACGAAGCTGACGTTGTTGGCGGCGTTGCTGCTGCGTTCGGCGCGGATCTTTTCGTGGGCCGCCTTGACTTTGTTTTCTTCCTTGAGCGCCTTGCCGACTTTGGCCAGGTTCCTCTTCACCGTCTTCAGGAATCCGAACCACTTTTCCAGCCGGGTGGAGTCTTCGGCCGGGCGCGGAACCGCTTCGATCGCCTTCAGCGCCTTGCCGAAGTTCGCCGAGACCCGGAAGAAATTGGTGCCCGCCGCGGGCAGCTTCTTGGCGTTGACCTTGTGCCTGGCCGCCTTCAGGATCGGCTTGTTGGAGCTCGTGTTCTTGGCGCAGATCGGGTCGACTTCGGCGACGTATTCGGCGCGCGTCGGGTTCGCCCCGGGGGCGATCGTCGCGTGCGCGGGAAGCGCCGCAACGAGCGTTGCGGCGATCGCCAGAGCAGCTGTCGTCAACGTTCCCTTCATAGGTCCCCTGCCGGGCACAGATTATCGTGCCTCGAGGAGTAGAACCCGTGCCGGGCGCGAAGAATGCGGTCCCGCTAGGATTCCCCACCGTGATCTCAACGAACCAGTTCAAGAACGGCAGCCACATCGAGATCGACGGCAAGATCTTCAAGATCGTCGAGTTCCAGCACGTCAAGCCCGGCAAGGGGGGCGCCTTCGTGCGCACCAAGCTGCGCAAGATCGATGACGGCTCGGTCCAGGACAAGACCTTCAGGGCGGGGGAGAAGTTCCGCCCGGTGCACACCGAGTCGCGCAAGATGCAGTACCTCTACGACTCGGGCGACGCGGCGGTCTTCATGGACAACAACGACTTCGAGCAGATCGAGATCGGCCACGACGTGGTCGGCGAGGCGATGCAGTGGTTGCTGCCCAACGCCGACGTCGACGTCCTCTTCGTCGACGAACGGCCCAGCGACGTGCAGGTGGCGAGCGCGATCGAGATGAAGGTGACGACGACCGAGCCCGGGGTCAAGGGCGACACCGCCTCCGGCGGCGGCAGCAAGCCTGCGACGCTCGAGTCGGGGGTCGCGGTGCATGTGCCGCTCTTCATCGAGGAGGGCGAGGTCGTCCGCATCGACACCCGCACCGGCGAGTACGTATCCCGTGCGTAGGTCCGAGCAACGCCGTGACGCGGTTTTCGCCAGCTACCAGCGCGATGTCACCGGCCGGCCGCTCGAGGAGCTGATCGCCGACTCGCGGCCGCTGACCCGCGAGATCGCCGAGGGCGTAGACCTCCACCGCGAAGAGCTGGATGACGAGATCGAGGCCCACGCCACGGGCTGGGCGGTCGAGCGCCTGGCGCCGCTCGACCTCAACGTAATGCGGGTGGCGCTGTTCGAGATCGAGCACACCGAGACGCCGGCCGAGGTTGCCATCGACGAGGCGGTCGAGATCGCCAAGGAGTACTGCGGCGCCGACGCCCCCGGGTTCATCAACGGCGTGCTCGGCGCGATCGCCCGCGAGCGGGTCGGCGACTGAGATGAGCCGGCTCGCGGAGATCTCCGAGAGGCTGCAGGCGATCGCCGCCGAGCTCGGCGGCGAGGCCGAGCTCGACGACGAGCGCGCCGCCGAGCTCGCCCGCGAGGCGGCCGAGCTCTCCGCCGAGGCCGTCGAGGAGGCCAACCGACGGATGCGCGAAGCCGAGAGCACCCGGCTCGCGGTGAGCGCCCCGGCGGGCGCCTCCTACCCCGATGACCTCCGCTCGCTCGTCGAGGAGGCGCTGGCCGGGCTGCGCTTCTCGAAAGCGGCGGCGACCGCCGGGATCGAGGAGGCGATGCGCTACTCGCTGCTCGCCGGCGGCAAGCGGGTGCGCCCCGTTCTCACCCTCTCCACGGCGCGGGCGCTCGGCGTCGACCCGGCCGGCTTCCTGCCCGCCGCCTGCGCGATCGAGCTGATCCACACCTACTCGCTTATCCACGACGACCTGCCGGCGATGGACGACGACGAGCTGCGCCGCGGCCGGCCGACCTCGCATGTGCGCTTCGGCGAGGACGTCGCGATCCTGGCCGGCGACGGGCTCTTCGCCGAGGCGGTGAAAACGTTCAGCGAGCAGCCCGGGGAGCCCGGCCGGGTGCTGGCCGCGCTGGCCGAGCTCAGCGCTGCGACGGGGGTCGACGGGATGGTCGGGGGCCAGTACGTGGACGTCGCCGCCGAGGCCGGCGACGCCGAGGGGCTGCGGGCCCTGCACGAGCTGAAGACGGGCCGGCTGATCGGCGCCAGCGTCGGCGTCGTGCTTACCCTCGAGGGATTGCCCGAACCTGAGACAATCCCCTACCGTCGGTTCGCAAACGAGCTCGGCGTCCTGTTTCAGATCGTCGACGACATCCTCGACGTGACCGGGAGCGACGAGCGGCTCGGAAAGCCACATGGAAGCGACGAGCGTCACGGAAAACTCACCTACGTCAGTCTCTTCGGCCTCGATCGGGCCCGTGAGCTCGCCGCTGAGTCGCACGCCAAGGCGACCGGGGCGCTGGCCGAGGCGAGCGGCGGGACCGAGGATCTGATGCGGGTGGCCGACTACATCTTCACGAGGAACGAATGAGCGAGGAACGAGACACAGAGAGCCGGGCCGAGCGCCTGCTGGATGGGATCGGAGGCCCGGCGGACCTGCACCGGCTCGACGACGAGCAGCTGCAGCAGGTGGCGCAGGAGATGCGCGGCTACATCATCGACACGATCGGCGAGATCGGCGGCCACTTCGGCGCCAACCTCGGCACCTGCGAGCTCGCCGTCGCCCTGCACAGCATGCTCGACTCCCCTCGCGACAAGGTCCTCTGGGACGTCGGCCACCAGGCATATCCCCACAAGATCCTCACCGGGCGTCGCGGGGAGCTGCCGACGATTCGCCAGTACGGCGGGCTGGCGCCGTTCTGCTCGATCTTCGAGTCCGAGCACGACATCATGGGCGCCGGCCACGCCTCGACGTCGATCGGCTACGCGGTCGGCCTCAAGGAGGCGATGCGCAAGGGGATCGGCGAGGACGGCAGGGTCGCGGCCGTAATCGGCGACGGGGCGCTGACCGGCGGCGTCGCCTACGAGGCCCTGCACGCGGCGGGGGGCATGCAGACGCCCGTCGTGATCGTCCTCAACGACAACGGGATGTCGATCTCTCCCAACGTCGGCGCCCTCTCCCGCTACTTCAACCGGGTCCGCCTCAACCCGCGGCTTTACCACGCCCGTGAGGGGGTCGAGGACCGGCTGACGAAGCTGCCTCTCGGCCTCGGCAAGCGGATCGAGCGGCTCGGCCCGGAGATCAAGTCGGCGATCAAGGCCTACTGGGCGCCCGGCCTCTTCTTCGAGGAGCTCGACCTCGCCTACCTGGGGGTGATCGACGGCCACGACGTCCACGCCCTGCGCGAGGCGCTGCATGAGGCCTTCGACGCCGACCGCCCGGTTGTCGTCCACATCCACACGGTCAAGGGCAAGGGCTTCGCCCCGGCCGAGGAAGGCGGCCTCGAGGCGATGGAGCGCTGGCACGCCGCCAAGCCCAACTCGATCGTCGACCGCAAGCCCGCCGCCGACGGGCCGAAAACCTCCGACATCGAGACAAAATCGGCCGATCGGCCGATTCCGGTGACGGAAACCGATTCGCCGGAGGGGATCGAGCGGCTCGAGCAGCCGCCGGCCGCCGGCTCGCCGCCGCAGTACACGCAGGTCTTCGGCGAGGCGATCGTCGCCGAGGCGGAGGGCGACAAGCGGGTGATCGGGATCACCGCGGCGATGGCGGGGGGGACCGGCCTGCAGAAGCTCGCCGACGCTGTGCCCGGGCAGTACTACGACGTCGGGATCGCCGAGCAGAACGCCGTCCTGCTCGCCTCCGGGCTGGCCCTGCAGGGCGCGAAGCCGGTCTGCGGCATCTACTCGACCTTCCTGCAGCGCGCCTACGACCAGATCATCCATGACGTCTGCCTGCAGGAGCTCGACGTCACCTTCGCGATCGACCGCGCCGGCCTGGTCGGCGACGACGGCCCCACCCACCACGGCGCCTTTGACATCTCCTACCTCCGGCCGCTCCCCAACCTGGTCCTGATGGCGCCGCGCGACGAGGCGATGCTCGTCCACATGCTGCGCACCGCGATCGCCCACGACGGCCCCGCGGCCCTGCGCTACCCGCGCGGCGCCGCCGAGGGCGTCGCCCTGCCCGCCGAGCCCGAGGAGATCCCGATCGGCACCGGCGAGCTGCTGCAGAGCGGCGAGCGGGTGGCGCTGCTCGGCTTCGGACATGGGGTGGCGGTGGCCCGCGGCGCCGCCGAGGAGCTCGCCGCCCACGACCTGAGGCCGACCGTCGCCGACGCCCGCTTCGCCAAGCCGCTGGACAGCGAGCTTCTCGAGCGACTGGCGATCGGCCACGACCTGCTCGTCACGATCGAGGAGAACGTGCTTCCCGGAGGCTTCGGCTCAGCCGTGCTCGAGCACCTGGAGGACGCTTTTGCCGGGCGCTCGGATGAGCGCGCGGCGGTGCTGAGGATCGGCCTGCCCGACCGTTACGTCACCCACGGCAAGCCGGCGCTGCTGCGCGATGAGGTCGGGCTCACGGGCGAGGCCGTCGCCGAGAAGGTGCTCGCCGCGCTGCGCTCCGGCGAGCCCGCGCTGAGCTGAGTTCACGCGATTTTCACGGCGCTTGAACCAAATCGCTCAATCCTGTAGGTTTTCGCGGTCTCTTCAGTGACGAGCAGGAAATTCGGCTTCAGGAGTCGAATCGCTCTGGGGTTACTACAGGGAGAAGAGACGTGTACCTCTAGCAAGCGGATCCGGCAGGCAGGCGGACCGCTGTCCGGAAACGGTCAGCGGTCCGACCGCGGTCGCGAACCTGTTCCGGAACGGAAACGCCCCGCGCGGAGGCGGGGCGATTTCCGGGGTGATGCCAGGGAGGGGTGAGGCGGCGCCGTCCGCATAGGGATTGGACGACCCTTCTCACGACTGTGGTTACCCATTATTCGAAGCAGGAAACACGGATCTCACGTCCGTTTCGTCGGTCATCGTTCTACCCGTACTCGATGGGCGATTCCTGGGACATCTACGAGGGCCCGCTCGGCCCGCTGACGGTCGTGGTCTCGGCGGCCGGGGCGCTGAGGGCGATCGGGTTTGCGGGCGGCGGGACGCCCGATCGGGCCGCCAGGGCGCCGATCGCGGCGGTCGCCGCCCAGCTCGACGAGTACTTCGCCGGTCGAGCGGCGGGAATTCGACCTCGCGGTCGAGCTCTCCGGCACGGCTCTGCAGATGGAGGTCTGGGCGCGCCTGCGCGAGATCCCCTACGGGACCACCGTCAGCTACGGCCAGGTCGCCGCCGCCGTCGATCCCGCTGCCTTCCCTCCGCACCTCGAGCGCCATCGGTGGGCTCGCGCGGTGGGCACGGAGGTGGGGCGGACGCCGGTGCCGATCGTCATCCCCTGCCACCGCGTCCTCGGCGCCGACGGCTCGCTCACCGGCTACGGAGGCGGCCTCGACCGCAAGCGCGCCCTGCTCGACCTCGAGAGCAGCCAGCTGGCGCTGCTCTGAGCCGCCCTGATTCCAGTGGGGGCTCCCGTCCGTTGAGATACCCTCCGTCATAGGGAAACGGGAGAAGGCGCAGTGGGTTCTTATTTCAAGTGGGAGATTTGGCTGTGCGGCTTCGTGATCGCGCTGACGGCGTGCGCGGTCGTCCCCCCGGCGGTCGCGGGGGCCGCCCCGGTCAACGACGACTTCGGCAGCGCGACGAAGCTCTTTGGCACCGACCTGACGAAATCGGGGAGCACCGTGGGCGCCGGCGTCCAGGCCGGGGAGCCGAATCACGCCGGCAACTCCGGCGGGCACTCGGTCTGGTTTCGCTGGATGCCGCCTCACGACGGCACCTATCGGATCGACACCTGCGATAGCGGTTTCGACACCCTGCTCTCGGTCTACACCGGCGCTTCCCTCGATTCCCTGAGCACCGTCGGCGAGAGCGACGACGCCCCCGGATGCCAACCCCGGAGCGGGGTGACGTTCTCAGCCGACAGCCACACCGTCTACCGGATCGCCGTCGACGGCAAGAACGGCGCGGTCGGCAGCCTCGGCCTGACCCTCCAGGGCACGCCCGAGAACGACGACCTTGCCAACGCCCAGCCCCTGTTCGGCACCGAGGACACCGGCACTGCGAACAACACCCTCGCCGGCAAGCAGGCCGGCGAGCCGAATCACGCCGGCAACTCCGGCGGGCACTCCGTCTGGTTTCGCTGGGCGCCGAGCGTTGCCGGGGACGCCTCCGTGAATACCTGCGGCTCCGAGGTCGACACCGTCCTCGCCGTCTACACCGAAACTCAAGTCGGCTCGCTGACCCAGATTGCCGCCAACGACGACGGCGCGCTCTGCGGCCCACAGAGCGAAGTCTCCTTCCCGGCCACCACCGGCACCAGGTATCTGATAGCCGTGGACGGCAAGGATGGGGCCACGGGCGGCGTCAGCGTAACCGTGGAGGGAAGGCCGGAAAACGACGACTTTGCGGGCGCTGCCGAACTGGTGGGCGCTCGGCTCCCTGGCCGGCCATACGATCAACGCCACCAAGGAGGCCGGTGAGCCGAATCACGCCGGCAACGGCGGCGGCCACTCGATCTGGTTTCGCTTCGACCACAGCTCGGGCCAGACGATCCTCAACACCTGCGGCTCCGACTTCGACACCCTGCTCTCCGTCTACCTTCTGACCGAAGGCTCGCTGGCCCAGGTTGCCGCCAACGACGACGGCGCCGGCTGCGGCCCGCAGAGCGAAGTGGACTTTTACGCCGATGGTTTGAAGACCTACTACGTCGCTGTCGATGGCAAGGACGGGGCGGAGGGTCACGTCTCAATCAGGCGTCGCCCCCCTCCCCCCAACGACTTCCTCGGCGCCGCGGATCCGATCGCGTCCGACTCCGATGAGGCCGGCTACAACTACCTCGCGGGCAAGGAGGGCGGCGAGCCCAGCCACGCGGGCAATGCCGGCGGGCACTCGGTCTGGTACGCCTGGCAGGCGCCCTCCTCGGGCCCGGTGCAGCTCGACACCTGCGGCTCGGACTTCGACACCCTGCTCGCCGTCTACACCGGCGCCGAAGTCGGCTCCCTGAACCCGGTTGCCGCCAACGACGACGGCGCCGCCTGCGGGCCGCAGAGCGAGCTCTCCTTCGCGGCCGCCGCCGGTACCACGTACCGGATCGCGGTCGACGGCAAGGACGGCGCGGTCGGCACCTTCCAGTTGCGGCTCGCCCCGGTGCATCCGCCCGGCTCGCCGCCCGCCAACGACGACTTCTCGAGCCCCGAGCCGCTCAGCGGAAGGGAAGCGAGATCGAGCCCGTCGGACGCCAACACGAACGCCACCAAGCAGGTGGGCGAGCCCGACCATGCGGGCAACCCCGGAGGGGGCTCGATCTGGTACCGGTGGACGGCCCCGGCCGACGGGACGGCCAAGATCGACACCTGCAATAGCGGCTTCGACACCCTGCTCGCCGTCTACGACGGCGAGGGCGTCGGCGCTCTGACGCCGGTCGCCGCCAACGACGACTCCGCCGTCTGCGGCCCGGGCTCCGAGGTCCTCGGGACCGGCAGCCGGATCACCATGGCGGTGCGCGCGGGGACCACCTATCGCATCGCCGTCGACGGCTACGACGGCGCCCGCGGCGCCGTCGCGCTCCTCCTGCGCTACTCGGTGGACCCGACCCCCAGTGCCGCACCGCCGCCCGAACCGACCGCGGAAATCACCCCGCCGGCCCCGCGCGGGTGCAGCCAGGGCAAGGTGCGACGGGGCGGCAGGTGCGTCCGGCGCCCACACAAGTGCCGCAAGGGCAAGGTGCGCAGGAAGAAGAGGTGCGTCAACCGGCCCAGGCACAAGCACCGGCGCGGCGGTCGCGGCCACACGAGATAGGTCGGGAGTGGGGGCAGGCTCGACTGCCGCGAGACACGCTGGACGCCTGCCCGGCTTCAGGTGCCTGTAGGCCTTCTTCCCCTGACACGGGGCGAACCTCGGCTTCCTGGCCCTCCTGCTCGCATGCGCCCTGTGTTTCCTCTTCTTCGCCTTCGGCTTCAGCAGCAGGCACTCGTAGCCGGTGATCGCGCCGGGCGCGCTGAAGGCAAACGCCGCCTTCTTCTTCGCGCTGACGATCTTCGCCTGGCAGGTCGCCGTACCGCTGCAGGCGCCGGAGAAGCCGGCGAAATCGGCTCCCGACGCGGTTAGCACGGCCACCTGCCCCTGGGGGTAGGTGCCGGCGCAGCGCGGCGGGCAGGACACCTCGCGCCCCGCCACCGAGCCGCTGCCGGCTGTCGCCCATGCTGACCGCGGTCGCCGTTGAGATTCCGCTCACGAAGACGGCGGGCGTGCAATAGCAGGGACCTCCCAGGCTCTGGGCTCCGTTGCCCGTCTGCGCCTCGAAGTTGTAGCCCCAGGCCATGACCCTGCCGTCGGCGAGCAGCGCGATCGCGGTTTCGTAGCCGCCGTCGATCGCGATCGCCCCCGAGATCCCCGGGATCGCCGTCGGGGTCGCCACGCACTTGCAGCCGCTCTGCACCCCGACACCGTCGCCCAGATTGCCCGATTCGTCCTCGCCCCAGCCCAGCACCGTCCCGTCTGCGAGCAGCGCGTAGCGCCCGGCCTGAGCTTTCCCTTCAGCGGCTTCATCGTTCCTCCCGGCCAGGTGAGAGGTCTCGCCGCCCATTCAACGCACGGCCGGCAGCAGACGGCCGAGGATCTCGGCAAATCCTCTCCTCGGGCCGGCGACTCCGGGCGCCATGCGGCCCCACAACAGAAAACGCCCCTCCTTGCGGAGGGGCGCTATCTGGGGTTACTACAGGGAGGAGAGATATGTATCTCTATATATGTGGATCCGTGGGAGGTAGGTCGCGATCCTTAGTGCCGTTCGGTGCGAAACTGTGGGAAGCAGTGTCGCTATTTCGACGACGCGGACCTCGGCCAAAAAGTCTTATGTCTGCTGCTACATCGGCCTCCTACGTGAATCCTTGAATCAGAATACGAACGTATGTGCGATTCGTGTGTGATTCGAGTCACAGAAACCCGCTTCCCATGCGGGCACCTGATGCCTCGCGGAAGCATCCTACCCAATTTTAACGACAACGTAAAGGGCAGCTCGAAATCGCATAAAGATCTGCCTGGGCGCCCGAGCCGCTGCCCGCGCGCTAGCCCGCAGGTACCGTTCCTGCGATGAAGAAGGCCCGCATAGACGCGGTTCTCGCCGAGCGGGGGATCTTTCCCTCGCGCTCGGCCGCCGCCGGCGCCGTCCGCGCCGGTGAGGTCCGGGTCGGCGCCGACGGCCCGATCGCCCTGCGCCCGAGCCAGCTCGTCGAGCCCGGGGCGGACCTGCTCGTCGATCCCGGCCCGCGCTTCGTCTCGCGCGGCGGGATCAAGCTCGACAACGCTCTCGAGGCGCTCGCCATCGACCTCGCCGGCCGCGACTGCCTGGACGTCGGCGCCTCGACCGGCGGCTTCACCGATTGCATGCTGCAGCGCGGCGCCGCCCGGGTCGCGGCCGTCGACGTCGCCTACGGGCAGATCGCGCAATCGCTGCGCGAGGACCCGCGCGTCACCGTGATCGAGCGCCTCAACGCCCGTGACATGTTTCCCGCCGACCTGCCGTTTGCGGCCGGCTTCGCCGCGGTCGACGTCTCCTTCATCTCGGTGGCGAAGGTGCTGCCGGCGACCCTCGCCTGCCTGGCGCCGGGGGCCGAGGTGCTGGCGATGGTCAAGCCGCAGTTCGAGCTCGGTCGCGCGCGTGTGGGCAGGGGCGTCGTCCGCGACGCCGGCGACCGACGCGAGGCGATCCTCGGCGTCGCCGAGGCGGCCCGCGGCCTCGGCCTCGCCGTCCTCGGCTTCGCGCCCTCGGGGCTGCCGGGGCCGAAGGGCAACATCGAGACCTTCGTCTGGTGCTCGCGCGGCGGCGCGGGGATCGAGGACCTCGCCATGGCCATCCGGGAGGTTGATGTATGAGGACCGCGGCTCTGGTCAGCCACTCCCAGCAGCCCGCGCCGACCGCGGCGGTGGAGCTGGCCCTCGCGGCGGCCGCCGACGCCGGCTGGCGGGTCGTCGCGGGGCCCGGCGAGCGCGCCAAGCACGGCGAGGTCGCGGCCTCGATCGAGGAGGTGCCCACGGGGTCCACGGAGGGGATCGACCTCTGCCTTGTGCTGGGCGGCGACGGCTCGATCCTGCACGCGCTGCGCCGCTTCGCCCGCACGGGGGTCCCGGTCTTCGGCGTCAACTTCGGCACCGTCGGCTTTCTCGCCGCCGTCGAGCGCGACGGCGTCGAGGAGGGGATCCGCCGCGCCCTGGCCGGCGACACCGAGGCGATCGACCTGCCGGCGCTCGAGGTGGCGATCGAGGGCGAAGCCCGGGTCGCCCTCAACGACATCAGCTTCAGCCGCCGTCCCGCCGACCGGGTCGCCGAGCTCAGCTACAAGATCGCCGGCGAGGAGGTCGGCCACGTTCGCTGCGACGGGCTCGTCGCCTCGACCCCGGTCGGCTCGACCGGATACAACCTCGCCAACCAGGGCCCGATCCTGGCCTGGGGGGTGGAGGGCTACGTCGTCAGCTACATCGCGCCCCACTCGCTCACCGCGCGGGCGCTCGTGGTCGCGCCCACCGACATCCTCCACGTCGGCAACGCCGCCGGCCGCGAGCCGGTGGACGTCGCCGTCGACGGCGAACAGGCCGGCGCGCTGGAGCCCGGCGCCGCGCTCGAGATCCGTTTCTGCGACCGCGTCGGCCGCCTCGCGCAGCTCCCCGGAACGAGCTTCTACCAGCGGATCCGCGAGAAGTTCGGCCACCTGGCGGTCTAGCAGCCCGGCGGGCCGGTGACTCCGCCTCACTAGGCTGTTCGCGCAATGGAGCGGAAATGGTGGACCCTCGTCCTCGTCTCGATCGCGACGTTCATGCTGCTGCTCGACGTCACCGTCGTCAACGTCGCCCTGCCTGACATCCAGCGCGAACTCGGCGCCAGCCTCTCCAGCCTGCAGTGGGTCGTCGACGCCTACTCGCTGATGCTCGCCGCCTTCCTGCTCACGGCCGGCTCGCTCGGCGACCGGCTCGGCCGGCGGCGCGTCTTCACGATCGGCTTCGGGATCTTCACCCTCGCCTCCTTCCTCTGCGGGATCGCCGAGGACCCGACCCTCCTCAACCTCGCCCGCGGCCTGCAGGGGATCGGCGGCGCGGGGATGTTCGCGACCTCGATCGCCCTGATCGGCCAGGAGTTCCACGGCAGGGACCGGGCGACGGCCTTCGGGGTCTGGGGCGCGACCGTCGGCGGCGCCGTCGCGGTCGGGCCGTTGGTCGGCGGAATCGTCACCGAGACCCTCGGCTGGGAGTGGATCTTCTTCATCAACGTGCCGATCGGGATCGTGGCGATGGTCCTGACCGAGCAGCGGATCGCCAACGTCCTCGCCGAGCGGCCCGAGCCGATCGACATCCCCGGCCTTCTCACCTTCTCCAGCGCCCTCTTCCTCCTTGTCTTCGGGCTGATCCGCGGCAATCCCGAGGGCTGGACCAGCGCCTCGATCGTCGCCTGCCTGGCCGGCGCGGCGGTCCTGCTCGCCGCCTTCATCGCGATCGAGCTGCGCAGCGACCACCCGATGCTCGACCTCTCGCTGTTCCGGAAATCAGCCTTCAACGGCGTCTCCGCGGTCGCCTTCTGCCTCTCCGCCGGGATGTTCGCGATGTTCCTCTACCTGACGATCTACATGCAGGGGGTGCTCGACTTCTCGCCGCTCGAGGCCGGCCTGCGCTTCCTGCCGCTCACCGTCCTCGGCTTCATCGTCGCGCCGATCTCGGGGTCGCTCTCCCACAAAGTCCCGATCCGGATCCTGCTCGGGGCGGGCCTCGCCCTGGTCGGGGTCGGGCTGCTGCTCATGCACGGTGTCTCGGTCGACTCGGGCTGGACGACCCTGCTCGCCGGCTTCCTGGTCGCCGGAGTCGGCATCGGCACCACCAATCCCGGCATCGGGCAGGCGGCGATCGCCGTCGTCCCGGTCGAGAAGTCGGGGATGGGATCGGGGATCAACACCACCTTCCGCCAGGTCGGCATCGCCACCGGCGTCGCCGCGCTCGGAGCGGTGTTCCAGTCGCGGGTCGACTCGAAGCTGGCCGGCCTCCCGCACGCGCCGAGCGGCCTCGGCGAACTGGTTTCCTCGGGCGGCTCGCGGGCGGTCGAAGAAGCGCTCGGAGACAGGGCGACGCCGCAGCTTCTCCACGCCGCCGACTCGGCCTTCGTCAGCGGCTTCAACGAGATCCTCCTGATCGCGGGGATCGTCTCCTTCGTCGGCGCCGCCCTCGGCTTCTTCCTCGTCCGGGCGCGGGACTTCGTCCAGCCGACCGGCGGCGAGGACGCCCCGGCCGAGGGCTAGATGGTTGATTCCACGGCGTGCAGGGTCTTGGAATCAACCATCTAGAACCAGCGGGCGGTGCGGGTCTCGCCGAAGCGAACCTTGTCCGCGGCCAGCTCGGCCGTCGGGGCGTGGAAGGTCCCGGTCGGCCTCGGGCCGGAGAGGAAGTCGACGTCCACCTGGCCGACCCGTCCGGCGCCGAACTCGATGTAGCAGGAGCCCATGCCGTCGTACCCCTGGGGCGGGTCCTCGCCACGGGCCTTCGCGATCAGCTCCCGGGCCACGATCTTGGCGGCGCCCTCGGCGAAGACGCCGGCCTTGGGCACGCCCACCGTGGCGACGTCGCCGACCGCGTAGACGCCCTCGACGCTCGTCTCCAAAGTGCGCGGGTCGACCGGGACGTAGCCGCCCTCGCAGATGCCGCTGGCGATCACCACGTCGGGCGCCCGGTGCTTGGGAACGCCGAGGAAGAGGTCGTAGGGCATCTCGCTGCCGTCGTCGAGGTGGACGATGCCGGCGCCGACGTCGAGTGAGCTGACCCGGAGGCCCGGGTGGAATGAGATCTGGCGCTCGGCGAAGGCGGCGAGCAGCGCCTCGGAGGTCTCGGGCGAGGGCGGGACCGGGCTCGGCAGGGGCAGGACGAAGGAGATCTCACAGGCGTCGCGGACCCCCTTCTCGGTCAGGTGGTCGTGGAGCAGCAGGGCCGCCTCGCTTGGCGCCGGCGGGCACTTGTAGGGCGCATCGCAGACGCCGACAACGGCCCGGCCCTCGGTGAACTCTGCGATCGCCGGCGCGATTCGTTCGGCGCCGGCGACGGAGTAGAACTCGTTGGCACCGTCGGCGAGGCCAGGCGTCGCGTCCATGTCGTAGTCGGCGCCCAGCGCGATCGCCAGGACATCGCCCTCGTGGGTGCCGGCATCGGTGCGCACGCGGCGCGCCCCCGGGTCGATCTCGAGGATCGTCTCCCGCAGGAGGCGGACGCCGGGCTTGGCGAAGCCGGCGTAGGGGAGGCGGACGGCATCGGGGGTCTTGCGGCCGAACATCAGGTCGAGCTTCGAGTAGCCGAAGACGAATGCCTCGCCCCGGTCGATCAGGGTCACGTCGACCTCGCCGCCGAGCTCCTCGGAGAGCGTCGTCGCCAGCTCCAGACCGCCGAAGCCCGCGCCCAGGATCAGGACTCTCATCGCCATCCAGACGACCCTACCGCGGGAGAGTCGGTCCGCCCCCGTTGCTACACAGGGAGCATGCTGCGCGAGCTCCGAATCGAGAACCTGCTGCTGCTCGAGCGGGCCGAGCTGCGCTTCGGCGAGGGGCTGAACGCGATCACCGGCGAGACCGGCGCCGGAAAGACCGTGCTGGCCCACTCGCTCGACCTCCTGATGGGCGGCAGGGCGCGGCCGCAGATCGTCCGGCCGGGGGCGGGGGAGGCCTGGGTCGAGGGCGTCTTCGACATGCCCGCCGGGTTCCTCGAGGACACCGACCTCGCCGACCTCGCCGAGCGGCTTCCCGAGGACGCCGAGGAGATCGTGCTCGGCCGCCGGGTCTCTTCCTCGGGTCGGACCTCGGCCTTCGTCGCCGGGCGGGCGGCCACCGCCGCCGACCTGAAGCTGCTCGGCGGGCGGCTGCTCGCCTTCTACGGCCAGCACGAGCACCGCAGGCTGACGATCGCCTCGGCGCAGATGGACGTGCTCGACGGTTTTGCCGGCGCCGGTCAGCTCGAGCTTCGGGAGCGCTATCGCGAGGCGCACCGCGAGTGCCGGCGCCTCGGCGCCGAGCTGGCCGAGCTGCGCGAGCGCGACGGAACCCGTGAGCGCGACCTCGACCTCCACCGCTACGAGCTCTCCGAGATCGAGGCGGCGGCACCCGACCCAGCCGAGCCCGAGGAGCTGAGCGCGGAGCGCGAGCGGTTGCGCCACGCGGAGGGGCTGCGCGAAGCGGCGGGCGGCGCCCACGCCGCCGCGGTCGGCGCGGAAGAGGACGGCGCCGGCGCCGCCGGCGCCCTCGCCCAGGCCGAGTCGCAGCTGCAGGCGGTCTCCGGAGTCGACCCCGGGCTCGACGCGCTCGCCGAGCGCATCGGCGCTCTCACGGTCGAGCTCGGCGACGTCGCCGCCGGCCTGCGCGACTACGCCGAGGGCGTCGAGGCAGATCCCGGGCGCCTGGTCGCGGTCGAGGAACGGCTCGACACGCTCGACCGGCTGCTGCGCAAGCACGGCGGCAGCGTCGAGTCGGTCCTCGGCCATGCCGAGCGCTGCCGCGAGCAGATCGAGCGCCTCGAGGGCGCCGCGGAGCGAGGTGCCGAGGCGGAGGCGGCGCTGGCCGAGGCCGAGGACCGCCGCCGGACGCTCGCGAAGCAGCTGGGCGCCGGGCGCAGGAAGGCCGCCGGGCCGCTCGAGAAGCGGGTCGCGAAGGAGCTCGAGCAGCTGGCGATGCCGGGGGCGGCGCTCGAGGTCGTGCTCGAGCCGGTTGCCGGCGGCTTCGGCCCCTCGGGCTCGGAGTCGGTCGAGCTGCGGATGGCGCCCAACCCGGGGATCGAGGCAGCGCCGCTGCGCGACGCCGCCTCCGGCGGCGAGCTCTCGCGGGTGATGCTGGCGCTCTGCGGCCTGGGCGAGGCGGCGGGGGCCGGGACGCTCGTCTTCGACGAGATCGACGCCGGCATCGGCGGCAACACCGCCCGCATCGTCGGCGAGCGCCTGCGCGCCCTCGGCGACGGCCGCCAGGTGATCTGCATCACCCACCTGCCGCAGGTGGCGTCGCTGGCCGGCACCCACTTCCGTCTCGAGAAGGACATCGACGGCGAGCGGGCGACGGCGACCGTCGGGCGGCTCGAGGGCGAGGAGATCGTCGAGGAGATCCGCCGCATGCTGGGCGGCGGCGGCGCCGACGAGGCCGCCACCCGCCACGCTCGCGAGCTGCTCGCCGCCGCCTGAGGCGTGAGAGCGCAGTTCTTCCCGCATAGCGGCAATAACTGCGCTCTCATCGATTGCCGGAGCGGTTAACCTCGTCGCGTGGCAACTGCCAGTCGCCGTCGGTTTCCCGCGCTGCTATCACGGCGAGGCGGTGCTGCCCCGGACGCGACGGTCGAGGGGGTCGCCCGCCTCGGGCGCCGCACCAAGGACCTGGTCAAGCGCCTTGTCCCCGGCGACGTCGCCGTCATCGACCATCTCAACATCGACCGGATCGCCGCCGAGGAGCTGATCGCGACCGGCGTGCGCGCGGTTCTCAACGCCTCGCAGTCCTCCAACGGCCGCTACCCGAATGCCGGGCCGCTGCTGCTCGCTCGGGCCGGGGTGGTGCTGGTCGACGTCGAGGGAGCCGACCCCTTCGAGCTGCTCCGCGACGGCGATCGGCTGCGGATCGAGGGCGGCGTCGTCAGCGTCGGCGGCGAGGCCCTCCTCAGCGGCCGGGAGCTGGACGCGGTCGAGCTCGAGCGCCAGCTCGACGAGCAGCGGGCCCGGGTCGACGAGGCGCTCGCCGAGTTCGCCGAGAACACCGTCGCCCACGTCCGCGGCGAGACCGACCTGCTGACCGGCGCCGTCCAGTTCCCGCCGACCCGGGCGAGCTTCCGCGATCGCCAGGTGCTGATCGTCGTCCGCGGCGACCGCCACCGTCGCGACATCAAGGCGCTGCGCGCCTACATCCGCGACGTGCGGCCGCTGGTCGTCTGCGTCGACGGCGGCGCCGACGGGGCGCTCGAGGAGGGCCTGAAGCCCGACGTCATCCTCGGCGACATGGACTCGGCATCCGACGCGGCGCTGCACTGCGGCGCCGAGCTCATCGTCCACGCCTATCCCGACGGCCGGGCGCCCGGCCGCGAGCGGCTGCTGGAGCTGGGGCTCGACCACTCGCTCGTCCCCGCCGCCGGCACCAGCGAGGACGTCGCGATGCTGATGGCGTTCGAGAAGGGGGCGGACCTGATCGTCTGCGTCGGCGCCCACTTCAACCTGATCGAGTTCCTCGACCGCAAGCGCGGCGGGATGTCCTCGACGTTCCTGACCCGGCTGCGGATAGGAGAGAAGCTGGTCGACGCCAAGGGCGTCAGCCGCCTCTACACGCCGGCCTCGACGATCGGCCCGATCGTCCTCTTCCTCGCCGTCTTCACCGTTCTGCTGGTGATCGTGATCGCCACCTCGCCGGCGCTCAGCGACCTCGCCGACCTGCTCTGGCTGAAGATCAGGATCTGGCTGGGGATCGAATGAGCCGGCTCTAGCGGCCGGGGATCGTGCCGAAGCTGATCACGATCAGCCTCGCCGTGCCGCCCGCGCAGACGGCGGCGCCCTTGCCGGGCGCGCGTTCCCAGCGACCGCCCCTGACGCCCCGGATCGAGCGGCGCATCGTCATTTCGAAATTGCCGTAGTGGGGCGAGTTGCCGGTGAACCGGAAGCGGGCGAGGCCGAGTCGTTCGCCTCGGTCGTGGCGGCGGCGGAAGTAGCCGATCAGGGTGTCGCGGCGCTTCGAGGCCTGGCCGATGCGGCCGTCGGTCGTGTACCACTGGAAGTCGGGCTTCTCGGCGAAGATCCGGTCGAGGGCGGCCGAGGTCGCCGCGGTTGAGCGCCCTGGCGTAGGAGGCGAGCGTGCCCCGGACCTCGCGGGCGCTGCAGTGGGACGGCCCGCTGGGCAGCGCCGCGCCGGCGGGCTCGGCGAGGCCGGCCAGGCACAGCGACGCCAACGCGATTGCCCCCGCGATTCGCATGGGTCGACGGTAGCAACGGCGCCGCCGGGCGATTCGCATCTAGGCTTCCCCGATGGGCTACAGCGCGCGCTACCACGCCGTTTCGCTGGTCGCGGTCTTCATCGCGCTGGCGATCGGCATCCTCGTCGGTGCCGAGTTCGGCGGCGACACGCTCAGCAACACCCGCAGGAACCTCGAGCGGAGCCTGATCGACAACCTCCAGGAAGCCCGTGACCGCTCCGGCCAGCTCGGCGGCGAGCTGGGCCGCTCGAACGAGTTCGCCGAACGCGTCTATCCGGTGCTCGTCCGCGACAAGCTCGAGGGGCGGCGGATCGGCCTGGTCGCGATCGGCGACCTGCCCGGCGGCGTCTCCGACCAGATCGAGGAAGCGCTGCAGCCGACCGGCGCGCGGCTGGTCGGCGTCGGCGTCGTCCGCGAGCCGGTCGACGTGCGGGCGCTGGGCGGCGATCTCTCGCGGACCCGCTTCGCCGACATCGCCAAGAGCCAGGACACGCTGGCCGCCTTCGGCACGGGCGTCGGCCGCCAGGTGGTCCGCGGCGGGACGCTGGTCGAACAGGTCCGCGGCCATCTCTTCTCGCGGGCGAGCGGCAACTTCGGCAACCTCGACGGGGTGATCGTCGTCCGCGGCCAGCCGCAGGGCATGGGACCCAAGCAGCGCGCCAGGGCCGCCGCCCTGGAAGCGGGCCTGGTCGGCGGCATCGTCGCCACGAAGACCCCGGCGGTCGGCGTCGAGGACTCCGAAGCCGAAGACTCCTCGGTCTCCTTCTTCCAGGGCAACGACCTCTCCAGCGTCGACGACGTCGACCTGCCGGCGGGCCGGCTGGCGGCGGTCTTCGCGCTGCTCGGAGCCGAGGGCAGCTTCGGCGTCAAGAACTCAGCCGACCGCCTGCTCCCCGAGCTGCTGGCGCCGAACCGCCGCAAGTGACCTGGATCGGCTTCCCGGTCGGGGTCGCGGTTGCGCTGCTCGTCGTCCCGGCCGGGGTGCGGGGCCTGCTCGACGCCGGTCTCGTGCGCGAGAACTGGCGCGGCGCCCGGCTCGCATTCCCGCTCGGCGCGGTGCTGGCGACGTCGGCGCTCGTCGCCCTGGCGCCGCTCGCCTTTCTCGAGGGCCGCGCGGACCTCGACCTGCTCGACCCCGAACTGCGCCGCTGGATCCCCTACCTGCTCGGCATCGTCTTCCTCGGCTTCCTCGACGATTCGCTCGGCCAGGGGGAGCGCGCGGACGCCCCGCGCGGCTGGCGGGGGCACGCGCGGGCGCTCGGCGAAGGGCGGCTCTCGACCGGGGCGATCAAGGCGATCGGGGCCGTTGCGCTTGCCGCCTACGTGGTCTCCGGGCGGGGGCTCGAGTCCTGGCGTTACCTGGCCGACGTGGCCCTGCTCGTCCTGGCGACGAACTGCTTCAACCTGCTCGACCTGCGCCCCGGCAGGGCCGAGAAGGGGCTGGCGCTGCTCGCGGCCGGGCTCTGCCTCGGGGCCTGGACGATCGCGCCGCTCGAGCTGCTCGGGATCTTCGCCGGCGCGGTCGCGGTCGGCGCCTGGTTCACGCTGCGCGAACGGGCGATGCTCGGCGACACCGGCTCCAACCTGGTCGGGGCGATCGCCGGGGTCTGGCTGCTGACGACGCTGGGTGGCACGGGGCGGCTCCTCGCTCTCGCCGCCGTCCTCGGACTTACGATTTTCGGAGAGTTGCGTTCGATCTCGAAGGCGATCGATGCTGTTCCGCCCCTGCGCTGGCTAGACTCGCTTGGCAGAGAATGAGTAGAGCCGAAAAAGGGGACACGCGCTTCATCTTCGTCACCGGCGGGGTGGTCTCGGCTCTCGGAAAGGGCATCACCGCGGCCTCGATCGGCCGCCTCCTCGTCTCTCGCGGATTCCGGGTCCAGCTGCAGAAGTTCGATCCCTACATCAACGTCGACCCGGGGACGATGAGCCCGTTCCAGCACGGCGAGGTCTTCGTCACCGAGGACGGGGCCGAGACCGACCTCGACCTCGGGCATTACGAGCGCTTCACCGACGAGAACACCTCGCGCGCCTCCAACGTCACGGCGGGCGCCGTCTACAACTCGGTGATCAGGCGCGAGCGCCGCGGCGACTACCTCGGCGGCACGGTGCAGGTGATTCCGCACATCACCGACGAGATCAAGAACAAAATCCTGATCGTCGCCGAGACCCAGTCCGTCGACTTCGTGATCACCGAGATCGGCGGCACGGTCGGCGACATCGAGTCCCTGCCCTTCCTCGAGTCGATCCGCCAGCTCTACACCGACCTCGGCCCCAAACGCAGCATGTTCATCCACCTGACCCTGGTGCCCTACATCGGCCACGCCGGGGAACTGAAGACGAAGCCGACCCAGCACTCGGTCAACGAGCTGCGCCGGATCGGGATCCAGCCGCATGCGCTCGTCTGCCGCTCCGAAGGCCGCCTCGACCGTGAGATCCGCAGCAAGATCGCGCTCTTCGCCAGCCTGCCGACCGACAGCGTCGTCTCCGCCCATGACGTCGACAACGTCTACAAGGTGCCGCTCGTGTTCCGGGCGGAAGGCGTCGACGACATCGTCCTCGATCACTTCGGCGTCGACGCTCCGGCGCCGGACCTGGCCGAATGGGAGGCGATGGTGCGGCGCGCCGACGCCGCCGAGGGCAAGGTGAAGATCGCCCTCGTCGGCAAGTACGTGAAGCTCGAAGACGCCTACAAGTCGGTGATCGAGGCGCTCGAGCACGGCGGCATCCACCACGGCGTCGAGGTCGACGTCGAGCTGGTCGACTCCGAGGACTTCGAGCCGGAGCGCCTCGAGGACGCCGACGGGATCCTGATCCCGGGCGGCTTCGGCGAGCGCGGCATCGAGGGCAAGGTCGCCGCGGCGCGGATCGCCCGGGAACGCTCGATCCCCTACCTGGGCATCTGCCTGGGGATGCAGATCGCGGTCGTCGAGTTCGCCCGCTCGGTGGTCGGGATGGAGGGGGCCAACTCCTCCGAGTTCGATCCCGAGACTCCCTTCCCGGTCGTCGATCTGCTGCCCGAGCAGAAGGAAGTCTCCGACATGGGCGGCACGATGCGGCTCGGCGCCGACCCGGTCAAGCTGCACGAGGGCACCCGAGCGCGGGAGATCTTCGACGAGGCGGTCATCTACAAGCGCCACCGCCACCGTTACGAGGTCAACAACCAGCTGCGGCGCCGGCTCGAGGACGAGGGGCTCGTCTGCGGCGGCACCTCGCCCGACGAGCGCCTGGTCGAGATGATCGAGCTGCCCGATCACCCCTTCTTCGTCGCCTCCCAGTTCCACCCCGAGTTCAACTCGCGGCCGAACCGGCCCGAGCCGCTGTTCCGCGAGTTCGTCGGCGCCGCCGCCCGCCACGCGGGCGAGCGCCCCGCCGACGGCGCCGAGCTGCCCGAGGTCGACGGCAGCGACATCGGCGTGCGGCACACGAGCTGAGCGCGCCCCGGGCGCCCGGCGGCAAGTGGTCGGTGATCACTTGACATAGTGCCGGGTGTGGAGCGATTGCAGGAGACCTTCGTCCGCCTTTGCGAGATCCGCAGCCCGACCGGCGAGGAGCGCGAGGTGGCCGACACGATCGCCGCCGAGCTGCGGGCGCTGGGCCTCGAGGTGAGCGAGGACGACGCCGCCGGGCCGGCCGAAGCGGGGTCCGGCAACCTCCTCGCCCGGCTGCCGGGGAGCGGCGATCGCTGGCTGATGTTCTGCGCCCACATCGACACCGTCCCCCACCGCGGCCAGGTCGAGGTCCTCGAGGACGAAGGCGTCTTCCGCAGTCGCGGCGAGACGATCCTCGGCGCCGACAACAAGGCCGCCGTCGCCGTCTTCATGGAGCTGGCGGCGCGCTCCGCGGAGGCGGCCGGGGCGCCGGCCGTCGGCCTCGAGCTGCTGCTGACCGTCGCCGAGGAGCAGGGGCTGCGCGGGGCGAAGGCATTTGACGCCTCATGTTTGCGCTCGGCGCAGGGCTTCGTCCTCGACCACGCCGGGCCGGTCGGCGAGGTGGTCGTCGCCACTCCGACCCAGCAGAAGATCCGTGCCGACTTCTCCGGCGTCGAGGCGCACGCCGGGATCCGCCCCGAGGACGGCAGCAACGCGATCGCCGCCGCCGCCGCGGCGATCTCGCGAATGAAGCTCGGCCGGCTCGACGAGGCGACGACGGCGAACGTCGGCCTGATCGAGGGCGGCACCTCGGGCAACGTCGTCCCCGGGCACTGCGGGATCGTCGCCGAGACCCGCAGCCTCGATGGCGAGCGGGCGGCGGAGGTCGCCGGCCAGTTGACCGAGGCCTGCGCCTGGGGCGCCAGCGAGCACGGATGCGACGTCGACGTCCAGGTCGAAGAGCTGTTCCGTGGCTACGAGCTGCCGAAGGACTCGCCGGCGCTTGCCCTGGCCGAGGCCGGGCTGCGGGCGGCGGGCCTGGAGCCGGCGCGGGTCGCGATCGGCGGCGGCAGTGACGCCAACGCCCTCCGCGTCGACGGCTTCGACTGCGTCCTGCTCTCGAACGGGCCTCGCGACGTGCACACCGCCGAGGAGAGCGTCTCGGTCGCCGACCTGGACAAGATGCTCGAGGTCTGCGAGGGGATCGTCGCCGCGGCCGCCGCGGGACCGGGCCCGGAAGCCGGGTGAGCGGCCGCCTGCGACTGCGCCGCGGCGTCGTCGTCGGCGAGGATCCGTTGACGGTGGACCTCGCCGGGGAGCGGCGGCGGGCCTGGGCGGACACGACCCTGCTGGGGGAGATGCGCGAGGGGGATGAGGTCGTCGTCAACGTCGCCGCGCTGGACCTCGGCCTCGGCTCCGGTGGATTCGACGTCGTCCACGTCAACCTCAGCCGCGGGTTGGAGGCCGGCGAGCGCCCGGCGGGGGAGGGGAGCGGCGAGGAGCCGCACGTGATCAAGCTCAACTACACCTCGCTCCAGCACCCGGTCGACCCGGTCGAGGCCGGTCCGGGAAGTCGGCGCCCCCTGTCCCGCGGCGGAGCAGAGGGAGCCACGGCGATGCCGGTTCTCGTCCTGCCGCTGCACGGGCACCTGGCGCCGGCGGCCTGGGCGCTGAGCCGGGCCGCGGCCGGGGACGGCCCCAGGGTCGGCTACATCCAGACCGCCGGCGGCGCCCTGCCCGGTTCGCTGAGCCGCGACGTCGCGGAGCTGCGCGAGCGCGGCCTGCTCGCCGGCCATGTCGCGGCGGCGCCCGCCTACGGCGGCGAGCACGAGGCGCTGAGCACCGTCGGCGCTCTCGACTCCGCCGGGGGGCTCGGCTGGGACGTCGCCCTGGTCGGTCCCGGCCCCGGGATCATCGGCTCGAGCTCGGCGCTCGGGCACGGCGGGATGGCGGCTCTCGACAGCGCCCACGCGGCGCTCTCGCTCGGCCTGCCGACGACGATCTCTCCGCGCCTCTCCTCGGCCGACCCGCGGGAGCGCCATCGTGGCCTCAGTCACCACACCCGGACGGTGCTCGAGCTCCTGCTCGCCCCGGTCGCCGTCGCCCTTCCGGTCGGGGTCGAGCGCTGGCCGGGTGGGGCCGATGTCGAGCGGGAACTGCGCTCGGCCGCCGGCGACCGGCACGATCTCGTCATCGGCGAGGCGTCCTTGGACGACTACCTAGCGACCGGCCTGCCGGCCCGGACGATGGGAAGGGACCTGGAGCAGGACCCGCTCTCCTTCGCCGCGCCGCTCGCCGCCGGCGCGCGGGCGGGCGCTCTCTTGCGCGGCAAGGGATGAGGGGCGGCCGGGAGAACCTCCCGGCATGGCGATCGCGGTAAAGCCGCCCGAGGCACCCGCTCCCGGTGGACCGGGGGCGGAAAGGCGCTTCGAGGGCCTCGTCCTCGACTTCCTCTCCTACCTGGAGCTGGAGCGGGGGCTCTCGCGCAACACCCTGAACGCCTACCGGACCGACCTGCACCAGTTCGGCGAATTCCTCGCCGCCCACGAAGCCGACGCGCTCAAGGTGCGTCCCGCCGACCTGGCCGAGTTCCTCGCCGACCTCGCCACCGGCAACGGCCGTCCCGCCCGCTCGGCGGCGACGATCCACCGCAAGGCCGCCTGCCTGCGCTCCTTCTACAAACACCTCCGCCGCGACGAGCTGATCGCCGAGGACCCGACCGCGGTCCTGGTCGCGCCGCGCCGCGCCAAGAAGCTGCCCCAGGTGCTCAACTACGCCGAGGTCCAGAAGCTGCTCGCCTCGCCGCGCGGCGACGAGCCGACCTCGCTCCGCGACCGCGCCCTGCTCGAGGTCATGTACGCGTGCGGGCTGCGCGCCTCGGAGACGATCGGGCTGGAGCTCGCCGACATCGACCTGCGCCAGGGCTTTCTGCGGGCCCGCGGCAAGGGGTCGAAGGAGCGGCTCGTGCCCCTCGGCCGCAAGGCGATCGCCGCGATCAGCGTCTACCTGCGCAGCGCCAGGCCGAAGCTCGTCGGCGACCGCCACGAGGCGAAGCTCTTCGTCAACTTCCGCGGCGGGCCGCTCAGTCGCCAGGGCCTCTACAAGATCGTCCAGCGCCACGCCCGCGCCGCCGGGCTGAGCGGCCAGCTCAGCCCCCACACCCTGCGCCACAGCTTCGCCACCCACCTTCTGGCCGGCGGCTGCGACCTGCGCGCCGTCCAGGAGATGCTCGGCCACGCCGACATCTCGACCACGCAGATGTACACGCACCTCTCGGGCGAGCAGCTGAAGGAGGTCTACTTCAGCGCCCATCCCCGCGCCAAGTCGGCGCTAACCCCGCCGCGAGAGCGCAGTTCTGCCCGCATAGCGGGAACAACTGCGCTCTCATGGGATAGAACTGGCGGATGCCGGAGCTGCCCGAGGTCGAGACCGTCTGCCGCCAGCTCGAGCCGGAGCTCGAAGGGCGGCGGGTCGAGGCGCTGGAGATCCTCGACGAGCGCTGGACGCGCCCTGTGCCCGCCCTGCAGGTCGAGCGCGCCGTTGAGGGAAGGACGATCGAGGGACTGGGGCGGCGCGGCAAGTACCTGCTGCTCGGGCTCGACGGCGGCGAGACGCTTGTCATGCACCTGCGGATGACCGGCAACCTGGTCCTGGTCGAGGGCGAGGACCGGATCGACCCCTCCGAGGGGATGCGCCTTTATGAGGGCGAGCGATCGACCTCCGAGCGCCACCTCCGCGCCCGCTTCGTCCTCGACGACGGCCGCGAGCTGTGGTTCACCGACCCGCGCCGCTTCGGCGAGGCCGCCCTGCTCGACGAGGCCGGGCTCGAGGGCCGCTTCGCGAAGCTCGGCGTCGAGCCGCTCTCGGCCGAGTTCACGCCCGATGTCCTCGGCGAGCGGGCCGCCGGGCGCAGGGCGCCGCTGAAGTCGTTCCTGCTCGACCAGGCCCACGTCGCCGGGGTCGGCAACATCTACGCCGACGAGGCTCTCTATCGGGCGCGGCTGCACCCGCTCTCCCCGGCGGGCTCGATGAAGCCCGAGCACCGGCTCGCCCTGCGCGACGCCGTCGTCGCGGCCCTGGAGGCGGGGCTCGAGCACGGCGGCGCCTCGATCGACGACTACCGCGACGCCCGCGGCGAGAAGGGCGGGATGCAGAACGAGTTCCTCGTCCACACCCGCGAGGGCGAGCCCTGCCCAAGCTGCGGCGGCCCGATCTCCAGGATCGTCGTCTCCGGCCGCTCGACCTACTTCTG
Source organism: uncultured Solirubrobacterales bacterium (assembly GCA_963837735.1). Classification (GTDB taxonomy): domain Bacteria; phylum Actinomycetota; class Thermoleophilia; order Solirubrobacterales; family 70-9; genus VRUE01. Next base: position 133,456 of record CAWIOM010000003.1, on the reverse strand, counting down.
CCCCGCCTGTCAGGCCCGCCTGCGCAAGAAACCCCGCCGCCGCTAGCCACCTCGGCCGTGCGTCCGGGGCGCTGGTCAACGTAGGGGTCATGCCCGGAAGGACGGTGAAGACGGAGGCGGTGGTGCTGCGCAGCATCCGCTACAGCGAGGCCGATCGCATCCTCCACCTCTACTCGGCAGAGCGGGGCCGGGTCAACGCGATCGCCAAGGGGGTCCGCAAGCCGCGCTCCCGTTTCGGCGGCCGCCTGGAGCCCTTCTTCCGGCTCGACCTCGTCCTCCACGAAGGGCGCAGCGAGCTGCTCACCGTGACCAACGTCGCCACCATCGACGGTTACCCACGCCTGCGCTCCTCGGCGGCGGCGATCGGCGCCGGCGCCCGCGCCTGCGACTCGGTCCTGCGGCTGCTCGACTCGGCCGACTCCAACCGGCCCGCCTACAACCTGCTCTGCCGCTACCTCTCGTTGCTCGACGCGCCCGACCCGGGGCGGGCGACGGCGCTCGAGACGGCGCTCGCCTTCCGGCTCAAGCTGGCGCTGGCGGCGGGCTTCTCCCCGGAGCTCGCCTCCTGCGCCCGCTGCGGCGAGGCCGACCACCTGACCGGCTTCTCGGGGGCCGCCGGGGGCGTCGTCTGCGCCGCCTGCGAAGCGGGCTCGTTCCCGCTCACCGAGGAGGCCCACCGCTTCATGGTCGCGGCGATCGCCAGCCCGCTCGCCGAGCCCCCCGAGGCGGGCGCCCGCGACCTGCGCCTGGTCGAGCGCGCCGTCGGCCAGACGCTCGAGCACCACGCGCACGTCCAGCTCCGCGCCGCCGCCTAGCCGCGGCCGCGCTGATCGGCGCCGGGATCGAGACCCACGGCGCCCGCACCACTAGGATCGGGAGAGTGGAGGCGACAGTCAATCTGGAGGACCGGGTCAGAGCCTGGGAGGCCGAGTTCCTCGCCGAGGCGGCGACGCCCTCCTATCCGGCCGAGCGGCGCACCGAGGAGGCCGACAGCCCGCTGCGCACCCCCTTCCAGCGCGACCGCGACCGGATCGTCCACTCGAAGGCCTTCCGGCGCCTCAAGCACAAGACCCAGGTCTTCATCGCCCCCGAGGGCGACCACTACCGGACCCGGCTGACCCACACGCTGGAGGCCTGCGGGATCGCCCGCACCGTCGCCCGCGCGCTCGCCCTCAACGAGGACCTGACCGAGGCGATCGGGCTCGGCCACGACCTCGGCCACCCGCCCTTCGGCCACAGCGGCGAGGACACGCTCGACGTCGCCCTGCGCGAGCGCGGCGAGGGCGGCTTCAAGCACAACGAGCACTCGCTGCGGGTCGTCGACGTGCTCGAGCGCGAGGGCGCCGGCCTCAACCTCACCGAGCAGGTTCGGGACGGCATCCTCAACCACACCGGGTCCAACAAGCCGGCGACTCTCGAGGGCCGGATCGTGAAGCTGGTCGACCGCGTCGCCTACATCAACCACGACATCGACGACGCGCTGCGCGCCGGGGTCCTGGCGCCGGCCGACCTGCCCGTCGCGGAGATCGAGCTGCTCGGGCCGAGCGGCTCGGCGCGGATCGACACGCTGGTCCGCGACATCGTCGCCAACTCGGTCGAGGCCGGGGACATCGTCCAGGGCGAGGAGGTCGGCGGCGCGATGCTGCGCCTGCGCAAGTTCATGTTCGACCGCGTCTACCTGGGGCCGGCGGCGCGCCACGAGCAGGAGCGGGTCCAGCGCACCCTGCGGGGCCTCTTCGAGCACTACATGGAGCACCCCGAGGAGACGCCCGAGAGCGAGGCCGGGGCCGCCACCGCCCAGCGTGTCACCGACTACCTGGCGGGGATGACCGACCGCTACTGCATCGCCCGCTTCACGGAGCTGACTGTGCCCGAGGAGGCGCGCTTCTGATGGCGCCCGGGAGGCCCGGATGGCGCTGATCTCGCCCGAGAGCCTCGAGCGCGTCAAGCAGACCGCCGACATCGTCGAGGTCGTATCCGCCCACACCGACCTGCGCCGCCAGGGCGCTCGCTGGGTCGGCCTCTGCCCGTTCCACGAGGAGCGCACGCCCTCGTTCTCGGTCGACCCCTCCGAAAAGCTCTACCACTGCTTCGGCTGCGGGGTCGGCGGCGACACGATCAAGTTCGTCGAAGAGAAGGAGGGGCTCGCCTTCGCGGACGCGGTCGAGCTGCTCGCCGACCGCTACGGGGTCGAGCTCGAGCGCGAGCAGGAGGACCCGCGGGCCGAGGCGCGGCGGGCGCAGCGCCGGCGTTTGGAAGAGCTGCTCGACCGCACCGCCGCCTTCTACGGCGCCTACCTCTGGGACTCCGAGGAGGCCGCCAAGGCCCGCGCCTACATGTCGGAGCGCGGGCTCGGCGAGGAGGTCCTGCGCGCCTTCGGGGTCGGCTACGCGCCGAGCGCCTGGGACAAGGTCCTGCTGCGCGGCCAGCGGGCAGGCTTCAAGGTCGACGAGCTGCGCGGCGTGGGGCTGGTCCAGCGCGGCCGGGGCGGGGGGGAGTACGACCGCTTCCGCTCGCGGATCATCTTCCCGATCAAAGACCGCCGCGGGCGCACGGTCGGCTTCGGCGGGCGCGCGATGCGCTCCGACCAGGGCGCCAAGTACGTCAACACGGCGGAGACCGACTTCTTCCACAAGAGCAAGATGCTCTACGGGATGGACATGGCGAAGGCGGCGATCGCCAAGGCCGGGCGGGCGGTCGTCGTCGAGGGCTACACGGATGTTCTCGCCCTGCACCAGGCGGGGATAGAGGAGGCCGTCGGCGTGATGGGCACGGCGATCACCGAGGAGCAGGTGGCGACGCTCTCGGGGATGGTCGAGGAGGTCGTCCTGGCGCTCGACGCCGACGCCGCCGGCCAGGAGGCGATGCTGCGCGCGCAGCGGGTCGCCGCCGGGCGCAAGATGCGGATCCGGGTGGCGGCGATGCCGGCCGGCGAGGACCCGGCCGAGATGATGGCCGCCGAGGGCGGGGCGGAGCGCTTCCGGGCGCTCGTCGAGGGGGCTGTTGAGCTCTCGGCCTTCCAGGTCGGGCTCGTCCTCGACCGCTCCGACCCCTCCTCGCCCACCGAGCGCGACCGGGCGCTCAGCGAGGCGTCCTCGATCATGGCGGCGATGGACGAGGGCCAGGTGGCGAGCCGCGAAGAGCTGGAACGGAGGGTCGCGGAGCGGCTCGACCTCGACCCGCCGACGGTGCGCAGCCGCGTGGTCACGGCGCAGCCGCTGAGCGGCGGCCTCAGCGGCGCCGAGGAGGCCGGGATCTCCGCCTCGGGCCGGCGGCCCTCGGAGCCGGCGCCGCAGCGCGCGGCCGCGGCGCTGACCTCGCGCGAACGCCGCGAGCGCTCGCTGCTGGCGATGTGCATCGCGATGCCGGCCGAGGGCCGGGAGTTCCTCGACGCGCTCACCGAGGCCCACCTCTCGCCGCTCGGCGCCCGGGCGCTCGCCTGGCTGCGTGAGAATCCCGAGGACCCGGCGTCCAACCTGCCCCGCGACGACGACGAGCTCGCCGGCCTGATCGCCGAGCTGGTCATCCTCGGCGGCGAGGAACCCGCCTCCGCCGAGTCGATGCGCCTCAACTTCCTCCTCCTCGAGCAGCGCCGCCTCGAGGCCGAGATCTCAGCCGCCGGCGAAGCCGGCGATCGCGAGCGCCGCGCCGCCCTCAGCATGGAGCGCGCCGCCCTGGTCGAGCGCATCGCCCGCACAGAGCGGGTCGGCTGACCAGCAACCTGGTCCGAAGTTGCGAACACACGTTCGCAACTTTCTGTCTGCATCTGATGTCAGGGTTTCAGGCATGGAGAAGGAGTTTCTGGAGAGCTGCCTGGCTGAGGGCCTGTCGCTGGAGGCAATTGGGGAGCGGGTCGGAAGGCATCCCTCGACGGTGAGCTACTGGCTCAAGAAGCACGGCATTAATCGCGACAGGTCGGGACCGGCACGCACCGAAAGGGAGGGCTTGAGGCCCGAGCTCAAGCGCACGTTAAGGCAGGTCTGACCGTGCGGGAGATCGCGAGCGGGTCGATCGCAGCGGGACGACGGTTCGCTACTGGTTGGGTAAGTACGGGCTTGAGGCTGATGGGAGGGCGCGTAGGCGCGAGGAGAAGCCGGGAACGAGAAGCAGGCGATCTTGAGTGTCGCCGACACGGTGAGACCGCGTTCTTTCTCGAGGGTCGCGGTTCGTATCGGTGCACGGCCTGCCGCGCGGAATCCGTCTCGAAGCGTCGCCGCGCGGTAAAGCGCCAACTGGTCGAAGAGGCGGGCGGGAAATGCTCGATCTGCGGGTTCAGGCCATCCAGCAGGCGCTTCAGTTCCATCATCTTGATCCCGCGACGAAGGAATTTCACCTCGGCTAGCGGCGGCCTCAGCAGAGCATCGATCGGGCGATTGAGGGCGGAGGCGCGAAAAGTGCATCCTTCTTTGCGCGCAACTGCCACGCTCGAGGTCGAGGCTCGGACTGGTGGAATTGCCGCTAGTTGACCACTGAGAGTTGCCTGGCTCCGCGGGTAGTTCATCTGGATTAGCTCATTCGGTCCGGGGTAGCTCAACTGGTAGCAGCGCTCGACTGTTAATCGAGAGGTTGTGGGTTCGAGTCCCACCCCCGGAGTTCAGTCAGGCCTTCTGGGCGGCGGTGGCGCGCGACGGGGACTTTGCCCATCGCTTCCTCATGCGCAGGAAGGGCTGCTCGATCCATTCCCAGGAGAGAGTCGCGAGGATCAGTGTCAGGATCAGGCCCAGGCTGCCGACCGGGGCGATCGTCTCCCAGGGGTGGCCCTTGACGGTGAGGTAGCTCGCCAGCCAGACGATGATTCCGTAGTGGAGGACGTAGATCGAGTAGGAGCGTTCCCCGAGCCAGTCGGTGACCCCGTTTTTCAGCGCCTTCCAGGCGGGTGCTCCGGACCACTCCCGCATCAGCGCGCCGAGCACGATCAGCCCGGCGGCAATCTCAGACGTCGCCGGGCGCAGGTAGGAGTCGGAGCTGCTCGTCGCTGCGATGAGGAGGAACAGCCCGATTCCGAGCAGGAACGTGGGCAGCGCCAGCCGGCGGCAGAGCGGCGAGGTGAGGCTTTCCGGCCAGGCCACCTCGACCGTGGCCCAGGCGAGACCGGGGGCGAAGGCCGCGGCGACCGAGGGGAAGATCAGCCCCCAGGTGGGATTGGACGGGAGCACTCCCCAGGCGATGAGCTCGTGCCAGAGGAAGCTGCCGGCGAACATCGCGACCGCGATCGCCAGGACCCGGTAGGCCCGCGCCCTCGGGGTCCGCGACCGGGTGCTTCCCCACCAGACGGCGAAGATCGGGACCAGCGCGTAGAAGGTCATCTCGGTTCCCAGGGTCCAGCCCTGCCCGATGTGGCCGACAAAGAGTTCTTCGGCGGCGAAAGCCTGCAGGAAGAGCAGGGTGAGGACGACGGACCACGGGCTCGAGCCCATCAGGCCGAACACGAGAAGCGTCGCGAAGACCGCGACCCAGAAGGCGGGCACGATCCGCAGGAGCCGGTTGCGCAGGTAGCGGGGGACGTCGGGGTGGGGCTTATCGAGGACGTAGGCGGCGACGAACGGGCGCGAGATCAGATAGCCGGAGAGGATGAAGAAGACCTGCAGCCAGAGGCCGCCGAAGAGCGCCGCCAGCCCGACCGCTCCGTAGGTTTCCCGCATCGCGGCGTTGCCGCTGATCCCGGCCGGGCCCGATTCCACCATCGAGATACCGGTGGCGTGAAGGCCGAGCACGCCGAGCGCGCTCAGCCCTCGTAGCGCGTCGCCCGCCGAGAAGCGGCCGAAGGTGTCAGGGTGCCGCATCGGGCGTGGACTCTAGTCGCCGCGCCCGGCGGCGAGCGCCTCGACCAGCTCGGCGCCGCGGCGGGCGCCGTCGTGCTCGCGCCCCCAGGCGGCCAGCTCGCCCGCCCGGGCGGCGAAGGAGTCGTCCTCGAGCATTCGGCGCACCGCCCAGCGCAGCGGCGCCGGGCGGCAGAGGCGCCAGGGGAGGGAGAGGCCGGCGCCGGCCCAGGCGACGCGCATCGCGGTCTCGCTCATGTCGCCGGCGATCGGGCTGATCAGGATCGGGGTGCCGGCGCCGAGCGCCCGGGCGACCGTGCCGTGGCCGCCGTGGGAGACGACCAGGGCCGCGGCGGGCATCAGCTGGCTGTAGCTGAGCCAGTCGACGAGAACGGCGTTCCCGGGGACCTCGATCGGCGTCTGCGGACGCACCCGGTTGGTCGTCGCGACGACGCGGACCGGCTCCCCGGCGAGCGCCTCCAGGGCGATCCGCACGAGGCGGTTGTGGGAGTCGTGCGCGGTGCTGGGCGCGACCAGGACCAGCGGCTCGTCCCCCGGAGGCAGCTCGATCTCGGGGTGGGGGACCTCGAAGGCCATCGGCCCGGTGATCTCGACCCCCCGGGGCCAGCTCCGCGGGTACTCGAGCTGCGGGAAGGTGGCGACCAGCGTCAGGTCGGGGCTGATGCCACCGTGGAAGCGCTCGAGCGGCGGCAGGCCGAGCCGCTTGCGCTGCAGGTTGAGGTCGCGCCGGCCGTGCTCGAGGCCGACGTTCAGCGCCCGCGTCCCGGCCTTCCAGACCCCGCGGCCGAGCGGCGTGCGCGGCGGCGCCAGGCCGATCGCGAAGAAGGGCAGGCCGGACTCGACGACCGGGTAGATGTGGGGGATCAGGGTCGCCAGCGGCACCCCGGCCTTCTCGGCGGCCAGCGTCGGGGCGAGGGTGAGGATGTCGCTGACGACCGCGTGCGGCCGCATCTCCTCGAGCAGCGGCAGCAGCGCCTGGGCGGCCTCGGCGGCGTGGGCGCCGTCCTCGGAGTCGGGGTCCGGCGGCGGGAACATCCGGTATTCCTCGGCGGCGGTGAAGCCGAGCCCGGCGCCCTCGACGGCGCCGCGCCGTTCCTCCCAGGTCTCGACCGTGACCTCGTGGCCGCGCTCGGCCAGCGCCCGGCCCAGGGCGATGGCCGGGAAGACGTGGCCGGCGTCGCCGAAGGCGGCGAGCAGGAGGCGCACTACGTCAGGGGCCGCCGATCCCCTCGCCGGGCCGGGTGAAGACAATCTCGGGCACGTGGCAGTTGCGCGAGGTGCGGAGCAGGAAGCGGACCGCCTCGCCGATGTCCTCGGGGCGGATCATCTCCTCGCCGGGAACCTGGCCCTTGGCGAACTCGGTCATCGCCGTGTCGACGAAGGCGGGGGCGAGGGCGGTGCACTGGACCCCGTCGCCGCCGGCCTCGCGGTGCGTCCCTTCGGTGAAGTTGATCACCGCGGCCTTGGTCGCCGCGTAGATCGAGAGCCAGCCCTGGCCCATTTTGCCGGCGATCGACGCCGTGTTGACGAGCAGCGCCTTGCCGTGCTCGGCGCCCGCCTCGCGCAGCATCGGCAGGCCCTCGCGGGTGCCGATGATCAGCGCCCGCAGGTTGACCCCGAGCTGCATGTCGAGGTGCTTGGTCTGGATCTCGGCCATCGGCGCGCCGATCCCGACCCCGGCGTTGTTGACCAGCGCGTCGAGCCGTCCGTACTGCTCCCGGTGCTTGGCGAAGACGCCGACGATCTCGTCCTCGTCGGCCATGTTGGCCGCGACGCTCTGCACCTCATAGCCCTCCCCGCGCAGCCCCTCTGCGGCGGCCTCCAGCTTCTCGGGCCGGCGGGAGGCGACCGTCAGCCCGTAACCCTCCTCGCCGAGCACCCGGGCTATCGCCAGCCCGATGCCGCTCGAGGCTCCTGTGATCAATGCCGCTCGCTCAGCCACCTGACTCTCCTTGCGCTCGCCGTCGGGTGCGGGCACCCTATATCGCCCCTGAATAACATGGCGAGATGCGCCCGGGACCGTACATTCGCGCTTCCGCCTGCCTGATTGCGGGCGGCGCGCTGCTGGCCGGTTGCGGGGGCGGCGACTCGACCGACAGCACCGCCGCGGCCGCCGAAAACCGCCCGGCGCCGCCGAAGAGCGAGTTCCCGGCAGCCGCCGGCCGCTCGCTCGAAGAGATCCTCGACACGGCCGAGAAGGCCAACGTCGTCGTCGTCCCGGCGGCCTCCGTCTTCTACAGGGGCGAGAACCGCTACCCCTTCGGCGTCTTCAACAAAGACCACAGCCAGGTCACCGACGCCGAAGTCGCCCTGTACATCGCCCCGGTGCCCGAGGTCAACCCGGTGGCCGAAAAAGAGGGCGCCAAAGGGGCGGTCGCCCGGGCCGAGAAAAAAGTCCTCGAAGAACCGGCGATCGGCCCCTTCCCGGCCAGGGTCGAAAGCCTGGCGACCGAGCCCGCATTCCGCGCCGCGACGACCGACGAAGACCCGGCGGCCGCGACGGTCGTCTACTCGACCCAGATCGACTTTCCCGCCGACGGCGAGTGGAAGGTCGCCGCCGTGATCAGGGAAGAAGGCGAACTGACGGGGACGCTTCTCCCCAGCGCCATCGTCGGCCGCTTCAGCCGCGTGCCGGAGGTCGGCCAGCAGGCGCCGAAGATTCACACGCCGACCGCAGAGGATGTGGGCGGCGACGTCGAACAGATAACGACGCGGATCCCACCTGATACCCAGAACAAGGTCGACTACGCGGACGCGCTCGGAAAGGAACCGATCATCCTCTTGTTTGCGACCCCCCAGTTCTGCCAGAGTCGGGTCTGCGGCCCGGTCGTCGACGTGGCCGAGCAGGTCAAACAGCAGTACGGAGACAAGGCGGCTTTCATCCATATGGAGATCTTCAAAGACAACGATCCGGGCAAGGGCCCCAACCGTCAGGTGCGGGCCTTCCACCTGCCCACGGAGCCGTGGCTGTTCGCGATCGACAAGGATGGGACGATCGGCGAGGTGATCGAGGGCGCCTTCGGCGTCGATGCGCTCACCGAAGCCGTTGAAAAGGTGACCGGATGACCGCCGACAAGAAAGCCGACAAAAAAGCCGCGGGCGACAAAAAAGAGGCGACAGCGCCGGATCCCGAGCTGCTCGCCTCCTTCGCCGTCGAGGCGCGCCGCCGCTGCGACGTGATCGCCGCCGGCCTCGCCACCGAGTCCGCCGACTTCGAGACGATGCGCGCCGAGGCCCACGCCCTCAAGGGCACCGCCGCCGTCGTCGGCCTGCGCCGCCTCGCCGAGCTCGCCGGCCTGATGGAATCCGACCTCGCCGAAGCGAAGAAGACCGGCACCATCCGCGGCGGCCGCACCCACCAGATCGCCGACGCCGCCAAGGCCCTCGCCGACGGCGCCGCCGCCGCGGCCGAGAGCAAAGAGGAGCCCCCCGACGTCGGCCGCTCCCTCGCCCAGCTCTTCAGCGCCTAGCCCTTAAAAGCGAGTGGGACCACGCCTTCGCGCAGTCCCTTGTCTTCAGCACGGACGAACTTCTCCGTCAAAGCATCCAACTCCGACAGTGTGGCAGCTTTGCCGGCGGGGCGTGAGAAATCCCCACCAGGGGCGGTAGCTCGGTTCTACGACAGGCTGCGCTGGATCTTGATCTCCGCGTTGTCGACCGAGACCCGCGTTCCCGGCGTTTCCGACGCGTCCATGGCCTCGAAAATCGCGTCCGCGTCGCGCATCTTCTGCTCCGTCTCGAAATAGGCGACGAAGATCGAGGTCTTCTGCGCCTCGTCGACAAACAGCTCGAACCCGGTCGAGTCGACGCCCTCGGGAGGGTCGCTCTGCTCGATCTCGCTGGTCAGCTGCGCCATCTTCTCCAGGTCGACGTCCTTGAACCTGACGATACGCCCGTACATGGGGATCCTCCTTGGTCGGGGGTTGCCTCAGCGGAGCCTATGCCCCCGAGCCCCGACCGAGCGACGGAGACCCGCATGGAGGGGGATAATCGCCGCATTCGGGGCGGTAGCTCAGTTGGTTAGAGCAGCGGACTCATAATCCGTCGGTCGAAGGTTCGAGTCCTTCCCGCCCCATCGATGCGGGTCGCCGCGCAAACCCACCTCGTAGGAGCCTTCACCGAGTGCGTCACTCTGCTCGCAGGGCCGCTTCGACCGCACGCCGGAACGACTCCGGGTCTATCGCCGGGAAGCGGTACAGCTCGGGCTCGATCGCCTCGAACTGCGCACGGGCCTCTCCCGGGTCCACAAGGCCGCGAGCGACCATCTCTCTCACGTCCTGAAGATCCTGGTCGTGACCCCGCTCGATCTTGGAGAGCGCTTGGGCGACTGGATCGAAGTGGTGAAAGGACACCTTGCCCTCCCTGCGGATCAGCGGACTTCGGTCCTCCCATCCCGGGGGAAGCGGGATGAAATCCGAAGGTGCCGCCAGCTCGACGTTGAGGTTGAGCTCCTCCTTGAGCCGGGGTATCTCGCGCAGGATCTCATCGCGGTCGGGAATCAACTTGATGTCGACATCGATGGTGGTCTCTCGCCAGCCCTGGAGTACCGCAGTTGCTCCGCCGGTGAAATAGACGCGACTGTCCACCGGGACCGCCTGCCCCAGCTCGCTCATGAAACGCTCGATGCGGCTCGAGTCCGCTAGTTCGCGCATGCGGCCGCTCGCTCGAAGCTGACGAGCCGGCGGATCAGGGCGTTATATGCCGAGTGAGCCGCATCGCCCTTTTCCTGGGCGAGGAGCTCGTAGAGCTTGTGCTCCGGGGAGGCGATCGGCGTGGGCAGGTCGACACCCACCCTGCGCAGCCGCGGCGCGCCGATCGAAACCAGTAGTGCCTCGGCAGATTCGCAGCCGGCGTCCAGGTCTGCGACGCCGCGCTGAACCAGAACGGCGCCGGGGAGCGACTCCAGGTCGGCGAGGGTCGTCACTCGATTGAGGGTAGCGATCCGGGTCCGCTCCCATTGGAGAGCTACCCGCCGGGTTCGTGGGGATAGCGCCAGTTCGTGTGCGTCCAGGGCGTGCCGCCGTGGTAGTCGCGTCGCCCCGGCCTGACGAGCCGGCGGAGCTTCCTACCCCGGGTGCTTCGGCCCTTACTTGACCGTCTGGACCTTCAGCAGGCCCTCCTCGAAGTGAGGCTTGCCGCCGTCCCGGTCGGTCAGCGGGCAGAAGAAGATGTACTGCCCGGGCTTTTCCAGCTCGAGCGTCGTCGTCTGCGAGGTGCCGCCGTCGACGATCGCGGTCGTCTGGGCATCATTTGCTTCCACGTATGAAGGTGGCGGGCCGTTTGAGGCCAGGTCCTTCTTGATCTGGCTCAGCGGCGGTGCCTTGCCCTTGACCGGGACCGCGATCAGCAAATGGACCGCCTTCTTGCCCTTCGAGTCGAAGGTGATTTCGTTCTTCCCGGTCTTCAGGCCGGAGGTTTCCCACTTGTACTTGTCCTTTGCGGGACTTGCGGCCGTGACGGTTGCCGGGGTGCTGGGAAGGTCGCCTGATGCTTCGCCCGACACCTTGAGCGGAGCCGTCGCCGGGGGGCCATTGCTTGGGCCCGAGAAGGCCGCGGCATCGGCCAGCACGTAGTGGCCTTCGGGAAGGATCACGGACGCGGTGCCGGTCTGACCGCCCGGCACCGATCCGATTCCGCCCTGGAGCTTGATCCAGGCGGGGATTTTTTCGCTGTTGCTGCCAAGTTCTTTGAGCACGTCTTCTTCGCTGTGGCCATCCGTGTACTGGATGAACTGAACCCCGTGGGGAGCCTTGCCCTGATTCTTCAACGTGACTTCGACCAGGCCACCTTCTGAGGAATTCGGAACCTGAAAACTTGCCTTCTTGCCTTCTTCACCGATCTTCAGCGAAAGCGTCGCGGCTGAGTCGTCGCCACTGCTCCCGCAGCCGGCGATGAGCGCCATCGCAGTGGCCCCAGCCGCGAGCAAAACCAGCACCACTCCGTTGCGCCGCCTCTCAACGTGCATCTTCACCCTCCGTAGCGATTGAACCTACCCGGGCCGACCCTATCCCATGGGCGTTGTGAGAGACGAGGGATAGCCGGCGCTCCCAAATCAAGGGGGCCGCGGCTCTCGATCACATGAGCTGGACGGCGACGGCTATGCTCTCCCGCGTGTCTTATCGGGGCAATGTGGGGGCTGGGATATCCGCTGCAGAAGCGTGCCGTCGGCTTGGTCACGCTGTTCGCGCTTCTATCGATGCTCGCGGTCGCCCGGCCCGCCGGGGCAGAGACGATCGGCAGCGACCTCTCGGCGACGGCCAATGTTGCCTTTTCCTTCCCATCCGAATCGATGGTGGTGACCACGGGAGCCGGCGAGATCGCGATCGGCCAAGACGGCGTGCTGACCACCTGGCGGATCAAATATGTGGACCTCCACTCCGCATCCGGTCGGGCCCGAGCTCGATCTTGTCGTTCTCGACGGGAACACGCTCGTCGCGGTCGATCCGCAGCACCTGCCTGCCGACGAAAACCCGAACGTCCAGCGCATCGCTGAATTCACGACAAACGTTCCGGTGCATGCCGGCGAGCGGCTCGGCATCGGGGTCCCCGCCACGCCATGCGACTGCGAGGTCATGCAGATCGACGGTGTCCACACGTCTGACTTCTGGGTGCCGTCGCTGACTCTCAATCAGACCGGCTTGCCGAAATACACGGCTCAAGCTCCGACGCCGATCCTCAACGCTGACATCGGAGCGCCGAGCCCGCCCTCGGGAGGCAACGCCCCGCCCGCCGGCGAAACGAAGGTGGAAGGCCATGTCATCTTCTCCAACGGCGGTCCCAACATCAACCTCGCGACCGACACAAAGAACGGGTTCTTCACGTCGCCCGCCAAATGCGAACTGCCGCCGGGGTCGCCGGAGAAATGCACGGGAGCGGTGGTCTTCGTCGGCTTCAGACCCAGCGGTACGAACGGCGTGGCCCGTCTCTCGAGCCGCAAGAAGAAAGCCCCGCTCTATGGGAGGGTGAAGTTCAGCCTCAACGCCGGGCAGAGCAAGAAGATCAAGGTACCTTTGAAGAAGGCCGCGAAAGCTGGACTTGAAAAGAAGGGCAAGCTGATCGGCAATTTGACGACGACGAGCACGCTGACCTCCGGGGCAAGCGCATCTCTCACGCAGAAGCTGAAGTTGAAGCTGAAGCCGAAGTCGAAACCGAAGGCAAGCCATTGAGGCGCTCCCTCGCCCCAGGCGCGTTGTTCGCGCTGCTGATCTTGCCGGCGTTTTCCCAGCCCGCCGGTGCGGTGACGATCGGCAGCGACCTGAGCGCGAATGCGGGGGCGGACCTGGGAGCCGCTTGTCCGTGTCTGTATGCGCCGACCGAAGCACAGAAGATCGAAGTGCCCACGGAGGGTGTGCTGACAAAGTGGCGTTTCAAAAAGTTCGAGGCCAGCGATCCCGTCGGCCAGGAATTCAAGCTCGTGGTCCTGCAGGGCAACAAAGCGGTCGCGATCGACCCTCAGGTATTGACCTCGAAGCCCAACTTCACGCAGAACGTCTACGAATTCACAGCGAACATCCCGGTCCACGGAGGAGAGCGCCTGGCGCTCGAGAGCCCAGGCGCCTATGCGGTCTTTGCCTTTCCGACTGACTCCGCCGCCTTCGTCGATGAGTGGGCCCCGCCGCTGACCTTGAACGAGACGCGCGAACCGACCCTTGCCAACTACAACAACGAACACGAACTGCTGCTCAACGCCGATATCGGCGCCCCCAGCCCGCCGAGCGGCGGCGGCGGCACGACGACCGGCGGAGGCGGCGGCGGTGGCGGATCGGGTGGAGGCGGCCCGACCGGCAGCACCAAAGTCCTGAACGGGGGGCCGAGCCCGACGGTGCTGACCAACAATCCCGGCCAGTTCACCGCGCCGGCCAAATGCGAACTCCCGCCGGGCTCCCCGTTCACCTGCAGCGGCTCGGTTGTCCTCAAAACCATCTCGGGACGCTTCGGCGCACCGAGTGACCGCCCCGCCCGGGCTTACGCGAAAGCGAAGAGCGTCGTCCTCGGCCGGGCCAGCTTCAACATCGCGCCGGGCCAGACCAAGAAGATCACGGTGAAGCTGAAGCCGAAGGCCAAGTCGACGCTGAAGAAGACCGGCAAGCTCAAGGGCACGCTGACGACGACCAGCAAGCTGACCGACGGCTCCAGGTCATCGGTCTCCCAGAAGCTCACGGTGAAGCTTAAAACCAAGCCCTAGCGGGCTATCGCGGCAGCCCTCTCGCGCGGCGCCGGCATCTCTTGCGTGCCTTCCTCGCCTTCTTCTTCCTGCACTTCGCAAGCGCGGCGGCGCGCCTCCCGGTCGCCTTCTGAGTCGTCACCGGCGCCGTCACCGGAGCCGTCACCGGCGTGGCCAGCGGGGGCGCGGGCGGCGGCGGCTGGACCTCCAGCTTCAGCACCCAGGCCTTGATGTCGAAACCGAGATATCCGGCGGCGTTGTCGTCCATCACGAAGAGGTTCCACGCACCGTCGGGGGTCGCGCCGTTGAAGAACGACATCGCGTTCACATACGGTGGCGCCGGGCCGCCTCCTGGACTCAGGTCGTCGGGCTCAGGGGCGCTCCCCAGGTAGTTCGAGGGCAGGAAGCTCGCCTGCTGGTTGGCGGCGCAAGGCCCGCCGTCGGAGAGGAAGGTCTGAGCAGAGTCGTCGAAGGTCCAGTCCTCGTTGGCCAGGGTGTTGGGGGCCTCCCCGCAGGCGTCCGACATCAACATCACCTGCTGTCCGTTGGGCCCGGTGATCACCATGTCGATGTCATCGGGGCTCGCGGAGCTGAGGCCGATCAGGGTTACGCTCGCCTTCGTGACCGTGCCCGAGAGCCCGGAGACGACGATGCTCGAGGGGTACTTGGTCGCCGGGCCGTAGGTCCCGGCCCCATTCGCGGGGTTGAGGTCGTCGGTGTTGAGGAAGGTATGGGTGTCGGCCCGCGCAAGGGCCGGGGCCAGCGCGAGAAGCACCAGCGCCGTGGGAAGCAGGCAGAGGCGGCGGATGCCGCGCTTCTTCCGCATGTGATGCGACCTTAGCGACCGTCCGACATCGATTCAATCGGCAAGGTCACCCACCGGAGGAGTACTCTCAATCGAAGGGTGGCGACTCAAGGAGATTCAAGCGACTCCGTAAGGGGAATGAGGGCGTGGCGGTATGTCGGCTGACCCAACGCCTCAGAGCGGGGCGGACCGGGCAGATGACCAGACGGTCTCAGACACCGATCAGACGGCTTCCGACGCCGATCAAACCGCATCGGACAAGGACCAGACGCTCTCCGATCGCGACGCGGCCTCCGCGGAGGCCGACCAGCTTGTCTCCGATCGCGAGCAGGCCGCTGCCGACGGTGAGTTCGAGGCTGTCGCGGAGCGCACGGAGGGGCAGATGCAGGCCCATGGCGAGGCGCAGCACGTGCGGGAAGAAGGCACGATCGCCCGCGCCGTAACCTCCGGGGTGAGGACCGGCACCGCCGCCGATCGTGACGCCCAGGCACAGGCCCGAGACGAGATTGCCCGGCTGCGGGACGAAACGGCCAGCGAGCGGGACAGGTCCGCGGAGCTTGCCGATCGGGCGGCTGACATGACCGATCGTGCCGCCAGGGAGCTGGTCGCGCCCGACACCGACTACCGCACCGAGCAGGCGCACGCGACAGCCGCCGAAGCACGGGTCAGAGCGGCGGGCGCGCGCGCCGAGGCGGCCGAAGATCGCAAGCGGGCGGCCGAAGATCGCAAGCGGGCGGCCGAAGATCGCGAGGCGGCGAGGCGCGAGCGCGAGCAGGGTTGACGCCGGCCCCCTTGGTCGATGGGTCAGTAGGAGCTGTGGAAATCGCCCCCGCAGCGCGACCACACGCCGCGCCGCTTGGAGCGGGCTGAGCGTTCGGCCTTGCGGTAGGCGCGCAGCCGCCGAAACGGCCTGCCCTGGTAGACGTAGGTCTCCGCCCAGCCCGCACGGACCTGGGCGCGGTTGAGGTCGAGGCGGCCCCGGATCGCGTAGGCGAGCAGGCGGTCGTACTTGTCGAACCGATCCTGGCTCGGGTCGGTGACCAGGACCACGAGTCGCCCGTCGGCGAGGCGGTGCATCGATCTTGACGCCCGCCGCCCGCCGCACTCGACCGGCGTCTCGGGCCGGTGCGTCTCGGGGGTGTCGATGCCGAGCAGCCGCACGTCGATCGTCGCGCCGCCGGCGAGGATGCGGACCTTGAGGGTGTCGCCGTCGACGGCCCGGATCACCTGCGCCGGGAGCCGATTCCCGGCCGGGACGACCGGCTGTGCCGGGACCGCCGGCTGTGGCGGCGGTTCGGGGCTGCTGCCCGCCACCTTCGAGCAGGGACAGGGCAGGTCCTCGCAGGCGACGCCGTCGCCGTCGCCGTCGAGGTGGTAGGGGTCCCCCGGCAGCAGCTGGGCCTGCGCTTCGGCTTGGTTCGCGAAGTCCGCGCAGTCGTAGTCTTCGGCTCTCGCGGGAGCGGGGAGGAGGAGCATGACGCCGACTCCGAGGAGCGTCAGCGTGCCGCTCAGCTGGTGGGTCCGCCGGCGTCGTTTTCCTCGCCGCCGGGGCCCTCTGGCTTCGCGCCTCCGGCGGGCGAGTTTTCGATCAGGAACTGGACCAGCTGTTCGAGTTCGGGCTGGGAGATGGTCTTGCCGTAATCCGTCGGCATCACGTTGGCCGAGAAGCCTTCGGCGATCTCGGAGTTCGGGTCGTCGATCATCTCTTCGATCCCGGCCTTGTTGTCGTCGGGGGCGAGGAATTCGTTCAGGTCGGGCCCGATCGTTCCGGTCGAGTTGGCCGCCTTGAACGTGTGGCAGCTGCCGCAGCCCTCGCTGGCGAAGATCGTGGCGCCGCCTTCGGCCGGGACGCCCGCGGCGGTTTCTTCGCCGCCGCTCGAGGAGGTGGCGACGACGGTTTCGGTCTTCGGCGAGGCGCCGAGGTCACCGATCAGGAGGCCGCCGACGAAGGCGATGACGGCCACGGCGATGAATGCCCAACCTTCGGTGAACAGGCTTTTCCAGCTTTTCTCGGGCATCTCGTTCGATCCTACCCCCGGCGAGCCGCTGCTCCAAACAGTAGTCTCGGTGGCCCGGTCTCCTCGATCGCGGGATTCCCGGGCGCCGCCCAGAATGGACCTTCCCCGCATACGCAGATCGATCGCCGCCCTGGCGGTGGCGGCGATCGTCGTCGGATCGCCGGCCGCGCCGCGGGCGCCCCGAAGCCGAAGCCGAAGGCGCAGATCGGCACCCTGACCCAGCTGCGCGGCAGGGCCGGCTGCCTCGTCGACAGCTCGAAGAAGAGGAGCGGCAGCTGCGGCAGCGCGCGGGCCCTCGCCGGCCCCGGGCCGTTCATGGGGTCGCGGGCGATCGCGGTCAGCCCCGACGGCCGCAACGTCTACGTCGCCTCCTCGAAAAGCGACGCGATCGCGGTCTTCCTGCGACACCGGAAGACGGGCGCCCTGCGCCAGCCCGAAGGCACGGGCGGTTGCGTCTCGGCAAGAGGGAGCGGCGGCTGCGCGAAGGCGATCGGCCTCGACGGGCCGAACTCGGTCGCGGTCAGCGCCGACGGCAAGAACGTCTACGCGACCTCGCGGGGCAGCAACTCGATCACGACCTTTCGCCGCGCAAGGAAGACCGGCTCCCTGCGCCAGGTGCCGCCCTCCAGCGCCGGCTGCGTCTCGGTCCTGCCGATTCCCGGCTGCGTCCCGGGCCGCGCCCTGCTCGGCGCCGACGTGGTCGTGCTCGGCCCCGGCGGCGCCAACGTCTACGTCGGCGCCTTCTTCGGCAACGCGGTGGCGGCCTTCGCCCGCAACCCGAAAACAGGCCTGCTCACGCAGGCCGCCGGCGCCGCCGGCTGCATCGCCGAATCGAGCGCCGAAGGCTGCGCCCCGGGTTTCGCGCTCGGCGCCGTCGAGGGGCTCGCCGCCGGCAACGCAGGCACGAACGTCTACGCCGCCTCGGCGCTCTCCAACGCGCTCGCGGTGCTCAGCCGCGACCCCGAAACCGGGGCCCTGACCCAGGCCACCGACGGCAGCGGCTGCATCGCCGACCAGCCGCTCGCCGGCTGCGCCACCGGCGTGCAGCTGAGCGGCGCCAACGCGGTGGCGAGCAGCCCGCGCGGCGAAGTCGTCTACGCGACCACGCTGTTCAGCAACAGCGTCGCCTCCTTCGCGCCGACGACCACCGCCCTCGGCCAGGTCCAGAAGCCCGGCACGACCGGCTGCCTCGTCTACCTGCGCGCGGTCGGCTGCTCCTTCGGCCGGGCGATGGTCGCGCCCGAGGGCCTGGCGGTCTCGCCCGAAGGCCGCAGCGTCTACGTGGCCGCCTTCAAGACCGGCGCCCTGGACGTCCTCAACCGCCTCCCGGAAACGGGCACCGTCGCCCAGAAGCCCGGCAGGCCCGGCTGCCTGGCGCCGAAGTCCGTCGCCGGCTGCACCAGGGCCCGGGCCCTGCGCGGGGTCAGCTCGGTCGTCGTCAGCCCCGACGGTCGCAACGTCTACTCGACCGCCTTCGGCAGCGACGCGGTCGACGTCTTCAGGAGGAAGCGATGACCGAAGAGGAACGCCGCGAACGAGGCCTGACCCGCAAAGAGCTGATCGGCGCCGGCGCCGGAGCCGCCGCGGCGGCGCTCGTCGCCCAGAGCGGCGGCGGGGTCGAGCGGGTGCTCGCCGCGAGCCGGGGAGGGGGGCGGAGCGTCGCGGGGATGAACGTGATCCTCTTCCTCACCGACCAGGAACGGGCGATCCAGCACTTCCCGCGCAACTGGCTGCGCCAGAACCTGCCGGGGATGCGCCGGCTGCGGCGCCACGGCATCAGCTTCGAGCGCGCGTTCACCAACGCCTGCATGTGCTCGCCGGCCCGCTCGACCCTGATGAGCGGCTACTTCCCCGCCCAGCACGGGGTCAAGTACACGCTCGAGGAAGACATGGCGGCGGCCGAATTCCCCCAGGTCAACCTGCCGACGGACTTGAAGAACCTGGCCAGCGTGATGAGAGCGGCCGGCTACCGCGTCGTCTACAAGGGCAAGTGGCACTGCTCGAAACCGGCGATCAAGGAAGACGCGATGCCGTCCGACCTCGAAAAGTACGGCTTCGATCGCTGGAACCCGCCCGACGCGGGCGCCAACCAGACGGTCCCCGAGGCCGGCGGCGGCTTCGTCGACAACGACGGCCGCTTCGTCGACTCGGTCGGCGAAGGCAAGGAAGAAGGGGTGCTCCAGTACCTCGACACCCACGCCGCCTCCGAACAGCCGTTCTTCATGGTGATCTCGCTGGTCAACCCGCACGACGTCCTCTTCTACCCGAGCAAAACCTTCAACGAAGCCGGCTATGACCGCTCCTGGCTGGCGGGGGACATCGAGGTGCCGGAAACCAACGGCGAAGACCTCTCGACCAAGCCCACCGTCCAGGAGGAATTCCTCAAGATCTTCAACCTCACCGGCAAGCCCCGGACGGACGGCCGAAAAGCGCGCCTACCTCAACTACTACGGCAACCTGATGCGGTCCTCCGACAGCTATCTGGTCAACGTCCTCGACAAGCTCGAACAGACCGACCTGCTCGACGACACGCTGATCGTCCGCACCGCCGACCACGGCGAGATGGGCCTCGCCCACGGCGGCCTGCGGCAGAAGAACTTCAACTTCTACGAGGAGTCGATCCGGGTGCCGCTCGTCTACTCCAACCCGAAGCTCTACCCGCGGCCGCTGAGCACCGACGCGCTCGTCTCCCACGTCGACTTCCTGCCCACCCTGGCCAGCCTCGCCGGCGCCCCCGAATCGGCGCGCGCCGACTGGCAGGGCGTCGACTACTCGCGGCTCGTCCTGCGGCCCTCGAGGGCGAAGCCGGTCCAGGGCTATGTCGTCTTCACCTACGACGACTACCAGTCGGGCCAGAACAACGGGCTCTACCCGAAAGCGCCGAACCACGTGGTCGCGATCCGCGAAGGCCGCTGGAAGCTCGCCAAGTACCGCGACGTCGAGGTGACGATCGAAAACGAAGTCCCGGTCGAGTCGGTGCCCAGGCCGCCGGCGCAGCCGCAGTGGGAGATGTACGACCTCAAGGAAGACCCGCTGGAGCAGGTCAACCTGGCCCACCAGGGCTACGAACGCAGCGAAGAGCAGGAGCGGCAGTTCCGGCGCCTGAAGAAGAAGCTGGCCCGGGTCCAGAAGGACCGCCTGCGGCCGCTGTAGCTCTTCGCCTCAGCCGAGCTTGACGGCGACCTTCGAGCCGGCGGGCAGCGAGCGGCCGGCCGACGGGCTCTGGTGCTTGATGGCTGCGCGTTTGCCTGCCCCTTTGGCGCGGCGGACGCTGCCGAGCTTGCAGCCGGCGGCCTTCAGCGCTTTGCGCGCCCCCCCGAGGTGCTTTCCGCGCAGGTTGGGGACCACGCACGGCGGGGTGACGGTGACGAGCGACCCCCCGTCCGCCGATCCGCCCCCGGGCGATCCGCCGCCGCCCGGTCCGGGACCTCCGGGTGCGGGGTCGTCCGGAGTTTCGATGTCGGCGTTGAATTGGAGCTCCTTGGTCAGCGCCGAGGAAGTGGAGGCCGGCGTCGAGCCTTCGGGAACCTGGGGCGTCGTGACGATCAGCTGGGCGGCCGCTTCCTGGTAGGCGACGATGCTGCCGGTTTCGGCGTCGAGGCCGATCAGCTGGCCCGCTTTGATCGGCAGGCTGGTCTCGAAGACCTCCACCCCGACTCCGTCGCCTACGCCCGAGGCGCTGGTCCCGGCGCCCTTGAACTGGTTGCCGCCCTGGGGATCGAGGACACGAAGGCGGAAGGTCCCGTTGCCGACCACTCGCCAGCGCGTGATCGTGCCGTCGGTCGGTGCGGCCACCGGCGCTCCGGAGAGGGAGGTGTTGATCGCCGTCTGCTGCGCGACGAAGCTGAACGGGCCGGTCAGGTTGCTCGCCATCGGGCTGCCGATCGTCACCGTTTTGGCCCCCGCGGCGGCCGGGAGGAGGGCGATGCCGAGGAGCGCGATCGTCGCGATCAGCAGCCGGGAGCTTCTTGCGACGACCTCCATGGCGTTCATCCTCGCAGGCCGGCCCGGTCCTGTCAGTCCGCGGTGAGTGAGACGGCGACCTGCTCGAGCAGGTCCATCGCCTCCTGCATGCCGCCCTCCATGCCCGATTCGAGGTGCATGTCGCGGGCGTGCTTTGTTTCGTGCTCGACGAGGACGGCGAGGCTGGTTCGTCCCTCGGCCTCCTCGAAGGTGACGGCGTTGAGCGCCTCGGCGCCGGGGGCGCCCTCGTAGACCTCGGTCGAGACGATCCGCTCGTCGGGGACGACCTCGCGGTACTCGCCGTGGAAGGCGACCTCGCGGCCGTCGTGGGTCACCATCGCGTAGCGCCAGGCGCCGCCCGGGCGGAGGTCGATCTCGGCGAGGGTGGCGGTGCCGCGCTTCCCCACCCACCAGCGCTTGACCAGCTCCGGCGTGGTCCATGCCTCATAGACCTGGTGCCTGGGCGCGTCGAGCTCGCGGCTGATCAGGATCTGCACGTCGCTCGGAAGCGACACTTTCGCCGTTCCGCTACTTGTCATCGCTGAGAGCGACCGCGGCCTCGGGGGTGGCGACCCGGAAGCTGAAGCTCTCCTCCAGATACAGCTGGACGGCGTCGGCGTCGTGGCCGGCGTAGCCGATCGAGAGGTCCTCGCCCGACTCGAAGAGGAAGTCGCCGCCGCGCATGCTGAGGACGACGGCGCCGCTGACGCCGGGCGACCAGACGAGCGGACCGCCGGTGATCTCGCGCAGGTGTTCGAGCAGCGGGTAGCCGCCGTGCTCGCTGCTCTCGAGCACGCGGGTGTGCGCGTCGGGGCCGAGGGCGATGCCGTAGGGGCCGTCGATGCCGGCGCCGAGCAGCGCCTCCATCGCCATCGCGACGTGGCGGGGGTAGCGCTCGCAGTCCTCGCCGAGCGCGATCGCGTCGTGGGGAGAGGCCTCGGCGATGCCGGCGATGCCGGCGGCCTTCCAGCCGTGGAAGACGGCGGCGTTCTCGGCGACCGCGAGCCGCTGGGCGGCCTCGTCGAGCGGCGCCAGGTCGGCGTCGTCGGCGCCGCGGTCGGCGTCGGCCAGCTCGGAGCGGGAGAGGGAGAACGGCGCCCGCAGCTCGACCAGCGGCAGGACCCGGCGCCGGACCGCCTCGACGCCCTGCGGCGCGTCGGCGACGTCCTCGACCCGGCCGAGGCTCGTCGCCGAGTGCTCCCAGCCGCGTGGGCCGGCGAAGTCGACGAGCTTGCGGGCCGCCAGCGCCGGCGCCAGGCGCTCGCGCGCCTCGCCGTCGAGCAGCTCCCAGCCGGCCTCGGTGATCGGCGCCTGCGCGCGCAGAAGGTGGCTCATCGGCCGGCCTCCCTGAGGCTGCCGATGCCCAGCGACTCGCCGCCGGCCAAGGGCTCGCCGCGCTCCTCGGCGCCCTCGGTCGCCTGCTCCTCGGCGGCCTCGCCGTGCTCGACGATGTCGCCCTCCTGGAAGAGGATCCCCGCCGCGATCTCCCGCCAGAGCGGCGTCCGCCGCAGGAGGAACTCGAGGTCCATGCAGAAGTGCTTGAACTCCTCGCCCTGGGCGTCGTGCATGATCGCCCGCGCCCCGTCGTCCGCCTCGACCGCGATCCGTTGCTCGTACCAGCCGATCGCCTCGGCCTCCTCGGTCAGCGAGGCGCAGAGGCGGGCGAAGGTCCGCGTCTCCTCGGACAGCTCCTCCGGCGGCTCGTGGTACTGGTCGAAGCCCACACCGGGAATCTACTCAACCCGACCGCTCGCCGAGTCGGGGCCGGCGAGGCGCCGCAGCTCGTCCAGGGACTCCTCGATCCCCTCGCGGAGGACGGCGAGGTCGGGCACCGTGGCGCGATCGGCGTTGAGCCCGAAGGTGAGCGTCCCGTCGTAGCTGACGGCGGCGACGCCGACCGCGTGGCCGCTGAAGATCGGCACCAGGGGGACGATCCGACGCAGCGGCGCTCCCATCGAGTAGAGGGTCGCCGGCGGCCCCGGCACGTTCGTGATCGTCAGGTTGAAGAGCCGCGGCGTGAAGGCCAGCCGGGCGACGACGCTCTGGACCAGCGGTGGCGCCACGCCGGCGAGCTCGATCAGAGCCTCCGTCCCCGCCGCCTGGTCGCCGCCCTTCAGCTCACGCGCGGCCTCGGTCGTCTTGCGGTACCGAACCAGGGGGTCGGGCTCGGAGATCGGCAGGTCGACGAAGAGCGAGGTGACCCGGTTGCCGAGCGCCAGCTCCTCGCTTGCCTGGCGCAGGCTGACCGGGACCATCGCCCGCACGCTGTCGACGCTCGAGCCCTCGTCGCGGCGCTCGAAGAGGCGGCGCAGGCCGCCGGCGGTGGCGGCGAGGACGACGTCGTTGACCGTGCCGCCCAGCTCGCTCTTGATCCGCTTCAGGTCCTCCAGCGGCACCTCCACCGCGGCAAGGCGCCGGGTGCCGCCGATCGCCTCGTTGAGGCTGGTGTGGGGGGCCCCGACCAGCTCCTCGCGGATGACCATCTCGGCCAGCGCCCGGGACCGGGAGAGGGCCGAGGCGAGCCGGCGCGGATGCGTGGCGAGGCCGACGCCGTCGCCGACCGCGCCGAAGAGCCTGGAGACCGCGCCGGCGCCGTTCCTCCTCGCCCTCCTCCGGCCTCGCCAGAGCCGCCGCCAGCCCCCCGGAGCCGGGGGCCGGGTCGGCCTCGGCGTCGAGCAGCGCGCTCGTCACCGAGGCGCCGCTGATCCCGTCGACCAGGCAGTGGTGGACCTTCGTCACCAGCGCCCAGCGGCCGCCGGAGAGCCCGTCGAGCACCGTCGTCTCCCAGAGCGGGTGGGCGCGGTCGAGGCGGTGGGAGTAGAAGTCGCCCAGCCACTCGAGCAGCTCCTCCTCGCCGCCCGGCGCCGGCAGCGTGGCGTGGCGCATATGGGTCGCGATGTCGAAGTCGGGGTCCGGCTCCCAGGTCGGCAGCGAGAGCCTGCCGATCCGCGGCGAGGAGAGGTGGCGTAGAAAGCGCGGCAGGGGCTTCGAGCCGCTCCTCGGTCTGCTCGCGCAGGGCCTCGAGCGAGGGCTCGCCGCCGCCCGGCAGCGGGTCGAAGATCATCGCCCATCCGATGTGCATGTGGGCCGACTCGTCGGCCTCCTCCAGCTCGAGGAACGACGCGTCAAGTGGGGTCAGGCGATTGTCCATGGAAGCTCCGCCGTCGGGTGGGGGGCTGCTCGACAACCTATGGCCGGCCCGCGGCGATTCCATCCGGGGAAGACCGCGCTTCGGCGGCGGGGCGCCCGCAATCCCGTCGCGGCCCCCGCTGGGGTCAGGAGAGGTTGTCGGTGCCGAGCGCGGCCATCTGCGCCCTGAGCGCCTCCTCGAGGCGGTCGCGGTCGGCCCGCGAGGAGGGCTCGCGCGGCTCGCCGCTGCGGTGGTCGAGGAGGTTGTGGCGCTCTTCGGGGTCGCGCTCGAGGTCGTACATCTCGTATTCGGGCGCCTGCCGCCGCTCCGGGTCGAGGTAGACCGCGTACTTCATCCGCGCCTCGCGGATGCAGCGCACCCGGTTCGGCTGGCCGGGGGCGTCGACCTGCGCGGTCGCCGCCTGGTGGTCGTCGTAGGTGTAGTGGACCGAGTCGCGGACCGTGCCGCCGGGCGCCGGCCGCTCGAGCAGGTCGCGGAAGTCGGCCCCCGAGCGCTCGAGCGCCTCGCGCTCCGGCGCCGCCTGGCGGGCGAGGACGGGGCCGAGGTCGACCCCCTGGGCGCCGGCGGGCGCCGCGGCGCCGGCGAGGCCCGCCATCGTCGGCAGGACGTCGATCAGCGAGGCCAGGGCGTCGGTCTGCGCGGGGCGGGGGAAGAGGACCGGGTTGGAGACGACGAGCGGCACGTTGATCGTCTCCTCGTAGGCGTTGAACGCCTTCTGGCGCAGGCCGCCGTGGGCGAGCCCCATCTCACCGTGGTCGGAGCTGCGCACGATCACGGTCCGCGAGCGCAGCGAGCCCGGGTCGCCGGGGTCGCCGAGCGCCGCCAGGATGCGGCCGATCTTGGCGTCGACCAGGCGGTGCAGGTGGGCGTAGAAGTTGACGTAGTCGAGCTGGGCGCGGCGCCCGCGCAGGGGGCCGAGGTAGGCGGTCATGCCCATCTGCATCAGGGTCTGGACGACGGGCTTGGTCGAGAGGTCCTCGTCGATCGTCGGCGGCAGCTCGACCCCGGCGTCGCGGAATTCGGCGGCGTCGTAGCCGCCCTCCCGGTAGGAGGAGGCGTAGCCGAGGACGTCGTGCGGGTTGACCAGGGAGACGACGAGGCAGAACGGCTCCGGCAGGTCGGCGCGCGACAGCCAGCTCTCGGCCTGGCGGGTGTAGACCTCGTCCCAGCCCTCCGACAGGGGCCCCGCCGTGCCGCCGCCGAAGTTCTCCGCCTTCGCGTTCTCGCCGGCGTCGGGCGGCTCCCAGTCGGCGAAGCCGTAGGACTCCGCGAGCAGCTCCGCGTCGCGCTCGCCCCAACCGTCGCCGAGCGGCTGGGTCAGGTGCCACTTGCCCTTGTAGCCGACCTCGTAGCCGCCGGCCCGCAGCGTTTGGGCCAGGTTCGGCGTGTCCGGGCTCAGCTCCGCCTCGTCGCCGGCCTTCGGGCCGAGCTGCAGCGCCCCGCGGCCGAACTGCTTCAGGGCCCGCCCGCGCGGCGCCCCGCGGCGCAGCATCAGGCGCGCCAGGCCGGCGAGCACGGCCGGGCTGTTGCGCGGGTCGGGCTTCAGGTCGGCGGCGGTCAGGGTCAGGGTGACGCCGTGGTGGGCGGGGTAGAGGCCGGTGAACAGGGTCGCGCGGCTCGGCGAGCACATCGACGCGTTGCAGAACCCGTTCGAGAAGCTCAGGCCGGTCCTCGCCAGCTCCGCCTCGTTGGGCATCAGGTCGCGCAGCCAGCCCGGGTCCTCGGGCCAGTGCCGCGGCCGCCGCTGCTGGTCGGTGATCAGCAGCAGGAGGTTGGGCGGTCGCATCGGCGGCGAGCCTAGCGCAGCCCCCGCCGGCGCCGGCCCGGCCGGGGCCTCGGAGAGCTGGTGATACTGATCGAAGCCCACGGCCGCGATCTACTCGACTTCCGCATCCATCGACATGGCAGCAAAGCCCCCGACAACCGTCAAGCTGCGGCGCCTCGCGATCGCCGGGGGAGCGCTCTCGGCTCTCTATCTCGTCCTCCTGCGGCGGCCGGTGATGACCTGGGGCGCGACCCGGAGGAGGCCGCGGCGCGGCTGCCCGGGGACGAGTTGCTGGAGAGCGCCGACGGGGTGTCGACGCGGGCGATCGAGATCGCGGCGCCGGCCGCCGATGTCTGGCCCTGGCTGGCGCAGATGGGCCCCGCTCCCCGCGGAGGCGCTTACACCTACGACTGGATCGAGAACCTTCTCGGCCTCGGCATGCACAGCGTCGATCGGGTCTTGCCGGAGTTCCAGAGCCTCGAGGCCGGCGATGAGATCGAGTTCGGCTCCAACCGGATGCGGGTCGAGCGGGTCGAGCCCGGCCGGGTTCTCTCCTGGCGCTCCGATGACGGCAACTGGGTCTGGACCTTCGTGCTGTCGGAGAGTGGCGGCCGGACGCGGCTGATCAGCCGCAACCGTTTCCGCCTGCCGACGCTGCTCGCGCGCCTCGGCATGTTGCCGATCGAGCCCGGCTCCCTGGTGATGGAGCGGAAGATGCTGCGCGGCATCAAGCAGCGGGCCGAGCGGCTCGCCTCAGCAACCGCCTCGGAGACCTGAAAGATGGGCCCGCAGGACGCCGCGGTCGACCTCTACTGGCTGCCGCTGGGCGCGGGCGGCCACTCGGTCCGCCTCAACGGCCGCGTGTATGAGGCGGTGGCGGCTCGACTCGAGCGGCGGCAGGCGCGCGACCTCTATCACTCGGCGCTCGTCGTTCGCGCCGGGGAGGAGAGCTTCGTGATCGAGATGGCGCCGGTCAGGGACGACCGCGGCGAGCGACGGGGCGTCGTCGCCGAAGGGCCGGTCGGCGCCGCCTGGGCGGGTCGCCTGCGGGTCTTTCGCTACGAGATCCGCCGTTGGCGGGACGGAGAGATCCCCGACGTCGATGAGGCGGTCGGCAGCCCGCTGCGGCTGAGCGGGGAGATCGACGTCGCCCGCCGCCTACTCGACCTGGTTCCCCAGGGTGCCGACGCCCGTATGGGGGCGCGATCGGCTCGGCACGGGCGACATGTGGAACTCGAACTCGCTGGTCTCCTGGCTGCTCGCGCGGGCCGGGATCGAGACCGCGTCGGTCACCCCTCCCGCCGGGGGACGGGCGCCGGGATGGCGGGCCGGGCTCGTCGTCGCCCGGCGCCGGTAGCCTGCCCGCCATGTCGGCCCGCCTTCACCCCCACATGGAGCTGCTGGCGACGATCCTGCTGGCGATCGCCGCGGTGGCAACGGCCTGGAGCTCCTACCAGTCCTCGCGCTGGAGCGGCGTCCAGGCGATCGACTTCAGCCGCGCCAACGCCGCCCGCGTCGAGTCGACCCGCGCCTCCGACGAAGCCGGCCAGGAGACCGAGGTCGACGTCCTCACCTTCAGCGACTGGGTCAACGCCTACGCGGCGGGGGATCGGAGGCTGGCGGACTTCTACTTCGCGCGCTTCCGCCACGAGTTCAAGCCCGCCGTCGAAGCCTGGGTCGCGACCCACCCGCTGAAGAACCCCGGCGCGCCGTCGACGCCGTTCGCGATGCCGCAATACAAGCTGGCCAAAAAGGCCGAATCGACGCGGCTCCTGGCCGAAGCCGAAGAGGCGACCGCCGAAGCGCGCCAGTCGAACCAGCGCTCCGACAACTACGTGCTCGCCGTCGTCCTCTTCGCCGCCTCGCTCTTCTTCGCCGGGATCAGCACCAAGCTGACGATGCCGAGGCAGCGAATCGCGCTGCTGTCGCTCGGCTACCTGCTCTTCCTCTGCACCGCGATCTGGATCGCCACCTTCCCGGTCACGGTCTCGGTCTGAGTTGAGCTTCCTCGACCTCACCCTGCAGGCGACCGTCTCCCTGGTCCTGCTGGTCGACCCCTTCATCCGCGCCGTCTTCTTCCGCGTCCTGACCGAGAACGAGCCCGAGCGGCGCCGCGAGTACGTCGTCAAGCTGATGACGACGATCGCGATCCTGCTCGGCGGCTCGGCGCTGATCGGCAAGCAGCTTCTCGACCTGCTCGGCATCGACCTCGACGCCTTCGGCATCGTCGGCGGCCTCGTCCTCGTGATGATGGGGTTCGAGATGCTGCTCGGAGGCGAGCCGAGCCGCGCCCAGGGCGGCGACTCGGCGCGCGAGCGCGAGCAGCCGGCGAGCGCCGCCGACCAGATCGTCGTCCCCTACGCGGTCCCCTTCATGGCCGGCCCCGGGGCGATCACCGCCGTGATCACGATCGCCTCCTCGGGGTCGGGCTGGGACGGCATCTGGGCGGCGGTGATCGCCGTCGCCGTGACCGTCGCGCTGATCCCGGTCGGCCACCTGTTCCTCGTCAACCGGATGAACTTCTCCGATCAGACGATCAGCCTGATGACGAAGTTCGGCGGCCTCTTCGTGGCGACGATCGGGACCCAGCTGATGCTCGGCGGGATCAAGGGCTATTTCGGGATCTAGCGCGGTGGGCGTACAGTCTTGCCAAGGGTGAGGACCGGGATCGGGAAATCGAGGCTGGCCAGGGTCGCGCCGCTCCTCGCCCTCTG
The DNA here is from genome assembly GCA_963837735.1 of uncultured Solirubrobacterales bacterium. Lineage (GTDB taxonomy): Bacteria > Actinomycetota > Thermoleophilia > Solirubrobacterales > 70-9 > VRUE01. The sequence goes on along the minus strand of CAWIOM010000003.1, from coordinate 105,096 downwards.
TCTGCTCGGCCTCGTCGCTTCGCCGAGTGCCCACGCCGCCGGAGGCTCGGCTCTCGGCTGGGGCTACAACTACAGCGGCCAGGTCGGCAACGGGACCGAAAGGTCCGACCCGCTGTTTCTGCGTCGAAATACCGACGCCGATCACCGGCCTCTCGAACGGTGACGCAGATCCGCGGCGGCTACGAACACGGCCTGGCGCTGCTCGACGACGGCACCGTGATGGCCTGGGGCTACAACCCCAATGGCCAGGTCGGCGACGGGTCGACGACCGATCGCACCGACACCGGTTCCCGTGGCCGGGCTCGCCGAATGTCGTCGCCGTCTCGTGCCGGCAGCGAAACGCAGCCTGGCGCTGCTCGCCGACGGCACCGTGAAGGCCTGGGGCAGAGAACCGACTACGGCGCGCTCGGCGACGGCGATACCAAAGGCCCCGAACATGTGCTTCTCGAACCCGCTGCAGCAGGGTCTCCCGTCTCGGTTCCGGGCATCTCGAACGGCGATCGCGATCGCCGCGCGGCGACGCCTACGAGCCTGGCGCTGCTCGCCGACGGGACGGTCCTCGCCTGGGGCTGGGACGAATACGGCGCGCTCGGCGACGGCATCGGGCATCCTCAACGATTGCACATTGCGACCGCCGAACCCCAATCCGGTTCCCGGCATCGCCGGCGCCGTGGCGATCTCCGCCGATCAGCGACTTGCGCGCGGCACTGCTCGATCGACGGCACGGTGGTCAACTGGGGAGTGACAATGAGCACGACGCGCTCGGCACCGGGTCGCAGTCGACCACAGCTCCACCTGCTTCTGCCTCGAGCCCCCGTCTCCCCGGCCGGGCTCTCCGGCGTCAGGGAGGTCGCCGCCGGGGGTGAGCACGGGATCGCCCTGCTGTCCTCGGGCGGAGGTCCAATCCTGGGGCTACAACAGCTAAGGGCCAGGTCGGCACCGGGACGTTTTCGACGACCGGCTGCGAATGCGTGCCGACCCCGGTGACGGTCGCCGGCATCTCCCCGGTCGCGATCTCCGCCGGCTCCGATCACAGCCATGGCGCTGCTCGCCGACGGCACCGGCCTGAGCTGGGGCGAAGGCCAATCCGGCCAGCTCGGCGACGGCTCGACAGCGAATCGCGCAACCACCCGGGCCCGATCGCCGCTCGGCGGGGCCAGCGAACTGAGCGGCGACCAACTTACGGCGGCTTTGCGATCGTCGGCCCCTCGCAGAAGCTCGACGTGGCCTTCGCCGGAGCGGGCAGCGGCAGGGTCGGCGGCGAGCGGGATCGTCTGCCCGCCCAGCTGCAGCGACCGCGACCCGCAGGGACAGACCGAGGCGCTGCGCGCCCTGCCCGACCCGGGCAGCGGCTTCGCCGGCTTCTCGGGCCCCTGCGCCGGAACCGGGCCCTGCTTCGCGAAGCTGAGCCAGGACCAGACCGTCACCGCCACCTTCGGCCCGCCCAAGGGCACCGCGATCACGAAGGCGACGATCAAGAACCCGAAGAAGAAGGCGGTCTTCTCGTTCAGCGCCCCGGGGGCGATCACCGGCTACCAGTGCGAGCTGATCAGGCCGAAGCCGAAGCGCAAGGGCAAGCGGCATCGCCGCCGGGATGCCCGCAGGCAAGGCGTCGAAGCCGCGGTTCTCGGCCTGCGGCGCGCCCAAGCGCTATAAGCACCTGCGACCGGGCCGCTACACCTTCAAGGTCAGGGCGCTCGACATCCTCGGCGTCGACGCCCAGCCGGCGAGCAGGCGCTTCAAGATCAAGAAGCCCAGGGCCCGGAAGCACCGGTAGTTCGGCCGCGGCCGGCCCCGGGCGGTTGCGCCTCCGTCAACCGCTGACGATCGCCTGCGCGTACACGCCGCAGGGGGCGGGGGCGTCGGACACGAAGGAGAAGTCGACGGTGGCGACCGTCGATGGAGACGTGCGGGTCGAAACTTTCATCCGTCGTGCGGTGAAGCTTTCGCTCCCGGACGAGACGGCTTTGCCGTTGGGGACCGTGCTCGAATCGACCCCGCCCGGGTATTCCAGTGTCTGGTCCATGATCGCGCCGGAATTGTTCGTGATCGCAAAGGAGATCGCCGGTTTTGTCGTCCCTTGGAGGCAGGTTGCCGTCACGGCACCGATTCCGGGAAGGGCGAAGAACTCGACTTCGTCGCCGATCTGGAGGTCGCGGCGCGAGTTGAGCAGCCGGCCGTTGCCGCCGACGAATGCGCCGGCCCCCTTGCCCTGCAGGGTGTCGGCGTCGCCGGCATGATCGGCATCGGCCGCGGTGGCGGCCCGGGTCGCGCTCGGCACGGTGCCGAGAGTGGAGAGCTTGATCTTCGGGCCCGTGATCGCCCTGTTCTTGATCTTCGCCGCCGTGACCGCGCTCTTCTTCAGCTGCTTTGTACCGACGCTGTTCTTGGGCAGCTTGATCGCCGCGTAGGCGCCGCCGCCGAGCAGGAGGAACAGGCATAGTGTCGAGACGACATTCGCGTAGCTCAACTTGGGTCTGATGTTCGGGCTCACTGTGTCTCCTTTCCACGAAGCTTCACGCCGAGCATCCCCAGCAGCATGCCGATGATCGCGTCGATGACGACCAGGAAGGGCGGGAAGCTGCCGAGGGAGACCTTCTCCTCGGCGCCGGTGGCGGCGTGGGCGAGGAGGATGCCGAGGGCGAAGAGCGAGCCGGCGATCAGGCCGCGGCGGGCGCCTTCCCAGCGGGTCTCGTGCTCCATGCCGGCGAGCACGCCGCCGGCGACGGCCAGCGCCGCGAGGCCCCAGTAGAGGCCGGCGGAGATCCCCAGGGCGACGCCGGCGATCGCGCCGAAGACGAAGGGGACGACGTAGGCGAGGGCCACCTGGGCGTTTCTGGGCCGTTCGCTGAGCAGGGTCGGCTTCTCCATTCGCACTGTCGACTCTAACCGCGAGTCGTAGGCTACGGGCGATGTCACGACCCGCTCCCGTAGTTCCGGCAGAGGCCGCGCCGCAGATCGGCGCGACGCTCGAGGCGCTGCCGCCGCTGGGCGTGTTCGGGATGGTGGCGCACGCCGAGACGGCGTTCCGGCCCTGGCTGGCGCTCGGCGGCGCCATCCTCGGCAGCCTGCAGCTCGATCCGAAGCTGCGGGAGCTGGCGATCCTCCGCGTCGCGGCGATCGCCGGCTGCGACTACGAGCGAGTCCAGCACGATCCGATCGCGATCGGCGTCGGCGCCACCCCCGCCCAGGTTGCCGCCCTCGCCGAGGGCCGGTCGCGGGGGAGGAGTTCGGGGCCGAGGAGGAGCTGGTGCTCAGGTTCGTCGGCGAGACGATCGAGAATCGCGGCGCCGGCCTCGTCGCCGAGGTCGAAGCCGCGCTCTCGGCCCGCGAGGTGGTCGAGCTGCTGCTCGTCGTCGCCCACTACCACGGGCTGGCGCTGCTGCTCAACACGACCGGGGTGGAGCCCGACCCGCCCGCCGGGATGTCGGTGGTCGACGCCGCCGGCCGGCGCGACGTCTAATCGCCTTCGAGGGCAGCTACACGGCCACGACGGCTTCGAACTGCTCGACCGCCTCGAGCGCCTCGCAGCCGTAGACCACGGAGGGGCCGCCTCCCATCATCACGGCGACGCCGATCGTCTCGACGATCTCCTCGTGGGAGGCGCCGGCCTGGAGGGCCTCGTGGGTGTGGAAGGAGATGCAGCCGTCGCAGTGGACGGCGATTCCGATCGAGAGGGCGATCAGCTCCTTCGTCTTGGTGTCGAGCGCGCCGCCTTCGGTGCTGGCCTCATGCAGCTGGGTGAAGCCGGCAATGGTCTCCGGCGCCGCCTCGCCGAGCTTTCCCATCATCTCTTTCAAATGGGCATGGATGCCCGGATAGTCCTTGGTCATCTCGACCTCCTCCTCGTTGCGCCGCGGTGGGTTGCCTCTGCTCCCAACCTATGCAGCTTCCGGGTGGCGGCCATCGGGGGATCGCCGCATCGTTGTCGGTGATCGACCGCAACCGGTCAAGGGGCGGTCCGGCGCTCGCCGCCTACTCCGCCCAGGGGCCGATCCCGCCGACCCGCTCGACGGCGATCCGCATACGGACGCCGGGCGGCGGGTCGTCCATCGGTGGGAAGCGCACCTCGGGGCCGAGGTAGGTATGGGCGAGCTCCTGGAGGAGCCGGGGCGCGCCGCCCTCCTCGACCGTCGCCCGTCCGTGGACGACGAGGTACTCGTGCAGCCCCGGTGGGCGGACCTCGGTGCCCTCGAAGGAGAGGCTGACGCGGGGGTCGCGGCGCACGTTCTCGAGCTTGCGCTGGCCGGGGTCGAGATGGGCGGTGAGGAGGTCCTCTCCGTCGACCCCGACCCAGACGCAGGTCACCTGCGGGCTGCCGTCGGGGTTGATCGTCACCAGGTGGCCGAGTGCGTCGGTCTCGATCAGCCGTCTGGCGCTCTCCGGCAGGTCCATGGGGCGATTCTAGGGCCGGGCCAATCCCCCGAGCAGGTAGATGGCGCCGCCGAGCAGCCAGCCGCTGATCGGCCCGATCACCGGAGTCAGGATCAGGGCGATCGTCGAGGCGCCGGTGAGGATGACGAACGCCACCCAGAGGAGGCAGCCGACCCCGGTCCAGCGCAGCCAGTTGATGCTCGATCCACCCGTTTCCTCTCCCATGCCGGCAACCTATTCGAGCGGGGACCGCTCGTCATCCGCAGTTCTCCGCTGCGCATCGGTGGGTTCCCCGAAGGCCGTCCAGGCCGGTTGTGGCCCGCCCCGCCCGGCAGTAGCCTGAATCCAAGGGCCTCGGCCCCGCGTGGGCGAGGCAGACGCCAACAAACCGTCTGGGGGATCCAATGCTCGAACGTATCGGCTGCCGGCGACCGAGTCACACGACCGTCGTCGCCTACCTCAGCCTTTTCCTCATCGTCGCCGGCGGCGTCGCCTACGGCGCCGGCCACCTGGGTAAGAACTCGGTCGGGCCGCGGCAGCTGCGCAAGAACGCGGTGCGGACGCCGAAGATCAGGAACGGGGCGGTGACGACGACGAAGCTCGCCGACGGCGCCGTCACCGGCGCCAAGGTCGCCCCGGGAGCACTGACGGGGGCGCAGGTGGACGCCTCGAGCCTGGGCCAGGTCCCGAGCGCCGGTTTCGCGACCAGCTCCGCCGACGCGGCGAGCCTGGGCGGCGTCCCGCCGAGCGGGTTCGTCTCCTCCGGCCGAATCCTCTTCGGCTACGGGAAAGCGATCGGCCCGTCGACGACGATCTTCACGATCGGCGGCGCGATCGTGGTGCGGCCGGAAACGATGGGGACGAACTCACTCGGCGTCGAATTCCACAACGCCTCCTCCGAGCCCTGGGTGCTGGGAACGTCGACCGTTTCAGAAGAACTGAAACCGGGCTCCGGGTTGGCGTACGGCCCGCCGGACCACGTCGTCTCGTTCTTCCTCCAGGATCGCGCCGACCCCAGCAAGCAGGCGGTGCTGATCTGCGGCCACAACGCGGCCGACAAACTGATCGGCTGCGAGGCGACCCTCTCGCCGGGCCTGTGACGGGTGGATCGGACCCGATGAAGGTGCCGACGGGCGGGCTGAGCCGCCGAGGGCGGCGTCGGGCTACCGTTGGTGGCATGGCCGACGAGCCCGAGCGCGACGATTTCGAAACGATGGTCGTTGACGCGATCGACGCGCTCCCCGACGAATTCCAGGAGGTGCTTGCGAAGGTCGCCGTGGTCGTCTCCGATCGAGGCCGCGAGGTGCACGCCTACGGCCAGTACTTCGGCGACGGCGTCGCCCGCGACAACTACGAGGACCGGATCGTCATCTACCGCGACACCCTGGAGCGCGACTTCGGCCACGACCGCGAGCTGCTCGCCCGCCAGGTCGAGCGCACGCTCCGCCACGAGCTCGCCCACCACCTGGGCTGGAACGAGCGGGGAGTGGGGGGGCTGGGGCTCTGATGGCCGACGTCGGAGAGAAGCTCGAGCCGGTCGCCAGGGGGCTGCTCGAGCCGGGCGAGGAGCTGCGGGGCGCCTGTGTCGCGACCCAACAGAGCGCCTTCCGAGGGCGGATGGTCGCCCTCGTCGTCACCGACCGGCGCCTCGTCGTGCAGGGATTGAGCCGCAGGTTCGAGCCCGACGGCGAGCCGCTCTCGCTGCCGCCGGAGCGGATCGCCGACGCCAGGGCGGACGGCGGAGGCGGCGGCTGGATCAACCTCGAGGCGGCGGTCATGGACGAGGTCAGCGTGCTGCTCAGGATCCGCACCGCCGGCGGCGAGAAGCTGAAGCTGAGGATGATGCGCGCCGAGGGCCCGCTCACCGGTCTCGGCGGCGGAGAGACGCAGCGACTCGGAATCCAGGCGCTCGGCGCCTGGTTCGCCGAGAACGCCTAGCGCGGCTCAGCCGTCGAGCCGGACCGGCAGCGTCTTCAGCTGGTTGAGGAAGGCCGACTCGACGAATCGCGGCCTGCCCTCGAGCGCGATCTTCGGGTAGCGGGCGAGGGTCTCCTCGAAGAGGATTTTCAGCTCGAGGCGGGCGAGCGCCGTGCCGAGGCAGAAATGGCGGCCGCCGGCGCCGAAGGCCTGGTGCTCGGGATTGCGGTGGATGTCGAAGCGCTCGGGGTCCTCATAGCGGGTCTCGTCGCGGTTCGAGGACGCGTACCACATGACCACCTTCTCGCCCTTCTTGATCTCCTGGCCGTTCAGCACCGTGTCCTCGGTCGCCGTGCGGCGGAAGTGGGCGAAGGCGGGGAACATGCGCAGCGCCTCCTCGACGACGCCGGGAATCAGCGAGGGGTCGTCGAGGACCTCCTGCAGCTGCTCGCGGTCTTCGAGCAGGGCCCGCATCCCGCTTGTGTAGGTCGCCTTGGTGCTGTCGTTGCCGGCGGCGACGAGCAGGAAGAAGCCCATCACGATCTCGTGCTCCTCGAGCTTCTCGCCTTCGACCTCGGCGTGCACGAGGACGCTGGTCAGGTCGTCGGTCGGGTTCTCGCGCCGCTCGGCGATCATCTTGGTGCAGCGCTCGAAGATTTCGCCGATCGTCTGCTCGAGGAAGGCTTCGACTTCGTCGGCGCTCTCGGTGAACTCCGGGTCGCTCGCCCCCAGGCTCGCGTTCATCAACCGCGCCCAGGCCTCGTCGTCCTCCTCGGGGATGCCCATGAAGCTGTGGATCACGCGGGAGACGGCGGGCTGGGCGACGTCGTTGACCAGATCGCAGGCGTCGCGGCCCTCGAGGCGGTCGAGGACCCGGACGACGATCTCGCGGATCTCGTCCTCGTGGTCGGCGATCCGCTTCGGCGTGAAGCCGGCCTGGAAGAGGCCCTTGACCCGGTCGTGCTTGGGCGGGTCCATGCCGATGAACATCGCCCGCGCCAGCTCGATCGGGAAGACCTCGTCGATCGCGACGACGCCGCCGAGTTCGGAGGAGTAGGTCTGCCAGTCGCGGCTGACCGCGTGCACGTCGTCGGCGGTGGTCACGGACCAGAAGCCCGCGGCGGCGGGGATTTCCTTGATCTCGGAGGTCCAGTGGACCGGGCACTCGCTGCGCATCCGCCGGAAGAGCTCCTGGGGCGGGCCGTCGACCCAGTGCTTGCGCTCGAGCACGAGCTCGTCCTCGATCCTCTGCTCGGCGCTGCCGTTCGCCTGCTCGGCGCTGGCGCTCTCCGTCGTGCTGCCGCTCTCGGTCACTCTGCCTCCTGGGGATCGGGTGGCGGCATCGTACTGGCTGGCTGGCCAGTTTGCGAGCCGCGCCCGCGCCGCGCCTGAACCGCGCGCCCGCGGACCGCATTCAATCCGTGTGACTGGTGTTACAAGGACATGAACCGCTACAGACTTGACGACCTCATCGAGTACACGTTGAGCAAGCGGGGCAGGGAGAACGTTGCACTGGCCTTTCTCGCGGCGAGCTGCGTCGCGGGGATCGTGGTCATCGGCCGTCTCTAGGCTCCGGCAGGCTCGAATTCCATCGTCTGACGCAGTCGCCCTCCCTGGGGGACGCCGGGGGCATATGGTTGATCGCGCATGGGAGCGATCGCGGGGTCAGAGACCGAGATCCGGCCGGCCGAGTCCGCCGAGGACCACGAGGCGGCCGCCGAGGCGCTCGCCCTCGCCTTCGCCGACGACCCCTGCTGGGTGCACCTGCTCCCCGACGACGCGACGCGCGCCGAGAAGCTGCTCGCCTACTTCACGGCCGAGATCGAGAACCTGGTTCCGAAGTACCGCCGGGTCTGGGTCACCGCCGACGGCGGCGGAGCCGCGATCTGGGCGCCGCCGGGACTCTGGCGGGTGCCGATCGGCCTGACCCTGCGCGAGGCTCGCCAGATGACCCGCGTCTTCGGCCGCCGGCTGCCGCTCGGCCTGCGCGCCCTGCTGAAGCTGGAACGGCACCACCCGAAGTCCCCCGGCCACTGGTACCTGCACTACATCGGCGTCGAACCGCGCCGCCAGGGCCGCGGCCTGGGAGCGGCGCTGATCGGGCCGGTGCTGGCGCTCTGCGACGAGGACGGGACGCCGGCCCACCTGGAGGCCAGCACCGACCGCAACCGGATGCTCTACGAGCGCAACGGGTTCGCCCTGACCGAGGTCTTCGACATGCCCGGCAGGGGCGGGCCGCCGCTCCGCGAGATGTGGCGGGAGCCGGCCCGGTGATCCGCGAAGGGTCCGGAGAGCCGCTCGTCCTCCTGCACGGCATCCTCTGCAGCGAGCAGGTCTGGCGCCGGACGGTGCCGCTGCTCGCCGGCGACCACGACGTGATCGCGCTGACCGCCGCCGGGCACCGGGGCGGGCCCTCGCCGGCCGAGCGGCCGGCGACGATCCCCGTCCTCACCGACGCGACCGAGCGCCAGCTCGACGAGCTCGGCCTCGGGCAGGTGCACCTCGCCGGCAACTCGCTGGGCGGCTGGATGGCGCTCGAACTGGCCCGCCGCGGCCGCGCCAAGTCCGTCTGCGGGCTCTCGCCGGCCGGGTTCTGGCCCCAGCGGTGGGACGAACAGGACCGCGTCTTCAAGCTGCTCCTGAACACGGTGCGCGACACCCGCCGCGGTCGCCGCATGCTCGGGCCCCTCGCCCGCTCGGCGCGCTTCCGCCGCTACGCGATGCGGGACATCGCCGTCCACGGCGAGCGCGTCAGCCGCGCCGACCTGCTCGACGCCGCCGACGACACGATCGGCTGCGACGTCGCCGAGGAGCTGATCGTGCCCGGTCACCGGCTCGAGCCCCTGCAGGCGACGTGCCCGGTGACGATCGCCTGGGCGGAGCACGACGTGCTCTTCCCGCTCGACGCCTACCGGCAGCGGGTCGACGCCGTCGTCCCCGGCGCCGAGTTTCTCGTCCTCGAGGGCACCGGCCACGTGCCGATGATCGACGACCCGCAGCTGGTCGCCGACACTATTCGCCGGACTGTGGCGAGGCCGCCTTCTTCCGCCGCTTCTCTTTCATCTCCCGGCTCCTGACCTTGGCGTCCTCGTAGGAGGACTCGACCAGGGCCTTGCCGCCGGACCAGCCGAAGACCCAGGAGACCATGATCACGGCGAAGACCAGGTTCCAGGCCGTCGTCACGAGCTGCTGGCTGATCGAGTAGGCGGTCGCGGTCGAGGCGCTCGTCTCGTTCTTCAGCGCTGTCGTGTTCAGGGCCTGGGTCACGCCGACGCCGCCGGGCGTCGCCGAGACGCTGTTGGAGATCGAGTTGGACGCCGTCACCGTCGCGATGTTGTGGAAGGTCGCGGGGATCCCGTAGGCGCCGAGGAAGACGCCGACGATCGCCAGCCGGGCGATGTAGCTGCCCAGCTCGGGCATGAAGACGCGGACGAAGGCGCGCCGCGGAGTGCGCAGGATCGCGCCGCCGGCGAGCAGCTGTTCGCGGACCCCGGCGAGCTTCTCCCAGAAGACGCGGACGAGGAGCGCGATCAGGATCACGGCGCCGATCGCGATCATGCCGATCACCGCCTTGTGGTCTTCGAGGAAGCCGAACTTGACCGAGAACGAGCCGCTGATCGAGATGAAGAGGTAGAGGTAGACGGCGATGTTGAAGATCGAGAAGGGGATCTTCTGCACGGCGAGCCCGGAGAGCATCGCGGTGAAGGTCGCCCCGGCGAGCAGCGTCGTGAACATGACGAGCATCACCCAGGTGCCGATGTTGGCCGGCAGGAAGCCGTTCATCGAGACGGCCGCCGCGTAGCAGGCGAGGACGAGGCGAAAGGAGATCCGGATCCTGGGCAGCGCCGCCCGGAGGATGCCCAGCCAGGCGAGGGCGGCGAGCGTCGTCTGCGCGGTCTGCAGGACGATCCCGGCGGCGATCGCCCAGGCGGGCAGTTCGCCGAGCTCGTCGAAGAGCTTCTCGATCCAGTCCTTGACCGGGATGCCGATCAGGTCGAGGACGAAGATCAGCAGGGCGACGCCCCCGATCCAGGCGGCGACCCGGGCCAGGCGCCGCGCCGGCGAGGGCGGCGGCTCTGACGGAGTGGCCGGCGGCTGCGCCTGGCCGTGCTGCTCAGATCGGGTGATCGCGCACCTCGTCGAGGCGGACCGCGCCTCCCACCTCGACCCGGCCGTCGCCGAGCGGCCGCGCCTCGAGCACCGAGCCCCGGCCCTGGTGGATCGTCACCGGCCTGCCCAGCCTGCCGACGAGCGCGATCGCGGCGGCGCCGGTCGCCTCGTCCTCGGCGATCCCCGCCTCCTCGATGAAGCAGCGCGCCCGGACCGTGCCGGCCGCCTCGTCGATCCAGGCCCAGGCGTAGGTTGCCTCCGAGCCCGGCTCCGCGCCCTCCAGGGCGTGGACCTCGGCGGGCGAGGGCAGCTCGACGAAGTCGAGGTCGAAGACCCACTCGGGGCGGCCGGCGACGTGGACGCGCTCGCCGTCCATCCGCACCGCGGCCTCGCCCGCCGGGACCTGCAGGGCGGGCACAGGAGCTCCGGTCTGGGCCAGGAGCCAGGCCGTGCCGACCGTCGGGTGGCCGGCGAAGGGCAGCTCGAGGCCGGGGGTGAAGATCCGGATCCGGCCGCTCTCTCGATCCTCGACGTAGACCGTCTCGCTGAAGCCGAGATCGGCGGCGACCCGCTGGCGCTCCGCCTCGGGAACCCGCTCGCCGTCGAGGAAGACGCCGAGCGGGTTGCCCCACTCGCCGTCCTCGTTGACGAAGACGCGCAGGACGGTCAGCTCGGGCATATATTCGATCTTATGCCGCACATCCGCTGGCAGGTCCAGGGCGCCGGGTCGCCGCTGCTGTTGGTCAACGGCTACGCGGCGACCGGCGGCGACTGGGACCCGGCGCTGCTCGCCGGCCTCTGCCGCGAGCACGCCGTCATCTGCCCCGACAATCGCGGCATGGGCGGCTCCGCGCTCGGCGAGCCGCCCCTCACCGTCGCCCGGATGGCCGAGGACCTCGTCGGCGTGCTCGACGCGCTCGGGCTCGAGCGGGCGGCCGTCGCGGGCTGGTCGATGGGCGGCTTCCTCGCCCAGCAGCTGGCCGCCGCGCACCCGGGAAGGGTGAGCGCCCTGGTGCTGATGGCCACCGACCCGGGCGGGCCCGGCGCGGTGCGCGCCGACCCCGAGGTGACGGCGCGCCTCTTCGACCACGGCGGCACCCCGCGGCAGCAGGCGAGCCGCCTGATCTCGCTGCTCTTCCCCGAGCCGGTCGCGGCCGAGGTCGACGCCGAGTTCGGCGACCTCGTCGCGGGCGCCCGGGCGGCGCTCTCCGAGGAGGCGCTCTTCGCCCAGGAGGCCGCGATCGGCGACTGGTACGAGCAGCCGGGCGAGGAGCGGCCGGCGGCGATCGCGGCGCCGACCCTGGTCATGGCGGGGGCGCTCGACGTCGTCATCCCGCCGGCCAACTCGGCCGCCCTCGCCGCGGCGATCGAGGGCGCCCGGCTCGAGACCTTCGCCGCTGCCGGCCACGGCTTCATCGCCCAGGAGGCGCCGCGCGTGGTCGAGGCCCTCGGCGGCTTCCTCGCCGGGCTCTGAGCAGCGGGTCGACTACCTTCTCGAGGATGAGGTCGCACCGCCTTTCGCCTCTTCTGCTGCTCGCCGCGGTCTGCCTCGCCGGCCTTGCGCCGTCGCCGGCCGCCGCCGCCGTCAAGCTGCACCGCTGCGACCTCGGCGCCAAGCGGCCGCTGCGCTGCGGGACGGTCGCCGTGCCCTGGCGCCGTGCCGACCCCGGGCAGGGGACGACGAGGATCGCCTTCGCGGTCCGCCCCCGCGGCGATCGCAGCCGGCCCTCGCTCGGCGCCGTGATCGCCGTCGACGGCGGCCCCGGGTACAGCTCGACCGCGGCGCCCTTCGTGCGCTCGGTCGGGGCCCTGCTCGCGCCGCTGCTCGACCGTCGCGAGCTGGTCTTCGTCGACGAGCGCGGGACCGGCCTCTCGGGGGCGATCGACTGCACCGGCCTGCAGCGCGGGGTGATCCAGGAATACATCGCGATCGGCCAGTGCGCCGACCAGCTCGGCCCCCGCTACGCCGACTACACGACCGCCGAAGCGGCGGCCGACATCGACGCGGTCCGCGCCGCGCTCGGCCGCGGCAGGGCCTTCCTCTACGGCGACTCCTACGGCACCCTGCTCGGCCAGGCCTATGCGGTCCGCTTCCCGCAGCGGCTGCGCGGCCTGATCCTCGATTCCGCCTACCCCGGCGACGATCCCTACTACCGGACCCTGCTGCCGGCGGGAATCCACTCGCTCGGGCTCGCCTGCCGGATCTCGCCGCACTGCGCGGGGGACGCGGCCGGCCGCTTCCGCCGGGTGGTCGGCCGCTTCCACGGCGCCGAGCGCACGACCGAGGGCCTGATCGGCTTCCTGCTCGGCGCCGGCACCCTGGCGCCGCGCTCCTACCTCAGCCTCGACGAAGCCGACCGCCGCTTCCTGCGCGGCGAGCCGCGCCGCCTCAACCGCCTCGTCTCGACCGAATCGATCGGCCACGGCAGCCTGCGCGAATTCTCATACGGGATGGAGATCGCCGTCGAGTGCAGCGACTACCCGCTGCTCTGGGACCCCAACGCGGCCGCCGGCGAGCGGGTTCGCCAGCTCTCGGCCGCCCTCCGCGGCCTGCCGCCCGATTACTTCTCCCCGTTCAGTCGCCGCGAGTACCTGCTCTCCTCCGCCGCCCACCTGACCAACTGCCTGAGCTGGCCGGCGCCGCCGCCGGCGGGCCTCGAGCCCCCCGTTCCCCACGGGCTGGAGGGCTCCCGCTTCCTTCCCGACCCTCGTCCTCGCCGGCCAGCTCGACGACGTCACCTCGCCGGCCGAGGCCCGCCAGGTCGCGGCGCGCTTCCCGCGCTCGGACCTCTACGTGGTCCCCAACCGCGGCCACGCGTCGAGCATCTACTACCCGTTCGTCTCGCCCGCCGTGCCGGTGATTCGCGCCTTCGTCCGCTCCCACTAGCGGCCGGCCGCCGGCGGTGAGATGATCGCGCCATCCGGTTTCAGATTTCGACCCGAGGGGGCTTAGGTGCCAGAAGGAGAGTTGAAGAGGATCGTCGCGAAGCGGGGCAGGACGCTCGCCATCGTGCTCGCGATCGGGGCTGTCGGAGTCGCCTGGGCGGGCTGCGGCAGCAGCAGCAGCGACAGCAGCTCGAAGATCCAGGAAAACATCGAAAAGGGCGTGACCGAAGCGCAGGAAGCCGCCGAAGCGGGCGTCAACAAGGGTCTCAAGGAAGCGCAGGAGAAACTCAAGGGAACCAACGCCAAGACCCAGAAGCAGCTCGAAAAAGCCCGGGAAGAAATCAAGACGGGCCTGGAAAAGGGCAAAGAGGAAGCCCAGAAGGGCATCGAACGCGGCAAGGAAGAAGCCCAGAAAGGGATCGAAGAAGCCGAAAAGTACGCGCCCTAGCTAGGCGACCGCGGGCGCTGGGCGACGGCGGGAGCTGGTGCCGCTGCCGCGGCCAGTTCGTGCAGCTCGTCGGTGAGGTCGGCGGCCAGCGCTTCGACGACCCGCGGGTCGAACTGGCTGCCGGCGCAGCGCGGAGCTCCTCGAGCGCGTCCTCGGAGCTGCCGGCCGCGCGGTATGGCCGCGCCGCCGTCATCGCCGCGAAGGCGACGGCGACGGCGATGATCCTCGCTCCCAGCGGGATCGCCTCGCCGGCGAGGCGATCGGGGAAGCCGCCGCCGTCGTAGTGCTCGGAGCTCGCGCGGACGAGTGCGGCCACCGGAGCCAGGCCGGGGGCGGTGCCGATGATCTGCTCGCCGGCGACCGGGCGGTTGCGGATCATCGCCGCCTCATCGGGGGTGAGCGCGGTTCGTTTTTCCAGCACCGCCTCGGGGACGGCCAGCAGGCCGACGTCCTGAAGCTCGGCGGCGAGGGCGACGTCGTCGATCTCCTCGCGGCTGAGGCCGAGGCGGCGGCCGATCGCGATCGCCCGGTAGACGACGACCCGGAGATGCTCGCGGAGCTCGGGGCGGCGGGCGGCGAGGACCGCCATCAGGACCGCGTGCGCCTGGCGGCGGGCGGAGCGGTGCTGGCGCTGGTTGTAGGCGGTGAGCCGCTGGCCGGCGATCTGCATCGCCATGTGGGCGTCGCCCGCTTCGTCGGGGATCGCGACCTCGCCGTAGGCGCGCCCGATCAGCAGGTCGCGGCCCTCGTCGTGGAGGGCCGTGGTGGCGCCGAGGACGACCTCCCCGAGCTGGCTGTCGCCGGAGGGGATGAGCATCGCGACGCGGCTGTCTTCGACCCGGTAGGCGCAGCCGCCGAGCGGCGTCGCCTGCTGGACCAGGACCTCGGCGACCCGGCGCAGGAGCTCGTCGCCGGCGGCGTAGCCGAAGCGTTCGTTGTAGGTCTGCAGGCCGTCGAGGTCGAAGAGCAGCAGGACCCGGCGGTCGGCGGGGTCCTGGAGGGAGGCTTCGATGTCGACCTCGAGGCGGAGCCGGTTGCCGAGGCCGGTGGTGCGGTCGCTGTGAGCGTTGCGGTGCTGCTCCTCCAGCGCCCCGGACTGCCTGCGGCTGGTGCTCAGCATCCAGTAGAACACGCACCCGATCAGCGCCAGCGCCAGCCAGAAGACGATGTGCGGCACCTTCTGCTGGAGGTGGTCGTAGACGAGCAGCGCGATCGCGATCACGGCAAACGCCGTCGGGCCGGCGATCGTTCGCCAGCCGCGCGCTCCGGTCACGTCGAACCAGGCATCCTGGGCGCGCTCGGACATAGAGCTGATTGCACTCACGTGAGGTCTATCGGCGCCAGGCGCGCTCTACGCAAGACCCCGCGGACGATTGGTGGAATTCTTCCAGCTCAGCGAACCCAGCAGTTGCGCGCCAGCGAGGTGCTGATGCGCTGCCCGTTGGTGAAGCTGAAGCTGCCCCTGGCGAGGGTGAAGATCGCGCCGGGGAAGCCCGCCGGCGCGGCGCAGCGGGCGCTGAGGAAGCTGCGTTCGCTGCCCTGGTAGGTGTAGCGGCGGCCGAACGTCAGGTTGACGTTGGTCACGTAGCCGAGCTCGGCGGCGATCTTCGGGATCCGGGCCACGAAGACCGTCCCGAACGTTCCCTTCTTCACCCTGACGATGCGGAAGGTGAGGACGATCACGAGCTGTACCGGGTGGGATCCGAATATGTGGAGCAGGAGGGCGGGCCTGCCGTTCTTGCTCGAGTTGAAGGCGAGCATGTCGCCGACGACGGGGAAGGTTTCGTGCCCCGGGAGGGCCACGTTGGCCTTGAATTTTCCGTGGCCGACGAGGGCGCCGCCGCAGACTTCGCGGGCGACCTTCGAGGTCGTCTGTTCGAGGTCGCCGGCATTGCAGACGGGCAGGCCGCGGGTCGAGACATGGCCGTAGCGGTTGAAGGCGATCGCGACCTTTTTCAGTTCCGGCGGCCGCTGCCCGTCGGCGGTGCCGATCGCGCCGCTGATCCGCACGGTCACCGGGGCGGTGTTCGTCCGCGGCAGCGTCTTCGGCGCGATCCGGCCGCTGAAGGCGAGCCGCAGGTTGCCCTGCTGGGAGAGCTCGGCGCCGGCCAGACCGGCGCTCAGAAGCGCCGCGATCGATATCAATGTCGGTATGACGAGACGGCGCATGGTTCTCTCTCTCCTGCTGTTTGATGTTACGCGCGCCCTCCCGCAGCCCGGGCGTCCTCCGTGTTGTGGGCGGATTAGGGTTGGCGCATGGACGCCGAGGCCAGTCGTGCGGATTCGATCGATCGAGGCGGCCCGGGCCTGGGCCGGCCGCTACGAGCGGGCCTGGCGGACGGCGGGCACCGAGGCGCTGGCCGGCCTCTTCACCGACGACGCCGTCTACCGGATGTCCCCCTACGACGAGCCGGCCCGCGGGCTGGAGGCGATCGGCGGCGCTCTGGGAGCGCGAGCGGGCCGGCCCCGAGGAGGAGTTCGAGATGCGGCACGAGCTGGTTGCCGCCGACGACAGGACCGCGGTCCTCCGCGTCGCCGTCTCCTACGCGACCGGAGCCGAGTACCGCGACCTCTGGGTCCTGCGCCTCGACGCCGACGGCCGTTGCCGCGAGTTCGAGGAGTGGCCGTTCTGGCCCGGACAGCCCCTCGCCGACCCGAGGCTGAGCGACCGGTGAAGTCACACACCGCCTACATGACGTTCGAGACGACGGCCCGCCGCGAGCTGATCCGGATCACCGAGGACGTGCAGGCGGCGGTCGATGCGGCCGGGATCGAGGAGGGGATGGTGCTGGTCTCGGCGATGCACATCACCGCCGGCGTCTGGGTCAACGACGACGAGCCCGGCCTCCACGAGGACGTGCTCGAATGGCTCGACAAGGTCGCGCCGCCGAGCTGGAAGCCGGCGGCGAACGAGGTCGCCGCGGAGCTGGCGCCCGACGAGGGCGACTACCGCCACCATCGCGGCGGCGAGGACAACGGCGACGCCCACCTCAAGAACCTGCTCGTCCACCATCAGGCGATCGTCCCGGTGACCGCCGGGCGGCTCGACCTCGGCCCCTGGCAGCAGGTCTTCTACTGCGAGTTCGACGGCGGCCGGCCGAAGCGGCTCGTGATCAAGGCGATCGGGGAGTGAGAGGGGGGAGCGCTCCGAGCTGGGAGGACGCGGACTCGGTCCCCGGCCTGCTCCGCTTCCAGAGCGTCGCCTGCGGCCACGTCGGCTCGCCGCTCTACGAGGACCTGCTGGGCCGGGCGGCCGACGATTTCGAGCAGGGCGGGCCGACCTCGCGGGTGCTCGCCGGGCACGAGGCGGACCCGAAGGACTCGGCGCTCGCCCTGCGCCTGATGGGCGCCGTGCACCGGCTCGTGCTCATCGGGCAGGGCGCCGGCGCTCGCCGAGCGCTACCGGTCCGCCGACGGCGACGGCGATCGCACCTGGGCCGCTTTCCGGGCGACGCTCGAGGAGCGCCTCGCCGAGCTGCGGCCGCTGGTCGAGCGGCCGGTGCAGACCAACGAGGTCGGTCGCTGCGCGGCGCTGCTGCCGGGGTTCCTGGCGGTCGCCGAGCAGACCGGGCTGCCCCTGCGGGTGCTCGAGGTCGGCGCCAGCGCCGGCCTGATCCTCGGCTGGGATTCCTACCGCTATGAGGCCGAGGGCTTTTCCTGGGGGCCGCCGGCCTCGCCGCTGAGGATCGAGTTCGAGCTCGGCGGCGGACCGATCCCGGGCGCCGGCGCGGAGGTCGCCGAGCGGGCCGGTTGCGATGCCGCCCCCGTCGACCCGGCCTCCGAGGAGGGGCGCCTCACCCTGCTCTCCTATGTCTGGCCCGATCAGGGCGCTCGCATCGATCGCCTGCGCGCGGCCCTCGACCTGGCGGCCGCGCGGCCGCCGGCGGTGGAGCGGGCGGCCGCCATCGAGTGGACGGAGGCAAGGCTCGCAGAGCCGGTGCCCGGCCTGGCGACGGTCCTCTACCACTCGGTCGTCATGCAGTACCTCTCGGAGGCCGAGCGCCGAGCCTTTGCGACGGCGGTCGCCGCGGCCGGCGCCCGGGCGAGCGCCGAGGCGCCGCTTGCCTGGCTGCGCATGGAGCCGGACGGCGAGCGCGCCGCGATCCGGATCGCGACCTGGCCCGGCGGCGAGGACCGCCTCCTGGCCCGCGCCGGGTACCACGGCACTCCCGTGGAACTCAGGTAGACGCCGAGCCTCGGCGCCGGCCCCGAGGGTTCGTGTGCAGGCGCGGTGCGCTGCCGTCCCGGTCCTCGATCAGGTCGAGGGTGAGGAGGACGGCGGCGACCGCGTAGAACGGGGTGAAGAGGATGTTGGTCGCCGTGTCGGCCAGCCACTCGGCGATCAGGCTGGGGCCGAAGATCGAGTGGCCGATCCCGATCGCGACATTGGTCAGGGCGTCGCCGCCGATCTCGAGCGGCGCGAGGACGAGCAAGACCAGCCAGAAGTGCCCGCGGACGAGCCGGAAGCTGCGGGTCAGGGCGTCGCGGACGGTGTGCTCCTCGATCTCGATCACGGGCGCGGCGAGGCCGAGATAGACGTAGATGAGGACGCCCGGCACGATGAAGGCGGCGAGGCCGACCGCGACGAGGACGCCGTAGAGGAGGTCGACGACGATCAGCCGCCGGTAGCTGACCATCCGCGCGACTTCGACCAGCGACGGAGGCTCGCCGTCGTGGGGGTGGGTGAGGGCGATCGCGACGGCGCCGGTGTAGAAGACCTCGCCGATCAGGCCGGTCGCCGCCAGCGCCAGGACCGCGGCGACCAGGACGAGGAGCTCGAGGGCGCCGCCGACGTCGAGATGGGTGACTTCGTAATGGACGGGGATCGCGTGGATCAGCCCCAGGGGGACGAAGACCCAGATCGCCAGCGGCAACAGGGTGCGGGCCCAGTGGAAGTAGGTGCGGACTATCCGGCCGTAGAGCGGCGGGGCCTTGCGCAGCTGGCTCATCTCAGCGGCGGCGCTGCCCGGACTTGCGCCGCCCGCGCTTTTCGAGCTTGCCCTGCGAGGACTCGCCCGCCGGGACCCGTTTCAACCCCCGCAGGTCCGGCACCAGCAGTTCTTCGGCGCAACGCCGGTGCCAGTGATGGTGCTCGGTCCCGCCGAGCCGGTGGACGAACTGGACGATCGTGTGCTCGGAGCCGATCTCGATGTCGCCGTGGCAGCCCGGGCAGCGGTAGAGCTTGCGGGAGACGCCGCGGATCAGCCACACCTCGTCGCCCTCTTCGTTGAGGCCGCGGAGGCTCCAACGCCTGTCGGGAGCAGAGCCGGCGCCGTCCACCGGGCTACTTCCTCTTCGACAACCAGGCGAAGCCGGCCGCCATCGCCAGGTTTGCGACGCCGGCGAGGCGCAGGCCGGCCTTGGCGCCGGGCCGGCTGACCGCCGGCGACTCGGCCCACAGCGCGTCGGTGGCGATCTCGGTGCCGCGCAGCCAGGCCAGGGCCCACCAGTCGCGGGGCTCGTCGCGGAGCTCGGCGACCAGGTGGGCGGCGGCGAAGGTCAGCCAGACCGGGCCGCTGCGCTGGAAGAGCCGCGCCGCGTCCGGGGAGGGCTCGTCGTGGCCGAGCACCCGCAGGGTCAGCTCGGGGGCGAGGATCGCGCTCGAGCCGAGCACGAGGTCGAAGCCGATCATGTTGCGGTTGGTGAGCCGGAGGGCCTGCTCGAGGTTCATTTCCGAAAAGCATCCAACCAGATCGGAAGGGAAAGGACGAGGCCCGGAGAAAAGGACCGCCGTGACCAAGACTGCGACCAAGTCGACCCCCCGGCAGAAGAGCCTCTCCGAGTACATCCAGGAGCGGTTCGACGAATTCTCCCGCTCACAGAAAGACGTCGCCCGCTACATCGTCGATCATCTCGACGAGGCGGCCTTCCTGACGGCCGAGGAGCTGGCCCGGAGAGCGAGCACCTCCTCATCGACGGTGGTGCGCTTCTCCCAGGCCCTCGGCTTCGAGGGCTATCCCGAGCTTCAGCAGGCGGCGATCGAGGAGTACCGGAACACGATCGCGACCGCCGGCAACGCCTCGGCGGGCAACGGGGCGCTCTTCTCCTTCGACCACTCCGAGCTCGAGGGCAGCATCGGCGCCGACCACGCGAACCTCGAGGAAACGGCGCGCAACCTGACCCGCGAGCAGGTCGACGGCGCCGTCGCCGCCCTCGCCGAGGCGCAGCGCATCGTGATCGTCGGCGTCGACCAGATGGCCTTCTTCGCCAGCTACCTGCGCCACACCCTCAGCCTGCTCGACATCCGCTCCGAGATCGTCGCCAGCACCGGCGGCGAGTCGCTGCAGCGGCTCGGCCGCATCGACGACGAGACCCTCGTCATCGTCATCTCCTCGGGCCGCGCCCACCCGCTGCTGCTGCGGGCGATGAAGCTCGCCCTGCACCGCAGGGCCAACACCCTGGCGATCTCCGACGCCTCGATGTCCGAGGTCGGAGAGCACGCCGAGCAGACCCTCTACTTCTCCTCCAACAGCCCCTCCTTCGCGCGCTCGAACACGGCGCTGATGGCGCTGGTCCAGGCGCTCGCCTACGGCCTCTACGCCCGTGACGAAGCCGCCCACAAAGACCGCATCCGCGCCTACAAACTGAAGTAGCGCCCCTGCGCGCGGTTGCCCCGATGCTGCGGGGACCTCGCGTCGTCTGGCGCAATGCGTCCGAGTTCGCGAGACCCGCGCGAGGTCGTAGTTGCCCGGTATGCGGGAACAACTGCGCTCTCGCGGGGTGGGGGGTCTTCTGCGGGCGTCCAACTAATATGAGTGGCGATGACTGAGCGCGCGACTTTCAGGGTCAAGACCGGCCTCGCCGAGATGCTCAAGGGCGGGGTGATCATGGACGTGGTCACGCCCGAGCAGGCGAAGATCGCCGAGCAGGCCGGCGCCTGCGCGGTGATGGCGCTGGAGCGGGTGCCCGCCGACATCCGCAGGGACGGCGGCGTCGCCCGGATGTCGGACCCGACGATGATCAAGGGGATCCAGGAGGCGGTGACGATCCCGGTCATGGCGAAGGCGCGGATCGGCCACTTCGCCGAGGCCCAGGTCCTGCAGGCGCTCGAGGTCGACTACATCGACGAGTCCGAGGTCCTGACCCCGGCCGACGAGAGCAACCACATCGACAAGTTCGCCTTCGACGTGCCCTTCGTCTGCGGCGCCACCAACCTCGGCGAGGCGCTGCGGCGGCTCGGCGAGGGGGCGGCGATGATCCGCTCCAAGGGCGAGGCGGGGACCGGCAACGTGGTCGAGGCGGTCCGCCACATGCGGTCGATCGTCTCCGGGATCAAGCGCCTCACCCAGCTCGGCCCCGAGGAGCTGCCCGCCGCCGCCAAGGAGCACCAGGCGCCGCTCGAGGTCGTCCGCGAGGTCGCCGAGGCCGGTCGCCTGCCGGTGCCGATGTTCTGCGCCGGCGGCATCGCCACGCCCGCCGACGCGGCGCTGATGATGCAGCTCGGCGCCGAGGGCAACTTCGTCGGCTCCGGGATCTTCAAGAGCGCCGACCCCGAGCGGCGGGCGAAGGCGATCGTCGAGGCGACCACCCACTTCGAGGACCCCGAGCGGGTCGCCGCCGCCTCGACCGGGCTCGGCGAGGCGATGGCGGGGCTGGAGATCGCCGAGCTTGCCGCCGCCGACGCCCTGCTCCAGGACCGCGGAGCCTGAGCTGCGGATCGGCGTCCTAGCCGTCCAGGGCGGGTTCGAAGCCCACCTGCGAATGCTGCGCCAGCTCGACGCCGAGGCCCTCGAGGTCAGGGTGCCGGGGGACCTCGACGATCTCGACGGCCTGGTCATCCCCGGGGGGGAGAGCACGACGATCTCGAAGGGGATCGCGGCGGCGGGCCTGGAGCCGGCGATCCGCGCCCACCATGAGGACGGTCGTCCCGTCTTCGGCACCTGCGCCGGGCTGATCGTCTGCGACAGCGAGCACCTGGGGCTGATCGACGCGACGGCCGAGCGCAACGCCTTCGGCCGGCAGCTGCAGAGCTTCGAGGCCGAGATCGAGGTCGAGGGGATCGGCGACGAGCCGCTGCGCGCGGTCTTCATCCGCGCCCCGTGGGTGCGGCGCCACGGCCCCGGAGTCGAGGCGATAGCGTCCTACGAAGGGCACCCGGTGGCGATTCGCGGCGAAGGCGTGCTTGCCTGCGCGTTCCACCCGGAGCTGACGGAGGACCCGCGGCTGCACGCCCTGTTCATGGCGATGGCGACGACGGCGCGCCAGAGAGAGCGCGACCGCGAGGAGGCTGAGAGTTGAGAGACCCCAGAGTGGAGAACCTGGCGAAGATCCTGGTCGGCTACTCGACCAAGGTGGGGGAGGGCGACACCGTCGTCATCGACGGCGATTCCGCCGCCGAGCCGCTGCTGCTGGCGATCTACGAAGAGACGCTGAAGGCCGGCGGCAACCCGGTCCTCAACGTCGGCATCGACGGCCAGGCGGCCGCCTACTTCAAGCTCGCCGGCGACGCCCAGATCGACTGGGTCTCGCCGGTCTCCGAATGGATGGTCGACCACGCCGACGTCCGCATCTCCGTCGGCGCCAGCACCAACACCCGCGAGCTCTCCGCCGTCCCGCCCGAGCGCCAGACCCGGCGCCAGGCGGCGACCGGCGAGCTGATGTCGAGGTCGATGAAGCGCAGCGCCGAAGGCGCCTACCGCTGGTGCTACACGCTCTTCCCGACCGGCGCCTACGCCTCCGAGGCGGAGATGAGCATGGCCGACTACGAGGACTTCTACTTCGGCGCCTGCCTGGCCGACGACTCCGACCCGCTCTCCGCCTGGAAGCGGGCCTCGGAGGAGTGCAAGCGGCTCGCCGGCTGGATCGAGGGCCGCGAGGAGGTCCGCGTGACGGCGCCGGGGACCGACATCAGGCTGGGGATCGCGGGCCGCACGTTCATCCCCTGCGACGGCGAGCACAACATGCCCGACGGCGAGTTCTTCACCGGGCCGGTCGAGGACTCGGTCGAGGGCGAGGTCAGCTTCCACCTGCCGGCGGTGATCGGCGGCCGCGAGGTTTCCGGCGTCCACCTCAAGTTCGAGGCCGGCAGGGTCGTCGACGCGAGCGCCGAGCGCGGCGAGGAGTTCCTGATCAAGCTGCTCGACACCGACGAGGGCGCCCGCACCCTCGGCGAGCTCGGGATCGGCACCAACTACGCGATCGACCGCGGCACCCGCGAGGTCCTCCTCGACGAGAAGATCGGCGGCACCGTCCACATGGCGGTCGGCGCCAGCTACCCCGAGTCGGGCGGCACCAACGAGTCCGCCGTCCACACCGACCTCGTCTGCGACCTGCGCCTCGGCGGCAAGCTCGAGGTCGACGGCGAGGTCATGCAGGAAGACGGCAGGTTCGTCGTCTAGCTCGCCGGGACTGCGGTGCCGTTCATCTGAGCAGGTTTCGGTGCCGTCGTCCGGGGATCATGGCCAGCTGTGCGGTGATCGACTTCGTTCGACTTCCTGTACACCATCTCAGCCACCTCGGAAGTGGATTCGCCCAGTGGGGGTTCGGAATCGACCAGGGTGGCTTCTGACCGCCGGGCGACAGTTCTTTCCTATCGCTCGTGGTAGACGGCCCCTGAATTGTCGAGTAGGTGAGCAGTGGCGGGGACGCTTGACTTGACACTGAGGATCGCAGATGGGTCTTGCCCCCGGAGTTGCTGATGCAGAGCGGCTGATCATTTCGAGCGTCGCCGATGCTGTGCCACGGTCGACCGTGTTGTCGCGTCTGGTGCCCTTCGTAGTCGATCCGCGTCGCCGACGGTCCCTGGCGGCCCCGGTGGCCCCTGCGTCCCGTTCAGGCCCGGCGCCCCGTTCAGGCCGGCCCGCCCGGTCGGCCCCTGCTTGCCGCGCTGCCCGCGTCGCCCGCGCGGCCCGCGCTTTTGCCTGTGCCCCTTCTTCTTGTAGACGACGACGCGTTCGACCTTTGCCGGGCCACCGCGTACCAGGACATTGGTGGCGGCGGCGCTGCCGACCGTGGCGAAGACGACGGCGACGACCGCGATGATCATCGAAGGGCTCGGCAGTCGCATATCTAGAAAGCTAGCGCCGCAACCCCGGAATGAAAAGTCGCCCGGAGCCGGGTGTTAGATATCTAACGACGGGCCTGCGGGCGGCTCGTCGTCTGAGGCGCTCAGCTCGAGGGGACGGCGGTGCCCCAGAGCCGGCAGCGGCTCGTCAGGTCGCTCGAGATCATGTCGAGCTGCAGGCTGATCACGCGGCTCGCGTCGTGGTAGGTGAGCTGCACGCCGACGGGCTTGGCGTGGCCGGGCAGGGGCGCGACCTTGAAGAGTTTTCTGTAACCCCCGCCGGCAGGGTGCGCTGGGCGCCGCTCGCTGTGCCTGTGGCGGTTTCCGCCTCGATCAGATAGGCGTCGATCTCACCGTCCGTGCTGGAGGTGGCCAGAGCCGCATTTCGGGGACTTCGGAGTTCTGCGCGCAGGAGGCCGAGATCGTCAGCCCGTCGACGCCGCCTGCCGAGCGCACCGAGGCGTCGCCCTCCGCGCCTTCGTAGAAGAGCTTCGTGGCGGCCGGCCCCTGCGGCCCGGCCGGGCCCGGCGCCCGCTCGGGCCGTCGATCCCGGCTGCTCCACGGAGCCCGATCGGCCCCCGCCTGCCCGTCTTGCCCCGCCTGCCGCGCGGCCCTCGCTTCGCCTTCTTCGCCTTCGCCCTCTCGGCCTTGCGGGGGGTCTCGGCGCTCTGCCGAGCGCCGCCGTCGTGGACGACGACGACCCGTGTCGCGGCGGCGGTCCCGACCGCGGCCAGGACCAGCGCGACCACCGCCACCGCCATCGATGGAGTCGGACGACGCATCGGCCAAGGGTAGCGCGGGCGTCCTCTCCGCGGGACCCTGTTTCGGGCACTTTCGGCTACTGGTTCGGGATCGGCGAGCCGGCGAGCAGGAAGAACCAGATCGACAGCGCCAGGCCGGCGAGCAGGACCGAGCCCATCAGCACGGCCTCGACGACGGTCGTCGTCCCCGCCTGGAACTGGGTGTCGCGCATGCTGCGCATCCAGGCCGGCCGCATCGGCGCCAGCCGGTTGGTGCCGGTGATTTGCACGTAGAGGCGGTTGAGGCGGCTGATCAGCCAGGCGACGACGACGATCGAGGCGCTGAGGCCGGCGATGACGACGAGGTAGGGGGCCTCGGCCGGGAACTGCGTATGGGAGACCTTGGAGCCGATGTAGAGCCAGCTCAGCGGCAGCACGGTCCAGAGCGAGAGCGCCGCGAGCAGCATCGCGACGAAGATCAGGCTGGCCGAGATGCTCTTGCCGACGCTGTTGCTGTCAGGGAGTGCGGCCATCGCGGTGCTCATAGAATGACAGGCATGTCGGGTCATTCGAAGTGGTCTTCGATCAAACACAAGAAGGGCGCCGCGGACGCAAAACGCGGCAAGTTGTTCTCGAAGCTGGCGCGGGCGATCATCGTCGCCGCCCGCGACGGGGGCGGCGACATCGACGGCAACCCGACCCTGGCGACCGCCGTGCAGAAGGCCAAAGACGCCTCGATGCCCAAGGAAAACATCCAGCGGGCGATCGACCGCGGGACCGGGGCCAGCGCCGACGCGGCGGCGATCGAGCACGTCCTCTTCGAGGGCTACGGGCCGGGCGGCGCCGCGATCCTGGTCGAGGCGCTGACCGACAACCGCAACCGCACGACCGCCGACGTTCGCCTCGCCTTCACCAAACACAACGGCAACCTCGGCGAGCCGGGATCGGTTGCCTGGATCTTCGAGAAACGCGGCGTGATCACGGTCGACGGCTCCCGCTATGGCGAGGACGATGTGATCGCGGCGATCGACGCCGGCGCCGAGGACGTCAGCGAGGACGGCGACCTCCTGCGGATCCTCAGCGAGCCGAGCGCCCTGAGCGGCGTGCGCGAGGCCCTCGAGGGCGCCGGGGTGGAGATCGAGTCGTCCGCCGTGACGATGGAGCCGAAGAACACGGTGGAGGTGGGCAAGGGCGACGCAAGGGCCCTGCTCGGCCTGCTCGACGAGCTCGACGACAACGACGACGTCAGCGAGGTCCACGCCAACTTCGACATCCCCGAGGAGATCCTCACCGAGCTCGCCGCCTAGACGAGTGAAGGCCCTCGGAACTTTGACCGCGCTATAGGCCGGTCAAAGTTCCGAGCGGCGACCTGGAGGCGGCGCACCGGAAGGCATCCGAGCTTCGGCCCAGAATCCCTTCCCATGCAAGTCGTGATGGGGATCGACCCTGGCGCAGCCAATCTCGGCTTCGGCGTCGTCCGGGTCGAGGGCAACAACATGGTCGCCCTCGACGGCGGCGTCGTCGAAACACCCTCCGACCTGGCGCTCGAGCGCCGTCTCGAGCGCATCCACGGCTCGCTCTCGGAGCTGCTCGCCTGGCACGAGCCCCGGGCGATGGCGATCGAGGACGTCTACTTCGGCAAGAACGTGCGCTCGGCGATGGCCGTCGGCCAGGCCAGCGGGGTCGCGATGCTGGCCGCCGCCGAGCGCGGCGTCGGCTGCTTCACCTACACGCCGCAGGCGATCAAGATGGCCGTCTGCGGCTCCGGCGGCGCCGGCAAGAAGCAGGTGCAGCGGATGGTCGGCACCCTGCTCGGGCTGCCCGACCCGCCGACCCCCGACCATGCCGCCGACGCCCTCGCGGTCGCGATCTGCCACGGCGGCGGGGCCGGCAGGCGCCAGGCGGTCGAAGCGGCGACGGAGGCGCGGGAGCGGGTGGCAGGGTGATCGCCGCGGTCCGCGGCGAGGTCGTCGTCCGGCGCCCCGACCACGTCGTCCTCGACGCCAACGGCGTCGGCTACCGGCTGACCGTCTCCTCGGAGACCCTGAAGGCCGTTCCGGCGGCCGGCTCCGAGGCCTTCCTGCACGCCGAGCTGATCTCCCGCGACGACTCCCTTGCCCTCTACGGCTTCGCCTCCGAGGAGGAGCGCAACCTCTTCGGCGAGCTGGTCTCGGTCAGCGGCGTCGGCCCCAAGGTCGCGATCGCGACCCTCTCCGGCGGGCCCGCCCGCGAGCTGCTGCGGGCGATCGCCGCCGGCGACGCGAAACGCTTCCAGGCGGTCCCCGGGATCGGCAAGCGGACGGCTGAGCGGATCATCGTCGAGCTGCGCGACAAGATCGCCGGCTCGCTCGAGGAGCAGGTGGTCGAGGCGCTGGTCGAGGGCGGCGACGCCCGCGACCTCGCCCGCGACGGCCTCGTCAACCTCGGCTACGCGCCGCTGGAGGCCGAGCAGCTCCTCGACGGCCTGCAGGGCGACGATCCCCAGGAGCTGATCTCGGGCGCCCTGCGCAAGGCGGGGACGGGGAAGGCCGCGTGAGCGAGGACCCGGCGATCAACCCGAACCGCATCCGCACCCCGGGGATCGACGATCTGCCCGCCGCGGAGGTCCGCATCCACGACGCCCGGGCCGACATCCCCGACGAGGACCTCGACCGCTCGCTGCGGCCGCCGACGCTCGCCGACTTCGTCAACCAGGTGCAGGTGACCGAGCAGCTGACGATCTTCATCGAAGCGGCGCGCGGCCGCGGCGAGCCGCTCGACCACGTCCTGCTCGCCGGCCCGCCGGGGCTGGGCAAGACCTCGCTCGCCCACATCGTCGCCGCCGAGCTCGGCGTGCCGATGGTCCAGACCGCCGGCCCCGCCCTCGAGCGCAAGGCCGACGTCGCCTCCTTCCTCACCTCGCTGGAGCCGGGCAGCGTCTTCTTCATCGACGAGATCCACCGCCTCGGCCGTGCCGTCGAGGAGACCCTCTACCCGGCGATGGAGGACGGCGAGCTGCCCGTCGTCCTCGGCCAGGGGGCGGGCGCCCGCACCGTGACCCTGCCGCTGCCGCCCTTCACCCTGGTCGGCGCCACCACCCGCGCCGGCCTGCTGACGACGCCGCTGCGCGACCGCTTCGGCGTCTGCCACCGCCTCGAGCACTACGACGCCGCCCACCTGGCGCAGATCGTCGAGCGCTCGGCGAGGATCCTCGAAGTCGAGATCGACAGCGCCGGCGCGGAGACGATCGCCGGCCGCTCGCGCGGCACCCCGCGCGTCGCCAACCGCCTGCTCAAGCGGGTCCGCGACTTCGCCCAGGTCAAGGGCCAGGGGACCATCGACACCGAGGTCGCGACCGCGGCCCTGGAGATGCTCGAGGTCGACGCCGGCGGCCTCGACCGCTCCGACCGCGCCCTGCTCGACACCGTCGCGACCAAGTTCGGCGGCGGCCCGGTCGGCCTCTCGACCCTGGCGATCGCGATCGGCGAGGAGCCCGACACGATCGAGGACATCTTCGAGCCCTACCTGCTCCAGCAGGGCCTGCTCAAGCGCACCCCGCGCGGCCGGGTGCTGACCGAGAGGGCCTTCGAGCATCTGGGGATTCCCGCACCCGAGGGCGCCACGAGCCTCTTCTAGGCCGCGACCGCAAAGCTTTTGGCCGACTCTCAGTAATCTGGCATGGGATGCCGTTCTTCATCTGCCCCAACTGTGGCCATAGGGAGGCCAGCGCCGAACGCACGGCCGGGTTCAGCACCCGGCCGAAGGGCTGCACGAAATGCGGCTTCGGCTTCGTCTTCGAGCTGCTCGACGACTACTACCCGGCGCCCAACGCGGCCTTCTTCGTCTGCGACAAGCAGGCGAGGGTGATCGACGCCGGCCGCGGCAGCTTCGAGCTCACCGGGCTCTCCGACGAAGACGTGATCGGCCGCCCGGTCAAAGAAGTCCTCGGCCTCCAGTGGCGCGAGGCCGGCGAAGGGGGCAAGGTCGCCGACCTCGACGGCGACGGCGAGACGGACCCGATCGAGACCTCGCTCGAGTGGGGCGTGCGCTCGCTCGGCAAGCGGGTCTCGGTCAACGCCGAGGGCGACCTCCCGGCCGAGGCGGTCGCCGACGTCTTCCCGGCCTACGACGAGGACGGCGGCCTGCTGATCGTCCTCACCCCGGAGAGCTGAGACAGGGCACATGGGGAAGCGGCGCCGTCATTTCTTCGTACTGCTCTTCGTGCTCGGGCTGGTGATCGTCTCCGCCCTTGTGATCGCCAACAAGCCGACCCGCCTCGGCCTCGACCTCAAGGGCGGCGTCGAGCTCGTCTACCAGGGCACGCCGACCGGCCAGACCAAGGAAGTGTCGGGCGCCGACATCGACACCTCGATCGAGATCATCCGCGAACGGATCGACCAGCTCGGCGTCTCCGAGCCCGAGGTCTCGAGGCTGGGGGAAACCGAGATCTCGGTCAGCCTCCCCGACGTCACCAACGCCGAACGGGCGATCGAACAGGTCGGCACCACCGCCCAGCTCTACTTCTACGACTGGGAGCCGAACCTGCTCGGCCGCGAGAGGGCGATCGCCAGCCACCCCGGCCGCCAGCCGCCGCCCGGGCCGCTGAAAGCAGCCGAAAAGGAATGGAAGGAAGCCGGCCGGCCGCCGAAAAAGCCGACCAACCAGCGTCTCGTCTTCTCCGGCGCCTTCCCGAGCGCCTACGGCGCCGTCAAGCTCGCCTCCGAACAGGAAGCGGTCAAGAACTGCACCCACTGCTCGACGACCAAGCCGCGCTACTACCTGTTCAAGGAAAACGACTCCCACGACCTGGTCGCCGGCCCCGAGAACAAGGTCGAAGACCTCTACATCGACGTCAGCGGCCGCAAACGCGCCCACAAGGGCGAAGTGATCAAGGTCCCGGTCGGCACGATCGTCGTCTCCGAAGCGGCGCAGAACTCCGACGGCGAACCGATCGACGACGAAGCGCAGGAAGGCTGGTTCGCGATCAACGACGAACCGGCGCTCTCGGGAACGGAAATCACCAACCCGAAGCAGGAATTCGACTCCCAGCACAACGCGACCGTCAACTTCGAATTCACCGACAGCGGCCGTTCGGCCTTCCACGACGTCACCCGGCGGATCGCCCAGCGCGGCCAGGAACAGGCGATCGGCCTGGCCGGCGGCGAAGAAGCCGAAGCGCTCTCCGGCCACTTCGCCGTCGTCCTCGACAACCAGGTCAAGACGCGGCCGATCATCAACTTCGCCCAGAACCCGGACGGGATCGACGGCCGCACCGGCGCCGAAATCTCCGGCGGCTTCCGCAGCGTCCAGGAAGCGCAGGACATCGCCACCTTCCTGCAGATCGGCGCCCTGCCGATCGACCTGAAGCTGATCAGCCAGACCCAGGTCTCGGCGACGCTCGGCACCCAGGCGCTGCACGCCGGCGTCAAGGCCGGCGTCATCGGCCTGATCGCGGTGATCGTCTTCCTGCTCGTCTTCTACCGCGTGCTGGGGCTGATCTCGGTCTTCGCCCTCGGCGCCTACGGGGTGATCTTCTTCGCCCTGATCAAACTGATCCCGATCACCCTGACGCTGCCGGGGATCGCGGGGCTGGTGCTGACGATCGGCGTCACCGCCGACTCCAACATCGTCATCTTCGAGCGCATAAAAGAGGAGGTCCGGGCAGGGAGATCCATGTCCGCGGCGATCTCCGCCGGCTACAAACGCGGGATCTCGACGATCATCGACGCGAACGTCGTCACCCTGCTGACCGCGTTCATCCTCTTCGTCCTGGCGACGGCGGGGGTCAAAGGGTTCGCCTTCGTCCTCGGCGTCGGCACGATCGTCTCGCTGCTGACCGCGGTCGTCTTCACGCAGGCGCTGCTCGGCAGCATGAGCCGCACCCGGTTCCTCAACTCGCCCGCCGTCCTCGGCGTGACCAAAAACGAGAAGCAGCGCTGGCGCTTCGACTTCATGGGGGCGAGCCGCTGGTTCTTCTCGCTGTCGGGCTGCATCCTGATCGTCGGCGCCCTCGCCCTCGCCACCGAGCAGCTCAACTTCGGCATCGACTTCGAGTCGGGGACGCGGATCAAGGTCGCCCTGGTCAAGCCGACCAACGAGGAAGGCGTCCGCCAGACGCTGGAAGGGGCGGGGATCGCCTCGGAGCAGATCCAGCAGGTCTCCGACCCCGAATTCGGCGACAACGTCTTCCAGATCCAGACCCGGACCCTGGAACCCGACCGGGTCGACACCGCCAACGCCGCCCTCCAGGCCAAGTACCAAATCGTCGAGAACGGCTTCGACAGCACCAGCGTCGGGCCGACCTTCGGCGAACAGGTGGCGAACAGCGCCCTCAAGGCACTGGTCTTTTCGCTGCTCGTGATCTGCGCCTACGTCGCCTTCCGGTTCGACCCCAAGTTCGCCGTCCCGGTGGTCATCGCGATCTTCCACGACATCCTCATCACAGCGGGCGTCTACTCGCTAACCGGCCGGGAGGTGACGAGCGGAACGGTCGCCGCTTTCCTGACCATTTTGGGCTACTCCCTATACGACACGATCATCGTCTTCGACCGGATCCGGGAGAACATGCCGCGCATGCCGCGGGCTGCGTTCTCGCAGATCGTCAACCGCTCGATGAGCGAGGTGATGACCCGCTCGCTGGCGACCAGCTTCACGACCCTGCTCGGCGTCGTCTCGCTGCTGATCTTCGGCGGCGCCACCCTGCAGGACTTCGCCTTCGCGATGCTGGTCGGGATCCTCTCCGGAACCTACTCGTCGATCTTCATCGCCTCGCCGGTGCTGACCGCGTGGAAGGAACGGGAGCCCGGCTTCATCCGCCGCCGCGAGCGGATCGCGGCGCTCGACGGCACCGTCCCCGCCTTCGCCGACGACACCGAGCTCGCCAAGCTCGCCGACGACTCCGAGACCGAAGCGGAGGCCGGCGACGGCACCGCCGCCGAGTCCGAGGCGGCGCCGTCGGCGGGCGCCGTGGCGACCGCCGAGCGCGAGGACGAGGGCCCCGCGGGCGACGGCCCGGGCGGCGTCAACAACGGCGCCAAGGAGGCCGCCGAAAAAGCCTCGGCCGAACGCCGCGAACGCAACGCGCAGCGACGCGAAAAACGCCAGCGGCGGCGCAAGCACGGGAGGAACAGATAGTGGAGGCGACCGACTGATGGCACTGCTCGTTTTCTTCACGATGGGGATCGCCCTCTGGCACTTCACCGTCTTCCTGCCCGAGGACCGCTTCTGGCAGGGGATCGTCGGCGCCTTCCTCGGCGCCGTGATCGGCGCCGTCACCTTCGGGATGATCGTCACCGCGATCACCGGCAAAAGCCTCGGCGACACCGACCTCGCCACCGCCCTGCTGGCGATCCCCGGCGTCGCGATCGGCCTCGCCGTCGTCTGGGCGATCGGCACCCGCACCGGCCAAGAGCAGGCCTATTTCGATCGGTCAACGCCGGGCGTCCGGCGCACGACGCTGTCAAACGACCCCCGCCGCCATGTCTGCCATGATTTTCGGTGATGGAGCAGCCCGCGCACATCAAGGTCAGCGGCGCCCTTGAGGGTGAGTTCATCATCACCGAGGAGCGCAACGCCAACGAGTTCGTGATCACCCGCGACACCTCCTGGAAAGCCATGCTCGGCAAGGACGAGCGCGAGGCGACCGAGGAGGAGATCGCCGCCCTGGAGGCCGAGCACGGACCGTTCTTGCCCGCAGACGGCGAGGGGTAAGCCTTGCCCATCCGGCGGGGTCACGCCCGCGTTCTCTTCAGCGAGGGCGCCTTCGCGACGCCAGGCAGCTTCAGCCGCGTCGGCCTCCTCGACGTTTTGCCTGATGCGCTCGTCGACCTCGTCCGGATAGGAGGCGTAGTAGCGGAAAGCGGTCCGCACCTGCGACTGGGTGAGGTCGAGCAGCCGAGCGGCTGCGACGATCGCCTCCTCGCCACGCTCCTCGGTGCCCTTGAGGGTCGTGATCACCTCCCAGACGTCCGGCCCGCCCGCCAGGGCCGCCCGGCGCCCGGTCGGCCCGCTGCGGAAGACGATGCCGGGGTGCTCGTCTATACGCGTCCCCTCGTCAACGTAGCGCTCGGCGAGGCGGATGAACGCTGTCGGTGCCGTGCGAGCTCGCTGCGGCGATTCGTGACCAGGTCACTCGATTGCAGCTACCGCTTACGCTCCACCGGGCGTCCGATGAAGGTTTGCGTTCCGCTTGCGGCATCTGTAAGAGCAATGTAATACAGCAAGCGCAGACGTCGCCTAGGACGGCTTCTTGCTTGAGGCGTTATCGCCGAGAGTGTCGCCCCCGGCAGTGGGAGCCGAAATCCTGCGTCCAGACGTGAGCTGCGCTCTGGCCGTCGAGGTCGCCGATCTGCATGCTGATGCCGATCTGGCTGAAGTCGCCGAGGATGTCGTGGCGATGCCCCGGCGAGTGCATCCAGGAGCGGAAGACCGAGCGCACCGTTCCCTCCCGGCCGGTTCCCCAGGCGAGGTTCTCTCCCACGGCCCAGCAGGGTGCGGGGAGGTAGTTGTAGGCCTTCAGCCAGTAGGTGAAGCTGCGGCCGCAGGCGAGGTGGCTGAAGCTGTTGCAGCCCAGGATGTCCCCAGCTTTGGCTGCCGCCGACAGTTCCAGCTTTACGGCGGCGGACAGTCCCGCCAGCCCGGCCTGGCGCCGGGCGTAGGCGGTCATGCAGAGCATCGCTCGCTGCTGCACCTCGGCCGGGGCTTCGAAGTCGTTCTCTGCGGCGCAGTGGCCGGGCGGCGCGATCAGCGACTGCGTGTCCCGATGCTGCGCTGTCGCCGCCCCCTGGTCGAGCACGACCACGGCGAGCGCCGCGACGAGGACGAGATGGGGGAGCTTGCGGATCGGCCTCCGCGCTCTGCCCGCCATCCTGTCCCAACCTCGGCGTCCAATCCACCCTGCCCCCATAACGGCCCGCAGGGTATACGGAAGCCGGGCGGCGGCAGTGCGCCCGCTCGGACTCGCTGCAAATTGGGAGCTGCGGGGCGCGGAAATCCGTCTGGTCCCGGCGCCAGCCTGGGTGGGTGGCTGAGACGATCAGGGCATACCGCGCGGATCCCTACTCCTACGCGGAGGCGCGGGAGCTGGCCGAGAAGCTCGACCTGAGCGAGCCGGTCGCGATCACCCTCGTCCGGCGCGGCTACCGGACGCCCGAGCAGGCGCTCGCCTTCCTCGAGGCCGACGAGTCCCACGACCCCGGCGAGTTCGGCTCGATGGGCGCCGTCGTCGAGCGCATCGCGGCGGCGATCGAGGCGGGGGAGCGGATCACCGTCCACGGCGACTTCGACGTCGACGGCGTCTGCGCGACCTCGATCCTGGTCGCCACCCTGCGCGAGCTGGGGGCCGAGTGCGACTGGCTGATCCCCGACCGGATCGCCGACGGCTACGGGCTGACGCCGGCCAACGTCGAGCTGCTCGCCGAGCGGGGGACGAAGCTCCTGGTCACCGTCGACTGCGGGATCACCGCGGTCGAGGAGGTCGCCCTGGCGAAGTCGCTGGGGATCGACGCGATCGTCACCGACCACCACCAGGCGGCGGACGAGCTTCCCGACTGCCCGATCCTGCATCCGGAGATCGACCGGTCTCATCCGGTTCGAAGTGAGTGCGCTCTGCGGGACCGCGGGTCCCCTGGAATCTCGCGAATGCGCGCCGAGGGACCCGACCGACCAGTTCGACGACGATCTCGACCTCGTCGCCCTGGCGACCGTCGCCGACGTCGTGCCGCTGGTGGGGGAGAACCGGTCGCTGGTCAAGCGCGGGCTGGAGCAGGTGCGGCTGATGAAGCGGCCCGGGATCAAGGCCTTGATCGAAGCCGCGAAATGCGAGCCGACCCGCATCGACGAGGGCGACCTTGCCTTCAAATTGGCGCCCCGGATCAACGCCGCGGGGCGGCTCTACCGGGCGGACGCCGGGGTCGAGCTCTTCCTCACCGAGGACCCCGGGCGGGCGGCCGAGATCGCCAACGAGCTGAGCCGGGCCAACGGCGAGCGGCGGGCGACGGAGCGCGAGGTCTCCAACGCCGCCGAGAAGGCGTTGCGCGACCTCCCCGACGCCCTGCGCGAGGCGCCGGCCATCGTCGTCGCCGGCGAGGGCTGGCACCCGGGCGTGATCGGGATCGTCGCCTCGCGCCTGGCCGAGCGCCACCACCGGCCGGCGATCGTGATCTCGCTCGACGGCGAGGGGGGAGGGCGCGGCTCGGGGCGCAGCATCCCCGGCTTCGACCTGCTCGCCGGCCTCGAGGCCTGCGCCGAGCACCTGACCACCTTCGGCGGCCACCGCGCCGCCGCCGGCCTGGCCCTGGAGGCCGCGAGCCTCGACGCCTTCCGCGAGGCCTTCGCCGCCCACGCGGCGGCGGTGCTCGGCCCCGAGGACCTGGCGAAGACCGCGCGCATCGACGCGATGGTCGGCGGCGCCGACCTCGGCCTCGACCTCGCCGAGGAGCTCGGCCGGCTGGCGCCGTTCGGGATGGGCAACCCGGGCGTGCGGCTGCTGGTCCCCGCGGCCCGCGTCCGCGACGTGCGGCCGATGGGCAAGGAGGGCGCCCACGCCCGCTTCAACCTCCACAGCGGCGCCCACCGGGCGCTCGGCGTCTCCTTCGGCCGCTCGAAGCTCGGCGTCGGCGCCGACGACCCCGTCGACGCGGCGGTGCGGCTCGAGGTCAACCACTGGAACGGCGCCGTCGAGCCGCGCGTCGTCCTCAACGAGCTCTACCCGCACGAGGCGGCGGCCGAGGCCGGCGCCGAAGAGGCCTGGTGGGAGCGCTTCGAGGCCGAGCTCGCCCGCGGCCCGGAACCGAGTCGTCAAAAGAGTTCCTCTGGGGACTAAATCGACGCCTCACCCCGGATCCGGGCCCGGGTCAGGGAGAGCGGGCGATCCGGCCGGTCTCGGGCTCGGCCGCCGCGACCCTCGCCGAGCTCGCCTCCAGCGGCGCCTCCGTCCTCGGCCTGGTCGCCGACCTGCCGCGGCGGGAGCCGATGGCGCGGACCGGCGCCCGGCTCGCCGAATACGCGGAGCTCGAGCTGGAGCCGGGCCTGGCGGCGGGCTTCGAGCACGTCGTCCTCGTCGACCCGGCGCCCTCCGAGCAGCTCGAGCGCCTCGCGGCGCAGGCCCCCGCGGAGGGGAGCGGCTACCTGCACCCGGCCTGGGGGGAGGCCGAGCGGCGCTTCGCCCTCGGCGCGCTCGAGGACCGCTACGCCCGGCGCGCCGTCCTCGCCGGCGTCTTCCGCGACCTGCGCGACGCCGGCGGCGAGCTGGGGGGGAGGGACCTCCACGAGGCCCTGCTCGGCGGCGGCCCGCACCCGCGCTCCCCCGAGGGCGCGGCGCGCTGCTTCGCCGTCCTCGCCGAGCTCGGCTTGGTGCAGGGGACCCCCGACGGTGGCCGCGGACGCGTCGGGGTCGTATCCTCAGAGGGGACCGATCTGGAGCGATCGGAGGCATATCGCGCCTACGACGCCCGATATCAGGAGGGTCGCAAATACCTCGAAGGACGCAAACAGACGTAGATCGCAGCGAGCTCCTCGCCGACCTCTTCGCCGTGGTCGAGGAGTTCGACTCGCCCGAGGCCGAGAACGGCGGCGGCGTCGCCGTCGCCCTGGCGACGATCGACCGGACCGCGATCGAGCACGCCTTCGACTTCGCCTGCGACCGGCACGCCGACCAGCGCCGCTACTCCGGCGACGAGTTCATCACCCACCCGGTCGGCGTCGCCCAGATCTGCGCCGGGATGCGGCTCGACACCGAGACCCTCTGCGCCGCCCTCCTCCACGACACGGTCGAGGACACGAGCGCCAGCCTCGATGAGATCCGCGAGGAGTTCGGCGAGGAGATCGCCCAGCTCGTCGACGGCGTCACCAAGCTGACCGGGATCACCTTCGAGAGCCGCGACGAGCGCCAGGCCGAGAACTACCGCAAGATGATGGTGGCGATGGCCACCGACGTCAGGGTGATCCTGATCAAGCTGGCCGACCGCCTCCACAACATGCGCACCCTCGGGGCGCTGCCCAAGCAGAAGCAGGTGACGAAGTCGCGCGAGACCCTGGAGATCTACGCGCCGCTCGCCCACCGGCTCGGAATCCACGCGATCAAATGGGAGCTCGAGGACCTCGCCTTCGCGACCCTGCACCCGCGCAAGTACGCGGAGATCAAACAGCTCGTCGCCCAGCAGCGCGACGAGCGCGAGGTCTACGTCAACGAGGCGGGCGATTTCCTCTCCGCGGAGCTCCGCCAGCTCGGCATCGAGGCCGAGATCTCCGGCCGCGCCAAGCACTTCTACTCGATCTACACGAAGATGACGAAGAAGGGCCGCGAGTTCAACGAGATCTTCGACCTCACCGCGATGCGGGTGATCGTCGGCTCGGTCAAGGACTGCTACGGCACGATCGGCGTCATCCACTCGGTCTGGAAGCCGCTCCCCGGCCGCTTCAAGGACTTCGTCGCGATGCCGAAGGCCAACATGTACCAGGCGCTGCACACGACGGTGATCGGGCCCGAGGGCAAACCGCTCGAGATCCAGATCCGGACGGCGGAGATGCACAGCCTCGCCGAGTACGGGATCGCCGCCCACGTCGCCTACAAGGAGGGCGCCGGCGCCGACCCCCAGCGCGAGAAGATGACCTGGCTGCGCCAGCTCGTCGAGGCCGAGGGCGACCAGGACCCGGCCGAGTTCCTCGAGTCGCTGAAGGTCGACCTCTTCGAGGACGAGGTCTTCGTCTTCACCCCGAAGGGGGAAGTGAAGAGCCTCTCCGGCGGCTCGACGCCGCTCGACTTCGCCTACGCGGTCCACACCGACGTCGGCCACCGCTGCGTCGGCGCCAAGGTCAACGGCAACATCGTGCCGCTGCACTACCAGCTGCGCTCCGGCGACATCGTCGAGGTGCTGACCGCGAAACAGAAGCGCGGCCCCTCCCGCGACTGGCTGAAGCTCGTCCGCACGAGCCGCGCCCGCAACAAGATCCGCGCCTTCTTCAAAGAGGAGCGGCGCGAGGACGCCGAGCGCAACGGCCGCGAAAAGCTCGAGGAAGCTCTGCGCACCCGCGGCCTGCCGATGCAGAAGGTGGCCGGCTCGCCGCTGCTCGCCGACGTGATCCGCGAGATGGGCCACCAGAAGGCGACCGAGTTCTACATCGCCCTCGGCCAGGGCAAGATCTCGACCAAGACCGTCGCCAACAAGATCATGCAGCGGCTGAAGGCCGGCGAGGCGGTCGAGGAGCACGGCCCGCTCCCCGGCCCCGACCGCGGCGAGGACAAGGCGCGGCGGACCAAGGACGCCGCCACCTACGGGATCACCGTCAAGGGGGCGGGCTCGGTCGCCGTGCGGCTCGCCAAGTGCTGCCGCCCGGTGCCCGGCGACGAGATCGCCGGCTACGTCTCCCTCGGCCGCGGGATCACGATCCACCGCACGGACTGCCGCAACCTGAAGGCGCTGAAAAAGGACCCGGAACGGTTCGTCGACGTGAGCTGGGACGGCGAGAACGAATCCTCCTACCGGGTCGAGGTCCAGATCGACGCCTACGACCGCACCCGCCTGCTCGAGGACCTCTCGCGGACCTTCTCGGAGACCGGCATCAACATCATCGGCGCCAGCTGCACGACCAACCACCCGATGGTCAAAAACCGCTTCGTGGTCGAGGTCGGCGACGCCGACCAGCTCAAGAACTGCATCTCCCGCCTGCGCAACGTCGAGTCGGTCTTCGACGTCTACCGGATCACCCCGGCCGGCTAGGCGAAGCTCCTCAGAGCGCGACGACCGGCGCTGCGCCCAGCTCGCGGAGGTTGGACTTGCAGGGTGCGGCGGCCGCGGTGGTGCAGGCCGTGCACGGAGCTCTCCGAGCGGCCCAGCGTGTCGGCGATCTCGAGCGGCGAGAGGCCGACGATGTGGCGCAGGACCAATACCTCGCGCTGGTCCTCGGGCAATAGCTCAAGAGCCTGGCGCAGGTCGCGGCCGCGGTCGAGGCCGACCTGGGTGGCGCCGGTGTCGGCGACCCGGACCTCCTCGGTCGGGATCGCGCGGCGGGCCCGCATGTGGTCGAGGGCCGCGTTGCGGGCGACCCGCAGGATCCAGGCCGTGAACGGCACGTCCTGCTGCTTGTATTTGCCGATCTGGGTGATCAGCTTGGCGAAGACGTTCTGGACGATGTCCTCGGCCTCGTGGCTGTCCTTGACGAAGCTGTTGACGTAGCGGGTCAGGTCCGCGGCGTAGCGGACGTAGAGGAAGTGAAGGGCCTCGCGATCGCCCTCCTGGGCGCGCCGCACGGCCCGCTGGACGAGGCGGGTGTCGGTCTGGCTGTCTGTTGCTTTGCTTGCTGAATCCGACACGAGGTACCTCCCGACTGCCTTTCTCGAGTTTTCTTTAATCAGGAAAAATTCCCGTTTTCACCGCTCAGAAAAAATCTCCCAAATTGCCCCGAAGATCCGAACGGATGGCACAAACGGCCTGGACAGGGACATCGCCCTGGGAGAGGCTGACTGACCGGCGGGACTCTAGGCAACTCCCGTCCATTGTCAATGCCCAATATTCGTCCAAATTTAGAACCTGCGCTCAAGTCGCGCCAAATGCACAGGTATTGCACGAGGTGCCAGAGGTCTGGGTTAAGTACTACTTTTGGGTAATTGTTAAAAAAAGTCGCACCGCAGGTTAGTTTCTGGCCTGGAGAGTCCGGTGAAGGTAACAATCGGGAAATTCGCAAGGAGAGGCATCGAGGATCAGCTCGGTCCCGATCTGCATGCAGGTTTTCTCGCCGCCCTGGCCCATTACATGCGCCGTCTCAAGTCGGAGTGGGCGCCGATCCGGCCGCCGGCGTTCTTCTGCCCCGAGCCCGGCGATGCGGAGGACTCGCTCGAACTGACGCTCGAGGCCGAGACCGAAGCGGCGCTCGAGCGCGAGGCCGCAAGGCACCAGGTCCCCGTCGACCAGATCCTCACCCACGCG
The DNA here is from genome assembly GCA_963837735.1 of uncultured Solirubrobacterales bacterium. Classification (GTDB taxonomy): domain Bacteria; phylum Actinomycetota; class Thermoleophilia; order Solirubrobacterales; family 70-9; genus VRUE01. The sequence goes on along the minus strand of CAWIOM010000003.1, from coordinate 65,715 downwards.
GTGCTCGTCTACCTCGCCGACATGGACGCGGCGATGGACGACGAGCCGCTCGAAGTCGCCTCGCCCGTGACCGGAACCTCCCCGACGGGCTCCTTCGAGAGCTCCCCGCTCTTTAACGACTCGGCTCGAGAGCTCAGGCGACGACCGGCGCTGCGCCCAGCTCCCTGAGGCTGGACTTGAGGGTGCGGCGGCCGCGGTGGTGCAGGCCGTGCACGGAGCTCTCCGATTTGCCGAGCGTGTCGGCGATCTCGAGCGGCGAGAGGCCGACGATGTGGCGCAGGACCAATACCTCGCGCTGGTCCTCGGGCAATAGCTCAAGAGCGTGGCGCAGGTCGCGGCCACGGTCGAGGCCGACCTGGGCTGGCGCCGCTGTCGGCGACCCGCACCTCCTCGGTCGGGATCGCGCGCCGGGCCCGCATGTGGTCGAGGGCGGCGTTGCGGGCGACCCGCAGGATCCAGGCCGTGAAGGGCACGTCCTGCTGCTTGTATTTGCCGATCTGGGTGATCAGCTTGGCGAAGACGTTCTGGACGATGTCCTCGGCCTCGTGGCTGTCCTTGACGAAGCTGTTGACGTAGCGGTTCAGGTCCGCGGCGTAGCGGACGTAGAGGAAGTGAAGGGCCTCGCGATCGCCCTCCTGGGCGCGCCGCACGGCCCGCTGGACGAGGCGGGTGTCGGTCTCGCTGTCGCCCTTCGACTGGTTCGCTGCGTCGCGCAATTTCAATCTCCCGTCTATTTGACTTCAAGACTGCGGCTTCGACCGGGAAAAAGGCCCAAATTGGAGAAACGGTCGAAGTTGTTGCACCGGCCCGTGTGGACATCGGGCCACCTCGTCGGAGAGGCTGCTCCCCGAAGAGTCCGCTCTGTGTATCTGGCCGGCGTCGATGCCCCGTTTCAGGAGTGTGTCGGTGGCGTTTCCACGATCCGGTGCCTGGAGGTAGGAGCTTTGGACGATTTCATGCCTGTTCCTCAGATCCGCAAGTGTGCCGTCCGATGGTTGGGGAAGAGTTCCCATAGAGGGAGGTCTCTGCAAAGCGCATGACCGCAATAGCTCTCGTCATCTGGGTCGTATTGATCCCCGGGGTCGTCGTGGCCCTGCGGCTGAGGGCGGCCCAGACCTCTCCCGCCAGAGCCCCACGGGTTGGAATTTCGACCCATCTCTGCCAGCAGGGCCGGGCCAGGCGCGTTGGTTGGCCGGCGACCCATGTCGACTCACGACGCGCTAGAGACAGATACAGACACCGTTCGGGGAGATCTTCGACGCGGTGACGACCGCTCGGGTGCGGTCGAGTCGGCAGGGGCCGCCACCAAACCCAGGTGGCATCGCAGGCTGTTGCCGGGCCTTGATGGCTCCAGAGACCGTCCGGAGCAGGATGTCGACGTCGAGAGCGTTCGAGGATGTCGACGAGGGCGACGCGACCTCGGCATCGGCCTCGCGCGACGCGACCTACCGCCGCCTGCTCGCCTTCGCCGATGTGCTCGCTGCGACCGCGGCGTTCTTCATAACGATCGTCGTTCTCGGCGCGGACAGCCTCGGGCCCCTGGCGATCGTCGCGGTGGCGATGGTGATTCCGGTCTGCAAGCTCGCCGGCCTCTATGACCGCGACGAGCACCTGCTGCACAAGCGCACCCTCGACGAGGCGCCGGCGATCTTCGCCGTCGCGACCCTCTACACGCTGCTGGCGTTCCTCGCCGGAGAAAAGATCGTCGAGGGAACCTTCGGGCGCGCGCAGGCAGCCGTCCTCTGGGGGATGCTCTTCCTTCTGATGCTGGTCGGTCGCGGCCTGGCGCGGCGAATCGCCGCCAGCCGGGTGACCGAGGAGCGCTGCGTGATCCTCGGCAACGCCGAGGCGGCCTCATGGCTCTCGACCAAGCTCGAGCGCTGCACCGGGTCGAGCACCGAGGTCGTCGGGCGGGTCCCGCTCAACCCCGACGACACGAGCGTCAACGGGCTGCCGATGCTGGGTCACTTCGACGACCTCGAGGGGCTGCTCGTCGAGCACGAAGTCGATCGCGCCCTGATCGCCCCCGGCACCGGCGACTCCGATCTGCGCCTCCTGCACGTGATCAGGGTGGTCAAGCGCTTCGGCGTCCGGATCAGCGTCCTGCCGCGGCTCTTCGAGGTGGTCGGGTCCGCCTATGAGTTCGACGAAGTCGAGGGGGCGACGCTGCTCGGTGTCCGCCGCCACGGCCTCTCCCGCTCGTCCTGGTTGATCAAGCGCAGCTTCGATCTCCTCGGCTCGACGCTGATCCTGATCCTCCTCGCGCCGCTGATGGCGATGATCGCGCTCGCCGTCAAGCTCGACTCGCGCGGTCCCGTCCTCTTCCGCCAGCGTCGCGTCGGCCTCGAAGACGACGTCTTCGAGATCTACAAGTTCCGCACCATGGTCGACGGCGCCGAGGCGCAGAAAGCGGCCCTCTCGCACCGCAACGAGGCCGGCGGCGGGCTCTTCAAGATCGAGGACGACCCGCGGATCACCCGCGTCGGCCGCTTCCTGCGTCGCACCTCGCTCGACGAGCTTCCGCAGCTCCTCAACGTCCTGCGGGGGGACATGTCTCTGGTCGGCCCCCGGCCGCTCGTCGTCGATGAGGACCAGTTGATCGAGGGCACATTCCGCCACCGTCTCCTGGTTTCCCCCGGCGTCACCGGCCTCTGGCAGATCTTCGGCTCGGCCCGCATCCCGCTCAATGAGATGGTCAAGATCGACTACCTCTACGGGGCGAATTGGTCGCTCTGGCTCGACATCAAGATCCTGCTGCGAACCGTTCCGGTCGTGCTCGGGCAGCGGGGCCTCTGAGCCGCCTGGTCGAAAGTAGGCCATCGAGCCCAACGTTGGTGGCGTGTGAGCGTCTCCACCCTGGTTCCGAAGAAGGCGACGCGCGGTCGTTATCGGGCCCACGGCGTCGAGCTCGCCTGCGATTTTCCGCTGGCAGTTGAGTCGTCAGGGGACCGCACCGCCCAGCCGGTCAAGATCGCAGCACGAGCACGGCCCCGGGAGGCCGTGCTTTCGCTATGGAGTGGTGGAGGTGAGGGCCTCGTGCACCGGACCCTTCTCTCCGACAGTGTCGAGCTGGCGGTCGAACGCGGGAGCGCAAATGACCACCTGGTTGTCCACGGAGAGCACCTCTTCCATTTCTCCGCCGACCTTGACGTACTGACCTGCACTCCGCTCGAGAGCGGCGATTTTGGGCCCCAGCGGGTGTTGCTCGACTGGGTCACCTATATGGCAAGCGTCCTGGCCGGCATGGAGGCCATCCATGCGAGCGCTGTCCAGGTGGGCGATGGCGTGCTCGCGTTTGCAGCCGTCTCCGGAAGCGGCAAGAGCACTCTCGCCGCGGAATTCGTCGCCGCCGGGGCCACGTTCTTCTGCGATGACGTCCTCACGCTCGACCTGCAGGAGGACCGCCTCCTTGCCTACCCTGGCGCGCCTTTCGCCAATATCGACAGCGGCCGCCGCGGTTTGGCGGAGCAACTCGGCTCACCGCTGGCGACCTTCGAAGATGAGCTTTGGGTATCGGTGGATAAGGCTGCCACGGATCCCGCGCCGTTGGCGGCGATGGTTGTCCTCGACCGGCACGAGGACGGTCCCAGGTCGGTCGAGATTCGCCCCGAGAGCTTCATAACGCTGCGGGGGTTGGCCATAGGCCTTCCGCACCTCCGCGATCGGGAGCGGAGGCGGTTTTCGATGCTGACCAAGCTGGCCGAGGAGGCACCGGTGCTTCGACTCACGGCCGATGACTCGATTCCGGCAGACGTCCTCGTGAGCGCCGTGTCAGAGCACCTCGAAAGCGAGGGCATCGGCTGATGGAGGGTCGGGCAGCTGAACTCGAGCAGGCGGAAACAGTCGGAACGCTGGGCGGCTCGTCGGAGGATTGGCGTGAGATCCTGGCCGTCCACAAGCTCAGGAAGTCGTGGGGCGATCGGGTGATCCTCGACGACCTGGAGCTGGTCCTCGATCCGGGGACGATGACCTGGATCGGAGGCGCCAACGGGATCGGCAAGACCACCCTGTTGAGGATCTGCGCCGGGCTGATCATGCCGGACAGCGGAATCGTGGACCTCGACGGCCTTCACCCGCGGCGCGATCGCGCCGCCTTTCAGGCCAGGATGGGCTTCCTCTCCGCCGGCGACCGGGGTCTCTACGCGCGGCTAACGGTCAGGCAGCACCTCGAGCTCTGGGGGAGGATCTCGCTCCTCGGCCGCCGTCGACTGGGAGCGGCCGTCGATCGAATGATCGAGGGGCTCGATCTCACCGAGCTGAGCGAGGGGCGCATGGATCGGCTGTCGATGGGCCAGCGGCAGCGGGTTCGGCTGGCGATGGCATTTCTACACGAGCCTGACCTGGTTCTCCTCGACGAGCCCTTGAATTCCCTCGACGATCACGGCTCGGAACTGCTGCGCGCCCTGCTGGGCGATGTGACGGATCGTGGCGGCGCCGCGCTCTGGTGCTCGCCGTCGGTGGCAGGCCAGGCGGATTTCGACGTCGAGCTGACACTCGAAGGGGGGCGCCTGCACTAGGTGCAGGACAAAGGATGAGGGACTATTTCGAGGCAAGCATGGCGATCTTCCGCCGTGATCTGCTGATCTTCTTCAGCTACCGGACCCTGGTCTTCTCGCAGGCCGTGTCTTCGATCTTCAGCATCGCGCTCTTCTATTACCTGTCGCGGCTTCTGACCGTGCAGACGTTCCAGTCCTCCGACGACTATTTCTCCTACGTGGTTGTCGGCCTGGTCATCCTTGCCGTCATCCAGTCGACGCTGGCGCTGTCCACCGCCGTTCGCGGCGAGCTCGTCGCCGGCACCTTCGAGCGGGTCCTGCTCTCGCCGTTCGGCCCGGTTCGCGGTGCCCTTTCGATGATGATCTTCCCGGTCGTTCAGGCGTTGATCCTGGGCGCCTGGACCCTGGTGGTGGCGTCGATCTTCTTCGGCCTCGACCTGCACTGGGCCACGGTGCCCCTCGCGCTTCCGGTCGGGGTGCTCGCCGCGCTCTCTTTCGGAACGATCGCCCTGCTGGTCGCCGCCGTGGTGATCGTCTTCAAGCAGGCGCCGGGAATTGGCATGATCATCGCCGGCATCGCCCTCGTCTCGGGCTTCTACTTCCCGACCGAACTGCTGCCCGGCTGGATCGAATGGGTCTCGGAGGTCCAGCCCTTCACGCCCGCCGTGAACCTGCTCCGCTACGTGTTGGTGGACCTTCCCCTTACTGAACCCGTCTGGGCGTCGCTGCTCAAGCTCGTGGGATTCACGGCGGTGCTTCTGCCCCTGGCGACTTGGGCCCTCGCACGCGGCATCGAGGTCGCCCAGCGCAAAGGAACGATCATTGAGTACTGAGGCAAAGGTAGTTGTGCCCAAGGAGCTGGAGGGGATCGCCCCGGGGGCCTTCGGCCTTGCGATCTCCTCAGACGCTGGCCTGCCCGGGATCGATACGCCGACCACGACCGCCGGGAGGCGCTCCGTCGAGCATCGGATGGTGGACGCCGAAGAGCTGCAGGAGCACTGCGAGAGCGGGACCCTGACCAGGCTCGGCGGAGACGGCGAGGGCCCCCTCAGGCTCGAGTATCACCAGCACTCCTCAGGGGGGATCCTGATCCGGACCGAGAGCTTCGGAGATCACCTGATCGCAGACTCCGGGCGGTCCGTCTACTCCGCCGTCGGCGACGCCGACGGCGACCTCTGGCCACGGTACGTGCTGGGGCAGATCCTGCCGCTGACCGCGAGCGTCCAGGGGCTGGAGATATTTCACGCGAGCGCGGTCTCGATCGACGGTGGCGTGATCGCCCTCGCCGGGCCCTCCGGCGCCGGGAAGAGCGCCTTGGCTGTCTCTCTGATCGCTCAGGGAGCGTCCTTCTTCTCCGACGACGTTCTCGCGCTCGACGCCGGCGCCTTCGACCTGACGGCCTACCCGGGCACGACCCTTATGGGCGTCCCCCACGATCAGGCGGCCAACGTCGGGGACTCGCTTCTTACGGGGCGCCCGTGGAAAGTCGACGAGCGCAAGACCCTGGTCCCGGTCCGCGGTGAGCGCGCGGCCCGGCCGATTCGGGCCTTTGTCGTCCTGGCGCCCGACGAGAGCGCCGAAAAGCCGAGCTTCGGGACCTGTTTGCCGAACAGCCTCATGGCGACCACCTTCGACGGAGTCTCGCGCGCGCCGGAGCGTATGCGGCGGCTGCTCAGGGTCGGAGCGATGCTGGCCTCGGACTCGAGGGCCTTGGAGCTTCGCTATTCGAGGAAGACAGGTCCAGCTGAGATTGGGCGGGAACTGCTCGAGCGGCTCAAGGCACCGGCGGGCTGATCGCCTTGCGAGCCGAGCCCGTTTCCCTCCCCTCAGGCGACCCGCGCCTCGACTTCCCGCGGGCGCACAAAGTTCGTCTTGGCGCCGAGATCCTCGCCACATATGCACGGGCTCGTTGGCTCATGTACCGGCATAGCCTGCCCGAGACGGTGGGGCTGCTCCGCGAGGAGGCCCGCAAGGACATGGTCGATGGAGGTGAGGCGGAGCTCGAGGCCGGTGGCGGCTGGCGCTACGCGATGGCGGTCGTGAAGGTTCTGCGCCTGCTTCCGACCGACTCGCGATGCCTGGTGCGCTCCCTCGTGCTGACCACTGTCCTCGCCCGCCGCGGCGCTGACACGACGCTGGTGATCGGGGTCACCGCGGCGCCGGAGTTCTCGGCCCACGCATGGGTCGAACATCGCGGTGAGGCTCTGCTCGAGCCTGGACCGACCGGCGACGGTCGCCTGCTGGAGCTCTGACCGGATGATTCACCCGATCGCAGGGGTGCTCGACCCCGGTCGGGGAGGCGCCGGCGCCAGGGCCGCGGCGGCGCTGCCCAATGCGCACCTCGGTCCGGGGGTGAGGGTGACGACGTCGGGGGCGCTCGTGCTGGGCACAAGCTCGGGCTGTGGCGGTGTCGAAGGGATCGTCTGCGCGATCGACGGCGCCGTGTACAACACCGCGGAGCTCGCCGATTCCCTCGGCCTGAGCCCAGGGGAGCGCTCCGAGTCGATCCTCGCCCGACGGCTTCCAGCGCTGGGGCACGGACCTCGCATCGAGGTTGCGTGGCGAGTTCGCCGCCATCGTCTGGGACGAGGCGGGACAACGCGGAGCGCTGATTCAAGACCAGATCGGGGTCAAAAGACTTTTCGTGCGCGGCGAGGGCCGGCGGCTCTGGTTCGGCTCCGACGTGCGCAATCTGCTCGCTCTCCTGCCCTCGCGTCCCGGCGCCCGACCCGGTTGCCGTCAGCCACTGGCTTGCGCGCAGCCCGGCCCCCGAGGGCGCCACTCTCTACGAGGGCATCGACTCGCTCGAGTCGGGCCAGATGGTGATCCTCGAGGACGGCGGATGGGAGCTCCGCCGCTACTGGCGCCCGCAGTATCGCGAGGCCCTGGACATTCCCGAGGACGAGCTGATCGACCGGATCCGGGGCGTGCTGCGGCGCTCGGTCGAGCGCCGGACCACCCCCGGTGCCCCGACGGGGGTGCTGATGAGCGGCGGGCTGGACTCGACCAGCGTCGCCGTCCTCGCCCAGAAATCCCCGGACGGCGCGATCGGGTTCTCGACCACCTTTCCCGACTATCCCCACATCGACGAGTCGGTCTGGATCGACGCGCTGGAGAGCTACGCCGGCCTGCCCGGCGTGCATCTGGCGGCCAAGGGAAGCGGCATCCTCGCCAGCGGCCTCGAGTACCTGAGTCATTGGGAGCTACCTCTGAGCGCCTGGAACGAGGCCTGGACCCAGCCGCTGCTGCGACAGGCACCGGGCCTGGGCGTCAGCGCGATCCTCAGCGGGGAGGGAGGCGATGAGCTGTTCGGTAGCCGCTTCCTCTTCACGGCGGACCTGATGCGCCGGGGGCGTCTGCTGGCGGCCTTCAACTTCGCCCGCGGGCTGCCGGAGGCCGGCGGCCGGGCGCCGCGGGACGTGCTCGCTCACGTCCTCTGGAAATTCGGCCTCCAGGGCGTACCGCCGGCCTGGCTCGAGTCGATCTGGCGCTCCGCCGCCGTCTGGGACGACCCGGCACCGTGGTGGGCGAATCGGGAGACTGCCGAGCGTCTGCGCCGCAGCCGTCCCCCTTCCTGGCGAGGCGCGGACGGGCCGCGCTGGTGGGCGTTCCTGACCGACGCCCTGACGACGGGGGTCCATGGCTTCGGCCTCTTCGACCACGTGCGTCGTCGCACCGAGCAGCTGGGCCTCGAGGCCAGGCACCCGCTCTTCGACCTCGAACTGTTCGACCTGATGTTGCAGATACCGCCTGAGCGCTTCTCCGAAGGGGACCTCAACCGACCGCTGTTTCGCGAGGCGATGGCCGGCCTGTCCCCCGATGAGGTCCGCCTGCGGCGCGACAAGAGCGTCTTCAACGACCTGATAGTCGATGCGCTGGTCGGGCCCGAGCTCCCTGCGCTCGACCAAATTCCTCGGTGGGGCCACGGAGCTGAGCGCCTACGCCGACCGCGACAAGATCGCCGAATTGCTCGAGAACCGGCCGCCGGCACAGCGCGGCTATGTCTTCGAGTGGGCGCAGGACGTATTGCGCCTGACCGCGATCGAGATCTGGCTCCGCTACCAGGAGGACCAAGCCCTGCCCGAGCGACTCGCCGAAGACCCGATCCTGGCGCCTCCCGAGCACGAGATCGTGCTTCGCGGCGCCTCCCTGAGCGAGAACTAGTGCCTTTCTCGTCCTACGACCTTTTTCCCCCTTGTGCGCCTGCTCGCACGCGGCTACCCTGGCCAGGCGGTAAGAAGATTCTTTCGACAACTACGGTGCCGCGAGGAGGTGAATATATGACCGCCAAGTTCGAGTACGGAAAGCCTGAGATCGCCGACTACGGCAGCATCCAGGAGATGACCGCCGGTTGCAACGGGGACTCCCGGTGACTACCAGGGCCAGAACAACGCCCTCACGAACGTCACCTCCCGTGGCACTTGCACCTCGACGCCATAGCGAGTCAGCTATGAGCGCCGTTTCGTAGGCCTCCCGCTCCGAAAGGACGGGGGGCCTTCGTGCGTTCTAAGGACATGGCGAACGGCCCCACAGCGAAGCACGACCTACTGGACTCTCGGATCGCGGTTCCGCAGCACGTGATGCATCGCGCCTTTCCGACCGAGACCGTCCTCCTCAATCTCAACACCGGCCAGTACCACGGGCTCAACCCGACGGCCGGCAGGATGTTCGAGGTGCTCGAGGAGACCGGCAACCCGCGGCAGGCCGCGGCGCACCTGGCCGGCGACTTCGAGCTCGAGGTCGAGGTCGTCGAGGCCGACCTGAACGAGCTCTGCGCCGGCCTCGTCGATCGAGGCCTCCTGGAAGTCGTCGCGGACTGAGATGGCATCCGTGGAGGCCACCACGACGCCCTTCGACCTGCCGACGGTGACCGTCGCGATCGCGGGTGACGGCAACAGCTTCACCCCGCGGGTCGCGCAGACGCTCACCGAGTCGGGCTGCGAGCTGCGCACCGAGATCGGGGACGGGCTCGACATCGTCGTCTGCACGCACAGGCGCTCGGACTCCGCCGTCTGCGCGGAGATTCGCGAGCAGGCCGCGAGCCTGCCGTCCGCCGCGATCGTCCTCGTCGTCGAACAGGCGGCGACCGCCGACGTGCGGCGGGCCCTGGAGGCCGGCGCCCACGCGGTCGTGACCGAGTCGTCGATCGAGGGTGCGTTGGTGCCGTCGATACGCGCCGCTCTCGCCGGCCAGGTTTCGATTCCCGCTCAAGCGCGGCGGGCCGGCCGGCCGAAAGTGCTCACCGCCCGCGAGAAGCAGATCCTCGGCCTCGTCGTCATGGGGCTGACCAACGCCGAGATCGCGAGCAAGCTCTTCCTCGCCGAAAGCACCGTCAAGAGCCACCTCTCATCGGCCTTCGCGAAGCTCAGCGTCGCCTCCCGAAGCGAGGCGGCAGCGGTGATCCTCGACCCGCAGTCGGGCGTCGGGCTCGGGATCCTGACCATTCCCTCGAAGTAGCCTGGGCCGAGCCGATGAGCTCGCCGTCAGTCGCCCTCGTCCACGACTATCTGTTGGTCATGCGCGGGGCGGAGCGCACCTTCGCGGCGATGGCCGAGTGCTGGCCCGAGGCGCCGATCTACACCCTCCTCTACGACGAGCAGGGAACCGGCGGCCGCTTCGCCGGCCGCGACATCCGCACGTCCTACCTGCAGCGCCTCGGCCTCAAGCAGAAGGGTTTCCGCGCCCTGCTGCCGGCCTATCCGCGGGCGACGCGAGCGCTGCCGCGTCGAGGACTACGAGCTGGTCGTATCCAGCAGCAGCGCCTTCGCCCACGGGGTCGTCACCGCGGCCGGCGCTCGTCACGTCTGCTACTGCCACACGCCTTTCCGCTACGCCTGGTTCGAGACCGACAGGGCCCTGGAGGAGGTGCCGCGGCCGCTGCGCCCGGCGTTGGGCAGGACCCTGGGAAGGATCCGGGAGAGCGATCGCGAGGCCGCGCGCAGGAGTGACGAAGTACGTGGCCAACTCGGCGATCACCCAGCGTCGCATCGGCGAGCTACTGGGGCAGGGAGTCGACGGTCGTCCACCCGCCGGTGGAGCTCGAGAGGTTTCGGCCCTCGGACGAGCGTGACGACTACTTCCTGATCGTCACGGAGCTGGTCCCCCACAAGCGGGTGGAGCTGGCGCTGGAGGCCGCCGAGCGAGCCGGGGTCGAGGTCCGGGTCGTGGGCGAGGGAGGCGAGCGCGAGAGGCTCGAGGCCAGGTATGGCGGAGCCGGAGGGCACGGCCGCTCTTCCTCGGCCGGGTCGACGACGACGAGCTTGGCGCGCCTCTACTCGCGCGCCAGGGCCCTGATCCTGCCGAACGTCGAGGAGTTCGGAATCGCCGCCGTCGAGGCGCAGGCCTCGGGCCGCCCGGTCGTCGCCGTGGCGGCGGGCGGGGCGCTGGAGACCGTGATCGACGGCGTCACCGGGGTCCACGTCGAGCTCGACGACGTCGAGGCGCTGGCCGCCAGCCTCGCGGGAGGTCGATTTCGACCGCTTCGACCGCGGGCGGATAGTGGAGCACGCCCGCGCCTTCTCCAAGGAGGCCTTTCAGGAACGGCTTCGGGACGAGGTAGGCGCGGAGCCGAGCACACCGCGTCGTAGACGGACTGCGACCTCCTCGACGTGGCGGTCGACGCCGAACCGCGCCCGGGCGGCGCGCCGCCCGGCCTCCGCCATCCTCTCGAGCCGTTCGTCGGTCCTCGAGCAGCTCGCCGATCGCGTCCGCCCAGGCATCCGGCCGGTGGGGGGGCAGCGTGATGCCGCCGCCGCTCTCGTCGGCCCCGAGAATCTCAGGTGGGCCTCCGACCGCGGTCGCGACGACCGGCACCCCGGCCGCCATCGCCTCGACGATCGCCCTGCCGAAGGGCTCCTCCCAGGAGGGCGCCAGCAGGACGTCGACCGCGCGCAGGAGCTCGGGGACGTCGTCGCGCTCGCCCATGAAGCGCACGGCCTCGGCCAAGCCCGAGCGTCTCCGCTTCGCCGATGCAGCGACTCGAGGAAGGCGACGTTGTCGTGGCGGGTCGCGGCGCTGTCGAACTTCGCCGAGCCGACGAGGAGCAGCTGCAGGCTCGGGATGGGACTCGGCCAGCGCCCGCGCGATGCGGATCGCATCGTCCTGGCCCTTCCACGGGGTGATCTGGGCGATCACCGCGAGGACCGGCCGGCCGTCGCCGAGCCCGAGCGCAGCCCGCGCCGCGGCCGGGCGAGGCGTCGACACGGTCGAAGCGGGAGAAGTCGACGGCGTTGTAGACGACGACGGCCGAGCCGCTGCTCGGCGCCGAGCGTGGCACGGGTGTACTCGGAGTTGGCGATCGATCGCGTCCGCGTGGCCGATCGCGCGCAGGGTGAGGGCCGAGACGGCTCCCCCCGGCAGGCAGTCGCGAACGTGGACGATCGTCGGCGGGCCCGACCTCGGTCCCGGCGCGCGGTGGCGATCAGGCCCGCCCGGATCGAGTTGGCGTGGACGACGTCGGCCCGCCGACGGGCGGCCACCCGGCGGACCTGGCGCGCGGCGCGCCCCATCTGGAGGAGGGCCGCGGGGGTCCTCGTCGGGTGGAGGCGGAGGCTGCCGTCGGTCCCGCGGATCGGCGCCACCTCGATGTCCATGCCGCGCAGCCGCTCGGCGAGCGGCCCCTCGGGGCAGGCGACCACGGGCTCGATCGACGGCCGGCAGGGCGCTCAGCAGGGTGAGCAGAGAGAGCTCGCCGCCGCTGATCCTGCTCGTGTGGTTGACGTACAGCGCTCGCACGGCTATGCGGCGCGGCGCCGGCGCCCGGTCGTCGCCACCTCGGCGATCAGCTCTTCCACCTGCGGCGCCATCCTCGGCCAGGCGAATTCCTCGGCTCGGCGAGCGCCCGCCGCGCCCATCCGCTCGGCGCCGCGCGGGGTCTTCGAGCAGCTCGACCAGGGCGTCGCTGAGCGCGATGTGGTCCTCGGGATCGACGAGGAGCCCGGTCACGCCGTCGACGACCGCGTCGAGCGCTCCTCCCACGGCGCCGGCGACCACCGGGCAACCGTGGGCGTTCGCCTCGAGGTAGACGATGCCGAAGCCCTCGCCGACGTAGCCGCCGGCGGGCATCCGGCTGGGCATCGCGAAGACATGGGCCCGGTCCAGCCAGGCGTCCCGCTCGCTCGTCGTCGACCTTCCCGAGGAAGGTGATCGTCTCCTCGCCGAGGCCGACCGAGCGGGCCTGCTCGGCGATCGCCGCCCGCAGCGGACCGTCGCCGATCACGACCCAGCGGGCGCTCGGGCATCCGCGAGACGACGAGCGACATTGCCCGAACCATCGCGTCGTGGCCCTTGTAGCGCTCTTCGATGCGGGCGATGGTGAGGACGGTCGGCCGCTCGTCGCGGCCGTTCGGCCGGCCGCCTGCCGGGGAGGTCGACGCCGGGATTGATCACGCGGATCCGCTCCGCGCTCGGCGCCCGTCTTCCGCGACGAGGTCGCGTGGTGTAGCGGCTGACTGCGATGCAGGCCTCGGCGTTGACGGCCGCGAAGCGGGCGAGCCTGGGCCTGACGCCGATCTCGTGGCCGTGGAAATACTGGACCACCGGCACTCCCAGCGCCCGCCGCACCGCCGCCGCGCCCAGGCTCGTCACGATGTGGCCGCTGAGCACGGCTTCGGGTCGAAAGTCGAGGGCCTGGGTCAGGCGCCCTTCCGTTGAGGGCCAGCATCGAGACCGGCCGTGGGCCCGGCAGGCGGCCGACCCGCTTCACCGCCATCTCCTGCTCGCGGTCGAAATCCCCGGCGCCCTGGGTGTCGAGCGTCACGACGCGGCAATCGAGCGCCGGGCGCGTTGCTCACCACCCGGTGGACCAGGTGCTGGATTCCGCCCGTCGCCGGCGGGAAGTCCGGTGTCAGCACGAGGGTGCGGATCATCGCCGAGGATCCATTCCCCTGTAGCGGTCGAGCCAGAGCCCGGCGGCCAGCAGGGGCCAGAGGACGTGGCTGCGGTCCGCCGACCCGCTCCGGTGTTCGGAGAGCAGCGCGGGCGGCTGCGGCGCCGTCGATCCACCCCTCCGAGTACAGCGAGCCGCCGCTGACCTGCTCCTCCATGATCGGACCGAGCGGCCCGGCCAGCCACGCGCCGATCGGCGGCAGGAAGGCGGCCTTGCGGCGTTTCGGCGCGTCGGGCAGCAGTTCCGAGAGGAGCTGCCGCAGCAGGTTCTTGCCGCCGCCGGCGAGGTGGACCGACGGGGCGACGCGTGGCGGCGAACTCGGCGAGCTCGCGATTCAGGTAGGCGGTGCGCACCTCCAGCGAGGTCAGCATCCCCGCCCTGTCGGCCTTGACGAGGACGTCGTCGGGCAGCCAGTGAAGCTGGTCGAAGCGCATCAGCGAGCCGGCCACCGAGTCGGTGCGCGACTCGTCGAATTCGGCCCGCAGGCCGGCCAGCAGGCCGCTTTCGGCCACGGCAGACCGCAGCCGGGGCCCGTAGAGCGCCGAGCCGCGCGTGCCGGCGGCCGGCGGTCACCCAGTCGAGGTGGCGTTCGGCGAGCGCTGCGCGGGACGGCGAGGTCGATCGCACGACGGAGCCGTGGGGTTCCCGGGCCGACTCCGCGGACCCTGCCGCCGAGTGCCGCCCCGAGGCGACCCTCGCCGCGCCAGCCGCGGTTGGACGCGCTCGAGCCACGCGTAGCGTGGGTAGCCACCGAACAGCTCGTCGGCGCCCTCGCCGCCGAGCGCCACGGTCACCTCGTTGCGGGCGAACTCGGAGACCGAGTGCAGGGGCACCACCGCGGTGTCGGCAAGGGGCACGTCGAGCCCGGCGAGAAGGCTCGGGATCCGCGCTGCCGCTTCGTCGGAGTCGAGGACGATTTCTCGGTGCTCGCTGCCGATCAGCTCGGCCATCTCGCGGGCGACGCTGCGCTCGTCGTTGGCCTCGTTGCCGGCCTCGTAGCCGACCGTGAAGGTCTTCAGCGGCTCGTCGAGACTGCCGGGCCGCGATCGGCGGCGACCACGGTCGAGTCGAGGCCGCCGCTGAGAAAGACGCCGAGCGGGACGTCGGAGAGGAGCCTGCCCTGGACCGAGCGTTCGAGCAGGTGGCGGGCCTCGGCCGTGAGCTCGGCCGGGATCCTCGTCAGCCCGGGTCACGGATTTCGGCGGGCTCCAATAGCGGCCTCACGGTCAGATCTCCCGTCTCGCGCTCCCAGACCATCAGGTGGCCCGGGCGGAAGCTGCTCCACCCCCTGCAGGATCGATCCCTCCGCTCCCGGGACGTAGCCGAGCACGAAGAAGCGCGTCGAGGGCGGCCGGGTTGATGTCGGGCGTGGAGCGCATGCCCTCGACCAGGGCCGTCAGCTCGGAGGCGAAGATCAGGTCGCGTCCCTCGCGGGCGTAGAAGAGCGGCTTCTCGCCGAAGCGGTCGCGGACGATGCAGCAGCCGCTGCCGGCGCGAGTCCCAGATCGCGAACGCGTACATCCCCTCGATCACATGGACGAGGTCGTCGCCGTACTCCTCGTACAGGTGGGTGAGGGTCTCGGTGTCCGACTTGCCCTTCAGCGCGTGCCCGGCGCGCTCCAGTCGGTCCCGGATCGCCGGGTGGTTGTAGATCTCGCCGTTGAGGGCCGCCCAGATCGTGCCGTCCTCGTTGCCCCGCGGCTGGTGCCCGTCGCTCGAGGTCGATGATGCTGAGCCGCCTGGCGCCGAGCGCGAGCGTCCCCGGACTCGCTCAGGTAGATCCCCTCGTCGTCGGGGCCGCGGTGGCGGAGCGCCGTGCACATCGCGGAGACCGCGACGTGTTCGGGGTCCGAGGTAGATCCGCAGATTCCGCACATAGCTATGGGCTGAGCTCCGTCACTTGTCCCGGCGCCGGATCCCATATGGACAACGGGCGCGACGCGATGGCACTTTCGTGCCCGGGCGTGCGAACGATTCGCGATCGGTGCGGAAGTCCGAGCCGGGTCGGAGCGTTGTAAGTGTCGTGAACAACGCATCCAGACGAGACAGAGCGACATCCGCGCCTATCTTCGCCCGGTGCTCAAGCGCTGGTGGCTGATCCTGGCCGTCGTCCCGGTCGTGACGATCGGCACCTATCTCTACTACGACCACAAGCCCAAGGTCTACGCGGCCTCGACCGAGCTCTTCGTGCAGCCCTCGACGATCGACCAGATCCTGCTCGGCAGGCGGCCCGGTCACACGACCGAAGCGACGATCGAAAACCTCGCTCTCCTGATCCAGACGAACACGGTGGCGGAACAAGCGCGAGAAGATCTCGCCAAGAGCACGGTCAACGTGCCCGGTGGCAGCGTCTCCGCCGCAGGCGCTCGAAAAGAGCAACTTCATCGTCGTCACCGGCGACCGCCTCGACGCCACGAGGCGCCGCCGCCGCTCGCCAACGCCTACGCCGACGGCTTCATCGCGACGCAGGACAGCGCAGCTCCAGCGGAGAAGCGGCGCAGACGATCCGCGCTCGCGCGAAAGGCAGCTGGCGCACGCTCGGCCGGAACTCCGAAGACGACGCCAAGCGGGAAGCGCTCGAAGAAAAAATCCAGACGCTCGAACTGGTCAGCTCGCAGTCGGCGCGGCAGCGCGGCGTCAAGGTCGTCGAACGGGCGTTCCCCTCGTCGGTCCCGGTCGGCCACGACCCGACGTCGCACGCGATCTTCGCCTTCGTCCTCAGCCTCATGCTCGCGATCGGCGCCGCCTTCGGCCTCGAGTACCTGACCCGCAAGTTCACGAGCGTCGAGGACGTCGAAGAAGCCTTCGAGCTGCCGGTCCTCACCGAGGTCCCGAAGGTCGACGCGCCCGCGCCGTTCGGCACCGACGGCGCCGGCGATGGACAAGCAGCTGCACGAGCCCTTCCACCGCCTGCAGATGAACCTCGACATGCTCTCCAGCGAGCGCCCGCTGCGCACGATCCTGGTCGCCAGCGCCGCTCCGGGCGAGGGCAAGTCGGTCGTCACCCGCAACCTCGGCGCTCGCCTATCGCGAGGCCGGGCGCAACGTCGCCGTGCTCGATGCCGACTTCCGCAAAGGCACGCTCGGCGGGTCTGCTCGACGCCCACGAGGGCCCCGGCCTCACCGATGTCCTCGCCGGCCGGGCCAGCTTCGGCCAGGCGGTACAGGAAGTGACGGTCCACGGGACCGAAAACGGCAACGGCGACGGGGCCGGACGGCACGTCGGCGTCGCGACCGCCGGCCGCCGGCCATGTCGGCCGACGGCGAGCCTGGCGATGGTGCCCGCCGGAGCGCATACGGGCAACCTCGCCGCCGAGCTCGCCTCGGGCGGCATGCGGCAGACGCTGGGCACGGCCTCGGCGCTCTACGACAGGGTGATCATCGACTCCTCGCCGCTGCTGGCGGCGGCGGACGTCCTGCCGCTCCTCTCCCGAAGTCGACGGCGTCCTCCTGGTCACCCGCCTCGGGGTCAGCACCACGGGACTCGGCAAAGCGCCTGCTGGCCGAGCTCAAGCGCGTTGCCGAACATCAACATCGTCGGAGTCGTCGTCAACGGGATCCCCTCGCGCATCTACCGGACCCGGGCGTATGGCTACTACTACGGCTAGTAGCGCCGCCGCTACTCGACAGGGCCGTCTTCAAGCCGCTGGGCGGCTCTGGCAGCGGCCGGTGCTCTGGCGCTGACCGGCCTGGCTGATCACGGTCAACTTCCCGACCGCGACGCCGCTCACGGCGCTCGTCGCCGTCGCGCTCCTCGGCATCGCGGGCTGGATGCTGCTCAGCGAGCGCTACGAGCTGGACCCTCGCCGTCCTGATGCTCTACATCGGCCTCGCCGACGGCTACCTCAAGCTCAAAACCGGCTCCTCGCACGCGACGCTGCTCCGTGACGTCCTGCTCTACGCGATCACGGTCGGCGCCATCGTCAGGCTGGCGGTGCGCGGCGAGACCATTCGCTGGCCTCCTCTGAGCGGCTGGGTGCTCGCCTGGGTCATCGTCGTCGCGGCGCAGATCGCAAATCCCGAAAACGGGACCCTCGCCCACTCGATCGCCTCCGTTCGACCGCACGCCGAGTGGGTGCCGCTCTTCTTCCTCGCCTACTTCGTGATGCGAAGCAGGGCGCGGCTGCGCGCCTTTCTGCTGATCCTGCTCGTGATCGCCGCCGCCAACGGCGTCGTCGGGCTGATCCAGGTGAACCTGACGCCCGGACAGCTCGCCGACTGGGGTCCCGGCTACTCGCAGCGCGATCATCGGGCGAAGGCGAAGGCGGCTCTCCGCGCGCACCTACGCCGACAACGAAGGGCAACGAACGCAACCGGCCGTTCGCCCTCGGCGGCGACTTCGGCTTCGGCGGCATCGTCGGGCTGATCGCCGTGCCCGCCGCGCTGGCGCTGCTGGCGCTCTCGCGGCGGCGCGGCGTGCGGATCGCGACGGTGCTGCTCTCGGGCGGGGTGGTGATGGCGGTCGTCACCTCGGAGGCGCGGACAGCGGTGCTGGGAGCGATCATCGCGGTCTTTGCCTTCGCCGGACTCACGGTCACGTCACGAGCCGGGCTGCGGACGGTGATCGCGCTCGCGCTGACCGTCATCGTCGGCTACGCGACCGTCGGCCTGCTCACTCAAGAACACGGAAAAAGGCTCCTTCGATCGCTACGACACGATCAACAGCCCTGGGTCAGGCCGTCAGCACCGCCTACAACTACCGCAGCGACAACTTCAAGCTGATTCCCGAATACGCGGCCGATTTCCCGCTCGGCGCCGGGATCGGGTCCCTGGGGCCGGCCACCAGCTTCCACGGGGGGCCGCCGGACAGGAAGCTGAGCGCTGAGAGCGAGCCCACCTTCCTCCTGGTCGAGGTCGGCCTTCCGGGGCTGATCGTGATGCTCGGGTTCAACCTGACCCTCTTCTTCTACAGCGTCACCAGGATCCGCAGGATCGAGGATCGGGAAACGCGGATCCTGCTGACCGCGGTGGCGGCACCGCTGTTCGCCATCTTCGCGACCTGGTGGGTGGGTGCCACGACGGCGACCACTCCAGCCGCGCCCTACCTCTGGTTCGCCGCGGGGGTCCTCTCGTTCTGGCTTCTCGGCGAGGGGCGCCAAGCGCTCGAGCCGTCGAGGGGGTCCGGCGCCCCGCTCGGCGAACGCGCCCACCATCCGGCAGGCCTAAATGGTCGAGCGGGTCATCCTGGTCCACAGCGACTACGGCTGGATCGCGGACGGCATCCGCGACCACGGTCGGCGCCTGACGTGCCAGCTCTCGACCGAGGGCGTCGAGGTCGAGCTCCGAGAACAGACGGCCGGACCGTCCGGCGAAAGCGTGCGCGCCCGGCTTCGGGCCTGGCGCGAGCTGCGCCGGACCGGGCGCAGCTCGGCAATCGTGCTCCAGTACATGCCCTTCTCCTTTGCGCGCTGGGGCTTCGCGCCGTGGCTGCCGGCGTCCCTGCTCGTGCTCAGGGCCAGAGGGGACCGCCCGACGATCGCGCTCATGGTCCACGAGCCATATGTGCCGATGAACTCGTGGCGATGGGTCCTCATGGGCCTCTGGCAGCGCCTCCAGCTGAGGGCGCTGCGGCTCGCCGCCGACGTCGTCTTCACATCGATCGAGCCCTGGGCCGCGGAGATTCGACGCCCAGCGCCCGAGCCGCCCGGTTCATCATCTTCCGGTCGGCTCCAACTTCCCCGACCGTCGTTCTCGGCGCCGGGAGGAAAGGGAGCGGATGGGCATCGGCGACGAGTCCCTGGTCGTCTGCGCGATGGGCCGCGACCACCCGACCTGGCGCGGCGACTACGTCGTCGCCGCCGCCAACGCGATCGCCTCCACGGGCAGGCCGCTCGTCGTCCTCAGCATCGGGGCGGAGGCGCCGCCGCTCGCCGGTCTCGATCCGTCGATCGCGATCCATGCGCCCGGCTACCTCGAGTCCGAGGAGCTGGCGGGAATGCTCGCCGCGTCCGACCTCTTCCTGGCTCCGCTGACCGACGGAGTCTCGACCAGGCGCGGGACGCTGATGGCGGCGCTGCAGCATGCGCTGCCGGTGGTCGGCACCGTCGGCCCGCTGACCGACGCGGTCCTCGCAGAAGCGGGCTCGGCCCTCGAGTTGATCGACTACGGCGACAGGGACCGCTTCGCCGAGGCCGCCGTCCGGCTTGCAGGTGATCCGGAGGCCAGGGCCGCGACCGGCGCCGCGGCTCGAGAGCTGTATGAGCGCAACTTCGACTGGCCGGTGATCGCCCGGAAGCTGCTCGCCGCGCTCCCCGATCGCTGATGCCGCTCCGGGTCGTGATAGTCACGCCCTGGGGTGAGCGGCTCGGGGGCGCCGAGGAGATGCTGTGGCTGGCGCTCCGCCACCTCGACCGCGAGCGGGTCGAGCCGACCGTCGTCTTCCTCGGGCCGGGCGAGTTCGAGCGTGAGGTCGCCGGCATCGGGATAGCCACGGAGGTGGTCCCGGCGGGGAGGTTGAGGCAGCCGGGGGCGACGCTCGGCGCGATCCGCCGCATCGGCGCCATTCTTCGGTCCCGGCGGCCCGACCTGCTCCTCGATTGGAGCGCCAAGTCGCACCTCTACGGTTCCCCGGCGGCGCTCCTCGCCGGGATGCGCGATCGCGCCGTCTGGTGGCAGCACCAGATCCCCGAGCGGAATTGGGTCGACCGCGTCGCGACCCTGCTTCCCACGCGCGCGATCGGCTGCTCGTCGGCCGCCGGACAGGCCGCCCAGGCGGGGCTCTTCCCGAAGCGAAGCTCGTTCGTCGTCCACCCTGGAATCGACCCGCCCGAGGGCGCTGAGGACCAGGGCCTCGGGCAGCAGCTCGGCATTCCATCCGGGCGCCTGGTGGCCGGGATCGTCGGCCGTCTGCAGCCGTGGAAGGGGCAGGACCGCTTCCTGGCCGCAGTGGCCGACCTTCGTGGGCGAGGGATCGACGTCCATGGGCTGATCGTCGGTGGCGACGCCTGGGACCTCTCGCCGGAGTATGCCGCCGCGCTGGAGGAGACGATCGCCCGGCTCGAGCTCTCCGACCGCGTGACGATGACCGGCCAGGTTTCCGACTCCGCGCCCTACTTCCGGCTGATGGACGTCGCCGTCAACGCCTCGGTCGGCGGAGCCGTTCGGGATCGTCCTGCTCGAGGCGATGGCTGCTCGGGTTCCGGTCGTGGCCGTGGCGGCCGGCGGTCCGCTGGATATCGTCGACCACGGGGTGACCGGACTGCTTGCCGAGAGCGGGTCGCCCTCGGCGCTCGCGGACTCGATCGCCGACCTGCTCTCCGACGGGCGCCGGCGGGAGCGGATGGCCGCCGCGGCGGAGAGGCGCTGCCGGGAGATGTTCACCGCGGAGCGGATGGCGCAGGAGCTGACGAGCGAGCTGGAGGCGATTCGAGATGGCGCCCCCTGACGCCGGCCCGCTCGAGGTGACGATCGTCGCCAACGACATCGGCCCGGTCGGCGGCATGGAGCGCCAGTTGACGGAGCTGATCTCCGGACTGCTCGACGGCGGGCACCGCGTCACCGTCATCTCCTGGACCTGCTCGATTCCACCTCGTCCCGGATTGCGCTGGATCCGGGTTCCGGGGCCGACCCGGCCGTTCGCGCTCGCCTACCCTGCTTCCTGCTGCTCGCCTCGCTGCTGGTCAGGTTCCGGGGCCGGGGCCCGGTCCACAGCACCGGCGCGATCGTCCTCAACCGCACCGCGGTCTGCACGGTGCACTTCTGTCACCACGCATTCGAGGAGTTGCCGGCGCTCTCCCGCGCTTCGCGGGGCGGCCTCGCCTATCGCCTGAACGCGGGCCTCGCGCGAGCCATCAGCCGCCTGGCCGAGCGCTGGTGCTACCGAAGCGGGAGGGCCGAGCGCCTCGTCGGCGTCTCCGAGGGGGTGGCCCGCGAGCTGCGCCGCTTCTTCCCGGCGATGAGCGAGCGGATCCTCGTCATTCCCAACGGGGTCGACACCGATGAGTTCCGGCCCGCAGGCGATTCGGATCGATCTCCCGAGGATCGGAGAGAGGGGGAGGGGCTGGAGGCGCTCTTCGTCGGCAGCGAGTGGGAGCGCAAGGGGCTGAAGGTCGCGCTCGAGGCGCTGCGGGACAACCCGGACATCGGGCTCACCGTCGTCGGAGACGGGGACGAGCACGCCTATCGCGAGCTTGCCGAGGGTCTCGGAGTCGCGGACAGGGTCACCTTCGCCGGTACCACGGCGGACGTCGCGCCCTGGTACAGGCGCGCTGACGTCTTCGTGCTGCCGAGTGCCTACGAGACCTTTTCGCTCGTCACCTACGAGGCAGCGGCATCGGGCCTGCCGCTGTTGGTCACGAGGGTCAACGGTGTCGAGGACATACTCCGCGACGACGTCAACGGCTGGTTCATCGACCGCGACCCCGACACACTGCGGCGGCGGCTTCGTAGCCTGCGGGACGAGCCAAGGCTTCGAGAGAAGCTCGGCGCGGCCGCTCGCGAGTCCAGCCTCGAGTACTCCTGGTCCCGGGTGGTCGAGCAGTACGAAGAGCTGTACCGCGGTCACGCCAGATAGGGCACAGGCGCTAGAGACAGCGCCAGCCGAAGCCGCGCAGCCTACTCCTTGCGCGCTCGGGCCTTGCGGTCGCGAGGTAGGTGGGCGCGTCGAGCCCGGAGCGGGCTTCCGACCCACGCCTGAGTCGGACTCCACCAAGCCGCTGCCGCAAGGAGAACAGCTCGAAGCCATGGTTGGTCAATCGGTCGCTGACCGGCGTCGGGAGCGGGTCGCGCTCCTCGAAGAGGATGTCGCGCACCCGCCGCTCCGCGAGAGCGTTTCCCAGCCCCTCGAGCGCCGCGAGCTCATGGCCCTCGACGTCGATCTTCAACATCCCGACGGACGAACCTTCGACCAGTTCGTCGAGGGCCACCGTCTCGACCGGAAACGTGCACTCGCCGGCCACATCGAGGCCGGACATGCCTGCGTTTACCCCAAATACGGCCGGCTGCCCCAGCTCAGCCAGGCCCTTGGATGAAGATGCGGCAGCACCTTCGACGGTGATGCAGGGCTTCCAGTGGGCAACGTTGGCGCGCAAGCGCTGGAGCAGCACGGGATGTGGCTCTAGGGAAATCACCGCCCGCGCACGATGGGAGAGCAGGGAGGTGAAGTAGCCAATATTCGCCCCCACGTCGAGGGCGATGTCGCTGTGGTCGGTCAGCCGCCACATCGCCTCACTCACCGACAGCTCATGGACACCCAAACGGGCGATTCCCGACCCGATCGACTCCCTGCCGTCGACGGTGATCTCGTCGCCCCAGGGCAACGTCACTCGCTGCTCGATTTCCGCGTACCTGAGGCGCCTCACCACCTGACGCGGCCTGAATACATAAGCCGGATTCAGAACCCCCACGCCACGAAAGGTACAGGCCGACTCTTCCTACACGTAGCCCAAATCCCGGAGCTGCGGTTGGGCAACCTCTTCGGCACGTCGAACCGTGGTCTTGTCTCGCCTCTTGTGAATTCCGATAGACCTCTCGTGAGCCTCTCTGAATCGCTTCGTCACTCGACGGTTCATTGTTACCCCTAGGTGATTGGTGATCGCTTCGCCCCTTCCGATCGGGTCCGCCATCAGCTCCCGATAGCGAATGGTCAGCACCCGCCCGGAGGCCCGCACGTCGTCACGGTTAAGGAACTGCTGAGAGCGGCGAACCATCTCCCGCCACATCCAAAGCGCTCGAGCAAATTGGCTGGCTTCGATGAAGGCTTGATCTTGCCCACGCTCGACCCACCAGGGGACATATAAATTCCCATGCCGTCTTCCCAGCGGAGACACAGTCTCGAGGCTCGCCAGCTTGTCATCTGACAGCACGTCATAGGTGCGCACCAGAGAATCGGCAACATCGCGGCCGTCTCGCATGATGTAAATCAGACGCGCGTCCGGAAGTGCGTTGAAGACGAAACCGGGCGAGAAGGCGAAGAAGGGCTCCTTGTAGACCAGCAATCGCTCACGACGGGCGCCATGAGTTGCAGCCCAGAATTGACTCGATTTCCTGGTTGCTAGCCACTTTCGGAGTGCTGCTGTGCGGGAGCGGTATAGACCCGAATCGAGATAGCCTCTGAATGCACCGCGCAGGCTACGCTCAAGCACGGCTCGCGTTTCCTCGGGAAGGTCCTCCTGCGCTGCGAGATGGGCCAACTCTGCGGGGAAGAGGTTTCCCGTCACGCACTCGGCCTCGGGGAGTGGGTTGAGAGCCTTCATTAGAAAGGTCGTGCCCGAACGAGGCGCACCAAAGACGACCGCACGCCCGGTCATGCCCACGGTTCTCCCCTGATAGTCATTCTCTCGGCTTCCAGAGGAGTGGTGCCGAGCCAGGACTGCGACTGGACGGCGGTGCAAATGTCGGGCTTGTTGAGATTTTCCCACCCGGTAATCATACTCGCGCGCCGGGCACCGGGGGTCCCCTCGACTGATGGCTCGCGTTTTCCAACCGCTGCGGTCCACATCGCTGCCAACGTCTTGCAAGTTCCCCAGGCCAATCAGCTGCCCAAGGTCGCTCCTCTCGATTCCCGTCACGGTTCCCCTGTTCGCTTCCCGCACATGCGGAATGGCTTCTTCTCGCCGGGCCACCCGGGCGGAGGTCGTTCGGGTGACCCGGGCTTGACCACGGAAGCGAGCTCAACGCTGGGAGCGGAGGAGGTGGCCGACCGGCTCACGCTGGTCATCGAGCGTTCGTTTGGCCGTTGAGCCAAGCCAGTCAGTCGTTGCGTTAAGCAGGCGATAGGGAAAACCTGCCGGCGCGGACTCACTCAGGAACGAGTCAATGTCGGTGACCGGACCCGCTTCATCGGTCCACCCCGTGTGAGAGTCCGGGTTGGTCTGTGTTGAGTATCGCTCCTGCTCGCCGCCTCGCGTAGCGAGGCGGCTATCTCGCGGTCCAGGTCTAACTCGAGCAGCTGCTCAAGGTCCAGCTGCAGGACACAAAAGTGATCGGAGGCGGTGTTGGCGCCGGCGTTGCTGGGGCGCAGGATGTCGGCCAGCGGCTCGCCCGTCTCGTCGAGGTAACAGGCAACGGGGTGAAAGCCGAAGCTGCCCTTGTAGTTCCATGCCGCGCCCTCCTTCTCGGAGGTTGCGCCGAGCAGGGTGGCGTCGATACTTAGGGTGATCGTCTCGCGTCGCGCACCAGCGTCCCAGGCGCGCTCTCACGCAACCGCCTGGTGCCGCGGACCGCTTACAGCAGGCCCGGTCGATCGCCTTGATCACCCGATGGGCGGTTCTCTCCGACGTCGTCGCTCCGAACAGCGCCTCCTCGTCGCGCAGCAGGCCGAGGTCGGAGACGACAGTGCCCACCGTCGGCGATGGCGACGATCACATCGGGTAGGACGACGCCGGGATCGTGTGTGGAGTGGCGCTGGCCGGTCGGTGCTGTTGCCGCAGACAGCCCCGCAGAGAGCCCGCCCCGATCTCCCAATTCGGCCAGCGGATGGGCACCTGCGTGAAAGACGATTCCCTCGCGTCCCCCTGACTTCTACGGTTTGGCACCCCGTTTGTGTCTTGCCTTCCGGGTGTCCTCGTGGGTCGTTGTGAATGGGCTGGCAGACCGCATTCTCAATACCCAAGAGGAAGTTCCCGGTGGGGTCTTTAGGTTGTTATCGCTCAATTGGGGCTAGGTATGTTTCGTGGGTACGGGTCCAGGCCTGGAAATGTTCAGGCGCGGACCAGGTCGGCGACGAACTCCGTCACCTGGCGCTGCTGGCGGTCTCGATCGAAGAGGGGCATCGACATCGGGACCGCCTCCTTACTTGCCTCGAGCTGATCCGGGGTGAGACCCTCCATCAGCCCGGTGAGAGCGGAGACGTAGCGAGGGTCCCAGGGAGCGTCGCCGGGAAGGCGCCAGATCCATCCGTCGTCGAGGTCGTAGGCGAGGGGGATCTCACCGGTGACCATCGGGAGTCCCGCGCAGAGGTACTCGCTGATCTTCGTCGTGTAGCGGAAGGAGCCGACCCCGTCGACGCTCTGAGGCAGGCTGGCGACATCGATCGCGGCGAGGTAGCTGGTCACCAGCTCGCGCGGAACACGGCCCGGCAGCAGCACGCGTCGACCGAGCTGGTCGCCGGCGATCTCCTTGAGGCGGTCGAGCCCGGAGCCGTCGCCGACGACGAGGACGCGGACGTCGGGGCGGTCGGTGGCAAGGATCGCCTTGACCAGCTCGAGGCCGTAGCAGTACTCGATGTCCTCGGTCCAATCGAGCGAGCCGATCAGGCCGAAGACGATCGCCTCGGGCGGGATGCCCAGCTCCTGACGACGGAGATCCCGATCCTCGGGGCGGGCCGGGGCCGACCAGCTCGCGGCGGTCATCCCGCGCGGCGCGCCGAAGGTCAGGGCGCGCCCGACGAGATATGGAGTCCAGCCGATGAAGCCGGCGCTGAGGCGGCAGAGGAGCCGCTCGTACAGCGCGGCGATCGGGGCGAGCCGAGGGTGGGCGAGGCCGATGAACGGTGCGACCGCATCGCCGCTGGAGACCACATAGGGAACCCCTGCGAGCAGCCTGGCGGCGATCACGGCGAATCCGCCCGCGGTGCCGGTGCCCTCCATCACGACCAGGTCGGGACGCTGCCCGAGAAGGGTCCGCAGCAGTCGCAGCGACGAGCGCGCCTTGCG
Source organism: uncultured Solirubrobacterales bacterium (assembly GCA_963837735.1). Classification (GTDB taxonomy): domain Bacteria; phylum Actinomycetota; class Thermoleophilia; order Solirubrobacterales; family 70-9; genus VRUE01. Next base: position 39,739 of record CAWIOM010000003.1, on the reverse strand, counting down.
GCCGCGGTCGAAGGGCAGGACCTCGGCGCCGCTCTTCGCCAGCAGGGTGGCGATTCGCTCCTCCTCGCCGTGCCCGGTGCCCTGGGTCGCGAAACAGACGATGCGAGGTGCGGAACTCGAGGCCATCGCGATCTCCTCGCTCACCGCGTGGAGGCCTGCGGGGCCTCGCGATCCTGACGGTCGGCGTACCCCCAATCCGCCGAGCAGATCGCGTTGGAGGCGCTCGCCGAGGGCATCGACGTGGGGCGTCGCCTTCGCGCGAAGCCTCTTGGCGAGCTCCTCGTCGACCGCCGGGGCCTTTTCGAAGGCGACCCGGCTGTAGGCGACCCGGATCGCCTTCTGCCGCGCCCCTCGTGGCAGGGCGGCGCGGACCGTGGCGATCGCCCCCGTCCCGTGGGTCGCCTTGTGGAGGAGCGACTGCACGCGGCGGGAGCGGAGCGCCTGCCCGCCGGTGTTGTGATCCCTGAGCACCGGCTCGAACTCAGCGTCGACGCCGAGGAACTCGTAGACCTGACTCACCGTCGCCGCGTTGTCGCTGCGGAAATCCTCGTAGACCAGGGGGAGGATCTGCTCGGCGGGAAACTCGGCCGCGAAGCGGTCGAAGTGCTCGTCGTATCGGAGCCTCTCTTTCGCGTACCAGAGCAGCTCCGGCACCAGGCAGCCGTCGGGAAGCCGATCGCCGGTGCGGCGGGCCGGTTCGAGGTCGATCGCCTCACCCAGGTCGCGGACGGTCTCTCCCTCCGGCGGCGGATTCTTCAGCAACTGCAGGTGATAGGAGCGCAGGAAGTCGACCGGCTCGCGGAAGAGCATGATGATCCGGGCGTCTGGGTCGAACTCCCTGATCCTCGCCGCCGCCTCGGGCGCGTACAGGTAGACCGCGCTGGCCTCTCCGCAGCGCTGGCCCGGGCTCGCCCCGGCGAAGAGGGAGAGGTACTCGGACTCGGTGCGGCGATAGAAGATGCTGGGCGGGCCCTCCGCCCGGCACCATGAGGGGCAGAAGTAGTTCGGCTCTTCCGGCGTGCAGACGAAGAGCTCCGGATGCTGGCGCAGGAAATGGGCGAGCGCGGTCGTTCCGCACTTCGAGTGGCCGACGATGAAGAAGGACGGGCGGTTGGCTTTTTCGCTTTTGCTCATGGGCTCCCTGAGAGGAACGAGACGGGCTCAAGCGCGCTTGCGGTCCAGCAGCTCGGCCCTCTCGAGAACGGCGGCGACCGTCGCCCTCGAGGTGCGGCGGCGGTCGAACTCCTCGGCGAGGGCCCTGGCGGCGGCTGAGAGCGCCGGGAGATCGAGCCGGGGCAGCAGATCGGCCGTGGCCTCGACGAACTCCGTCCGCTCGATGACCAGCCGCTCGTCGAGCCGGCGGACGATCTCAGACGCGCCGACCTCAGGGGTCACGATCGGGACCGTCCCGGCCGCAAGCGCCTCGAGGACGACGAAGGAGAAGCCGTCCGACCTCGAGGGAAGGACGAGGACGTGGGCCTTGGCCAGGGTCTCCGGCACCGAGCTGCCCGCGGCGAAGTCGGCTTCCTCGGCGAGGCGTCGCGACCACGGGCAGATCGGCCCTCCGACCGCCTCGATGGTCGCCTCTCCGCCCAGGCGGGCGTGGAGGTCGGCGACGATGTCGACCCCCTTGCGGAGGGAGAGCGGCCCGACGAAGGCGATCGTCAGCGAGTTAGCCTTCTCGCCCGGCCGGTACTGCTCGAGGTCGACGCCGTGGTAGGAGTGGACGAGCTTCTCCGCCGGAACTCCGGCCTCGAGCATCTCCTCGCGCACCGCAAGGCTCGTGACGTGGATCAGGTCGGCCCGCTCGATCTCCCGTTCGCGCCGCCGGCACTCCCCACGCGAGAGGTCGCCGCGCCCTCCGGTTTCCCGCTCGCCGCGCCGCAGAGCCGCGCGCTCGACCGCCGGGTGGCGGGTCGCCTGGTAGATGACCCTGATGCCCGACCCACGCTCGACGGGAACGGAGCCGGGAGTCGAGTAGCTCAGGTCCCACCCAGACCGTGGCACGGCACGGCGAACGGCGCGAGCGCGAGAGCCGGCGGGAGGGCGCCATCCCGAAGGCCCGTCGAAACGGGCGGCTGGCCGCCACGGCTGCCAGGGGCCCCGGCACCTGGGGGCCGAAGTAGGTCGGCGCGTAGCCGTTCCCTTCGAGGCCCTCGACGAATTCGGCCGCGGCCCTGCCGAGGCCGCCGGCGCCCAGCGGCACCGGCGCGACGACTATCGCCTCTTCGATCGGCGTCCCCGCCGGTCGATCAGATGTAGTTGGGGCGGTAATAGATCTCATAGTCGAGGTTGCGCGGCCGTTTTCCGATCTCCCGAGCCGGGACGCCGCCGACGACGGTGAAGGGCTCGACGTCGTTCTTCACCACGGCGCCTGCGGCCACCGCCGCCCCTTCGCCGATCGTCACCCCGGCGAGGATCGTCGCGCGGCTGGCGATCCAGACCCGGTCCTCGATCACGATCGGCGCCGAGTAGCCGGCGAAATGGGGGTCGTAGGGATCGTGGCCGGCGCTGATCAACAGCGTGTAGCTGGAGATGTTGACGTTGCGCCCGATCTGGATCCCGCCGCGGCCGTCCAGGAGGCAGCGGCGGCCGATCGCCGAGTTGCCGCCGATCCCGATCTGCCGCGGCGCGTGGACGTCGGTGTTCATCAGGATCGTCGTCGTCCGCGGCGACTCGAAGCAAATCCCGAGGCGGCGGTAGCCGGCGATCCGGGGCCCGGCCCACGGCAGGCGTGAGACGAACTGGTTGAGCAGGTACTCGCGAGGGGGGAGCCATTCACGCATTCGACACCTATCCGGACGCCCTGGCGGCGAGGAAGCGGCGGGCCGGCGTCGCGCTGATCAGCTCGGCGAAATCGTCCCAGCGCGGCAGCAGGCGCCGGACGTTGTAGCGGCGAAGGATCACGAGCTGAACGCAGTACCGGAAGAGGTAGGCGACGCTCGAGACGGCCGCCGCCCCGGCGATCCCAAAGCGCGGCAGCGTGTACCAGAGCCCGGCCCCCGTTATCGCCAGCGCCAGCGTCTCGGCCAAGGACGTGACACCGGGGCGGCCGAGGGCGGCAAGGCAAGCGTTGGCAACGGTCGTGCCGGTCGTGGCCAACGCGCCCGGCAGGAGGAGGAGGAGCGGAGCCACGATCCCGTCGAAGGCGTGTCCGTAGAGGAGCGGCACGAAAAGAGGGGCGGCGGCGGCGATCCCGGCACAGGCGATGGCTCCGGTGAGGAGATTGAGGCGCAGGTACTGCTCAGCCCGATGTGCGAGGAAGAGGCGCTCCGAGCCGATCACGCTGCCCAGCGCCCTGCTCCCGATCGCCTCGGCCATGCTCTGGGGAAGCTGGGAGATGGTGACGGCGATCGCGTAGAAGCCGAGCTGAGCCGGGGAGACGAGCGGCACGAGGATGAGCTGGTCGACCTGAAGTTGAGGAGGCGGGCGAAGGAGCCGGGGTAGCTCCTCAGGCCGTAGCCGATCAACGGCCTGAATCGGGCGTGGCCCCGGGGGCGCACGGTGACGAAGCGCCAGACCAGGATGAAGCTGAAGAGCGAAAGCGCGATCGTGAATGGCGAGGTAGGTGACCAGGGTCAGGCTGCCCGACCGCGACGCAGCACCATGACGCCGGCGAAGTTCGCCAGCAGCGGCGCCACCCGCAAAACGGAGAGCGGCCCGAGCTCGCCCTCGGCGAGCAGGAAGCCCTGCAGGCAGAGCCCGAGGACGCCGATGGGGGCCAGGGCGAGGGCGGCGACAGCAAGGTAGGTGGCGGCGCCCGCCGGAACGTCGAGAGCCCAGACGGTAACCGTGACCGCGATCGCGGCGGCGGGCAGGACCAGTGCGGCGCAGAAGCGAAAGGCGCTGCCCATCAGCATCTCCGGGCGATCCAATCCTTTGACGAGGCGGTAGATGATCGCCACCGGCATCCCGAAGGCGAGGATCGTCACCAGCGCCGTCGAGAAGACGTACACGCCGGCATAGATGCCGCGCGCCTCGGGGCCGAGGACGCGGGCGACGATCGGCGAGGTGACGAAGCCGAGAGCCAGCCCGACGTACGTGGCCGAGGCCAGCCTGGCGATCGATCCGCGACGACGCTTACTCGAATCGCCCTCGGGCGCTGTCGAGGGCTCGTCGACCTCGGGCCCCGGCCCCGTGCGAAGCGGCGCCCTGTCGAGCTGGTCCTGCGACGGCATGGACAACCAACGCGCCAGAGCGCCGATTGCTGCCGCCCGGGATGTCAGAATCTAACTCTCAGTGACGCAATGCGAGGACCCGACGGACCGTCTCGGTCGCCCCGGACCCGGTATCGGTGGTCGCCATCACGATCTTCGCTCTGACCGCGACGCCGCGCCCGAGCGCCCGCCGGGCGAGCCTCGCGGTCCGGTGGCTGATCCCGAGCCTGGCCCTCGCCTCCGGCCGACTCTCGTTGCTCAGCTTCTCGAGGCCGGGAAGCGAGCTCATCCCGTAGCCGTGCCCGCCGACGATCAGGCGCCCCCGCGCCCTGAGGCTGCACTGGGAGTCGCAGCGGGCGATCACGCCGAGCTGCCGGCTGCGGAGCAATCTGCGGCCTCCGCGAAGCTTCAGGCGGGCCGCGTTACGGGCCCGGGGCTTTGCGGTGACTCGGTTTGCTCCCGCCGCGCCGACCGGTTTGTTCCCCGTCCCGGCTTCGTCGACCGGCTCGGCCCCTTCCTGAAGGGTCAGCAACCGCGGCGAGTCGGTCACCTTCATCTCGACGACGATTTCGTCACCTGAGCTCGACACCGCCTCGACCGGCACGGACGCGCCCGTGATCGGGTCGGTTGCCGACGCCGTGGTCTTGGTCCCGTCGACGCCGCCGATGGCCAGCCGGTACGTTTCGGGCGGCAGGTCGAAGCGGCTCGGGCCCGCCCCCGTGCCGTAGACCTTCGCCACGTTGCGTGTCATCACGTAGACCGGGATCACGAAGCGATCGGCGTTGACCTGGAAGGGAAAGAACCCGAACACGTCCCGGTTGTAGAGGGGCGGATACTCGGCCGTGCCGTCGCCTTCGAACTGCACGTTGCTCGAGTAGTCGGTCAGCGCCCTGAGCGAGAGGCTGCGAGCGGCGGGCGTCTGCTCGGCCCCCGCCATCGAGGTCGGCAAGGCGCCGCACCGCTTCCGTGGTCTCGCCGCCGGCCGCGTCGACCCGGGTAGGCAGGGGAGCTGGCCTTTGAGCCGACGAGAAGAACCCCGGGTCGACGAGCGAGAGGTCGCCCGCCTTGGCGGCGTAGAAGTCGACCGCGGTGACCCCCTTGTTGACGTATGCCGAGAGGTAGCGCAGGATGTTCTTGGTCTCGATGTGGCGGACTTCGTCCTGGGACATTCCCGGGGTCGGCCCGGCCGCGGGATCGAGGTTCACCTCGGTGATCCACATCTCCGGCGGCGGGCCGCCGGCGGGGTGGGACTGACGGCCGTGTTCGGTGCCGTAGATCGAGTCGGATAGGGCGCCAGGTCGCGGACGAGGTTCTCGGTCTGGATGCCGGAGAGGAAGTACTCGGGGAAGAAGGCGTCGTAGGTCGGGGTGAAGGATTCGTGCCACTGTTTGGCCTGGTCTTCCCAGCCGGCGGGAGCGCCGAGGCCGTTCAGCGGCCGGTTCCCGTTCACCTGGGCCTTCGCCGGAAACGAGTCCCAGCCGTGGTAGGGGTGCTTGTCGAGCGCGGTGAGGCCGAGCGGGGAGGTGCTTCCCGTGTCCCAGGGTCGCTCGCTGGAGAAGCCGCTGCCGATCCCGACGTCGGGCATGCCTTGCGCCGGGTCGCGGATGTAGTCGACGGTCCGCTGCAGTATCGCCCTGGTTGTAGCCCCCCTTCCACTCGATCGGGGGCTTGTAGTAGTTGTTGATGTTGAGGAACGCGGAGCCGAAGCTGAGCTCGTTCCAGACCTCGACGTCGAATTCATCGGAGCCGAGGATCGCCTTCGCTTCCCGGGTGACGACTGCCGACGTAGTTGAGCCAGCCCTGCATCGTCGGCTCGAATGCCGGGTTCGGGCTGCCGTTCTGGAGCAGCGCGTCCCTGAACGGCTCGTATCGCAGGGTTTCCACTCTCAGCGGCCCCTGCGGAAGCGCGGCCAGCAGCGGCCGCGAGAGCCGGGCCGTCCCGTCGGGGGCGATCGAGGTGATCAGGTTGCGGGCGGCATACGCCCTGGGCCTTGATGCCGGTGCGCGCGAGGACGACCCTGTCGCTGTCGGCCGGGTCGATGTGCAGTTCGGTGTCGCCGATCGCGGCCGGAGCGGTGAGCTGGAGCGTGTCGAGCTTATCGCGGGCAGGGCATTCCGTCATTTGCGTTGAGCAGGATCAGCGGCCTGATCCCGTTGTCGCGGAGGGCGGTCAGGGTCGTGACCAGGCCCTGCCGATCGTAGGCCTTGATCTGGGTCGGGTCTTCGTAGCTCAGCGTCCCCCAGCCGACCTCGATCCGGGCGCGCTTGAAGCCGCTTTCGCCGAGCAGCTTCGCCGTCGGCGCGGCGACTTCGGGGAAGACGTTGAAGTTGATTCCGATCGCGTTGACCAATCGGGAGGCGGGCGCCGTGTCGAGATAGGACCGCCAGGGCTGGATCCACTGCGATCGAAGCCCGAACCTCATCGCCTGCCCGGGGTCGGTGTAGTCGGTCACGGTCACGGGGCCGGGGCTGGCGTCGGCGCCGCAGGCCGTCGGCCCGGCGAGCATGAGGAGCGCGACGACGCAGGCGAGGGCGAGCCCACAGGGTAGGCGGGGTCGGCGTTTGCTCGAACGGCTCACGGCAGCACCCATCGGGCCGCGGTGTGAGGGCCTTGAGAAAACGCCCGTTTGCGGACGCTTGGCCGAGTGTAGTTTTCAGTAGGCCGGGACCGCCACTAGGCGGTATGGGCGAAATCTTGCGCCGTCAGACTGTGATCACGACAAGGATCCGGAAGGACCACGGCCTGGCGATCGCGATCCATCGCCAGATCGCCCGGTCGATCGCCCGCATCAGGTTCGTCGCACGCTCCCAGCGGTGGTGGAGGATCTGCCTGTCGAAGAGGGTGAAGAAGTCGAAGACCGGGTATTCCACGTCCATCCGGGGGAAGTATCCACCGAGCTCCTGGAGGTCTTCGGTGCAAAGGGGGCGCTCGTCGGGGGTGCCGTATCGGGGGATCCCGAAACGGCCGGCGAGGTGGTTGCGGGCGAACATCAGCAGCCGATTGCGGCTCGAGTTCTCGACGAACAGGGCCTTGCCGTCCGGCGCAAGCACCCGCGAGCACTCCCGGGCCGCCATCGGGACGTCGAGGTGGTGGAGGATGAACCTGCCGATCACGATGTCGATGCTGTCGTCCTCGAGCGGCAGCTCCTCGGCCGCCGCGACCTCGAACCTTGCCTCCGCTCCCCGCGCAAAGATCGAGAGTCGTTTGCGGGCCACCGCGACCATCCCCGGCGAGAGGTCGACGGCGACGATCCGCGCGCCGGCCCGGGCAAGTGTAAGCGTCAGGTCCCCGGAGCCGCAACCGAGGTCGAGGACACGCTTGCCGCGCAGGTCGCCCGCCGCTCGCAACATCGCCTGCTCGAGCTCGTCGAGCTCCGCCGGGGGCATCAGCTCCGGGGCGAGCTCCTCCGCGAGCCGGTCGTGGAACTCACGCTCGCGGTCGAGGCGCTCCTCAATGGTCCGGTCGGCGACGGACGGGCTGGGGCCGGCACCGTTCCCGTTCGATCCCACATCGAGCGACACCGAGCCGGCGGGCGGAGCGGTGGACGGCCCGTATGCCGTCGCCGTAGCGTGCTGCCGGCCCGCGACCCTGCGCCACGCCCGGAATGCCGGGACCGCGCGATAGGCGAGCCGGAGCGGCCGCCAGAGGTAGGCGAGGACCATGCCGAGGGTGCCGCGGCGGGCGAGTGGGCTCCACCAGCGCATGAATGTCCGGCTCGGGAAAAGCTCGCGGACGAGGAGTGCGATCTTCCCGCGCATGCCTGGGGTCTCGACGAACTCCCTGACCCCCTCGGCCATCGGCACTCGTCCGAGGCGCAGGTCGCCGTCGACCGAGCGGCTGCCGCCGACGCCGATCGACTCCGCCAGCTCCCGCCCGGCCTTGGTCAGTCGCAGGCCGGCCGCGAACGTATCCTCGGCGTCCAGGCGGTTGGCCAGCTCGAGGGCTTCCGACCACGTCTCCTCGGGCACCTTGGCAAGCGCCGTCTTCAGGTCGGCCATCGGCTTCACCTGTGCCTCGCCGCCGTGCTGGACCGCGTGCAGGGCGATGTGAAGCAGCCGGGCCGCGTGTGAGGGCATCGATACCTCGACGCCCCCGATCGGCTCACGGACCGCATCCTCCGAAAAGGCTTCCCACAGCTCCTCGGGCTTCGCGCCGATTCCGAACAGCGTGTAGTGGAGGTCGGCTTCCGCGTTGTCGGAGACCCTGGCCCAGAGATGCCCGGCGCCGGACTCCATCCGCGGGTGGGCCATCGGCCCGAGGTCGTCCTGGAACCCGAGCAGGTCGAGGGTTTCCATCGCCTTGGCCCAGTCGCGACGGCGGATCAGCAGGTCCGTGTCGGTGTAGAGGCGGGCGATGTCATCGCCGTAGAGCCAGGTGGCGATTGCCGGGCCCTTGATGACGATGCTCTCGATCGAGGCGTCCTCCAGGGCCCGCGTCACCTCGGCGGTGATGCGATCGACGCTGAAGCTGAGCACGGCAAAGCGAAGCGCGTCGGGAAGATCGACGTCGGAGGGTTCCACTGCCTCGGTCATGCCCTACGGAACGCGCCTGGCCCGCGCCTACTTTCGTTCAGGCCGCAACGGCTACCCTCTCTCCAGGATGAGCGCCGCCCGACGCCGGATTCTGATGGTCGCGCAGCGTGCCGCCCCGGTCGGGGGCGCGGAGACCCACCTGACGGCATCGGTCGCAGCTCTCCGCGAGGCCGGCATCGAGGTGCACCTGGCGCTCGGAGAGGAAGGCCCCGGCGCCGACGGATCGGACGATCGAAGCCTGGTGCCCGGGCTCAGCGACAAGAACCCGCCGGCAGAGACCTTCGCCCTGCTTGCGGAGGCGATCGCCCGCGTCGACCCGGAACTCGTCCACATTCAGCAACTTCCCAATGCCGGGGCGGTCTCGACCGCACGGCGGCACGCGCCGGTCGTCTACAACATCCACAACCACGACCTCGTCTGCACCTCGGGGGAGAAGTACTTCCGCCAGCCCGGACGGCAGTGTCAGCGACCGCATGGAGCCGGCTGCATCCCGAACCTCGCATTCAGGGGCTGTGCGCACACGAGGGATCCGCGCGGGCTGAGCGGAGGTTTTCGACGGACCGGCAGGGCGCTTGCGGACCTGCGCTCGGCCGACGCCGTCGTCGGCCACTCCCGATTCGTGCTCGATGAGCTGGCCGGGAACGGGGTGGAGCGAGCGGCCATCGTGCCCCTGTTCGTCGATCCGCCCGCTTCGGTTTCACCACCGCCGCCGGACGGCCCGATCGTGTTCGCCGGAAGGGTCACCGAGGGCAAGGGTGTCGGGACCTTTCTCAGGGCGGCGGCACGAGTCGAGGCCGCGGTCGAGATCATCGGCGACGGCTGGTGGATGCCCAAGGCCGAGCGCTTGTCCCGCCGGCTCGGCATCGAGGGCCGGGTCGGGTTCAGCGGCTGGCTCGCTCGCGAGGGGCTTCAGCAGGCCTATCGGCGCGCTCGTATCGTCGTCGTCCCATCCCATTGGCCGGAGCCCTTCGGCCTTGTGGGGCTGGAGGCGATGGCCGCCGCGCGCCCTGTCGTCGGCTCGAACGGTGGCGGGATCCCGGATTGGCTCGACGATGGACGAAACGGGCTGCTCGTCGCGCCCGGGGACGTCGAGGGCATGGCCGATGCCTTCGCGACGCTGCTGTCGAATCCGGGCCGCTGTGCCGAAATGGGCGCCCGCGGCGCGGAGCGGGTGCGCAAGGACTTCATCGCGGACCGATACGTCGAATCGCTCGCCGGGGTTTACGACCGCGCGACGAGTCGCTGGCAGCGCTCCAACGGCTGATTTGGCCTGCGCAAGTTGGCTGCGCCACGGTCGTTATCTCTGTGGCCTTGCTCGGGCATCGCCAACCAGGCCGAATTCGTAGATGCCCAGCGCATTTCGCCCGGTTCAAAGCTGCAATTCGGAGACTGACAGATGACAGAGTCCACACCGCCCGTCACAGGCACTCAAGACGATGAGGGTTTCCTGCTCTCCGCACAGCAGGAGCGCCTCTGGAGCCTGTTCGCCGAGTCCACACCCTCCACCCAGTGCGCCATCCGCCTCAGCGGGTCCCTCGACCCCGACGCACTTCGCGCGGCGCTCGAGGCGGCCGTCATGCGCCATGAGATCCTGCGGACCGCCTTCGTCCGCCCGGCCGGGCTGCGCGTTCCTCTGCAGGTGGTCCGTGAGCGCGGCTCCCTCGAATGGAGCAGCGAGGACCACGGTGGCCTTTCCGGCGAGCAGCTCGAGGCGCGGCTGACAGAGCTCGCTCGGGTTCAGCTCGCAGAGCCCTTCGACCTCGAGGACGGCCCGTTGCTCCGGGCGGTGCTCGTCTCCACCGACGACGGGCACGTCCTCGTGCTGACCGCCGCCGGCCTCGCCCTCGATTCCCGCAGCCTTCTCCTGCTGGCGCGCGAAGGCCTCGCCGACCCGACCTCCGACGAGCCTCTCCAGTACGGGGACTACGCCGCGTGGCAGCAGGAGCAGCGCGAGGGCCTCGCCGCCGATCCGGGAACCGAGGAGGGCGCGGGCCGGCGCACCGCGTTCCCACTCGCGCCGTGCCCGGAGACCCCCAGTCCCGGCGGCGCTTCCAGGCTGACGGTCCCGCTGGCCGAGGGGGCGGCCGCCGCAATCGAGGCGCAGGGCACGAGTCCGCGCGAGGCATGGCTGGCGCTCTGGAGCGTCCTCGTCGCTCGCATGAGCGGGCAGACGGAGATCGATATCGACGTCCTTGCCGAGGGCCGCGCTCAGGACGAGCTCGCCGGCGCCATCGGCCCATACGCACGGCCGGTTCCGGTGTCGCTCGCGATCGAGCTGCCGCCACCTGGGAGCAGGTGCTCGCCGAGGTGACGCGAGAGCTCGGGGAGGCCGAGCGCGACCAGGAGCAGCGGACTGCGTCCGCTTCCCCGAGCGCCGTCGGCTTCGCTTTCATCGACGCGTCCGATGGCTTCGTGGCCGGCGGGGTCAACGGCGAGGTGCTCGACACCTCGGAGAACTTCGACGCTCTTCAGGTCAGCCTCGAGGTCCGCTCGCGACCGAGCGGGGCCGAGCTCACCCTTCGTCACGACAAGCTCGTCTCGGAGCCCGAGGCCCAGCGCATCGCCGACCATCTCGGGAGCCTGATCGCGTCCGTCGTCGAGGCGGACAGCACGGCGCCCGCCTGGCAGCTTGGCGTGCTCAGCTCCGGGCAGCGCGAGAATCTGCTCGAGGAGTTGAGCGGCCGGGGCGTTTCGAGCCCGGCCGGAGACACCCCGGCCCAGGTCCTGATCGAGGAAACCGCGGCCCGGACCCCGGATGCGCCCGCCGTCAGCCTCGGTGAGGATTCGCTCACCTACGCGCAGCTGAACGAGCGCGCCAACCGCCTCGCGCACGCGCTGCGAGCCGAGGGGATCGGCCCCGGCACCACGATCTCGATCCTGCTCGACCGCTCGCTGGAGTTGATCGTCTCGGTCCTTGCGGTGATGAAGGCGGGCGGCGCCTATCTGCCGCTGAATCCTGACCATCCGCTCGAGCGCCTGAACTACCAGCAGGCCGACGCGGAGGCGTCGCTGGTCCTAACCGACGAGGCGCTCGCCGGCCAGGCGGCAGAGCTCAGCGGCCGGGCGCTGCGCGTCGACTCGGACTTCGACGACCACCCGGTCGAGAACCCGGAGCCGGTCGGCACCGCCGACGACGTCGCCTACGTGATTTACACCTCCGGCTCGACCGGGCTCCCCAAGGGGGTCGAGGTCACGCGCACGAGGCCTCGCCGGCTACCTGGCGGGCGTTCTCGAGCGGTTCGATTTCACCTCCGACGAGCCGCTGCGGTTCGGGGTGGTGACGACGATGAGCACCGACCTCGGGAACACCAGCGTCTTCTCGGCCCTGGCGACGGGGAACTGCCTCGAGCTGGTCCCCGTCGAAGCGGCGATGGACGGCGAGTCCTTCGCGGCCCACGTCGAGTCGCGCCCGCTCGACGTCCTCAAGATCACCCCTTCCCACCTGGCCGCGCTGCTCGCATCGGACCAGGCGCGCCGTGCTGCCACGGCGGTGGCTGATCCTCGGCGGCGAGGCCGCGCCCTGGCAGCTGATCGACCGGGTTCGAGCCGCACGGGTCCTGCCGCGATCGTCAACCACTACGGGCCGACGGAGACGACGATCGGCTCGCTCACCTACGAGGTCGGCGAGCGCACGGGTGCGGCCGCCGTCGCGGCCACGGTCCCGATCGGGCGCCCGCTGGCGGGAACCGACATCTACGTCGTCGACGAGCAGCTGCAGCCCGTCCCGGTCGGGGCGCCGGGGGAGCTTCTGATCGGCGGGCCGGGCCTCGCCCGGGGCTACCGCAACCAGGCCGAGCAGACAGCCGAGCGCTTCGTCCCCCACCCGTTCTCGGACCGAGCCGGGCGCGCGCGTGTACCGCACGGGGGACCTGGTGCGCTATCTGGCCGACGGCAACGTCGAGTTCCTGGGCCGGGCGGACGGCCAGGTCAAGATCCGCGGCTTCCGGGTCGAGCTCGCCGAGATCGAGGCGGTGCTCGGCGAGCATGCCGCCGTCTCCCGCATCGCGGTGGTCCTGCGCGAGGAAGCCAATGGGGAGGGGAGGCTGGTCGCGTACGTGGTCGGCAACGCGCCGGTCGACGACCTGCGGGCGATCTCGCGCGAGCGTCTGCCCGACTACATGGCCCCGGCGGCATTCGTGACGCTCGCGGCACTGCCGCTCACCCCGAACGGCAAGCTCGACCACGCGGCGCTCCCGGCGCCGCCGGCGAGCGGAGCCTCGAGCCGCGAGTACGTCGCGCCGAGAAACGAGATCGAGGAGCGGCTGGCGGCGATCTGGGCCGAGGCGCTGGAAGTCGAGCGGGTCGGCGTCGCAGGACGACTTCTTCGAGCTCGGCGGGCACTCGCTGCTCGCCGCGCAGGTGATTGCCCGAATCCGGAACGCCTACGAGGTGCAGCTGCCGCTGCACAGCCTCTTCACCGCACCGCGGGTCTCCGACCTGGCGGTCGAGGTCGCGGAGGCCCGCGAGCCGGCCGAGGGAGACGATGCCGAGCTGAGCTCGCTCCTGGAGGACCTCGAGGGCCTCACCGATGAGGAGGCCGAGCGCCTCCTGCAGCTCGAGTCCTCCGACAGCGAAGGGCAGCCGGGGAACGGTCCGGAATAGCGCCCGATGAGCCGAGCCGAGGGTGAAGCCGAGCCGTCCATCGACGGCCTCTCGCCGGCGAAGCGGGCGCTGCTCGAGCTGCGCCTTTCCAAGCAGGATCCCGGCCAAAGCGACGCTCCGGCTCTGAGCCCGCGGGCAGCGGGCGAGCCGACGCCGCTTTCCTTTGCCCAGCAGCGGCTCTGGCTGCTCGACCAGCTGCATCCCGGGCTCGGCGCCTACAACGTCGGCCGCGCCCTGCGACTCCGGGGGCCGCTGGACGTGGCGCGCTCTCGAGCGCGCGCTGAGCGAGATCGTCGCCCGCCACGAGGTGCTGCGCACGGCCTTCGTGCTGGAGGGCGAGGCCCCGATCCAGCGCGTTCTCGACCCCTGGCCCGTGAGGCTTCCTCTCGGACGGAGGAGCGACGCCTGACGAGGACCGTCCTGCGAGGCTTCGTCGCCGAAGAGGTGCGCAAGCCGTTCGACCTCGGCGCCGGCCGCTCCTGCGTGGCCGGCTCTGGCGGCTCGCCGAGGCCGAGCATCTCCTCGTCCTCACCACGCACCACATCGCCTCCGACGAGGGCTCTCGGGAGGTCCTCTTCGCCGAGCTGGCGGCGCTGCTACGAGGCCCAGCTTCGCGGCGGCGTCCGCTCGCTGCCGCGCTCTCGACCTCCAGTACGGCGACTTCGCCGCCTGGGAGCGGGCCACCATGAATGACGACCGCCTCGGGTCCGAGGTCGACTGGTGGCGGACCCGGCTGATGGGCGCGCCGGCCGAGCTCGAGCTGCCGCACGACCGCCCTCGGCAGGCGGTGCCGAGCTACCAGGGCGCCCGTTTCGCCGACCACCTCGACGAGGACTTGGTCGTCGAGCGTTGCGCGAGCTCGCCCGCTCGAACGGAGTCACCCTCTTCATGGTCCTGCTGGCGGCATTTCAGACGATGCTCTCTCGCCTGGCGGGCCAGACCGACCTCGTCGTCGGAGCGCCGATCTGTGGCCGGTCGCGACCCGAGCTCGAGAAACTCGTTGGGCTGTTCGCCAACACGCTGGCGCTGCGCTGCGACCTCTCGGGCGATCCGACCTTCGAGAAACTCCTGGTCCGGGTGCGGGAAACCACGATCGGCGCCTATGAACACCAGGAGGTTCCCTTCGACAAGCTGGTCGAGGACCTGGCGCCCGATCGCGGCCTCGCCCGCCACCCGATCTTCCAGGTGCTCTTCAACTTCATCGAGCGGCCCAGCGAGCTGGCGCCGAGCCTGACCGGCGTCGAGGTCGAACCGGTCGAGTTCGATCCCGGCATGACCAAGTTCGACCTCGCCCTGGTCGCGAAATCGTGGCGCGACGGCGGCCTTCGCCTCCTCTGGGAGTACAGCACCCAGCTCTTCGAGGAAGCTTCGATAGCCCGTCTCTCGGAGCGCTTCAGGCTCTTTCTCGAATCGATCGTGGCCGAGCCGCGAACGCCGATCTCGCGCCTGGCCCTGCTCTCCGAGCAGGAACGACGCGAGCTCATCGACGAGTTCAACGCGACCGATGCCCCCGAGGCGGGCGAGTGCGTGCACGAGTTGATCTCCCGGCAGGCCCAGGAGCGCCCCGACGAGATCGCCGTGAGCTGCGCCGGGAGACTCTCTCACCTATGGCGAGCTCGATCGGCGCTCGAGCCGCCTCGCCCACCGGCTGCGCGAGCTCGGGATAGAGCCCGGCGCCCTGGTCGGCTGCTACCTCGACCGCGGCGTCGAGCTGATCGTCGGCCTGCTGGCGGTGCTGAAGGCCGGCGGCGCCTACGTTCCCCTCGATCCCAGCTACCCCGCCGAGCGGCTTCGGTTCATGGCGGAGGACGCCGAGATCGCGGTCCTGCTCACCCGCGAGGCCCTCGCGGAGAGCGCCCCCACCGGCGCCGGGAAGCTCCAGTGCGTCGACGACCCGACGCTCGAAGACCATCCCGCGAGCCCGCCCCCGCCGCTGCCGGCCCCGAGGACCTCGCCTACGTGATCTACACGTCGGGCTCGACCGGACGCCCGAAGGGCGTGATGATCGAGCACCGCAACCTGACCAACCTGCTGCTCAGCATGGCGCCAGGAGCCGGGGCTGAGCGCCGAGGACACGCTGCTGGCGGTGACGACCTTCTCGCTTCGACATCGCCGCCTTCGAGCTGTTCGGCCCGCTCGTCGTCGGCGGCCGGGTCGTCGTCGCCACGGACGACGCTCGCGCCGGACGCGGACGAGCTCTGCGGCGCTGCTCGGCGAGGCGGGGTCGACGTGATGCAGGCGACCCCGTCGACCTGGCGGATGCTGCTCGACGGCCGGCTTGCCGGCCACGCCGCGCTGCGAGTCGTCTGCGGCGGCGAAGCCCTTCCGCGCGACCTCGCCGGCGACGCTGCTCGAGCGCAGCGACCGGCGGTCTGGAACTTCTACGGCCCGACCGAGACCACGGTCTGGTCGACCTGCTGGCAGGTCGCGGCGACCGACGGACGCGGTCCCGATCGGCCGGCCCGATCGCCAACACCACGCTGCTACGTCCTCGACGGCGGCCGGCGAGCCGGTCCCCGTCGGGGTCCCGGGCGAGCTCTACATCGGCGGCGCCGGCGTCGCGCGCGGCTACCTCGGCGCCCGAGCTGACCGCCGAGAAGTTCGTCGCCGACCCCTTCGCGCGACCGGGCGCGCGCCTCTACCGCACCGGCGACGTGGTGCGGCTGGCGCGCCGACGGCGCGCTCGAGTTCCTCGGGCCGCTCCGACCACCAGGTCAAGCTGCGCGGCTTCCGCATCGAGCTCGGCGAGATCGAGGCCGTGCTGCGCCCAGCACCCCGGCGTCGCGCCAGGCGCGTCGTCGCCAGGTGCGCGAGGACGCGCCCGGCGACCAGCGCCTGGTCGCCTACGTCGTCGGTCGAGGCCGCCGCCGACGGAGCTGCCTGCGAGCTCGCCCGCGCGCGCAGCTGCCCGACTACATGGTCCCGGCGCCATCGTCTCGCTCGAGGCGCTGCCGCTGACCCCGAACGGCAAGGTCGACCGCGCAGCGCTGCCGGCGCCCGACGGTCAGCTGCGCTCCGAGCCCGCGGCAGCGTCCCGCCGCGCACTCCGCTGGAGGAGCACGCTGGTCGAGCTCTGGAGCCGAGGTGCTGGGGTCGACGGCATCGGCGTCCACGACAGCTTCTTCGCCCTCGGCGGGCATTCGCTCACAGCGACCCGGCTGATGGCACGGATCAATGCCTCGCTGGGCACCCGGCTGCCGATGCGCACGCCGTTCGAGGTGCCGACGGTCGCCCAGATGGCAACCCGGATCGAGGCGGAAGAAGGCTCGCGAGGTGACGTCCGGCCTCGAGGCCGCCGCCTCGCCGAGCGCCAACGGCGGCCCGGCCGAGCACGGCGCGAGCACGGCGCCCGCGTCCTTCCAGCAGGGCAGGCTCTGGTTCCTCGACCGTCTCGAGCCCGGGCAGAGCCTCTACAACATCCCGCTCTGCCTGCGCATCTCCGGGCCCGCTCGACGTTCCGGCGCTCCGGCTGGCGCTCGACCAGCTAGTCGAGCGCCACGAGGCTCCTCGGGTCACCTTCGCCGAGGTCGACGGCGTGCCCGTTCAGGTCGTCGGCCGCCCCGCGCCGGTTCGCGCTCGACGGAGAGCGAGGCCGCCTCGCTCGAGGAGGGTGAGCGACCTTGCACGCGAGGAGGCTTCGCGTCCGTTCGACCTCGCCACCGGCCCGCTGGCTCCGGGCCCGCCTGATCGCGATCTCGGCAGAGGAGCACCTGCTGGCGGTCACCTTCCACCACACGGTCGCCGACGGCTGGTCGCTCAACCTGATGGCCGACGAGCTGGGCGCGCTCTACCAGCGGGCGATCAGCCTCGCCCCGCCCGAGCTCCAATACCCCGACTATGCGCTCCGGCAGCGCGCCTGGCTCGAGGACGGCTCGCCGCAGGCCGCCGAAATCGATTGGTGGCGCTCGCAGCTCGACGGTGCGCCGCCGGCGCTCGAACTGCCCAGCGACCACCCCAGGCCCGCGCGGCCGACCGGACATGGAGCGCACCACGAGGACGCCGTCGGCGAGGACGTCACCGACGGCGTCGAGCAGCTCGCGGCCGACAACTCGGCAACGCCGTTCATGGTCCTGCTGGCTGCCTTCGGCGTTCTGCTGGCGCGTGGCTCGGGCCAGGAAGACATAGTCGATCGGCGCGCCGGTCTCGGGCCGGACGCGCCCTGAGAGCTCGAGGGCGTCTT
This sequence comes from uncultured Solirubrobacterales bacterium, assembly GCA_963837735.1. Lineage (GTDB taxonomy): Bacteria > Actinomycetota > Thermoleophilia > Solirubrobacterales > 70-9 > VRUE01. Next base: position 22,267 of record CAWIOM010000003.1, on the reverse strand, counting down.
CGGCTATCTCGCCAACACCCTGGCGCTGCGCTGCGACCTCTCGGGCGACCCGACCTTCGCCGAGCTTCTCGGGCGGGTGAGGGAGCGACGCATCGGCGCCTATGACCACCAGGAGGTGCCTTTCGACAAACTGGTGGAGGATCTCGCGCCCGACCGCGCGCTCGCCCGCCATCCGCTCTTCCAGGTGCTCCTCGCCCTCAGGACGACCCGCGACCGGTGCCGGCCCTCGATGGCGCCGAAGTGGAGATCGTCGACGTCGATCGCGGCGTCTCGCACTTCGATCTGAGCGCGTCTTTCGCCCGCCGCGACGGAGCGCCTCCGCCTCCTCTGGGAGTACAGCACCGAGCTCTTCGAGGAGGCCTCGATCGCCCGCCTCTCAGAGCAGCTGAAGCTCTTGCTGGAGGGGATCGTCGCCGACCCGCAGATGCCGATCTCGCGCCTGCCCCTGCTCTCGGAGAGCGAACGGCGCGAGCTCCTCGAGGAGTTCAACGCGACCGAGGCCCCACCGCAGGGGTCGGCGTGCACGAGCTGATCTCCCGCCAGGCCCAGGAGCGCCCCCGACGCGATGCGGTCAGCTGCGCCGGGCGCTCGCTCTCACCTATCGGCGAGCTCGACGACGCTCCAACCGGGTCGCCCACGAGCTGCGCGAGCTGGGCGTGGAGCCCGGCGCGCTGGTCGGCTGCTACCTGGATCGCTCGACCGAGCTGATGGTCGGCCTGCTGGGGTGCTGAAGGCCGGTGGCGCCTACGTCCCCCTCGACCCGAGCTACCCCGACGAGCGGCTCCGGTTCATGCTCCGAGGACGCCGAGGTCGCGGTGCTGCTCACCCGCAGCGGACCTCGCGACGGCGCCCCCCAGGCGCCGGCCAGCGTCCGCTGCGTCGACGACGCGACGCTCGAGCGCCATCCCTCGAGCCCGCCCGCCGCCGCTCGCCGGGCCCCGAGGACCTCGCCTACGTGATCTACACCAGCGGCTCCACCGGACGCCCGAAGGGCGTGATGATCGAGCATCGCAACCTCGACCAACCTGCTGCTCAGCATGGCGCGGGAGCCGGGGCTGAGCGCCGGCGAGACGATGCTCGGCGTGACGACGCCGGCCTTCGACCTCTCCGTCCCAGACCTCTATCTGCCGCTGGTCACCGGCGCGACGCTGCTGCTGGCCACCCGCGAAGAGGCCGCGCGACCCGCAGGGCGCTCGCCGCAGCTGCTCGACGACGAGTGGAGCTACCTTGATGCAGGCGACCCCCTCGACCTGGCGGATGCTGCTCGAGGACGGCTGGACGCCGACGCGGCCGATGCGAGTGGTGGTCGGGGGCGAGGCCGTTGCCGCCGGAGCTGGCGGCGCAGTTGCGCGACCTGATGGATGGCGTCTGGAACTTCTACGGCCCGACCGAGACGACGGTCTGGTCGACCTGCTGGAAGGTCGGGGAGCTCGAGGACACGGTCCCGATCGGCCGGCCGATCGCCAACACCAGCTGCTATGTCCTCGACGGCGCCGGAGAGCCGGTCCCGGCCGGGGTGCTCGGCGAACTCCACATCGGCGGCGCCGGCGTCGCCCGCGGCTACCTCGGCCGCCCCGAGCTGACCGCGGAGAAGTTCGTCGCCGACCCCTTCGCGGACGGGCGGCGCGCCTCTACCGCACCGGCGACGTGGTGCGGCTCGGCCCCGACGGGCTGCTCGAGTTCCTCGGGCGCTCCGACCACCAGGTCAAGCTGCGCGGCTTCCGCATCGAGCTCGGCGAGATCGAGGCGGTCCTCGCCCGTCACCCCGACGTCACCCAGGCGCGTCGCCCACGTCCGCGAGGACACCGCCCGGCGACCAGCGCCTGGTGGCCTACGTGGTCGGCGAGGCACGCCGCCGAGGAGCTCCTGGAGCTCGCCCGCGGCCACCTGCCCGAGCACATGGTCCCCGGCGCCATCGTCTCCCTCCAGGCGCTGCCGCTGACGCCCAACGGCAAGGTCGACCGCGCCGCGCTTCCGGCGCCCACGGTGTCCTCGGGCCCGCGTCACCGCCCCGCCGCGCACCCCGCTGGAGGAGCACCTGGTCGAGCTCTGGACCGAGGTGCTGGGCGTCGACGGGATCGGAGTCCACGACAGCTTCTTCGCTCTCGGTGGGCATTCGCTGCTGGTCACCAGGGTTATCGCGCGAGTTCGGGAGGCCTTCGGAGTCGACGTACCCCTGCGCCGCCTGTATGAGGCGCCGACGATCGCCCAGCTTGCCGAGATCGTCGCCTCCGCCCTGATCGATGCGCAGGAGAGCGCCGAGATAGAGGAGCTTCTCGCCGAGCTCGAACAGCTCCCCGACGAGGAGGTGAGCGAGGCACCATGAGCGGCCCCAGGGACGAGCTCGAGCAGCGCCTGGCCAGCCTTTCGCCCGAAAAGCAGGCACTCCTCGAACGGCGACTGATGGCCCGCCGCGCCGGCAAGGAACCGCCCGCGATCACACATCGGGTGAACGGGGATACCGCTCCTCTCTCTTTTGTCCAGGAGCTGATGTGGCTCCTTCACGAGCTGACGCCTGGACACCCACGCCTACAACTCGTCCGGTGCCCGGCGATTGCGCGGAGACCTCGACGTGGATGCCCTCCAGCGGGCCCTGGCGGGGGTCGTCGGGCGCCATCAGGCCCTGCGCACGACCTTCGACGTGCTCGACGAAGAGCCGGTCCAGGTCTTGAACAGCGAGGTCCCGGTCGAGATCGAGATGATCGAGGCGCCGGACATCGAGGACTCAGGAGCTGACCGAGCTGCTGCGCAGGCTGGTGCGCCGTCCCTTTGACCTCAGGGTCGCTCCGCTCCTGCGGGCCACGCTGATCCGGATCGGGCCGAAGGACCATGTGCTCCTCACCTCGGCCAACCACATCGTCTGGGACGGCTGGTCGAAGGGGATCTATTTCAAGGAGCTGGCCGAGCTCTACGAGGCATTCACGACCGGCCGCGAGCCGAGCCTTCCGGAGCTGCCGATCCAGTACGCCGACTTCGCGTCCTGGCAGCGCGAGTGGCTTCAGGGTGAGCTGGTCGAGAGCCAGCTGTCCTACTGGCGAGATCAGCTCGAGGGCGCTCCGCCGCTGATCGAGATGCCCACCGACCATCCCCGTCCCGCGGTCCACACGCACCGCGGCGATCGGCTCGAGCTCTGGGTTCCGGCAGAGACGCTGACGGCCCTGAAAGAGCTGAGCCAGGCGCAGGGGGTGACCCTCTTCATGACGCTGGTCGCCGCCTGGCTGACGTTCCTGCACCGCTTCACCGGACAGGACGACATCGTCATCGGGACACCGATCGCCGGGCGCAACCGGGTCGAGCTCGAAGGGCTGATCGGCTACTTCACCAACACCCTGGCGCTACGCGTGAGCTGCGCCGGGGATCCGACCTTCGCCGAACTGCTTCAGCGGGTTCGCGAGATGGCGCTGGGCGCCTACGCCAACCAGGACGTCACTTTCGAGCAGGTGGTCCGCGAGGTCGCCCCCCAGCGTGACCTCAGCCACTCACCTGTCTTCCAGTCGCTGATCGTCCTCCAGAACGCAGCATCAGAGAAACTCGAGCTACCCGGGCTGAGCATGGAGATGATCGTCACCGAGCCGGGCACCGCGAAGTTCGACCTCAGCCTCGGAATGGGCGAGTACGAGGGCGCTCTTCACGCCAGCTTCGAGTACAACGAGGAACTCTTCGAGCGAGACACCGTGCGCTCGGTGCGAGCCCAGTTCTCACAGCTCCTCGACGAGATCGTCAAGGATCCCCAGCGCGAGATCTCCCGGCTCCCGTTGCTCTCTGGCGATGAGAAGGCGGCCCTTGCCGAGGCCGGTCGCGGTCCCCAGGTCCCGGTCCCCGAGGCCTCGCTGAACCAGCTCTTCAGCGACCGAGCCCGGCAGGACCCCGGTCAGGTCGCAATCGTCGACTGCGACACCGAGATGACCTACGGGGAGCTGGAGGCTCGCAGTGACGAGCTCGCCGCCGACCTGCTGGGTCGCGGCACGCAGCCGGGGGACATGGTCGGCGTCTTTCTGGAGCGCTCCTCGGCGCTCGTCGTCTCGCTCCTGGCCATCCTCAAGGCGGGAGCGACGTGCGTCCCGCTCGATCCCGCCTATCCCGACGAGCGCCTGCGCTTCATGCTCGACGACGCGGGCGTCGGGAAGGTCGTGGCGGATCAGGGCCTCGCCGACCAGGCTCGGGACCTGGGGGCCGAGGTCGTCACCGTCGGTCCCGGCGGCGTCTGCGCCGAGCCATCGGGGCGATCGCCGGGCGCGGGCCAGGAGGCGCCGACGGCGGAGCCGGAAAGCGTGGCATTCGCTCTCTACACCTCCGGCTCGACCGGCCAGCCCAAAGGCGTCCTGCTGGAGCACCGTGGTCTCGTCAACCACGCTCTGGCGGCCTCGCGTCTCTTCGAGATCGAGCCCGACGACCGGGTTCTCCAGTTCGCCTCGATCTGCTTCGACCTCAGCCTCGAGGAGATCTTCTGCACGCTGCTGTCCGGCGCCACCCTGGTCGTCCGCGACGAGACGATGCCGCTCGGGGGCCGGGAGCTCGTGCAGTGGCTCGACCATGCGGGAGTGACCGTCATGGACCTGCCCACCGCCTTCTGGCACGAGTGGGTGCGCGACCTCGATGAGATCCGTCTCGACGCCGCCGGCGGCGCTGAGGCTGCTGATCGTCGGTGGCGAGAAAGCCTCATCCGCGGCCCTGGAGAACTGGCGGCGGATCGCGGGGCCGAACGTGCGCTGGATCAACTCGTACGGCCCGACCGAGGCCAGCGTCATCGTCAGCGCCTACGAGCCGCCTGCGGATTGGGAGCACGAGGCCGGCCGCGAGCTGCCGATCGGCTGGCCGCTCGAGAACGTCGTCCTGCATGTGCTCGACCGGCACGCACGACCCGTGCCGGTCGGAGTGCTGGGGGAGCTTTACATCGGCGGCGCCGGTGTCGCTCGCGGCTACCTGGGACGCGATGCGGAGACCGCCGAGCGATTCGTGACGCTCGATTGGGACGGCGGCTCCCGCGCCTATCGCACCGGCGATGTGGTCCGGCGCCGGCCAGACGGCGCTCTCGAGTTCCACGGGCGGACCGACGAGCAGATCAAGCTGCGTGGATTCCGGATCGACCCGGCGGAGGTCGAGACGGTTCTCGAACAGCACGAGCTCGTCGAGGCGGCTGTCGTCCTCCTGCGAGAGAATTCCCAGGGGCAGCCGTTGCTCGTCGCCTACGCGGTGGGCGGGAACGGGCTGGAGCCGGGGCTCGGGGTCGCCCTGCGTCGCTTCCTCTCCGAGCGCCTCCCGGCCTTTGCCGTGCCCACGATCGTCGAGCCCGTTGCCGAGCTGCCCCTGACCTCGAACGGAAAGGTCGACCGCGACGCCCTACCCGCGCCGACCTTCTCAGCGGAGACCCGAGTCGGACCACGAGACCAGCTCGAGACGGAGCTCGTCGAGCTCTGGGCCGAACTGCTCGGGCACGAGCCGGGCGTGACGGAAAGCTTCTTCGAGCTCGGTGGGCACTCGATGCTCGCGGTCCGAATGTTCGCGCTGCTCGACCGCCGCCTCGGGGTGCGCCTGCCGCTGGCCACATTGATGCGGGCGCCGACGATCGCCGAGCTGGCCGAGGAGGTCCGTGCCGAGCAGGCGCAGGAGAGGCCATGGGAGGTGTTGGTTCCGCTGAAGCCGAGCGGCGACGGCGCGCCCCTGTTCCTCGTCCACGAGCTGGGAGGCGAGGTCCTCTGCTATCGCGAGCTGATCCCGCATCTCGGCTCCGACCGACCCGCGTATGGGCTCGAGGCGGTGGGACGGGACGGCCGCGCCGCGCCGATGACTCGGGTCGAGGACATGGCGAAGCTCTACGTCAAGGAGCTGCGCGAGGTGCAGCCGCACGGCCCCTACCTCCTGGCGGGACTGTGCTTCGGCGGCAACGTCGCCTATCAGATGGCTCACCTCCTCGAGCAGCAGGGGGAGAGCGTCGCGTTCGTGGGACTGCTCGACGCCTACCCGTTCGGAATCAAACGAGAGGCGCGAGTGGGCAACATGGTTCTCGCCCACATTCGCGAGCTCGCAGAGCTCGACTCGCCGAAGCGGCTGCCGTTCCTCCGGGAGACGGTCCGGAATCTCTGGGATCGGACCCGGCGCCGGATCTGGTGGTGGGTCTCCAAGCATGGGTTCCTCAACCGGGGCCGGCCCCTGCCGAAACGCCTCAACGACCAGCAGGCCCTGAACGGGGTTGCGGCGCACGGTTACGTGACGCCGCCCTACGGCGGGAAGGTCACCCTTTTCCCGGCCACCGCCGTCAATCGCGAAAGCGGCATGGACCGCCGGCTCCGCTGGAAGGACTTCGCCCGCGGTGGGCTCGAGGTGCGGGAAATCGACTCCGACGGCGCCGAACATTGGACCCTCTTGGCCGAGCCGCACGTCGCCCAGCTCGCTCGCGAAATCGAAGCCGCGATAGGCGACGCGCTGGCTGACGATCAGCGATGACACTCGACGTCTGGCCCATATCGCTCGACGTGCCGGCAGCCGTCCTGGCCGACCTGCGCGCGACCCTCAGCGACGATGAGCTCGAGCGCGCCTCGCGCTTTCGCTTTCGCCGAGACGCCGAGCGCTTCACGGCGGGCCGCGGTCTGATGCGGCGGATCCTCGGCGAGTACCTCGACGTCGACTCGACATCGCTTCGATTCGCCTACGGGCCCGCGGGAAAGCCCTCGCTCGAGGACCATCCCGATCTCGGCTTCAACCTCGCACACTCTGGCGGCCAGGGCCTGCTGGCGGTCGCCGGCGATGCCGCGGTCGGCGTCGACATCGAGGTGAGCGCTGACGCCCGAGGCGCCTGTGAGGACATCGCGCCGACGTACTTCGCGCCGGCCGAGGTCGAGGAGCTGGAGGCCCTGCTGGCGACGGAGAGGAGCGAGGCCTTCCTGCGCTGTTGGACCCGCAAGGAGTCCTATGTGAAGGCGCTGGGCGACGGCCTGCAGATGCCGCTCGATGACTTCACGGTCTCGTTCGGGCCGCATGACCCGCCGCGGCTGCGCTGGTGCCGACGGCCGGAAGAGGTCGGGCGCTGGTCCCTCGTCGATCTCTCCCATCTGACCGGAGGCGCGACTGCGGCCGCCTGCGTCGAGGGCGAGGTCGCGGCGATCCGAGCGCATCGGCAGGCGCTGCCATGACCGGCGCCACCTCAGTCGCGGGCAGGGCGCACGAGCTCGTTCTCGAGCAGGCACGCCGGGCTCCGGATGCGGTCGCGGTTGATTTTGCGGGTACGCCGATGACCTATGGGGAGCTCGACTCGCGCTCGTCAGCGCTCGCCGGCCATCTCCGCGAGCTCGGCCTCGGCCCCGAGCGCCTGGCCGCGATCTGCGTCCCCAAGTCCACCGAGATGGTCGTTGCCGTGCTGGCGGTGCTGCGCACCGGCGGCGCCTATCTGCCGCTCGACCCGGAGTATCCCGGCGAGCGGCTCGAGTTCATGCTCGAGGACGCGGACCCGTTGGTCCTGCTCACCGAGCGAGCCCTCGTGGATCAGCTCCCCGACCACGGCAAGACCGTGATCATCGACGAGGCCGTCGCCGTGGGCACGGCGCTGGAGATCGAGCCCGACGGGGGGCCCGATGACCTCGCCTACGTCATCTACACGTCGGGCTCGACCGGAGTCCCGAAGGGGGTGATGGTCGAGCACCGCGGGGTCGTCAACCTGATCGGCGAGGCGATCGACGTGTTCGAGGTGACCCCGGACAGCCGCGTGCTGCAGTTCGCCAGCTTCAGCTTCGACGCCTGGGTGGTCGAGGTTCTGATGACGCTGAGCGCCGGCGGCACCCTGTGCATGGCATCACCCCCCGAGCTGGCCCCCGGGCCGGACCTGATCGAGACGATGCGCGACCTTCGCGTCACCACCGTGACCCTCCCGCCGTCGATCCTGGCGACGCTGCCCGACGAGGGGTTGGAGGACCTCGCGGTCATCTGCTCTGCCGGCGAGGCGTGCCCGCGAGAGCTGGCAACACGCTGGGGCCGGCAGCGGCGATTCGTCAACGGCTACGGGCCGACCGAGGCGACGGTCGCCGCCTCCTACCACGTGGTCGGGAGCACCCCACCCCCGCGGACCTCGCGACGGTCCCGATCGGAGCAGCGATCGGCGGCGTCGAGGTCCACGTCCTCGACGCAGACCGGAGTGAGGTTGAGCCCGGCGAGTCCGGCGAGCTATGGATCGGCGGGCTCGGGGTCGCCCGTGGCTATCTCAAGCGTCCGGAGCTGACCGCCGAGCGCTTCCTGCCTGATCCCGAGCGCCCCGGCGAGCGGCTCTACCGGACCGGCGACCGCGCCCGGCGCCTGGGCGACGGATCGCTGGAGTTCCTCGGGCGGGTCGACGACCAGGTCAAGGTCCGCGGCTTCCGGGTCGAGCCGGGGGAGGTCGAGGCCGCCCTGCGAGCCGAGCCTCAGGTACGCGACGCCGCGGTGATCGTGCGCGACGATCTGCCTGGCAGCGGTGGGCCGAAGCTGGTCGCCTACTTCGTGCCGGACGAGCAGCAGCGGTTCGAGCTCTGGCCTTCGGTAGCCGAGCACTTCGTCTACGACGAGGTCATCTACTTCGCGATGACCAACGACAAGCGCCGAAACGACGCCTACCGAAGTGCGATCGGGCGGGCCGTGCCCGACAAGGTCGTGGTTGACATCGGCACCGGCAAAGACGCGATCCTCTCGCGGATCTGCGTCGAGGAGGGGGCGCGTCACGTCTACGCGCTCGACCTGATGCCAGAGACCGTCCGCCAGGCCCGGGAGACGGTCGTCGAGCTGGGCCTGGAGGACCGCATCACAGTGATCGAAGGGGATGCCCGCACGGTCGAGCTGGCGGAGCCGGCGGACGTCTCCGTGTCCGAGCTCGTCGGGCCGATCGGCGGGGTCGAGGGCGCGGCGCGGCTAAGCAACGAGACCCGCCGCCTGCTCCGCGAGGACGCCGCGATCGTCCCCGAGCGAAGCGTGACCCGGATCGCGGCCGTTGAATCTCACCGACGAGCTGTTGAGCTCGCCGGCGTTCTCGCGGTCGACCGCGGTCTACGCCGAGAAGATTTTCGAGCAGGTCGGTCACCCCTTCGACCTGCGGGTATGCATCCGGGGCCTGAAACGAGACGACCTGGTCAGCGACGTCGGTGTCTTCGAGGACCTCGACTTCACAAAGGAGATCCCGCTCGACTATGAGCGCCCGATCGAGCTGACGGTGACCCAGCCTGGGAGAATGCACGGCCTTCTCGTCTGGCTCAACCTGCGCTGCGGGGTGGATGACGAGATCGACATCCTCGACCACGAGCATTGCTGGCTGCCGGTCTTCCTGCCGGTCCTCGAGGAGGGCGTCGACGTGCGCCCGGGCGATCGCATCACCGCGACGGTCAGCGGCTGGCTGGCGAACGGCCTCAACCCGACCTACCGGGTTGAGGGCCGGGTCGAGCGTGAGGAGGCCGGAGGACGTCCTGTTTGACCACACCTCTTGGCACAGCGAGCCGGAGTTCCGCACCACCCGGTTCCATGAAGGCCTGTTTCAGCCTGACGGGAGCCCCACGGTGCGGGACCCCTCCCAGGAGCTGAGTGCTCGGGAGCTGCGCCGGCGCCTCGGCGTGACCCTGCCCGACTGGATGCTGCCGACGGCCTTCGTGCCCCTGGAGACGCTCCCGCTGACCAGCAACGGCAAGGTCGATCGGGGCGCGCTGCCGGCCCCCGAGCGGGCGATCCAGAACGCTTCGCTGCAACACGTGGCTCCGCGTGACGACGTCGAGCGCAGAGTCACAGCCGTATGGTCAGAGGTCCTGGGCCTTGAGCGGATCGGGGTTCTCGACGACTTCTTCGACCTCGGGGGAGACTCGTTGATGGCGGGGCAGGTCGCCGTCCGTCTGCGGCGGGAGTTCGGCGTCAACTTGCCGCTGCACCACCTCTTCGAGGCGCCGACGGTCGAGGCGGTGGCGCGCGCCCTCTCCACTCAGCCGCGTCGCAACGGGTCAGGCGGGGACGTGGACATGGCTTCGATCGCCAAGCGGGTGGCGGGCATGCCGAAGCAGCGCCGGGAGCAGCTGGCGGCGCTGCTCCGCGAGCGCCGTCGGCAGGACGGCGGGCACGGCGGCTCCTCCGAGTCGATCCCAAGGCGGGCTCCGGAGGATCCCGCGCCACTCTCCTTCCCACAGCAGCGCCTCTGGTTCCTCGACCAGCTTCATCCCGGCCGCCACACCTACAACGCGGCGCTGCCGATGCGACTCACCGGCCCGTTGGACGACTCCGCACTCGAGCGAGCAATGCAGGCGATCGTCGATCGGCACGAGGCGCTGCGGACGACCTTCCGCGCCGATGACGGGCTGCCGGAGCTCAACCTGCTCGAGTCCGCTCGCGTGCCGTTCCTGCGCGGGGACGTCGAGGGACTGCCCGCCGAGCGCCGCGAGCAGGCCGCGCAACTGCTGCTCGGCAAAGGCGTGCGCAAGCCGTTCGACCTCTCCGCCGACGTGATGATGAGGGGGGTCCTCGTCCGCATCTCCGAGCAGGAGCACCTCTTCGCCGTGGTCGCCCACCACATCGCCTGCGACGGCTGGTCCAGACGATCCTCTTCCGTGAGCTGAGCGAGCTCTACGACGGCTTCGTCCGCGAGCAGCCCGTGGAGCTGGCGCCGCTGCCGATCCAGTACTCGGACTTCGCCCTCTGGCAGCGCCGCTCGCTGGAGACCCCCGAGATGGAGGACCACGTCGCATTTGCGGGAGGCGCTGGCCGGGGCGCCCGCCGCGCTCGAGATCCCCACCGACCTGCCCCGACCGGCTACCCCTCAGGCTGCGGGGGCCGTCCATCGCCTTGACATCCCCGCCGAGGCGACCGAGCCGATCCGGGCGATCGGCCGGGAGGAGCGTGCGACGCTCTTCATGGCGACCCTGGCGGTCTTCGACGCCTTGCTGGCGGCCTGGAGCGGGCAGGAGGACATCGTGGTCGGCTCGCCGATCGCGAACCGCACGCGCGTCGAGACCGAAAACCTGATCGGGTTCTTCGCGAATACGCTGGTCCTCCGGGTCGGCCTCGCCGAGGGGCCGAGCTTCCGGGAAGTCGTGCGCCGGGTCAAGGAGTCGGCGCTCGGGGCCTATGCGAATCAGGACCTGCCCTTCGAGAAGCTCGTCGAGGTCGTGCGCCCGCCGCGGGACCCGAGCCGAAACCCGATCTTCCAGGCCAACTTCCGGCTCAGCACCGATCCGCCGGTACTGGAGCTCGACGGGCTCAGGACCAAGGCGGCGCCGCTCGATCCGGGAATCTCCCGGTTCGATTTGGCCCTCGACGTGACCGCCGGCCCCGAGGGAATGTCCGGCTACCTGGAGTACGACACGGCGCTCTTCACGGCCGAGACAGCCGCCCGCATCGCCGACGACTTCGAAGAGCTGATGTGCGCCGTCGGACGGGAGCCCGACCGGCCGATCACGGACCACGAATGCGTGCGGCTGATGGTCGAGCGACGCGATCGGAGGGGCGGCTGATGGCCCAGGCGGTCGCAGGGCGCCCGGCACAGGGGCGGGTCGGCAGGTTCGGCCGCGTCCGGCGCCACTGGCGGCTCGGAGTGATCAAGAGCCGGTTCGGCATCGAGATCGTGCGCAACTACCTGATCGACCGCCGCTACGGAGGCTCCTGCGCGGGGCAGGCGCCGACGAGCTTCAAGCATCTGGGGGCCTATGGGACCTCGAGCGCCGACTACGTCCAGCTGCGCCGGATCTTCTCGCCGGAGAACGGGCTCACGATCGACTCCGAGGACGTGCTGGTGGACATCGGCTGCGGCAAGGGCCGGGTCCTCAACCACTGGCTCGAGATGGGTCTCGACAACCGCATCGTGGGAATCGAGCTCGATGAGCGCTTCGCCGGCTTCGCGGCATCTCGGCTCGCCCCCTATCCAAACGTCGAGGTGATCTGCGGGGACGCGATCGAGGCCATTCCCGCAGACGGCACCGTCTTCTTCCTCTTCAACCCGTTCAACTGGAGGGCCCTGGTCCGCCTCGCCGACCGGATCGCCACGATGCCGCTTGATCGCGAGCGCCTTGTCCTCGTCTACTACTTCGCGATGCACGCCGACCTTTTCGAAAACGACCCGCGCTTCGTGGTCGAGCCCTTTGCGACCAAGACGTTCCATCCCGGCGTCATCGTGCGTCTCGCCCCATGAGCGACGTCGAGAGCCGCATAGGTCAGCTCACCCCGGAGAAGCGGGCGCTGCTCGAAAAGGGGCTGATGCGCCGGCGCCGCGAATCGGGCGAGCAGTCGATCCAGCATCGAACGAACCACGGCCCGTGCGTACTCTCCTTCTCCCAGCAGCGTCTCTGGTTCCTCGACCAGTGGGCGCCCGGCGATCCGGCCTACAACGCGGTGGTCGCGATGCGTGCCCGCGGCCGCCTGGACGTGAAGAGGCTGGAGCGGGGCCTGCGGGTCGCGATCGAGCGCCACGAGGCCCTGCGCACGGTGTTCAGGTCGGATCGGGACGGAACGCCCCGCCAGGTCGTCCTCGAGAACTGGTCCTTCGAGCTGCCGGTCGTCGACCTGCGCGACGTCCCGGTCGAGCGCCGCGAGGAGCAGATGCTGGCCATCGCCAAGGAGGAGGCCCGCCGCCCGTTCGATCTGGCCTCGGACCTGATGCTTCGCGTGACGGCGATCCGGCTGGGAGAGGAGGAGCACGTCCTGCTCGCCCTCGAGCACCACATCGCCTTCGACGGCTGGTCCGACAGCCTCCTCTTCGAGGAGCTGGGCGAGCTCTATGGGGCCGAGCCGACAATCGTCCTCCTGAGCTGCCGCAACTGCCGATCCAGTACGCGGACTTCGCCGTCTGGCAGAGGGAGCGAATGAAGGGTGAGGTGCTTGACGGCCATCTCGAGTACTGGCGCTCCCAGCTGGGTGACGCCGCGCCGCACCTGCGACTTCCCACCGATCGCCCCCGTCCCGCGGTCCAGCAGTTCGACGGGGCGCACCACCACTTCGATCTGGACCCCGGTCTGGCCTCGGCGGTCCGGTCGCTCGCGGCCGGAGAGGGTGCCACCCCATTCATGGTCCTGTTCGCCGCCTTTGCGGCACTGCTCGGCCGCTGGAGCGGCGAGCGCGACATCCTGGCGGGGTCCCCAATAGCCAATCGCGGCCGCCCGGAGTTCGAGCACCTGATCGGATTCTTCTCCAACACGATCGTCCTGCGCCTGAGCCTCGAGGACGACCCGACCTTCCTCGAGCTGGTGCGCCGCGCCCGCGAATGCGCGATCGGCGCCTATGAGCACCAGGATCTGCCCTTCGAAAAGCTGGTCGAGGCGCTTCGTCCACCGCGGGATCCAAGCCGCAATCCCGTCTTCCAGGTGAACTTCCGCGTCCAGTCGGCGCCCCCGGTCGTGCTCACCCTTCCGGAGGTCGAAATGGTCCCCTTCGACCTCGACATCGGGTTCTCTCGCTTCGACCTGGCGCTGGACCTACAGCTCCTGGCCGAGAGCTTTACCGGTTACCTCGAGTACAACCGCGCTCTCTTCGAGACCGCCACGATCGAGCGCATGGCGGCGAGGCTCGGGGCGCTTCTGGGTGACGCCCTCTCCAGGCCGCAGGCTCGTGTGTCGGAACTGGCGCTCGACGTCGGCGGGCCGGCCGCGATACGCGGGTCGCGGGAGCGACGATGAGGAACGGCGCGGAGCTCCTGCTGTGCCTGCTCGTCGGCGCCTGCTGCGCTCTGATCGCGCTCCTCTCGGGTTGCGGGACGGACCAGACCGGGGCGGCCGACATACAGGCCTCGACGACGAAGAGCGCCATGCCCCAGGAACCGTCCAGCGCCAGCATGGGCAGGCAGGTCGCCGTGTCGAGCTCATCGCTCCAGATGCTCACCTCGGGCGGGGTTTCCCGCGGCTACCTCCTGCACCAGCCGGCGAGCCTCCCGGCGGGCAAGGTTCCGCTGATGGTCGCCCTGCACGCGGGCCTTGGGTCCTCCGACCCCGAATCTGCCCCGAGGGGCATGGAGAGTCTCACCGGCTTCGACGCCGTCGCCGACGAAAAGGGCTTTATCGTCGCCTATCCCGCCTCGCTGAGCGGAGGCTGGCATATCGGCTGCTGCGGGGAAAGCCGACCTGACCGCGACGACGTCGACTTCATCGAAGCGATGGTCGACGAACTGATCTCCACCGCGAACGTGGACTCCCAGCGCATCTACGTCACCGGCTTCTCGGTCGGCGCCTACATGGCCTATCGGATGGCCTGCGAATCGCCGATGGTCGCCGGCATGGGCTCGGCGGGGGGCTCGGAGATCCTCTCTACCCCATGCGCGCCACAGCACCCGGTGACGATCTTCGAGATCCACGGGACCCAGGACTACTACGGTGGAAGCTGCGGCGGCCAGACCCAGACGAATGAAGGCTGTCCGAACGGCTTCGGCACGACGGGGTACGAGCCCTCGGTCCGGCAGGTGAACGAACAGTGGCGAACCGCCGACGGCTGCTCTGGCGCTCCGGTGACGGTGACGTTTCTGACGGTCACGCAGGAAACGTGGGACCCGTGCGCTGGCGGCTCGGGAGTGCGGCTGGACACCGTGCAGAACGGGGGTCACTGCTGGCCGCCGTCAGGAGGGTGCCCCAACTTCAACGCCAGTGCCGAATTCTGGGACTTCCTCTCAGCCCACACGCTCTCGGCGCCCCTGACCACACGCCGGCGCCAGGACCAGTCGCAGTCGGGCAGTCACTGCCAGGCCCCGAAGCTGCGTGGCCACCGCATACGAGCGGCCCGCAGGCTCCTCCGTCGCGCGGGGTGCCGGCTCGGGCAGGTTCACCGCCTGAAGGCCCGGTCCGCGCACGGGCCGCTCGTGGTGCGCCGCCAGGCGCCGAGGCCGGGAGCCACCCGGGGAGTGAATGGGGAGGTTTCCATCACCCTGGGAGCCGCTTCGCATCGACATCTCGCACCCAAGACTCAGGCCGGTTAGGCACAACTAGGCACACAAACAGGGGCAAACGGCACCGGGCGCATGGACGATCTACCCTTTTTCGCTTAAGTTTTCAGGGGCTTTGACCGATGAGGTATCCCATTCCGGGGGGCCTCCTGCCTTCGGCGCGGTGAATCATGAGACGCACGCTGATGCTGACACTTCTCGTCGTTGCCCTTGTCGGGGCGGCCCAGGCGCGCGCCTCTACGACGATGCAGTCGCTCACCTCGGGCGGGGTTTCCCGCGGCTACCTCCTGCACCAGCCGGCGAGCCTCCCGGCGGGCAAGGTTCCGCTGATGGTCGCCCTGCACGCGGGCCTGGGGTCCTCCGACCCCGAATCTGCCCCGAGGGGCATGGAGAGTCTCACCGGCTTCGACGCCGTCGCCGACGAAAAGGGCTTTATCGTCGCCTATCCCGCCTCGCTGAGCGGAGGCTGGCATATCGGCTGCTGCGGGGAAAGCCGACCTGACCGCGACGACGTCGACTTCATCGAAGCGATGGTCGACGAACTGATCTCCACCGCGAACGTGGACTCCCAGCGCATCTACGTCACCGGCTTCTCGGTCGGCGCCTACATGGCCTATCGGATGGCCTGCGAATCGCCGATGGTCGCCGGCATGGGCTCGGCGGGGGGCTCGGAGATCCTCTACCCCATGCGCGCCACAGCACCCGGTGACGATCTTCGAGATCCACGGGACCCAGGACTACTACGGTGGAAGCTGCGGCGGCCAGACCCAGACGAATGAAGGCTGTCCGAACGGCTTCGGCACGACGGGGTACGAGCCCTCGGTCCGGCAGGTGAACGAACAGTGGCGAACCGCCGACGGCTGCTCTGGCGCTCCGGTGACGGTGACGTTTCTGACGGTCACGCAGGAAACGTGGGACCCGTGCGCTGGCGGCTCGGGAGTGCGGCTGGACACCGTGCAGAACGGGGGTCACTGCTGGCCGCCGTCAGGAGGGTGCCCCAACTTCAACGCCAGTGCCGAATTCTGGGACTTCCTCTCAACCCATAGCCTCTCCTCGACGCCCGAAGAAGAAGAACCTCCGGCGGAAGAAGAACCTCCGGCGGAAGAAGAACCTCCGGCGGAAGAAGAACCTCCGGCGGAAGAAGAACCTCCGGCGGAAGAAGAACCTCCGGCGGACGAAGAACCTCCGACCGAGAAGGAGTCCCGAGGCCGAAGAACTCTCCCCGAAGGAAGAAGGAGAAGGGTCGGGCTCGGGTCCGGCGGCGGAGGTGCGATGCAGCCGCTGCCGGTCGATCTGATCGCGCCCGCCGGATGCACCGTGCCGGATCTCCATGGTCGCCGTCTGAGGGTCGCTCGCAGGCTCGTCGTTCGTGCCGGGTGCTCGGTCGGGCGCATACATCGGGTCGGAGTCCCGCGGCGCTACGGGGTGGCGAGCCGCTTCAAGCGCTCGTCGTTGGTGGTCCGGTCGCAGTCGCCGAGGCCGGGCGTTTCCCGCGCCCTCGACACCGAGATTTCAGTCTCGCTCGGCCTTCCTCGCGCTCATCGCAGGCTGGGCAGCCGGCGCCAGGTAGCGCCGGTAGCGCGTTACCTCGACGAAACCCAGTGAGCGCCACATGTCCGTCCCCATCTGGGACGCCTGGAGGGTGGCGCCTGGGCGCCCATCTCGAACCCATCGCGGGTCGCGCGGGCGGCGCACGCGGATCCCACCCGCGCCCCGGTGCCCAGGGCGCGGTGCCGACCCAGTAGAGGCCGGCCACGCTCTCGGTGAGGATCGCCATCGCCCCGGCCGCCGGCCGGCCATCGATTGTCGCGACGACGGCTCGCACGTTGTCGCCCAAGGCGCTCGTCGGATCAAAGAAGACGCCCGCCGCCAGCTCCGGCGGCGCATCCCCCATTCCATACGCGTCGGCGACGACCTGAAGGTAGCGGCACGCCGCCTGAGGTCGTCAACCGGCTTGATGAAGATTCCCTCAGGGGCCTCCCGCGGGGATGGAGGCTGTGCGTTCAGCAGCATTTCGGGCATGCCCTCCGGCGGGGGCCGTTGAAAGTAGCCGAGCGCCCGCGCCTCGTCTCCAGGTCGTCGTCGGCGTGGGCCCTCACCCAGACCGCATGTCCGCGGCGCCTGGGAGCAAAGAAGGCGCGGGCCGCGTCGAGCACGGCCCCCGGGCTCGACGCGGAGTCCAGCCGTAGAACACCGTTGCAGTAGGCGCCAGGGTAGTTGTGCCCTCCGGCGAAAAGGATGATTCCGTCGCGCTCCTCGACGGCCCCGGCCGGCGAGTGCTCGGCGAAATGATGCAAAGCGCCCGCGAGGTTGAGGTCGGCGAGGTCGGTATCCCTGGCAGCGCTCACGGGGCATTCTAGCCTTGGTCGGCGGTCTCTTCGGGCGTCGTGGCAGTCTCGACCGACCGAAAACGTTGTTCTTTGGATATGTGTGGAATCGCCGGCATTCTGAACCTGGATGGCCGACCGGCCGACCCGGCTGCGCTATGTGCGCTTACTCGTGCCTTGGCCCATCGCGGCCCGGACGGGGAGGGATTGCACGTGGACGGCCCGCTCGGGCTCGGCCATCGCCGCCTGGCCATCCTCGATTTGACCGAGACGGGCAAGCAGCCGATGTCGTGTGACGACGGTCGTTACTGGGTCACCTTCAACGGAGAGATCTTCAACTTCCTCGAGTTGCGGCGGGAGCTCGAAACCCACGGCCATCGCTTCCGGAGTGAGTCGGACACCGAGGTCATCGGTCGCGCCTACCAGCAATGGGGTGCCGACTGCGTGATGCACTTCAACGGCATGTGGGCATTCGCGATCTGGGACGTCGAGCGGCGGGAGCTCTTCCTCAGCCGCGATCACTTCGGCATCAAGCCGCTCTTCTTCCTGGCGCAGCCCGATCGGTTCGTGTTCGCCTCCGAACTGAAGTCGTTTCTTCACCTGCCCGACTTTGCGGCACGCGAGAACGAGGAGGTGATGAAGCTGGCGCTCTTCAGGTCCGGCGACGTCGAGCTGGTCGAGGACACGCTGCTCGAAGGCGTCAAGCGCCTCCAGGGAGGGCACAGCATGACGGTGGGGCCCCGCGGGGTGAAGGCCTGGCGCTGGTGGCGCACCCTCGACCACGTGCCGGATGTCCCGCCCTCGCTGGCCGAGCAGGCCGAGGCCTTTCGCGAGCTGTTCTTCGACGCCTGTCGCCTGCGCCTTCGAAGCGACGTGCCGGTGGCGACCTGCCTCAGCGGCGGAGTGGACTCGAGCGCCGTCCTGTGCGCCCTGGCCGAGCTCCGCGAGCAGCCCGGCGGCACCAGCGGCGGTGAGCGTCAGGCGCACGACTCTCAGCGTGCCTTCGTCGCCACCTTCCCCGGCACGCCCAAGGACGAGCGGCAGCACGCGGAGCTCGCGATCCGGCACTCCAAAGCCGTGCCGCGCTACCGGCCGATGGAGTGGGACGTGGCCGTCGAGAGCTTGAGCCGGTACACGTACGACTTCGAGAACGTCGGCGGATCCTTGATGATGCCGCTCTGGCGCATCTACAGGGAGCTCCGGCGCGACGACGTCGTCGTGTCGCTGGACGGGCACGGCGGGGATGAGCTCCTGGCGGGCTACGAACACTACGTCTCCGACAGCCTGCAGAGAAGCAGTCTCATGCGAGCGCCGCTTGGTACGATGAGCCTGCTTCGCACCCTGCGACCCATGCACGGCCCAGGGCCGCCGGGATACGGGAAGCTCCTGTTCGACAACTCCACCGCCGGCTATTACGCCCGTCGGCTGGGGGATCGCTTCCGACATGCCGGCGAAGGCGAGACGTGGATGGGATCGCCACTCGACGAGGACAGCATCTCCTACGTGCGGGAGGACCACGGGGCCGCCGTGGAGGCCCTAGGGCCCCTCGACGCCGCGCTCTACAGCGCCGTCCACGATCATCACCTACCGCACATCCTGCGCAATTTCGAGCGCTGCTCCATGGCGCACGGGGTCGAGGTGCGGATGCCGTTCCTAGACTGGCGGGTCGTCTGCTACTCCTTCGGACTCCCGGATTCGAGCAAGATCGGCGGCGGGTTCACCAAGAGGGTCCTGCGGGAGGCGATGCGGGGCACGATCCCCGAGCGGCTGCGCACGAGGAGGGACAAGATCGGGTTCTCGCCGCCGATGAGGGCGTGGTTCAACGGCGGCCTGGGGAACTGGGTGTGGGAGCAGGTCAGAAGTCCATCCTTCGTCGAAAGCGAGGTGTGGAACGGACCGGTGATTCGCGACTTCGTCGCGGATCGACACGAGGGCGGCAGCTGGAGCGCAGCCGACAGCGACCGCGTCTGGCCGTTCCTCCAGGCGCACCTGTGGCGGCGGAACTTCCTCGAAAGCCCTCCGGCGCTTCCGGTCGAGGCAGAGGCGAGGGCATGAGGCCGGCGTGGTCGTGGGCGGTGCGCGCGCTTCTGTGTTCCTTCTTCCTGGTCGGTGGCGCGGCGCCGGCCGGCGCCGCCGAACTCGACGTGCCGCCGCTTCTGTGGTCGCTCTCGGCTCCCAGCGATGCTCGTCTCGCGGGCGCGAGCGGAGTCGACTACGCCGGCGGGTTGGTCTACCTCACCTCCTACAGCACCACGGGCGGGAATAGCTCGCTGTCGATCGTCGACCCGGTGAAAGAGGAAGTCATCGGCTCGGTCTCCGATCCGCGACTGGATGGTGCATCGGCACTGTCGGTCGTCGGCTCATACGCCTATGTGACCGGGCTCCAGAACACGTCTGGCCTGACCAACGCGAACAGGCTGACCGTCGTCGACGTGAAAGATCCCACGGCGCCGTCGGTCGTCGCCTCACTCCAGGACGGCGTCGCCCTGTACGGCGCCTACGGGGTGCAGGTGGTCGGCAGCCTCGCATACGTCGCCGCACAGGGCTGTGTCGAATCGGTATGCAGCAACTCGGCGCTCGGAAATCGGCTCGCCGTCGTCGATGTCTCGGACAAGGCGAATCCCGGGCTGGTCGGCTCCGTTGGGGACCCTCTGGCCGCGACCAAGCACCTCGACGCGATCGCCGTTGCGGGCAACCGCGCCTATGGGACGGCATTCAAGAGCAGCACGCTGACGGTCTTCGACGTCACCAATTCTGCGCATCCGGCGATCCTCGGGTCGGTGAGCGGCCCGCTGCTCGCGGGCGCCGCAGACGTCGTGGCTCGCGGCCGCTATGCATATGTGATCGACCAGAGCGCCGCGAACGCTCGCCTCGTCGTCGTGGATGTCTCCGACCCCGTCCACCCAACGATCGTCGGCTCGGCGCTCGACACCACCAACCTCGATGAAGGCTATTGGCTGGCCCTGGTTGGGAGCCATGTCTTCGTCGCCGCCGCGGGCTCCAACGCGCTGACGGTGGTCGACGTCTCCGACCCCTTGCATCCGCAGGTCGTCGCCACGCGCTCCGAATCGTCAACACTGGGCGTGGCCGACGGCATAGACGTGGGTGGCGATACGGCCTACGTCGCCGCCTTCTGCACTGCCCTCACCGGCTGCGGAAGCCCGACCACAGGGGCTTTGACCGCTCTCGACGTGACGCCCTACACCGGCATCGACTTCACCGCCGGCCCTCTCGCCGACGACCGCTCGAACAGGCCGAACATCTCGTTCAAATCGTCCCAGCCCGGGGAATCGCTCACCTGCTCGCTGGACGGCGCTCCGGCAACCGCCTGCGCATCGCCGTTCGTCCCGGCGTCGCCGCTGGCCTCGGGGCCGCACTCCCTGACCGTCGCGTCGCTCGCCGGCGCCGCCACCTGGTGGTGGACGCTCGACGCCCCGACGATCTCGAGCCCTGCCTCCGGCTCGTCGAGCACCGACACGACACCCGTATTCCAGGGTAAGGCCGGGACTCTCCCCGGAGACATCGACTCGGTGACGATCGCTGTTTTTCCCGGGGAAGGGGTCGCAGGCTCTCCCCTACAGACGCTGCCCGCCGCGAGCGACCCTACGTCGGGCGCCTACTCGGTGACGGCGTCGGGCGCACTGGCGCCCGGCACCTACACGGCCCAGGCCACGCAGGACGACGCCGCCGGGGGCAGCGCCAGCTCGCCGCCGGTCACGTTCACCGTGGCCTCGCTGCCCCCATCGGAAGGCGGCGGCGGACCGGGTCCCGGTGCGGAAGGCGGCGGCGGACCGGGTCCCGGTGCGGGAGGCGGCAACGAATCGCATCCACCGAGCATCACCATCTCACGGGTGGCCTACGCTGCGCGCAGGGCCTCCATCACCGTGGCCTGCTCCGGACCCCGCGGTACGAAGTGTCAGGGGACGCTGCGTCTGAGCCTGCGGGAAGGCACTCGGTGGATGGCGATGGGGAGAGCCCGCTACTCCGTCGGCGCCGGAGCCAGGCGGGCGATCAGGGTCGCGGTCACTCCCGCCGCGCGCAGGGCGATCGCGCGAGCATCCGGCCGCCTCCGGGTCAAGGTCCGCGCCACCCTGACGGGCGGCAGCGTGGTCACCAGGCTCCTGAAGCTCAGGCGCTCGCCGGCCCGATAGCCGGAAGGCTCACGTCCGTGCCGGCGCCTGGGTCTCCGAGCTGCCAGCGATGGTCCAGCACCTGGACGGCCCACTCCCTCCGCGGCATGCTTTCGAGCCCCATCGGGCGTGCACAGGGTGCGCACCAGGATCGCGGTCGGTGTCCGCCCCGCGCGGGGCCACTGACTTCATATTCGGCCTCAGCGGGAGGAGGCCGGCGGCGCAATGTGTGTGGGTGTTGGTCCGTTATCTGGGTATGACGTCGCCCAGAGCCGCTCTCTCGTGGGCTCGGTTCAGGACAGCACGACCCTGTACGGCGCCTACCGCGTCCAGGTGGTCGGCAACCTCGTCTACGTGGCGGCCCCAGGGGTGCGTGCCGACGGTCTGCACATCCTCGACCGTGGGCAATCGAATGGTCGTCGTCGACGTCTCGAACAGGGCGAATCCCCAGGTGATCGGGACGGCCGCCGGGCCGACCGGCGCGACCAAACACCTCTCGTCGGTCGCCTGCGCGACCAGCTTCTTTCCAACAACGCCGACGTGGTGGTCCGGGGGCGTTATGCGCAGGTGATCGATCAGATCACGGCCAACGGCAACCCGAGAGCGAACTTTGTGGTGCTCGAGATCGCCGACCCCTCCCATCCCGAGGTCGTCGCCTCGACCTCGAGCCCCTGACCCTCGGTGCGGCAGATGGCATCGATGTGGCCGCGAGCACTGCCTACGTTGCGGCCTTCTCTCCAGCGCCCTTTGCACGAGCCCCTCAGGCGCGCTCAGCGCCTTCGACGTCACGCCCTACACGATCCTCGACTTCACGGCCGGGCCGGTTGCCGACGACAGCTCCAGCCGGCCGGCGCTCTCGTTCGAGACCCAGGTCCGAAGCGACGACCTGCTCCCTGGACGGTGCCCCGGCCACCGGCCGCCGCCTGCGGGTGCGGGCGATCGCGGATTTGGGTACTGCG
>CAWIOM010000002.1:0-39691 GCA_963837735.1 uncultured Solirubrobacterales bacterium | reverse complement strand
GGCTCTCTCCCCCTGACTGCCCGCGGCCCGGGCCGGAAGCTCCGTCGGCCTCCGACGGCGCCTACCTGTTCGCCGCGCTCGTCTCGCTGCTCGCCGGAGCGGTGACGTTGACGCTGAGCCCGCTCGCGAGGCCCGTCGATGCCCTACCGGACTTTGACGGAGAGTTTGAGGGAGGACTTCAGGCCGGCGACGTTGGTGGCGGTCGCCGCCAGCTTCAGGGTCAGAGAGACACCCTTCGCCTTGAGGGCTGAGACGAGGCGGGCGGGAAACTTGAGCCTGAGCCGGGTGAATTTCCCCTCGCTCGCCTCCCGCGTGCCCTTCCAGGTGAGCTTGGTCGCCCGCGGCTTGCCGGCCGGCCCGGCCGGGACCCTGGAGCTCCAGGCGACGGATACCGAGGCCGTCCCGGGCCCGTAGATCGCGATGTAGACCTCCTCCGCGCCCTTGGTCTGGATCGCGAAGGCGTCGATGCCGAGGGCGGGGCAAGCGATGTGGAGCTGGGCGCTCGCGGGCACTTGTCCTGGGTCTCGTCGCCGTAGCCGTCTCCGTCGGCGTCGGGCTCAAGCGTGCCCGTCACCGGGTCGCCGATGGTGGCCCGTTTTGAAGGCGGCGCTCGCCGAGGGCCAGTTTGGCTTTGAGGAAGCCGACTTCTTCGCCGGCCTCGCCCGCGCAAAAGAAGAGGGCCCTCGTGAGGCGAGGCCGAGGCGGTCTCCGGCCCGCACCGGCAGCCGGTAGTCGTAAGCGCTCGTTCCCCTGACAAGGAGGGTGTCTTCCTCGGCGACGCCGAACCCGTTGGCCCGCCGGTCGGGCGCAGCAGCTTCAGCTCTGGACGATCGTGCCGGGAAGCCCGGCTTGCCGGCGATCTGCAGATGGGTGATCACCCCGTCGCTGGGCATTGCGAGGACTGCCCCGGGTTGGTTGCTGTGCAGCTCGACGAGGGTTTTCTGCGGGTGTTTTGTCGGCGACGCATTCGTCGCCGACCTGGCGGCGGCGGCGGGGCGACGCGAGACCGAGGGCAGCGAGGATCGTGGCGATGCACCAGGTTGCGAACCGCGCCCTCATCGCAGCCTGATCCTCTCGTTTGCCGAGGAGACGCGGCCGATGTCGTCGACGGTGGTGACCTTGGCGGTCAGCCTCAGCGAGCCTCCCCGCGGCAGGTCGGCGAGTGCCCTCTTCACTCTCGGCGGCAGTTTCAGGGCGAATCTGCCGATCCGGGGGGGAGACACGGTTCGCGTCACCGGGGCCAGGCGGGCGAAGGCGTGCTTGGGGAGGCTGATCGTGCCGTTGACCGTGACCGAGACCGGCGCGGTCGTCGTCACGATCACCAGCACGCGGCCCTTCCTGACGATCGGCGCCGCCTGCGTGGTCACCGGCGGGCAGGCCGTCTGCCGGGCGGCGCTGGCCGGGCAGAGGTCCTGGGTCTCGTCGCCGTAGCCGTCCCGGTCGGCGTCGGGCTCGACGCTCGCCGACACCGAGAGCAGCCGTTTGCCGCTCGTGTCGGCGAAGATCGGGCTCGAGCCGGCGCGGCCGATCCGGGCGCGGTTCCGACCACGTCCCCGCTGAGCGAGGTTTCGCAGAAGAGCGCCCTGCCCGCGACCCCGAAGCGGTCGCCCGCCTCGACCGGGATCCGCGTCTTGAAGACGTTGATGCCGCCCGAGGCCGTCGCGACATCGCTCTGCCCGACCACGGTGAACTGCGCGGGCCCGGCGCCGCGGAGCACCTCGAGGCGCTGGGGGAACTGCTCTTTGGTGAAGGTCGCGTTTACCCGCCAGGAGGTGACGACGCCGGCCGTCGGGGCCGTCGGCGGCAGGCCGCTCGACGACTCCCGGCTCAGCTGAACGGCGGTCACCTCTTCGGCCGAGACTTTTTTGGCTTCGCAGAGGTTGCCGACCTCGGTAGCGGCCGAGGCCCCGGGGGAGGCAGCCAGCGAGGCCGTGAGGAACACGGCGAGCAGCGTCGGCCCGAGGAGCTTTCGCATCTGCTGGACAGTAACCGCTAGGAAGCGGCGTGGATGCGGTCCGCGAGCGAGCGCCAGGCGCGCTCGGCGTCGCCGAGCGGTAGGGCGAGGCTGCGGTCGCCGGCGGCGATCTCGATCGTCGCGCCGCCGACCTCGCCGACGATCGTCGCGCCGATCTCCTCGAGCGCCTCGCGCCCGCCGCTGACCAGGAAGCCGCCGGACCCCTCGCCGAAGAGCGCCTCCTCGGGCGAGCAGCCGCGTTCGCGGAGCGGCTGTAGATCGACCCGGCAGCCGAGTCCGCCGCCGATCGCCGACTCGGCGAGGGCGCAGGCGAGGCCGCCGTCGGAGACGTCGTGGACGGAGGCGAGCCGGGCCTCGCGGACCGCGAAGCGGATCACGGCGCAGGAGGCCGCGACCCCGGCGACGTCGGGCTCGGGCAGCCCCGAGTCGAGCTCGCCGCGCAGCTTGGCGAGCTCCGAGCCGTGCGGGGTGGGGGAGAAGGGGCCGAGCAGGCCGATCGCGTCGCCCTCGGCGACGAAGGCGGAGCCCGCCACCCGGCCGGGGTCGGGCAGCTCGCCGACCATGCCAACGACCGGGGTCGGGTAGATCGGGCCTTCGGGGCCCTCGTTGTAGAGGGAGACGTTGCCGCCGACGACGGGGACCCCGAGCGCCTTGCAGGCGTCGGCGAGGCCGCTTATCGCGCGATCGAGCTGCCAGGCCGGCCCCGGCTTCTCGGGGTTGCCGAAGTTGAGGCAGTTGGTCAGGCCGAGCGGCTCGGCGCCGACGCAGGCGAGGTTCTGGGCGCACTCGAGCACCGCCTCGACCGTCCCCGCGTAGGGGTCGCAGGCGACCCGCCGTCCGTTGCCGTCGATCGAGACCGCGATCGCGTTCCCCGCCTCCGGGACCTGGAGGACGGCGGCGTCGGCGGACTCCGGACGGCGCACGGTGCGCGAGCCGACGACCGAGTCGTACTGCTCGAAGGCCCAACGCTTGGAAGCGATGCTGGGGGAGGCGAGCAGGGCGAGCAGCGTCTCCTCGGCCGATGCCTCGGGGGCCAGCGTCGCCCGGTTGCCGTAG
This sequence comes from uncultured Solirubrobacterales bacterium, assembly GCA_963837735.1. Taxonomy (GTDB): domain Bacteria; phylum Actinomycetota; class Thermoleophilia; order Solirubrobacterales; family 70-9; genus VRUE01. Next base: position 36,660 of record CAWIOM010000002.1, on the reverse strand, counting down.
GTCCAGCCGTCCGGCTCGGCCGGGCTGAGGTCGTACAGAGGGCAGTCGTCGACGAGGGCGGCAACCGGCATGTCGCCGACGAGCGTCCCGTCCTTCAGCACCCGGACCCGCCCGGTATCGGTAATGAGGCCGATCTCCGCCGAGCCGGTCTGCCATTTCTCGCAGACGGCGAGCACCTCGGGGACCTTCGCGGGCTCGACCACGCCGAGCATCCGCTCCTGCGACTCCGAGACCATGATCTCGAAGGGCTCCATGTCGCCCTCGCGCAGCGGCACGCGGGCGACGTCGACGTCGATCCCCAGCCCCCCGGCCGAGGCCATCTCGCTCGCCGAGGACGTCAGCCCGGCGGCGCCGAGGTCCTGGAGGGAGACGAGCAGCCCCTTCTCGAGCAGCTCGAGGCAGCACTCGAGGACCTTCGACTCCTCGAAGGGGTCGCCGATCTGCACGGTGGGCCGCTTTGCCTCGTCGCCCTCGCCGAGCTCGGCGGAGGCGAGCACCGAGGCGCCGCCGATGCCGTCACGGCCGGTCGAGGCGCCCATCAGGACGACCGCGTTGCCGACCCCGGCCGCGGCGGCACGGACCATGTCGTCCTGCCTGGCGATCCCGACGCACATCGCGTTGACGAGGCAGTTGTGCTCGTAGGGCTCCTCGAAGTAGATCTCGCCGCCGACCGTGGCGACCCCGATCGAGTTGCCGTAGTGGCCGATTCCTCGCACCGCCCCGTCGAGCAGGAAGCGCGAGCGCTCCGAGTCGAGCTCGCCGAAGCGGAGGCTGTCGAGGATCGCGATCGGCCGAGCGCCGAGCGCGAAGACGTCGCGGAGGATGCCGCCGACCCCCGTCGCCGCCCCCTGAAAGGGCTCGACCGCGCTCGGGTGGTTGTGGGACTCGACCTTGAAGGCGATCGCGTGGCCGTTGCCGATGTCGACGGCGCCCGCGTTCTCGCCCGGGCCCATCACGACCCGCTCGCCCTCGGTCGGCAGCCGCCGCAGCAGCTTGCGCGAGTGCTTGTAGGCGCAGTGCTCGGACCAGAGCAGGCTGAACATCGCCAGCTCGACGTCGTTCGGCTCGCGACCGAGCTTCTCGAGGATCAGCTCGAACTCGGAGTCGGCGAGGCCGAGCTCGCGGTGCTTTGCGACCTCGACGCTCACGCCGCCGCCCCGGTTATGCCCTCGAATACCTTCAGCCCGTCGGTGGACCCCGTGAGCTCATCCACCGCGTGCTCCGGGTGGGGCATCAAACCGAGCACGTTTCCGGCCTCGTTCCTGACTCCGGCGATGTCGCGCGCCGACCCGTTCGGGTTCTGCCCCGGCGCGTAGCGGTAGGCGACCTGGCCATCTGCCTCGAGCTCGTCGAGCACCTCGTCCGGAGCCCAGAACCGCCCTTCCCCGTGCTTGACGGGAATCGACAGCGGCCCGGGGATGAGGTCGACCTGGCGGCAGACGAAGCGCAGGTCCTCGTTGAGGAGGAGGGCTCCGGGAAGCAGGCCCGCCTCGCAGAGGACCTGGAAGCCGTTGCAGATCCCCAGCACCGGCCCACCGGCCGCGGCCAGCTCGGCAACGGCCTCCATCGCCGGCGAGAAGCGGGCGATGGCACCGGCCCGCAGGTAGTCGCCGTAGGAGAAGCCGCCGGGGACGACGACCGCGTCGACGCCGCCCAGGTCGCGCTCCTCGTGCCAGAGCATCCGCGCCTCGCCGAGCATCCCGCAGGCGTGCAGCGCGTCCCGCTCATCGCATGAACCGGGGAACTGAAGCACTCCCCAGATCACAGCGTTTCGATCTCGAAGTCCTCGATCAACGGGTTGGCGAGCAGCTTCTCGCAGAGTTCGGAGAGCCGCTCCGGGTCCTCGGCCTCGAGCTCGACCATGCGGCCGACGCGGACGTGCTCGACGCCCTCGAAGCCGAGCGCGGGCAAAGCCCGCTCGACCGCCTTGCCCTGGGGGTCGAGGATCCCCTCCTTGGGCCGGATCAGGACCCGTGCCCGTGTCATCAGAAGGAGAGCTCCGTGATCCGCTCGTAGGCCTCGACGTATTTGGCCCGCGTCTGCTCGACCACGTCGGGGGGCAGCTCCGGCGCCGGCGGCTTCTTGTCCCAGCCGGTCTGGCTCGCCCAGTCGCGGACGTACTGCTTGTCGAAGGAGGGCGGCGTGGAGCCCGGCCGGTAGCGGTTGGCCGGCCAGAAGCGGGAGGAGTCCGGGGTCAGGACCTCGTCGCCGAGGACGATCTCGGCGCCGGCGTGGCGGCCGAACTCGAACTTCGTGTCGGCGAGGACGATCCCGTGCTCGGCGGCGTGGTCGGCGCCTCGCTGGTAGACCTCGATCGAGACCCGGCGCAGGTCCTCCATCAGCGCCCGGTCGCCGACGATTTCGGCCGCCCGCTCGAAGTCGACGTTCTCGTCGTGGTCGCCGATCTCGGCCTTGGTCGCCGGGGTGAAGATCGGCTCCGGCAGCTTGTCGGACTCCAGCAGGTTCGGCGGCAGCTCGATCCCGCAGACCGCGCCGCTCTCCCTGTATTCCTTCCAGCCGGAGCCCGAGAGGTAGCCGCGGACCACGCACTCGACCGGGTACATCTCGAGTCGCCGGACCCGCATCGCCCGTTCGGCGACCTCTTCGGGCACGTCGGCGGAGAGGAAGTGGTTGGGGACTATGTCGTCCGTCAGCTCGAACCAAAATTCCGACATCCGGTTGAGCACCTTGCCCTTGTCGGGCACCGGCGTCGGCATCACCACGTCGTAGGTGGAGATCCTGTCCGAGGCGACCAGCAGGAGGTCGTCCTCCCACTCGTAGATCTCACGGACCTTTCCCGAGGAGTGCAGCTTCAGATCGGCGACCGACGGCATTAAACCGATGCTAACCATCCGCGAAGCGGAGTTGCGTGCCGGGTCTGCGATCCTCCCTCCCGTGACCTTGCCCCCCGAACCGGCGATGAGCCCGCTGCGCCAGACATTGAGCTGGGCCTTCCGCCCGCTTCCCTTCATGGAGCGCTGCCGCCGCGAGCTGGGCGACAGCTTCAGCATCATGTTCCTCGGCTTCGAGCGGCCGATGGTGATGCTCTCCGACCCGGTCGCGATCAAAGCCCTCTACACAGAGCGCGAGCACGGCCTGCCGCCCGGCCGCAACATCTTCCTCGAACCGATACTCGGCGCCCGCTCGCTGCTGCTGCTCGAAGGCGCCGACCACCTCGCCCACCGCAAGCTGATGCTTCCCGCCTTCCATGGCGAGCGGATGCGCTCCTACGAGCCGATCGTCCAGGGGATAGTGGGCGCCGAGATCGACTCCTGGCCGCTCGGCGAGTCCTTCCCGCTTCATCCCCGCATGCAGGCGGTAACCCTCGAGGTGATCCTGCGGGTCGTTTTCGGCGTCTCCGAAGGGACCCGGCTGGAGCGGCTGCGGGGGCTGCTCGGGGGGCTGCTCGCCGATACCTCCTCGACCTCCACCCAGCTGCGCGCACTCCTCACCAGCCGCGCGGGCGGCGGCAACCCGATGGCCAGGTTCGAGGGTCGCCTGAAGGAGATAGACGACCTGCTCTATGACGAGATCGCCGAGCACCGCGTCAAGGACGACCTCGCCGAGCGCGACGACATCCTCTCGGCGCTGATCCTCGCCCGCTTCGAGGATGGGGACGGGATGACAGACATCGACCTGCGCGACCAGCTGATGACCCTGCTGCTCGCCGGCCACGAGACGACGGCGACGGCGCTCGCCTGGACCTTCGATCTGCTCCTCCGCCACCCGCAGCAGATGCAGCGCCTTCGCGACTCCCTGGAGGAGGGCGAGGACGAGTACCTGCGGGCGACGATCACCGAGTCCCTGCGGCTGCGCCCCGTCGTCCCGCTGGCCGGCCGGCGGCTGGCCAAGGACCTGGTCGCCGACGGGCTCACCCTGCCGGCGGGGACCGACGTGACGCCCTCGATCTGGCTCGCCCACACTCGCGCCGACGCCTACCCCGAGCCCTTCGCCTTCCGGCCGGAGCGCTTCCTCGAGGAGGGGCCCGACACCTATTCCTGGATCCCCTTCGGCGGCAGCGTCCGGCGCTGCATCGGCGGCGCCTTCGCCGAGTTCGAGATCGGGATCGTGCTGCGCGAGGTACTCAACCGCTGCGAGCTGCGCAAGACCGACCCGGCCCCGGAGCGCGTCGCCCGCCGCAACGTCACGCTCTCTCCCCGCGACGGGACCCCGGTCGTCCTCACCGCGCGCCACCCGGCGCGCGACCTCGTCACCGCCTAGGCTCCGGCCCGGTCGCTCCTGGCGGCGGCCTTCGCCTCCGGGTGTTCGGAGGCCCACCGCGCGATCGTCCCCGAGCCGGAGATCACCTCTCCATCGTCGAGGACGAGGATCGGCACCTCGTTCGTGCCGCTCAGCTCCTTCACCTCGGCGCGATCGTCCTCACGGCTTCCCCAGGTCAGGGGAACCATCCGGTAGCCCCCGACGACGCTGATCTCATAGCGGTAGCCCGCTGCGTCGAGGGCCTTGCCCGCCCTTGCACACGGATGGGCGAAGGCGGGTCCGCGCTTCTTCTGTCCACATGTGTAAAGGACCATCGAAGCGCGAACCCTACTCCGCGCCCGCCCCAGGTGGATTAGCCGCGCAGAGCTTCGAGGCGCCCGAAGATCTCGGGCAACTGGGTGAGGTAGGCGCCGTGGTCGAAGACCCCGTCGAGATCCAGGTCGGGTGCGGCGACGGCGAGCAGGTCACGGAACTCGGTGCCCGTGTCCCAGGCGCGCTGGGCGTTCTCCTGGACGACGCGATAGGCCTCGTCGCGAGTCATGCCGGACTCGACCAGGGCGGTCAGCGCCCGCTGGCTGAAGAGCGCTCCGTGGGTGAGCTCGAGGTTCTCGCGCATGCGGTCCTCACGGATCGTCATCCCCTCAACGACGCCCGTGGCCAGTCCCTGCATGTAGTCGAGCCCGATCGTCGCGTCGGGGAGGATGACCCGCTCGACGCCGGAGTGCGAGATGTCGCGCTCATGCCAGAGGGCGACGTTCTCGAAACCCGCCTGCGCGTAGCCGCGCAGCACCCTCGCCAGGCCGGTGATCCGCTCGGTGCGGATTGGGTTGCGCTTGTGGGGCATCGCCGAGGAGCCCTTCTGGCCGGCGGCGAAGGGCTCCTCGACCTCGCGGACCTCGGTCCGCTGTAGGTTCCGGACCTCGGTCGCGAAGCGCTCCAGCCCGGCGCCGGCGATCGCGATGGTCGAGACGAGAACCGCGTGGCGGTCGCGCGGGATGACCTGGGTCGCGACGTCCTCGCGCCCGAGGCCGAGCCGCTCCATCACCCGTGCCTCGACGGCCGGCGGGACGGAGGCGTAGGTTCCGACGGCGCCCGAGAGCTTGCCGAAGGCAAGCTGATCGAAGGAGTCGGTGAGGCGCCGGAGATTGCGGTCGGCCTCGAAGGCGAACCCCGCCAGGCGCAGGCCGAAGGTGGTCGGCTCGGCGTGGACGCCGTGGGTGCGCCCGACGCAGAGCGTGTCGCGCTGCTCGAGCGCCCGCTCGATCAACGCATCTCGGTAGGCCCCGGCGCCGGCGAGCAGCACCTGTCCGGCCTGGCGAAGCTGCAGGGCGAGGGCCGTATCGAGGACGTCCGAGGAGGTCAGCCCGTAGTGGACCCAGCGCCCGTGCTCGCCGACCGAGGCGGCGACGACGTCGACGAAGGCGGCGACGTCGTGGTCGGTGACCCGCTCGCGCTCGTCGACCGCCTCGACGGTGAAGGCCGCGCTTGCCCGCGCCGCCTCTGCCGCCTCCTTCGGCACGATTCCCTCCTCCGCCCAGGCCTCGGTCGCGGCCAGCTCGACCTCGAGCCAGCAATCCATCTTCCGCTGCGGGGACCAGACCTCCGCCATCTCCGGGCGTGTGTACCTCGGGATCACGCGTTGATTATCCGCGCCGCCAGAACCCCCGCGTTCTTCGCTCCGTCGATCGCGACGCAGGCGACGGGGATCCCGGGGGGCATCTGCACGGCGGAGAGCAGGGCGTCGAGCCCGCCCAGGCTCTTGCCGAGAATCGGCACGCCGACAACCGGCAGGTCGGTGTGGGCGGCGGCGACCCCGGGCAGCGCCGCCGACATCCCGGCCCCGGCGATGATCACCTTCAGCCCGCGCATACGCGCGTTCTGGCAGTACTCGCGAACCATCTCCGGGTCGCGGTGGGCGCTCATCACGCGGACCTCGTAACGGATGCCGGCGTCGTGCAGGGCGGCACCGGCGGGCTGCATCTTCGGCTTGTCGTTCTTCGAGCCCATGATGATCCCGACCAGCGGCTCGTCGACGTCGATTTCGTCGAAGGCCTCCTCCACGGCCGGCATCGTGGCGGGTTCGACGGGGAGCCCGCCCTCGCTCGGCACGGGGTCCTCTGAGATCTCGCTCATCTGATCCTCTCTGGGTTATCCGGGCACGCGCGCGACGGCCCGGGCGGCAATGTCGGTGCGAATCTGCATTCCATCGAAGGAGATCCGGCTCGCCGCACTGTAAGCACTCGCGCGAGCGGATGCAGGCGTGGGGCCCAGCCCGGTCACGTTCAGCACGCGGCCCCCGGCGGTGACGATCTCGCCATCGGCCGAGGCGGTCCCGGCGTGGGTGATCTCGGCGCCCTCGGCCGCCTCCTCCAGGCCGTGGATGACGTCGCCCCTCGAGGAGGACTGCGGGTAGCCCGCCGAGGCGAGGACGAGCGTCACCGCCCAGTCGTCGGCGAACTCCGCCCGGGCGCCGGCCAGCCCGCCGGGCTCGCCTGCCGCCAGCATCAGCTCGACCAGGTCCGAGCGCAGCCGCGGCAGCACCGCCTGCGTCTCGGGGTCTCCGAAGCGGGCGTTGAACTCGAGCACCTTGGGCCCCTCCGGCCCGATCATCAGGCCGGCGTAGAGGACGCCGTGGAAGGGCAGGCCGCGGCGCGCCATCGCCGCCAGCGTCGGCCGGTGGACCGCGTCGACGATCTCCTCGACCTCGGCGGCGCCGAAGCCGGGCACCGGCGAGTAGCTGCCCATTCCGCCGGTGTTCGGCCCCTCGTCTCCGTCGAAGATCCGCTTGTAGTCCTGGGCGGGGGCGAGCGGGACGACGTTCTCGCCGTCGCAGAGGGCGAGCAGCGAGAGCTCCTCGCCCTCGAGGAACTCCTCGAGCACGACGGTCACGCCGGCGCCGAAGCGCCGCTCGGTGAAGAAGACGTCGAGTGCCTCGATCGCGTCGTCCTCCGCCTCGCAGATGATCACCCCCTTGCCGGCCGCCAGTCCGTCGGCCTTGAGCACGATCGGATAGGAGGCGTCGGAGATCTCCTCCATGGCCTGCTCGCGGTTGCGCAGCAGGACGTGTCCGGCAGTCGGAACCCCGGCCTCCCGCATCAGCTCCTTGGCGAAGGCCTTCGACCCCTCGAGCTCGGCCGCCCCGGCGCTCGGGCCGAAGGCGGGGATCCCCGCTTCGGCCAGCGCATCGACGGCGCCGGCGACGAGCGCCGCCTCGGGCCCGATCGCGACCAGGTCGACGCTCCGGCTGCGGGCCGCGGCGACGATCGCCGCGACGTCCTCGGCGCCGACCTCGGGCAGGCACTCCGCCTCGGCGGCGATCCCGGCATTGCCGGGCGCGCAGAGCAGCTCCGGCGCGCGCGCGGACCGGGCCAGCGCCCGCACGATCGCGTGCTCGCGCCCGCCGCCGCCGACCACGAGGATCCTCATCCGGCTCTCCCTGTCCCCGCGGCGGCGCTCAGATCGAGCCGGCGAAGTCCTCGGACGGGATCGCGGTCAGCGTCTGGCTGGTCATCGTCCCGCGCGAGCCGAGCTCGACCGAGACCTTGGCCATCGTCTGGTCGTCAGGGGCCTCGATCACGGTGACGAAGTCGTACTGGCCCAGGGTCGCGTACTGGGCGACGACCTTGGCGCCGATCTGCTCGACCTCGCTGTTGACCTCGGACACCCGGCCCGGGTTGTTCTTGAGGGTCCGGACGCCGTCGGCAGTCAAGTTGGTGAGCATCACATAGGTAGGCACATCAACCTCCTCGTCGCAGGGACCACGAGCCTACGTCATGCCGGGCGCTACTGGGATCGGAGGCCCCCGCCTCCGAACTCAACCGTCGAATCCGACGTGAACGTGATCGCAGTGGTCCGGGAGAGCGAACGCTTCGCCCGGGCCGTCGACGTCGAAGCAGTAGATCAACTCGGTCGGGTGCACCGGGTCCGGCAGGTAGGCGAGCGAGCGAGCCAGGTTGGCGCAGGGCGCGTCGATCGCGGTGTCGGTGCAGGAGACGCCGTCGACGGCGGCGACGTCCATCGCCCGGCCGAAGAAGTGGTTGGAGACGTAGCCACTCGCCGTGTATTCGGAGTGGTCGGAGCGCAGCGCCGAGATCGTCAGTTCGTGCTCCTGGGTGATCGCGCCGATCAGGCCGACGATCCGCGGGTCGATCGCGCCGGTCGTCAGGTCGCGCAGCTCGAGGTCGTTGGAGAGGGTCAGGTTGTCCCAGTTGATCGGCGCCGCGGCGTCGCCGGGCAGGTCGACCGCCCACTCGGCGGTGGTCAGGGAGCAGCCGCCCTGGACCTGATCCGCCTGCGCGAGGACCGCTTCCACATACCAGTGCGCCTGGTTGTGGGTGAAGATGCCGGCGCGGAGGCTCCCCCGCGACCAGATCAGCCGGGCCAGGGTGGCGGCCGAGTCGGCGGGGTCGGCGCGCCTGATGTGGCCGTCTTCGTCGCCGTCGACTGCGTAGGTTTTCCACTCTGTGCCGTCGAGGCCGAGCGGCCCGTACTTCTGCATCTGCTCCGCACCCATGCCGCGCCCGAAGTTCGACTCGAGTCGGGCGACGGCGGCGAGTGCCCAGACGCCCTTGCGCCCCAGTTCGTAGCGGGCGGCCGCGCTCTCGAAGGCGGTCATGTATTCGTCGGGGACGGCGTTGCGCCACTCCTCGGCCGGCTTGCAGGTCAGCACCTGCAGCTGCGGGGTGAGCGAGAAGGCCCCACCGACCGCGGCGCCGCCGATGCCGGAGTAGCAGGCGGCGTTGGCGAGCACCTCGGAGACGTACCAGTCGGCGTGGTTGTAGGCATAGATCGCGCCGTAGGTGTCGGCCGGCATGCCGGCCGCGCTCAGGTAGCTGGCCGCGGCGTAGATCGCGTCTTCGGGGTTGTAGGGGTCCTTGACGCCGTCGCCATTGGCGTCCACTCCGTAGCTTTCCCAGGTCGAGGAGATGAACTGCATCCAGCCCATCGCACCCGCCGAGGAGACGTTGAGGTTGGAGCCGAAGGCGGTCTCGATCTCGTTGATTCCGGCCAGCACGGCGGCGCCCTGCGGGCCGAGGCCGTACCTGGCCGCCGCTCCCTGGTAGATCGGGATCAGCACCGGAGGGACGCCGGAGCCGGCACAGCTCGAGCTCGGGATCGAGGGGATTTCAAAGGGTTCTGTGGGGCCCGGCAATGCTTCCGCGCCGCCGTCTTCGGCTTCGGTCGCCGCTTCTTCCGGCGCTTCGTCGGAGGCCGGCCCGGCACCTGCCGAGGTGCCGCCGGTGCCTTCGGGCTTGGACGCGGACGGCGGGCTCGCCGGGGCGCTCACCGAGGGAGCGGTCAGAGAGTCGCCCTGCTTGACGGCGGGGGCCGTGGGGCCTGCGCCCGGGGCTGCGGCGGGGGCGGTCGCCGAGCTCGCGGCGGGCATCGCCGGCTCCGCGGCGCCGGGCAGATCGGCGGCGAGCGCCGAGGAGGCGGCCAGCAATGCGGCGAACGCCCCCAGCGCGAATGTTCCCCTCACGCGATTCATCAGCCCAGCACGTCCGTGACCAGCCACCTGGACCGCTTCGACGACTTCGACGAGTTGCCTGCCGACGCCGCTCCGCCCGAGGGCGCCTTCTGCATGTCCAGCCGCAGCTCGCTGGTCACGCCGACCCGCAGCAGCGAGACGCTCAGCGTGTAGGTGTCGCCGTGCCTGGGCCCGGCGACGATGTTCAGCACCTTGGCCTTCGGGACCTTGACGTTCGCCGGCAGCCGCGGCGGCCGCTTGAGCAGCGCCTGCGCGAGGTCGGGCGTCGCCGTCCGGTGGAAGGTCGCCTTGACCCTGTCGGTGTCGTGGCCTGTCTCATAGAGGACGAAGGCGCCGGAGAATTTCCTCGCCACCGCGATCGCCGCCGGCCCGGCGACGTCGGAGCCTGTCGCCGCACCGCCCGCGCCGGTGCTCTGCGGGTTGGCCGGCGCGGTCGCGGCGGCGCCGGATTCCGCCGCCACCTGGGAGGCCGGCGGTTCGGTCACCGCCTTGGCCTTGGTGACGCCGCCGCCGTGCTCGGTGGGGACGATCGCGGTCGAGCCGTGCAGAACGGGGCCCGTGGCCGCCACGGCGGCCGCGGCCTTGCTCGGCGCCTTGGCCGGGACCACCGGCGCGGCGGCGGACGGGGGCTGCCACCCGGGCCACCCGCGGGGCGCTCGATTCGCCCCCGGCCGACGGATCGGAGACGACGATGCCCGCGGCGACGCCGGCGGCGGCGAGGACGAGGACCCCGGCCAAGACCGCGGCGCGCACGGGCCGGCTCCAGAGCGCGGTCTCTTCCTGGATCGGCCAGATCAGCCAGTGCTCCACTGCCCAGGCGATTCGCTCGAAGGGCCATTTGACGACATCGAAGAGGCCGCGGAAGAGGTCGGCGGCGCCCCAGACGACGCGATCCTCGACGGCCCAGGCCGCGCTCGCCAGCGAGGAGCGTAGGGGCACTCGGCCCCCGGCGCCCGGCTCGGAGTTTCGTCTACGTAGCGTCGGCATCGTTTCGAACAAAAGAGATTACGTTGAAATTCGGCTTTCCCGGCGGATTCCTGTTCTTTTGGACCGCCATTCCCAAACCCAGTAGGCGTGGATATCAGCCGATCTTGAGGGTCACTTAAGTAACAAGGTTGTTATCGGGTCGATTTGGGTAATTCCCGAGGGCGAACCGCAAATCGGCGCGATCGACCGTCCCGTAGGCCTGAATCTAACCTTCGAGTTCAGCCTTAGATCTCGTCGTAGAGCCGTCGAGGGGCCTTGTCAAGCGCCGGGGTGTCGTGGGATGCTGGGGTCCGACCGCCCCACAAGACGACGATGCGAACCCTGCTCGCACTCTCCGGCGCAATCGCGGCGCTCCTGCTCTCGCTCGCCGCCCCTGCCGCCGCCGCCGTCTACGACCTGACCCCGGACCTGCGCGCGGAGAAGCCGGACGTCGCGGTCGACTCGGCGGGAGCGGCGCACGTTGCCTGGAGCGTCAGCACCCCGGTCACCGAGCCCGACCAGCTCGTCTACTGTCGGGTCCCCCGCGGCGCCAGGAGCTGCGCGGCAACGCAGGCCTTCTCACTGCCGGACAACAGCCTCGCGACCCACGTCGAGGTCGATCCCGCCGGGGCGATCGTCCTCGTCTCCGTGCGCTGCTGCGGCTCGCCGCTCGGCCACGCCTCCGGGACCCCGGCCTACGCCCTCGTCTCGACCGACGGGGGCGCGAACTTCTCGCCCCCCGAGCAGATCTCCGAACGGTTCTACGGCGCCGGCCAGGAGGTCGCGTTCGGGCCGGGGGACTTCTCGCTCTCGCTGGTCGGCGGGTTCGGCGGCGGCAACGAGGGCGTCATCTACCAGTCGGCACAGCTCGGCACGGTGACCGAGGAGGCGGCCGACCTCACCAACGACGACTGGACCAAGGCCTTCTACCCCTCGGTCGGCTTCGTCGACCCGCTGACCCCGCTCGTCGCCTACACAGGAGGGCCCTCCGGGGCCCCGAGCGCGATCTACTTCCGGGTCTGGGGCGGTTCGGGCGCCTACAACGACCCCGCCACCTGGGGTCCCGAGACTCTCGTGCCGGGAGCCGGCTCGGAGGCGAAGCTGGCAAGCGGCCCGCGGGGGGTCTTCCTCATCTACCAGGGGACCAAGCCGCCCTACCAGTACTTCGTCCGGCGCTACGAGGGGGGCAACTTCCCCAAGGCGTCCCAGACCGTTGTCAGCGACCCCAGGAGCCGCGAGTCGGCGATCTTCCGCGACTTCTTCGAGGACCGGGGCGGCAACCTGCACGCGGCCTTCCGGCAACGGTCCAAACGCGGCGCGTGGGGCCTGCGGAGGCGCACGTCCGTCAACGGCGGTGAGAGCTGGAGTGCCGTCGAGGTCCTGGCCGGGGGCAAGGTCGCCGAAGACCTCTACGACCTGCGGGTCGGCGCCGCACCCGACGGCGGCGGCGCCGTGGTCGGGGACCACAACGGCAAGGGCCCGGTCTGGCTGGCGCCCTTCAAGCCCTCCGGCAGCTCGGCCAAGGGAGGCTGCAAGCCGAGCGTGAAGCTGGGCAAGGCGACGGTCCGGGCGCTCAAGGGCTGCTTCAAGAGCGGGAATGGCGGCAGCTGGGTCGCGGGCGGCCCGGTGAAGCTGAACGGGGTCGACATCGAGCCCGCCGGCGGTGGCGGCAAGGCGAGCGCCTCCGCCTCCTTCCACGTGTCCGCGTCCCCGGGCGCCCGGACGCTGGAGAGCAGCGGCCCGGCGACGGTCAGGGTCGGCAAGGTCATCCTCGAAAAGGGGCCGGTCGCCTGGAAGCTGCCCTCCGGCAACGGCAAGGTCGTGAGGATCGGCGCCGGCGACGGCTCCGTCTTCAAGGACCTCGGCAAGTTCGCAAAGAAGCTATTCGAGCTGCCCGTGGACGGCGACGCCGAGCTGATCGTCAAGGGGGACGGCGCCGCGATCCCGGTCTACCTGAGGATGCCCGGCCTGATCGGGGGGGTGACCGGCAGGACGACCCTGCGCACGAACCAGGAGGGCCAGGTCCTCAAGGGGATGAAGATCGACGTCGAGACGGCGGCGATCGGCCTCCTCCACATCGCCGGCATCGACATCGAGTACGCGGGTGAGAACGAATTCTCCGGTACGGCGAAGATCGAACTGCCGCCGGCCTACTCGCGGCCGGTGACGGTCAGCTTCGCGATCGACGAGGGAGAGCTGAGCCGGCTGCAGATCGACCCCCTGATCCAGTTCAACCCGACGCTGCCGATCGTCGGCTCGCCGCCCTCGCCGATCCTCGGCCTCGACGAGCTCGGCTTCGAATACCAGCGCAAGCCGGCCTCCCGGCTCTTCCTCGGCAATCTGGTCCTCCTCGCCGGCCCGAAGCTCGCCGGCCTGCGGCTCATCGACCTTGACGGCACCGTGGCGCTCGAGTTCCCCGCCAAGGCGGCGACCACCCTGACGGCGAACGGCAACCTGCACGTGGTCCGGGTTCCGCTGGCCAACGCCTACGCGCGGTACACGGTCGGGATCCCCGGCAGCCTTGAGTTCGGGGGGACGTTCGACATCGCCGGGATCGGCGGGTCGGTGCACGGCTTCGTCGACCTTGCCAACGGCCATTTCAGCGCCAGCGGCGAGGCCGGGGTCCTCGGGCTGGCCTCCGCCCAGGTCGCGATGAACCAGGACGGATTCGGCGTCTGCATCCCGAACCCGTTGGCGGACGACATCGGCTTCGGCTGGTCCTGGGCGTCAGTCGCCCCTTCGCCCGGCTGCCCGGGCTCGGGCGTGCTCGGCCGGGTCTCGTCGGCGCGCGCCTCCGCCGCCGTAGACCCGCCGCCGACCGTCGCCGCCAAGGTCGCCGGCAAGGGCGCCCGCCGCACCCTCCGCTTCCGGCTGCGGGGCGCCACGGGCCAGCGCGTCACCTTTGCCGAGGAGTCGAGGCGGGTCTACCGCGAGATCGGCAGCACCGCCAAGGGGCGCGGAGCCCTGCGCTTCCGTCCCGCGACCGGCCCCGGCGGGCGGCGCCGGATCGTGGCCGTCGTCGAGCAGGGCGGCATCCCCTACGCCAAGCTCACGGTGGCCCACTACAGGGCGCCCCCCCAGCGCAGCCTCCGGGCTCCGCGCGGGCTGCGCGCCCGCCGCGCGGGGCGCCGGCTCCTCGTCGGCTGGGCCCGCGTCAAGGGCGCCCGCGGCTACGAGGTCCGGGTCGACCTCCCCCGTGACGGCCGCCGCCTGCTCTTCCTCCCGCCGCCGAAGCGCCACGGCCTGCGGGTCCAGGGACTGGAGCGAACCGACCTGGCCCGCGTCCGCGTCGCCGCGATCGGGCCGGACCTGCGGCCCGGCGCCGCCGCGAAGGTGAAGCTGAAGCCGGCAAAGCGAAAGAGAAAGCACCAAACAAAGAGGAGGCACCGATGAAGAGGCATCAGGCGGCGTTGGTCATCGTCATCGCGCTGGTGGTCGCGCTCGGGGCGCTGACGCCGGCGATCGGGGGGCTGAGCAAGCGCTCGAACCCGGCCAAGGAAGCGAAGGCGGCGAAGAAGCTCGCCAACAAGGCCCTGCGCAAGGCGAACCAGGCGCTGCGCAAAGCGGGCACACCGGGGCCGGCCGGAGCCGCCGGGCTGCCGGGGCCGGACGGGCCGGCGGGGAGCGCCCTCGCCTACGCCAAGGTCTCCTCTACCGGCCAGGTCGACGGGGCCTACTCCAAGGGCGTCCCCGGCGGGCAGCTGTTCGTCCCCCAGACCGGGATCTACTGCTTCGACCTGACCTTCTCGCCGAAGAGCATCGTCGCCTCGGTGACCGACAACTCGGAAGGTGAGGCCGTGGTGTTCCTGCCGCCGGCGGTCGGCCCGACCTGCGAATCGCACAACTCGGCGGAGGTGATCACGACTTCCGCCGGCGGGACGCCTGCCTCGCGCGGCTTCTACGTGCTCTTCAACTAAGCGACGCCGCCCTCGAGCTCGGCGGCCTTCTCGAAGCTCAGCTCGCCGTCGGCGGCGTCGACCCGGACGGTGTCGCCGTCGACGAAGCGGCCCTCGAGGATCGCCAGCGCCAGTTTGTCGACGAGCTGGCGCTGGATCACGCGCTTCAGGGGCCGGGCGCCGTAGGTCGGGTCGTAGCCGAGGTTGCCGAGCAGGGTGCGGGCGCCGTCGCTGAGCTCGATCTCTATGCCGCGCTCGCGCACCCGCCCGACGAGCTGCTCGACCTGGAGCTCGACGATGCGGCCGATGTCCTTCTTCGAGAGACGGTGGAAGATCACCGTGTCGTCGATCCGGTTGAGGAACTCGGGCTTGAAGGTCGCCGCCAGCACCTCTTCGATCTGCTCGCGCATCTTCTCGTCGACCGACTCGCCGACGATCCGGTCGCTGCCGACGTTCGAGGTCATGATCAGCACCGTGTTGGTGAAGGAGACCGTCCGGCCCTGGCCGTCGGTGAGCCGGCCGTCGTCCATGATCTGCAGCAGCGTGTTGAAGACGTCGGGATGGGCCTTCTCGATCTCGTCGAGCAGAACGACCGCGTAGGGCCGGCGCCGCACCGCCTCGGTCAGCTGGCCGCCCTCCTCGTAGCCGACGTACCCGGGCGGCGCCCCGATCAGCCGCGCGACCGTGTGCTTCTCCATGTACTCCGACATGTCGAGGCGGACGATCGCCTGCTCGGAATCGAACATCAGCTCGGTCAGGCTCTTCGCCAGCTCGGTCTTGCCGACTCCCGTCGGGCCGAGGAAGAGGAAGCTGCCGATCGGCCGGTCGGGGTCCGCGAGGCCGGCCCGCGAGCGCCGCAGCGCGTTGGAGACGGCGGCGACCGCCTCGTCCTGCCCGATCACCCGATCGTGGAGGCGATCCTCCATCTGGACCAGCTTCTCGACCTCGCCCTCCATCAGGCGGCTGACCGGGATCCCCGTCCATTTGGCGACGACCTCGGCGACGTCCTCCTCGGTGACCTCGTCGGCGAGCATCGTGCCACCGCCGGCGTGCAGCTCCGCCAGCCGCTCCTCCTGCTCGGCGACCTGCTTCTCGAGCTCGGGGATCTCCCCGTACTGGAGCTTCGCCGCGCGCTCGAGGTCGGTCTCCCGGTTGGCCCGCTCGAGCTCGAGGTTGGCCTCCTCGAGCTTCTCCCGGGCGGAGTTGATCGCGTCGATCGCCTCCTTCTCGTTCGTCCAGCGTGCCCTCATCTCGGCCGAGCTCTCACGCAGCTCCGCGAGCTCCTCGTCGAGGGCCTCGAGGCGCGCCTTCGAGGCTTCGTCGCTCTCCTTCTCCAGCGCCGTCCGCTCGATCTCGAGCTGCTGCACGCGGCGCTCGACCTCGTCGATCTCGGTCGGCATCGAGTCGATCTCGATCTTCAACCGCGACGCCGCCTCGTCGATCAGGTCGATCGCCTTGTCGGGCAGGAAGCGGTCGGCGATGTAGCGCTCCGAGAGGGTTGCCGCGGCGACGACCGCCGAGTCCGTGATGCGGACCCCGTGGTGTGCTTCGTAGCGGGGCTTGAGGCCGCGCAGGATCGCGATCGTGTCGGCCATGTCGGGCTCGCCGACGAGCACCGGCTGGAAGCGCCGCTCCAGCGCCGCGTCCTTCTCGATGTGCTTGCGGTACTCGTCGAGGGTCGTGGCGCCGACCGCGCGCAGCTCGCCCCTGGCCAGCATCGGCTTCAGCAGGTTGGCGGCGTCGACCGCGCCCTCGGCGGCTCCCGCGCCGACGATCGTGTGCAGCTCGTCGAGGAAGAGGACGATCTGCCCCTCCGCCTCCTGGACCTCGGTGAGGACGGCTTTGAGGCGCTCCTCGAACTCGCCCCTGTATTTGGAGCCGGCCAGCAGCGATCCGATGTCGAGGGCGATGACCCGCCGGTCGCGCAGGCTCTCGGGGACGTCGCCGGCGACGATCCGCTGCGCCAGCCCCTCGACGATCGCCGTCTTGCCGACCCCGGGGTCGCCGATCAGCACCGGGTTGTTCTTGGTGCGGCGGGAGAGAACCTGGATCAGGCGGCGAATCTCCTCATCGCGGCCGATCACCGGGTCGAGCTTTCCCGACTCCGCCTCGGCGGTCAGGTCGCGGCCGAATTTCTCCAGCGCCTGGGCGTTGGCCTCGGCGTCGGGGGAGGTGACGTGGCCGGGTCCCTGGACCTCGGCGACCGCCTCGGCGAGGGCGTCCCGCTCGGGCAGGAGGTCGGAGACTCCGGAGCCCGAGTCGGCGAGCGCGAGCAGGAGATGCCCGACGGAGAGGTAGCTGTCGCCGTGCTTCGCCATCTCCTTCTCGGCGCCCTGGAGGACCGTGACCAGAGTCGGGGAGGGCCGCACCTCCGCAGTCTCTGCGAGCTTCGGAAGGTCCTCGACTGCCTGTACGGCCCTTGCGGTGAGCGTGCCGACGTCGACGCCGAGCTTCTGCAGGATCGGGACGGTGATGCCCTCGTCCTGGCGCAGAAGCGCCACCAGGAGGTGGGCCGGCGTGATCTCCGAGTTGCGCCGCTCGGCCGCCAGCGCCTGGGCGGCGGCGACCGCTTCCTGGGACTTGATCGTGAATCGATCGGGTTGCATCAGCCGCTCTTCCTCTCCCCGTCCCGGCCTTCGAGCTCGTCGACGCGCCGTTCCAGGGCGAGGACCCGCTCGACGCCGGCGAGGTTGAGGCCCTCGGCCGTCAGTTCCTGGATTCGCCGCAACCGCTGCACGTCGCGCTGGGAGTAGAGGCGCGTGTTCTTCGGCGAGCGTTGCGGCTCGATCAGCCCCCGCGCCTCGTACATGCGCAGGGTCTGGGGGTGCATGTGCGAGAGCTCGGCGGCGACCGAGATCATGAAGACGCCGCGCTCCTCATCGATCGTGGCGGTGATCGTTTCGCGCCGCACCCGCCTGCCTCCGCCGAGCCCGCTCATTTCGTCCCGGCTTTGCTGATCAGCTCCGCCCGCGGATCGGCGCCGTTCATCGTCTCGGCCAGCGCCTCGACCGCCTCACGCTGCTCGTCGGACAGCTTCTCGGGAACCTCGATCTCCAGCCGATAGCGGATGTCGGCGTTCTTTCCGCCGCCCCCGGGTAGCGGCGGGCCCTCGCCACGCAGGCGCTGGACGCTGCCGTGCCTGGTTCCGGGCTGGACCTTGATCCTCTTCGTGCCGCTCAGCGTCGGTACCTCGATCGTCGCCCCCCGCAGCGCCTCGACCACGGTGATCGGCACCGTCACCTCGAGGTTGCCGCCGTCGAGTCGCTTGAACACGGGCGAGGAGGCGACCCGCGTCGTCACGAAGAGGTCGCCGGGAGGGCCGCCGCGGGGGCCGGCCTCGCCCTTGCCCGCCAGCCGGATCCGGGTTCCGTTCTTCACCCCGGCCGGGATGTTGACCTTGTAGCGCTTGGTCTGCCGGGTGAGGCCGGACCCGCCGCAGGTCTCGCAGGGGTCCTCGACGATCTGCCCCGCTCCTCCGCATTGCGGGCAGGGCCGGCTGATCGAGAAGATCCCCTGGCTCTGGGCGTCGATCCCGGTCCCCTCGCATCGGGGGCAGGTGATCGGGCCGGTGCCGGGCTTGGCGCCGCTGCCGTGGCAGGTCGGGCAGCGCTCCTCCTTGGGGACCGTGACGCTGACCTGGGCGCCGTTGACCCCCTGGTCGAAGCTGAGGCTGACCTCGGTTTCGAGGTCGCGGCCGCGGACCTCCTGGGGTTGTGCCCGGCCGCCGCCCCGACCCCCGAACATGCCGCCGAGGATGTCTCCGAGGTCGACTCCGCCGAAGCCCCCCTGCGGCCCGCCGCCGCCGAAGGGGTTGGGGCCCTGGCCGCCGCCGAAGCCGGCGAACGCCCCGCCGGCGTCGTACTCCTTGCGCTTCTCGGGGTCGGCGAGGACGTCATGGGCCGCGGAGATCTCCTTGAACTTCTCCTCGGCGACCGGATCGTCGGGGTTTCGGTCGGGGTGGTACTTGCGGGCAAGCTTGCGGTAGGCCTTCTTGATCTCCTCGTCGGAGGCCTTCTTCGGGACGCCCAGCGCCTTGTAGAGGTCGTCGGCCAATCCGTCTCCCTACTCGCTCACCACGACGCGCGCCGGCCGGATCAGCTGCTCGCCGAGCCGGTAGCCCGTCTGCACGACCTCGATCACGGTGCCCGGCTCCACGCCGTCGGCCGGCACCTTCTGGAGCGCCTCGTGCAGGGAGGGGTCGAAGCGCTCGTCGGTCGGGTGGAAGGACTCGATCCCGGCCCGCCCGAGCGCCGCGCAGAGCTCGCGGTAGGTGAGGAAGAACCCCTCCGCCAGGGGCTCGGTCGGCGACTGGTCGCCATCGGGCTCGATGCCCGCCGCCTCCAGCGCCCGCTCGAGGGTGTCGAGGACGCCGATCAGCTGAGTCGCGAGATCGACCTTGCCCCGGGTCGACGCGGCCTGCACCTCCGCCGCCATCCGCTTCCGGTAATTCTCGAAGTCCGCCTTCGTCCGCTTCGCGAGTTCGAGGTACTCGTCCCGCTTTTGCTCGGTCTCCGAGAGCAACGCGGCGATGTCCTGCTCCAGCTCGTCGCCAGCGTCCGAACCCTGGGCGTCAGCTGGCAGCGCTCCCTTCGGCTGGGTGGCGAGGATGCCGAGGGGGTCGAGGACGGCTCGGCCCGCAGTGCCCCCTCGGCATCCTCGCCAGGCCCCGCCGGCCGGGCTCCGCTTCGCGTCCGGGCGTGCCGGGCGAACCCTGGGGCGTGCCGGGTCGACCCTGTTCGGGGGTCATTTGTCCTCACCGTCGTCGACGACCTCCGCGTCGACGACCTCCTCTTCGTCGCAGGAAGAGTCGGCCGCCGCCATCGGAGGCGTCGCCGGCCTGCTCCTCCTGGGCGGCGGCGTAGATCTGCTCGGAGATCTTCTGCATCGCCGCGGTCAGCGCCTCGGTCTTCGAGTTGATCTCCTCGGCGGACTCGGAGCCGAGCGCGTCGCGCAGGTCCTTGATCGCCCCCTCGATCTCCTCCTTGCTCTCGGAGTCGACCTTGTCGCCCAGCTCCTCGACCTGTTTCTCGGACTGGTAGGCCAGGTTCTCGGCGACGTTGCGGGCCTCGGCGAGCTCGCGCTGGGAGCGGTCCTCGTCGGCATGGGCCTCGGCGTCGGAAACCATGCTCTGGATTTCCTCCTCGGAGAGTCCGGAGCCGGATTTGATCTCGATCTTCTGCTCTTTTCCGGTCCCCAGGTCTTTCGCCGTGACATTGAGGATGCCGTTGGCGTCGATGTCGAAAGTGACCTCGATCTGGGGCATGCCACGCGGCGCCGGGGGGATCCCGGTGAGCTGGAACTTGCCCAGGCTCTTGTTGCCGCTCGCCATCTCGCGCTCGCCCTGGAGGACGTGGATCTCGACCGAGGGCTGGTTGTCGTCGGCGGTCGAGAAGGTCTCCGACTTCTTCGTCGGGATCGTCGTGTTGCGCTCGATCAGCTTCGTCATCACGCCGCCTTTGGTCTCGATGCCGAGGGTCAGCGGGGTGACGTCGAGCAGCAGGACATCCTTGACGTCCCCGGCCAGCACGCCGGCCTGGATGCCGGCGCCGACGGCGACGACCTCATCCGGGTTGACGCCCTGGTGGGGGTCCTTGCCGGTCAGCTCCTTGACCCGGTCGCGGACGGCGGGCATGCGGGTCATGCCGCCGACGAGGACGACGTGGTCGATGCCGGTCCAGTCGGCGTCGTCGAGCGCTCGTCTTGACCGGCCCGACGATCCGCTCCAGCAGGTCTGAGGTGAGCTCGTTCAACTTTGAGCGGCTCAATTTCAGGTCGAGGTGCTTCGGCTGGCCCTCGACCGCGGTGATGAAGGGCAGGTTGATCTGCGTCTCCTGGGTCGAGGAGAGCTCGATCTTCGCCTTCTCGGCGGCCTCGTAGAGGCGCTGCAGGGAGTTCTTGTCGGCCGCGAGGTCGACGCCCTGGTCGCGTTTGAACTCGGCGACCAGCCACTCGACGATCGCTTTGTCCCAGTTGTCGCCGCCGAGGTGGTTGTCGCCGGCGGTCGACTTGACCTCGAAGACGCCGTCGCCGATTTCCAGCACGGAGACGTCGAAGGTGCCGCCGCCGAGGTCGAAGACGAGGATCGTCTGGTCGGCCTTCTCTTTGTCGAGCCCGTAGGCGAGCGAAGCCGCGGTCGGCTCGTTGATGATCCGCTTGACCTCGAGGCCGGCGATTTTGCCGGCGTCCTTGGTCGCCTGGCGCTGGTCGTCGTTGAAGTACGCGGGGACCGTGATCACGGCGCTGTCGACCGTCTCGCCGAGCTTCGCTTCGGCATCGGCCTTCAGCTTCTGCAGGATCATCGCGCTGATCTCCGGCGGGCTGTACTGCTTGCCGCGCACGTCGACGCGGACGTCGCCGTTGGGGCCGGCCTCGACCTTATAGGGGACGATCGTCTCCTCCTCTTTGACTTCGGCCTCCTTGCGGCCCATGAAGCGCTTGATCGAGAAGATCGTGTTCTCGGGGTTCATCACCGCCTGCCGTTTGGCGACGGTGCCGACCAGGCGCTCGCCCGAATCGGTGAAGGCGACGACCGACGGAGTCGTTCGGCCGCCCTCCGAGTTCTCGAGGACGGTCGGCTCGCCGCCCTCCAACACCGCCACGCACGAGTTGGTCGTGCCCAGATCGATTCCGATCGTCTTGCCCACTATCGATACCTCCAAGTTCCTGTGTGATTTGGACTGTGTTAGGACTGGCTAATGAAATCTAAGCGTGAGTATGGCAGATCGCGTTTGAGGTCTCAACCATGGAAGGCCGCAGTCTTCCGACCCCACCGTAGGGGTCGTGAGACCCCAGGCCCCAAGGTTAAAAAGCCGCCCCCGGACGCGTCAGCGAGGGGGCAAGGCCTCCGGTTACGAATAGTGCCCCCTCGCTGACCCGGAGGAGGCGGCGCTATATATCTACCCCTCGCCGGCGGTGGTGGCGACGAATTCGGCGACCTCTTCGGCCTGTTCGCCGTTGATGATGCCGGCGGGCATGCGCCCCGGGGTCGTCGTGCCGTCGACGCCGTGTTCGATCGCGTTGAGAACGCGTTTCTTCGTCGAAGCGATCGCGTCCTTGGCGCCTTCGCCTTCCGGCGGCCCGGTGGGGGCCAGCAGTTCGTCGAGGTTGGGAGCGAAGTTGCCGTCGGTCCCGGCTGCGTAGAGGGTGTGGCAGGTGCCGCAGTTGGTCTGGAAGAGCGACTGGCCTTCCTTGAGATCGGAGGGCACCTTCTGGGCGCCTCGCGCGGCGTCGCCGTCCGATCGGAAGGCGAGCCACGGGATCAGGACCGCCAGGAAGACCACGACCAGGGCGAAAACGACGAAGGTTTTCCTGCTCACTTTTCTGGCTCCGCACTCACTTGCGTCCGGCACGGTACCAGGGGCACATCCGGCGCAGCGCGCACTCCCCGCAGCGGGGTTTCGGACGGCAGGTCTCGCGCCCGTGACGGATCAGGTTCATGTGCAGCTCGTAGGCGTCCTCTGGATCGACGATCGCAAGCATCTCGTCGTGCGCCCGCTCGAACGAAGCGTCTTCCGGGAAGAGGCCGAGCCGGCCCCCGACGCGGAAGATGTGGACGTCGACCGGGATCTCGGGGATGCCCCAGGTGAAGATCAGCACGCAGGCCGCGGTTTTACGACCGACGCCGGGCAGATCGAGGAGGAACTCGAGCGACTCTTCTCGGCTCGCGGCCTCGGTCCAGTCGAGGTCGGGGGGTTCGCCGATGCGCTCGAGGATCGCCTGGATCCGCGGTGCCTTCTGCCGGCCGAGGCCACCCGGCCGGATCGCGTCCTCGACCTCGGCGACCGGGGCGTCGCGGACCTCCTCCCAGGTGGGGAAGCGCTCGCGCAGGCCGGCGTAGGCGCGGTCCCGGTTGCGGTCGTTCGTATGTTGGGAGAGGACGGTCTTGACCAGCTCGGCAATCGGGTGGCCGTGGGGCTCGTTGACCGGCTGCCCGTACATCTCGCGCAGGCGGTCGCGGATCGCCCGCACCCTTCTCCTGTCCGGCCGCTTCCAGCTCACGGCTGGACCCTAGTCCCTGGGCGCCGCTCCAAATATGGTTCGGGGCGATGGCCGCGGCGATCGAGGAGAACGAGTTGACGCTCGACGGGGTGCGCGTCTTCTACCGGCGCGTCCCTGGCGCGGGGACTCCGACCGTCTACTGCCACGGCAACCCCTCCCACGGCGAAGACTGGCTGCCCTTCATGGAGCGGGGCGGTCCCTCGATCGCGATCGACATGCCCGGCTGGGGTCGCTCCGACCGCCCCGACCCGAATCGCTTCGACTACTCGATGTACGGGCTCTCCGCGTTCCTCGAGCGCTGCCTCGACGAGCTCGGCGTCGCCGAGCGCAAGCTCGTTGTCCACGACTGGGGCGGCCTGGCCCTGATCGGCGCCCAGCGGCGCCCCGAGCTGGTCGAGAGGCTGGCGATCATCAACGCCGTGCCGCTGACCCAGGGCTACCGCTGGCACTGGATCGCGCAGATCTGGCGCCGCCGCCCCTGGGGCGAGCTCTTAAACGCCGCCACCAGTCGCTCCGGGCTCGCCCTGCTGATGCGGCAGGCACGCGGCGACCGCAGCCCCTTCCCGCCTGAGTTCATCGACATGATCTGGGACCGATGGGACTCGGGCACCGGCAGGGCGACCCTCGTCCTCTACAGGCACGCCGACCCCGACCGGCTCGCCGAGGCAGGCGCTGACCTCGGCGGGCTCACATGCCCGTCGCTGGTGCTCTGGGGCGAGCGCGACCCCTACCTATCGACGAAGTTCGCTCAGGCTTTCGCCGAAGCGCTCCCCGACTCCGAGATGGACCTCGTGCCCGGGGCCGGGCACTGGCCCTGGGTGGACGACGCGAGGGTCGTCGACCGGGTCCTGAATTTCCTCGGCTGAGGGCGGGTGACGGGACCCGGCCTCCGTTTACAATCGACGAATGTCTCGGGCCTTCAAAGCGGTCGGCGACCGCCTGCCCCAGGGTTGGGGAGACGCCGGGCGGCAGATCGGGATCCTCGTCGGCGTCGACATCGCCTACGAGCTGGTCCGCGGGATCGCCGACTCCCAGCGGTCCGATGCGATCTCCCACGGCCAGCAGGTGATCGACTTCGAGCGTGCCACCCACACCTTCTTCGAGCCCAGCCTGCAGGCCTTCTTTCTGCCGGTCCACTGGCTGATCGACCTCGCGAACCAGATGTACCTCAACGCCCAGTTCTCGATCGCCCTCGGCTTCCTGGTCTGGCTCTACCTCTTCCGCAACGAGTCCTATTACTTCGTCCGCAACATGTTCGTCGTCTCGATGGGACTGGCGCTGATCGGCTACACGCTCTACCCGACCGCGCCGCCGCGGATGTTCCACCAATACGGATTCGTCGACACGATCACCGACTTCTCGAACGTCAACCACGACTCCGCCCTGGCGAAAATCTTCATCAACCCCTATGCGGCGGTGCCGAGCATGCACTGCGCCTTCGCGATGATGATCGGCGGCACCGGCGTGATGGTCTGCAGGAACTGGTGGTCGAAGGCGTTCTGGGGCGCCTGGCCGCTGCTGATCACCTGGGTCGTCGTCGTCACCGCCAACCACTACTGGGCCGACGCGGCCCTCGGCTGGCTGGTCGCCCTGGTCTCGGCGCTCGTCGCCTCCCGTCTGCTCGCCCGCGCGCGGCCGGAGGCCTGGTCCTTCCGGGTCGGTAGGGCGCGCGAGGTCGAGGCGTAGTCCCGCGACCCCGGTCGCAGGCGATAGCCTCAGCAGGCAATGGAACCTTCGGCGCCCCCCAGGGCTCCCGGCGGCCGCCGCAACGGCCGTCAGGCCCGCAGCGCCCAGGAGTTCAGGGCCTACGCCCGCGATCGCCTGATCGAGTCGCGCCTCACCCCGAACGCGATCTCGATGGTGGGCCTCACCGGCAACCTGATCGCCGCGGTTCTGGTCACCCAACGACTCTTCTTCCTCGCCGGGGTCGCCTTCATCCTCGGCTCGGTGATGGACACGCTCGACGGCCGCTACTCGAGGATGTCGGGCAAGGGGACGCTGTTCGGGGCCTTCCTCGACTCGACCCTCGACCGGATCGAGGAGGGGATAGTGCTCGCCGCCGTCGCCGGCTACTTCGCCGCCACCGGCGACGATTTCGCCGCCGCGATGTGCGTGGTCGCCGTGCTCGGGTCGCTGATGGTCTCCTACACCCGCGCCCGCGCCGAGGCGCTCGGCGTCGAATGCACGGTGGGCTTGGCGACGCGGCCGGTCAGGGTGGTGCTACTTTCGATTGGCCTGGTCTTCGCCAAGGGCGCCGGTTTGGGTAATTTCGAACTGCTGGCACCCTCGATCTACGTGATCGCGGCGCTGACCATCGTCACCGTGATCCAGCGTGTTTGGCATGTGCGAAACGAGCTTTCAAGCGAGGCCGCCGGCCCGCCCGAGCTGTAACCAGCGCGGGGCGCGGGTGTGCTTTGCCAACTAGCCAGCCCTAGGAAAAGGATTTCGAATTTCAAATGAGTGAGAGCAACGGAGTGAATGGCAGCAACGGAGCCGCCCAGACGGACGAGAAGGTCCGCGTCGCGATCGTCGGCGTCGGCAACTGCGCCAACTCCTTCATCCAGGGCGTCCACTACTACAGGGACGCCGACCCCTCCGAGGAAGTTCCCGGACTGATGCACGTCGACCTCGGCGGCTACCACGTCTCACGACGTCGAGTTCGTCGCCGCCTTCGACATCGACGCCGAGAAGGTCGGCAAGGACCTCTCCGAGGCGATCTGGTCGGGCCAGAACGACACGATCAAGTTCGCCGACGTCCCCGAGGTCGGGGTCAAGGTCGAGCGCGGCATGACCCTCGATGGGCTCGGCAAGTACCTGAAAGAGAAGATCACGAAAGCGCCGGGCGAAACGGCCGACGTGGTCGGGATCCTCAAGGAGACGAAGGCCGATGTCCTCGTCTGTTACCTGCCGGTCGGCTCCGAGGACGCGACCAAGTGGTACGTCGAGCAGGCGCTCAAGGCCGGCGTCGGCTTCGTCAACTGCCTGCCCGTCTTCATCGCCCGCGAGGACTACTGGGACAAGCGCTTCGAGGAGGCCGGCCTGCCGATCATCGGCGACGACATCAAGTCCCAGGTCGGAGCGACGATCGTCCACCGCCAGCTCGCTCGCCTCTTCCACGACCGTGGCGTGCGGCTCGAGCGCACCTCGCAGCTCAATGTCGGCGGCAACATGGACTTCTACAACATGCTCGAGCGCGAGCGGCTCGACTCGAAGAAGATCTCGAAGACCAACGCCGTCACCTCGATCATGGGCCACGACCTGCCCGCCGACCAGGTCCACGTCGGCCCCTCCGACTACGTGCCCTGGCTCACCGACCGCAAGTGGGCGCACATCCGGCTCGAGGGAAAGGCCTTCGGAGACGTGCCCCTGACCGCGGAGCTGAAGCTCGAGGTCTGGGACTCGCCGAACTCGGCCGGTGTCGTCATCGACGCGGTTCGGCTGCTCAAGCTGGCGCTCAACAACGGGATCAGCGGACAGCTCGACGGCCCCTCCAGCTACCTGATGAAGTCGCCGCACAGCCAGCGGCCCGACGACGAGGCGCGCGAACAGACCGAGGAGTTCATCGCCAAGTACGCGCGCGGCAAGAGCCCGGTGCCCGGCGCGGCGACCAAAACAGAGGCCTAGTATCTGCGGGCCAGTGTCGGCCGCACCCCTCTCGATAGCGCAGGTGACCCCGCACCGACGGGGCACCGAGAACGCCGTCAACGAGTACGTCGGGCGGGTCTCCGAGGAGCTGCGCCGGCGCGGCCATGAGGTCGTCGCCTTCGGCTCCGGTGAAGCGGTCAAGAAACGGCTGGCGACGACGCCTTTCGACATCGTCCATGTCCACGAGCCGTTCGCGCCGCGGATCTCCTCGACCGCCCTGCGCCACTCCTTCTCGCTCAACGTCGCCACTTTCCACGCGCCCCAGGAGCGCGTCCTCTCAACCCAGGTGGCGCGGCCGCTGGTCGAGATCTTCTTCGGCCGGATCGACGCCCGCACCGTCGTCGCGCCGGAGATCGCGGAGCTGCTGGAGCGGTATTTCCCCGGCCCCTACGAGGTCGTCGAGGGGGCGGCGGAGGGGCGCGACTGGGCCGCCGTGGCGGCCGATTTCGAGGCGATCTACCGGCGCCTCGTCGCGCGCCGGCACAGCGGCGAGGGCGACGCCGCGGCGCGGCGGCGGATCGCCGGGAGGCCGCTGATCGAGGTCGACCTGCACATGCACACCGACCACTCGCCCGACTGTGCGACGCCCGTCGAGGTGCTGCTGGAGACGGCGCGGGACCGCGGCCTCGGGGCGATCGCGATCACCGACCACAACGAGGTTTCCGGGGCGCTGGAGGCGCGCGAGATCGCCGCCGAGATGGGCGACATCAAGGTGATCGTCGCCGAGGAGGTGAAGACCGCCGAGCAGGGGGAGGTGATCGGCCTCTTCCTCGAGGAGAGGATCCCCAAGGGACTGACGATGGCGGAGACGATCGCCGAGATCCGCCGCCAGGGCGGCCTCGTCTATGTGCCCCACCCGTTCGACCGCTTCCACTCGGTGCCCGACTACGAGCATCTGCTCGACATCGTCGAGGAGATCGACGTGCTCGAGGTCTTCAACCCCCGGGTCGCGGTGACCGCCTTCAACGAGGAGGCCGAGCGCTTCGCCCGCAAGTACCGGATCGTCCCCGGCGCCGGCTCCGACAGCCACGTCGCCCAGGGCCTGGGCAGCGTCCGGGTCAGGATCCATGACTTCGAGGGGCCGGGCGAGTTCCTCGAGGCGATGCGGGACGCCGACATCACCCGCAAGCACAAGAACCTCGTCTACGTGCAGGCGCTGAAGCTGCTGCAGACCAAGGGGAGGCAGAAGGCCGCGAAGCGCCGGGTCGCGGACGCGAAGCCGGTGCGCGGGGGACGCCCACGGCGCAAGCGGCAGGCGAGCAAGAGCTGATGCAGGCGGGGCGCGCGAAAGGACCCGCGCCGGTGCCGTCAAAGAGATCGCCGACAGTGCCGGCGACAGACGACGAGATACGCGAGAAGTACCTCGAGCGCGCGATCCGCGAGCTCAACCACCTGACCCACGAGCTTCAGGAGTGTCCGCACTGCCCGCGGGGCAAGCTGATGCCGGTGCTCGGGTCGGGCCACCCCCAGGCCGACGTGATGATGGTCAAGCACTCTCCGGGGGTCGCCGAGATCGAAGAGGGCGTCGCCTTCTATGGCCGTCCGGGGAACGCGCTGATGAAAAGCTTCAAGCGGCTCGGGATCGATCCGCTGGTCGTCTACGGGACGCTCTGCGTCAAGTGCCCGATCGCCGAGCCCGACCTGGCTCCGGAAGAGTGCATGCGGCGGCTGGTCGAGGAGATCGCGATCGTGCAGCCGAAAATCGTCGTCGTGATGGGCGAGAACTCGCTGCGCGTCCTCAACCGCCTCGAGGTGCCGCTCTCGCGCCGGATCGAGCCGCGCGAGGGGGAGATCCAGGCCTTCACGCCGACCATCGATGCCCTCTTCACGCCCGATATCGACGAATCGCTCGACGAGGAGGGCGCCAAGCAGCGCTTCTGGCGCGCCGTTCAAGTTGCTGGGCGAGTGGTACGAGGATCTGCCGCCGTACTAGCGGTCGGGCCCGGCAGGGATTTCGCTTAACTTTTTCGAGAGGCCGCCTGCCGCTGTCGCCCGCGGCTGGCGGCGAAAAAGTACAAGACGCTCCACCCCTACCGGCGCCCGACGTGCTAGTGCGCGCCAGCTTCTCGGTGACAGCTACGGCGCCGCAGCGGCGGCGACCGCAGTCATTGCCTCGATGTTGGCGCTGGCGAGGCCACGGACTACCACGGTGTCGAGGGCGGTGTAGGCGGCGATCGCGGCCTGGGCCGCGGCCTGGTCGGCGGCGGCGATGCCGACGGTGCCCTCGGGCTCTCCGAGGCGGGCGAAGTGGTTGCGGTAGCCGTCGTGGAGGTCGCGGTAGAACGATTCCTCCTTGGCGAGCCGTTCGGCGGCGTCGGGGCCGACGGCGGTGCGGACGTAGCCGAGGACGGGGGGCGCGGCGCGGCCGGCATCGGCGGCTCCGGCCTCGACCTTCTGGCGGGCGCCGGCGGCGAACGCCGGGGTCATCCAGTTGAAGAAGGCACCGTCGTAGGAGGAGCCGGCCAGCGCGCACATCTTCGGCCCCATCGCGGCCAGCACCAGGCGAACCCCGGGCAGCCTCTCGCGCAGCTCCGGCAGTGACTCGCGCATCCGGGTCAGCGGCTTCTCCGAGAAGCCGGCGCCGACGCCGAGCCAGAGCTTCCCCGGGTCGAGGCCGACGCGCTCGACGTCGGCGGCGATCTCCTCCGGCGGGGTGCGGTCGAGGGCGATCACGGCGACCCCGAGGTCGATCCCGGGAGCCGCCTCGGCGAATTGGGCGAGCGTCTCCAGGCCCTTGGCGCCCGGGTGGTCGTTGGACCAGACCGAGTCGTAGCCGAGCTCCGCGCAGCGTGTCGCCAATGACCCCGCGACCTCGGGGTCGAGCCCCGCGGCGACGCCGAAGCCACGGCCCATCAGGCGTCCTTCTCGAACAGGGCCACGCACTCGATGTGCGGGGTCTGGGGGAACATGTCGAGGGGCCTCACGCGGGCCAGCCTATAGCCGGATTCGGTGAGCTGCTGGGCGTTGGGGGCGAGCGTCGTCGGGTTGCAGGAGACGTAGACGATCCGCCTCGCCTCGCACTCGATCACCCGCCTGACGATCTTCTGCGAGAGGCCGGCACGGGGCGGGTCGATGACGACGACGTCGGGCTTGCCGGCCCTCTCGATCAGCGGCCGCACGCCGGTCCGGGCGCTGCCCGAGACGAAGCGGGCGTTCTCGATCCCGTTGGCCTTCGCGTTGCGCTCGGCGTCGGCGATCGCCTCCTCGACGATCTCCAGCCCCCAGACCTCGCCCGCCTGTCCCGCCATCGTCAATCCGATCGTGCCGATCCCGCAGTAGAGGTCGAAGAGCCGCTCGCTGCCGCTGAGGCCCGCGAACTCGGCCGCGACGCCGTAGAGCCGCTCCGCCATCTCGGTGTTGGTCTGGAAGAAGGCGCCGTGGGAGATCTCCAGGTCGAGCCCGCAGAGCTGCTCGCGCAGGCGTTCCTCGCCCAGGGCGCCGGTCGGCCCGTCGGTGCCGCCCGAGTCGCCTTCGATCATCGTGTGCAGGTCGACGGGCGGCTTCGAGAACTTGGTCTGCGAGGTGACGAGGCGGGTCTGGATCTGGCCTGTCCGTCGGCCCTCGCGGACGACCAGGTTGCGCAGCACGCCGCGGCGCTCGCGCCGGTCGTAGGCCGGGACCATCTCCCGCCGCGCCCAGTCGCGGACCTCGTTGCGGGCGGCGTTGCCGGCCTCGGAGGCGAGACGGCAGTCCTCGACGCCGACGATCCGGTCCCAGCGCCCGCGGGCGTGGAAGCCGAGCGTCGGCTCGCCCTCGTGCTCGCCGAAGGAGTACTCGAGCTTGTTGCGGTAGCGCCACTGTTCGAGGGCCGGGACGATCTCCTCGAGCTCGTATCCGTCGAGCCCGCCGATCCTCGAGAGCGCCTCGCCGACCTGCTCCTGCTTGTGGGCGAGCTGGCGCTCGTAGGCGAGGCCCTGCCAGGGGGCGCCGGGGCAGGGCTCGCCTTCGTGGACGCAGGTGTCCGGGAGGCGGTCGGCCGCCGGCTCCAGCAGCCTGACGGTCTTCGCCTCGGCGAAGCGCTTCTTCTTCTTGGTCACCTCGGCCAGCACGCGGTCGCCGGGCAGCGCCCCGGCGACGAAGACGACGAGCCCGTCGGCTCGCGCCACTCCCCGCCCGCCGAAGGCGAGCGAGTCGATCACCAGCTCGAGCTGGTCCAACTCAGCCGAGTTTCTTGGCGGCGCGCCGCGCGGCCTGGGTGGCCGACTTGTGGACCGGCTTCGCCCGGCCCTGGACCTCTTTGCGCGCCTGTGTGACGAGGCGTTCCAGCTCCTTGAGCAGCGAGTCGGTCTGGCGCCGGCCGCGCTTGATCATGTCGGTGAGCATCTTCTCCGCGTCGCCGCGGGTCATTCGGCCGCGCTTGACGGCGTCGTCGACGACCTCCTGGAGCCGGTCGCGGCTCAGGGTGACGTTGCGCTCGAGGCTGGCGCGGAACTCCTCGACGCTCTTGTCGAGGCCCGTCGTCCGCCCGCCGCGCGGCCGCTTTTTTCGGTGCCTTTTTCGGCGCTTTTTTCGCTTTTTTGGGCTTCGCTTTCGCCTTCGCTTTTTTCGGCGCTTTTTTGGCCGATTTCGTCTTTTTTGGTTTTTTCGAGGCTTTTTTCTCGGCCATCTGGGGTTTCTCCTGATCGCTGGTGGGTTGGGTGACTATCTCACTACCGCGCCGCTGCCGTTTCGAATCGCGCCCCGACCGGCGCGTGGTCGGAGAGTCGCAGGGCGAGCCCATCCTGGCTGATCTCGCGTCGCTGCGGGTCCCAGCGGGCCGGCCGGGTGAGCACCGACAGGCCGCGGGCGAGGAGATGGTCGATCGCCGCCGGGCCGGTCGGCTCGCCGAGTCCGAACTCGCGGGCGAGCGCCTCGAAGGCCTCGGGGCTCTCCCGCGGCCGCAGGTTGAGGTCGCCGCCGAACAGCAGCGGCTCCCCGCCGGCGAACTCGGTCGCCGCTCTGGCGGCGAGCAGGACGTCCTCCGTCGCGAGCTCCGGAATGTCGTTCGTCGCGTGCAGGTTGGCGACGCAGACTCCCGAGGAGGTGCGGGTCAGCGCCATCGCCCGCCGCTCCGGCTCGCCCTCGTGGATCGCCAGCCCGCGGCGCTCGACGATTCCCCCGAGGGCGCCGCCCCGCCGCACCAGGGTCAGGTTCGACCCGCCCTCGCCGGAGGCGATCAGGTCCGGGTTGAGCCGGGCGGCGGCACCGCGCAGCGTGCCGAGGCCGTTGCGCGATGTCAGCACCCGGTGCGCCTCGGCACCGGCGGCCTCGGCCAGTGCCGAGGCGAAGCGGGGCGGGGTCTCCTGCAGCAGGGCGACGTCCCAGTCCCAGCTCGAGAGCATTCCGGCGAACTCGTCGCGGAGCTCGCGGTTGACCTGGACGTGCGTCGCGTTGCGCTCGCTGACCCGCAGCAGCCGCGAGCGCCAGGTGAAGAGCTCGGGGTCGGGCGGGAAGTCGCGCCCGTGGAAGAGGTTCCAGGCGATGGCCGTGAACTGCACGCCCGTAGTATCCGCGGCTTGAAGCGCGATTTCCTCACAGGCGAAGAGTTGGGCGCGTTCGAGCTCGGCAAGCTGCTCGAGCGGGCGCTGGAGTTGAAAGCCGGCCGCCGCCAGGGCGTCGGCGCCGACGAGCTCGCCGGCCGCAGCGTCGCGCTCGTCTTCGAGAGGCCCTCGACCCGGACCCGGATCTCCTTCGAGGTCGGGGTGGCGGAGCTCGGGGCGACGCCGATCGTCCTGCGCGGCGACGAACTGCAGCTCTCGCGTGGGGAGTCGCCCGGGGACACCGGTCGCGTCCTCTCCCGCTATCTCGACGCGATCGTGATCCGCTCCGGCTCCCACGACAACGTCGCCGAGCTGGCGGCCGCCGCCGAGGTGCCGGTCGTCAACGCGCTGACGCCGCTCCACCATCCCTGCCAGGCGCTGGCCGACCTGTTGACGATGCGTGAGCGCTTCGGCGCCCTCGACGGCCTGCGGCTCGCCTACGTCGGCGACGGCAACAACGTCGCCCGCTCGTTGGCGATCGCCTGCGAGCTGGCGGGCGTCGAGCTGGTCGTCGCCGCCCCCGACGGGTATCAGCTCGAGGAGGGCCACGGCGCGAAGCTGACCGACGACCCGCGCGCCGCCGCCGACGGCGCCGACGCGATCTACACCGATGTCTGGGTCAGCATGGGCGACGAGGAGGAGGCCGAGCGACGGCGCCGCGACCTGGCGCCCTACCGGGTCGACGCGGACCTGCTCGCTGCGGCCGGGGACGGGGCGATCGTCCTCCACTGCCTGCCCGCCCATCCCGGTGAGGAGATCACCGCCGAGGTGCTCTACGGCGAGCGCTCGGCCGTCTGGGACCAGGCCGAGAACCGGCTGCACACGCAGAAGGCGCTGCTCGACGAGCTGGTCGGCGAGGGCTAGGGGGCGGACGTGTATCCGGAAATCCACCTCGGCGGGCTGACGCTGCAGACCTTCGGGCTGATGTTCGCGCTCGCGTTCCTGGCGGCGGGGGCGCTGATCGGCAGGCGGCTGGGGGAGATCGGCAAGCCGGTCGACTGGGCCTATGAGGTGGGCTTCTCGGCGCTTGCCGGAGGGATCGTCGGCTCGCGCGTCTACTTCATCGTCCAGAACTACGACAGCGTCAAGGACGACCTGATCGGCAACCTCTTCTCCGGTGCCGGGCTGGTTTGGTACGGCGGCGCGATCGGCGGTGCCCTCGCGGTCCTGATCTGGGCCCGGTGGCGGGACTTCCTCGGCCTCGCCCTGCTCGACGTCTGCGCCCCGGCGCTGGCGCTTGGCTACGCGATCGGCAGGGTCGGCTGCCAGCTCTCCGGCGACGGCGACTACGGCAAGGCCTGGGACGGGCCCTGGGCGATGTCCTATCCGGACGGCACCGTGCCCACCGACCGGACGGTCCACCCGACGCCGATCTACGAGACCCTGGCGATGGGGCTCGGCGCCTGGCTGCTCTGGCAGCTGCGCGACCGATTCCGCACCGGCGTGCTGTTCGCCCTCTACCTGCTCTACGCCGGAGCCGAGCGCTTCCTGGTCGAGTTCCTGCGCCGCAACGACCCCGTGGCGCTCGGCCTCACCGCGGCCCAGCTCGAGAGCCTGGGGATGATGATCGCCGGAATTGCCTGGATCTACAGCGTCAAGCGCCGTCACGGTAACCTCGGGCGCGATGGCGCGCCCGCTGCGGCCGCCGCAAAAGCCTAGATTCGACGAATGGGAGGGTTTCCGGTCCGTGACAGCTGACGGTCAGAGCGAGGTGGAGTCGGTGCCGACGGTGGCCGAAGCCGTCGAGAAGGCCGCGGAGGCGATCGCGGCCGCCGGCTGCGAGGAGCCGCGCGCCGACGCCGAGGCGCTGGTCGCCGACGCCCTCGGGATCGAGGTCGCGGACCTCTCGGGGGACCGGTCCGGAGAGCTCTCAGCGGAGCTGGCGGGCGCGATCGAGGAGCGCGTCGCCCGCCGAGCCGACCACGAGCCGCTTGCCTACATCCTCGGCCGTGAGCAGTTCCGCGGGCTCGAGATCGCCGTTGACGAGCGGGTTCTGATCCCGCGTCGAGAGACCGGCCTGCTCGTCGAGGCCGCCGCCGAGCTGCCCGAGGGCGCCCGCGTCCATGAGATCGGCACCGGCTCGGCGGCCGTCGCCCTCGCCCTGCTCAACGAGCGTCCCGACCTCCGGGTGAGCGCCTCCGACCTCTCGCCCGAGGCGGCCGAGGTCGCCCGCGAGAACGCCGAGCGGCTCGGCCTGGACCTCGAGGTGACGGTCGAGGAGGGGCTGCCCGACGCGCTTCTCGACGAGGACGTCGACATGGTCATCGCCAACATGCCCTACGTCACCGACTCGACGATCTTCGAGCGCTCCCCCGAGATCCGGCGCGAGCCGAAGATCGCCGTCACCGGCGATTGCGGCGAGGACGGCCTCGGGGTGATCCGCGGCGTGCTCGCCGAGATCCCCTCCGGCTGGATGGTCGCCTTCGAGCACGACACCCACCACGGGCCGGCGATGCGCGAGATGCTCGGCGAGGAGGCCAACACGAGGACCGACTACATGGGCGGCGAGCGGGTCACGGTCGGCCACGCTCCGTGAGGGCGGGCCCGGGGCGATGAGCGCGGCGGAGGGCTCGACCGGGGCCGAGCGCCGGGCGAAGGCGGAGCGACTGCGCGAGGAAGGGGTCGACCCCTTTCCGCGCGACTTTCCGGGTCGCGACCGGATCGCCGAGATCCACGCCGCCCACGACGCCGAGGGGCTGGGCGAGGGCCACCACTCCGAGCACTCCTACCGGATCGCCGGCCGGGTCACCGGCAAGCGCGGCCACGGCAAGACCGCCTTCCTCGACATCCGCGACCTGACCGGGACGATCCAGGCCTACGCCCGCCTCGACTCGCTCGGCGAGGAGGCCTTCGGCAGGGTCGAGGACCTCGACATCGGCGACATCGTCGGCATCGACGGCGATCTCTACGTGACCAAGCGCGGCCAGCTGGCGCTGGCCGTGCGCGAGGAGAAGCTGCTGGCCAAGGCGCTGCGTGACCCGCCCGACCTCTTCCACGGGATCTCCGACCCCGACACGCGCTACCGCCAGCGCGAGCTCGACCTGATGGCGAACGAGCGCTCGCGCGAGGTCTTCCTGCTGCGGGCGAAGACGATGGCGGCGATCCGCGACCACATGAACGAGCGCGGCTTCGTCGAACTGGAGACGCCGATCCTGCAGACGATGACCGGCGGCGCCGCGGCGCGTCCCTTCAAGACCCACCACAACGCCCTAGACCGCCACCTCTTCCTGCGGATCGCCACCGAGCTCTACCTGAAGCGGGCGATCGTCGGCGGCTTCGAGGACGTCTACGAGCTCGGCAAGTTCTTCCGCAACGAGGGCATGTCCCCCCAGCACAACCCCGAGTTCACGATGCTCGAGTGGTTCGTCAGCGGCGTCGACTACAACGGCGTCATGGACTTCGCCGAGAGCTCTGGTCGCCGGCGTCGTCGAGCGGGTGATGGGGACGACCAAGGTCGAATTCCGCGGCCAGGCGATCGATTTCAAGACACCGTGGAAGCGGGTCTCGCTGCGCGACGCGCTGAGGGAGGAGACCGGTGAGGACATCACCGAGCTGAGCCGCGACGAGCTGGCCGAGCTGGCCGGCGACGACGCCCGGCCCGACGACGACTGGGCCGGCTCTGGCCGACACGCTGCAGGGCAAGCTGGTCGAGCCGAAGCTGACCCAGCCGACCTTCATCTACGACCTGCCGCTCGACATCTGGCCGCTGGTCAAGCCGGTCAGGGAGAGCCCGTCGCATCTGGGCGAGGCCTTCGACGGGATCGTCGCCGGGATGGAGATCACCGGCGGCGGCACCGACATCAACGACCCGATCGAGCAGCGCCGCCGCTTCGTCGAACAGCGCGAGCGCCAGGAGTCGGGGGCGGAGGAGAACCCGCACGAGCACGACGACGAGTTCGTGCGGGCGCTCGAGTACGGGATGCTGACCGCGAGCGGCTGCGGGCTCGGCGTCGACCGGCTGATGATGATCCTCACCGACTCCCAGACCCTGCGAGACGTGATCCTCTTCCCGTCGATGCGGGAGAAGCCCTCCGAGGACTGACGGCGTCAGAAGGCGGAGCGCAGGAGGCCGCCGTCGAGCGGGATCACGGTCCCGGTCAGGTAGGCGGCGCGCTCGGAGCAGAGGAAGGCGACGAGGTCGCCGTACTCCTCGGGACGGCCGAGGCGGCCGGCCGGGACTTCGCTCTTCGCCGCCTCCTCGGCCCCGTCGAGCGAGCCGTTCGCGTCGGCGAGCCGCTCCGTCGCGAAGCGCCCCGTGGCGACGGTGTTGACGGTGATCCCGTCGGCAGCGACCTCGCCGGCCAGGGTCTTCAGGTAGCCGACCGCGGCCATCCGGTGCGCGTTGGAGAGGTTGAGGAAGGGGATCGGCTCGCGGGTCGAGCTCGAGCCGACGTTGACGATCCGCCCCCAGCGGCGCTCCCGCATCCCGGGAACGACGGCATCGGCGAGCAGCTTCGGCGCCAGGACCAGCGAGCGGTAGGCCGCTTCCCACTCCTCGGTGCCGTGCTCGAGGGCGCCGCCGAAGGGCGGCCCGCCGGTGTTGGCGACGAGGATGTCGATCGGGCCGATCGTCTCGGCGACGGCTTCGGGAAGCGCGGCGAGCTCTCCAGGTCGGAGGCGTCGGCGACGAACGGGGTCGCCGCCGGTTCGATGGCCTCCGCGGCCTCCTCGATCCGCTCGCGCGAGCGGCTGGCGATCGCGACCAGGCACCCCTCACGGGCGAGGGCGGCGGCGATCGCCCGCCCGATCCCGCGGCTGGCGCCCATCACCAGAGCTCGCCGTCCCTGCAGGCCTAAATCCATCTCGGTCCCGTTAGAGTGCCCGTTGCGCGCGCCCGTAGCTCAGTGGTCAACGCTGCTTTAACGAGTGGCAAAGAGCGTCGGTCTTTCAAGCCGAAGGTCGCGAGTTCGATTCTCGTCGGGCGCAT
>CAWIOM010000001.1:0-66816 GCA_963837735.1 uncultured Solirubrobacterales bacterium | reverse complement strand
GACGAACCGGCCAACGGCAAGGGGTTTGAGAGCGCCGTCGCCTTCGCGATCGCCAAGCAGCTCGGCTTCGGCAGGTCGGAGGTCAGGTGGACGGTGGAGCCCTTCAACTCCGCCTATGCGCCCGGCCCCAAAGACTTCGACTTCGACGTCAACGAGATCTCGATCACGCCGGCGCGGGAAAAGGCGGTCGACTTCTCCGCGCCCTACTACACCGCCAACCAGGCGATCGTCGCGCTGAACGGCACCGACGCCTCGAAGGCGACCAGCCTCGCCGACCTCAAGGACGCGAAGATCGGCGTCCAGATCGGCACCACCAGCCAGGAAGCGGTCGAAGACAAGATCGACCCCTCCAGCGAAATCCAGGTCTTCAACAACTCCAACGACGTCGTCACGGCGCTCAAGAACGGCCAGGTGGAAGCGGTGGCCGTCGACCTGCCGACGGCGCTCTACGTGACCGCCGTCCAGGTCTCGAACTCCGGCATCGTCGGCCAGTTCCCCGCTCCCGGCGGCGACCAGTGGGGAGCGCTGCTCGCCAAGGGCTCGACGCTCACCGCCTGCGTCTCCAACGCGGTCGAAGAACTGCAGAGCTCCGGCGAGCTCCAGAAGCTCAACCAGCGGTGGATGAGCAAGGCCGCCGGCGCCCCGCAGCTCCGCTAGGGAGCTCCCCCGGATAGACCTTCGGGCCGTCCCCGGCCGCGGTCATGATCCGCAGCTGAGTGACGGAGACCGCGGCAATCCTGGGCGACCGACGCCTCGAACGCGAGGCGGCCCGGCGGCGCCAGGCAAGGCGCGGGCAGGCGATCGCCGTCGCCTCGACGGTCGTCGTCGTCGGCGGCCTCGCCGCCTGGGTCCTGACCAGCCCCGGCTGGCCGGTGGTCCGCGAAACCTTCTTCTCGTGGACGGTCTTCAAGGAAGCCTTTCCCGAGGTCCTCAGCGGCTTCTGGCTCGACGTCAAGCTCTTCCTGATCGTCGAGGCGGCGGTGCTGGCGGTCGGCCTGCTCATCGCCCTGGTTCGCACCAGCGGGGCCCCGGCCTTCTTCCCGTTCCGTTTGCTGGCGGTCGTCTTCGTCGACCTCTTCCGTGGCTTCCCGACGATCCTGCTTGTCTACCTGGTCGGCTTCGGCGTTCCCGCGCTCGCCCTCTCCGGGCTGCCGACGGACCCCATCGTGCTCGGCGGGATCGCGCTCACGCTCTCCTACAGCGCCTACGTCGCCGAGGTCTACCGGGCCGGGATCCGCTCGGTCCACCGCGGCCAGCGCGACGCCGCGCTCGCCGTCGGCCTGACCGAGGCCCAGGCGCTTCGCCACGTGATCCTGCCGCAGGCCGTGCGCCGAGTCGCGCCGCCGCTGCTCAACGACTTCGTCGCCCTCCAGAAGGACGTCGCCCTGGTCTCGATCCTCGGCCCGCAGGAGGCCTTCAGGGTGGCGCAGATAATCGAGGGGCAGGACTTCAACTTCACGCCGCTGATCGCCGCGGCCCTGCTCTACCTCGCGGTCACCGTGCCGATGGCGCGGGTCGTCGACCGCATCGGCGGCGGTCCCGAGGGGGCGGTGCGGTGAGCGCGGGTAGACCGAGCGTCGACATGGGCCCGACGCCGAAATCGACGCCGGTCCTCGAGGTCCGCGGGGTGACCAAGGCCTTTGGCGAGCGCGATGTCCTGAAGGGAATCGACCTCGAAATCCGGGAGCACCAGGCGGTGGCGCTGATCGGAGCCTCCGGCTCCGGCAAGTCGACGCTGCTGCGCTGCATCGACCTGCTCGAGGAGATCGACGACGGCGATGTCCTGCTCGACGGCGAGGTGATCACCGACCCCTCCGTCGATTCCGTGGCGGTGCGGCGCAGGCTCGGCGTCGTCTTTCAGGCCTACAACCTCTTCCCCCACCTCTCGGCACTCGAGAACGTGATCCTCGGCGAGCGCCGAGCGCAGGGCGTCTCGAAGGGAGAGGCGGAGGATCGCGGGCGCGAGCTGCTCGCCCGCTTCGGCCTCGAGGGCCGCGAGGACGACAGGCCCGACCGGCTCTCCGGCGGCCAGCAGCAGCGCGTCGCGATTGCTCGCGCCTTCTCCGGCCGGCCGCGGGCGCTGCTCCTCGACGAGGTGACCAGCGCCCTCGACCCCGAGCTGGTCGGCGAGGTGCTGCAGGCGGTCCGCGACCTCAAAGAAGAGGGGATGACGATGGTGGTCGCCACCCACGAGATGGGCTTCGCGCGCGATTTCGCAGACTTCGTCGCCTTCCTGCACGAGGGCACGATCGTCGAGCTGGGCTCGCCCGAGGAAGTCCTGGTCAGACCCGAGAGACCCGAGACGAAGCGCTTCCTCAGCCGCCTGCTCGAGGCGGGCCGCGCCTAGGGCCTCGCTATCGTCATCGGCCCGTGCCCGAGTTCGAGCTCAACCCCGCCTACACGCCGACCGCCGACCAGCCGCAGGCGATCGCCGGGCTCGCCGAGGGGATCGAGGCGGGGGAGCGGTTCCAGACCCTGCTCGGAGCCACCGGCACCGGCAAGACCTTCACGATGGCGGCGACGATCGCCGCGGTCCAGCGCCCCTCGCTGGTGATCGCCCACAACAAGACGCTCGCCGCCCAGCTCTGCAACGAGTTCCGCGAGTTCTTCCCCGAGAACGCGGTCGAGTACTTCGTCTCCTACTACGACTACTACCAGCCCGAGGCCTACGTCCCCGCCCAGGACCTCTACATCGAGAAGGACTCCTCGATCAACGACGAGATCGACCGCCTTCGCCACGCGGCGACGGCGGCGCTCTTCGCCCGCCGCGACGTGATCATCGTCGCCTCGGTCTCCTGCATCTACGGGATCGGCTCGCCCCAGGTCTACAACGAAAAAATGCAGCTCTTCAAGGTCGGCGAGGAGATCGACCGCGACGAGGTCCTGCGCAAGCTGGTGAAAATGCAATACCAGCGCAACGACGCGGTGCTCGGCCGCGGCGCCTTCCGGGTCCGCGGCGAGGTGCTCGAGATCATGCCCTCCTACGCCGAGTCGGCGTACCGGATCTCACTGTTCGGGGACGAGATCGAGGGGATCCAGCACTTCGACCCGCTGACCGGCGAGATCCTCGACACGATCGACCACGTCTCGGTCTGGCCGGCGTCCCATTACGTGACCCGGGACGAGACCGTCGATCGCGCGGTCGAGGAGATCCGCGCCGAACTGAACCGGCGGACCGAGGAGCTGGAGGCCGAGGGCAAGCAGCTCGAGGCGCACCGGCTGCGCCAGCGCACCGCGTACGACCTGGAGATGATCCGCGAGCTCGGCTTCACCTCGGGGATCGAGAACTACTCGCGCATCCTCGACGGACGGCCGCCGGGCAGCCCCCCGCACACGCTGATCGACTACTTCCCCGACGACTTCGTCGTCTTCGTCGACGAGTCCCACCAGACGATCCCCCAGATCGGCGGCATGTACGAGGGGGATCGCTCGCGCAAGACGACGCTTGTCGACTACGGCTTCCGGCTGCCCTCGGCGATCGACAACCGGCCGCTGAAGTTCGACGAGTTCCTCGAGCGGGTGCCGCGGCTGGTGATGGTCTCGGCGACCCCGGGGCCGTTCGAGCGCACCGAGTCGACCCGGACCGTCGAGCAGATCGTGCGCCCGACCGGGATCGTCGACCCCGAGATCGAGGTGCGCGAGACGAGGAACCAGATCGACGACCTGATGAACGAGATCCGCGGCGTCGCCGAGTCCGGTGACCGGGTCCTGGTCACGACCCTGACCAAGAAGATGGCCGAGGACCTGACCAACTACCTGCTCGAGTACGGGATCAAGGTCCGCTACCTGCACTCGGAGATCGACACCCTCGAACGGATCCAGATCGTTCGCGACCTGCGGCTCGGCGAGTACGACGTGCTGGTCGGGGTCAACCTGCTGCGCGAGGGGCTCGACCTGCCGGAGGTATCCCTTGTCGCGATCCTCGACGCCGACAAGGAGGGCTTCCTGCGCGGCGAGACCAGCCTCGTGCAGACGATCGGCCGCGCCGCCCGCAACGTCGACGGCCGGGTGCTGATGTACGCGGACAAGGAGACCGAGGCGATGCGGGCCTCGATGCGGGAGACCGATCGTCGGCGCGCGATCCAGCTCGCCTACAACGAGGAGCACGGGATCACCCCGGCGACCGTGCGCAAGGGGATCTCGGAGATGTCCGAGTTCCTGGCGATGGAGGACCGGGCGCCGCGCCGCCGGCGCCGCGGGCGCACCGAAGCGGAGAGCCCTGAGGAGCTGGAGAAGACGATCGTCTCGCTCGAGGAGGAGATGCTCGCCGCCGCCGACGACCTCCGCTTCGAGGAGGCGGCCCGGCTCCGCGACGAGCTCAAAGAGCTGCGCCGCGACCTCGACGGGATGCGGGCCGGGACCTAGGCCGGCTGGTCGAGGAAGCGGAGCACGGCGAGCACCCGGCGGTGGTCGTCGCTCGAGGTGGGCAGCTCGAGCTTGGAGAAGATCCCGGTGACGTGCTTCTCGACGGCGCGGTCGGTGACGACCAGCTCCTCGGCGATCGCTGCGTTCGAGCGCCCCTCGGCCATCAGGCCGAGGACCTCGCGCTCGCGAGGGGTGAGGTCTGCCAGGGGGTCGTCGCGACGGGCGCGCCCGAGCATCTGCGAGACGACC
Source organism: uncultured Solirubrobacterales bacterium (assembly GCA_963837735.1). Lineage (GTDB taxonomy): Bacteria > Actinomycetota > Thermoleophilia > Solirubrobacterales > 70-9 > VRUE01. The sequence goes on along the minus strand of CAWIOM010000001.1, from coordinate 62,202 downwards.
TCGGGGTCGAGGGCCGAGCCGCCGCCGCCGACCCGGCGAACGGCGTCGGCGAGGGAATCGACATCGGCGACCCGGTCCTTGAGCAGGTAGCCGAGCCCCTCGGCGCTCTCCGCCAGCAGCTCGCGGGCGTAGGTGATCTCGACGTATTGGGATAGGACCAGGACGCCGACCTCGGGCAGCTCGGCGCGAATCTCGCGGGCGGCGACGAGCCCCTCGTCGGTGTGGGTGGGCGGCATCCGCACGTCGACGACGGCGACGTCGGGCCGGTGGGCGCGCACCTTGCGCAGCAGGTCCTCGCCGTCCGCGGCCTGGCCGACGACCTCGAGCCCGGCCTCCTCGAGCAGGCGTACGACTCCCTCGCGCAGCAGGGTGGAATCGTCGGCGACGACGACGCGCATGGGTGGAAGCTAACCGTCGAGCGGGATCCGCGCCCGCACCGTCGTCCCGGCGCCCGCCGGGCTGCTCACGCTGAGCTCCCCGTCGAGCGCTGCCACCCGGTCCTCGAGCCCGCGCAGCCCGGTGCCGGCTCCCGGGTCGGCGCCGCCGACGCCGTCGTCGCTGACCTCGACCTCGACGGCGCCGTCGTTGCGGGCGACGCGGACCGCTGGCAGAGCCGGCCTCCGCGTAGCGGACGACGTTGGTCAGCGCCTCGGCGACGACGAAGTACGCGGCCGACTCGACCGAGACGGGCAGCTTCGCGTCGGGGGTGGCGAGGATCTCGACCGGCACCGGGGAGCGGCCTGCCAGCCCTTCGAGCGCTGCCTCGAGGCCGTGGTCGCTGAGCACCGCCGGGTGGATGCCGCGGGCGAGCTCGCGCAGCTCGGTGGTCGCCTCGTCGAGCTCCGTAAGGGCTTCGTCCAGCAGCTCGCCGGCCGCGGCCGGGTCGTCGTCGAGCTTGCGGCGCACCAGGCGCAGGCTCATGGTCAGCGCCACCAGCCTCTGCTGGGCGCCGTCGTGGAGGTCGCGCTCGACCCTGCGGCGTTCCTCGTACCCGGCCTCGACGATGCGGGCGCGCGAGGCGCGCAGCTCGGCTACCTTCGCCTGCAGCTCGGCGGTCAGCTGGAGGTTCTCGGCGGTCAGGGCGGTGCGGATCTCCTCCTCGCGGCCGATCCGCGAGCGCAGCAGGCCGACCAGGAAGGCGAAGGGGAGGCAGGCGAAGACCGTCACCGTGGCGATGAAGGCGCCGCTCTCCACCGCGGTCGAAGCGCCGACCGCGCCGGCGACCAGCATCGCGATCAGCAGCGCGAAGGCGAGGCCGCCGGTTGCGAGGACGGGGGTCAGGGCACGGCGTTGGTCGGGGGAGCTGCTCCGCCAACGCCGGTAGAGGATCCAGACCACGGCGACGATCACCGGGATCGAGATCAGGGCCTGGACGGCGTTGATCGTCTCGGCCACCGATTGGTGGCCCTCGATCAGAAGCGGGTTTTCCGGGCAGCCATCGCAGCCTTCCTGTCCGGGATCGACGAACAGGCCCCAGGCGAGCTGCATGACCGTGGTGACGAAGTAGGTCGCTCCGACGAGAACCTTCTGGAGGCGCGTTTCCAGCGTCCCGCGGGGGAAGGTGACGAGCAGGTGGATCAGGAACGCGAACGGCAGCGCCGAGCCCAGGACCCCGATCGCGAACACGACCTCGCTGTCGGAGGAGCTGAGCGCCTCGAGGAACCAGGAGAAGCCGACCACGGTCATCAGGGCGCCGGTGTTGTTGCTGGGACGGCGATCCCAGGCGTAGAGGCCGGTTCCGACGAAGCCCCAGGCGGAGATCAGAACCAGGGCGACGACCACGCCGCGCGGGCTCTCGTGGTCGCTGGCCATGACCACGGCGATCGTCCCGATGCCGAGTGCGAAGGCGAGCGCCCCGAGGCCGATCAGCGCTCGCCGCAGACTCCTCATCCGATCAACGCCGCCAGGGTCGCCCCGGTCAGCTCGCCCTTGGTGACGAAGCCCTGCGTCGGGCTGTCGGCGAGCCGCTCGCCGAAGTCGGAGCTCTCACGGGTCGAGGTGAGGACGATCGCCGAGCGCCCGCCGGCGGCGCGAAGGCGCTCGGCGACCTCGAATCCGTCGATGTCGGGGAGCTGGACGTCGAGCAGGACGAGGTCCGGGCCCAGCTCGCTGGCCGGCGGCGAGCGCCGCGGCTCCGTCCTCGGCCTCGCCGACGACCGCTGTACCCGTCCGCCTCCAGCATGCGGCGCGCGCTGAGCCGGAAGCTCGGGTGGTCGTCGACGATCAGGACGGAGGTGGGCATGCCCCGATTCTCCTGCATCGTGGGGTGGTTCGGGGGTACGGGTAACCCCACCATCGGCGCGGGGAGCCCGCACCGGAGACGCCTGCCAGCCGCATTGGAACGGGGTTCCTGCGCTGGGAGCCTGGGCTCATCGAATCCAACTCCTCCGAAAGGAACCCCATGCAAGCCAAGACCAACATCGCAGCCCGCGCCGCCAGGTGGAGCGCGACCCATCGCCGGACGGCCATCTTCGGCTGGCTGGCCTTCGTGGTCGTCTCGCTCGTCATCGGCGGCGCCGTCGGCCAGCGCCAGCTGACCGACGCCGAAACCACGTCGGGCGAGGCCGGTCGCGCCGAGGTGGCGCTCGAAAGATCCGGCGCTGACCCCGAACAGCGAGGTCGTGCTCATTCAGAGCCGGGATCGCACCGTCGACGAACCGGAATTCGAGGCGGCGATCGCCGACACGACCCGCAGCCTCGCCCGCGTCCACTCGGTGCGCGCGCTGAGCTCGCCCGCCGATCGGGGGCGGCCAGGTCTCGGCCGACGAGCCACTCGGCGCTGGTCGAATTCGAGATCCCCGGCGACGAGAGCGCGGCGGAAGCAAGGGTCGACGCGATCCTCGCGCCGTCGCCGCGGTTCAGAAGCGCCACCCGGCATGCGCGTCGAGCAGTTCGGCGACGCGAGCGCCAACAAGGCGCTGGAAAAGGTGTTCAGCGACGACCTCGCGAAGGCCGAGACGACGTCTCTGCCGGTCACGCTGGTCCTCCTCGTCCTCGCCTTCGGCGCCCTGGTCGCGGCCCTCGTGCCGCTGCTGCTCGCCTTCTCGGCGGTGCTGGCGACGACCGGGCTGCTGGCGATTCCCAGCCAGATCGTGCCGATGGACCCCAACGTCTCCTCGGTCGTGGTCCTGGTCGGGCTGGCGGTCGGCGTCGACTACTCGCTCTTCTACCTGCGCCGTGAGCGCGAAGAGAGAAGGGCGGGGCGCTCGGCGGAGGCCTCTCTGGCAGCCGCCGCGGCAACCTCGGGGCGCGCGGTGCTCGTCTCCGGGCTTCACCGTGATCGCGGCGATGGCCGGGATGCTGCTCAGCGGCGACCCGACCTTCATCTCCTTCGCGGTCGGGACGATGACCGTCGTCGCGGTGGCGATGATCGCCTCGCTGACGGTCCTGCCGGCGGTGCTCTCGAAGCTCGGCGACCGCGTCGAGCGGGGCCGGATCCCGTTCCTCGGCCGGCTCACGCAGCGGCGCGGGCGGCCGCTCCGCCTGGGCGACGGTGGTCGACGCCGTGATGCGGAGGCCGCGTGGCCTCGATGATCGCCTCGGCGGGTGTGCTGGTCGCCCTCGCCGTCCCGGCGCTCGGCATGCACACGGTCGTCAGCGGAGCCGAGGACCTGCCGCGGGACGTCCCCGTCGTGCAGACCTACGACCGCATGACCGAGGCCTTCCCCGGCGAAGCCGCGGGCTCGGCGGTCGTGGTCGGGGCCGACGACGTCACCTCGGGCCCGGTCGCCGCGGCGATCGCCGACTTCAAGGAGCGGGCGGCGTCGGACCGGGTCGTCAACGGCCCGGTCACCCAGGAAACGAGTGCCGACGGCACGGTCGCGTCGATCATGGTGTCGACGGTCGGCAAGGGCAGCGACGAGAAGGCCACCGCGGCGATGGAGCGGATCCGCGGGCAGCTCGTCCCGGCCGCATTCGACGGCGTTCCCGGGGCCGAGGTCAACGTGACCGGAATGGCCGCCTCATCGAAGGATTTCAACGAGCAGCTGGCGCAGCAGCCTGCCGCTCGTCTTCGCCTTCGTCCTCGGGCTGGCCTTTCTGCTCCTGCTGGTCACGTTTCGCTCGATCGTCGTGCCGATCAAGGCGATCGTGCTCAACCTGCTCTCGGTGGGCGCCGCCTACGGAGTGCTCGTCCTGGTCTTCCAGGACGGGCTGGGCGAGTCGCTGCTCGGCTTCCACTCCAACGGAGGGGTCAGCTCCTGGCTGCCGCTCTTCCTGTTCGTGATCCTCTTCGGCCTCTCGATGGACTACCACGTGCTGATTCTCAGCCGGGTCCGCGAGGCGGTCGACAGGGGTCTGGGCAGCGACGAGGCGGTCCGCGAGGGGATCACGGCGACGGCGGGGACGGTGACGAGCGCGGCGATCGTGATGGTCGCGGTCTTCTCGATCTTCGCCACGCTCAGCATCCTCGACATGAAGGAGATGGGCATCGGCCTGGCGGCCGCGATCCTGATCGACGCGACGATCGTGCGGGCGATCCTGCTGCCGGCGACGATGAAGCTGCTCGGCGACCGCAACTGGTACCTGCCCTCGGCACTGGGTTGGCTGCCGCGGGTTGAGTCACGCCGAGCCGGAGGTCGAGCCGGCGCGCGCCTAGCGGCGCGGTCGGGCGAGGCCGCAGAGCGGCCTCTCCGAAGCAGCGAGGCGGGCGTCGCGGCCGGAGAGCCGCGGCGCCCGCTTTTGTTGGCGGCCGCGGGCGTGATCGGGGTGCCCCGCGGCTCAGGCGGTTGCCGGGTTCCGCTCGGCCCAGGCGGCGATCTCCTGCGAGCCGCCGATCCACTCGCCGTCGTCGGTCTCGAGGGCCGGCACCGAGTAGGTCCCCGTGTTCTTCTTGACCTTTTTCCGGGCCGGGGTCTGGATCGCCCCCGGCAGAGGTCCGTAGCTGAGCGCGTACTTGACGTCGGGGTCGTGGCCGGCTTCCCGGAGCGCCTCGTAGGCGATCGTGCAGGGGTGGTCATAGGGGGGGAGGGGCGGGTTGCGGGTGGTCCAGCAGACGTAGAGATTCACGGCGCGAGCCTATACCCGCCCTTCCTCTGCCGCGACTAGTCTGAGCGGATGGCCGTCGCCGTCAGCGAAGCGACCTTCGACCGCGATGTGGTCGAGCTCTCGCGTCAGACCCCCGTCGTGGTCGACTTCTGGGCCGAGTGGTGCGGTCCCTGCCGGACGCTCACCCCGGCCCTGGAAGCCGCCGAGGCGTCGCACGGCGGCAGGGTGCTGCTGGCCAAGGTCGACGTCGATGCGAACCCGTCCCTCGGCGCCCGCTACGAGGTGCAGGGGATCCCGGCCGTCAAGGCATTCAGAGACGGCAAGGTTGTCGACGAGTTCGTCGGCGCGGTGCCGCGGGCGAAGGTCGAGAGCTTCTTCGCCGCCCTCGTGCCGTCCGCCGCCGACGAGCTGCTCGAGAAGGGAGACGAGCTCTCGCTGCGCGAGGCTGCCGAACTCGAGCCGCGCCGTCCTGAGATCGCCGTCGCGCTCGCCCGTCTTCGCCTCGAGCGCGGCGCCGAGGAGGACGCCCTCGAGGCGGTCGCCGCGCACTCGGGGGACTTCGCCGCCGAGGGGATCGCGGCGCGGGTGCGGCTCTCGCGCCGGGGTGCGGGGGAGGAGGCGTTTGCCGCCCTCGACCGCGGCGACCGGGATGCCGCCCTGGAGGCGCTTCTCGCCGAGCTCGAACGCCCGGCGCCGACCGGGGAGGCCTCGACCGGGGCCGCCGACGAGGACCTGCGCGAAGACCTGCGGCGCGCGATCGTCGGCATCCTCACCGAGCTCGAGCCGGGCGCCCCCGAGGCCCGCGCCTATCGCCGCCGCCTCTCCGCCGCCCTCTCCTGACCAACCGCGATCGAGCGCAAGAGCGCAGTTATTCCCGCATATGCGGGCATAACTGCGACCTCATTCTTAGCGGCGGAGGTCGAGACGGTTCGGCGCTGCGAGTAATTGGCTCAGTTGGCGAGCGAGCTTGCGCGGCTCCCGTTCGATCGGCGGGCGGTGATCCTGATCGATCTCGATTCCGGAGAGCTTCAGATCCTCCAGGCGAAGCGGGTCCTGCTCGAACGCGCGCCGCGAACGGTGGGAGATCCCAGCCGTCGACTTCCACCGCAAACCGCTCCTCCGTGCCAATAGGCGTCGATCTCGTGGCCCTCGATGTACGCATTCATCAGGGGCGTGGCAGCCCGGCCCGCTTGACCAGATCGAGAAACAGCCGCTCCGATCGTGCCCGGCTGAACGCCGGGTCTCGATAGATCTCAACCGCTCGTCGAGCCGGCGGGTCCCCTTCATGCCATGGAGCAGGGCGAGAGTCTGCGTCGATCTCGTCAGTTTCAGCAGGTCGAGCCTCGCGGCCCGCTCAATGGCGTTCTGCAGGGCGTGCCCCCCGGCGATGGCGGCGAAATCCACCAGAGTCGCGGGATACGGATGTCGTACGGGATTTGGTCGATCGTGGTGACTTCTGCAGGCTCGAGGCGCGCGAGGATCGGTGGATCGGCGATCCTCGCCTGTCGATGGCGGTTGCCGGCTGGCGATGACGTCGAGGTTCCTTCCCGAGGCGGCCCGTGAGTCCCCAGAGCCATGCTGCGGCGGAGTGACTGAGCAGCGCCCCGGCCCCGCAGGCCAAGACGGCGGCGCGCACCTGCCATGCGGGGACAGCACGCCGGGGCCAACGGCGTAGACGCCGCGGTGGAGCTCTGTGCAGCCGGCGCACTCGCAGGCCCGCGCGATCGCCTGGCCGAAAATACCCAGCTCCCTGAGCTGCCCCGCGCTCGCCACGCCGTGCTGGTCCCTCGCCAGGTCAGCAAGCGCGGCCTGTGAGGTCGTATTTCTTCGCCGCATAGCGGGAATAAGTGCGACTCTCGGCGTGGATTCTCCCCAAGGGGGAACATCTGTTCGCATGGTTAGACTGGGGTCAAGTGGCCGCTTCAGAGCGAATCGTCATTTCCGGCGCCCGTGAGCACAACCTCAAGGACGTCGACGTCGAGCTGCCCCGCGACGCGCTGATCGTGATCACGGGGCTCTCGGGCTCGGGCAAGTCGAGCCTCGCCTTCGACACGATCTACGCCGAGGGCCAGCGCCGCTACGTGGAGTCCCTGTCCGCCTACGCGCGCCAGTTCCTGGGCCTGATGGAGAAGCCCGACGTCGACTCGATCGAAGGCCTCTCGCCGGCGATCTCGATCGACCAGAAGACGACCTCGCGCAACCCGCGCTCGACGGTCGGCACGGTGACCGAGATCTACGACTACCTGCGCCTGCTCTGGGCCCGGATCGGCACCCCCCACTGCCCGCAGTGCGGGGCCGAGATCGCCGGCCAGACCCAGGAGCAGATCGTCGACCGGCTGATGGCGCTCGAGGAGGGGACCAAATTCATGGTCATGGCGCCGGTCGTCCGCGGCCGCAAAGGCGAGTACGGGAAGCTGCTCGAGCAGATGCGGCTCGAGGGCTACTCGCGGGCCCTGATCAACGGCGAGATGAGGCGCCTCGACGAGGAGATAGCCCTCGACAAGAAGTACAAACACGACATCTCGATCGTCGTCGACCGACTGGTCATGAAGTCGGACCTGCGGCGCCGTCTCTCGGAGTCGGTCGAGGCCGCGTCCGGCCTCGCCGCCGGCCTGGTCGAAGTCGAGATCATCGATGGCTCACCAGCTCGCGACAGCGGCACGGCCCCAGGTAACACAAGGATCGCCAGCGGCAGCGACCGAGCGTCGAAATCTGATCCATCGCGAGGGAGCGGTGGGGTGCGAAACCGACGAGCCGGCGGAGCTCCGGCCGGCGGCGGAAGCGAAGCTGAGCACGCTGGCCGAATGTTGTTCTCGGAGCAATTCGCCTGCCTCGAGTGCGGCACCTCGATCCCCGAGCTTGGAGCCGCGGATCTTCTCCTTCAACTCGCCCCACGGCGCCTGCGACCGCTGCCACGGGCTCGGCTTCCAGAAGGTGATCGACCCCGAGCTGATCGTCCCCGACCCGACCCTCTCCCTCGCCGAGGGCGCGCTCCAGCCCTGGAACCGGGGCGTCACCGCCTACTGGCGGCGGCTGATCGCCGCGGTTGCCGAGGAGAACGGCGTCGACATCGACAAGCCCTGGTCGAAGTTGAAGAAGTCCGAGCGCGAGATCTTCCTCAACGGGACCGGCGGCGAGCGCCATCAGGTCACCTACACCAACCGCTTCGGCCGTCGCCGCTCATACAAGGTCCGCTTCGAGGGGATCCTCAACCAGCTCCAGCGCCGCTACGAAGAGACCGACTCGGAGACAAACCGGGAGCGGATCGAGAGCTACATGGCCGAGCAGCCCTGCCCCGACTGCGGCGGCGCCCGCCTGCGGCCCGAGAGCCTCGCGGTCAAGGTCGGCGGGATCAGCATCGCCGAGTACAGCGCCCTCTCCGCCCGCGCCGCGCCGCAGTGGATCGACGACCTCGAGATGACCGATACCGAGCGGGCGATCGCCCGCCTGATCGTCCGCGAGATCTCCGAACGGCTCGCCTTCCTCGACAACGTCGGGATCGGCTACCTCTCGCTCTCGCGCTCGGCGCGCTCGCTGTCGGGCGGCGAGGCCCAGCGGATCCGCCTCGCGACCCAGATCGGGTCGAGCCTGGTCGGCGTCATGTACGTGCTCGACGAGCCCTCGATCGGCCTCCACCAACGCGACAACGAGAAGCTGATCGGGACCCTCGACCGCCTCCGCGACCTCGGCAACACGGTGATCGTCGTCGAGCACGACGAGGGGACGATGCTGGCCGCCGACCATCTCGTCGACCTCGGCCCGGGCGCGGGCGAACACGGCGGCCACGTGATCGCCGAGGGGACGCCGAAAGAGGTGGCCCGCAACTCCGCCTCGCTGACCGGCCAGTACCTCTCCGGCAAGCGCAGCATCGAGGTCCCGGCCGGGCGGCGCGAGCCGGCCGGCGCCCTGCTGATCCGCAACGCCTCCGAACACAACCTCAAGGGAATCGACGTCGCCGTCCCGCTCGGCGTCTTCTGCTGCGTGACGGGCGTCTCCGGCTCCGGCAAGTCGACCCTGGTCAACGAGACCCTGCACCACGCGGTCGCCAACCGCCTGCACCAGGCGAAGCTGCGGCCCGGCGCGCACGACGGAGTCGACGGGCTCAGCCAGATCGACAAGATCATCAACATCGACCAGTCCCCGATCGGCCGCACCCCGCGCTCCAACCCGGCCACGTACACCAATATCTTCGACCACATCCGCCAGCTCTTCGCCCAGACCCAGGAGTCGCGGGCGCGGGGCTACAAGCCGGGCCGCTTCAGCTTCAACGTCAAGGGCGGGCGCTGCGAGGTCTGTCGGGGAGACGGCCAGATCAAGATCGAGATGCACTTCCTGCCCGACGTCTACGTGCCCTGCGAGCAGTGCCACGGCAAGCGCTACAACCGCGAGACCCTCGAGGTCCGTTTCAAGGGCAAGAACATCGGCGACGTGCTCGAGATGTCGGTCGAGGAAGCACTCGAGTTCTTCGAGAACGTGCCCAAGATCGCCCGCCGCCTGCGCACCCTGCACGACGTCGGCCTCGATTACATCCGACTCGGCCAGCCGGCGACGACCCTCTCGGGCGGCGAGGCGCAACGGGTGAAGCTGGCGACCGAGCTCTCCAAGGTCGCGACCGGCGACACCCTTTACATCCTCGACGAGCCGACGACCGGCCTCCATTTCGCCGACGTCCAGCGCCTGCTCGACGTGCTCAGCCGCCTCGTCGACGCCGGCAACACGGTCGTCGTCATCGAGCATAACCTCGACGTGATCAAGACCGCCGACCGCCTCATCGACCTCGGCCCGGAGGGGGGCGAGGAGGGCGGCGAGGTCGTCGCCACCGGCACGCCCGAGGAGGTCGCTGCGGTCGCCGGCTCCTACACCGGCCGTTTCCTCGCAGAGCTGGTCGAGCCGGCGAAGCCGAAGCGCACCCGCAGGCGCGAGCCGGTCGCCGCCTGACTCCGCCCGCCCTCAGCGGGCGACGAGCAGCGAGGCGCCGATCGCGCCGCCGAGGTCGCCGAGCGAAGCAACCCGCAGCGCGGGCGGTCGCTCGTCGACGAAGAGGTGCTTGCTCATCTCCTTGGTCAGCGGCTCCATCAGCCGCTCGCCAAAGCGGACACCGAGCCCGCCGCCGAGGATCACCGCTTCGGGGTCGAGCAGATTGACGGCGGAGGCGACGCCGGTTCCCAGCGCCTCGATCGCCCGCTCGATCAGCTTTTCCGCCAGGTGGTCGCCATGGTCGAGCGCCCGCTCCCAGACTCCGCTCGTCAGTCGCGGTTTGCCGTGCTTGTGCATGAGCTTGAAGAGGTCGGTCTTGACCCCCTCTTCGTGCTGGCGGCGCGCCTCGGCTTCCATCGCCGAGCGCCCCGCATAGGCCTCCATGCAGCCCTTGCGCCCGCAGGGGCACTTGGCGCCGCCCCGCTTGACGACCATGTGCCCGATCTCGCCCGCCGCGCCGCGGCCGACCCAGGGCTTGCCGTCGATGATCAGGCCGCCCCCGACCCCGGTTCCCCAGAAGACCCCGATCATCGTCGAGAACTCACGCCCGGCGCCGAACTCGAACTCGGCTTCGGTCGCGACCTGGACATCGTTGCCGATCCGGACCTCGGTGCCGAGCTCCCCGTGAAGGCTTTCGGCAAGCGGGAAGCTGCCCTCCCAGCCGGGAAGGTTCTTGGCGGCGGAGACGACGCCCGTCTTCTCGTCCGCGTCCCCCGGCGAGCCGACCCCCACGCCGGCCAGCTCTTCCGTGCCGACTCCCGCGTCTTCGGCCGCCTCGTGCATCGCCGCCGCCATCGAGAGAGCGACCTCCGCCGGGCCGCCGGTCGTCGGGGTCGGGTGGCGCGATTCGCCCAGCACCTTGCCCTTGGCGTCGATGACCGCGGTCTGGATCTTGGTCCCGCCGAGGTCGATCCCCCCGCACAGGGAAGCTTCGCTCGCACTCAAGGCTGCAACCCGAACCCGTCGGTTGCGTAGAAGGCGATCGCGAGTGTCGTTCCGCCGATCATGATCAGCCAGTAGTACCAGTAGTGGCCGCCGCGTGGCCTGTGGATCGCCATCTCGCGCTCCTAGGCGTTCCCCTGGAGGACGCTCATCAGGTCCTGGCTGACCGGGTCGTCCTTGACGCTGATCCCGACCAGAGTCGCCTTCTCGCCCTCGGCCGGAGATTCGATCGTCAGTGCCGTCATCCCGCCCGAGCGGTCCGTGCTGATCTTGAGCCCGCCTCGCTCCCAGACCGCGACCTCGTCGCCGAGCTTGTAATCGCGCCCGACCTTGAGCTTGTACGCGTAGACCTTCTCAGGGGTGACGGCGAGCATCACCTTGTCAGGCAGCCCGCCCGCCTTTTTCTTGTTCAGCAGCTTGATCCCGGCGTAGACGAGGCCGCCACCGGCCTTCGATGCCGCGTAGCTCGCGGTCGCGCCGCCGCGGCGGAATGCCGCCGCGGCGACCACCTCTTCGCCGTCGACCAGGGGCTCGACCAGAGCCCGGCATTTCTGCCGCCACTCCTCGACCTGCTCAGCGCTCATCTCGAACATCCCCATCGCCCTCTCCTAGTCCGGCGGATTTGCGAGCCGACCCTATCCCCGGGCGCTCTGGAAAGCTAGTGCGGTGGCCGAGATGCGCGGTTGGCGTTTGTGGTGGGCAAAGCGGCGCTGGTATGAGCGCAACCATCGCCCCCTGCGCCGCTGGCGGATCGCCCGGCACGCGGCCCGCGGCGGCTTCTTCGTCCGCAACCCGGTCGAGGGCGAGCTGCTGGAGGCGCTCGACGAGGGCCGCCTGACGATCGGCGAGGGCACGCTGCTCGAGCCGGGCTGCTGGCTGACCCTCGCTCCCGAGGCCCGGATCGAGATCGGCGAGGAGTGCTTCCTCAACCGCAACACGATGATCGCGGCACAGGGCGAGGTGCGCATCGGCGACCACACGATGTTCGCCAACGGCTGCTTCGTCGGCGACGCCGAGCATCGCCACGACGACCCGGACGTACCGGTCACCCGCCAGGGCTTCACCTCGAAGGGCCCGGTCCGGATCGGATCGAACTGCTGGTTCGGCGTCAACTGCGTCGTCACCAGCGGTGTGACGATCGGCGACCGCTGCGTGATCGGGGCCAACTCCGTCGTCACCAGGGACCTGCCGGCGGGGACGATCGCCGCCGGCGCCCCGGCGCGGCCGATCACCGGCCCGCTTCCTGAGCGGTAGGGCGGGTCGGCGTAGTATCGGGCGAGATGTCCGAATCTCCTCCGGAGCAGGTCAAGCTGACGTTCTGGCAGCGCAAAGCGCTTCACCAGATGCGCAAGGCCGCCGGCCGTGGCGGGGGAGAGCCGCTCAGCTCCGAGGACTGGGCGGCCGTCTACGCGGTCGGCGAAGGCCCGGTCGGGCGCGCGGTCCAGCGCATCTGGCGGGCGTTGCCGAGCAGCCCTCGCTGCGGCCGCTGTGGAGCCCCGTTCGCGGGGTTCGGGCGCTTCATCGTGGGGCCGCTCGGGTATAGGCCTTCGCGCAAGAATCCGACGGTCTGCTCGACCTGCGTGGAGACCTCCCCGCCGGGCGGGATGAAGATGCACACCGGCGTCCTCTTCGCCGACCTGCGCGGCTTCACGGCGGCCAGCGAGGGCTCCGACCCCGAGCAGGTCTCGAAGATTCTGCGGCGCTTCTACCGCTGCGCCGAGGCCGTGCTCTTCCCGAACGCGATAATCGACAAGCTGATCGGCGACGAGGTGATGGCGCTCTATCTCCCCGATGTACTGCGCCGAGTCGAGCACGAGGAGGTCCCGGGGATGATGGTCGAGCACGGGCGCGAGTCTGCTCCGCGCCGTCGGCTACGGCAGTGCCGACGGCCCCTTCGTCGAGCTGGGCATAGGCATCGACGAGGGCGAGGCCTTCGTCGGCAACATCGGCGAGCGGGCGCTCTACGACTTCACCGCGGTCGGTGACGTCGTCAACACCGCTTCCCGGCTGCAGGGCCAGGCGGCCGGCGGCGAGATCGTCATCTCGGAGCGGGTCGCGGAGGGCCTGCCCGCGCCCCTCGGCCGGCGGGAGGAGCTCAGCCTTAAGGGAAAGAGCGAGCCCCAGGTCGTCTACCGGGTGACGACCTGGGGCTCGGGTACCCCTGCGAAACTTTCTGGCTCGTAACTAGGAGAGGGGCTCCCAGTCCCAGGCCTTCTGTGAGGTGAGGCTCTCCTGGTCGAGGTAGCGCCGCAGCTCGGCGAGCTCGGCGGGCTCGACCCCGTAGACGTGGTCCGGCTCCGGGAAGTGGTGCGTGCGGACCTCCTCCACGTAGGTGCCGACGCCGGCGACCATCTGGTCGTGGATGTCGGCATAGCGCTTGACGAATTTCGCCATCCGGCCGGTGGTTATCCCGAGCAGGTCGTGGAAGACGAGCACCTGGCCCGAGGTCGATGGCCCGGCGCCGATCCCGATCGAAGGGATCTCCAGCTTCTCGACGATCATCTCGGTGACCGCGGCCGGAACCGCCTCGAAGACGATCGAGAAACAGCCGACCGATTGCAGGGCGAGCGCATCCTCGCAGAGCTTGATCGCCGCCACGGCGGTCTTGCCCTGGGCCCTGTAGCCGCCGAGCGCCGTCGCGGTCTGCGGGGTGAGGCCGACGTGCCCCATGACGGGGATGCCCGAGTTGACGATCGCCCGCGCCCGCTCGACCGAGGTGCCGGCGGCCTCGACCTTGACCACCTGGCAGCCGGTCTCCTTGACCAGCCGCTGGGCGTTGGCGACGGCGAGCTCGTTGCTGGCCTCGTAGCTGCCCATCGGCATGTCGCCGACCATCAGCGGGGTCGTCAGGCCGCGGCGTACGGCCTTGCCGAGGACGATCATCTCGTCCATCGAGACCGGCTCCGTGCCCGGATAGCCGAGCACGACCATCGCCGCCGAGTCGCCGACCAGAACCATGTCGACGCCGGCCTCCTCGGCGACCTGCGCCGAGGGATAGTCGTAGGCGGTGATCATCGCGATCGGCTCCCCCGCCGCCTTCATCTCCGCGAGTCGGGGCAGGCCGACGGGCCGGCGATCGGAGGGGGGAGCGGTATGGGAGCGTGCGCCCGAGCTCACGAGACCGCCTCCGGGGTGAGAAGGACCTCCGGGTGGCTGTCGACGGCGATCGCCCTGTTCCGGTCGTCGACGTGGACGACCACCGGCGAGTAGGCCTCGAGATCGCTCTCGTCGTAGGCGGCAAAGGAGGCGACGATGATCTTGTGTCCGGGGCGGGTCAGGTGCGCGGCCGCGCCGTTGACCTGGATCGTCCCCGAGCCGGCCTCGCCGTCGATCACGTAGGTGACGAAGCGGGACCCGTTGTCGATGTCCCAGACGTGGACCTGCTCGTTGGTGATCAGGTCGGCCTGGGCCATCAGCTCGGTGTCGACGGTGATGCTGCCGATGTAGTCGACATCGCAATCGGTAACCGTCGCCCGGTGGATCTTTGACTTCAGCATCTGCCTCTGCATTGGCTCCTCTTCTCGGTCGTGACGCGCGTCAAGTCTTGTTTTTCGGTTTGATCAGGACGTTGTCGATGAGACGCGCCCGGCCGAACTTGGCGGCGACCGCCAGCAGTACCGGGCCGCCGTTGAGCTCGGCGATCGGGGTGAGGTCGTCGGGGTCGCGGGCCTCCAGGTACTCGGGCTCGATCCCCGCCGCCTCGAGCTCGGTGCGGGCCGCCGCGATCGCGGCGGCGAGCGACTCCTCTCGGGCGCGCGCCTGCGCGATGAGCAGGGCCCGGGAGAGAGCCGTTGCGCGCTCCCGCTCGTCGGGCTCCAGGTACGAATTACGCGAGCTCATCGCCAGCCCGTCCTCCTCGCGCACGGTCGGCAGGCCCTCCACCCGGACCGGCATCTCGAGGTCACGGGCCATGCGCCGGATGACGGCCAGCTGCTGGGCGTCCTTCTGGCCGAAATAGGCGACGTCCGGGCCGACGGTGTTGAAGAGCTTGGCGACGACGGTCGTCACGCCGCGGAAGTGCTCGGGCCCACGCCGCGCCGGGTCGCCGTCGAGGACCTCGGTCAGGCTCTCGTCGACCTCGACCGCGGTCGCGAAGCCCTGCGGATAGACCTCCTCGACCGGGGGCGCGTAAACAAGGTCGACGCCGGCCTCGGCGGCGAGACGGGCGTCGCGCTCCTCATCGCGCGGGTATCGGTCGAGGTCCTCTCCTGGGCCGAACTGGGTCGGGTTGACGAAGAGGCTCATGACGACGACATCGCACTCCTCGCGGGCGGCGCGCAGCAACGAGAGGTGACCCTCGTGCAGGAAGCCCATCGTCGGCACCAGCCCGATCGAGCGGCCGGCGGCCCGTGCCGGAGCCAGCGCGGCGCGCAGCTCGTCCCTGGCGCGGACGAGGGTCGCGCTCCGGGGCGCATGCGAGTTGATGCTCGGTGAGAGGTTCATGAGGTCCATGCCCTTCGGGTCACGGCCGAGCAACAAGTATAGGCAGAGAGGGGGGATATCCGCGAGGTTTCGGCATTGGTCCGTGAGACTTCTAGAATCGGCCCGGCCGCCGATGCCGATCTACGAATTCGAGTGCGAGCAGTGCGGGAGCCGCTTTGACGAGCTGGTTTCCGCCGAGGGAGCGGCGCCGCCCTGTCCGCAGTGTGGGTCCGTGCGGGTGCGGCGGCTGATCTCGAGCTTCGCCCCGACCCCGCGCCAGCCGAAGGGGGCGAAGGTCCGCTCCGACGAATCGCGGCGGCGAGAGAAGGAAGCCGGACACCGGGAGCGCCTCGCCCGAGACCAGGCGAAACGGGCGAAGGGACAACAGCCTTGAGCGCGACGGCCGAGGACCGGCGCGGGGCGCTGGTCGATCTCTTCAAGGAGGTCCAGCGGTGCGAGAGATGCCCGCTTCACGAGACTCGCACGAAGGCGGTCTTCGGCGCCGGCAACGCCGACGCCGGCCTGATGTTCGTCGGCGAGGCGCCAGGCGCCGAGGAGGATCGCCAGGGGTTGCCCTTCGTCGGCCGGGCCGGCCAGCTCCTCAACCAGATGCTGGAAGAGATCGGGCTCTCGCGAGAGGACGTCTTCATCGCCAACGTGCTCAAGTCTCGGCCGCCGGGGAACCGCGATCCCCAACCGCTCGAGATCGAAGCCTGCCGGCCGTATCTGTTCGAGCAGGTGCGGCTGATCGAGCCCAGGGTCGTCTGCACCCTGGGCAATTTCGCGACCAAGCTGCTGAGCGGCAACCCGGCCGGGATCACCAAGGTGCGCGGCACGCCGCAGGTCCACGAGCTGGGCGGCCGCAGCGTCTTCCTCCTGCCGCTGTTCCACCCGGCCGCGGCCCTCCGCACCCCCGCTGTCAAGGAGACCCTGAGGGGGGACTTCGCGACGATCCCGGACCTCCTCGCCGGCCCGCCCCCGGCACCGGCCCCAGGCGCCGACGAAGTCGCCGAGCTGGCCCAGGAGGGCGAGGGCGGCACGACTCCGCCGCCGCCCGCCGACCAGCTCGACATGTTCGGCTAGGGACGCCGATGGAGCGCTTGGTCACCAAGTCGGCCGAGGAGACAGAAGCTCTCGGGGCGCGGATCGCAGCCGCCCTCGAGCCTGGTGCCGCCGTCATCGTCTCGGGCGACCTCGGCGCGGGCAAGACCACCCTGGTCCGGGGTGCCTGCCGGGCCCTCGGGGTCGAGGAGCCCGTCACCTCGCCGACCTTCACGATCGGGCAGCGATATCGCGGCGCCGGGATCTGGGTCTCCCATCTCGACCTCTACCGGCTCGGCGGCCTCGAGGACGAGGATCCGGCGCTGCTCGACGACTACCTCTCGCCGGCCGCGATCGCCTTCGTCGAGTGGCCGGCGGCCGCCGGCGGCCGGCTGCCGCAGGCCGCGCTCGCCGTCAGCATCCGTCACGGCGGTGGCGAGAGCCGCGAAATAGAGCTCGATTTTGCGCCGAGCGGCGCCTGACGCCGCATCCAGCCGCGCCGGAGCGTGTTCAAATAGGGCGGTGTAGCATCGCCGCTGAAACTTTCGAGAGAGCAAGGGAGGACCTGCCGCACATGAAGGGACTGAAGAAGCTGATCGCCATCTCGGCTGCCGGAGCGGCTCTGCTGGCCGTGGCCCCGGCTTCGGCGAGTGCGAGCGCGTACAAGCACTACGTCGCCTGCGGCGTCTCTCAGAACGCGAAACCGGCGCACCTCTGCCAGAAGAAGCGCAAGAAGGGCGCCTTCTTCAAAAGCAACGGCGCGACGGTCTTCTACACCGTCTGCGTCAAGTTCCCGAAAAAAGCCAAGCCGCTCTGCGCAGACAAACAAGAAGCGGTCCAGGGAACCCTCTACGTGAACAAGATCACGTCGAACATCCCCGGCAGGCACGTCGTCAGCTGGTTCGTCGAAGGAAAGAAGGTCGGGTCCTTCGCCTTCCGGGTCCCCAACTGACCTGACCCTGATCGGGTTCGACACCGCCACCGAGGACACCGCCGTCTGCGCGGCGCGCGGCGGCGAGGTCCTCTACGAGTCGCTGCTCGGCCTCTCGGCCGACGGCAGCCCCGGCCACACGACGCGCCTGCTCGAGGAGGTCGAGCGGGCCGCCGGCTCCTGCGGCGGCTGGGACGAGGTCGGCGGCATCGCCGTCGGACTCGGGCCCGGCTCCTTCACCGGCCTGCGGATCGGCCTCGCCAGCGCCAGGGCTCTGGCCGCGAGCACGGGTCTGCGGGCGACCGGCGTCTGCACGCTCGACGCCCTGGCGCTCGGCATCGCCGCAGGTGCCGCGGCCGGGCGCCACCGGCTTGCCGTCCTCGACGCGCGCCGCGGCGAGGTCTTCGCCGCTCTCTACGCGCCTCCGGGCGGGCGTCTCTGGGGGCCCTGGGTCGGCGATCCGGCCGAGCTCGGCGGCCGCCTCGCCGAACTGCCCGAGCCGCCGCTGGCCGTGGGGTCGGGGGCGGTACGATTTCGAGATGAGCTGGAGGATCGCGGAGTCGAGGTGCCGGGCGACGAGGACGCCGTGCACCGCGTCGCCGCCCGCAGCGTCTGCGCCCTCGCGGCGGCAGGGGACGCGACCGGGCCGGGCGAGGCACTCGCCCCGATCTACCTGAGGCCTCCCGACGCGGAGCGGTGGCGTGAGCGAGACAATTCCCAGAAGACAGGCTGAGGCGGCGGATCCGACGGTCCGCCGGCTCGCCTACGGCGACCTGCCCTCGGTGATCTCGATCGAGCGCCGCTCGTTCCCGGCACCCTGGTCGCTGGCGATGTTCGTGCTCGAGCTCTCCAAGCCGTCCGGCGTCTGCCTGGCGGCCACCGACGGCGAGCAGCTGCTCGGCTATCTGGTCTGCTGCCGCTACGACCAGGTCTGGCACCTGATGAACGTCGCCGTCTCACCCGACCGGCGCCGCGCCGGCGTCGCCAGCCGCCTCATCCGACCGCCTGCTGGAGGAGACCGGCGGAGGCTCGGGCCTGCCGATCACCCTCGAGGTGAGGGTCTCCAATCGCGACGCGATCGCGATGTACGAGGGCCTCGGCTTCCGATCGGCCGGAGTTCGTCCCCGCTACTACCAGGACAACGGCGAGGACGCGCTGATCATGTGGCTGGATTGATCCTTGCTATAGAGACCTCTTGCGACGACACCTGCGCGGCGGTCGTCGACGGCGGCCGATCCTCTCCAACACGATCTCCTCGCAGGCCGAGGCACACGCACGCTTTGGCGGCGTCGTCCCCGAGGTCGCTTCGCGCCACCACCTCGAGCTCGTCGTCCCGGTCGTCGAGGACGCGCTCGCCGTGGCGGGCGCCTCGCTCGACGACGTCGAGACGGTGGCGGTGACCGTCGGACCGGGCCTGATCGGGGCCCTGCTGGTCGGAGTGAGCAGCGCCAAGGCGATCGCTGCGCCGCGCCGCCTGCCGCTGACTCCGGTCGACCATCTGCAGGGCCACGTCGCCGCAAACTTCCTCGAGCCCGACCCTCTCGAGCCGCCCTTCCTCTGCCTCCTCGCCAGCGGCGGCCACACACTGCTCGCCGCGGTTCGCGACCGCTGCGGCCACGAGGTCCTCGGCCGCACCCTCGACGACGCCGCCGGCGAGGCATTCGACAAGGTCGCCCGCCTGCTCGGCCTCGGCTACCCCGGCGGCCCGGCGCTCGAGCGGCTGGCGGGGGACGGTGACCCGGAGGCCTTCGAGCTGCCGGTTGCGATGAGCCGCGACCCGGGCCTCGACTTCAGCTTCAGCGGCCTGAAGACGGCGCTCGTCTACCTCTGCCGCGACCTCGGCCCCGACGGCGTCGCCGAGCGTCGCGCCGACCTCGCGGCGAGCTTCCAGGCCGCCGCCGTCGGCCAGCTCTCGGCGAAGCTCCGGCGGGCGCTGAAGAGCGGCGGCTGGGAGGCGGTGGCCCTCGGCGGCGGCGTCGCCGCCAACGGCGCGCTGAGGGCGGCGGTCGGGGAGCTCTGCGAGGAACGCGGGGTGGAGCTGAAGCTGGTCCCGATCGAGCTCTGCACCGACAACGCGGCGATGATCGGCTCCGCCGCCCGCCACGCGCCCCGCATCCGCTACCCGGACTACCTTGCGTATGACGCCTTTCCCAGCAAGGCCGCTGCGTGACGCGGGTCGTCGTTTACTCGCGGCCCGGATGTCACCTCTGCGAGGAGGCGATCGCGGAAATCGTCGCCGTACGCGGGGAGGGCGGCCACAGCTTCGAGCTGCACGAGGTGGACATCGAGAGCGACGAGCTCCTGATGCGGAGGATGCTGGAGAAGATCCCGGTCGTCGAGGTCGACGGCGTGGTCGTCTCCGAACTTAGCCTGGACGCAACCGAGCTTCGCGCCCGGCTCGATACTGTTGGCGCCTGATGATGGAGGAGACGATCGAGGAGCAATCGGGGGAGGACCTGATCGTCGACGGCGAGCGGCTCTCGCTCGGCGTCGCGGCGCGATTGTCCCGTTACCTGCAGGTGCTGACCCAGGCTCGCAAGATGGGCCGCGACACGATCTCCTCGCAGGAACTCTCCGAGCACACCCACATCAACCCGACCCAGATCCGACGCGACCTCTCGGGCTTCGGCAAGTTCGGCAAGCGGGGCGTCGGCTACAACGTCGAGTCGCTGGTCGCGGAGATCCGCAAGATCCTGCGCACCTCGGGCCAGCACAACATCGCCCTTTTCGGCGCCGGCAACCTCGGCCAGGCGATCGCCAGCTCCGACGTCTTCGCCGACCACGGCTTCCAGGTTGTCGCGATGTTCGACGTCGAGCCCTCGGTCGTCGGCAAGGAGGTCGGCGCCCTCAGGGTCCGTGATTTCTCGGAGCTGGAGTCGGTGGTCGCCGAGCAGGAGATCGTCGTCGGCGTCCTCGCCGTTCCCGCCGAGGCCGCCCAGGCCGTCGCCGACCGCCTCGTCGAGGCCGGCGTGAAGATCATCTTCAACTACTCCGAGCAGCTTCTCCAGGTGCCGCCCGAGGTGACCGTTCATACGTCCAGCCCGGCGGTCGACCTGCTCTACGCGCTCTACTTCTACCTCGCCTGAGCCGGCCTTTCTCGTAGGGTTTCGGTCATCTCCGCCCTGGACCTCGACCGCGCCCGCCAGACCTTCGAAGACTCGACCGACTTCACGATCGGGTTGGAGGAGGAGTTTGCGATCGTCAATCCGGAGACGCTCGAGCTCGAGCACCGCTTCGAGGATGTCTACGCCGCCTGCCGGCAGGACGAGGTCCTGGCCGAGGCGGCGGCCGGCGAGCTGATCGCCTCCGAGGTCGAGATCCGCTCCGGTCGCTCGGAGACCTTCGCCGGCGCGGTCGCCGCCCAGCAGGACCGCCGCAACAGGCTCTTCGGGGTCGTCCGCGACATGGGCCTGGCGCTGGCCGCGACCGGAACCCACCCCTGGGCCGACTATCTCCACCAGCGGATCATCGACACGCCCCACTACAACCGGCTCAAGGAGGAACTCGGCTGGGTCGCGCAGCGCAACAACACCTGGAGCCTGCACGTCCACATGGGGGTGCGCGGCGCCGACCGGGCGATCGCCGTCTGCGACCGGTTGCGCGAGCTGCTGCCGATCCTGCTCGCCGCCTCCGCCAACTCGCCCTTCCTCGATCGCCGCGACAGCGGCCTGCACACGGTCCGCACCGAGATCTTCACGCGCACCTTCCCGCGCTGCGGGGTCCCCAGCCCGTTCGCCGACTGGGACACATACGAGGACTTCGTCCGCATGCTCGAGCGGACCGGGACGGCGGTCGAGTCGACCCAGCTCTGGTGGAGCGTCAGGCCGCACCACACCTTCGGCACGGTCGAGGTGCGGATCTGCGATGCGCAGACTGGCGGCGAGGAGTCGACGGCCCTCGCCGGCCTGATCGCAGCCTGCATCGCGCAGGCGGCGCTCTCCTATGACGAGCACGGCTACGACGGGGCGGGGAGCCCGCTCGCCGACCGCGAGATCGAGGAGAACCTCTGGCGGGCGATCCGCCACGGAATGAGCGGCCAGATGATCGACTTCCGCGCCGGCGCCGAGGTGATCGAGACGAGGGCGGTGCTCGAGAAGCTGCTCGCTTGGACCGAGCCGGCACGCACGCAACTCGGCATTCAGGTAGACCTTCCCGCCAGGAACGGGGCCCAGCGCGCGCGCCAGGCGCTCGATGCAGGTGTCTCGATTGAGGACATTTACCGGGAGGCCGTTACGGAGACGCAGCGGACC
Organism: uncultured Solirubrobacterales bacterium; assembly: GCA_963837735.1. Taxonomy (GTDB): domain Bacteria; phylum Actinomycetota; class Thermoleophilia; order Solirubrobacterales; family 70-9; genus VRUE01. The sequence goes on along the minus strand of CAWIOM010000001.1, from coordinate 40,653 downwards.
TACACCGCCGATGTCAGCGCGCCTAGATAAGCTTTCGCGCCGCTGAAACGCAGCTAAACCAGCCAAAGAGGAAGAAACTTGACCGACTTCTTGACCGAATACGGAGTCGTCGTCGCGCTCGTCTGCGCGGGGGCGGCGGTTATATACGGACTCATCGTCACCCAGCGCCTGCTCGCAAAGTCGCCCGGGAACGACCGCATGCAGGAAATCTCGGGCGCGGTGCAGGAGGGGGCGAAGGCCTATCTCAACCGCCAGTACATGATCATCGCCGCGGTCGCCGGGCCGATCGCGATCGTGCTCTGGCTGCTGCAGGACTACAAGACCGCGATCGGCTTCGTGATCGGCGGCGTCCTCTCGGGCGCCACCGGGTTCATCGGCATGAACGTCTCGGTGCGCGCCAACGCCAGGGTCGCCGAGGCGGCCCGCGGCGGCGTGCCGCCGGCGCTTGACGTCGCCTTCAAAGGCGGCTCGGTGACCGGCCTCCTGGTCGTCGGCCTGGCGCTGCTCGGCGTCGCCGGCTACTACGGAGTCCTGATCGTCACCGGCAGCACCGACAAGGAGGCCGTCGACGCGCTGATCGGCCTCGGCTTCGGCGGCTCGCTGATCTCGGTCTTCGCGAGGCTGGGCGGCGGCATCTTCACCAAGGCCGCCGACGTCGGCGCCGACCTGGTCGGCAAGGTCGAGGCGGGGATTCCCGAGGACGACCCGCGCAACCCGGCCGTGATCGCCGACAACGTCGGCGACAACGTCGGCGACTGTGCCGGCATGGCCGCCGACCTCTTCGAGACCTACGCGGTCACCTCGGTCGCCGTGATGTTGCTCGGCGTCCTCACCTTCAACGGCGACTTTGCCCGCGAGGTCGCGATCTACCCGCTGGTGATCGGCGCCGTCGCGATCATCGCCTCGATCGTCGGCGCGCTCGTCGTGCGGACCAAGACCGACCGGGTCGAGGGCGCCCTCTACCAGGGCGTGATCCTCGCCGGGATCCTCTCGATCGCGGCCTTCTACCCGATCACCGATTGGATGATGAGCGAACCGCTGCGGATCGGCGTCCTCGACACCGCGGCGACCGCGGTCAGCGTCACCGACCTCTGGCTCTGCGCCGTGATCGGCGTCGCCGTGACGGCGCTGCTGTTCGTGATTACCGAATTTTATACGTCAACCCGGTTCCGGCCGGTGAAGTCGATCGCCGCGGCCTCGGAGACCGGGCACGCGACGAACATCATCCAGGGGCTCGCCCAGGGCTTTCAGTCCACAGCCGCTCCGGCGCTGGTCCTGGCCCTGGCGATTCTCGGCGCCAACGAGCTCGCCGGCATCTACGGCATCGGCATCGCCGTGATGGCACAGCTCTCGCTCTGCGGGCTGATCGTCGCCCTCGATGCCTTCGGGCCGATCACCGACAACGCCGGCGGCATCGCCGAGATGGCGGATCTGCCCGAAGACGTCCGCAACGTCACCGACCCGCTGGACGCGGTCGGCAACACGACCAAGGCTGTGACCAAGGGCTACGCGATCGGCTCCGCCGCCCTCGCCGCCCTGGTTCTCTTCGCCGCGTTCAAGAGCGAGCTCGCCGAAGAAGCGCCGTCAGGGTTCGACCTCAACGGCCTCTTCAACCTGACCTCGCCCGACGTGCTGATCGGCCTGATCATCGGCGGGATGATGGTCTACCTGTTCGTGGCCTTCGCGATCGAGGCCGTCGGCCGCGCCGGCGGGCAGGTCGTCGAGCAGGTCCGCAAACAGTTCCGCGAGCACCCCGGGATCATGGAGGGGACCGAAAAACCCGACTACGCCGAGACGGTCAGCATCGTCACCCTCGCGGCGCAGAAAGAGATGATCCTGCCGGCGCTTGTTCCGATCATCGTCCCGGTGATCGTCGGCCTGCTCAGCGTCGATGCGCTCGGCGGCCTGCTGATCGGCGTCATCGTCGTCGGCCTCTTCGCCGCGATCTCGATGACCGCCGGCGGCGGCGCCTGGGACAACGCGAAGAAGCTGATCGAGGACGGCGCTCACGGCGGCAAAGGCTCACCGGCCCATGAAGCCTCGGTGACCGGCGACACCGTCGGCGATCCCTACAAGGACACGGCAGGCCCGGCGATCAACCCGATGATCAAGGTGGCCAACATCGTCGCGATCCTGATCATCCCGATCGTTCACTTCTAGGGAGTCGGGTCGGGAGGGGTCAGGCACCCCTCCCGGCTCAAACTTTTCGGTGAACAGCCGGCTGGCTGGCGCCGCAGGCTCACGCAAAAAGTTACAAGCCGCCGGGAGGGGCACCTGACCCCTCCCGACCGGCGGCTTGAGGCGGGCGATCGGGACCGGATGCAGGCGCCTCCGTGGCTGATAGCAGCTAGGGTCGCCGGTCGTGATTGAGGGTCTTGTCAACGTCGCCGACTTCGAGCGGGTCGCGTCCGAGAAGCTCGAGGCCGGCGTGCTCGGCTACTTCGCCGGCGGCGCCGGGGACGAGGCGACGCTGCGCGACAACGTCGCCGCCTGGAGTCGCTGGCAGCTGCGGCCGCGGGTGCTGGCGGGCAACCGGTCCTGGAGCGCTCGCTGCGAGGTGCTCGGCGGCGAGCTCTCGATGCCGGTCCTGGTCGCCCCGGTCGCCTTCCAGCGCATGGTCGACCCCGAGGGCGAGGTGGCGATGGCGCGCGCCGCGTCGGCGGCCGGAACGGCGATCTGCCTCTCGACCCTGGCCACCTCCCTGCCCGCTCAGGTCGCCGAGGCCGCCCCGGCCGGCCGCCATCTATTCCAGCTCTACTGCTTCACCGACGCGGGCGTGACGAGGGCGTTGATGGACCAGGCAATCGACTCCGGTTTCGAGGCGATCCTCGTCACCGTCGACGCTCCCCGGGCCGGCAATCGCGAGCGCGACAGCCGCACCGGCTTCGCGCTCCCCGAGGGACTCGGCATCCCCAGCGTCGAGGCGGCGCTCGGCGATGGGCGCTCGATCACGGTCGCCGAGGCGTTCGGGCTGATCGACCCCGGCCTGGGCTGGGAGGACCTCGGCGCGCTCGCCGCCGATTGCCGGCTGCCGGTCCTCGTCAAGGGGATCCACACCGCCGAGGACGCCGCCCTCGCGATCGAGCACGGCGCCGCCGGCATCGTCGTCTCCAACCACGGCGGGCGCCAGCTCGATCGCGTGGCCGCCACAGCCGATGTCCTCGAGGAGGCGGTGGCGGCCGTCGCCGGCCGCGGCACGGTCCTCGTCGACGGCGGCATACGCCGCGGCGCCGACGTCGGGATCGCCCTCGCCCTCGGCGCCGACGCGGTGCTCGTCGGGCGCCCGGCGCTCTGGGGTCTGGCGGTGGGCGGCGAGGCGGGGGTCGCGCGGGTGCTCGAGATCTTCCGCGAAGAGCTCGAGCTGACCCTCCTGCTCTGCGGCTGCGCGTCGCCCGGCGAGCTGACCCGAGCCCACGTGCAGAGGAAACTGCACTAGATGGCGCAGCGCATACCCAGGGACGAATCGCTGAGTCGCGTCCACGGCGTCGGCGCCCTGTTCTCGGCCGCCTACGGCAACGTCGGCTCGTCGATCTACTACGCGCTCGGGGTCACCGCCGCGTTCGCCCTCGGCCTCACCCCGATCGCCTTCATCATCTCCGGTCTGATCTTCGCCGCCACCGCCGCCACCTACGCCGAGGCGACCGTGATGTACCCGGAGGCCGGTGGCTCCTCGAGCTTCGCCCGCCACGCCTTCAACGAGTTGGTCAGCTTCGTCGCCGCCTGGGGCCAGATGCTCAACTACACGATCACGGTCGCGATCTCGGCCTACTTCGTGCCCCACTACCTGGCCGTCTTCTGGGGCCCGCTCGGGGAGGCGCCGGGGGACATCATCGGCGGCGCGGTCGTGATCGCGGTCCTGGCGCTGATCAACATCCGCGGCACGGAGGAGTCGGCGAAATTGAACCTCATCCTCGCCGTCTCCGACCTCGCCACCCAGGTCGTGCTCGTCGGCATCGGCATCTTCCTCGTCCTCAGCCCCGAAGTCCTGATCGACAACGTCCATCTCGGCGTCGCCCCGACCTGGAGCGACTTCGCGCTCGGGGTCGCGGTCGGGATGATCGCCTACACCGGGATCGAGACGATCTCCAACATGGCCGAGGAGGCCAAGGACGCGGCGAGGACGATCCCTCGCAGCGTCGGCCTGACCGTGGCCGCCGTTCTCGGCCTCTATCTGCTGATCCCGATCGTCGCGCTCTCGGCGATGCCGGTCACCCAGGACGCCGCCGGCCACTACTCGACGGCGCTCGGCTCCGAGTTCGCCAGCGACCCGATCCTCGGCATCGTCGAGAACCTCGGAATCGGCCACGGGCTGACCGAAATCCTCCGCTTTTACGTCGGCATCCTCGCCGCGGTGATCCTGGTGATCGCCACAAACGCCGGCCTGATCGGAGTGTCCCGCCTCACCTACTCCATGGGCCAGCACCGCCAGCTCCCCGAGGGGCTGCGCCAGGTCCACCCGCGCTACCGCACCCCCTACATCGCCATCCTCGTCTTCGCCGGGCTGGCGATGATCACCCTGATCCCGGGTCAGGCCGACTTCCTCGCCACGCTCTACTCGTTCGGGGCGATGCTCTCCTTCACGATCGCCCACGTTGCCGTGATTCAGCTGCGGCGGCGGCAATCAGGGGAGGAGAGGCCCTGGAAACCGCCCCTCAACGTGCACGCCTTCGGCTTCGACGTGCCGCTCACGGCGGTTCTCGGCGGGCTCGGCACCTTCTCGGCCTGGATCGTCGTCATGGTGCTCAACCCGACCACGCTGGCCGTCGGCGTCGGCTGGATGGTCTTCGGGATCGCGATCTACGTCCTCTACCGGCGCAACCAGAGGCTGCCCCTGACCGAAACGGTAAAGGTGGTCACGCCCGAGCCGCTCGGGGTCGAGGAGATCGAGTACCGCAGCGTCCTCGTTGCCTTCGAGGACGAGGAGGCGTTCTCCGAGGAGATGGTCGCCACCGCCGTCAAGCTCGCCTCCAAGCGACGCCGCGGGATCCACATCCACTCGATGATGGTCGTGCCGACCAACCTGCCGCTCGACGCCAAGCTGCCCGACCAGGAAGGGGCGGCGCAGAGCAAGATCGAGCAGGCGAAGCTGATCGGCGGGCAACGCGTCACCGGCCACGTCGACAGAGTCCGGCCGGGCCAGGAGGGCTACGCGATCGCCAACGAGGCGAAGCAGATCAACGCCGCCGCGGTCGTCGTCGGCCTGCGCTACCGGAACGGCAAGCCGATCTACAACAAGACCCTGCAGACTGTCCTCGGCGAGCGGCCCTGCCGGGTGATCGTCGTCTCCGACCGCGGCGTCCAGCAGGGCGCCGATCCGGCCCCCGCACTCGCATAGAATCGCCACGGTGTCGTCTCCCGAACGGATCTACCAGGGCTCGATCCGTGCCTTCTCGTTCGTCTTCATCGCCGTCGGGCTGGTGATCCTCGTCCGCACGCTGATCGCCGGCGGTGGGCCGGGCTCGCTCGGCACGATCCTCGGCGTGCTCTTCCTGGCGATCGGCGCAGGTCGGCTCTGGATCTCGAAGCGGACCGGCGCCCGGTGAGCGACCGATCCGAGCGGGGCCCGGAGTCGAAGCCGCTGCTCGAACGCGGCCTCGGCGTCCCCGGGCTGTTCGTCGCCGTCTACTCATCGGTCGGCTTCTCGATCTACTTCGCGCTCGGCGTCGTCGCCGACCGCGGCCTCGGCCTGACGCCGCTGATCTTCCTCGCCGCCGGCCTGCTCTTCGTCGTCACCACGCTCAGCTACGTCGAGGGCGGGGCGATGCTTCGCGAGCGGGGCGGCTCCTCGAGCTTCGCTCGCCACGCATTCAACGAGCTGATCGCCTTCATCGCCGGTTGGGCGATTCTGATCGACTACCTGATCGTCGCGGCGCTGGCGGCGATCTCGGTGCCCCACTACCTGGAGCCGATCTCTGCCGACCTCGGCGAGCCGGGCTGGGAGATCGGCATCGCCACCCTGGTGATCGTCGCCGCCTGCGTGCTCAATGCGCTCAACATCACCGGCCGCGGGGGCGAGCGCCGGCTGGCGGTGCTCGCCCTTGCCGACATCGCCCTGCAGCTCGCGGTGATCGCCGTCGGCGTGCTCGCTGTGTTCCACCCCGATCGGCTCACCGCTCAACTCGATCTCTTCACCGACCCGAGCGTCGTCGACATCGTCTACGCCTCGGTGGTCGCGATGCTCGCCTACGCGGGGATCGAGGCCGCATCCGACCTCGCTCCCGACATCGACGTCCAGCCTGGGGACCTCAAGCGGGTGGTCTCGATCGGCGCCCTTGCCGTTCCCCTGGTCTACGCCGGGATGGCGGTGGTGGCGCTGATGGCGGTGCCGGTCGTCGCCGGCCCCGATGGCCCGCACACCGCGCTCGGCTCCGAATTCGTCGAGGCGCCTGTGCTCGGCGTCGTCTCCTCCTTCCACCCTTCGGGGGTCGCCGAAACGATGCGTTGGGTCGTCGCCCTGGTCGCCGCGCCGGTCCTCTTCTGGGCCGTGACGACGGCGATGCTCGGTGTCTCCCGCCACATCTACACGCTGGCGATCAACCGCCAGATCCCCAGCTGGCTGGGCAAGCTCAGCTCCCGCCACGCGACTCCGCAGGTCGCGATCGCGATCTCCGGCGTGATCGCGATCGGCCTCGTGGTCCCGACCAACGTCAAGCTACTGGCCGGGATCTACGCTTTCGGCGCGACTCTGGCGATCACGATCGCACAGCTCTCGATCCTGAGGCTGCGGGTCACCGAGCCCGACCGGCCGCGCCCGTTTCGGGTCCCCTGGAACGTGCGCTGGGGAGAGGCCAGCGTCCCGGTGCCGGCGATCCTTGCGGCGCTCGTCAGCGGCCTCGCCTTCCTCAGCGTGCTCGCCTTCCACGACACCGCCCGCTGGGTCGGCGGCGGCTGGATGGTCTTCGGCCTCCTCTTCTACGTCGTCTACCGCAAGGTCTTCGAGGGGACGAGCCTGACCAGCCGGGTCTCGGTCACCGAGAAGGCCCTGACCAAGCAGGTGCCCGAGCTCTCCTATCGCAACATCCTCGTCCCGATCTTCGGCACCGAGCTCGACGACGACATCGTCTCGACCGCCGGCCGCCTTGCCGCGGCCGAGCATGAGGGGGCCGGCATGGGCGACGGCGAGGCGCGGCTCGATCTCGTCTACGTGATCGAGGTGCCGCTGTCCCTGCCCCTGGACGCCGAGCTGCCGCCCGAGCTCGAGGAGGGCGCCCGACGGGCGCTGGAGCGGGCCAGCGAGGTCGGCGAGGAGTACGAGGACGTCGAGGTCAGCTCGGAGGTGGTCCGCGCCCGCAAGGTCGGCGCCGGGATAGTCGAGGCGGCGCGACGCCACGAGGCCGAAGCAATCGTCGTCGGCGCCGAGCCGCCGAGCAGGATTCGCGGCGGCGCGCGCCTCGGTGGGATCGGCGCGGCCAAGCCGGAGGAGATCGGCGCCGCGACCGAGTACGTGCTGATGAAGGCTCCCTGCCGAGTGCTGCTCACCGCTCCCCCCGAAGTCCTTCCCGAGCCGGACCCGGCGCCGGCCGCCGCTGACTAGACTTCGGTCGTGGTGATGTCTTGTTCATATTGATCGTCGGCTGCGGCCGGGTCGGCTCCTCGGTCGCCCGGGCGATGCTGCAGGAAGGGCACGAGGTTTCCTGCCTCGATGAGGACCCCGAGTCCCATGCGCGCCTCGAGGTCGGGCTCGACAAGGCCTGGGAGGACCTCGGCGGCCGCTTCACCGTCGGCGCCGGCCTCGAGACCGACGCGCTGCGGGCGGCCGGGATCGAGGAGGCCGACGCGTTCATCGCCTCCACCGACGGCGACAACACGAACATCGTCATCGCGCAGATCGCCCAGCGCCGCTACGAGGTGCCGACCGTGATCGCCCGCATCCTCGACCCGCTGCGAGCCGAGTGGTACCAGCGCCAGGGCCTGCAGACCGTCTGTCCCACGAGGGTCGCGATCGACATGCTCGAGGGCGCCGTGCGCGACGGCGCCGAGCGCGGGGCCGGAGCCGCCTGATGTACATCATCGTCGTCGGCGCCGGCAAGGTGGGCTGGAATCTGGCCCGCGAGCTGCTCGAAAAGGACCACGAGGTGACGGTGATCGAGAGCGACCGCCGCCGCTACCTGACCGTCGAGCAGGAGCTGGAGCACAACGTCTCCTACGGCGACGCCTCCGAGCTCTGGGTTCTCGAGCGAGCCGGGATCCAGCGCGCCGACATGGTGATCGCGGTGACCGGCGACGACGAGGACAACATCCTGATCTGCCAGGTCGCCAAGGAGAAGTACGAGGTCGGCCAGATCATCGCCCGGGTCAACAACCCGCGCAACCGGCCCCACTTCGACCTGCTCGGGATCAAGCCCTCGGTCTCGGCGACCGACCTGATCCTGCGCCTGCTCGAGCATGAGGTGCCCGAGTACGGCCTCGTCCACCTGCTCGACCTGCAGGAGGAGCAGCTCGAGATCATCGAGATGCTGCTCGGCAAGGACTGCGGCGTCACCGGTCGCCGGGTGGGCGACCTCTCGATGCCCGACGGCAGCCTGCTGATCTCCGTCCTCCGCGACGGCAAGGGCTTCGTTCCCGGGCCCGACACGGTGCTCGAACCAGGAGATGAGGTGCTCGCCGTTCTCGACCCCGGCAAGGAGGACGAGCTGAAAGAGATCTTCGGCCCCTCCGGAGGCAACGGCAGCGGCAACGGCGTTGGCTGAGGCCGAGACCGGGTAGGAGGGGATCGTGGCCGACCGCGAAGTCGACTTCCTCCTGATCGGCGGTGGCATGGCCTCGGCCCACTGCGCGTCGGAGCTGCGGCGCCGTGGCGCCGACGGCTCCGTCCTGCTGGTCGGCCGCGAGCCGGAGCCGCCCTACGAACGGCCGCCTCTCTCCAAGGAGTACCTGCGCGGCGAGGGGTCACGTGAGGACGCCCACGTCAACCCGGCCTCCTGGTATGAGGAGAACGGGATCGAGCTGCTCAGCGGCCGCAACGTGATGTCGCTCGACGCCGGTCTCCGCACGGCGACCCTGCAGGGCGGGGAGGAGGTGGCCTTCGGCAGCGCGCTGCTCGGCACCGGGGCGATGGTCAACATCCTCCGCCTCGAGGGCGCTGAGAACGAGGGCATCCACTACCTGCGGGCCTTCGGCAACGCCGACGCGATCCGCGCCGACGCCGAGGCCGCCGAGCACGTGGTCCTGATCGGCGGTAGCTACATCGCCGCCGAGGTCGCCGCCTCGCTCGCCGCCAAGGGCGTCGACTGCACGATGGTGATGATGGAGGACGTCGTCTTCTCGGCGACGATCGGCGAGGAGGCTGGTCGTTGGTTCCACGAGCGGCTCGAATCGCACGGGGTGACGATCCACGGCGGCGAGCAGCTCGAGGCCTACGAGGGCGACGGCCGGGTTCGGGCCGTGATCACGAAGAGCGGCCTGGCGGTCGAGTGCGACACCGTGATCGTCGGCGCCGGGGTCCGCGCCGACTCGATGCTCGCCGAGCGCGCCGGCCTCGAGGTGGACGACGGCATCCTTTGCGACTCGAAGCTGCGGACATCGGCGCCCGGCATCTATGCCGCCGGGGACTGCTGTTCCTACGACAGCGTCGTCCACGGCCGCCGGCTCCGGGTCGAGCACTGGGATGTGGCGATGCAGCAGGGAATGCACGCCGCCCGCAACATGCTTGGCGACGAAGCCGACTACGACGTCGTCCCCTACTTCTTCAGCGACCTCTCCGACTGGGCCGGGCTCGAGTGCGTGGGGCCGCCGCTCGAGTGGGACGAGGGCCCGATCTGGCGCGGCGACCGCGACGGCGGCGAGTTCTCCATCTGGTATCTGACGGAGGGCCGGGTCTCCGCAGCACTCAGCGTCGGGCGCCCTGAGGACCTCGCCGAGGCCCGCCGTCTGCTCGCCGATCGCGTCGATGTCTCCGCTGCAAGGGACCTGATCGCCGACCCCGACAGCGATCTCACCTCGCTTCGCGCCTGAGCGCCGACCGCGCCCCCCGCGGGTATCCTGCGGGCAGACGATGCGCCCTGGTGTAATGGCAGCACGCCTCGCTCTGGACGAGGAAGTCGGGGTTCGAGCCCCTGGGGCGCAGTAAATCCCTGCACAGCGACGCCTTTCGCTCTGCTACCGTCGCCCTTCCGATGAGACTGAGGAACCTACCGATAGCCGCATGCGCCGCGGGCGCGATCGTTCTCGCCGGCTGCGGCGGCGGAGGTGGCGGCGATACCACCGCGGCTGCCCCGGTCACCGAAGAAACGGCGCCCACGCTGACCAAGGACGAGCTGATCACGCAGGGCGACGCGATCTGCGCCGAGGTCAACGCCGCGGTCGGCACCGTGGTCTCGAGCGAAGCGGAAACCTCGGAGCAGGTGTCGCAGGCGGGCGACCTCTACGGCGGCATGGTGGACCGGCTGCAGAGTCTGGGCACCCCTGACGAAGCGGAAGGCTACGAAGAATTCGCCGATGCGGCCGCCGAACTGGCGCAGGCCGCCAGCGACGCGGCGCTGGCGTCGGCGCGCGGCGACGAAGAAGCCCTGTCCACGGCCCAGGCGGATGTCGACTCAGCCCTCTCGGCCTTCCAGGAAGCTGCGTCTGCATACGGCTTCGAAGAGTGCTCGGAAGCTCCGGCCGCGCCCGCGGTCACCACCCCCGGCGGCGGCGGCGGCGAAGAAGCGCGCTCCCGAAGAAGCGGCTCCCGAAGAAGTCGCTCCAGAAGAAGCCGCTCCCGAAGAAGTGGCCCCCGAAACCGGCGGCGCCGGCGGCACGGGCGGCGGCACCGTAACCCCGGCCCCCGAAACGGGCGCTGGGGGCTCCGGCGGCATCGGCCCCGGCTGAGCGGTCCGGGGCAGGCAGGTCGCTCATCGCTCCGGCCGTCGGCGCAGGCGCCTGGCGGTCTGGGTGAGCATGTCTCGCACGTGAGCGGGCTCGCGTCTCACCTGCCAGTGCGTGAAGTGGAGCACGGTGAGACCGGCGGCGACGTGCTTCTGATCGCGCAGCCGGTCCCTGGTCTGCGCCGCGGGAGTGCGGTGGTAGCGGAGGCCATCCGTCTCGACGACGAGGCCGAGCTCGGGCCAGTGGAAGTCGACCTCGAAGCCGTTGACGTTCTGTTTACTCAGCGGAACCGGCAGTTCGGCGGCGGCGGCGATCGGTCGGAAGAAGATCTCGAGGTTGGAATCGGACAAGAGAAAGGTGTGCCGATCGAGCAGCCGCCGCAGGGCTGGCACGCCGGGCTCGCCGGCAAAATCGGCAAGGCTGGCCCGCAGCGTGTCGGGGTCGATCAGGTCCCGCTTGTCGGCCTCGTTGACCGCGCGCTCCAGCGGTGTGGCGCTGAGCAACGTCCCCAGGTCGACCAGCGTGCGCGCCGGGGTCGTCACCGGTATCCCGTGCCTGACGGTGACGTCGCGCGCGGGCAGAGACAGCCGCCGCCGGACGCGCATGCCGGGCCGGCGGTGCTTCGATTCCCTGCGCACGCAGAGTTCGATTTGGCCGGCGCGCTCGGCTGCGATGCCCCAGAGCGCCGCCGCGCTGCGATGGCTCAGGACGGCATCTCCGCGGCAGGCGAGGGTCGCTGCCATCCAGCGTTGGTGCGTCGTCCCCAGCGGGAGACCCACCGAATAGACGCCTCGTGCCAGCTGCCGAAGCCGACCTGTCTCGAGCCGATGATCCACCGCGTCGCGGGTGAAGCCGAGGGCAAGAAGCTGCCGCCTTGAGACCACGCCGTGTTGCCTGCGCGCCAGCTCCCACGCCGCGGTGCTCTTCGCTTGGGACTTTGACCGTGCCATGGGCCGGTCAATGTTCCGAGCGGCGAGATTCTCCCCGGTCTAGGCGGCGCTCGAGTCCGACCAGGCGCCGTAGAGGCGGGAGTAGGGGCCGCCTGCCTCGATCAGCTCGTCGTGGGTGCCCTGCTCGGCGATCCGGCCACCCTCCATGACGACGATCTTGCCGGCCCGGCGGATCGTCGAGAGGCGGTGGGCGATGACGATCGCCGTGCGCCCGGCGAGCAGCCGCTCGAGACCCTTCTCGATCGTCTTCTCGGTGCGCACGTCGACGTTCGAGGTCGCCTCGTCGAGGATCAGGATGCGGGGCTCGGCGAGCAGCGCCCGGGCGAATGCGACCAGCTGGCGCTGGCCGGCGGAGAGCTGCACGCCGCGCTCGCCGACCTCTGTCTCGATCCCCTCGGGAAGGGCGGCGATGAACTCGGTGGCGCCGACCGTCGCGGCGGCCGACTCGATTTCCTCCAGGCTCGCCTCCGGCCGGCCGAAGGCGATGTTCTCGCGCACGCTGCCGGAGAAGAGGAAGCCCTCCTGGGGGACGATCCCGAGCTGGGCGCGCAGCGCCCGCTGCCGCACCTCGCGCAGGTCCCTGCCGTCGACCGAGACGGTTCCCCTCTGCGGGTCGTAGAAGCGGGCGACGAGCTTGGCGAACGTCGACTTGCCGGCGCCGGTCGCGCCGACCAGGGCCAGCGTCTGCCCCGGCGGCACGTGCAGGTCGACGTCCCGAAGCGCCCAGTTATCAGGCGGCGGATGCTCCGCTCCCGCAAGCTCGCGCTCATCATCACCGGAGTCCTCGCGAGCTTGCTCCCGCGTCCGCTCCGCCTTGTCGTCATACGAAAACCACACGCCGCTCATCGCGATCTCGCCGCGGATCTCTCCCGGGTCGATCGCTCCCGGGGCGTCGACCATGTCCGGCGCCGTGTCCAGCAGGTCGAAGATCTTGTCGAGCGCCGCCATCCCCTGTTGATAGGTCGTGTAGAGCTGGGAAAGCTGCTGGATCGGTTCGAAGAAGGTCGCCAGGTAGCCGACGAAGGCGACGATCACGCCGATCTGGATCGCGCCGTCGATCGACTGGGTGCCGCCGTAGAGCAGGATCGCCGCGGTGCCGACGGCCGCCAGCAGCTCGACCGCCGGGAAGTAGGAGGCGTTCAGGTAGACGGTCTTCAGGTTCGCCTCGCGGTTGGCCTCGTTCAGCTCCGTCATCGCCGTCAGGTGGCGCGGCTCCTGGCCGAAGCTGCGCACGACCCGGACACCGCTGAGGCTCTCCTGCAGATAGGCGGTGATCGCGGCGATCCGCTCCCGGGTCAGCCGGTAGGCGCCGTGGGAGACGATGCGGAAGATGACGCTGGCGATCGCGATCAGCGGGAAGGTGAGGAAGGTGACGAGCGCCAGCTGCACGTCGAGGACGAGCAGGATGACGACGACCCCGACCAGGGTCAGGGTGCTGGAGAACATCGTCACGACGCCGTCGGTGACGAGCTGGTTCAGCGCCTCGATGTCGTTGGTCATGCGGCTGATCAGCACACCCGGGCTGCGCCGCGTGAAGAAGCCGATCGACATCCCCTGCAGGTGGACGAAGACGCGCTCGCGCAGGTCCTGCAGCGCCCGCGTCCCGACCCAGCCGACCAGGTAGGTCTGCAGGAAGGTGGCAGCCGCGTAGAGGGCGGCGACGAAGATGAAGGCGACGACGATCCGGTCGAGAGCGGAGACGTCGCCGGCGACGATCCCTTCGTCGACCGCGAGGCCGGCGAGGTAGGGCGGAGCGAGGCCGGCGCCCGTCGCGATCAGGAGCGCGACGAACATCAGCGCGACCCTGCCCCGATAGGGGCGCAGCAGCCCGATCATCCAGCGCACCTTGCGGCCCCGCTGGTCCTGGCCGCGGAGCAGCTTGAGGACCGCGGCGAAGAGGCGGTAGATGTCGCCGAAGCGGCTCACAGCTTCGCCATCTCCTCGCGCTCCTCGAGGTCGCGCTGCAGGAAGACCGAGTCGGCGAGGCCGTGCTCGGCGATCTCGCGGTAGAAGCCGCAGCCCTCGAGTAGCTCCTCGTGGGTGCCGCGGTCGACGATCGTGCCGGCGTCCATGACGACCACCTCGTCGGCGAGCGAGACGGTCGACAGCCGGTGGGCGATGACGAAGGTGGTACGGCCGGCCATCGCCTCGCGCAGGCCCCCCTTGATCGCCGACTCGGTCGTTGCGTCGACCGAGGAGGTGGCGTCGTCGAGGATCAGGATGCGGGGGTCGGCGAGCAGGGCGCGGGCGATCGCCACCCGTTGGCGCTGGCCGCCCGAGAGGGTCAGCCCGCGCTCGCCGACCCTCGTCTCGTAGCCGTCCGGCAGGTTGCGGATGAACGAGTCCGCCTGGGCCCGCCGGGCGGCCTCCTCGACCTCCTCGCGGGTCGCCTCGGGCCGCGCGTAGGCGATGTTCTCGGCGACGCTGGCGGTGAACAGGAAGCTGTCGTCGGCGACGAAGGCGATCTCGCGGCGCAGGCTGCCGACGTCGACCTCGCGCACGTCGGCGCCGTCGACCAGCACCGCGCCCTCGGTGGGGTCATAGAGGCGGGCGACCAGCGCGACCAGGCTGGTCTTCCCCGAGCCCGAGGGGCCGACCAGGGCGACCGTGCGGCCGGCCTCGATCTCGAGGTCGATCCCCGCCAGCGCCTGGATAGCCGCTTCGCCGTCGGGCCGCGGCCCGGCGCTGGTCGAGCGGAGCTCGTCGTAGGCGAGGGAGACGCCGCGCATCTCGACCCGGCCGCCGCCCGCCGGCAGCTCCGCCGCTCCGGGGGGGCTCTCGATCCGCGGCTCGCGGTCGAGGATTTCGAAGAGGCGGTTGCCGGAGGCGATCGCGCGCTGGGCCATCCCCATCGCCACGCCGAGCATCCGCATCGGGCCGGCGAGGATCACCATGTAGGTGTAGAAGGCGGTGAAGTCGCCGAGGCTGAGGTTGCCGTCGATCACCTGGCGCCCGCCGATCAGAAGCACAAGGGCGATGCCGAGCTGCGGCAGCAGGCCGATCAGCGGCGAGAAGAAGGCCTGCAGGCGGGTCGAGTAGATGCTCTGGTCGAAGACCCGTCCGACCGCGCGCTGGAAGCGGTGCAGCTGGTGCTCCTCGCGCGCGAAGGCCTTGACGATGCGGATCCCGGAGATGTTCTCCTCGGCTTCCGCGGTCAGCTCGGCGATCCGCTGCTGGACCTCCTGCAGGGCCGGCCGCGAGACCCGGTTGTAGCGCGAGGCGGTGAAGACGATCAGCGGCGCCGGGGCGAGCGCGATCAGGGCGAGGACCGGGTTGATCGCGACCATCACCACGGTGACGAGGGTGATCGTGAGGATGTTCTGGGTGATGAAGATCAGCCCATAGCCGAGGAAGAACCGGATCGACTGCAGGTCAACCGTGGCCCGGGACATCAGCTGCCCCGTCTGCTGGCCGTCGAAGAAGCCGAGCTCGAGCCGCTGCAGATGGGCGTAGAAGCGCTGGCGCAGGTCGAACTCGACAGCCAGCGAGACCTTGCCGGCGACCACCCGCCTGATCACCGTCAGGCCGAGGCGGAGGACGCCGGCGCCGACGATCGCCAGCGCCAGGGGCAGCAGGTCGGGCTGATCGCCGCTCTCTATCGCGTTGACGGAGCGGCCGATCAACCATGGGATCAGCACGGTCATGCCCATTGCCAGCCAGGCGAACGCCAGCGAGCCCCAGAGCTGGCGGCGATAGGGGCGCAGGAAGCCCATCAGGCGGCGGTAGGTCCGCATCACACCTGACTATACAAAGTGAAGTATTGGCTCCTACCGCCTATTGACGGGCTATTAGCGAACGTCGCAATCTGATTCTTCGTGAGCGGCGCTGATCTGGCGACTGCCACCGCCCCCGGACGCGAAGCGGAGGAGGCGGTGGTGTATTCAGTCTTCCGCCGCGGCCGCCGCGGCCTTGGCGCTGGAGATCTTGCCGCCGACGCAGTCGGCGATCTGGTGGTTCGGTTTCTCGAGGATCTGGAAGTTGGTGACGTCGTGGTAGGGCGTGGGGGAGCCGTCGTCGGCGGCGAGGGCGGCGACGAGCCGGTAGAAGCCGGGCCGCAGGTTGCTGTAGAAGATCTCGGGCCTCGTCGCCGGCGAGTAGCTGCCGGTCGACCCGATCCGTTCGCCGAGCACGCCGTTGGGGCCGGCGTACTGCGGCGTGTCGAACGAGGCGCCGAGCAGGCGGCCCCTGCCGATCGCGCTTTCTTCGGCTTTCTGCAGCTTCTCCGGGTCGACGCAGTCGGGCACCCGGTTGAGGCTGAAGCGAATGTTTCCCTCGCCGAGCCGCGGTTCGCCGCCGAAGTGACGGGGGGCGAGCTCGAAGTTCTCGATCCGAGCCTTGACGACGACGGCGGTGCCCCGCTGGACCGCCCCGTTTCGTGGGGAGATGAATTCGACTGTCGGCGTGCCGGCAACCGCGGCTCGGGCCGCCGTCGCGCCGGAATCGTCGCCGCCGTCGACGGCGAGCAGCACGATCAGGGCGACGGCCACGGCGGCGCCGAGCACGGCGAGCGTTGTCGTTTTGCCGGGCATGGGGGCCGGAACATTACGTACTCTTACGCGCCCCGATGAGTTCGACGACCACACTGGCCAACCGGATCACGGCGGCCGCGCAGCGGCGGGCCAGCTGGGTGCAGCTGATCAAGTTCGGGCTTGTCGGCGGTTCGGGCTACCTGGTCAACCTCGCGGTCTTCGCGATCCTCACCGGGACTCTGGGGCTGCACCACGTCGCTGCCGCGATCGGAGCCTTCGGCGTCGCTGTCACCAACAACTTCGTGCTCAACAGGCACTGGACGTTCGCCGCGGGAGGCGGCCACCCGGGTTTCCAGGCGATGCGCTTCTTCGCGGTCAGCATCGGCGCCCTGCTGATCAACCTGGTGGTCCTCGAGGCTCTGATCTCGGAGACCGGTATGAGCGACCTCCCCGCGCAGGCGATCGCCGTCGCGATCGCGATGCCGTTCAACTTCCTCGGCAACAAGCTCTGGGCTTTCGCCTAGTGATGTGACCGGCGGCGTTGCCGGTCACACGACCGCCCACTGGCGACGTCCGACGGGGGATGAGAGGGTTGCGCGACCGTCTCGTCGAGCATTGAAGGAGAGCGCAGTGGAGAACGCAACGCAGCAGCCCGAGCAGCCCCAGCAACAGCAGCCCTGGGCCCTGATCGCCATCGCCGGCCTCAGCCTCGTGCTCGGGGCGGTCGCCCTGGTCGTCGCCTTCGGCGCCAAGAGCGACAGCGAAGACGCCGCCAAGCAGGCGTCGGTGACGCAGGTGCAGACCGAGCTCTCCAACCTGGTCGACCGCCTCGGCATCGCCGAGAAGAGCCTCAACGGCGACGCGCAGGCGGCCAGCGGCAAGGCGCAGGAAGCGGCGCGCGAATCGCGCAACGCGGCGATCAACCTCTCCAACCGGATCGACCGACTGGAGCGCCAGACGGCGAACCTGCAGTCCTCCTCCAAGCAGACGGCGGTTCTGACCAAGGAAGTCGGCTCCCTGGACAACCAGGTCAGTGACCTGAGGGGCGAGGTTGCGACGCTCAACCAGCGGGTCACCAAGCTCACCAAGCGCTTCAACTCGGCCACCGCGAGCGCGAGTAACAGCGGCGGCAAGTCGGCTCCCTGAGGCGAGCCGACTGCCCATCGGGCCTAGTCTTCGATTTCGTAGGTGAAGTCGTACTCGGTTTCTTCGGGGTCGCGAGCGTGCAGTGTCATCTGCCCGGAGGCGTCGGCGTATTCGCCGGTGCCGCCCGTGATCGCCAGGACCGAGTCCGTGCCGTCGTAGAACGGGCCCTCGACGGTGATCTGCCCGCTGGAGAGGGTCAGGGTCCAGAAGCACTCCCAGGCCTTGCCGGCTGCCGTTCGTACGCAACCGCCGTTGTCGGTCCCGACCTTCTTCTTGTTTTCGGCGTTGAAGACCGGATTCGCAAAGGCGAGTACGTCGCCGGCCGAGTCTTCCTCCTTGGCGGGGCCGATGTGGCGGACGGTGTCGGTTTCGGCGTGCTCGATCAGGTTCATGGTCGTCGTGTTGGAACCGCCGCCGCAACCCACCACGAGGCCGGTTGCGCAGAGGGTCGCCAGTAACGGCAGGGCTTGCCTTGCTCTCATCTCGGGTCTCCTCTCCCGGTTTGGACGATTGACCGCAGTCTCGCCTCCGACCAGGCCGCGGGTCAACGGCCGGACCGGCCAACGGCGACGGTCGGGCGAGGACAGGACGGTGCAGCCGCCGCCTGGCTTGGCGCCTTTGGAAGACTGGAAGGATGAGCGCCGCACGCCGGAAATACGACCCCGCTTCGATCGAGCCCGCCCGGCAGGCTGCCTGGGCGCAGGCGCGCGCCTACGAGACGCCGGATCCCGAGGAGGGTCAGGAGGCCGTCTACGTCAAGCCCTCCAGCCCGTTCACCTCGGGCAACCTCCACATGGGCCATGTCCGCGACTACTCGATCGGCGACGCCTACGCGCGCTACCGCCGCGCCCGCGGCGACGCCGTCCTGCTCGGCTTCGGCTTCGACGCATTCGGGCTGCCGGCCGAGATGGCGGCGATCGACCGAGGGGTGCGGCCGGCGGACTGGGTCGTCGAGAGCGGCGAGCGGATGCTCGAGCAGATGAAGCGCCTCGGCTATTCCTTCGACTACGACCGGGTCTTTTACAGCTCCGACGAGAGCCAGTACCGCTGGTCGCAGTGGCTCTTCGTCACCCTGCTCGAGGCCGGCCTCATCTACCGCGACGACGCCACGGTCGACTGGTGCGACAGCTGCCAGACGACGCTCGCCGCTCTTCAGGTCGAGGACGGCCGCTGCTGGCGCTGCCACAACGCGGTGCGGCTGATCCGCCGCCCGACCTGGTTCTTGCGCGTCGTCCCCTTCCTGGAGGAGAACGACGCCAACCTCGCCGGGCTCGAGAACTGGAACGACCTGGCGCTGAAGACCCAGCACTACATCCTCGGGCGCACCGACGGGGTTGAGCTCGAGCTAGCCGACCCGGCGGGCGGGGAGGCGACCGTCTTCACCCCGCACGCCGGCGCCGTCGGCGAGGCGCGCTTCGTGCTCGTCTCGCCCCGTCACCCCGAGGTCGAGCGTTGGGCGGGCGACCCCGAGGTCCGCTCCCAGCTCGACGAGCTGCGCTCGGGCGGTTGGGAGCGCAGCGCCCGCGACGCCGCCGCGGTGCCGGTGATCGACAGCGGCGCTTCGCTGACCGGCTGCGGCGGCGCCGAGCTGCCGGTCGTCGTCTCGCCGATCGTCGACGCACGCTTCGGGCCGACGGCCGTGCTCGGCATCCCCTCCGTGGACGAGTCCGACGAGGCGATCGCCGCCCGCCTGCCGCGCGTTGCCGAGGCCGCGACCGCGGCGGGCCCCTCGCCCGAGGTCCGGGAGGCGAGGCGCTACCGGGCCTCGGATTTCTCGATCGGCCGCCAGCGCTACTGGGGAACGCCGATCCCGGTCGTCAACTGCGAGGGCTGCGGCCCGGTTCCGGTTCCGGTCGAGGAGCTGCCCGTCGTTCTGCCGCGCGACATCGAGCCGACGGGCGAGGGCAATCCGCTGGCCGAGCGCCCCGATTTCGTCGACGTCGCCTGTCCGCGCTGCGGTGAGCCGGGAAAGCGCGAGACCGACACCCTCGACTGCCACTTCGATGCGCTCTGGCTCTGGGTGCCCGCCGCGGTGCCACCGGAGGACCGGGCCGAGCGGATGTTCACCCACCCCGACCTGCAGCGGTGGTTGCCCTCCGAGCGGCTGGTCGCCGGCAACGACAGCGGCAGCTTCGTCTTCGACCAGCGCGCCGTGACCAAGGCGCTGCGGGACATCGGGCCGTTCGCCTTCCTCGAGGACGGCGAGCCCTTCGCCGGCTGCCTGTTCCACGAGATGGTGGTCGCCGACGGGCGCAAGATGAGCAAGCACCTCGGCAACGTCGTCGACCCCGACGAGCTGGTCGGGCGCTATGGCGCCGACACCGTGCGCCTGGCGATCCTCTACGCGGCGGGCCCGGCAAAGACCCTCAACTGGAATGACGGCGCGATGCGATTTGCCGGCCGCTTCCTCAACAACCTTTGGGACTACGCGCTCGATCGGCTCGGCAGCGCTCTCGAAGTGGCACCGGTCGACGAGGAGGCGGAAGCCGACACCGGCTTCATGCGCGAGCGGCTGGTCAAGTGGTGCGAGAACGGCGTCGCCCGGGTCACGGAGGACCTGGACGAGCTGCAGATGCACAAGGCCGTTCGCAACACCACCAGGCTCTTCGAGCGGATCCAGGACTTCGAGAAGCGCGTCGTCGAGCGCCGCGGGCAGCTGAGCAGGGCGGACGCCGAGGCGCTTGCCGCGGCGCTGGTCCTGCTCCTGCGCGTGCTGGCGCCGTTTGCGCCCCACTTCTCCGAGGCGCTGCTGATCGAGGCCGGCCGGGAGGACGAGGTCGAGCGGCTCTCCCTTTGGCCTCAGCCTGTCGAGTCGCTATCCTGATCCGTCGAATGTTCGAGTTGCAACAGGGAAACCTCGACAAGCGCCGGATGCGCTTCGCCAAGGCGGGCGGCCTGCCGTCGTGGTCGGGGAGCTGCTCGGGGCGATGAGCCATCCGGCCGACCAGCGAACCCGCTCCTGCGCGATGGAGCTGGTCTGCCCCGACTGTGGGACCCGGGTCCCACTCATGGATACGGCCTTCCGCTGTCCCGACTGCGACAAGGGCCTCGACGTCACCTATGACTACGATCTCGCCGGCGAGCGGATCGCCGAGCTCGGCCCGGAGATGCGCCCGCTCAACATCTGGCGCTACGAGGAGCTGCTGCCGATCGGCGACCTCTTCGCCTCCGAGCGGGTCGGGATCTTCTCCGGGCTGACGCCGCTGATCCGCGCCGACCGGCTCGGCGCCGAGCTCGGTCTGCACAACCTCTACGTCAAGGACGACTCGACCAACCGGCCCTCGCTCTCCTACAAGGATCGGGTGGTCAGCATGGCCGTTGCCCGCGCGCTCGAGCTCGGCTGCACGGAGATCGGCTGCGTCTCGACCGGCAATGTCGGCACCGCGACCGCGGCGCTCGGCAACAAGGCGGGCCTGACGCCCTACATCTTCTACCCGGCCAACCTGGAGCGGGCCAAGGCGCGCGGCTGCCGCGCGCTCGGCGCCGAGGTCTGCCAGCTCGCCGGCAACTACGACGAAGCCAACCGGGCCTGCCGCGAGCTGTCGGAAGCGAGCGGCCTGCAGTTCGCGAACATAAGCCTGCGCCCGTTCTACTCGGAGGGTGCGAAGACGCTCGCCTTCGAGGTCGTCGAGCAGCTCGACTGGGCCTCGCCCGACCACATCGTCATGCCCGCTGCCGGTGGGACCCTCTCCTCACGGGTCCACAAGGGCCTCAGCGAGCTGCAGACCGTCGGCCTCGCGCAGACTGCTCAGACGAAGCTTCACATCGGCCAGCCGAGCGGCTGCTCGCCGATCGCGACCGCAATCTCCGAGGAGGCGCCCGAGATCGTCCCCCAGGTTCCGGAGACGCTGGCCCAGTCGCTGGCGATCGGCGCCCCCGGCGACGGCCCGCTGGTCGTCGACGCCGTGCGCAGCAGGGGAGGATCGGCCGCCGCAATCCCCGACGGCGAGATCATCACCGCGATGGAGCTGCTCGCCGCCACCGAGGGCGTGCTCACCGAGCCCGCCGGCGGCACGACGCTCGCGGCGACGATGAAGCTCGCCCAGCAGGGCGTGATCCGGCCCGACGACACGACGGTGGTCGTGATCAGCGGCAACGGCCTCAAGACCCTGAGCGAGCAGCCGGTCAGGCCCTGGCCGGAGAACGTTCCCTGCGACGCGACGGCGATGGACGAAGTGATCCACGACTTCCGCCGCTCCGGCGTCGGCGCCCCCGCCTAGCCCGCCGGGCGTGAGCGACCGGCCCCACGTCGGCGGCGTCAGCCACCGCACCGTTCGGGCTCGCGGGCTCGACTTCCACGTCGCCGAAGCCGGGCAGGGTGACGACGTCGTCCTCTGCCTGCACGGCTGGCCGCAGCACTGGTACGAGTGGCGGCACCTGATGCCGGAGCTCGCCGACGCCGGTCACCGCGTCCTGGCGATGGACCTGCGCGGGTTCGGCTGGTCGGACGCGCCACGCCGCGGCTACGAGAAGGAGAACATGGCCGATGACGTGCTCGCCGTCCTCGACGAGCTCGGCCTCGCCCGGGTGAAGCTCGTCGGCCACGACTGGGGCGGCTGGATCGGCTTCCTGCTGGCGCTTCGCGAGCCCGATCGCGTCACTCGCTTTCTGGCGCTGAACATCGTCCATCCCTGGCCCGCTCGCGGCAGCCTGCTGCGGAACGGGTGGCGCTTCTGGTACCAGCAGGCGATCCTGGCGCCCGGCCTCGGCTCGCGCCTCCAACGCGGCGGCAGGTTCGTTCCCTGGATCATCCGCCACTGGACCGCCGAGGCGAGCGCCTGGGACGAGGAGACGATCCGGGCCTTCGCCGACGCCTTCACCCGGCCCGACCATGCCCGCGCCGGGGTGCAGGTCTACCGGGTCTTCAACTTCAAGGAGCTGCTGCCGGTTGCCCGCGGGCGTTACGCCGGCTGCCGGCTCGCGGTTCCGACGCTGCTGCTCTTCGGCAGCGAGGACCGCGTGCTGCGTCCCGCGATGCTTGCCGGCTACGAGCGCCACGCCGACGAGATGTCGGTCGAGCTGGTGCCGGGCTGCGGCCACTTCACGGCCGACGAGCGCCCCGACCTGGTCGCCGAGCGCGCCCGCGAGTTCCTCGCGGCGCCGGCGCCGCTCTGAGGCGGATCGGGAGGCTTGGGAGAGAGATGCCGTCTCGACTCAAGCACGTCGACCCGAGTCGGCGGCCCGGGGCGTTCAGCCGCACCTTCGCGGCGCTTGCCAACACCCGCCTGGGCAGGTTCCTCTCGGTTCACGTCGTCTGGAGGATCGACCCCGTTCTGATGCGGGCGACCGGCGGCCGCCTCGGGATGGGGTTGACGATGCCCACCGCCCTGCTCGAGACCCGGGGCGCGCGGAGCGAAAGGGTGCGCCACAACGCGGTCATCTACTTCCACGACGGCGACCGGGTGACGATCGTCGCCTCGAAGCTCGGCCAGCCGAGTCACCCCGGCTGGTTCCACAATCTCCGGGCCGACCCCGACGTCACCTTCGGCGGCGTCCCGATGCGGGCGACGGTCGTCGTCGAGGAGGCCGAGCGCGAGAGGCTCTGGGCGCTCGCCGACCGTGTCTTCGCTCCGTACGCCTCCTACCGCCGGGAGGCGGCGGCCTCGGGCAGGACGATCCCGATCGTCCAGCTGACCGAGCGGTAGCCCGGCAGGCGAAGGCGCGGGATACTGCCTCGATGTTCCTCTGCCGCGGTCACCCGGCCATGCCGGCAGACCTATCGAAGGACGTGAGGCAATGAGCGAAGTCCAGCATGAGTCCAACGGCGAGACTCGGCTCGCATACATCCTCGGTGTGCCCCTGGCCGATGACGTCGTCCGCCAGTGGCCGCAGATGGGGGAGATCGTGCGTACCAGCCGGCTGATCGCCGACGTCGAGGGCAATTTCGAGGAGCTGACCCTGGAGGTCGGCCGGCGCCTGGCAGCTCGACGACGTCGTCGTGGTCGAGTGGACCTGCGACTACGGCGACGGGCGCCTCTACCGCAACGTGACGATCGGCGAGCTGGAGGACGGCAAGGCCATTCGCGTGACCGACTATTGGGGGGAGCCGACGAATGACGCCGGAGTGGCGCCGGGAGCGGACCGACCGGCTCGAGATGCCCGGCGACGGCATCTGGCCGGACGGGGAGCACCTCGGCCACTACTAGTACCCTTCCCGTCGAAATACTGGGGAGAGATCGGTGGGCTGCGTACTTCAAGCGGCGGTTTTGTCTGGGCGGTTTCGCGCCCGGCGAAGGCCATGGATAGAGACCCTGGAGCCCACGAGATAGCCGACCTCAGGCGTGGGCCCGGGGAGCTCTCCTTCGCGGCGCATGTGGGCGGGCTCAGCCAACGCATCTGGTTTCGTTCGTCGACCAAGGTGATGCCGGGGGTCGAGGCGGCGCTCGCCGCCTGCCTGATGCCGGCCATGCCGAGCGGGGGGGACGCTGACGATGACCGACCCGATCAGCCCCCGGGTGTTGCGGACCCAGCGTGAGTTCCAGGCAATTCACCGTGCCTGGTCCCGCGGCCCGGATTGGGAGTTCGACCCCCTGACGCTGCGGGAGGTGGAGGTCGTCGCGCCCGTTCGCAGGCCCGAGCCGGCGCCGCCCGGCCGGGTCGCCGCCTTCTTCAGCGGCGGCGTCGACTCCTGGGCGACCGTCCTCGGAAACCCGGACGTCACCGACCTGATCTTCGTCCGCGGCTTCGACCTTGTGCCGGGCGCGGCCCACCAGGCCGGCCTCGCGGACGAGGTCGAGGCTCGACTGGGCGAGGCGGCCGACTCGCTCGGCCTGACGCTGCACGTGGTCGAGACGAACCTCCGGGAACTGTCGGATCCGCTGGTGCCCTGGGAGGCCTTCTACGCGTGCGCGGCGGCCGCGGTGGCACTGTTCCTGGCCCCGCTCTTCGAGCGGGTGCTGATCGCCGGCGACTCCGACTACGAGGTCCAGATCCAATCCGGAGCTCACTGGATGGTCGACCGGCAGTTGAGCACCGAGGAGCTCGAGATCGTCGACTACGGCGGCGTCATCAGCAGTATGGAGCGACTCGCGAAGATCGCCGGCCACCCCGTCGTGCAGCGCTCGTTGCGGGTCTGCTGGGAGAACCCCGACGGCGCCTACAACTGCGGTCGCTGCCCCAAGTGCATGCTGACCATGACCTCTCTCGAGGTCCTCGGCAATCCGGCGGCAGGTCGCCACGTTTCCCGCCGAGCTCGATCTCGATGCCGTCGCGTCGATCGATCTCAGGCGCCCCGTCGTGCTCAACTTCTGGGAAGACGTTCTCGACGCGTCGCGCGCCGCCGGGCGGGTCGACCTCGAGCGCGCGATCGAACAGACGGTGTCCAGGGGGCGGCGGAACCTGGGCCTGGCGCCGACCTATCGGCGCCGGCCCTCGCCCGGGCCGGCGCCGAGTGCCCGCGTCGCCGTGGTCGTCCCCGTCTGGCGCCAGGCGCGCTATCATGGCCGGCGCTGTCGCGTCGGCGCTCGACCAGGAGGTCGCGACCGGCGTCGTCATCGTCAACGACGGCTGCCCGGACCCGGAGACCCACCGGATCGGGCAGGCGCTTCGCGACGCCCATCCCGACCGGGTCTCCTACGTGCGCCAGCCCAACCTCGGCGTCTCGGGGGCCCGCAATACCGGGGTCCGCCGGGCGTTCGCGCGCTGGCCGAACATCGACGCCATCTTTCCGCTGGACGCCGACAATCTGCTCTCGCCGCAGACGATCGCCAAGCTCACGGCGGTCCTCGAGGAACACCCGGACGCGGGCTGGGCATCGCCCACCCTCGAGTTCTTCGGATCCGAGGAGGGCGAATGGCAGATTCCGGGCCCCTACCTTCCCTACCGCCAGCTCTACAGCAACCAGAGCGACACCGGCAGCCTCATTCGGCGCGACGGTCTTCGATGCGGGCTTCGCCTACGACGAGGAGGTCAGATACGGCTTCGAGGACTGGGACATGTTCCTGCGGGCGACGTTTGCCGGCTTTCGGGGAGTCCTCGCCGGACGCTGCGGCTTTCGCTACCGGCGGCGCCCCGAATCGATGCTGATCGGGGCCATGGAACGCGCCGACCTGCTCAAGGCCCAGATCCGCGGTCGCTACCTCGAGGCCTTCGAGCCGGAGGCGCTGATCCGTCGCGAGCACGAGGAAATGCCCCGCTTTGCGCTGGTCAGGTGCGACCGCGGCGACGTTCTCCTGACCTCGAGCTGCGAGCTCGAGCCCCGGCGCCTGACGCTGACCGCCTTCGCGCGGTCGCTGGCCGCGGCGGGTGGGCCCGATCCGGCGACCACGGACTATGTTCCGGCGATCACCGTGCTCACCGGCTCAGGGACGATCGGCCGCCTCGAAGAGGCCGGGCAGCTGGCCGCGGTGTTGTCCGGCTTCCAGCGCGAGATGCGGGGCAAGGGGGTCGTGGGCCTGCGGATCGGCCCCCCGGACGCGCCGCTCTCGGCGATCGCCGTTCGCGCCAGCGCCCTGGCCGGGCTGGCGGTGGGGGTCGAGCCGACGGCCCAGGCGCTGGTTGAGGTAGACGGGGATGGCGGTCGGCCCGGGGATCCTCTGCCGGCCGGCCTGAGCGGCGCGGGGATCCTGATCGGATCCGCGATGCTCGGCGAGGGAATGCCGCTCTCGCCGGAATCCCATTCCATCTTCTTCGAGCACCTGCACATAGAGGACGGGGCGGCGGACTCGGACGCCGAGCCCGCCGCGGCCGATGGGCAGCCGGCGTGAGCGTTGGGTCGACCCTCTGCGCCGATCCAACGACCGTCCGGGCGCTCGTCGGCGCTCGAGCTGTGGCCATTCTCGTCGGCGGCTATGACGGCTCCGGCAATTACGGTGACATCGCCCAGCTCGAGGCGACTCTCGACGTCGTCGAACGGCTCGCGCCGGGCGTGGCGGTGGCCGCGGTGCTGGAGCGGCAGTTCCGAGAGGGCCACCTTGCCCTGACCGAGCACTGGGCGAGCCGCGCGGTCATGCCCCTCTACTTCGATCCGGACGGCGAGCTTGACGACGGGCTGCATCCCGTCGCGGCGCCCTCGGAACTCGCCTTCGGCGCCTGCTACCTCTACGGCGGCGGCTATCTCAACCGCTCATGGGGCGAGCGCAAGCTGGCGATGCTCGCGCTCGGCGGAGGCCCTGTTGGAGGCGGGTGGCGCCGAGCCGGACCTGCCGCGTCTCCTCGGGCCTGCAGGCCGACCCCGGCTGGATCTCGGAGGTCGGCGAGGAGGATGCCGCGGCCCTGCGCCGCTTCGAGCTCCTCGGCGTCCGCGACGGCGGCTCCGGCCGGGCGCTGGCTCAGCTCGACTCGAACGCCCCCGTGACCGAGACCGGCGACGACGCCGTCGGCCTGATCGCGCAGCTGCCGGCCGCGGAGGGCACCGCGGCCGCCGCCGACGGGCCGCTTCACGTCAACCTCCACTTCGCCGAGCACGATTGGGTCAGCGACCGGCCGCAGAAGGTGCTCGACTTCCAGGCCGGTTTCCTCGCCGAGCTCGGCCGGCTCGGCGGCCGCCAGGTCGTCGCCCAGCCGCTGATCGCCTACCTGGACGCGCGCATCGACGAGCGCCCCGGGGTCGAGCGTTTGAGCGCAGCCTGTGCCGCGGTCGGGGTCGAGGTCGTCGAGCCGCTGGTCCTGCGCCCCGCGGCCCTGGCCGATGTCGCGCCGCGCCTTGGCGAGGCCGACCTCACCCTGAGCTGCTCCTACCACGTCGCCCTCACGTCGCTGATGCTGACCGTCCCTGCGGTGCTGATCGGCGACAACCCCTACTACTCGCAGAAGGCGGCCGGCCTCGCCGAGCACTTCGAACTGCCGGCCGCCTTCGCGACGCAGGCGGGCGCCGATCCGGCGGCCGCCGCCGCCGAGCTCGCCGCGACGGTTCTCGACCGGGAGCGGGCGGCGCTGTTCCGCGAGCGTCTCGCGGCCGCCGCGGGCCGTCTTCGCCTCACTCGCCTCGCCGCCGAGGCGGAGCTTCTCGCCCGGCTCGGGGGCGCCGCGGCAACCGCTCTCAGCGACCGCGCCGCGGAGCTGGCGGAGCGAGCCCGCGAGAGCGCTGCGGAACCGGCGGAGCTGCGCGTGCAGCTGGCCGAACTGCAGACCGAGAGGGAGGAGCTGGAGCGACTGGCCGGCGAGTCTCCGCTCGAGGCGGAGATACGCGCCGCGGAAGCGCGCGAGGCCCTCGCCGAGGTGGTCGGATCGCGCTCCTGGCGCCTGTCGGCGCCCCTGCGCCGGGCCCAACACGCGCTGCGGCGCCGCTGAGCAGCGGCCAAACGCTACCTTGCCGCCTGTGATCGATCGGGTTTCGAGCGGCCTGAGGACGAGCGCCGGCGCCCTGGTGATCGATTTCTCCAACAGGGACCTGGGGCTGCTCGGCATCGCGACGGTCTGCATGGCGTTCGCCAGCGCCTGCTTCACGATCGCCCTGGGCGTGTACGGGTTCGAGGCGAGCGGAGCGGCGGGCGTCGGAATCGTCGCCCTCATCCGCTTTCTCCCGGGCGCGCTGGCTTCCCCGTTCGTCGGCCTGCTGATCGATCGCTTTCCGCGTCGCTCGATCATGCTGGGCAGCAGCGCGGTGAGCGCCTGCGTGCTCGGCGGGGCCACGGTCGCCGCGGCGCTCGGTTCCCCGACCTGGGTCGTGTTCGCCTTTCCGGCGCTGTTCGCGGTCTCCGTGTGCGGCTACGGGCCCGCCCACGCGGCGCTGACCCCGAGCCTGGCGGAGACCCCGCAGCAGCTCTCGGCGAGCAACGTCAGCCACAGCGCGATGGAGTACGCCGGCTCGCTTCTCGCCGCTCTCGTCGCCGGCGTCCTGCTGGGTGTCGCGTCGCCCGGCTTCGTCTTCGGAGTCGCCGCCGCCTCGACGCTGATCGTCGTCGTCCTCGTCCTCGGCGTGCGGCGGGACAGCAGGCCGGAATACGAGGACGAGGAGCTGGCGGGGGCGGTCCGTGAAGTCACGGTCGGGCTGCGGACGCTGGTCGAGCATCCTGCCCTGCGCCTTGCCTCCGCGACCCTTGTCCTGCTCTTTCTCTTCCAGGGGTTTGCCGCCGTCCTCGTGGTCCTCGTCGCCCTGGACCTGCTCGGCCTCGGCCAGGGGAGCGTCGGCTTCCTCAACGCGGCGTGGGGGGTCGGGGCAATCGTCGGGGCGATGTCCCTGCGGTTGCTGTTGGATCGCGGCCGGCTGGTGGTCGCGATCGCCAGGGGAAGCCTCCTGCTCGGGGCGGCGACGATGGTGCCGGCGATCAGTCCCGAGCCGGCCTTCGCCTACGTCGGCTGGTTCGGCATCGGGATCGGCTTCGTCTTCGTCGAGGTCGGGGCCAAGACCCTGATGCAGCGCCTCGGGTCAGACGAGACGCTCGGGCGGATGATCGCCTCGCTCGAGGCCGGGCACCAGGCCGCCATGGCGCTCGGCTCGCTCGGCGCCATCGTCTTCGTCGAAGCGCTGGGCGTCCGTGGCGCCCTGGCGGTGCTCGGCGCGCTGATGCCCGTGTTCGTCGGCATCTGCTGGGCCAGGCTGCGGGCCCACGAGGTCGGCGCCCCGGTCGCCGAGGGCCCGTATCGCCTGCTGCGGGGCAATCCGATCTTCGCCCCCCTGCCGATCGCGACCCTCGAGCGCCTCAGCCACGACCTTGCGCCGCTCGACGTGCCGGCCGGCCGCGACGTGATCGTCCAGGGCGAGACGGGGGACCGCTTCTACCTGATCGACAGGGGCGAGGTCGAGGTCTTCGAAGACGGAGTCTGGCGCCGCAGGGAGGGCCCGGGGGAGTCCTTCGGCGAGATCGCCCTGCTCCACGACGTGCCGCGGACGGCGACGGTCCGGACCACCGAGCCCACCCGCCTGCTCGCCCTCGACGCGGGCCAGTTTCTGCTCGCCGTGACCGGGCACCGGCGCGCTCACCAGCGGGCGCGAACCGTGATCGGCGAGCGCTGGGAGCCACCGAGCCCGCATTAGCCGCCCGGGCCTATGCGGGCTCGGGCCGTCCGGTGAAGTAGCCCTGAGCGAAATCGACATGCAGCTCGCGCAGCAACTGCAGGGTCTCGGCGTCCTCGACGCCCTCGGCGATCGTCAGCTGTCCGAAGCCCTGGGCGAGATTGACGATGCCTTTGACGACGTGTTGGTTCGCTTCGCTTGTCGGCAGGTCGCGGATGAACTCGATGTCGATCTTGATGAAGGTGAAGGGCAGTTCCTTGAGATAGGTCAGGCCTCCGAAGCCCGTGCCGAAGTCGTCCAGGGAGAGGCTGCATCCGAGGTCGACCAGCCGCTGAGCAAATCTCTTGCCGACGGCGGGGTTGTGCATCAGGGCCGTCTCCGTGATCTCGAACCCGAGCAGCGATGGGTCGACGCCCGACTCCCCGATTTGTCGATCGATCTCCGATAGGAGGTCGACGTTGGAGACCGAGGCTCCCGAGAGGTTGGCGTCGACGTGACGTCCATCGCGGGCAAGTTGGATCGCCTGCGAGAGCACCCAACGATCGATCTCGCCGATCAGCCCGTGTTTCTCGGCCGCCGGCAGGAATATCCCCGGCGCGATCAGCTCCCCCTCGTGTCCGAGCATCCGCAACAGCAGCTCCTCGCGGGGAGCGCCGTCGCCGAGCGGGACGATCGGCTGGGAGTAGAGGACGAGCCTGTCCTCATCGATCGCATCGCGGACCCGCCCCACCCAGGCCAGGCTCTCGAGCTCGCGCCGTTTGCGCTGCTTCTCTTCCTGCTCGGAGGAGGTGTCTCGGAAGACGACGACCAGACCGTTCTCGTCCATGCCGACCCGCATCGAAGCAGCCGAGTAGGCGGTCGGAAAGATCTCACCGTCCTTCGTCGTGAACGCGTCCTCGGATACGCGGAGCGTTCCCCCCTCGAGCTGAAGAATCTCGCAATCCTCGGCCGGGAACTCGGAGCCGTCGGCGTGCTGGAAGTGGATTGCCTCGTGCATCGGCCTCCCCACCAGCTCGTCCTGGGAGTACCCGAGCATTGTCATCGCCGACGCGTTCATATAGGTCAGGAGGCCCTCGCCGTCCTGGGTGTAGACCCCCTCCGCCATGTTGTCCATGACGGCCTCCTGGAATTCAGATGCCTGACGCGCCTCGGTGACGTCGACCGAGACCGCCCCGATGCCGATCGTCTCCCCGGCGAGGCGGACCGGGTAATAGTTCGTCAGAAAGACCATGTTCTGCCTCGGAGCGTTCGGCAGGTTGAGCCTGACGTCCTGGTTCAGCAGCGCCTCCCCTGTCTCCAGGACCTCTCGATAGGCCGGCTCGAGCTGGGGCCAGATCTCGGGCACCAGCTCCGCAACCGGGCGCCCGATCTGATCCTCGACCGGAGTGCCGCCGAAGGCGGCGAGCGTCTCGTTGATGCGCCGGATACGAAAGTCGCGGTCGATGAAGACCATGCCGACCGGCGCGCTTGATTGAAGCGCTTCCAGAAGGCCCACAGAGTCAGCCAGCTTCTGCTCGGATCGCAGGTCCCGGATCACCGCGGTGGCGATCACGCCGTCGTCGGTCTCGAGCGAGCTCAGGCTGATGTCGACCGGGAACTCGCTGCCGTCCCTGTGGCGCCCCCAAATCTCAGTTTCAGAGCCCATTCGCCGAGCGCCCTCCGTATGAACGAAGGCGGCCCGGTCCTTGCGGTGTCTCTCCTGGAAGCGCTCCGGGACGAGCATCTCGACCGGAGACCCGATCAGGTCCTCGCGCGAATACCCGAACAGCCGCTGACACTCGGTGTTGGCGTTGCGGATGATTCCCTCCTCGTCGGCGATGATCATCGCGATCGGGGAGGAGTCGAGCAGGCGGCTGTAGCTCTCTTCGCTGCGTTTGAGATCCGTGGTGTCGATCGCCAGCGAAACGCCGCCGACGATGGTTCCCCCGTCGCCCCGCAGTGGACCGACCTGGACCCGGCACCAGTGGCCCTCATCGGTGGACGTGACCTCGATCGAGCGCGTCTCGCCTTCCAGCGCCCCCCGATACAGCGGCTCATAGAGCGCCCACCGCTCCGGGGATAGGGCCGCCTCGGCAAGCTCACCCTCCAGATTCGCTGCCGTGAACCCGTGCAGTCCCAAAGCCGAGCCGCGGGCGACGACGTATCGGAACTCCGTGTCGAAGACCAGAGAGCTCGCGTTCGGGATCGCCTCCCACGCCGCCAGCGCCAGCTCCTCCATGCTGCGGTGCGGAATCGAGAGCGGCGGATGCTCGGGCTTCATCGGGCAGCCGGGACCCCGGAGGAGATAAACCCGCACCGCAAAGAAACGCCATGGGACCTAGACATCAAGTCACCGCCTTCCGGGACCGAAGGCTATCAACGTGTCCCGTTTGCTCAGGACAACCTGAGTCGTGGCGAGGCCCGGTGCAGAGCCGAACGATCGACCTCTGCACGAAAATGTCCTTATCGGCGTCTTCGTTCTCTCCGACTGACCCCGAGCCCTAGCTCGCGGATCGCTTGAACAGTCGCGTGAGCTTCTCCAAAGGGCGCGGCCGCCCCGGCTGAGCGCGGCGCCACTCATCGCGCGTCGGGAGCCTGCCGGCCTCCCTCTCGGCGAGCACGCAGCTCGTATGCGCGTGCCGCCGGCGTCCCGGGTCTCCCTCGGGCATGACCAGGACATGCTCGCTGAGCGCCGGCAGGTACTGGTCGCAAAAAGGACACCGATACGTCGCGGGCTTTCTGTTCTGCGCCCTGCGCATCGACCACCACCGCGCCCCCCCGGCCGAAGGGCGGATCAGCCGCCCCCGTCCTCGTCGCCTTCGCGCACGGCGCGGACGATCAGGTAGCCGACCGCGACCAGGCCGACGATCGGGATCAGGCCCCCCAGGACCGCGGTCCATCCCTCCGTGGCGAGCGTCATAGCCCCGATGATCCCCGATCCACCAGCTGCGCGTGACCCCCTCGCCTCCGCGGACGCTGTCGAGGGAGCATCGCCAACATCCCCGAGGGGGATCGCCCCGCCGCGGCTACCATGGTCCGCTATGGACTGTGCATCCTGCGGGCACGCCAACGCCGAGGAGGCACGGTTCTGCGGCGACTGCGGCGAGCCGCTGAGCGGCGAGGTCCGCTGCCCGGGCTGTGACGCGGCGAACCCGGCCGGCCAGAGGTTCTGCAATGCCTGCGGCGAGTCGCTGGAGGCCGGGAGGAAGAAGGTTCCGGACCGCCTCGCCGAGAAGATCCGCGACAGCGCCGACGCGGTCGAGGGTGAGCGCAAGCAGGTGACGGTGCTGTTCGCCGACGTGATCGGCTCGATGGCGCTGGCCGAGAGCTGCGATCCGGAGGAGTGGCGGGGGATCATGGATCGGTTCTTCGCGATCCTCTCCGACGGGGTCCACGCCTTCGAGGGCACCGTCGACAAGTTCACGGGCGACGGCATCATGGCCCTGTTCGGCGCGCCGATCGCCCACGAGGACCACGCCCAGCGGGCCTGCTTCGCGGCCCTCCGCCTGATCGACGAGCTGGCCGAGTTCTCCGCCGAGCTGCGCCGGACCAAGAGCCTCAACTTCCTCGTCCGCATGGGCCTCAACTCCGGCGAGGTGGTGGTCGGCGGGATCGGCGAGAACCTCGACATGGAGTACACCGCGGTCGGCCACACCGTCGGCCTGGCGCAGCGCATGGAGCAGCTCGCGGAGCCGGGCAAGGCCTATCTGACGGAGCACACCGCATCGCTCGTCGAGGGCTATCTCGCGCTCTCGGGCCTGGGCGAGTTCGAGGTCAAGGGCTCGAGCCGCCCGCTCCAGGTATATGAGCTGACGGGCATCGGGGCGGCGCGCGGCCGCCTCGACATCTCCGCCGCGCGCGGCTTCTCGCGCTTCGTCGGCCGCGACGACGAGATGGCGGTGCTCGAAAGCGCCTTCGAGCAGGCAAAAGGTGGGGAAGCGCAGATCATCGGGGTCGTCGGCGAGGCCGGCGTCGGCAAGAGCCGCCTCTGCCACGAGTTCATCCAGCGCTGGCGCACGCGGGGCGTGCCCGTCTACCACACCACCGGCCAGGCCCACACCCGGTCGGTCCCGCTGATGCCGGTGATGCACCTGATGCGCAGCTACTTCGACATCACCGACCAGGACTCGGCGCAGAAGGCGCGGGAGCGGATCGCGGGCAAGCTCCTCCTCCTCGACGAGACCCTGATCGAGGAGCTGCCGCTGATATTCGACTTCCTCGCGGTGTCGGACCCCGAGCGCCCGGCGCCGAACATGGACGCCGAGGCGCGCCACCGCCACCTGCTCGGCGTCGTCAAGCGCCTGATCAGGGCCCAGAGCGCCGACGAACCCGGCATCAACGTGTTCGAGGACCTGCACTGGCTCGACCCGGCGAGCGAGGTGTTCCTGGCCAATCACGTCGACGCCGTGCAGGGAACCCGGAGCCTGACGATCGTCAACTTCCGCCCCGAGTACCGGGCGAGCTGGACATCGAAGCCCTACTACGGCCAGGTCGCCCTCGTCCCCCTGGGGCCGGAGGCGATCGCCGAGATGATCCGCGACCAGCTCGGCTCGGACCCCTCGCTCGCCGACCTGCCGGCGATCCTCAGCGAGCGGACCGGCGGCAATCCGTTCTTCGTCGAAGAGGTGATGCGCTCGCTGGTCGAGGGGGGCAACCTCGAGGGCGAGCGAGGCTCCTTCAGGTTGGTGCGTCCCGTCGAGGGGGCCGTCGTCCCGGCGAGCGTGCAGGTGATCCTCTCCGCCCGCATCGACCGCCTCGAGCCGGTCGCGAAGCGGGTGCTCCAGGCCGCCTCGGCGATCGGCAAGGAGTTCCCGCAGCCCGTGTTGGCCAGCGTCGTCGAGTTGGGGCCGGGTGAGCTCGAGACCGCCCTCCGCGACCTGATCGCGGCCGGCTTCCTCTACGAGCAGGAGCTCTATCCGGAGCCGGTCTTCGCGTTCAAGCACCCGCTCACCCAGGAGGTCGCCTACGGCTCCCAGTTGGGCGAGCGCCGCGCCGCGGACCACGCCGCCGTCGCGCGGGCGATCGAAGCGCAGCACCCGGAACAGCTCGACGAGCGCGCCGCCCTCCTCGCCCAGCACTGGGAGGCCGCCGGGGAGGCGCTGGAGGCGGCCCGCTGGAACGCCCGCACGGCGAGTTGGAGCGGCACCCGGGACCCGGCCGATTCGCTTCGGCACTGGCGCAAGGTGCGCGAGCTCGCCGACGCCCTGCCCGAGTCCGAGGAGTCCGCCGGGCTCGGCCTCACGGCGCGGATCTTCATCCTCCAGTACGGGTGGCGGATCGGCATCGAGCACGAGGAGGCCGCGGAAGTCTTCGCCGAAGCCGAGAAGATGGCGTCGAAGGCCGGGGACCTCTTTGCGCGGGCGATTCTCACAACCGTCTACGGGGGCATCCGTGGTCTCAGCGAAGGCAACTTCAAGGCGATGGATGAGCTCGGGGGGCAGTCGATCGCGCTCGCCGAGGAGTCGGGGGACCCGGCTCTGTACCTGATGGTCACCGGCGTCTGCTACGCGCGGTTCATGCTCGGCGAAATCGAGAGCGCGGTCCGGGTCCTGGATCGCGCCATCGAGCTGGCCGACGGCGACCCCACGGTTGCCGCGGGAACGACGACGGCCTGTCCTCTCGGGTACACCCTGATCTTCAAGGGCGGCATCATCGCCTACCCGGGGGAGTTGGAGGGGGGTCGGGCACTGATCGAGCAGGGGATGAAGCACTGCCGCGACATGGGCGACGTCGAGACGATCGGGTGGGGGCACATGTGGCTCTTCTGGAACGCTTACTTCAGCGGCGAGACCGACGTCGCCTTTGCCCATGCCAAAGAGGCCCTGGATGTGGCCGAGCGGATCGGGGACGCGTTCTCCCGGACCTGGGCGTGGACCCTCTATGGCGCCGCCGAGCTGCTCCAGGGGCACTGGGATGCGGCGATCGAGGCGCTGGAGCGGGGCATGTCGATGTCGAAGGAGCGCAGCACCGCCGTCGAGGGGAACGGCTGGCGCCTCACCTGGCTCGCCGAAGCCCATCTGGGGAAGGGCGATGCGGAGAGGGCTGTGGAGCTGGCCCGAGAGGCACTCGACCTGGTCACGGGAATCGGCCCCGACGCCGCCGAGCCGGCGGCGCTGCTGGGCCTCTCCCGTGTGCTGCTCGCCGCGCCTCGGCAGGCTGAGCCCGAGGAGGTCGAGGCGCTGCTCGCGCGGGCCTTGGAGCTGGCCGAGAGGATCCGCTTCAAGACCATGGTGCCGATGGCCCGAGTCGAGCTCGCCGAGCTCGCCCGCGCCAACGGCGACGAGGAGGGTCGCGAGCGCGAGCTGCGCGAGGCCCAACGCCTCTTCGTGGAGATCGGCGCCACCGCCCACGCCGCCCGGCTCGAGGACGAGCTGCCGGCGGCGGCGGGCTGAGCGGACGCTCGATCCAATGCGCCTGAAGCCATGCCGGAGGAGGGACTCGAACCCCCGACACGCGGATATGATGGGCGACACGCAGGGTTCTGAGGCGTCCGACAGCGCATCTCAGGCACGCGAAGGTGACCTGAGTTCCCCCGAAAGTCGCGAGTTGGGTGCACGGTTGGGTGCACGGCGCCGGAAGCGGAAGCGGCGACGGAAGCCCGGAAAATAGGTCTTGCAGTGGTGGTCCCAGGGCCCGCCGGTTCGACTCCGGTCGTCCACGTCCAAACAGCGCGCCGACTAAGAAGCGCCTTCTTAAGGGTCAAGGGGGGGTGACGAAGCCGACGGGTCAAAGGTGCGCCCGATGCGGTAACCGGGCAGCTGGCTGAGTGGATCAGCTAGCGCGACTTGTGCCGGTGCTTCTTCTTGTGCTTC
Organism: uncultured Solirubrobacterales bacterium; assembly: GCA_963837735.1. Lineage (GTDB taxonomy): Bacteria > Actinomycetota > Thermoleophilia > Solirubrobacterales > 70-9 > VRUE01. The sequence continues at coordinate 4,595 of CAWIOM010000001.1, read as the reverse complement.
TTGACGCACTTGCGGTGCTTGAGCCGCTTGCCCTTCTTGCACTTCTTCTTGGCGGGGGCGGGGGCGCTCGGCCCTGGACCCCCGGTCGGGGGAGGCCCGGCGCAGAGACTGCCGACGCAGCCGCCCTGGCCTCCGGCTCCACCGATTTCAGCGGTGAGGGCGACCCATTGGTCGGGGATCGTCGGCGCTGAGGCGCTTTCGCCATCGGCGATGGGATTACCCGACGCGCAGGTAAGGCAGGCGTATCCCCAGCCCATTCCTGCGACCGCGGGAAGCGAGGCCTCCGCCCCGGGTGAGTTTTTTTTGAAGAGAGTGACCCCGACCATCTGCCCGGCGGCGATCGGGACGCTGACCTGGAAGGTGTGGAGGGCGTTTTTTTTCGCGACGGCTGCTGAAACTGCATCGATCGGCTGCACTGGCCCCGAACCGACGACTTTGTATTCCTGGCCCGTGATGTGGGACAGGACGCGGAGCTGGACGGAGGATTCGGCGCTCACTTCGCTGGTGTAGAGCTGCCAACTGGTGATCGTTCCGGATTCCGGTGCGGTCAGCTGCTGCCCGGGGGGTCCGGCGGTTGTGAAGATCAGCGAGCCGTCCGGCCAGGGGATCGCCTGAATGGAGCTTTCGGGGCCCGGGTTGGTGGGAACCGGGCCGAAGATCGAGGCCTGGGCGACCCCCGGAGCCAAGAGAGCTAGCGCAGTGAGTGTTACGGCGAGGGCTGTCGGACGTGCGATCGGCAGGTGGGGGACGCTACCAGTCGTTCGCCCGGGTGCAGGATCGACCGGCTGGTAATGAGGTCATCCAGGAGAGTTCGTTGTCGGCAGAGCTCGGACCCTGCGTACGAGGTCCTCGCACTCGTGGACGCCTTCCGCCGCCTCGCTTTCGCCCACCGGGCTGGCGGATACAGTCGGCTCGTGAGCGGCCGGGCAGGCAAAGCGGGCGGGCGGGGGAGGGGCTCTGCCAAACCTGCGGCGGCTCGTGCCCCGCGCCAGGTCAGCCACCGCTGGCGCGACTACCAGACTGCTTCGGGGCGCCGGCCGATCAAGGAATTCCTCGACGGCCTCGATGACGAGGATCTGGCGTCGGTAGTCGCCGCGATGAAGGAAGTGCGCCAGCAGGGCATGCAGGCCGCCCGCCATTTGGACGGAGAGATCTACGAGGTCCGCGCCGATGGCAAAGGCGTCATCTACCGTGTCCTCTTCGCGCCCCAGGGCAGACACAAGCAGGTCTTCCTCTCGCTCGAGGCAGTGAAGAAGAAGACCCAGAAGACTCCGCTCCAGACCATTCGCCTTGCCAAGAGGCGCCTGCTCGACTGGCAGCGACGCGGTAAGTAGCTATCTTGTATTTGAGATATCGAACTTGAGATGCTACTTTCGACATAGCGAAAGGAGATGCAAATGGCAGAACGAGACTTCCTCGATGAAGTAGTCGACGAGCGCACCGCTCGCAATCCCGAGTTCCCCGCGCTGGTTGAAGCGGCCGAGCGTCGTCGCCAGCTCCTCGCGGCGCTGGCCGATCGCCGCCGCCAGGCCGAGCATTCCCAGACCGCGGTCGCGGCGGCGATGCGCAGCTCGCAGTCGAGCATCGCCCGCCTTGAGACCTCCGCCACCGATGCTCGCCTCTCGACCCTCGACCGCTACGCCCACGCGCTCGGCTACCGGGTCGAGTACAGCCTCGTTCCCGAGGGTCCCACTCAGGCCGGCTCCCCCCTCGCTCGGCCCGCGGCCTCCTAACCGCAGCCGAGCCTTCCCGCCATGGATCCCCATCTGCGGGCTCAGCTCGAAGCCTGCGAGGCGATCGGCTTCTTCCTCGGCGAGCGCGACTACATCACCGACACCTACCTCGCCCAGATCGTCGTTGCCACCCGGCCGGGCCACCGACACCATTGAGGAGTCCGCGATGCGCCGGCGCTTCTACGCGGCGCTGAAGCGCGCCGGCCTCGGCCACATCCGTTTCCACGACCTGCGTCACACCTTCGGCACGCTCGCCGTTCAGGCATTTCCACTCACCGACGTGAAGGCATTCATGGGCCACGCCGACATCCAGACGACGATGATTTACGTGCACCACGTCCCCCAGCACGACGCGGCAGACAAGCTCTCGAAACTGCTCAAGACCCACATCGACGATCACGTTGGGTGCACGCCGGGTGCACAGCCGGGGTCTGAGGAGGAAGCAGAAGATCCGGAAACTGACGATTTGCAGGGAGAAAACGATGCCGGAGGAGGGACTCGAACCCCCGACACGCGGATTATGATTCCGCTGCTCTAACCAGCTGAGCTACTCCGGCGGGGACGGGAATGGTAGCGGCGGGGTCGGGACCGGGACCGGGTGAGCGAATACCCTTCGGGCCGTGGCTGGAGATCTGGACAGGGCGGTCGGGGCGGTGGTCCGCGACTGCCTGGCGGTGGGCGCCGAAGACGAGGTGCTGATCGTCTGCAACCCGGCCACCGAAGGCCTCGGAGGGGCATTGCGCACGGTCGCCGAGGACGTGGGCGCGGAGGCCACGCTGGCGATCATGGGCGAGCGCGAGTCGCATGCGGCCGAGCCGCCGCGGGCGGTCGCCGCGGCGATGCTCGCCGCCGACGTCGTGATCGCGCCCACCGTGCAGTCGCTCTCGCACACCGCGGCTCGCAAGGCCGCCAGCGAGGCCGGGGCCAGGATCGGCACCATGCCCGGCGTCACCGAGGAGATGCTGGCCCGGGTGATGGGCGCCGACATGGACGAGCTTCGCCGCCGCGGCGAGGCGATCTGCGCGCTGCTCGACGGCGGCGCCGAGGCCCGCATCACCTGCGCCAACGGCAGCGACCTGCGCCTCGGCCTGGAGACGCGCAGCTCGATCGTCGACGCCGGCGACCTCAGCGCCCGCGGCGCCTTCGGCAACCTGCCCTGCGGCGAGGGCTTCATCGCGCCGCTGGAGGGGACGGGGGAGGGCTCGCTGGTCGTCGACGGCTCGATCGCCGGCGTCGGCCGCGTCGCAGCTCCGGTCCCGCTCACCGTCCGCGGGGGCCACCTGACCGACGCGGTCGGGACCGAGGGCGAGGAGTTGCTCGCCCTGCTGACCGCGCACGGCGCTGACGGCACCAACGTCGCCGAGCTCGGGATCGGCACCAACGAAGAGGCGATCCTGACCGGCAACATCCTCGAGGACGAGAAGATCCTCGGCACCGCCCACGTCGCCTTCGGCGCCTCGGCGGCGATCGGCGGCACTGTCCAGGTCCCGGTCCACCTCGACTGCGTAATCCTCGAGCCGACGGTCGAAGTCGACGGCGAGCCGCTCGTCCGGGCCGGCGAGCTGCTCGTCTGAGCGTGCCGCCTCTGCTCGCCGTCCCCAACGTCTCCGAGGGGCGCGACGACGCCCGCATCTCCGACCTCGAGCAGGCGTTCTCCGGCGGCGTCCGGCTCCTCGACCGCCACTCTGACGCCGACCACGGCCGCACCGTCCTCACCCTCGCCGGCCCCGTCGCGGCGCCCGACGCCGGGGCGGAGGCTCTCCTCGACGCCCTTGCCGTCGGCGCCGAGGCGACGATCGCGGCGATCGACATGTCCTCCTATGCGGGCCTGCACCCGGCGGTCGGCGCCCTCGACGTCTGTCCGCTCGTCTGGCTCGACCCGGCCGATCGCGCCGCCGCCGAGCGGGCCGCTCTCGCCGCCGCCGAGCGGATCGCTGCCCTCGGCGTCCCGGTCTTCCTCTACGGCGAGCTGGCCGCCGCCCCCGAGTGCCGTGAGCGCGCCCACTTCCGCAGGGGCGGCATCGCCGGGCTTCGGCTGCGGATGGCGAGCGGCGAGCTGGTGCCCGACCGCGGCCCCGCGGAGCCCCACCCGAGCGCCGGCGCCACCCTCGTCACCGCCCGCCCGCCGCTGGCCGCCTTCAACGTCGAGCTCGACAGCGGCGATCTCGAGCTCGCCCGCGCGGTCGCCGCCGGCCTGCGCGAGTCCGGCGGCGGGCTGCCCGGCGTGCGGGCGATGGGCCTCCTCCTCGACAGCGGCCGCGCCCAGGTCTCGACCAACGTCCACGACCCCGTCTCGACCCCCCTCGCTGCGGTGATCCAGCGGGTACGAGAGCTGGCGGCGCCGCTCGGCGCCCGCCCGCTGGAGGCGGAGCTGGTCGGCCTCGTGCCCGAGGCGGCGCTCGCCGGCTACCCGGACGACGTGCCGATCCGCGGCTTCGACCCGGCCGCGCAGACGATCGAGCGGCGCCTGGCCGACTGACCGGCGCCGCGCCCGGAACGGTCGACCGACTAGATTTGGGCCGTGGCCCAGACCAAGAAGAAGCGCCGCAAGAAGCACAAAGGTACCCAGGGCGGCCGCATCGACAGCAAGCGCCGCGCCCGCCCGCGCAGCCGCCAGGAGGCAAAAGCCCAGGCCCGCTCGAAGCGGTCCGGGACCGGCCGGCGCGACGACAGCCCGCCGACCTGGCGCAACTCGGTCATCCGCGGCGTCGTCGCCGCGGTGATCTTCGCGATCCTCCTGCTCGTGGCTTTCAAACGGCCGGCCGGCGCCGCGATCGCCCTCTCGGCGCTGATGCTCATCTTTTACATCCCGGCCGGCTACTACATCGACATGACGATGTGGAGGAAACGGGAGCGGGCCCG